>NZ_JBGAKA010000024.1:0-114009 GCF_044224635.1 Reyranella sp. | reverse complement strand
CTGGGGAGGTGTCCGCGTCTAAAGGCTTTTGGCCGCTGCGCGGCCAAAATGCCGACGCGGACGGAGGGGTCAGAGGCCTCAGTCCCGCTGCTCATGACCCCTCCGTCGCGTATGACGCGACACCTCCCCAAGCTACGCTTAGGGAGGGGAGAGTGGCACGCTCCCGGCGAAGAGCATGACCCCTCCGTCCGCGAAGACGCGGACACCTCCCCAGCGAAGCTGGGAGGAGAACAAGCCTCAATCTAGTCATTGTGGCGGCCGGCGCCAGTGCGGGCGGCGGACCATGGCCTCATGTCGCGGCTGGCGGCTGAGCCGGTGGCGGCGCGGAATACGGCTTCGGCCGCCTGCTCGCCCGACCACAGCGCCGCATGCACGGTGCCGTACTCGACCGGCTCGGTCGCCTCGCCGGCGAAATAGACGCGCTGTCCCAGCGGACGCGCGTGTCCCTCGCGATCCTCCGGCGGGCTGCCGACGCCGGGATAGGAGTAGCCGCCGCGCGACCACGGATCGCTCACCCAGCGCGGAAAGGCCATCGCCTCCGGCCGCGGGATGTCCATGCCGAACATCTTGCGCAGCGAGGCCATCGCCACCTCCTCGACCTGG
Organism: Reyranella sp.; assembly: GCF_044224635.1. Lineage (GTDB taxonomy): Bacteria > Pseudomonadota > Alphaproteobacteria > Reyranellales > Reyranellaceae > Reyranella. Next base: position 113,406 of record NZ_JBGAKA010000024.1, on the reverse strand, counting down.
GCGTCGCTCGATCTGCGATCGAGAGTCACCGACGTGATGCCGTTGGTGAAGCTCAGAAGGATCGGCAGGCCGGTCTCCTGCACATGGCTGACCCACGTGTTGAAGGTGCCACGCTTTTCCGGCGAATCCGGCAGGCGGCCGAACCATTTGGGCTGCTCGGGCCAGAAGCGCTCGGGAAAGCGCAAATAGATTTTGCCCAGCGCCCCTGCGCCGTAGCCCAGCCGATGCAGCGCCTTCTGCTGCGCCTCGGGCGGCAGCGGATCGAGCGCCGGCAGGCCGGCGCGCAGCAGCCCGATCGGCACCGCGACCACTGCACGCTCCGCCTCGAGCCGCTCACCGCTCTGCAGCGTGGCGACGATTCCGGCACCGGTCCAGGCGATGCGCTGCACGGCCGCGCCGAGCCGAACGGAAAGGCCCTGCGCGGCATCCTCGATCAGCGTATGGAAACCGCCGCGCGGCTGCGCGTTGCGGTCGAGCCCCTCGGTGGGAAACCATTCCTCGGCAGCGATCGCCTCGTAGGGGGCGCCCTGCACGCCTTCGCTCATCTCCACGAAGGTCGCGATCACGAGCTTGTCGATCTCGGGCAACCAGCCGGCGTGCAGCAACGGATCGACGGCCTGCTTCACCGAGATCGAGCGCGGCCCCCAGCTCCGCGCCATCGCCTTGCTCTTCCAGGCCGCCCATTCGATCGCCACCTTGAAGGCGGCACGCCCGAGCACGGCACGACGACGCTGCCCCTCGCGCGTCGGCGCGGTGGCGCGCTCATCGATCAGCAACCGGTCGCCCTGCGATTCGACCAGGGCGATGCCGAGCTTCTCGCACCACAGGGTGAGCGGGTTGCCGTCGACGCCATGCACCCACGACCCGCCGAGATCGAGCGGCGCGCCCAGTGAGGTGTCGGTCCATGTGCGTCCCCCCAGCCGCTGGCGCGCCTCGAGCACCGTGACCGCGAACCCCGAATCGTGCAGCAGGCGGGCGGCGACGATTCCCGCCATGCCGGCGCCGACGACGATCACGCGCTCCGGCGTGGCCGCGCCCATCGACCACGAGCCTGTCGGCAGGCCAGTCATCGCAGCACCAGGCCGGGCAGCAGCTTCATGGCGTCGAACAGCTCGCCGCCCGCCGCGGCCAGGCCGACCCGATCGGCGTACGGCGCGCCGGCGTAGGCGAGCACGCGCATGCCGGCGGCGCGACCCGCCTGCACGCCCGCCACCGAATCCTCGATCACGATGCAGTCGAACGGCTGCACGTCGAGCGACAACGCGGCATGCAGGAACAGGTCAGGGAACGGTTTTCCACGCGGAACCTGGCTGGAGCTGAAGATGCGTCCGCCGAACAGATCCCACAGGCCGGTGAGGCCGAGCGTGAAGCGCATCTTCTCCGGCGCCCCGGAGCTTGCCACACAGGTCTCGACTCCGGCCGCCTGCAGCGCCAGCACGGCGTCCTTGACGCCATCGATCGGCTGCAGCGGCGCGTCGCGGAAGTTGCCGTAGGTCACCGCCTGCATCTTCTCGAGGAAATCATCCGGCAGCGTGCGGCCGAGCTCAGCCTCGACGATCTCGACGCACGATTTCAGCGAGCGCCCGAGCAGCCGCCGCATCGTCTCCTCGATCGACCAGTGGAGACCCTGCGCGGCGAGCGCCGCCGAGAAGCTCGCATTGGCGATCGGCTCACTATCCACCAGGACGCCATCGCAATCGAAGATCGCTAGCAAGAGAGGGCCGCTCCTTCACGCTCCTCCCCAGCAAAGCTGGGGAGCAAAATGAGACGTGGCGCATGGAGGGCTGGCTAGAACGGCTTGTCGCCGGCCACCGTGACACGGTTGCCACTGCGGGTGTGGGGCCAGTAGTCCCACATGGCGCGGTGCTGGACGCAGCGGTTGTCCCAGAAGGCGATGGAATTCTCCTGCCAGCGGAAGCGACACTGGAACAGCGGATTCTCCATGTGCTGATAGAGATAGCTCAATATGGCATCGCCCTCGTCGCGCGGCACGCCGACCAGGGTGCGGGTGAAGCCGCGATTGACGTAGAGCGCCTTCTTGCGCGTCACCGGATGGGTGCGCACCACCGGATGCTCGGCACGCGGGTACCGCGGCTTGTCGGCGATGCCGTAATTCTTGTACAGGCCGCGATAGACCGATTCGCCGTCATGGATCGCGGTCAACCCTTCGAGATAGGTCTTCATGCGATCGGACAGCGACTCGTAGGCGGCATACATGCTGGCGAACAGCGTGTCGCCGCCCTTGGGCGGGCACTTCCTGATGTAGAGGATGCTGCCCATCGGCGGCTCGAGATCGCAGCTCACGTCGGTGTGCCAGCCCTCGCCGTTGGCGCGCGGCGAATCCTTGTCGGCGTGGATGATCATCAGCTCGGGCTTGCCGGGCTCGGACGGCGCCGCCGGATGAACATGCAGGTCACCGAACATCCGGCCGAACGCCAGGTGCTGCTCTGGGGTGATGTGCTGGTCGCGGAAGAAGATCACCAGGTTCTCGGCGAGCGCGCGATGGACTTCGTCCTGCTGGCGGTTGCTGAGTGGCCTGGCGAGGTCGATGCCGCTGATCTCGGCGCCGATGATCGGCGTCAGCTTGTCGACCGCGATGGTCTCGTAGGGCGCGCTCTCGTCGGCCGTGTGGCGATAGCGGGGCCCGGCTTTGCCGCTCAGCGATCCTTGCATGGCGCTCTCCTACTCCAGCTTGATGTTGCCGCGCCGGATGATGTCGCCCCAGCGCGTCATCTCGGCGCGCGTGAAGGCGGCGAACTCCTCCGGCGTGGTGGTCGACGGCGTCGATCCCATCGTGTCCAACCGCGCCAGGACCTGCGGATCCTGGCAGGCAGCGACGATATCGCGATTGAGTCGGGCAACCAACTCCCCGGGAGTGCCCTTCGGGGCATAGAAGCCGGTCCAGGTCCAGATCTGGAAATCGGGCAGGCCGGCCTCGGCGGCGCTCGGCACCATCGCCAAGCGGGATTCGCGCTGCGGCAGCGTGACGGCCAAGCCGCGCATCGCGCCGCGATCGATCTGCAGCTTGCCGTTGATGGTGTCGATCACCATGAAGGTGAGCTGCCCGTTCAGGAGGTCGGGGAACGCCTGCGGGTTGCTCTTGTAGCCGATATAGAGCGCGTCGACGCCGGCGAGCTGGCGATAGAGCTCCGAGGCGATGCGGGCCGGCAGCGCGCCGGCGCCGAAATTGTGCTTGCCCGGCTCGGCCTTCAGGAGCGCCGTCAGCTCGGCCAGCGTCCTGATCGGCGAATCGGCGCGCACCAGCACGACGAAAGGCGAGGTCCCGAAGCGCGTGATCGGCTCGAAGTCGGCGACCGGATCGTAGGGCAGCTTGTCGTAAAGCGCCGGATTGACCGCCTGGGTCATCGCCGACGTCAGAAAGATCGTGAGCCCGTCGGGCTTGGACTTGGCCGCTGCTTCCGCCGCCGGCAACCCGTTGCCGCCACCCTTGTTGTCGACCACGACCGCCTGGCCCCACATCTGGCCAAGGCGGTCGGCGACCACGCGCCCGGTGATATCGGTCGCCGCTCCCGCCGGAAACGGCACGATGATCGTGACCCGGCCAGTCGGCCAGGCCTGGGCCTGCAGCGATGACGCGGGCGCGACGGCCGACAGCGAAGCGGCGGACAAGAAATGCCGACGGAGCATGTTTCCTCGATTTGTCGTCGGCGCACCATTGGGCGACGGTCTCGCACCGGTCAAGCGAGGCATTTCGCGCTCCGCCCTTCCTCCCCAGCTCCGCTGGGGAGGTGTCGCCATCTTACGGCGATGGAGGGGTCATGGCGGGAGCGCGCCACTCTGTGGCGCTCATGCTCTTCCGATCCGCAATCGTGATGTCCGCTATTCCCATGAGCGCCACAGAGTGGCGCGCTCCCGGCCACGAGTCATGACGGGAATGAGTTGTGCATTCGAGGCCACACAGGCAGGGTCCTGCGGAAACATGAACGGGACCAACCGGGGGAACCATGCCGAGCTTCGACGCCATCGCCTCGCAGACCGTGCGCACGGCCGACCATCTCGAACCTGCGTTCCGGCACGAGGCCGATATTGCCGCCGCTGCGCAGAAGCTCACGGGACGCAGGAAGAAGCCCAACGTCTTGATCTACCTGATGGACGATGTCGGCTGGGGCGATTTCGGCTGCTATGGCGGCGGCGTCGCGGTCGGCGCGCCGACGCCGCATTTCGACCGGCTGGCGCGCGCCGGCCTGCAGCTCACCTCGTGCTACTCCGAGCCGTCGTGCTCGCCGTCGCGGGCCACCCTGCATACCGGGCGCGTGCCCAACCGGCACGGCCTGCATCGCCCGCCGATGTACGGCGAGCCGGGCGGCCTGCAGGGTGAGGTCACGCTGCCCATGCTGCTTGGCCAGGCAGGCTACACGACGCAGGCGGTCGGCAAGTGGCACCTCGGCGAGAATGTCGAATCGCAGCCGCAGCATGTCGGCTACGACGATTTCTACGGCTTCCTTTCGGTGTCCGACATGTACACCGAATGGCGCGATCCGCATTTCTTCCCCGAGATCGTCTACTCCGGCGCACGCACCGAGTGGATCGAGAACATGCCGTTCAACAAATGCTTCGTGCACGCCACCAAGGGCGGCGAGCTCAGCAATGTCGAGGAGGTGACGATCCCCGTCCTCTCCGAGCTCGACGAGAAATGGTGCCAGTATTCGGTCGATTTCATCGAGCGCCAGGCCAAGTCCGACAAGCCGTGGCTGCTCTACCACTGCACGCGCGGCGCCCACTTCGACAACTACCCGCACGAGAAGTATCTCGGCAAGTCGCCGGCCAGGCATCCCTACAAGGACACGCTGATCGAGCTCGACGACATCATGGGCCGCCTGGTCGATGCGCTGGGGCGCTCCGGCCAGATCGAGGACACGCTGATCTTCGTGTCGTCGGACAACGGCCCGCACATGGAGACCTGGCCGGACGCCGCCTTCACGCCGTTCCGCTGCGCCAAGGGCTCGACCTGGGAGGGCGGCGTGCGCGTGCCCGGCCTGATGTTCTGGCCCGGCATGGTCGAGGCCGGCCGGCAGAGCGACGGCCTGTTCGACTTCAACGACATCCTGCCGACCATGCTGGGGCTGGCCGGCGCCTCCGCGCTGCTGCCCAACGACCGCTACATCGACGGCGTCGACCAAACGAGCTTCCTGCTGGCGCCGCACGGCCTGTCGAACCGCAAGTACCATTACTACTGGCTGTCGCAGACCTTCTCCGGCCTGCGCTGCGGCGAATACAAGATGTTGCTGTCGGCAACGAGCGACGACCCGACCGACGCCGCGGGCCCGGGTGGCTTCACCGGCGTGCTCGAACGCTTCGCCTACCCGCGCCTCTACAATCTCTATCTCGACCCCAAGGAGCAGCACAACTACCTGACGCGCAAGCTCGCCTACGTCGAAGCCTTCCAGCTCGGCATGCGCACCCATCTCGGCACCTTCCGCCGCTTCCCGCCGAAGAAGGTCATGGGGCTCAAGGTCGAGGACAAGCGGGCATAGGCGACAAGTCATCGCCGGGAGCGCGCCACTCCGAGCCCGTGACATTTTCGATCGTCGTTCTTTGGCGGTAGATGAGTTCGCCACCGGAAACATTTCTGTCGTCCTGAGTAAGGCGTTTGCAAAGCAAGCGCCGATAGCGAAGGACCTCATCGCCGCTTGGTACGTGTGCACTTCGGAACTTCTGGCGATGAGATCCTTCGCTCCGCTCAGGATGACCGGAGAGGGGTGACTGCGTTCAATAAAGTCACACGCTCTCCGTGGCGCTCATGGAGCAGGTTGCTCGTGGTCCTGGAAGAGCATGAGCGGCACGGAGTGCCGCATTCCCGGCGATGAAAGTCTAGTCGCAGGCGGTGTAGCCTGACTGCACGCAGCGCGCCGCCGTGGCCTGCACCAGCGCCTGCTCGTCCGCGTCGAGCTTGTTGGCCGCGAGACAGTCGCGCGCCAGGTTGACCCACGTCGCATGCTGCGGATCGGTGTTGCGCTCGAGGATGGTCCACCACACCGAGGCCTGCAGCCGCGCGCGCCGGTCGGGCTTGCGCGGGTAGTCGCGCTGCTGCAGGCGCAGCGCCACCATGGCTTGGGCCGGTACGCAGCCCTGCACCGCCGCCGCGCGATACTTGGCGTCGATGGTGTCATGCCAGCGCCGCGCGGCGGCCGATCCTGGCTTGTCCTGGCCCACCATGTCGTCCAGACGCAGCATCGCGCCGAGTTCGCCCTTCTCGGCAGCGCGCGCGAGGGTGTCGACGATGGTGCGATACCACTTCTCCGCCTCGGCCTTGCTCTCCGGCACGCCGCGGCCATAGAGATACATGTCCGCGAGGCGCTCCTGGGCACGCATGTCGCCCGATTCAGCAGCGGCCTTGATGGCCGGAAAGACCAGAGCCCACGCAGTCTGCGCCTTCCTGATCATCGCATAGTTCGACCCGATCAGTCGGCCGTGGTGCTCCGCCAGCAGGTACTGCGCCTCGGCGTCGCCAGCCTCCGCCCGCTCGAGCCTGGCCTTCTCCGCGCGCCTCGCCCAATCGCGCCCTGCCGCCTCGTCGATCGGCGTGCCCGAGCCCCACTGCAGCGCCTTGCCTACCCATTCGAGCGACTCGAGGTCGCCGTTCTCGGCCAGTCGCTTGCGTGTCGCGAACGCTGTCCCATACCAGCGCTCCGCCGCAGCCGGGTCGGTCGGATGAAGGGCCGCGCCGAGCTGGCGCTGCGCCGCCGGGTTGCCCCGCTCGGCCAGCGCCTGCAGCATCGCGAGGCCGCGACTGACGTCGCACGTCTCCAACGCGAACTCAGCCTCGCGCACCACCTTTTCGGCGTGCGCGGCGACGCTTGCCAAGCATAACGCCAGCGTCAGTCCCAGTCGCTTCAGTCGTCGTCCCACAGCGGGGCAGGATCAGACCAGAGGATCATGGGCGAATTTGGGCGATCGCAACGCAAAGATGTTCTCTGCACTCTGACGATTGGGAGCCTATCAGCGCCAGCCGGCTTGCTGCCGCCACGGGAACATCTTGTTCTGATGATGTGAACGTCATATCGAAGGCCACACTCAGGTCCGGAGACCATCTGATGATGAATCGCCCGATCCGTACCGAAGCCGAGTACAAGGCCGCGCTGGCAGAGGTCGAGCACTTTTCCCAAGTCGAGCCGATGAAGGCCCTACAAGCTTGCCGGTAGCCGCCAGAAGCAGGCGACATCACGCACATCGAGTCGGAAAGCCGCCTAGTTCCTGCCCAATCAGGCCGCAGCAGATGACCTGGGTCCGAATCTCGGCGTCTAGGCAGGATTCAGTGCACTGCCGCCTCATCGAAGAGCAGTACGCGCTGAGCGGCAATGGCTTCCTTGAACTCCTCGTCGAGCGAATTCCAGTCGACGACGTCGACCCTCATCGGCAGGTCGCTCTCGGAGAAGGCATGCCTCAACTTCGAGATCGTCTCGTATGCGATAGGCGCGTCACCTTCGAGCGCGATATCGAGGTCGGAGAAACGTTTGGCCGATCCCGTCGCGCGCGAGCCGAACACCCAGACTTTCAGGGCCGGCACATGAAAGGCGAGGATCTCGCGGACCTCGGACAGGGACTCTGCGTCAAGCTGGACGGCCAGTGCTCCGCTGCTTGAAGCCCTGGCCCTCGCTGCCGCCTAAAAGGTTCTCGGCCGGCACCTCGAAGCCGTCGAAGCCGATCTCGAACTCCTTCATGCCGCGATAGCCCAGCACGCGGATCTCGCCGCCCGACATGCCCTTGGCCGGGAACGGATCGCTGTCGTCGCCGCGCGGCTTCTCGGCGAGGAACATCGACAGGCCCTGGTAGCCGGGCTTGGAGGCGTCACTGCGCGCCAGCAGGGTCATGATGTCGGCGCGGGCGGCATGGGTGATCCAGGTCTTGTTGCCCTGGATCCGGTAGACGTCGCCCTCCAGCATGGCGCGGGTGCGCAGGCTGGCGAGGTCGGAGCCGGTGTTGGGCTCGGTGAACACCGCCGTCGGCAGCAGCTCGCCCGAGGCGATGCGTCCGAGATACTTCTGCTTCTGCGCCTCGGTGCCGCCGGAGCGGATCAGCTCGGCGGCGATCTCCGAGCGCGTGCCGAGCGAGCCGACGCCGATATAGCCGCGCGAAAGCTCCTCGGTGACCACGCACATGGCGAGCTTGCCCATGCCGAGGCCGCCCCATTCCTCCGGCACGGTGAGCCCGAACACGCCGAGCTCGGCCATCTTCTCGACCACCGGCAAGGGGATCAGCTCGTCGCGCAGATGCCAGCCATGGGCGTGCGGCGCCACCTCGCTGTCGACGAAGCGGCGGAACTGGCGGCGCACCTCTTCCAGGGCCTCGTCGTCGAGCTGGAGCGCCCCGAAGCCGCCGGTGTCGAGACCGTCGGCAATCAGCTCGGCGATGCGCAGGCGCACCGCCGACGTGTTGGCAGCGATCAGGCGGCTCACGGCGAGCGAGTCGAGCGCAGAGGCATCGGCGCCGAGGTCGGCCGGCCGCACGATCTCGACCTAGCTGAGGGCGATGCCGCCCTTGAGCTGGGCGAGATACTCGCCGAAGGCAGACTGCAGGATGAGCTGCTCGAGCTCACCTGCCGAACCGGCCTCCGCCCAGCGCCTCATCTGGCGCAGCGCCGAGACATAGGTCGCGATCCAGGCGAAGCCGTGGGCGGCGAACTGCTCGCGCTCCAGCGCCTTGGGATCGACCTTCCCTTTCGGCGCGATCAGCCGCCCGCACCGCCTCGCGCGCCGCCGTCTCGTAGCGATCTGCGGCGCTCTCGGCCTCGGCGCAAAGGGCGAGCAGATTTTCCAGGATCAGGGACATTTCTTGGGTCTCGGCAGCAACATACGGAGCAATGCGGGATCGCTAAGCGAAGGGTCCTTGCCGAGAGCCGCCACTTAAGGCGGAGTAACCTCCGCCGACGTGACGCTCTCTTTTCATTCCCCTCCCCAGCTTTTGCTGGGGAGGTGTCGCGTCATACGCGACGGAGGGGTCAAGGGCACAGGTGGGGCTGCTCATGCCCCCTCCGTCCGCGACTACGCGGACACCTCCCCAGCGAAGCTGGGGAAGGAATGAGATGAGCGCCACGTCGGCGGAGGTTACTCCGCCTTAAGTGGCGCGCTCCCGGCGATGAGGGATCCTTCGCTGATCGCGCTAGTCTTCCAGCGCGTCTTCCAGGGTGCGCAGGCCGGGGCGCTTGGCGGAGACCAGCACGGCCATGTTTCCAGGCTTGTGCTGGTTCTTCCACATCTTGGTGTGCGCCTTCGGGATGTCGGCCCAATCGAACACCTCGCTCATGCACGGATCGATGCGGCGCTCGATCACCAGCTGGTTGGCCTGGCTGGCCTGAAGGAGGTTGGCGAAGTGGCTGCCCTGGATGCGCTTCTGGCGCATCCACACGAAGCGCGCGTCCATGGTGAGGTTGTAGCCGGTGGTGCCGGCGCAGAACACGACCATGCCGCCGCGTTTCACGATGAAGCACGACACCGGGAAGGTCTGCTCACCAGGATGCTCGAACACGAAGTCGACGTCGTTGCCCTTGCCGGTATGCTCCCAGATCGCCGCGCCGAACTTGCGGCACTTCTTCATGTACTCGGCGTAGCCCTTCTGGTCGTCGACGTCGGGCAGCTGGCCCCAGCAATCGAAATCGTTGCGGTTGATGACGCCCTTGGCGCCAAGCGACATCACGAAATCCTTCTTCGACGGATCGGAGATCACGCCGATCGCATTGGCGCCGGCCGTCGCGATCAGCTGCACCGCCATGGAGCCGATGCCGCCGGCGGCGCCCCAAACCAGCACGTTGTGGCCGGGCCGCAGGATATGCGGGCGATGGCCGAACAGCATGCGGTAGGCGGTGGCGAGCGTCAGCGTGTAGCAGGCGCTCTCCTCCCAGCTGAGATGCTGGGCACGCTTCATGAGCTGGCGCGCCTGCACCTTGCAGAATTGCGCAAAAGAGCCGTCCGGCGTCTCGTAGCCCCAGATGCGCTGGCTGGTCGAGAACATCGGGTCGCCGCCGTTGCATTCCTCGTCGTCGCCGTCGTCCTGATTGCAATGGATGACGACCTCGTCACCCACCTTCCAGCGCTTCACCTTGGCGCCGACCGCCCAGACAATGCCCGAGGCGTCGGAGCCGGCGATGTGAAAGGGCTGCTTGTGGACATCGAATGGCGAAATCGGCAGGCCAAGGCCCGCCCATACGCCGTTGTAGTTGACGCCGGCCGCCATCACGAGGACCAGCACCTCGTCCTCGCCGATCGTATGCGTCGGTACGACCTCGAGCTGCATCGACTGCTCGGGCGGACCATGGCGGTCGCGCCGGATGACCCAGGCGTACATGTTCTTCGGAACATGGCCGAGCGGCGGGATCTCGCCGATTTCGTAGAGATCCTTCCTTGGCTGGTTGGCCGTCGGATGCGGGCGGGCCGCGAAAGCGACAACGGACATGACGATGCCTCCTGCAATGCAGCAGAAGTTATTGTTGCGTTCGCGAGATTGCAACGCACAAATTGCGGTTCGTTGCTGCTGTCAGGGGGCAATAACAATAAAATTACCCTCACCCTGCGGAAGCCACGCATTGAAGCCAGGTCGGGCCCAAGGTAAACGGGCGTTTACCGATCCGTTCCAAGTCCGGGAGAGCGCGCCATGAAACTCATGTGGTTTCACCTCATGCCCTACACGGAGCTTCCCGACGACTTCAACAAGAAGCACCCGTCGGTGTGGGTCGACATCCATTCGTCGCTGTTCGATCCGCGGCGCGCCCATCACATGTACAACGACTTCATGGACGAGCTCGAGTATGCCGCCGAGGTGGGCTTCGATGCGGTCTGCGTGAACGAGCACCATTCCAACGGCTACGGGCTGATGCCTTCGCCCAACCTGATCGCGAGCTCGCTGGCGCGGCGCACCACCGACACCGCACTCTGCGTCATGGGCAACTCGCTGGCGCTCTACAATCCGCCGACCCGGGTGGCCGAGGAGTTCGCCATGATCGACTGCATCTCGGGCGGCCGGCTGATCGCGGGCTTCCCCGTCGGCTCGCCGATGGATACCTGCTTCGCCTACGGCCAGAACCCCAGCATGCTGCGCGAGCGCTACTACGAGGCGCACGACCTGGTGAAGAAGGCGTGGACCGAGAAGGAGACGTTCGCCTTCTCCGGCCGCTTCAACCAGCAGCGCTACGTCAACATCTGGCCACGGCCGATCCAGGACGATCCGCATCCGCCGATCTGGATCCCGGGCGGCGGCTCGATCGAGACGTGGCGCTGGTGCGCCGAGATGGACTACGTCTACTGCTACCTGTCGTACTATGGCTACAAGGCCGGGCTCACGACCATGCAGGGCTTCTGGAACGAGATGGCCAAGCTCGGCAAGGATCGCAATCCCTACCGGGCCGGCTTCCTGCAGTTCGTCGGCGTCGCCGAAAGCCGCCAGCAGGCGCTCGACCTCTATACCGAGCCGGCCGAGTATTTCTACGGCCGCTGCCTGCACATCGATCCGCGCTTCGCCACGCCGCCCGGCTACACGACCGAGGCGACGCAGCGCGCCGGCATCGAGAGCATGGTCTCGAAGGCGGCCAACGTCGCCAACCCGGCGACCAAGGCAGCGTTGAAGGCGACCAACATGAAGGACATCGTCGACGGCGGCTACGTCATCATCGGCTCGCCCGACGAGGTGGCCGAGCAGGTGCGCCATGTCGCGACCAGCCTCAATGTCGGCAACCTGATGCTGCTGCTGCAGTTCGGCAACATGAGCAAGGACACCACCAAGTACAACACGCGGACGTTCGCCGAGACGGTGATGCCCAAGGTCAAGGACGTGTTCGGCGACTGGGAGAACAGGTGGTGGCCCAAGCCGCTGGCGCACAGCCAGCGCGCCGCGGTGCCGACGTTCCAGCCCAAGCTCGTCGCCGCGGAGTAGCGCCGGTGTCCGCGCCCAAGACGACCACCGTCGAGGTCAACGGCTTTCCCTGCCGCGTCTGGAGCAAGGGCAGCGGGCCCAAGGTCGGCTTCCTCGCCGGCCTGGGCGGGCTGCCGCGTTGGCTGCCGTTTCTCGACAGGCTCGCCGCGACGCGTACCGTCATCGCGCCGTCGTTGCCGGGCTATCCTGGTGCCGTCGGCCATGCCGAGCTCGACAGCCATCTCGACTGGGTGCTGGCGGTGCGCCAGCTGATCGACAAGACGGGGCTGGCCGGCGCCGACCTGATCGGCGCGTCGGTCGGCGGCGCGTTCGCCGCCGAGATGGCGGCGATCTTCCCCGATCGAATGGCCGATCGAGATGACGCGCGCCTCGGAAGCGGCGGCCCGGGCCTTCTGGCCGCTCGGCAACACGCGGCTGGAGAAGCGTCTCGGCCTGATCGAGGCGCCGACCCTGATCCTGTGGGGCGAGGCCGATGCCATCCTGCCGCAGGGCTATGCCCGGAAGTTTGTGAACGGGATCGGCCGCTCGGCGCGCCTCGAGACCGTCGCCGGCGCCGGCCACCTCGCCTATCTCGACCAGCCCGACGCAGTCTCGAAGGCGGCGCTGGCGCATCTCTCGTAACCTCCTCCCCACGACGTGGGGAGGTGCCCCGTCGTACGCGGCGGAGGGGTCATAGAGTCATGAGGTCCATGACCCCTTCTTAGGCTCATGACCCCTCCGTCACCGTAAGACGGCGACACCTCGCCAGCAGAGCTGGGAAGGAGCACTTGAGTTGTGGTTGCACCGTCGTCTCGGATCGCTATTGTCCAGCGCGTTAGAGTTTTGCGAGGATTCGCCGATGATGATCCGTTCGATGAAGAAGGCCGCAGGTGTTTCGCTGCTCGCGGCGGTGCTGGCCGTGGGCGTGACGTTGACCGAACGGCAGGCGACGGCTCAGGTGACGGCCGTGCCGCGCGTCGGCGTCGCGTTCAACCAGACCCTCACGCGACAGGTCACGATCGAATCGGCCGATCCGGAAGGCGGCACGATCACGTTCCGGCTGCCCGACGGCCAGTATGTCGTCTGCCCGGTCTCCAGCTCGCTCACCGGCACCCTGGCGACGCTGGCCGACGGCTCGACCGCCAACATCACCTACAATCAGATCGTGACGCTCCTGAATCTGCGCCAGAAGGGACCGGGCTCGCAGGAGGCACGGCGCGAGCAGATGTCGCCGCCCAGCACGACCGACGTTCAGGTCGGACGCTTCACCATGACGGTCGTCGGCGTCGACCTGCCGAACAACACGGTGTCGGTGATCGACGGGCGCGGCGGCCCGGTGCAGACCTATCGCGCCGACACGATCGCCAAGCAGGACATGCTGAAGAAGATCAAGGTGGGCGACGTCGTGATCGGCCTCACCACGCCGCTCATGGTCACGGCGATCGCGCCGGTCAAATAGGCTGGAATGGGCCGCTGACGCGGCCTTCCTCTCACGCGACGTCGCTGCTCACTCGATGTCGACGTCTTCCCAGAAGCCGATCCAGTGGTCGACCGGCTTCATCTTGGGCTGCGGCGCCTCGTAGGACCATGCCGCGCGCGGGCTGCGCGTGCCGCCCTCGACGACATCGTAGAATTGAACGCCATGGGGGCACTCGAGATCGCGCGCCGTCTTGGGTGTGCTCTCGAGCAGATCCATGCGCACCGTATCGCGCGGGAAGTAGACATAGCCGCCGACCTCGAGCGTGTGGTCGCTCTTCGCGAGCGTCGTGCCACGCCACGTCGCCGTGCGGTGCGTCGTCGTCTGGGTCATCGGTCGAGTCCTCTCGATGGAGAGTTGCTGAAGCGCATTATATGGGGTTGGCGTCGCGCTGCTCCAGTGGCGACACATTACGCTTTCCTCCCTCGCAATCGACCAGGACATTCGCATCTAGGCGCTCTCTCGTTTTCCTCCCCAACTCTGTTGGGGAGGTGTCGCCGTCTTCGGCGACGGAGGGGTCATGAGCAACGGGACTGAGGCTCATGGCCCCTAAGGGCTTGTGACGAAATAAACGCTTCGAATGTCAAGCGACTGTCCGGTTGGGCTTTGGAACGAAGGTGTAGTTCCAGTCTGGATGGAAGCGGTCGTAGCGAATATTGAGCTGACTGATCTGTTGATCAGAGACCTTGGCGCCCTTGGGATAGCTCGTGGCGTCAATGTCGCAGGCGATGGTCAGTCCGGAGGTTGTCGTGGTGGCGGCGATGAGCTGCACGATGACCTTGTGGGAGAGCAAAGGTTTGGCGCGCCAGTTCTGGGTAATGAAGGCGAACATGCGATGCTCGATGCGGTTCCACTTGCTGGTGCCAGGCGGGTGATGGGTGACGGTGATGGCGAGGCCGGTCTGGTTGGCGAAGTTCTGCAACTCGACTTTCCAGAGGCGGACCCGAGCGCCATTGCTGCCACCGCAATCGGCAGTGATCAGCAGGCGCGTGGCCTTGGGATAGCGCTTGCGCCCCATGCGCCGCCACCAGCGACGAATGCTCTCGACGGCGAAGGTTGCGGTGTCATGGTTGATGCCGACACTGACCCAGCCTTCATTGGCGGCAATGTCGTAGACGCCGTAGGGGACCGCTCGACCCTTTCCCGGGATGACGAAGTCGTGCACGCGCACGGGCTGGGGTCGGCCTTTGCGCCGCAGCTCTCGGCCGGCAGTCCTGAAATCGCCGACCAGCTCCTTCTTCTTGGTGTCGACGGAGATGGCCGGTTGTCGGCACCGCCGGAAACGCTGGACCCGATCGTTGATGTGCTGGAACTGTGCATCGCGGTCAGGGTGCTGCTTGCCCTCGCGGGTCTTGGCGTTGGCTTGCAGGCTGAAGCCGAGGTCCTTGAGCAGGCGGCCGACCAGATTGGCGCTGACCCGGTAGCCCTGATCGGCCAACGCGGCGGCGAGATGGCGCTGACTGCGACTCACCCACAGCAGGTCGGCCTGCGGATCGCCTCGGGTGGCCGAGGCAACCAGATCGAGCAAGGCCTTGCGCAAGCCGGGCTGCTTGAGGGTCGCCGCCTTGCGACCACCGCCGCTGCGGCGGACGCGGCCGTATGGCCATTCGGCCGCTTCCTCGTCGAGCTCCTTCAGGCCGCGCCCGATCGTGCTGCGCGCTATCCCATCTTTCTCAACTGGAGCCATTGTTGAGGGAAAAACCCTTTAGAATCAAAGGGTGGAGCTTGAAGGTCTCCACTACAGAGTGGGGTCCCAGGTTAGGCCGCGGAAGTGGGAGGGGCAGAGATCTTGGGCGGCGGCTGAGGTGGGAGCTCGAGCTTGAGCTGGTGGAGCAGGATCTTTTGATCGGCGTTTGGCTCGGTGTGCCGGGTGATGACGAGGGTGCGTCCGTCGGTGGTAGGGAAGTGAACGTCGAGCATCTTGATGTCGGTGAACTTGTCGAGGACGGCGCGCGGGGTGAGGCCGCCGGCGAGAGTGCGCAGGCGGGCGCGCAGGGTGACGTGCAGGCAGTAAGCGATGAAGGCAACGAAGATGTGTGCCTCGATGCGCTGTTCGAGCTGATGGAAGATGGGCCGCAGCTGGAGATCGTGCTTGAGGTTCTTGAAGGCGGCCTCGATCTCGGTGAGCTGGATGTAGAACTGCCAGAGCTCGGCCGGTTGGCGATCGCCGAGATTGCTGCGCAGAAGATATCGGCCTTCACGCTGTCGGACGCGCCGCAGCTTGCTGCGGTTGAGGGCGTAGCTGAATGAGGCGCCACGCGGTGCCACCTCGACATCGATCAGGCGCCAGGCGGCGGGTGCCTTGGCGCGCGCGCCGCCGAGCTTCATGAGCAAGTCCTGGCGCTTGATCTTCTTCATCGCCGACAGTTCCGTGAGGCGAGCCCACAGCCCTTTGAGCTTGCGCCGGCGCATGGCGCGCTCCTTGTGCACGCGCTGCTCACTGCGGGCGAGCACGTAGAGTTCCGGCTCGTCGGCCAGCAGCTTGACGTCGACGCCCTGGCGCACGCTCTGCCACGGCTTGTCGAGCAGGGCTTTCTCGAGCTTGCTGAGCCGGCCCTTCGGTGTGCCGACCAGGTAGTGGACCGGCGGATCGGCTTGCCGCATCTCGGCCAGGACGGCCTCGCTGGGGATGCCGCGATCCATCACCCAGATGCGCTGCGCCTTGCCGTGCTGCGCCTCGATCTTGGCCAGAAAGTCGCGCAGCGTCGTGCTGTCGGCAGTGTTGCCGGCCAGCACCTCGTAGGCCAGCGGGAAGCCTTCCGGCGTGACCACCAGCGCGATCACCACCTGCACGCAATCACCGCGCTTGTCGCGGCTGTAGCCGTAGCGCCGCTTGTCGGTCTCGTTGTGCGGCGGCGCCGACTCGAAATAGGTGCTCGTCAGGTCGTACAGCAGGACCTCGAACTGCGCCCCGAACAAGTCCTGCCAGCGTTGCCGCAGATGGCTGAACAGGCCCTGCTTATGCTCGAGCAGCTTGTCCAGACAACGATACAGCGCATTCTTCTCGACCAGCGAATAGTCGGCGCCCAGCAGATCGCCCATCGCGCTCTGGCTGAACCACTGTCGATGCAGCCGCCACTCGCTGCCAGGATCGATCAGCCGATAGCACACCAACGTCTGCACGATGTCACACCAGCTCGTGCCCTCGCGCGAGTCTTCCAGGCGATCGGCCCAGAAGCGATCCAGCTCGAGCTCCTCGTAGAGATGGCAGGCCAACCAGCACGCACCCCATTGCCGCGGCCTATGAAGCTCCATCGCATCGAGGCGGACCTGCACACCATGACCACGGGCGTGCTCGGGGACACCGCGATCGGCCGGGAACAGCGCCAGCTGCGTGTGCCGCCGAGCGTCTTCGTCGAACGCATCGACCACCCGACACCAGGCTTCACGCTGACAGTCGTTGATCTCGCCGAGGTACAGCACCGGCCGCTGCACCACCTTGCCGCCGGCGCAGCGCTTGTTCTCGACGATGCTCCAATAGCGATGCTCTTTGCCATCTTTGAAGCGTCGGTTGGCGCGTAAGAACATGATGGGTAGGGATACTACCCCACACAATTAGTACACGAAAGAGACTAGGTCTCCACTACACATGATTGCCAACGCGCGGTCATTGAAATCGCTCACTTTTTTGCTTCTCATCACCCTCGAAATCGATGATTCCGAGGTCCAGTTGAGAAAGATGGGCTATGCCTGTGAGATGCGACACCATCGCGATGCCGCCGCGGCCCGCAGCGCGAGCCTCGCTGGCGGCGAACAAACGAAGCCCTCGCTCATCCAAGTGAGGCGCGACTGCCTCATAGCGCATACGAATGGCGTCCCAGTCGACCACTTCATCAATATATAGCGTTTCTCACCTGATCATGCTCGAAATCCGGATTCTATTACTGCTTTATACAACCCGAATCGATTCGATTATTTCGTCACAGGCCCTAAGGGCCTGGGGCCCTTACGGAACGAAGGCTCCCTTGTCATCCTGAGCGCAGCGAAGGATCTCATCGCCAGAAGATTACGCTCGCGCCAACCGGCAATGAGGTCCTTCGCTGCGCTCAAGACGACAAGGGAGTCTGAGGCTGCAAGCCGATCGATTGTCGGCCGAAGCGTGGTCTACCCCCGCTTCCAGGTGGTGCCCTTCGCACCATCCTCGAGGAGCACACCCTTGGCCTTCAGGTCGTCGCGAATTCGGTCGGATTCCCTGAAGTCGCGGGCCTTGCGGGCGGCCTGGCGAGCAGCGATCGCCGCCTCGATCTCGGCATCGGTCGGGCCGCCGGCGCCGGCCGGCATCCAGCGGAACCAAGCCTCGGCGTCCTGCTGCAGGAGCCCCAGCGCATTGCCGCCGGCGCGCAACGCGGCCGGGTCTCCGAGCTGGTGCACGGCGCTGATCGCCAGCGGCGTGTTGAGGTCGTCGGACAACGCCTCTTCCACCGCCTGCGGCACGGATGCCGCCGGCGTGGCGTCGCGCCCGCGCAAGGCACCATACCAGCGGTCGAGGGTGGCCTTGGCCTGGACCAGGCCCTCGTGCGTGAAGTCGAGCGGCTGGCGGTAGTGCGCCGACAGCAGCAGGAGCCTGATCGCCTCGCCGGGATACTGCTCCAGGAGCTCGTGCACGGTGAAGAAGTTGCCGAGCGACTTGCTCATCTTCTCGCCGGAGATGTTGAGAAAGCCGTTGTGCATCCAGTACTTCGCCATCAGCGCATGGCCGAAGGCCGAGCGACTTTGCGCAATCTCGTTCTCGTGGTGCGGGAAGATGAGGTCGAGGCCGCCGGCATGGATGTCGAACGTCTCGCCGAGATGCTTGGCGCTCATCGCCGAACATTCGATGTGCCAGCCCGGCCGGCCGCGACCCCACGGGCTTGGCCAGCCCGGCTGCTGGTCGGTCGACGGCTTCCACAGCACGAAGTCGGCCGGGTCCTTCTTGTAGGGCGTCACCTCGACCCGCGCGCCGGCCACCAGCTCGTCGCGCGTACGCCGCGACAGCCGGCCGTAGTCGGCCATGCTGGGCACGCTGAACAGCACGTGGCCTTCGGCCACATAGGCATGGCCCTTGTCGACCAGGCGACCGATCATCGCGACCATCTCGCCGACATACTGCGTCGCGCGCGGCTCGAAATCCGGCGTGAGCGCGCCAAGGCGGCCCATGTCGCTCTGGTAGGCCGACGCGGTGCGGTTGGTCAGCGCGTCGATGGTCTCGCGATTGTCGGCCGCCCGCACCATGATGCGGTCGTCGATATCGGTGATGTTGCGAACGTAGGTGACTTGGCGATAGCGCCGCTTGAGCAGGCGATAGAGCACGTCGAACGCCACCACCGGCCGGGCATTGCCGATATGGACGTAGTCGTACACCGTCGGGCCGCAGACATAGAGACGCACGTGCCCTGCATCGATTGGAACGAACAGCTCTTTTTCGCGCGACAGCGTGTTGTAGACGACGAGGGACATGGTCCCCTACTCCCGATCGGATTGCGGCAAAGATCGACACGCCGCAGCCGGTGACGGCAGCGGGCGGAAACCTCAGTTACATCGCGCCGTGCAGGCGCCCGGGAATACGGGGAGCGACATAAAAGTAGTGTATCCGACCGGTTCTTTTCGTGCAAATGCGCCGCGATGGAAGCGTTTTTCGTCTCGACCGGCCTCGTCGCCATCGCCGAGATCGGCGACAAGACCCAGCTCCTCGCCCTGATGCTGGCGGCGCGCTACCGCAAGCCATGGCCGATCGTGCTCGGCATTCTGTGCGCCACGCTGGCCAACCACGCGCTGGCCGCCTGGGTCGGTGCCGCAGTCGCGGCCTGGGTGGGCACCGACGCGATGCGCTGGATCCTGGGTGCCACCTTCATCGTCATGGCCGGCTGGTGCCTGATCCCCGACAAGGCCGACGAAGGCCCGCAGGCCGCCAGGCAGGCCGGCGCCTTCCTCGCCACGCTGGTCGCCTTCTTCATCGTCGAGATCGGCGACAAGACCCAGATCGCCACCGTGGCGCTCGCCGCGCGCTTCAATTCGCTGCTCGCCGTCACGGCCGGGACGACCGCCGGGATGATGCTGGCCAACGTACCGGTGGTGCTGTTCGGCGACGCCATCGCCCGCCGCCTGCCGCTCAGGATCGTTCGCGCCGTCGCCGCCGCGCTGTTCGTGATCCTGGGCCTCGTGGCGTTCCTTATGCCCTCCGCCGCGTAAGCCGGACGCCTGCCCTCCCTCTAAAGACGTGCGCGATCGGCATCGGAGAGCGTCAGCGCGGCGAGAGCAGCCAGTTGAACAATGCGGCGCGCGCATTGCCGACATGCAGATGGCCGTCGGGCCGGGTGCGAAGCAGACGACAGGCGAAACCGGCTGGCTCATGCGAGCCGACCTGTGGCGGGCGACCGTTGGCGGGTCAGGGTTCCTCCGCTACTGTCGGCTCGGGAGCGGGGAGTGGTACGGTGTGTGTGCAGCAGGACGTCGAACGAGCGGCGAAATTTCGCTTGCGCGGTCGTTCGGGCGGTTTGTGGCAAGCCCGGCCACAGTTTCACCAATCGGGTGGCCCATTCACGCACCATCAGGGCCGCGCCGCGATCGGCCCGTCGACAGCAGACTTGAATGAACCCTCAGGGAGTCATCGAATGAAAAGACGCAATCTTCTCCTGACCAGCCTGGGCGCGGTGGTCGCCGCACCCGCCATCGTGCATGCCGAAGGCAAGTATCCGGAGCGCACTGTCCGCCTCGTGGTGCCGTTCGCGCCGGCCGGCCCGACCGACATCATCGGCCGCAAGGTCTCCGAGAAGATGACCGGCCTCCTGGGCCAGACCATGATCGTCGACAACAAGGCCGGCGCCGCCGGCTCGATCGGCGCGGTCGAGGTCAAGAACGCCAAGCCCGACGGCTACACGCTGCTGTTCGCCCCGTCGTCGACGCATGCGGTCAATCCGACGGCCTTCGTCAAGCCGGCCTACGATGCGGTCAAGGATTTCACGCCGATCTCGTCGATCTGCGTCAACCCGCTGGTGCTGGTCGTCCATCCTTCGATGCCCAACACCGTGATGGGCCTCGTCGAGGAGATGAAGAAGAACCCCGGCAAGTACTCCTACGCCTCGTCGGGCAACGGCAGCATCCTCCATCTCGCCAGCGAGTACTTCAAACGCGAGGTCGGCGGCCTGGACGTCGTCCACGTGCCCTATCGCGGGTCGGGGCCGGCGCTGCAGGACCTGATGTCGGGCCAGGTCGCCTGGATGTTCGAGACGTTCAGCACGACCCTGCAGCAGCATCGCGCCGGCAAGGTCCGCATCCTGGCCTACGCCCACGCCAAGCGGGCGCCGATCGCGCCGGAGATCCCGACCATGATCGAGGCCGGCGTCCCCGGCTACGAGGCCTATACCTTCAACCTGATCCTCGGGCCGGCCGGCATGCCGCAGCCGATCGTCGACACGCTCGACCAGGCCTCGCGCAAGCTGATGGCCGACGCCGAGATGGTGAAGTTCCTGGAGGACATCGCCGCTGTGCCGACCACCGACACCACGCCGGCGCGCACCGCGAAGTTCATCACCGACGAGATCGCCAAGTGGGCGCCGGTGATCCGTGCGGCCGGCGTCAAGATCGAGTGAGGTAGGCCTCTTCACTCGCGATGCTTGCTCCGCGAGCGTTTGCCTCGGGACGACAGGGCGACCGTCGTCGTCCCGAGCGCCGGCGCCGCGGGAGGCATGGACCTTGCGCCTCGCACCAGCGGGGCCGTGTCATCGTGTCCATTTGCACGGGCCGAGTCGGCGGCAGGGGGACGGTTGGCGAGAGGCTCGAGCAGATCACGCATCTCGCGCAGACGCGCGGCGGCGAACCGGTCGGTGGCGTTCGGCTGGCCGCACAAGGCTGCCCGCAGCATGGCCAGGGTCGGCTCGATCCCGCGCCGCCGACGCTCTTCGGCAAGGATGGCAAGGATGGTCGCGACGTCATCGGGCGTGGCGTAGTGTTCGCGGCGATCACCGGCGGTGTGCTGCAGCTCGACCAGGCGCCATGCCCTCAATTCCTTCAGCGCAAGGCTCACGCCCGACCGTGCGATCTCGAGCTTGGCCGAGATTTCGTCGGCATTGAGAGGTCGAGGCAACAGGAACAGCAGAGCGAAGAGCCGCCCGGCGCTCCGGCTCACGCCCCACTGGGCGCTCATCTCGCCGACATGCAGGACGAAGGCCTTCGTCAGAGGCGGCAAGTCCATCAGGCCTTCCACAAACTGCGCCGGCAGCCTGAAACCGCGACCCGCGATCCCGGGAAATCCTCCGGCTGTTGGCGCTCAACGTCCTTCACCTCGGTGGTCGGCCTGGACTGAACGGCCGACCAGTCCCCTTCTGCTTCAATGCGAGCGTGCGCCTCCACACGCTACAGCAGCGCGGCGACGGCCTTCACCTCGGTATAGAGCTCGATCGCCTCGAAGCCCATCTCGCGGCCCCAGCCGGACTGCTTGTAGCCGCCAAACGGCAGGGCTACGTCATTGAAGTTGTGGACGTTGATCCACACCGAACCGGCCTTGAGCTTGCGGGCGAGCTTGTGGGCGACGCCGATGTCGCGGGTCCAGATGCTGGCTGCCAGGCCGTACTCCGTCGCGTTGCCCTGCCGGGCAAGGCGCTCGAGATCGTCGTCGTTGAACGGCATAGCGCAGACGACCGGGCCGAAGATCTCCTCGCGCACGACCTTCATCTCGGGCTTGGTCTTGGTGAGCACCGTGGGTTCGATGAAATAGCCCTCGTTGCCATGGCGCTTGCCGCCGGTGATGGCTTCGGCGCCCTCCTGCCTGCCCGAGGCGAGATAGCCGGTGACGCGCTGAAACTGCTCCTCGGAGACCAGCGGCCCGATGCGCGTCGTGGGATCGAGACCGGGACCGATCTTGAGCTTCGACGCCTCGTCGGACAGCCCGGTCATCATCTTGTCGAACAGGCGCTCGTGCACGAACAGGCGCGAGCCTGCGGTGCAGCACTGGCCCATGTTGAAGAAGATGCCGTTGGCCGCGCCGGGAATGGCGACCGACAGGTCGGCATCGGGGAAGACGATCGCCGGCGACTTGCCGCCGAGCTCCAGGCTCACCTTCTTGAGGTTGCCGGCCGCCGCCTGCACGATCAGCTTGCCGACCTCGGTCGAGCCGGTGAAGGCCACCTTGTCGACGTCAGGATGGGCCGCCAGCGCCGCCCCCGGCCCGCCGTCGCCGGTGACGATGTTCAGCACGCCCGGCGGGAAGCCCGCCTCCATCACCAGCTCGCCCAGCCGGATCGCCGTGAGCGGCGTCTGCTCGGCGGGCTTCAGGACGATGGTGCAGCCCGCCGCCAGCGCCGGCGCGATCTTCCACACCGCCATCAGCAGGGGGAAGTTCCACGGGATGATCTGGCCGACCACGCCGACCGGCTCTCGCATCGAGTAGGCGTGCCAGTCGCCGGGCGCCGAAATCGGAATGCTCTGGCCGGTGATCTTGGTCGCCCAGCCGCCCATGTAGCGCAGCAGCTCGCAGCCGAACGGCAGGTCGACCGCCTTGGCATCGCTCACCGGCTTGCCGTTGTCGATGCTCTCGATCTCGGCCAGCTCGACCAGGTGCTTCTCCAGGAGATCGCCCAGCCGCCACACCATCTTGCCGCGCTCGACCGGCTTGATCTTCGACCACGGGCCCTCGTCGAAGGCGCGACGCGCGGCCTTGACCGCGAGATCGATGTCGGCCGGCCCGCCGTCGGCGACCTGGGCAATCTGGCCGCCGGTCGCGGGATCGAACACCGGGAAGGTCTTGCCGCTCTGGGCGGTGACCCACTTGCCGTCGATCAGCAGCTTGTGCGGCTTGGAGATGAAGGCAGAGGCAGCGGCGCCGAGGCGCCCGACATTGACTGATACGTCCATCTTGCCCTCCGGGGCGGTCGTTATGTCCTGTCATATATATCGACTTCAGTCGCCGTCGTCATCGGCTGAAGACGGCATGCGCCGGGAGACCCGCAACCTACCTCCCCAACTTCGCAGCTGCGGAGTGGGCACATCTTTCTCCTCCGTAACCGGGGAGGTCCCCCGTCATACGGGCGAGGGCCATACGTCTTCGCTGGGAGCGCGCCACTCCGTCGCCGTAGGATGGCGACACCTCCCCCGGACGTACCCTCATGGCAAAAATGCGTTATGCTCATTAGGACATACCGGCTTTCGCTCGAGGTTTTCGCGATCATGGATCGGCGCGGTTTTCTAGGAGGCCTCCTGATCGGGCTGGCGAGCAGCTTCCCGGCGCTTCGGAGCGCCGTGGCGCAGCATCACGCGATGCAGCCTGCCCCCGGCGCCAGCGACGGGCGGGGTGTGCTGGTCTTCGCCGCCGCGACGTTGAAACCGGCGCTCGACGCGATCGTATCGGCGTATCGCAACAAGCAGGGTGCCGAGGTCACGCTCGCCTATGGTCCGTCACCGGCGCTCGCCAAGCAGATCGAGAACGGCGCACCGGCGGACATCTTCATTTCGGCCGATCCGATATGGATGGACTACCTCGCGGAAAAGCGGCTGGTCCGCCGGCATACGCGTGCCGATCTGGTCCGCAACGTCCTGGTCCTGGCAGGACGCGAGTCGCAGGCCTCGGCTGCATCCGTCGTCATCGACAGCGCGTTTCCTCTCGCACAAGTCGTCGGCGCCGGTCCCCTGAGCATGTGCAATCCCGCCGACCATCCAGCCGGTCGCTACGGCAAGGCCAGTCTCGAGGCCCTCGGCCTGTGGGACAGTGTCGCCAACAAGATCGCCATCGCCGACAATCCGCAGGTCGCCGTGGTCATGGTCGCCCGAGGGGACGCGCCGGCGGCCGTCGTCTTCGTCACCGATGTCAGGGGCGTCTCCGGTGCCCGGGTGCTCGGCACCTTCCCCGAGGCGAGCCATCCGCCCATCGTCTACCCTGCCGCGCTCACGATGGCGGCGCCGCATGCCGACGCGGCCGAGCGGTTGCTCGCCCACCTGCGCTCGGCCGAGGTGCGCGCGCTGTTCGACGACTACGGCTACAAGTGAGCGGAGACGCGTCCCGCCGGCACGGCAGCGACGGGCGAACGAAGACTTCGCCACCACGCGTCGATCCGCTCGGCAGCGGCGGGAAGGACGACGAACAGCGGCGTGGCGAAGGCTTCCCACGCCGCAACGTAGGCCGGCGACACTGACGTCAGCACGGGGACGCCCGCCTCGATCGCCGCACCGAAAGCATCGCGCAGGCCGCCGCCGCCCGCTTCCAGCTTGCCGAACTTGCTCAGCACCACCAGATCGCAGCCGGCGGCGATATCTCGCCGGACCGCGGCGGCAGCCACGGCGGCGCCATCGCCTGCCAGATGGCAGCCCTTCGAGCCTGCGCCGAGGTCCTGGAAGATGGGATAGCGTTCGCCATCGGAAAGGCTGCGCAGGTAGCCGGCGCTGCAGGCGCGATCGGGCAAGCCATGATCTTCCGCGACCACGCCCGCGAGACGGCCGGACGCCTGCCAACGCTGCGTCAGCTCCTGAAACAGCGTCTGGACCAGGGCGCTCGGCGCTCCTTGCACCACGGCGATCTTCTTGACGGGCTCATCCATTGCACTCTCCCGCAGGCTATGGCGGATAGTCGGCAGCATTGGCGGTTTCCTCCCACGAGTCCAGCTCGCGGCGCTGGGCATCGATCTCCGCCCGGACACGCTGGACCGCCGATCGACCGAGCACGAGGCGGAAGGGCGGCGTCTCGGCCTGCACGGCCCGGATGATCGCCTGAGCTGCCCGAGCAGATCGCCCGGCTGGCGGCCATCCGTCCTGCTGTTCTCCTTGCGCCGCATCCCCGCTGTCCGCGCATAGTCTTCGATCGTTCCCAAGACCAGTCCATCGGCTCCTCGATGCTCCCTGCGAACGCCACGACCAACGCAGGGCGAGCCCACCACGAACCGATAGCCACAGAGCGGCCGCGCTGCAAAACAGGTGGCGTGAGCCGGGGCAGCGCTTGTGACTCAAGGCCGGTCGTTCAGCAGGCGCCATACCCGTTCGGGGGTTGCCGGCATGTCGATATGCCGCCCACCCAGCGCGTCGACCACGGCATTCATGATGGCGGGCAGCGCGCCGGCGCAGCCGGCCTCGCCGCATCCCTTGACGCCCAGCGTGTTGGTCTTGGCCGGAACCGGATGGCTCTGAATCGTGAAATGAGGTGCATCCTGGGCACGCGGCATGGCGTAGTCGGTGAACGAGCCGGTCAGCAACTGACCAGTCTCGTCGTACAGCGTGCGCTCCAGGATCGCCTGTCCGAACCCCTGCATCACCCCGCCATGCGCCTGGCCCTCGACCAGCATCGGATTGATCAGCGTTCCGAAGTCGTTGACCATGAAATAGCGCACGACCGCGATCACGCCGGTGTCGGGATCGATCTCGACCTCGCAGACATGACAGCCGTTGGGGAATGACGAGGGCGGCGTGTCGGAGATGTGGCTGACGTCGAGCGTTCGCGGGATATCCTCGGGCAGCGCGAGCCCGTCCTGCAGCTTCTGCGCCAGCTCGAGCAGGCCGATGCTGCGATCCGTGCCGGCGATGGTGAAGCGGCCCTGGGCGAACTCCATGTCGGCCGGCGACGCCTCGAGGACATGGCCGGCGATCTTCTTGCCCTGGTCAATCACCTTGTTGCTGGCCTCGCGGAAGGCTTCGGCGCCGACCAGCGCCGAACGCGAGCCGCCGGTGCCTCCGCCGGCCTGGAGCTGATCGGAATCGCCCTGCATCAGCTTGAAGCGCTCGAAGGGAATGCCGAGCAGGCCGGTCACGACCTGCGCGAAGGTCGAGGCATGGCCCTGGCCGTAATCGAGCGTGCCGCTCAGCATGGTCACGTCGCCGTCCGGCTCGAAACGGATGCCGCCAAATTCCTTGCCGGCCGGCGCGGTCACCTCCAGGTAGCTGGCGACCCCAAGGCCGCGCAGCTTGCCGCGCCGGGCGCTCTCCGTCTTGCGCGTCTCGAACCCGCTCCAGTCGGCGAGGACGAGGGCCTCGTCGAGGATGGCGCGGAACTCGCCCGAATCGTAGAGATTGTTGGCCGGCGACTTGTACGGCATCTGCTCGGGAGCGATGTGATTGCGCCGCCGCAGCTCGATCCTGTCGATCCCCATCTCCTGCGCTGCCGTATCGACCAGACGCTCCATGAAGTAGTTGCCCTCGGGCCGGCCGGCGCCTCGATAGGCCGCGATCGGCGTCGTGTTGGTGAAGGCGATCCTGGAATTCACCTCCATCGCCGGTGTCCGGTAGACGTCGATGAGGTTCTTCACCGCATTCATCGTCGCCGGAACCGGCGGATAGATGTAGGCGCCGGCATTACCTGTGCCGGTGAGGCGCACGGCCAGGAACCTGCCGTCCTTGTCGAGGGCCAGCTCGGCGACGCGCTGATGGTCACGCCCGTGATGGTCGCTGAGAAAACTCTCGGAGCGCTCGTCGGTCCATTTCACCGGACGCCCGAGCTTCCTGGCGGCGAGCAGAAGCGGACCGTACTCGGGATAGGGCGGCGCCTTCATGCCGAATGAGCCGCCGACGTTGCCGGTGAGGACATGCAACTTGTCGGGCGTGACCTTGAGGACCTCCTTGGCAAGGCCGCCCCGCAAGCCGAACACGCCCTGGCAGCCGACATTGAGGATCCACCGCTCCTTCTTCGGATCGTACGACCCGATGGCCGAACGCGGCTCCATCGGATTGCAGACAACTCGGTTGGAATCGATCTTCAGGGTCGTCACGTGGGCCGCTTCGGCGAAGGCCTTGGTCACCGCTTCACGGTCGCCGAAATGAAAATCGAGCACCAGGTTGCCCGGTGCCTCGTCGTGGATCTGGGCCGCCCCGGGCGCCAGCGCGGACTCCGGGTCCGTGACGGCCGGCAACTCGTCGATGTCGAGCATGACGGCTTCGGCGCCGTCCTTGGCCTGTGAGGCGGTTTCCGCCACGACGACGGCCACGGCTTCGCCGACGAACCGTACCTTGCCCTTGGCCAGCGATGGCCGGGGCGGCGATTTCATCGGGCTGCCGTCGCGCTGCGGGATGTTGACCGGGCACACGAGCGGCCCGAAGCCGGCCTCGTCGAGATCGGCCGCCGTCAGGATGGCAAGCACGCCCGGCATCGCCCTGGCCTCGGAAACATCGATGCCCTTCAGGATGCCGTGCGCGTGGCGGCTCCGGACCATCACCGCGTAGGCCTGGCCAGGAAGGTTGATGTCGTCGGTGTAGCGGCCCTGGCCGCGCAAAAGGGTCGGATCCTCCTTGCGCAGCACCGGTTGGCCGACGCCGAATTTCATCAACGCAAGCTCGGTGTCGTCCATCACGCAACCCTCACATCAAACCCGTCGCCCGCCTGGCAACGGGCGGCATGCCCGTCGATGCCCTGATGCAAACGGGTTCCAGCTCGGCCGCGCGATCGACCTGGCCTGGCGCCAGCGCCAGTCAGCTGGCGCACGCCGACACACTTCGCCGTCTGGTCGCAGCGCTCGGGATCATGGCAGTCTTTATATCCACTAAGATATAACGAAGAGCGACGCAAGACGTCCTGCCAGGCGACGATGTGACATCCGGCGCTTTGACTCCTGACCAGCCCCGTGGTGCCTGCAGCTGACAATCGGAGTGACCATCCTTGAAGTCCACCATCGTCGCCGCGATCCTCGCAACCGCCGTCACGGGCAGCGCTGCCGCGCAGACCGCCGAGTTCAAATGCCCGACCAGCGGCACCCAGTTTTCCTACCGGGGCGGCGCCTTCGAGAAGGTCATGACGGCCACCGGCCAGGATGGCAATGTGTGCCTGTTCCGCAGCGTCTCCGATGGCAAGACCGAGTCGCTGCGCGTTCACGGAGGGTTGGTCGGCTCGGTCGACGCGCAAGGCGAGGCCTTCGCCCGCGGACTGGACATCACGGCGCTGTGGCCGCTCAAGGTCGGCAACAAGACCACGAACACCGTCACCCTCGTCGGCCGAGACGGCAAGAGCTACACCTCGACCGTCTCGCTGGTCGTCGCCGCCTATGAGAAGGTCGCAGTCCCGGCCGGCACGTTCGAGGCGTTCCGCGTCGAGGAGATCAAGGCTGGCGAGAGCGCCCGCAACATCCACTGGTGGGCGCCCGCGCTGGCCGTCTCGGTCAAGGAAAGCTTCCCCGACTGGCATGACCTCAGCAAGGTGACCGTCCTCGAACTGACGACAGTGAAGCCCCCCGCCTGGTGAGCAATCACGCCCGCGCCATCTCGCCGTTCTCGCTGAGGGCACAAGACAATTCCTTCAGCGTGGTCCGCAGCGCGTTTTCGAACGTGGCCGCGAGCTCCCACTTCAACGCATCGCTGTGATCGGGAAAGGCAAGGTCGAGCGACAGGCGATAGCCGTCGAACGCATTCTCGACGGCGGCGACTCGCCGCTCGACGGGGAGCGACAGGATGACCAGCGCGACCCGTTCGCGGAAGTCGATTTGCGCCGGGCTCTCGTGTCCGGCCTTTCCGCCCCGCGCGCCTCCAGAAGGCATCACGCCAGCGACTTCTTGAGCACCGAGACGTTCTTGATGTCGCAGTAGAAGTCCATGCTCCAGTCGCCGCCCTCCCGGCCGATGCCCGAGTTGCGCGAGCCGCCGAACGGCGCCGCGAGATCGCGGACGAAGAAGCAGTTGACCCACAGGCTCCCCGCGACCAGCCGGTCAGCGATCCGCCACGCCCGCTTCTCGCTGCCGGTGAACAGCATCGCGGCGAGGCCATACCGGGTGCCGTTCGCCATCTCGATCAGCTCTTCCTCGTCGGCGAAGGTCTGCCACGTCAGCACCGGCCCGAACACCTCCCGCTGCACCACTTCCATGTCCTGGCGGACATCGGTCAGCAGAGTGGGCTGGAAATAGAGATCGCCGAAGTCGTGGCGCTTGCCGCCCCACAGCGGCTTCGCGCCGTCGGCCAGGGCGCGCTCGACGAAGCCCGTCACGCGCGCGAATGCCTCAGGATGGATCAGCGGGCCGACCTTGGTGCCGCCCTCGCGCGGGTCGCCGACCTTACCCGCGTCGACCTGCTTGCGCACACGGCCCAGCAGATCCTCGGCAATGGACTGCTCCACCAGGATGCGGGTGCCGGCGAGGCAGACCTGCCCGGCATTGTTGTACTGGCCGGCTATGGTCCGCGCCGCCGCGTCGAGATCGGCATCGCCAAACACGACAAAGGGTGACTTGCCGCCGAGCTCGAAGCTAACCGGCGTGATCGTGCGGGCGGCCGCCTGGCCGATGATGCGCGCCGTGTCGGTCGAGCCGGTGAAGCTGATGCGGTCGATCTCCTCGTGATTGACCAGCGCCGCGCCGGCTTCCTCGCCGATGCCCTGCACGACGTTCAGCACGCCCGCCGGCACGCCGGCCTCGTGCGCGATGTCGGCCATCAGCGAGCAGGTGAGCGGTGCCCATTCCGGTGGCTTGACCACGACCGTGTTGCCTGCCGCCAGCGCTGGCCCCACCTTCCAGGTGGTCAGCATGAACGGGCCGTTCCAGGGTGTGATCAGCACCGCCACGCCCGACGGATCGTAGCGCACGTGATTGGTGACCGTCGGCGAGTCGATGGTCGCGTGCTGACGCTTGGCCGCCCACTCGGCGAAGAAGTCGATGTTGTGCGCGGCGCGGGGAATGGCGCCCTCGCGATTGCGCGACAGCAGGGAGCCGTTGTCGAGCGTCTCGACCGCCGCGATCTCGTCCTTGCGCGCCACGATGCCTTCGGCAAAGCGCTTCAGGATGGGAAGACGGCCCTGCGGGCCGAGCGCCGCCCATGCCGGGAACGCGCGCCGCGCCGCCGCCACGGCCGCATTCGCCTCCTCCGCGCCGCCAGCCGAGACATTGGCGAGATGACTGCCGTCGATCGGCGAGAAGACCTCGAAGGTGCGATTGGACGGTACACGCCGGCCGTCGATCCAGTGCGCGGTCGAGACGTCCACGCCGGCCACCTTGGTGCGGGCGATCCGCGATGCTTCAGTCATGACATTCTCCTTCGCTGCTCAGCGCCGCCCGACGGCCCGATGGATGAGCCTTCAGCCGTGGCCCGTCACCGCATGCGGAACGTAGGGCTCCTCGAGGCCCTTGATGTCCTCGGCCGAAAGCTTGAGGTCGAGGGCGGCGATTCCGTCGTCGAGATGATGCGGCTTGGATGCCCCCGCCTTGCCGGCGCGAACGACGTCGGTCAGTGCCTCCAGCGTCTCTTCCATCGGCGTCGACGGATCGAAGCGGTGGATCTGGTAGAGATCGCCATAGTCCATGCCCAACCGCCTGAGACTGGCATCGATTGCCTGCATGATATGCTTGCGTGAAAGCCCACGCGCATTGGGATCGCTGCCCATCGCGCCATGCACCTTCGTCGCAACCACCAGGCGATCGCGCGGCGGCCCGAACTCCGTCAGCGCACGGCCGAGGATCTCTTCGCTGGCTCCCTGGGAGTACACGTCGGCGGTGTCGTAGAATGTGACGCCCACCTCCAGGGCTCGCCGGATGAGCGGCCGGCTCGCTTCTTCGTCCAACACCCATTCGCGTCAGCTCTTGGCGCCATAGGTCATGCAACCAAGGCAGATGCGCGAGACCTCGAGGCCGGTCGAGCCGAGATTGACGTACTGCAAGGCGCGATTTCCGAAGGTTGGTGCGGCTTTTTCCCGCGACAGGTGGGTATCGACCGGCGAAACCGGTTCGCTATGTTAAATGGTATATAACGACAAGGGCCGATGCAATCGCCCAGGGTTGACGAGAGAGGAAGGCAATGACGCTGTTGCAGGATCGGCCGGAGCACATCGGGCAGCCCCGCGATTGCTCGTTCCACCCTTCGGACTGGAAGGTCCTTTCACAGTCCTGGTTTGCCGTCGCCAGCGCCGAAGAGATCGTCGACAAGCCCGTCAAGGCGAGGCTGCTCGACATCGATCTCGTGGTGTATCGGACGGGGGGAGCCGTGCGCGTGGACCGCGACTTGTGCGCCCATCGTGGCGCCGCCCTCAGCCTTGGTTGGGTGGAGGGGGATATCCTGGTATGCAACCTTCAGATCTTCAACAAGGATCGCCTCATCGTGGAGTCGCAGCGGCCGGAGGACCTTCCCCTGGAAGCCCAGCTCGAGGCCCATATCCCGGCCGACCGGACGTCGATCGCCTATCACCGGCTTCTCAAGGAAGGCGGCTTGGGCAGCCACTATGTCAGTTGACCTTGGAAGTGCCGCACTCGATCGAAGGCTGAACCAACGGCCTAGGAGCATGTCGAAGCACGTGGTGTCGACGCTGTGAGCACGATCCAGAATGTTTCCCGGCTGCTGCGCCTGTTCACGGCCGAGCGAGCCGTGCTGTCGGTGACCGAAGCCTCCCAGCTTCTCGCTCTGCCCAAGAGCTCGGTGTCGCGCTTGCTGAAGGCGATGGCGCAGGCCGGACTGCTCACTCCCATCGCAGACAGGGCCGGCTATCGCGTCGGCAACCTGATCTTCGAAACGTCGCGCCGTCATCGCAGCAACTCGACGGTGAGCGTGATGGCCGATGAAGCGCTGGCGCAGATCGCGAAGGCGACCGGGCACACCGGTTACATCGCGATCCAGGACGGCCCGGAGGTTCTCGGCCTGCGGATGCGGCACGGGACGCGCGCCTTGCGCGTCGTGACCTCTCCAGGAGACCGCTTGCCGGCCTTCGCGTCGGCGAGCGGCCGCGCCTTGCTGGCGCGGCTTGGCAACGATGCGGTCCGCACCTTGCACAAGGCGCCGCTCGAACCCCCTTCACCGCATGCGCCGCAGACGATGCCCGATCTGTCATTGGATGCGGGGTAGCGCTCGCCGCCCTGCGCTACGGCCCTTCGCCCGTTACGGCGGCCGACGAACGCTTCAAGGTCATGCGCACGGATGCCGAATGGCGCCGCCTCCTCACGCCGGCCCAGTTCGCAGTGCTGCGTCGATCGGCGACCGAACGGCCCTATTCCAGCCCGCTCAACGACGAACACCGCCCCGGGACATTTGCCTGCGCCGGCTGCAGACAGTCGCTGTTCGCCTCCGACACCAAGTTCGATAGCCAGACCGGCTGGCCAAGCTTCTGGGCGCCGCTCGACGGGGCGGTGGGCACCACCACCGATCAGTCCCTGGGCGTGACGCGGACCGAGGTCCATTGCGCCCAGTGTGGCGGCCATCTGGGCCACGTGTTCGAGGATGGCCCACGACCGACAGGGTTGCGCTACTGCATGAACGGACTCGCGCTGATCTTCGTCCCGCGCGGCGCCTGACGATCGTCCATCCCATGATCCTGTTCGTCTTGTCCTATCTCGGCGGCGTGCTGACGATCGTCAGCCCGTGCATCCTGCCAGTGCTGCCCTTCGTGTTCGCGCGGGCCGACCAGCCCTTCGCCAGAAGCGGCTTGCCGATGTTGCTCGGAATGGCCGTCACCTTTGCCGGGGTCGCCACCCTCGCGGCGGTCGGCGGCGGCTGGGCCGTCGACGCCAACGAGTACGGCCGCGCAGCCGCTATCGCAATCCTGGCCCTGCTTGGTGCCACATTGCTGTTTCAATCGTTGGCCGATCGGCTGGCGCGACCGCTCGTCGCCATCGGCGCGCGCCTGTCGGCGTCGGCCACGGCCAACGGTGGCCGCCAGCCGAGCACCCTGTCCTCGTTCGTGCTCGGCATCGCGACCAGCCTGCTGTGGGCGCCGTGCACCTCGGCTTCATGCGGTCGGAGAATTTTTCCTCGCCCGGCGGCATCGTGCAGGACGTCGACCATCGCTATGCCCTGCCATCCGATCTCCGCCTCAACCAGTGGGCGCTGAACGGCATGTGGAAGGTCGAGCACGAGAAGGCAAGCCTGGGCATTGCCGGCGGCAGCATCGATTTCCGCTTCCACGCC
Source organism: Reyranella sp. (assembly GCF_044224635.1). Taxonomy (GTDB): domain Bacteria; phylum Pseudomonadota; class Alphaproteobacteria; order Reyranellales; family Reyranellaceae; genus Reyranella. Next base: position 80,318 of record NZ_JBGAKA010000024.1, on the reverse strand, counting down.
CGCGACCTGCACCTCGTGCTGGGCCCGGGCAGCGATGGCAAGCCGGCGCGATTTCGCCTCCTGATCGACGGCAAGCCGCCGGGCGAGGATCACGGCGTCGACACCGACAATGCGGGTCAAGGCACCGTGGTCGAGCAGCGTCTCTACCAGCTCATCCGTCAATGCGGTCCGGTCAAGGAACGCACCTTCGAGATCCAATTCCTCGACCCTGGCGTACAGGCGTTCGCCTTCACGTTCGGCTGAGGGCGCTCGACGCGCGGTCCAAGGCAACGAGCCGACGATGCCGGGTCGTCTACCGCACGTCGCGACGCTGCGTCAGGGGCCGGTGTTGATCCAGACCGCCTTGGGCTCGGTGAAATTCTCGATGGCGCTTTCGCCATGCTCGCGGCCAAAGCCCGAATCCCGCGCACCGCCCCAGGGAAGGCGAATGTCGGTCGGACCGAACGTGTTGACCCAGACCGTGCCGACCTTCAGGCGCCGGACGAAGCGGTGGCCACGGGTGATGTCAGCCGTCCATACGCCGGCCGCGAGGCCATACCTGGTTCCGTTGGCGAGCCTTATCGCCTCCTCCTCGTCCTTGAATCGGATGACCGCAGCGACCGGTCCGAAGATCTCCTCCTGGGAAATGCGCATGGCATGATCGACATCGGTCAGCACGGTCGGCTCGACAAAGAACCCTGTTCGGCCACGCCGTACGCCGCCAGTGACGATTTGCGCGCCCTCCTGCCTGCCGATCTCGATGTAGTCGAGCACCCGCTTCATCTGGCCCGCCGAGATGACGGGCCCCATCGAGGTTGCGACATCGCGCGGATCGCCGAGGCGCACCAGGGCCGCACGGGCCGCCACCCGTTCGACCACCCGGTCGTAGATCGACTCGTGGACGAGAATCCTCGATCCGGCGGAGCATACCTGGCCAGCATTGAAGAAGATCGCCGATGCCGCCGCCCTGGTCGCCGCGTCGAGATCGGCATCAGGGAAGATGATGTTGGCCGACTTGCCGCCCAGCTCAAGCGTGACACGCTTCAGGTTGCCCGCGGCCCCCTGCAGGATCTGCCGGCCGACGCCTGGCGAGCCGGTGAACGTCACCTTGTCGACCTCCGGGTGATCGACCAGCGCCGCGCCTGCCGTCTTGCCGAAACCGGGCACGACATTCAGCACGCCCGGCGGCAGGCCGGCTTCCAGGGCGAGCTCGCCAAGGCGCAGGGCCGTCAGCGGCGTCAGCTCGGCGGGCTTGAGCACGACCGTGCAACCGCAGGCCAATGCCGGAGCGATCTTCCACATGCCGATCATCAACGGGAAGTTCCAGGGTACGATGGCGCCCACCACCCCGACCGGCTCACGCACGGTGTAGGTCAACGCGTCGGGCCGCGCCGGAACGACCTGTCCGTTGATCTTGTCGGCCCAGCCGGCATAGTAGGCAAGCGTGTCGAGAACCGCAGGCAGGTCCTGACGGCGAATGGCCGAGACGGGCTTTCCCGAGTCCAGGCTCTCCAGCTCGACCAGCGCATCGGCGTCGCGGCGGATGAGTTCCGCCCATCTCAGCAAAGCCTGACCGCGGTCCGCCGCCCGCATGCGGCCCCATGGACCGTCGAGCGCGGCTCTTGCCGATCGGACTGCTGCATCGACATCCGCTGCGTCGGCTTGAGCCACACGGGTAATGACCTGCTCGGTCGCCGGATCGAGTGTTTCGAAGCTACGGCCGGACGCCGCAGGCACCCGCTTCCCGCCAATCAGCAGATACTGCGTGTGCTGGAGGAAATCGAACGGCATGACCCAACCTCACAACATATGCATATTGATTCATATCTGAGCCATCAGTGGGCCAGACAGTCGCCGGCAATATGGGCAGTGTTGGCGCATCACAAAATATGAGATGAGTTGCCTATCCGAAGCTGGGTTGGAGCATCCGAATTATGTACTCGAGTGCATATCTGTCGATAGGCCTGCCTTGATCCGCATCGAGATCACGCCGACCTGGCGGTTCCGACACGACGCCGACGGCCGCTCGATCCTGGTGATGCTCGATTTCCTCAACGAGATCCGGGTGACGGGAAAGATCACCCAGGCGGCCGATCGGGCGCAGATGTCCTACCGCCATGCCTGGAACCTGATCGAGAAATGGTCGGAGTTCTTCGGTGTCCCCCTGGTCGAGCGTCGACAGGGGCGCGGGACGACCCTGACCGTGTTCGGTGCCCGTCTCGTCTGGGCGGGTCAGCGTCTCGAGGCACGCCTGGGGCCGCAACTGCAGAATCTGGCCCAGGAGCTCGAAACCGAGATCAATCAGCTCCTGCCGCACGGACCGGCCATCATCCGGGTCCACGCGAGCCACGGTTTCGCAGTGTCCAAGCTGCGGGAGCTGCTGAGCCGCGAGGCCGATATCGGCGTCGACCTCAGGTACGTCAGCAACCAGAACTCGCTGGTCTCGCTCGCCCATGACGGATGCGACCTGGCGGGCATGCACCTGCCGATCGGTGCCCTGCGTCAACGGAGCATCGCCGCATCCAAAGGCTGGCTGACACCGAGCCTGCACCGCGTCATCAGTTTCGTGACGCGCGAGATGGGCTTGATGGTCAAGCCCGGCAACCCGCTCCGCATCACCTCGCTGCAGCGCCTGCTCGACCCGTCGGTACGGTTCGTCAATCGCGATCCAGACTCCGGCACCCGCCTGCTGTTCGAACAGCTGCTTGCCCAGCACCGGCTCGATGGCTCGCAGGTCAACGGCTACGAACGCATCGAGTTCACCCATGCCGCTGTTGCCGCCTACGTCGCCAGCGACATGGCCGATGTCACCTTCGGCGTCGAGGCCGCGGCACGCCAGTTCGATCTCGATTTCGTTCGCCTCGTCACCGAGGACTATTTTTTCGTCTGTCGACGCCAGCTGCTCGAGCTGGAGCCGATGAAGCGCGTCCTGGCGATCATGGAAGGAGAGGAGTTCCGGACGGCCATCTCCCGCCTGCCAGGTTACCGGATCAAGGATGCCGGCGCCGTGAAGACGGTGAACGAGGTATTCCGCCAATCGTAGAGCTTGCCCCGCCGCAGGAAGCGACGACGAGTCTCGCCGCTGCGAATCGGCCGATCGGCCTGCGAAGTGCCCCTGGTCGCGACCGACGCCTCAAGCCACGTACATCTGCAGGGAGCCCTCATACTCGGGCTGGGTGCGCAGATAGCCGTATCGCGCGTCCCACGTCCCGTCCTCGAGGTCGCGACGCAAATGGGCGATGTAGCCGTCACTGGTCCCTCGGTCGACGAAGCTCCAGGCTGAATTGGCAAGGCGAGCGCCCTCGTCCAGCAATCTCGCCTGGGACCGCCACACCCATCCCGAGCGTGATCGCCAACGCGCGATCAGGCTTGGTGGCGCCCTGCGGCTTCACGCCCTTCCCCGAAGGACTCGCCGCCCTACCGGCGTCCGAACGCGCCACTTCCCGGGCCGGCCGCGCCTTCATTGCCTGGATGTCCGAGGAACTCGCTCAATGTGACGATCCTGTCACCGATGCCGGAAAAGCTCCGCCTTTCCCTCAGGCCACCTAACACGCTATATTTGATCAGACATAACGACCGCGGCCGGTCGCGGGTTGGCACGGGCCGCCATGCGTAAGGGTCTTCACACCGATCGTTTTCCAATCAGCGGAGGGTAGCGCCATGAGCGTACAGGCACCGATCAAGCATCCGGATTGCTTCTTCATCGACGGCAAGTGGACCAAGCCTTCGAGCACGGCGAAGATCAACGTGCTGAACTCGGGGACCGAGGAGCCGTTCGCAAGCGTTGCCGAAGCCCAGGAGGCCGACATCAACCGGGCGGTTGCCGCGGCGCGCAACGCCTTCGATCATGGCCCCTGGCCGCGCATGACGCACAGCGAACGGGCCGTCTACATCAGGGCCATCGGCGTCGAGCTCGACAAGCGGGCCGAGGAGAGCGCGCTGATCTGGACGGCTGAGTCCGGCCTGCTGCACAGCGTCGCCAAGGCCCGGTCAGGGGCTTTGAGCGGGACCTATGGCTACTATGCCGACCTGGCCGAGACCTATCCCTTCCAGGAGCGCCACAAGCCGGGTGCCGGCGGCAACGTCGGGCTGCTCGTGCGCGAGCCGGTCGGGGTGGTGGGCGCGATCATTCCCTGGAACGGCCCGCCCGGCCTCATCGCCTACAAGTGCGCGCCGGCGCTGCTTGCCGGCTGCACGATCATCGTCAAGGCCTCCCCCGAGGCGCCGGGCGCCGCCTATATGATCGCCGAGGTGTGCGAGAAGATCGGCTTGCCGCCGGGCGTGCTGAACATTCTCACGGCTGATCGACAAGTCTCCGAGTTGCTGGTCCGCCACCCCGATGTGGACAAGATCACGTTCACCGGATCTACCGCGGCGGGCCGACGCATCGCCTCGATCTGCGGCGACCGCATCGCGCGCTGCACCCTGGAGCTCGGCGGCAAGTCGGCCGCGGTGATCCTCGACGACTACGACATCGAGACGGCGGCCAAGACCATCGCCAGCCGGGCCACCTTCCTGACCGGCCAGGTCTGCTCGTCGCTCACCCGGATCGTCGTGCCGCAGAAGCGGCATGACGCCATGGTCGACGCGCTGAGCGCGTCGTTCAGCAAGGTGAAGGTGGGCAACCCGTTCGACGCGGCGACCGAGATGGGACCGTTGGCGATGAGCCGCCAGCGCGACCGCGTCGAAGGATATATCGAGAAGGGCAAGGCCGAGGGCGCCACCCTGGCCACGGGCGGCGGCCGACCGGCGCATCTCAACCGCGGCTACTTCATCGAGCCGACGGTGTTCGGCAATGTCGACAACCACTCGACCATCGCGCGCGAGGAGATATTCGGGCCGGTGCTCTCTGTGATTCCGGCGGCGGACGAGACGAATGCCGTGCAGATCGCGAACGACACCGCCTACGGGCTGAACGCGTCGGTGTTCACCAACGATATCGACCGGGCCTATGCGACCGCACGGCAGTTGCGGTCGGGCACCGTCGGGCACAACTCGTTCCGCACGGATTTCAGCATCGCGTTCGGCGGCTTCAAGCAATCCGGCATTGGCCGCGAAGGCGGCAAGGAAGGCTTGCTGCCGTTCCTCGAGACCAAGACCCTCATCCTGGATGAAATGCCCGCGAGCGCCGGGCGCGTCGTCTGAGAGCGAGGGCCGTACGATCCCAGGATCCGGCGGGACGGCCGCTACCATTCCGTCCCGCCGGCTGCCGGTGCCGAGCGTGCATCATCCTGCGGGAGGCCGCGTGCAGGCTTGATCGTACGCATATCGCTGCTTGAGTGAGCCGAAATACTCGAAGACATCGAGCGCCACCTCGAACGCCTGCGGCGTGATCTCGACATGGCGCGTCCAGCAGCCCAGCTGCTGATAGCTCGCGATGCATCGCGCCAGGACATCGACGTCGATCGACGGGAAGAACGACTTCTCCGCCTTGGCAATCTCGATTGCCGGCGTTGCCAGCATGTAGACACGCGTTTTGGTGTAGGCGCGCATGAACGCCTTGGCCATGTCGGTCTGCAGCCATTCCCGCTTCGCCGCGAGGCTCGAAAAGGCGACAGGTCCGATCTTCGGGCCGCACTGCGCGACAATGTGGCCAACCCCATCCGCCTCCAGTTGCTGTGGAAACGGCCCCTGCTGCTGGACGTATTGTCCTTTGCCGGCGCGAAACGCCTTGTCCATGTCCTCGGCGCCGCCGACGTTGATGACCTTGAGCTTGGCGAAATCGATTCCTGCCTTGTGGCAGGCATACTTGAACATCGCGAGAGGCTGGCCGCTTCCGAAGAGGATCACTTCGGACCCTTCGAGCCCCTTCCAGTCAAAGTCCGGATCGGCAGCCCGCCCCGTGATGTAGAACCCGTCCATCTCGTTGATCTGGGCAAAATGAACTGCCGTTGGCGTCTCGCCCTTGGCCAAGGAGGCGAAGGCCTGGCTTGGAGCGGACTGGATGACGTCGGCCCGGCCTTCCTCCAATGCCTTGACCGCGGAGACGCCGGGAGGCGAGACAGTCCATTCGGCGTCCAGGCCTTCAGCCTTCAGGAAGCCGCTGGACATCGCCGAAATGAGTGGCGAGTAGAAGGCCGAGAACAAAGTGAACTCGATGTTGATGCGCGTCATGCCGGAACCTCGCTTGCAATAGATACGCTATAGTCTATTGGACATAACGAAATCCGCCTACCCGCCAAGAACGGGCCAGACAGCACCGGAGCAAGAGCTCCTCGAGAGCAGGCGACGCGCCGCGCTCATCGCCGCCGAAGAGCGCGCGGTCGCCCTGTTCGACGCGATCGAAGCCGCACGGCTCGTCGTGCCCGGCCGCCGAGAGCGGGACATCGAGGATGACATCTACGCGCTTGCCAGGGAGCGCTTCGGCGTCGAGAAGCACTGGCACAAGCGCATCGTGCGCGCCGGGCCAACACGCTCACCACGGCCATCGACAATCCGCCGGTGCGCACAATCGCTGCGAACGACACGGTCTACGTCGATCTGGGCCCGGTCTTTGGTGAATGGGAAGGCGACGTCGGTCGCACCTATCTCATGGGGAACGATCCGGCCAAGGCGAGACTGATCGCCAACCTCGAGCGCATCTTCGGAATCGGCCAGGCACACTTTCACTCGACGCCCGACATAACAGGCGCGGCGCTCTATGACTTCGTCAGCCGGCAGGCTGCCGAGGCCGGCTGGCGCTTCGGCGGCAGCATCGCCGGGCACGTGGTCGGCGAGTTTCCCCACGCCCGATTGCCGGGCGACAAGGAACTGAACCGCATCAGCCCGCGCAATCCGCGGCCGATGAGCGAGCCTGACGGGCTGGACCAGGCGCGGCACTGGATCCTGGAAGTTCACCTGGTCGACAAGGACCGCACGTTCGGGGGCTTTTACGAGCGCCTGCTATAGCCCGTGTAAAGTGCAGCGACACGCTCGATACCGACGCGGTCGTCGTCATCGAAGCGGCCGGGCAGCGGACTGTCGAGATCGATGACGCCGAGAATGGCCTGCCCGGACAATAGCGGTACCACGAGCTCCGAGCGCGACGCAGCATCGCACGCGATGTGCCCGGGAAAGGCATGGACGTCGGGAACGACGATGGATTGCTGCCGCGCGACGGCGGTGCCGCAGACTCCCTGACCGACGGCAATCCGCACGCAGGCCGGCTTGCCCTGGAAAGGACCAAGGACGAGCTCGCCGCCGTTCAGGAAGTAGAAACCCGCCCAGTTGAGCTCGGGCATCAGATGGAACAGCAGCGCCGACGTATTGGCCGCATTGGCGATCGGATCGTGCTCGCCCTGGAGCAGCGCTTCCAATTGGCGACAAAGCTCGCCGTAGAAGGCGGGCTTGGCGACATCGTCGATGGCCTTGATCTCGTGCATCCGGGCTTCCGCATCGGTTCGCCGCCTTGGCGGCGGACGATCGATCATCTGCTTGACACTGCGAGGATGCAATTGCATCAGGTCCGCTCGAGCTCAGCAGCCTTCTCTCGTCCCGCTTCTGGAGTCTCCTTGACCAGCGGCCCCGTGGCCACGCCGGCCGCGAAGTTGCGCCATTCTTGTCGCGCCGCGACGACGCGATTGCGCAGCACGCCGATCCCCGCGACCTCGAGCTCCACCGTGTCGCCGGCGGCGAGTTGCTTGTCGCCGGCGAAGGTGCCGAGCGAGATCACGTCGCCGGCTTCCATCAACGTATAGTCGGAGCAGTAGGCGAGCACCTGGTACGGATTGAAGATCATCTTCGAGCTGTTGCCGCTGCGCGTCACCTTGCCGTTGATGCGCACCGCCATGTCGAGGTTGCAGGGATCGGCGATCTCCTTCGTGGTGACCACCCAGGGCCCGATCGGGCAGAAGCTCGCGAAGTTCTTGGCATAGGCGTAGGGCTGGCCCATCTTCAGCCGCTCGCGCTGGCGGTCGCGCGCCGAGACGTCGTTCACGATGGTCCAGCCGAAGATGTGGCCCGCGGCCTGCGACGGCAGGATGTGCCGGCAGTTGCGCCCGACCACGAGCGCAAGCTCGTGCTCCTCGTCGACCTTCTGCGGAAACGGCGGCAGCTCGATCTCAGCCTCATGGCTGATCATGTTGCAGCCGTACTTGGCGAAGACGATCGGCTCGTTGAAGAAGGCGAGATTGCTCTCGTCGATGTGCTCCTGATAATTCAGGGCAAGCGCCAGGATCTTCGGCGGCCGCAGGATCGGCGGAAGCCAGCTCGGATTGGCGACCAGATAGTCGCCGAGCACGCCGGAATTGCGCAATTGCGCGAGGCTTCGCTCGCCGATCGTGTCGATGTCGATCCCAGACTGTATGATGGCAAGCAGGGACCGGCTTTCCTTGACGTCCGGATGGGTCCTTTCCATGGCGCGGGTGAGGTCGACGATCCCCTCCGGCGCGGTGACGCCGACGTGAGGGGTCCCGTTGAAGTCGAAGGATAAGAGTTTCAAGTCAACCTCCTCGTCTTTTCAGATCTCGCGCGCTGCTCTCCGGGATGTCCCGCCGCAATACCGGACAGACGATCGCCGATGCGATAGAGCTTGGCCTCTCCGGTTTGCGCGACGTAGCCCAGCGTCGCCATCGTTCGCAGCATGCGCAATGCAGTGCTCTTGTGCAGCCCGACGAGCCGGCTGAGGTCACGCAAGCTGATGCCCCTCGGGCTGCAGGCAATGACCTCGAGCATGGAGAATGCCCGCACGAGCCCCCGCACCTGCTTGGCGTTCCTGCTCAATTCGGCCTGTGATTGCATCATCTCGAACCTGCAACTCGACCTGCCATCGATCAGTCCTAAGGGAGGTCCCTTCGACCGGCGTGTGACATCCCAACAGCGCGCGCCGCGCTCCTTCCTCGTTATATCTCGCATACTATAACGATCGAGCATGGCAGGTCCAATGCCACGGTCCGATGCAAGCCCGGCAGGACACGGCTAGAGTGGCGACTGACCAGACCTGCAGCTCTCGGGAGGCGACCTTGAAGACCTATCAGCACTTTATCGGCGGCCAATATGTCGATCCGCTCGGCGGAAAGTGGATCGACAGCATGGATCCCTATCGCGGCGAGGCCTGGGCCCGCATCCCGCAGGGCTGCGCGCGCGACGTCGACCGGGCGGTCAGCGCGGCGGCGCAGGCCATGCAGGGGCCGTGGTCGAAGATGACTCCCTCGGCCCGCGGCAGGTTGATGCTGAAGCTGGCCGACCTGGTCACGGCCAATATCGATCGCCTGGCCGAGGTCGAGGTCAGGGACAACGGCAAGCTCCTGGCCGAGATGCGCGGCCAGCTCGTCTATCACCCCGAGTGGTGGCGCTATTTCGGCGGGCTGGCGGACAAGATCGAGGGTGCCGTCGTGCCGATCGACAAGCCCGACACCTTCGCCTTCACGCGGCACGAGCCGATGGGCGTCGTGGCGGCTCTGACGGCGTGGAATTCGCCCCTGCTGTTCGTCGCCTGGAAGTGCGCGCCGGCGATCGCCGCCGGCTGCTCGGTGGTGGTGAAGCCCTCCGAATTCGCTTCGGCCTCGACCCTCGAGTTCGCGGCCTTGACCAAGGAGGCCGGCTTTCCCGACGGGGTGTTCAACGTCGTCACCGGTTACGGCCAGGAGGCGGGCGCGGCGCTGGTCGACCACCCCGGCGTCGCCAAGATCACTTTCACCGGCTCCGATTCGACCGGGGCGAAGATCTATGCCCAGGCGGCCAAGACCTTGAAGCGCGTCTCGCTCGAGCTCGGCGGCAAGTCGCCCAACATCGTGTTCGAGGATTGCGACCTCGGCGCCGCCGCATCAGGCGCGATCTCCGGCATCTTCGCCGCCACCGGGCAGACCTGCATCGCGGGCTCCCGACTCCTGGTGCAGAACTCGATCCGCGCGGAGTTCAGCAAGACGGTCGCCGAGCTCGGCCGCACCGCCCGCAAGGGCGACCCGATGAAGGCGGACACCAACATCGGCCCGGTCACGACGGCGCCGCAGTACCGCAAGATCCTGGACTACATGGAGATCGCCAAGGCGGAAGGCGCGCGCTGCATCCTGGGCGGCGGCGCGGCGACAGCGGCCGACCTGCCGGGCGGCCAGTTCGTCGAGCCGACCATCTTCACCGACGTGAAGCCCGACATGCGCATCGCCCGCGAGGAGGTCTTCGGCCCCGTCCTGTCGATTATCGGCTTCGAGGACGAGGCGGAAGCGATCAAGCTTGCCAACGACACGATCTACGGCCTGGCCGCCGGCGTCTGGACCAAGGACATGAACCGGGCGCTGCGCATGACGGCGGCTCTCAAGGCCGGCACGGTCTGGGTGAACACCTATCGGGCGATCAGCTACATGATGCCGTTCGGCGGCATGAAGCACTCGGGCATCGGCCGCGAGAGCGGCCTCGAGGCGATCCGCGAGTACCTCGAGACCAAGAGCGTATGGATCTCGATGGCGGAGGGCTCGCCCGCCAACCCGTTCGTGATGCGGTGAGTGTCATTCTCCTCCCCAGCTGCGCTGGGGAGGAGTAAGAGAACTACCTCCCCGGCGTGCCGTAGCCCGGCGGCGGGGGAACGTTGCCCGGGGTCGGCGTGATCGGGGTCTGCTGCGGCATCTGCGAGGGCAGCGGCTCGTTGCTCACTGTCGGCACGATGTCGCTGGTCGAGGCGACGCGGCCGGGCGCCATCTGACCGGTGGTGCTGATGTAATAGCCGGCGACGGCGTTGGAATTGTCGCCCTCGGTCTTCTCGGGCACGTCGACCATGCCGACCCGCTCGCCCTGGTCGTCCAGGCGGTAGCCCTGGTTGTCGAGCTTGTAGTTGGCGTTGTCGATGCGCGTGCCGCCTGCCTCGACGCGGTAGGACGCCGGCTGCTTGACATCGACATAGTCGGGACGCGGCAGCGGATCGCATGCCGTCAGCGCCAAGCCAGCCAGCGCCGCAGCCATCAGAACTCTCGCTTCCATCAATCCACTGTCCCCCGCTGCAAAATGCGGCCGTATCATAGCGGATTGCGGCCACGGGGCAAAAGAGGCCCACCACCGCACGCGGCGTGCAGCGATCAGGCGGCTTTCTTCAGGACGCTGTCGCGCAGCTCGCGGCGCAGGATCTTGCCGACATTGGTCTTGGGCAGATCGTCCCGGAACTCGATGATTTTCGGCCGCTTGTAGCCGGTCAATTGCTGAGCACAGTAGGCTGCCAGGCTCTCCCTGGTCAGCGCCGCATCCTTCTTCACCACGAACAGCATGACCGCCTCGCCCGAGGCCTTGTCGGGCACGCCGACGGCGGCGCATTCGAGCACGCCAGGATGGCTGGCGACCACCGACTCGATTTCGTTGGGGAACACCTTGAAGCCCGAGACGACGATCATGTCCTTCTTGCGATCGACGATGCGTATGTAGCCGCTCGCATCCATCTCGCCGACGTCACCCGACTTGAAGAAGCCGTCCGGCGTCATGACCAGCGCCGTCTCGTCCGGCCGCTGCCAGTAGCCCTGCATGACCTGCGGGCCGCGGATGGCGATCTCGCCGGCCTCGCCCATCGGCACATCCCTGCCCTGCTCGTCGAGGATGCGGATCTCGACATTGGGCAGCGGCAGTCCGATCGAGCCGGTATAGACTTCCGAGTCGGTCGGGTTGCAGGTCACTCCCGCCGAGGTCTCGCTGAGACCGTACCCTTCGCAGATCGGGCAGCCGGTGATCGCCAGCCATTTCTTGGCCACCGCCTCCTGCACCGCCATGCCGCCGCCGTTGGAGATGGCGAGCTGCGAGAAATCGAGCTTCGCGAAGTCGGGCTGGCTGGCGAGGCCGTTGAACAGGGTGTTGACCCCCGGGAAGATGTTGATGCGGTACTTGGCGAGCTCGGCCACCGTGCCCTTCATGTCGCGCGGGTTGGGGATCAGGATATTGAGTGCGCCGGTGCGCAAGCCGAGCAGGCCGCAGGTGATGAACGCGAAGACGTGATAGAGCGGCAGTGCGCAGACGATGGTGAACTGCCCGCTGAGCTGCTTGCGCCTGAGGCCGGGCTGCATCCAGGCCTCCGAGGCGAGCAGGTTGGCGACGATGGTGCGATGGAGCAGCGTCGCACCCTTGGCCACGCCGGTCGTGCCGCCGGTGTATTGCAGCACCGCGACGTCCTCGGGCTGGAGCGCCGGCCGCGCATAGGCCGACGATCGGCCGGTGGAGATCGCGTCCTTGAAGGGCGTGTGCCCGGGCAGCGACCAGGCCGGCACCATCTTGCGCACCGTGCGGACAACGAAGTTGACGATCAGCCCTTTCGGGAAGCCCAGCAGGTCGCCCATCGCGGCGACGACGACGTGCTTTATCGGATGCTTTCCGCGGTCCAGCGCCTGCTGCAGGGTGCCGGCGAAGTTCTCCAGCACGATCACCGCTTCGGCGCCCGAGTCGCCCAGCTGATGCTCGAGCTCGCGCGCCGTGTAGAGCGGGTTGACGTTGACGGCGACGAAGCCCGCCCGCAGCACGGCCGCTACGGCGACCGGATACTGCAGCACGTTGGGCATCATGATCGCGACGCGCGCACCCTTCTTCAGGCCCCTGCCCTGCAGCCACGCCGACAGCGCCTTGGAGAGCGTGTCGAGCTCGCCGAAGGTGATGGCCTTGTCCTGGCAGACATAGGCCTTGCGGTCACGGAACCTGTCGAAGCTCTCCTCGAGCAGCGAGACGATGGTCGGATAGACCGAGGGATCGATGTCCGCCGGGACACCCGGCGGATAGCTCTTGAGCCAGAAACGATCCATACGTGTTTCTTCCCGCTTTTGCTTTCCTCCCCAGCTTCGCTGGGGAGGTGTCGCCGTCATGCGGCGACGGAGGGGTCATGGTCTTCCGGACCGTGAGCGTCTCGCTCGCCCACGGTCCGGAAGATCGTGACCATGACCCCTCCGTCCGCGTATGACGCGGACACCTCCCCACGCAAAAGCGTGGGGAGGAAATCTGCTAAGCCGCCTGCAACCCCTGCGCCACGGCGTCCTCGACCTTCTGCAGCCAGACGAACTCGAGGCTGTTGCGCACCTCTTCCGGGATGTCGTCGAAGTCGCGACGGTTGCGCGCCGGCAGCATCACGCGGGTGATGCCGGCGGCGGCCGCCGCCACCACCTTCTCCTTGATGCCGCCGACCGGCAGCACCAGGCCGCGCAGGCTGATCTCGCCGGTCATCGCGGTGTCGTTGCGCACGGTGCGGCCGGTCAGCAGCGAGGCGAGCGCCATGTACATGGCCACGCCGGCGCTCGGACCGTCCTTGGGTGTCGCCCCGGCGGGCACATGGACATGGATGTCGGTCTTCTCGAGGGCGCCGGCCTCGATGCCGAGCGCGGAGGTGTTGCTCTTGATCAGGCTGAGCGCGGCCTGCGCGCTCTCGCGCATCACCTCGCCCAACTGGCCGGTCAGGAGCAAGCGGCCGCTTCCCGGCGAGCGCGTCGCCTCGATGAACAGGATGTCACCGCCGACCGGCGTCCAGGCCAGCCCGGTGGCCACGCCGGGCACGCTGGACCGCATGGCGATCTCGTTCTCGAAGCGCACCGGCCCCAGCACCCGCTCGAGGTCGGCGACGGCGATATGCTTCTTCTCCGTTGCCCCTTCGGCGAACTCGACCGCGACGCTGCGCAGGGCGCGTCCGATCTCGCGCTCGAGATTGCGCACGCCCGCCTCGCGCGTGTAGCCGTCGATGATGCCGCGCAGCGCCGCATCGTCGATCTCCACCTGATCCGACGTGAGGCCGTTGGCCTCGAGCTGGCGCCGCACCAGGTAGCGTCGCGCGATCTCGAGCTTCTCGCCCGCAGTGTAGCCCGACAGGGCCACGATCTCCATGCGGTCGCGCAGCGGGCCAGGAACGGTCTCGAGCATGTTGGCGGTGCAGATAAACACCACGCGGCTGAGGTCGAACGGCACGTCGAGATAGTTGTCGCGGAACGTGCCGTTCTGCTCGGGATCGAGGACCTCCAGCATGGCCGCGGCGGGATCGCCGTGGATGCCGGTGCCCATCTTGTCGATCTCGTCGAGCATCATCACGCAGTCGCGCGCGCCGGCCTTGCGGATCGCCTGGATGATGGTGCCCGGCAGGGCGCCGATATAGGTCCGGCGATGGCCGCGGATCTCGGCCTCGTCGTGCACGCCGCCCAGGCTGACGCGCGAGAACTTGCGCCCCATGGCGCGCGCGATCGACTGGCCGAGCGACGTCTTGCCGACGCCGGGCGGCCCGACGAAGCACAGGATCGGCGCCTTGCCCTCGGGTGCCAGCTTGCGCACCGCGAGGTACTCGACGATGCGCTTCTTGATCTTCTCCAGGCCATAATGGTCGGCGTCGAGGATGCGGCGCGCCTCGGCGATGTCGATGTCCTTGTGCTCCGGCGGCGCCCACGGCAGCTCGAGCAGAGTGTCGAGGTAGGTGCGGATCATGCCGTACTCGGCGGCGGCCTCGGGCGTGCGCTGCAGGCGGCGCAGCTCCTTGCGCGCTGCCGCCTCGACCTCGGCCGGCATCCTGGCCTCGACGATCGCCTTCTCGAGGTTGGCGAGCTCGGCCTTGTTGGAGCCGTCCTCGCCCAGCTCGCGCTGGATGGCGGCCATCTGCTCGCGCAGCAGGACCTCGCGCTGGCGCGAATCGAGCGACTGCTTGGTGCGCGCTCCGATCTCGGCCGACAGGCGCAGAACCTCGAGCCGGCGCGCCAGCAGGCTGGAGACCTTCTCCATCCGCGGCCCCAGGTCGATGGTGGCGAGGATCTCCATCTTCTCGGCCGGCGCGGCGTCGAGATAGGTCACCGCGAGATCGGCCAGCAGGCCGGGCGACGTCGTCGCCTCGATGGTTTGGCGCAGCTCCGGCGGCACGCGCGGCAACAGGTCGAGCACGTCACGGATCTGCTCCTGCAGCAGGACCATGCGGGCTTCGATCTCGGGTCCCGTGGTCGTCGGCTCCGGAACGTGGATGCCGCGAGCCAGGAGGAACGGATACCCGGTGACGAATTCCGAGATGCTGTAGCGCTGCACGCCCTGGCAGATCAGGTGATGGCCGCCTTCCGGGCTGGTCACATACCGGCCGATATTGGCCACGGTGCCGATGCGATAGAGGTCATCCGGCCCGGCATCGTCCTTTTCGGGGTCGCGCTGCAGCACAAGCAGGATCTGGCGTTGCTCGCGCACCGCCTGCTGGGCGGCCGCGATCGAGGCCGGCCGGCCGAGCGTGATCGGCAGCACGATCTCGGGAAACAGAACCATGTTGCGCACCGGCACGACGATCAGGGCGTCGGTCGGCAGCGGCTTCATCGCCTGGTCGGCGGTGGCGGCGTCGGGCGGGCTCACGGCTGCACCTTCGTCGCCTGAGACAGCGGCGCCTTGACCAACTGGATGACCACGCAGCCGTTCGATACCCCGGTGCGCGGCTGCTCGTAGCGGCCGGGCGGGATGGGAACGCGGCGCTCGAAGCGGCCCTGCGGCAGCTCGAGCCGATGGATCGTCGCGGTGCGCAGCTCCTGCGGCAGCACGCGCTCGCCCGAGAGCGTGAGCACGCCGCCCTGCAGGCTGAGCCTGATCTCCTTGGGGTCGACGCCCGGCAGCGCGACCAGGATCAGCACCATGGAGTCGGTTTCGAGCACGTCGGCCGGCGGCTCCCAGCCGATACCGCGCTGCGAGGCCTGCGGCGGATTGAAGACGGTGCGGTTCAGGCGTTCGGCACGGGCCAGCATCTGCAGCGCCTCGGCCCACATCCACTTTCGGGGATCATCGGTCATGTCCGCCAATATAGGGAAGTTTTTGCGCTTGCCCATGTCCGGCCGGCGCGTCCAGCATGGCGTCCATGCAATTCGGACTATTCGGCGGCGCGCGCACCAAGCCTTCGACCGGCCTGGAGGACAGCCAGGGCTACGAAACCTTCATCGACTATGTCGTCGAGGCTGACCGCCTGGGCTTCCGCCACTTGTTCATGGTCGAGCATCATTTCACCGGGCAGGGCCAAGTTTCCTCGTCGATGACCGTGCTGGCCTACCTGGCGGCCAAGACCCGCAACATCCGCCTCGGCACCGCCGTGGTGGTGCTGCCGTGGCACAATCCGGTTCTGGTCGCCGAGCAGGTCGCGACACTCGACCTGCTGACCGGCGGGCGCGTCGATCTCGGCGTCGGCAAGGGCTATCGCAAAGCCGAGTTCAGCGGCTTCTGCATACCGATGGACGAGGCGACCGAGCGCTTCGACGAGGCCATGGAGGTGATCCGCAAGGCGTGGACCAGCGAGGGCCGGTTCAGCCATCACGGCAAGCGCTGGCACTACGAGAACATCCTCGTCGAGCCGGCGCCGCTGCAGCGCCCGCACCCGCCGCTGTGGCTTGCCGCGGGCAGCCTCGACAGCGTGCGGCGCGCGGCGCGCGAGGGCTACAACCTGCTGCTCGACCAGCTCGCCCAGACCGACCAGATCATCCGCCGCATCGCCCTGTTCCGCGAGGAGTGCGAGCGCGCCGGCCGGCCCTACTCGCCCGACATGGTGGCGACGGCCCGGGCTCTGCAGATGATCCACAGCGAGGGCGAACGCGAAGCCGCCTACCAGACGCGCCGCCGGACGCTGAGCGTCATCGGCGACCTCGCGCGCGACAAGCTGCCCGACCGCGTCGAGGACGACACCGCGCCCCTGCTCGGCACGCCCGACGAGGTGATCGCCCGCATCCGCGAGCTCGGGGCGGGCGGCGCCACCAACCTGCTGCTGGTCGATCCCAACGCGTCGGTCGGCAACCTGCGCGCCTTTGCCCGCGAGGTCATGCCGGCCTTCCAGCCCAGCCCTGCCGTCGCCGCGGATTGAGCTTTCATCTTCCTCCCCCGTCATCGGGGGAGGCATTCGCGGCGGACGGTTCCATCGCATCGCAAAGCGCTCTAGGATCGAACCACGCAAATCACAAAGGACAGGGAGGAAGTGTCCATGCGTATCAAACGTCGTACTCTTGGCAAGCTTGCCGCCGCCGGCGCGGCCACCGGCTTCGCCGGCAGCGCCAGCGCGCAGGGCAAGCCGCTCACCATCGGCTTCGGCATGGCGCTGACCGGCGGCCTCGCGCCCAACGGGAAGGCGGCGCTGCTTTCCATGCAGATCTGGGAAGAGGAGATCAATGCCAAGGGCGGCCTGCTCGGCCGGCCGGTCAAGCTCGTTTACTACGATGACCAGTCCAATCCCTCGCAGGTGCCCGGCCTCTATACAAAGCTGATGGACGTCGACAAGGTCGACGTGGTGGTGAGCGGCTACGCCACCAACATGATTGCGCCGGCGATGCCGGTCGTCATGCAGAAGGACCGCACCTTCTTCGGGCTGTTCGGCTTGGCCGTGAACTCCGAGTTCAAGTATCCGCGCTACTTCTCGGTCCAACCGGCGGGCGGGCCGAAGCCGAAGGAAGCCTTCGCCGAAGGCTTCTTCGAGGTGGCGATGGCCCAGAACCCCAAGCCGACGACCCTGGCGATGACCGGCGCCGACGCCGAGTTCCCGCGCAACGCCATGGAAGGCGTGCGCAACATCGCCAAGAAATACAACCTGAAGATCGTCTACGACAAGACCTATCCGCCGGCGACCGCCGACTACACGCCGCTGGTGCGCGCCATCGCCGCGACCAATCCCGACATTTTCTTCGCCTCGTCCTATCCGCCCGATTCGGTGGGAATCATCCGGGCGTCGAGCGAGACCGGCTTCAAGCCAAAGATCTACGGCGGCGGCATGGTCGGCCTGCAGGCGACCGCCATCAAGACGCAGCTCGGGCCGCTGCTGAACGGCATCGTGGTCTACGATTTCTGGTTGCCCTGGGCAGGCTTCGCCACCGATGCCGCCCGCGAGTTCCTGAAGAAGTACCAGGCGAAATCGGCGGCCGCCGGCGTCGACCTGCTGGGCTATTACCTGCCGCCGTTCGGCTACGCCATCATGCAGGTGGTCGAGCAAGCCGTGATCGGAGCCGGCGGCACCGACGACGCCAAGCTCGCCGATTTCTGCCGCAAGAACACCTTCAAGACGATCGTCGGCGACATCAAGTTCAACGCCGAGGGCGAGTGGACCGAAGCGCAGGTCCTGGCGGTCCAGTTCCAGGGCGTCAGCGGCAACTCGGTCGACCAGTTCCGCGATCCCAAGACCGAAGTGATCCTGTGGCCGACCAAGTACAAGACCGGCAACATCATCTATCCATACGACCCGAAGAAGTGACAGCGGACTTCCGTCCGCTGTCATCCCGAGCGTAGCGAGGATCAAGGCCCTCCTCCCCAGCTTCGCTGGGGAGGTGTCCGCGTCTTCGCGGACGGAGGGGTCATGAGTCCCAGGAGAGACGGCGGGGCCGATGGCTCATGACCCCTCCGTCGCCGTAAGACGGCGACACCTCCCCAGCGAAGCTGGGGAGGAGATTTATGCCCCGAGATAGAACTCGCGGATCATGTCGTTGTTGTTCAGCGCCTCGGCCGACTCGCCCTCGAAGGCGATGCGGCCGTGCACGATCACGTAGCCGCGGTCGGCGATGCGGATCGCCTGGGTGAAGTTCTGCTCGGCCATCAGCACCGTCAGGTTGTAGCCTTCCTTGAGCTCCTTGATCTTGTCGATCGTGCGACTGACCAACAGTGGTGCCAGGCCGACCGACGGCTCGTCGATCAGCAGGATGCGCGGCGCCGACATCAGCGCCCGCGCCAGCGCCAGCATCTGCTGCTCGCCGCCGCTCATGCTGCCGGCCAGCTGGCCCGACCGCTCCTTGAGGCGGGGGAACGTCTCGAAGCAGAAGTCGAGATTGCGCGCGATCGCCGACCGGGCGGTCGGCCGGAAGGCGCCGAGCATGAGGTTCTCGGTCACGGTCAGCTTGGGGAACAACCGCCTTCCCTCGGGCACGAAGCCGATACCGAGATCGACGATCTCCTCGGTCGACCGGCCGACCAGCTCGTGCACGGTGCCCTCGATCTCCGCCTTGATGCTGCCGGCCGACGGCCGCACCATTCCCATGACCGATTTCATCAGGGTCGATTTGCCGTTGCCGTTGGTGCCGAGCAGGGCCACCGTCTCGCCGGCGCCGACGCGCAGCGACACGTCCTCGATGATTCGCACCGCGCCATAGCCGGCGTGGATGTTGGCGAGGGTGAGGCTACTCTCCAAGGTAAGCTCTCACGACTTCGGGATCGCGCACCACGTCCTTAGGGGGGCCGTCGGCGATCTTGCGCCCGGCCACCAGCACCGCCAGGCGCTGCGAGACCTCCATCACGGCCCGCATGATGTGCTCGATCATGATCACGGTCACGCCCTGCTCGTTGAGGCGGATCAGCAGCGCTATGATCTCGTCGACCTCGTTGTGCGACAGGCCGGCCATCACCTCGTCGGCAATCAGGAGCTTAGGCTCGGCCGCCATGGCGCGAGCCAGCTCGAGCTTGCGCATCTCGATCTGCGTCAGATCGCGCGGCAGCCGATCGGCCTTGCCGGCCAGCCCGACCTCGCCCAGCAGGTCGCGACATCGCGCGGCAATCGCCTCGCCGCCAATAGCGCCAGCACCGCCCCGCGCGTTCACCGCATAGAGGATGGGTATGCGCAGGTTGTCGGCCAGCGACAGGCTGCCGAACGGGCGCGGAAGCTGGAAGCTGCGCGCCAGGCCGCGGCGCGTGCGTTCATGCGCCGACAACCCGTCGAGCGCCTGGCCGTCGAAACGGACGCTGCCGGTTTCGTTGCGCAGGGTGCCGCAGATGCAGTTGACCAGGGTCGACTTGCCCGAGCCGTTGGGGCCGATCAGGCCGAGGCGCTCGCCGTTCTGCACCTCGAGCTCGATCGCCTCGAGGGCGACGAAGCCGCCAAAGCGCTTGCCCACTCCATCGACATGCAGCAGCGCCGTCATCTCTTCCTCTGGAACAGGCCGACGATGCCTTGCGGCGCCACGATGACGAACACCACCATCAGCACGCCGGCGACCAGCACATTGACGGCCGAGGAAATGGTCACCCGCAGATACTCCTGCAGGCCGCCGACCAGCACGGCGCCGACGATCGGACCGACCCAGCTTCCCATGCCGCCGATCAACGGCATGGCGATGGCGTTGACCGCGTAGTTCAGGCTGAAGCCCGAGGTCGGGTCGAGGTAGGTGACGTAGTAGGGCAACGGGGCCCCCGCCATGCCCATGAAGCCGCCGGAGAGCGTGGTCGCGATCAGCTTCAGCCTGAGCGTCGGGACGCCCGAAGCCTCGGCCGCCGCCTCGTCGTCTCGAATGGCGGCGAAACCATAGCCCAGAGCCGAGCGTTCGATGCTGCGCGCCGTCGCCAGCACGACAACGCACAGACCCAGCATGATCAGGAACAGGTACTGGACGTATTCGCCGCCGATCAGCGGCGCCACGCGAGGGCGCAGCACGTAGGCGCCGCGCGCGCCGCCGACGAAATCCCAGTTGGTGATCAGCGTCTGCACGACCACCGCCAGGGCCAGTGTCGCGATGGAGAAGAAGACCCCGCGCAAGCGCAGGGTCAGGTAACCGGTTCCGAGGCCGACCAGGCCGGCCAGGATACCGCCGACCAGAACCATGATGGGCAGCGGCAGCGCCGGCACGAGCTTATGCAGCACCACCGTCGAGTAGGCGCCGATGGCGAAGAACGCCGTGACGCCGAAATTCACGTAGCCGGTATAGCCGCCGAGGATGTTCCAGGCGGTGCCCAGCACGATGTACTGGACCACGACATAGGCGGCGAAGAAGGCGTAACTGTTGTTGATCCACTTGCCGCAGGCGAAGATGACCGCGGCGGCCGCGATCAGGCAGAGGATGAACGGTACCCCGCGCATGCCGGGGGTGACCAGCTTATCGGCCAAGGATACCACTGGGCCGTACCGCCAGAGTGATGAGCAGGATGCCGAACGCCACGGCAGGCGCCCAGGACGGGCCGAAGAACGTGGCGGTCAGGCTTTCAGCGATGCCCAGGGTGACGGCCGCTATGACCATGCCAGGGAAGCTGCCGAGCCCTCCCAGGACGACGATGGCGAACACCCGGCCGATATATTCGCGTCCGATCGACGGCTCGATCGGCTGGATGATGATCAGGAAGGCGCCCGCCAGAGATGCCGTCGCGATCGACAGGCCGAAGGCGATACGCTTGATCTTGACCGGGTTGGCCGCCATCAGCCGCAGCGCCTGCTGGTCCTGCGCCACCGCCTGGATGGCCCGCCCGATGAAGGTGCGCGACAGGAAGGCTTGCAGCGCGACCACCATGAGCATCGAGACCAGGAAGGGCACCAGCAGGCGCAGCGGCAGCTCGAGAAAGCCCAGATTGATATTGGCGCCGATATAGGACGCCTGAACCAGGCGATAATCGACGCCGAACACCAGCACCAGGCTCACTTCGGTGATGAACAGGATGCCGAAGAAGAACGACAGGCCGCGCAGCGACTGGTCGTCCCGTCGCTCGAACGCGACGTAGTAGACCTGATAGGCCAGCATGCCGAGAAAGTAGAACGCCGGCGTGGCGATCAGGGCGGCCAGGATCGGGTCGATGCCGAACACCGTATTGCCGATGAAGGCGACGTAGGAGCCGAGCAGGATGAAAGCCGGATGGGCGATATTGACCACGTCCAGCAAGCCGAATGAGATTGCCACGCCCATCGACACGGCCGCATAGAACCCGCCGAGCAGCAGACCCGAGATGACAGCGTTGAATAGCAGATCGGCCGAACCATCCATGCGGTCGATCAACCCGTCGATGCGGCGTCGCCGCGAGCCTGCGCTGGCATGCACGTCTCTCCCACGAAACCGGCGATCGTCGCGTCGCCTTCAACAGACAGTGTGCGCCAAGCGAGCGATCCTTGCCTAGCGATTTTTCGCAGTCGTTTCGCGAGGCTGCATAGTGCGGACGTCTCTTTCATTTCCCTCCCGTGGCGCCGCAAACAGCGCCACGGGAGGAGGGAGAGCACTCAGTTCCCGATCAGCGCCTGGTAGACCAAGTCACGCATCAGGTAGCGATAACGCAGGCGGGCCGCCGGCGATTGCATCATGAACACCACGTACATGCGCTCGCGCGGGTCGTGCCAGAAATAGGTGCCGTAGGCGCCGCCCCAGTAGTAGTCGTTGGGCGAGCCGGGCAGCGGGCTGCGGCCCTGGTCGTTGCGCACGGCGAAGCCCAGCCCGAAGCCCTGCCCCATGCGCGCGCTCGGTTCCAGCGCCTCGAAGCGCCACATGTCCTCGCCCATCCTGATGTCGGGCGGCAGGGCGTCAGCCGTCATCAGGTCGATCGACTTGCGCGACAGTAGCCGCACCCCGTCGAGCTGGCCGCCGTTGGCGAACATCTGCAGGAAGCGCGCGTAGTCGGCCGCGGTCGATACCATGCCGCCACCGCCCGATCGCCAGACGAATTTCTCGGTGACCTCGGGGACCGATGGCAACTCGTTCTTGGGCCCCTCCTTCATCGGCCTGGCGCCACGCGCCTTCTTGTCGGCGCCGACCTCGAAGGCGGTATCGCCCATCTTCAGCGGCTTGGTGATGCGTTCCTCGATGAACTTGTCGAGCGGCATGCCCGAGGCGACCTCGACGACGCGGCCCAGCACGTCGGTCGACATCGAGTATTCCCAGGTCGTGCCGGGTTGGTACAGCAAGGCGAGCTTGGCCAGCTTGTCGGCCATCTCGGCGTTGGTCTGGCCGCGGTCGTTCACCTTCATGTCGAGATAGGATTGCTTCACCACGTTGGCGCCCAGCGCGCCGTAGGTCAGGCCCGAGGTGTGGCGCATCAGGTCCTGCACCGTCATCGCCCGGACCTGCGGCTGGAGCGTGTACTCGACCGTGCCGTCTTCCTTCTTCCTGGGCACCGAGACCTTGGTGTCGGCAAAGGCCGGGATGTAGCGCGAGACCGGATCGGCCAGCGTGATCCTGCCCTCCTCGACCAGCAGCATCGTCGCCACGCTGACGATCGGCTTGGTCATCGACGCGATGCGGAAGATCGTGTCGTTGGTCATCGGCACCTTCGCTTCCTTGTCGCGGAAGCCGAAGGAATCGAACATCGCCAGCTTGCCGTTGCGCGCGATCAGCACCACGGCGCCCGGCAACTCGTTGTTCTTGACGCCTTCGTTGAGGCGATCGGACAGTCGCTTGAGGCGGGTGGATACGAATCCCACCTCCTCGGGCGATTGCGCCTTGGGAATCCCCTGCGCGCCGGCCGGCAGCGCAATGCTCATCGCCAGGGCGGCCAGGACGGACGCACGAATACTCGACATCGGATTTCCTCCTCGTTGCGCCCATCAAAGCAAATCGCCCCATCCTGCGCGAGGATGATCAGGCGACGACGATCCGCTCCACGAGCCAGACGGCACCGAGGCAGGCGACGACGAGCGACAGGATCCGGGGCAGGCGCGGCAGCCCCAGCTCGACGCCGACATTGAAGCCGATGAGCGCCCGGACCATCGCGTCCGGCGGCAATCCGAGCTCGCCCAGCGCCGAGGCGAAGCCCAGTCCATGGACGAGACCGAACACGGCCGCCACCAGCCAGCGCCGCCCCGGTCCGGACGGGACGAGAACATTCTCCAGTGCCACCCAGACGATCGACGCGGCAATCAGCGGCTCGACGATGCGCGACGGCACGTCGACCAGGCCGAGCACCGCCAGGCTCAAGGTCACGCTGTGCGCCACCGTGAAGGCCGTGACGATCGTCACCGTCGGCCAGAATCCGCGGACCAAGGCGAGCAAGGCGACCAGGAACAGGAGATGGTCGATGCCGCCCCCGATGTGCTCGACACCCATCGCGACGAACCCGAGCCAACCGGTGTCGACGGGTGTGCCGAGGTCGAGCGTCGCCGTCCGTCGCGCCTCGAAGAAGACGAAGTCGAATGGCGGACGATCCGGAATGCGCACGCTCAGCAGGGTCTGGAAGTGCGTGCCCATCAGGTCAGGCCATTCATCGCGCATGGCCAGCACGCCAATCGACTTGACGCAGGACACCGTCATCTCGATCACGAGCTTGTCGGCGGCGCCGGCCGTCCGGATCACGATCGCCCCGGGCTGGCAGGCCTCGCCATCGATCGAGAAGCGGGCGTAGTCACGCGCAAAGGCGGTCACGCGGTCCACGGCGCCGCGATCGCCCGCGGCCGCCTCGGCCAGCAGGCGACCGCCGTGGTAGTCGACCTCGCTGGCGACGACGGCCAATCGATAACGCAAGGTGCTGCCGTCGACATCGAGCGTGGCCAGCCCGGTGCTGGCGACATGCGCCGACGCGACGCCGATCGAGCAGAGCAGGATCGATAAGGCGATGGCGACGCGGGTCATTCTACGCTCCTGCCCTGCGACCAAGGCGTTTCATATGGTCCTCCCCCGTCATCTCAGGGCATTCGCTCGCATACGGGCGCGCTTTTCATTCTCCTCCCCGGCTTCGCTGTGGTCGGCATAGCCGCAAGCGGCCAAAAGCCCGAGGTGCCCCGTCATGCGGAGCGGAGGCGTCGCGCCTGGCTTCCTCACCGACCTCAGGATGGACAAGGGCGACCGTGTCCTCACCATCTTCAACGGCATGCTGGCACGTGAGCGCCTCGTCACGCTCGACGACGACACGTGCCGGCTGGTCTACGCTTCTCCACGATTGGCGGCCCACCATGGCACTTGAGCGGCGCCGTGGTAAGCTTGTATGAGCGGGCATGACCATCATGGCGCGCGACATCGACCATCTTTCATTGACCCTGTCCGATCCGGCGGGCGCTGCTGCCGCCTTGCAGCAACTGGGCTTTTCCCTCACGCCGGACGAGGTCGAGCCACGCTGCATCTGCTTCCAGCCCGACCAGGACGAGGTGCCGAACTACATCGAGCTGCTGCAGGGCGATCCGGCGCGCGTCGCGCTGGCGCTGAACGTGAGCGATCTCGAGGGTGAGGAACGCAGCCACGCCTGGGAAACCGAGGACGGCTTCGAGATCGAGGCACAGGTCATTGTCGGCGCCGACGACGGGCACCTGCCCTGGTTCCCGGTCCGCCACGAGACGCCGGACGCCTTCATGGAGCCGGAATGGATCGTTCATCCCAACGGCGCGCTCGGGCTGATCGCGATCCATGCCGTCGCCGCCAATCCGCGCGAATTGGCCAAGGCGCTGAAGACGGCGTGGAGCGCCACCAGCGAGGAAATCCTCGACGGCTGCGTGATGGTGAAGGCGGGCTCGGTCGAGCTGCTGGTCTGGGCGCCAGGCGCCTACCTGCTCGAGTACAAGGCGCTCGAGGTGATGGCGCCCGACCAGCTGCCGGCCGTGGTCGGCGCCACCATCGCCGTCGAACGCTCCCGCCCGCTGCAGGCCCTGCTGCGCGCCAACAACGTGCCGTTCGCCGTGGCAGAAGGCGACCGCATCCTCGTCGCCTGCGGGCAGGCCGCTGGTCTCATGATCGAGTTCGTGCCACAGGTTTGAGCAGCTAGAACGCCGGCACGGGGGCCTGCGGCACGTCCCTCCAGAAGTCGGGGTCGTGGCCGAAGAACAGCTTGGCCCCGCCCTTCTCCAACGCCTCCAGGCGGTCGAGCGACGCCAGCATCTGCTCGCGGTCGTAGACGAAGCGCGGCAGACGGCGTTTGCGCAGCGTGCGGCAGAAATAGCAGGAGTCGCCGGTGAGCACGATCTCGCCGCGCTCGGTGCGCACCTTGAGCGACTGGTGGCCCGGCGTGTGGCCGTAAGTGGGCAGGCAAACGACACTGCCGTCGCCGAACAGATCGTGCTCGCCATCGACCTGCCTCACCGCATGGCCGTGGTCGAAATCGGCCCTGAAGAAGCCGACCCTGGCCGCCGTCTCGGGATCCTGCGCGGCCTGCCATTCGCGCTTCTGCACCACCATCGTGGCATTGGGCACGAGCTCGTTGCCGCCGGCATGATCGAAATGCAGGTGCGAGTTGACGATGAAGTCGACCTTGCCGGGATCGCGGTCGATCGATTCCAGGCGCGACTTGATGTCGTCCTCGGCGCCGTATTGCTCGAAGCCGAAGATGCGCGCGACCCGCTCGCCCAGGCGACCCGCCGCGTCGGTCCGGCATTGCGGATGCATGCCTGTGTCGAACAACGCGCGGCCTTTGGGATGCTCGATCAGATAGGATGGAATCGGCAGGGCGACCTGGCCGTCCTCGCCTTCGATCATGTCCTTGAGCCGGCCGACGAGGCGGCCGCAGGTCATGGCGTAAAGCTTCGCCGTCATTCTTGCCCTCGCTTTCGTTGCCGCGAGCCTAGCATGCCGGCGCGCGCCACAGGGAAGCCACGGAACTTCCCGCCACGTCGACGCGTTGTTTTCGTCGGCATGGTTGCTGACGGCCGGTACACGGAGCATGGCATCAAGGAGGTGGGTATCGAGTTCGAGGGTGCCCCGAATTGAGCGCGCCGATCGAAAGCTACGGCCTGATTGGCGATTGTCGGAGCGCGGCACTGGTCGGCCGTGACGGCTCGATCGATTGGCTGTGCTGGCCGTGCTTCGATTCGGATGCCTGCTTCGCAGCCCTGCTCGGCAGGCCGTCGAACGGGCGATGGCTGATCACCGCATCGGACGATTGCACGGAAGTGACGCGTCGCTATCGTCCGAACACGCTGATCCTCGAAACAACCTTCAAGACGGCGACAGGCAGCGCGACGCTGATCGATTTCATGCTGGCGCGCGGCGCGACCTCCGACCTCGTCCGCCTGGTCCGCGGCGACGACGGCGAGGTTTGCCTGTGCATGGAGCTGGTGCTGCGGTTCGGATACGGCGCGACGACGCCGTGGGTCAGCCGCATGGAAGACGGCGCGCAGCGTGCCGTCGCAGGCCCCGACATGACCGTGCTGCGAACGCCGGCGACGCTGTGGGGAGAGGATTTCAAGACGGCGTCCCACTTCACGGTCCGCGCCGGGCAGACGGTCCCCTTCATCCTGAGCTATGGCCCCTCGCACCTGCCGGCGCCCGCGGCGCCGGACTGGCGGAAAGCGCTGGCGGAGTGCGAGGATTTCTGGCGCAAGTGGACGAAGCGCACCAAGTGTGGCGGCCCATACGCCGAGGCGATCCGCCGCTCCCTGATCACGCTCAAGGCCCTGACCTACGCGCCGAGCGGAGGCATCGTCGCAGCGCCGACCACGTCGCTGCCCGAACGCGCGGGCGGCGAGCGCAACTGGGATTACCGGTATTGCTGGATCCGAGATTCCACCCTCACCCTGCTCGCCCTGATGAATGCCGGCGTGTACGACGAGGCGGCGGCGTGGCGCGACTGGCTGCAGCGCGCCGTGGCCGGCAACCCGGCAGACATGCAGATCATGTACGGCCTGCTGGGCGAACGGCGTCTGACCGAATGGGAGGCCGACTGGCTGCCCGGCCATCTCGAGTCGAAGCCGGTCCGCATCGGCAATGCCGCCTATCTCCAGTTCCAGCTCGATGTCTACGGCGAGTTGATGGATACCTTCGCCCAGGCGCGCAAAGGCGGGCTTGCGTCATCGGAAAGCGGCTGGGCGCTGCAGCTCGAATTGGTGAGACATGTCGGCGCCTCCTGGAAAAGGCCGGACAGCGGCCTGTGGGAGAGCCGCGGCCCGCCGCGCCATTTCACCTACTCGAAGGTGATGGCATGGGTCACTTTCGACCGGGCAATCAAGGCGGTCGAGCAACTCGACCTTCCAGGCCCTGTCGAGGAATGGCGCCGGACGTGCGCCGAAATCCACGACGAGATCTGTGATCTAGGTTTCGACCGCACACGCAACACGTTCAGGGCGTCCTACGGCGATACGACCCTGGATGCCAGCCTTCTCCTGCTCGCCCAGGTGGGCTTCATCAAGCCGGACGACCCGCGTTACCTCGGCACGGTGGAGGCGGTCGAGCGGGCGCTCGTGGTCGACGGATTGGTCAGACGCTACAACACCCACGAGAGCAGCGATGGGCTCGAGCCGGGGGAAGGCGTCTTCCTGGCCTGCAGCTTCTGGCTGGCCGATGCCTACGTGTCGATCGGACGCCATGACGAGGCGCGCAAGCTGTTCGAGCGCCTGCTCGCCATCCGCAACGATCTCGGCCTGCTGGCCGAGGAGTACGACACCACGACGGGCTGCCAGCTCGGCAATTTCCCGCAGGCCTTCTCGCATGTCGGCCTGATCAACACGGCCTTCAACCTGACGCGCGCCGCACGGCCCGCCGAGCAGCGCGCCAAGGTCAATGGCTCCGACGTGCACGCACCGCGGCCGCCGCGGCCGCCCAAGCAGCCGGGGGCCACCGCCGACGCTAGGCGTCCAGGGCCTTCTTCAAGAGCTCGTTGACTGCCTTGGGATTGGCCTTGCCGCCGGTCGACTTCATCACCTGGCCGACGAACCAGCCAAACAGGGTCGGCTTGGCTTTGTAGGCGGCGACCTGACCCGGATTGGCGTCGATCACCGCCTTGATGGCGGCCTCGATGGCCCCCGTGTCGGTGACCTGCTTCAGCCCACGCTCCTCGACCAGCCTGGCCGGGTCCTTGCCCGTTTCCTCCATGGCAAGGAACAGATCCTTGGCGATGCGTCCGGAGATCGTGCCGTCACCGATCAGGTCGAGCAGCTTGCCGAGATGGCCGGCGCTCACCGGCGAATCCTCGATGCCGACGCCGCGCCGCTTCAGCATGGCGAAGAAGTCGCCCGTCACCCAGTTGGCTGCCTGCTTGGCGTCACGGCCCTTGGCGACGGATTCGAAGAACTCGGCCGTTTCCTTCTCGGCAACCAGCACGCCCGCATCGTAGGTCGACAGGCCGTAATCCTTGCCGAAGCGCGCCTTTCTGGCGTCGGGCAGCTCGGGCAGGCCGGCCTTGATGACGTCGACATAGTCCTGCGTCAGGACCAGCGGCAGCAGGTCGGGATCGGGGAAGTAGCGGTAATCATGCGCGTCCTCCTTGGAGCGCATCGAGCGCGTTTCGCCGCGGCCGGGATCGAACAGGCGGGTCTCCTGAACGATCTTGCCGCCGCCTTCGATAATCTCGACCTGGCGCCGCGCCTCGAACTCGATCGCCTGCCGCACGAAACGGATCGAGTTCACGTTCTTGATCTCGCAGCGTGTGCCCAGCTCGCCGTCTGGCTTGCGCACCGAGACGTTGACATCGCAGCGCATCGAGCCTTCGTCCATGTTGCCGTCGCAGGTCCCGAGATAGCGCACGATCGAGCGCAGCTTGGTGAGATAAGCCGCGGCCTCGTCGGCGCTGCGCATGTCGGGCTTGCTGACGATCTCCATCAGCGCCACGCCGGAGCGGTTCAGGTCGACATAAGTTTGGCTGGGATGCTGGTCGTGCAGGCTCTTGCCGGCGTCCTGCTCGAGATGCAGGCGCTCGATGCCGATCGAGCGCGTCTTGCCGTCGGGCAGGTCGATCTCGACCTCGCCCTCGCCCACGATCGGGTCCTTGTACTGCGAGATCTGATAGCCGGCCGGCAGGTCGGCATAGAAGTAGTTCTTGCGGTCGAACACCGAGCGCAGGTTGATCCTGGCGTTCAGCCCCAGCCCCGTGCGGACAGCTTGCTCGACGCAGCGCTTGTTGATCACCGGGAGCATGCCGGGCATGGCAGCATCGACCAGCGACACCTGGGTGTTGGGATCGGCGCCGAACGTGGTCGGCGCGCCAGAGAACAGCTTGGCGTCGGAGATCACCTGGGCATGGACTTCCAGCCCCAGCACGATTTCCCAGTCGCCGGTTTCGCCTTTGATCATGGACATGGTGAGCCGGTACTTAGGGCTTGCCCGGCGGAATGTCTACATTCCCTCACGTCGGCGGGGCGCGCGCACAGGGATGGCACATCCTTCGGCTCCGGGCTAACTATCATGCCAGGGAGGCATAGCATGACCATTCTTCGACGCCGCTCGCTGCTGCTCGGCAGCACCGCGGCTGCACTCAGCGCACCCGCCATCGTCAGGGCCCAGAACGTCGGCGACTGGCCCAAAGGACCGGTCAAGATCATCGTGCCGTTCCCGCCGGGCGGCTCGACCGATCCGGTGGCGCGCATCATCCAGGCCAAGCTTACGGATCAGACGGGCTGGCAGGTCATCGTCGACAACAAGCCGGGCGGGGCCAGTGTCGTCGGCGCCTCCATTGCCGCCAAGTCGCCGCCCGACGGCCAGACCTGGATGGTCACTTTCGACAGCCACATCCTCAATCCCGCCTTCGCGCCGTCGATCCCTTACAAGGATTCGGAACTTATCAACGTGATGCTGATCGGGCGTACGCCGCAGGTCATCGCCGCGCACCCGGATCGGCCGTACAAGACGTTTGCCGAGGTGGCGGCCGATGCCAAGGCGAGGCCCGAAAAAATCAGCTTCGGGGTGCTCGGTGGCAGTCAGGCTCTGGTGCTCGCCAACCTCATCAACAAGGAAAACGGCCTCAAGATAAACCTGATTCCCTACAAGGGTGGCGGACCGCTGGTGCAGGATTTGCTGGCCGGCGTGACCGACATCGGCATCTCGAGCCTGACCTCGTTCAGCCCGCACATCCGTGCGAACAAGATTCGTGCGATTGCCGTCACAGGCGAAGCACGCACCCCGGCGCTGCCCGACACGCCGACGCTCGCGGACCAAAACATCAAAGCCTTCCCGTCCTACTCGTGGTGGGGCGTCTACGCGCCGGCCGGCGTGCCGCAGCCGATCGTCGACCGCATGCATGCCGAGATCACCAAGGCCGTGCGCTCGCCCGATGTGACGCAGAAGTTCATCGAGCAGTTCAACATGGAGATTCTGACCTCCTCGCCTGCCGACTTCGCCGCCTACCAGAAGAGCGAGCAGGAGCGCTGGTTCAAGGTGATCAAGGAAAACGACATCAAGGGCGACTAGGGGCGCGGGTGATCAGCGTCCACCCATACGAGCTCAGGCCCGAGATTCCGTCATTCTCGAGCGGTCGCCCGCAGGCGGAGAAGTCGAGGGACCTTTCCTGCTGGTAACGGCAGCAGGAAAGGTCCCTCCCCTACGCGTCGCTGCGCTCGGCTTCGACCGTGATGACACTGCTTTTCTCGCCCTAGCCAGGCAGGAGCGTGATCGGTTGAAGCGGGAGCAGGTGAAGCTTCGAGAAGGATCACGTTCGAACTCTTCCGGACCGCGTATGTGGACGCTCGCGGTCCGGAAGAGCATGATCGACGTGGGAAAACGGCGCTCTAGCGCCGTCGTGCGCGCGCCTTGGCGGTTGGCTTCCGCGTTGCCGTCCGTCTCCCCTGAGCACTCCTGGTGCGCGCCGCCTTACGGGCGGCAGCGGAGCGACGCGTGGCGCCCTTCGTCGCAGAAGCCTTCTTCGCCGCCGCCGAGCGATCAGCCGCCGTCCGGCGCGACGCGGCCCTCTTGCCCTGCCGCGACAGCGCAGCGCGGGATGCCGTGCTTCTCGGCTCGCGCTCGAGCACCCTGGTGACGGCTTTCGAGACCTTGGGGCGACGTGTCGGCGTGCGTCTGCCTTGGCCGACCTCATAGGCGTACCGGGCGCTCTTGCGCGTGCTCGCCTTGGCCTTTCCCTTCCTCGGCGGCGGCAGGTCGACGCCCGCTCGCCTCGCCTCGGAAAGGCCGATGGCGATCGCCTGCCGGGTCGAGCGCGCGCCATGCGCGCCGCGGCGGATCCGGTCGATCTCCGCGTGCACGAACTCGCCGGCCTGCGTGCTCGGCGATTTGCCTTGCCGCTTGTCCCTCCGCGCTTTCGCGATGGTGTTCCTGTCTGGCATCGCTCGATCTCCCATCTTGGGGTGCGACAACCATGCGGACCCGCTGTCGCGGCCCCGGTTGAGCTCCAACGCTTCGATGCTGCAGTTGCGATCCCGGCGATCATGCTCTTCTGGACCGTGAGCGTCTCGCGTGAGGCGCGGTAAACCGCGCCGCTAGCGAACGCGCTCACGCGGTCCGGAACAGCATGATCACGAGTACGATCTCCGCCTTCGCATCAGCGATTGCAACGCGCCAGGGATGCAATTGATCCGCCCTTTGCGTCAGCGTTGTGCCGACTACGGTCTTGCAGAGCGGCGCGCTGCCTCCGCGTCGAACAGCAGCTCGCGATAGCCGCCCACCGCGACGTCACCGGTGCGCTGGCGGTACGCGAGGGCGCCGCCGTAATAGCCCAGAACGCGGCGAACCTGACGGCCCTCGACGTTGCGGTTGACGCCGGTCTGCCAGGAGTTGACCTCGCTGAACAGCAGGCCCTCGACCGCCTGCTCGACCTCGCTCACCCAGCGATCGACCTCCTCACGGCGGGTCTCGACGCGGCGAAGGCCATTCTTGTGCATGTGCGCGACAAGGCCGGTCAGCCAGTCGACGATCTCCTCGATGTTGCGCGGGATGTTGCCGCGCGCGGTGTGCGGGCCGAGCACCATCAGGAGATTGGGGAAGCCGTCGATCAGCATGCCGAGATAGGTCCGAGGCATGCCCTCCCAGTCGTCCTTCAGGCGCCGTCCGCCGGGCCCCCTGATGTCGATGCGGTCGTACGGACCGGTGACGCCGTCGAAGCCGGTGGCGTAGATCAGCACGTCGAAGGGGAAGTCCTCCGCACTGGTGCGCACGCCTTCCGGCGTGATGCGCTCAATCGGCGTCTCGTTGATGTCGACCAGCCGCACGTTGGCGCGGTTGTAGACCTCGTAGTAGCCCGATTCGAGCGGCAGGCGGCGCGTGCCGAAGCCGTGGTCCTTGGGGATCAGCTTGTCGGCGACCGCCGGATCGGTGACGCGCTGGCGG
The DNA here is from genome assembly GCF_044224635.1 of Reyranella sp. Taxonomy (GTDB): domain Bacteria; phylum Pseudomonadota; class Alphaproteobacteria; order Reyranellales; family Reyranellaceae; genus Reyranella. Next base: position 47,865 of record NZ_JBGAKA010000024.1, on the reverse strand, counting down.
ATCTTCCTGGCGGCGAACTCGCTCGCCAGCGCATTGGCCTTCTTGTCGACCAGCACGTCGGCGAAGTTGCCGACCCAGATGCCGAAGCCCGGCTCGGCATAGAGCTTCTCCCAGAACGCCTCGCGTTCCTCGGGCGATACTTCCAGCGCCTTGCGCGGGTCGGTCTGGTGGATGAAGCAGGTGCTGGTCTGGCGGCAGCGCTCGAAGATCTCGGCGTACGTCGCCTTGATCCGGCGCTGCTCCTCCGGGGTGATGCGCCGATTGTGCAGCGGCGCCGCCCAGTTGGGCGTGCGCTGGAACACGGTGAGCGAGCCGACCTCGGAAGCGATGGTCTGGATCACCTGGATGGCGGTGGCGCCGGTGCCGATGATCCCGACTCGCTTGCCGGCGAGAGACACGCCCTCGCGCGGCCAGCGCGCGGTGTGGAAGGCCTGGCCCTTGAACTCCTCGCGCCCGGGAATGACAGGCAGTGTGTAGGCCGAGAGCGGGCCCAGGGCGGTGATCAGCAGGCGCGCGCTCGCCTGCTCGCCGCTCTCCAAGGTGATCGTCCAGTGGTCGGCGTCCTCGTCGAACTGCGCGGCGACGACACGACTCAGGAACTGGATGTCGCGGCGCAGGTCGAACTTGTCGGCAACGAAGTTCAGGTAACGCAGCGTGTCGGGCTGGGCGGCGAAATGCTCGGGCCATTCCCATTCCTGCAACAGCTCCTTGGAGAAGGAATAGCCGTACGACCAGCTCTCCGAATCGAAGCGCGCGCCGGGATAGCGGTTCCAGTACCAGGTGCCGCCGACATCCGAGCCGGCCTCGAACACCCTTGCCCGCAAGCCCAGCTCGCGGAGGCGGTAGAGCTGGTAGAGCCCGGCGACGCCGGCGCCGATGACGATGACGTCGAATGGGCCGCTCGCGGTGGCGGTCTGCGGGATGGTCTCTGTCGACGGGGTTTGCATACGATCGCGAGGATACGGCGGATTGCAGCGCATCGCAGCTACCGTACCGTGCGATGCGAAACCGCTCTGGCGCTCCTGCTCTTCCGGATTGCGGTCTCCCCCGTTGTATAGTCCGCGCCGCGTGCGCGTCGCCGGCCGCGAAGGAGGAACTGATGTCGCTCAGTCGCATGATCGTGGTCGCGGTCCTCGCCGTGCTCCCGTGTCAGCCGGGACGGGCGCAAACGGCGGGCGACTACACGACACCCGCGCCGTTCCTTCAGCTCTTCTTCGATTTCACCGGCAGCGACGAGCCCGACTATCCGGCCGGCCGGCCGACCATCGGCCAGATGCTGACGCAAGCCGAGATCGCCCGGCTGGGGTCGGCCGCGTCGGCGGGGCCGCTGGTACTGGTGATCGGCTCCGATCTCTACGTCTACGACTCGCGCAGCGGCGCACGGCTCGGCCATGAGCGGTTTCGCACCGATCGCGCCAGCGGCTTCTACGAGATGACGGCGATCAGTCATATCGGGCCGGCGATCGCCTATCTGGCCCAGGTCAAGGCCGACGGCGATGGCCGCTGGCGCGAGCGGCTCGCCAACCTGCAAGCCCACGTCGCCGAGGTCCGGGCGCTCAACCTCAGCGCCCGCGACAACTGGCTCGACCGTCTCGATCAGCCGGCGTGGCGCACACGCAAGGCCGAGATCCGCGCCATGGTCGACTATGCCTGCGCCCGCACGCTCGACTATCTCGGCGGGCTGGGTGATGGCAGCCGCCTCACCGCAGCGAACGTGAACGACGTCTTCTTCGACGGCACGTCGGCGGCCTTTCCCATCCCGTTCCGCAACGTGATGATCGCCACCTTCATGCTCGACGCCCTGCGCGGCGCGGTCAGCGTGCAGGCGATGCTCGCCGGGCTCGCGATCGACTGGCCGGGCGCCATGGTCCTGGTGGCCAGCCGCGCCGGCAGCAACGTGTCGTCCGGGCTGACCGAAGGCACCAACTGGCTGGTCGCATTCCTGCGCGCCGCCTCGGGTTTCACCCTGCCCGACGAGCGCATCAAGATCGTGCCCTACGCCGAGGTTCGCGCGAGCCTCGGCCAGCCGCAGCTCGCTCCCGCCGACCTGCAATACTACGTGCAGCGGGTCTGGGGACCGCTGTTCTATCGCCGCCTGGTCTCGGACCGGGTGTTCGCGCGCATTCCCACCATCTACCTGCCCGACCGCCCGCCGCTGCCGGGCGATCCTGGCACGCCTGAGCGGCCACACCATTACCGCCGACGGCGGCTTCACCATCGCCAACCTGTGACGCGGCCAACTGGCCGAAAGAGCGTCATGCGCTGGGTCCCCGGGCCACCCGTGGGGGCCAGGGGTTGGTAAAAACACCCCCCGCGTCCGCCCGCGGGCCCCGCGCCCCACCCGGGGCGCTCTTGGGGGGGGTCACCCCCACCAAGCGCGCCACGGGGGGGGCGCGGTCCCAGCGCATGACGCTCTTTCGGCCAGTTGGCCGCGTCACAGGTTGGCGATGGTGAAGCCGCCGTCGGCGGTAATGGTGTGGCCGCTCAGGAAGCCGCTGTCGTCGCCGGCCAGGAAGCAGACGATGCGCGCGATGTCGTCGACGGTTCCCAGGCGCCCGAGCGGCGTGCGCGCCATGCGCCTGGCGTCGCGCTCGACGTTGCGGTTGCGCTGGGTGCCTTCCGTCGGCACGGCGCCTGGAGCCACCGCATTGACGCGGATATTGCGGGCACCCAGCTCGACCGCCGCGGCTCGCGTGATGCCCATGATGCCGGCCTTGATGCCGCTATAGACGATGCTGTTCGGCTGCGAGACGATGCCGGCCACCGATGCCAGGTTGACGATGACGCCGCCGCGCTCGGCCTGCATCGCTTCCGCCGCCGCCTGGATGCCCCACACGACCGCCTTGAAGCCGATGTCGAGCATGCGATCGAGCGTCTCCGGCGCAACGTCGGGGATCGCCTGGTAGCGCACCCAGGCGGCATTGTTGACCAGGACGTCGAGCCGGCCGGTGCGCTCGGTCAGGCCAAGCACCGCCCGCCGCATGCCCTCGCGCGACGCCACGTTCTCGACGATGCCGATCGCCGTGCCGCCGGCCCCGCCGATCTCGCGTACCACGGCTTCGACGAATTCCGGCTTGAGATCGTTGACGCCGACGGTCGCCCCGCCGTCGGCGAACCTGCGCGCCGTTGCACGGCCGATCCCGTGGCCCGAGCCGGTCACCAGCACGACCCGACCGGCAAACTCCTGTGACATTCCCGCTCCATTCCTTCTGTTTGCGGCGCCAAGGATCGCGCGCGCGACGCCGGCAGGCAATCGAAGGTCAGCCAGCGGGCCTGCGTCCCGTCACGCTCACAGCGTCGCGGAACTCCTCGTTGAGTCGATCGGTGATGAGCATGTGGCCCGCCTTGTGCGTGATGCAGAACGGCGGCCTGGCCGCCTCGATCACGGTCTGCGGCGTCACTCCGCAGGCCCAGAACAGCGGCACCTCGCCGGCGCGGATGTCGGGCTCGCCGCCGAACTCGGGCCGGTCGATGTCGGCAATGCCGATCGCCGCCGGATCGCCAAAATGGATCGGGGCGCCATGGACGCGCGGGAAGCGCGAGGTGATCTCGATGGCCCGGATGGCGTTGGGCACGGTGAAGTTGCGCATCGACACCACCATCTTGCCGTGCAGGCGGCCGGCCGGCACGGTGTCGAGGCCGGTGCGATACGTGCACACCTTCTTGCCCTGCTCGATGTGACGGATCGGGACGCCGGCCTCGAGCAGCGCCGCCTCGAACGAGTAGGAGCAGCCCAGGGCGAAAGCCACGAGGTCGTCGCGCCACAGATGGCTGATATCGGTCTCCTCCGACGCCAGCACGCCGTCACGAAACACCCGATAGCGCGGCAGATCGCGGCGAACGTCGATGCCGACGCCCAGCCCCGGCAAGGCGGGATCGCCCGGCTCGCTGCGCGCGATCATCGGGCAGGGCTTGGGATTGGCGGCGCAGAAGGCGGCGAACTCGTCGGCCCAGTCGGCCGGCAGGATCGCCAGGTTGGCCTGCACATGGCCCGGCGCCAATCCGGTGGTCACGGTGGCGTGGCGGCCGGCGCGAATCTCTTCCCGCAAGAGCCTGGCGGAGTCGATCCCCGCCGGCGGGGTTGGCACGATCGGCACGGTTGGCGCGTTCATCCTGGATCTCCAGCGGCGCGTGGCGACACACCTATCCTCATCCCTGGAGGCGCCAGCAAGCAAGAGGCCGCGACCGGTCCGTGCCTGCATCCGATTGCTCGCGCCGCCCCTCCGGCCCTACGCTTGCCGAAACGCGAGGGTTCAACGATGGATTGCCGGATTCGAGCTGCCCATCCCGATGACGCACCGGCGGTGAGCGAAGTCATTCTGGCAGCGCTGCGGGAAACCAATGCCCGGGATTACACGGCGAGCGTCATCGAGCGGCTGCAACAGGGCTTCGGCCCCGACGCCGTGCGCACCCTGATCGGCAAGCGAAAGGCGTTCGTGGCCATTGCGGGGTCGCGGGTCGTCGGAACCGCCGGCCTGGATGGCAGCGTTGTCCGCACCGTGTTCGTTGCCCCCGATGCCCAGGGACGGGGCGTGGGCAGGATGCTGATGGCCGAGATCGAAAGGGTGTCGCGCGACGCCGGCATCGAGACACTGACCGTGCCCTCCTCGGTGACCGCCGAGTCGTTCTACGCGATGCTCGGATTCAAGGCCGTACGGGACAGCCACCACGGCGAAGAGCGCACCATCATCATGGAGCGCTCCTTGGCGTCTGCGTAGTAAAGCCGCGCCGCGGCCCGTCCCACGAGGCGTCAGCCTGTCGTCACTCAGCGGCCTGGGGGATCTCTTTTGCCCGGATTGCAGCGATCTTCGCCTGCGCCCGTACACGGCGCTCATCGAAGCGTGCCAGCCGCCGCTGCGGATTGGGGCGCGCGACGCTGCCTTCTGCTCCCGGGTCCTTCTGCGAACCGACCCAGCCGTGCGCGGCGATGTCGAAGATGATGCCGTCGAGGTCGGTGTGCTTGACCTCGTAGCCGTTCGGGTTGTTGGTGTCGCCCATGATCCAGGTCGCGCCGGTATTGCGCACGATCTTTCCCTGCTCCACCACGTCATCGACCCAGAAGCCGATATGATGGATACCGACATAATCCACACCGGTGCCCTGCGAGGCCTCGTCGCTCTTGAAGTGGAGGATGGCGAGGTTGACCACGCCGTCGGTCAGGAACACGCCCTCGGCCAGCGGGCCGTCGAGTTCCGTGACCTCCTCCAGGCCCATGGCCTGCTTGTAGAACTCGGCGGTCTCCCAAGGGTCCTTGACGCTGAGTGCAACGTGACGGATGCGGCCTCTGGTCTGAGCGGTCATGGAATTGCTCCCTTCCATCAGCAGTCGACCGGGAAGTGTAGCGGGAATCCGGCCGACAACCTAGAGCCCGATCTGTCCGGCGCCTGGCCCAACCGCATATCGCGTCCAGCTGGGCATAACCGCCGATCCCCAGGCTGCTATCCTGAAGACATGGACGCGAAGACGGACGACGCCGGACTGAACCTGTCGCTCTGGAGGCAAGCCCTGGGCGCAGTGCCGGAAGAGGTGTGGACGAGAACCGACCTGCGGACACTCGTCCTGGCAGACAACGACCTGACCGAGATTTCCGAGCGGGTCGGCGACCTGCGCGATCTGCGGATGCTCGATCTCGGCCACAACCGGCTTCGCGAGATACCCGCCCGGCTGGGCGAGCTCGAAGGGCTGAGCGACTTTCTGTATCTGCATGACAACCAACTGGCGACGCTTCCTCCCACGTTGCGGCGGCTGAAACGCCTGCGTTACCTGAACATCAGCGAGAACGCGTTCGAGGCACTGCCTGAAGCGGTGACGGAGATGTCCAACCTGATCGAGCTGCGCGTCACCGATAATCGCCTGATCGATCTTCCGCCGTCGATTTCCAGATTGACCCGCTTGCGCGAGCTGCACGTTCGCAACAACCGGCTCGTCACCCTTCCGACCGCCATCGGCGCGATGGCGGAGCTGCGCCAGATCGATCTCAGGGGCAACCCGGTGGCTGCCTTGCCCGACTCCCTGCGAGAGCTGCCGAGATTGGAGAAACTCGATCTTCGGTGGGTCACCTCGCTCGAGCCGCCGAGGTGGTTCGCCGACCTCGAAGTCAGGGGCTGTGCGATCTATCTCTGAACGTGCGATGTCACCAGGTCATGCGCAGTCCTGCGGTCAGCGCGTGGGTGCTGTCCTGCCCCGCGATGTTGCCCTCGTAGCGGAGATAGATCGACGAGGCCTGGGCAACTTCCGTCGTCGCCGACAAGCCAACGACAGCGCCGTCGCGCGTCGGCGTCGCGCCCCAGGTCGTGAACAGGAAGCGCGGCGCGCCGGCCAACGCCGCCGTCACCGGGCGCGACACGTCGGCATATTCGTGGCTCCAGCCCAGCCGCAGCTGGGCATAGACCCGGTCGCGCCAGCCGAGATCCATCGAGCCGCCGAGCAGTGCGCCGATCACCGAGCGCAACGAGTTGGTGGTCTGCGCCTCGACACTGAGGTTGAGCGACTGCGCGCCGGTCTCGGTGAAGGCGTTCTGGGTGCCGGTGTAGCCCTGCAGTCGCGCGAACGGCGTAGCGAACGCCATCGCTGTGCCGCCGAGCATGATGCGATAGCCGCCTTCGAGCTGACCGAAGAACTGGTTGGCGCCGCTCAGGCCCTGCGCCGTGCGCTGCTGAAGGTTGGGGATGGCAATGTTGCGCCACATCTGATTGGTGCTGTAGGCGTAGCTTGCCATGCCGTCGAGATAGAACGGGCCCTCGAAGAAGCTGCCGTAAAGGCCAACCTGGAAGGTGTTGGTGCTGCTCTGGCCGCTGAAGCCCGAAACCCATTGCGTGCTGGTCGTGTAGCCGACGGTCACTCCGGCCAGCACATTGGACGTGAGCAGCCGGTCGAGACCGGCCGCGAAGCCGCCGACATTGTAGGTCGTCGCTCCTGACGTTGCGCCGGAACCAACCGTGCCGGTGCCGCCGAGCGCGCCACCCCAGGCGCCCCATGTTGGCGGCAAGAAGGTCTGGCAGGCGACCGTGCAGGCTTCCGCAAGCGCTACCCGGGTCGAGCCGCGAGGACCGACGTTGCCGCCGCCCACCTGGAGGGCGAAATTGTTCATGAACAGCTGGGCGCCCTGCACCATCGAGTTGGAGAAAGCCGAGTAGTTCTGGCCACTGATCGAGGTCAGGAACGGCAGCACCTGGCTGCTGCTGAGGCTGGCGATGGTGCCGAGGATGGTGGCGAAGTCGCCGCTGGCGCTGGGCGCGGCGGCATCGAGCGCGGCGCCGACGGCAGCCTGGGTCGGCGTTTGCGCCGCGGCCGCGAAACCACCGATCTGCAAGGTTAGGTAGGCGTTGTTGGCGTCGTAGGAGAGAGTCGGCACCAGGAAGGGAGAAGTGCTGTTCACTGAAGAGAAGCTGCCGCTCAGGCCGCTGCCGGCGGTGATCAGGTTGTAGGTCGTCCGCGGCGCATAGATGCCGGAATGCGTCACGACGTTGAGGGCGCCGCCCTGGATTGCCGCCGCGCCGGCGATCACCACCTTGTCGCCGATGCCGGACGGGTGGACTTCCGCAAGATGCGCGCCGCGCGCGGAATGCGTGTAGTTGCCGGCGATGGTAAAGGTGCCGATCGAGTTGCCCGGCGAGATCACGCCGGAGTTGATCACGTCGCCGTTCACCGTCCCGACGCCGCCGAGCGTTCCGTGATTGGTCACGGAGCTGGCGGTCAGCGTGTTGTTGATCGTGGCGATGGCGCCGCTGCTTACCGCGATCGTGCCGCCTGTCCCCATGTCGACCGGGCCGTTGAACACGACGGTGCCTGAGCCGCCCAGCGTCAGGCTGTTGCCATAGCCTGCGAACGTGCCGTTGAATGTCGCCGTGCCGGCGCTCGACGTCGTCAGTGTGGTCGCGGCAAACAGCGCAGTCGGCAGGTTGGTAACAAAGCCATTGGCGAGGCTGACCGTGTCCTGCAGGGCGAGCAGAGGCGTGAGCTTCGCCTCGGGCGCCAAGCCAGAGCTCGACAGGGCGTAACCGGCATAGCCGTTGATGGGATCAAACAGGTAATTGAAGCCTGCGTAGAACTGGCGGCCCGTATTGAGGAACGGCTCGGTCGAGGTCGAGCCAAGAACCTCGCACGGCTGCATGGCGCTCGCCGTTGGGCAGCCCGAACGGGCGTCGGGCATGACGAAGCTGTAGAAAGCCCCTTCCGGCGGCATGCCCGGGATCGCGATGCTGACCGTGTCGCCGCGGCCCGCGAACGGCTTCAGGTAGCCATTGAAGATACCCGTGTCCTGCAGGATCGTGCCCGTGACGTAGGGCTTGCCCGTGCCGTTCGACAGGGCTACCGGGATCTGGTTCCACAAGTTGTTTCCGGCTGCATCGGGCTTGAGCTTGACGAAGGTGTAGGTGTTGTTCGCCGTCGTCAGGCCGACCACGATCCGGTCGTTCATCACGACGTAGCCTTGGTTGGGCAGCGCTGCGCCATTGACGGAAACGTCGAGCAACGGATTGAGGCCGACAGGCGCCATCGGCTTGATGATCCCCTGGGCGATGTTCTCGGCGATCGTCTTGTGCGGATCGGCGATGCCGGTGTAGGCGTTGTTGCGATTGTTGCCGATACCGAAATAGGCCGTCGTGTCGTCGCTTGTAACCACCAGGACCTTGACCGACGCCTTGCCGTCGGTCGCCTGACCATTGACGGTGCCGCCGAGGACGCTGACCGGAAGTTGATAGTAGTAGCCGGACGGATTGATGTTGCTGCTGTCGTAGTTGTAGGTGCCCGGCCCGATCGGCGTCAGGCCATTCAGCGCATCGGCCGGCAGGAGCTTCTGCGAGATCGCCATGCCAGTCGATCCGGTGTCGATCGTTACCGAAATCGGGTTGCTGCCGGCAACCCTCACGTTGAGGCTGGCCGAATGGTTGCCGAAGGTGCCGTCGGAATTCTTGTGGTTGAGCGCCTCCGGATATTGAACCACGAGGCTGGTGTTCGAGGTGTAGAGATTCCAGCTCGGCGGCGTCACCGGCTGCGCCAGTGCCGGCACGGCGGCGAACGACGCCAGTGAACTCCCGGCCATGGCAGCGAGAAAGCAAGCGAGTCTCCGCGCCATGATATCGACCTCTTGCTTATTGCACCCCGGTGGAAGATTAATTTGAAGGGTGCCAGAAGTATAGCCTCCAGGCATGGAGCCGCATTGGCCTGCGCGGCGGAGCAGCGACGAAAACCGGTCGTGGACTCCGCGGCATCGGACAGGCGACGCGCTGTCCGATGCCGCTATACTCCCTCTCCTGCGGGTGCCCATCGCACTGGACGACCGGCTGACTTCGGAGGAGAGATGACCGACACGACTGATTTGCTCGCGCGGCGCAACGCCGCCCTGGGGGCGGGCGCGCCGCTGTTCTACGAGGTGCCGCTGCACATCGTGCGCGGCGAAGGCGTCAACCTGTTCGATGCCGATGGCCGGCGCTATGTCGACATGTACAATAACGTTCCCTGCGTCGGGCACGCCAACCCGCACGTCGTCGAAGCGATGGCGCGCCAACAGGCGACGCTGAACGTGCACAGCCGCTACCTGCACGAAAGCGTGGTGGCCTTTGCCGAGCGCCTGGCTGCCCTGCACGGCCCCGCGATCGAGAGCGTCATCCTGAGCTGCAGCGGCACCGAGGCCAACGAGGTGGCGATCCGAATGGCGCGCTTTGCCACCGGCAAGCGCGGCGTCATCTGCACCAATGCGACCTACCACGGCAACAGCGAGCTGGTGGGCTCGCTGAGCCGCCTCAACCAGCAGCCTGACCCTGACGCAAACCCGGCGGTGCGCGGCATCCCCTTTCCCGAGAAGTACCGCCCGATCGCCGCCAACCTCAGCGAGGCCGAGCTCCGCGACGCCTACCTGGCGCGTCTCGGCGACGCGATCGCCGCCCTGAAGGCCAACGGCGAGGGCGTCGCGGCGCTGATCGTCTGCTCGATCCTCGCCAACGAAGGCCTGCCTGACATTCCAGCCGGCTTCATGCCGCGCGCCGCCGCCATGGTGCGTGCAGCGGGTGGCCTGGTGATCGCCGACGAGGTGCAGGCGGGCTACGCGAGGACCGGCACCTGGTGGGGTTACGAGGTGACCGGCTTCACGCCGGACATCGTCGTCACCGGCAAGCCGATGGGTGCCGGCCTGCCGCTCGCCGCCACCGCGGCGAGCCGCGCCCTGGTCGAGACGTTCCGCGCCAAGACACGCTACTTCAACACCTTCGCCTCCTCCCCGCTGCAGGCGGCGGTCGGCATGGCCGTGCTGGACGAGATCGAGAACCGAGATCTGCGCACCAACGTCGCCACGGTCGGCGCCGCGCTGAAGGCGTCGCTGACCCAGCGCAAGGGCGCCAGCGCAGCGATCGGCGACGTGCGTGGCCACGGTCTGTTCGTCGGCGTCGAGCTGGTGAAACCGGCCGATGGGTCGCCCGACATGGAGCTCGCCAAGCGGGTGATCAACCGGCTGAAGGACAAGGGCTTCCTGACCAGCAACGCCGGCGCCTTCGCCAATGTCGTGAAGCTTCGGCCGCCGCTGGTGTTCTCGCACGAGAATGCGGCCCAGTTCCTCGACGCCTGGGACGAGACCATCGCCGAAGTCGCGGCATGACGGAGGCCGAGCAATCCTACGCGCCGGCCGCACGGCAGGCGCTGGCGGCGTTCGGCGTCACGCCGGCCGATCTGAGCTTCGTGAACATGAGCGAGAACGTCACCTTCCGCGTGACCGACTCGCGCGACGGCGCGCAACTGGTGCTGCGGCTGCATCGACCATGGTACCACGACATCGAGGAGCTGAAGTCGGAGCATCTGTGGACACGCGCGCTGGTCGACGCCGGCGTGGCGGCGCCCGAACCGCTGCTGACGACGGGCGGCGAGAGTTTTGCACAGGTCGACATCCCCGCCACCGGCGAGCGGCGCTGGGCCGGCCTTGCACGCTGGGTGAACGGCGAGCTGCTGGACCATGTCGTCGAGCAGGAGACCGACCCGGCTGCGACTTTGCGTTACTTCGGCCAGCTCGGCGCGCTCATGGCGGCGATGCACGACCAAGCGACCGGCTGGTCGCCGCCCGTCGGTTTCCGGCGGCACGCGCTCGACGCGGACGGTCTGCTGGGACCGGCGCCCTTCTGGGGCCCGTTCTGGGACCATCCGATGTTCTCTGCCGATGAACGCGACCTGCTGCTGCATCAACGCGACACGCTGCACGCCGCGCTGGTGCGCTACGGCAAGCCGGCGCGCACCTTCAGCCTGATCCATGCCGATCTGCATCCACGCAACGTCGTGATCGACGGCAGCCATGCCGCGGTCATCGACTTTGACGACGCGGGATTCGGCTGGCACCAGTACGACCTTGCGGTCGCCCTCGTCTCCTATCAGGATGACGAGGCGTTCCCGGCCATGCGCGACGCCTGCATAGCCGGCTATCGCTCGGTGCGGACGATCACCGAGCAGGACCTTGCCCTGCTGCCGATGTTCCTGCTGATCCGTGACATGGCGCAGATCGGTTGGTGCGGTCAGCGCCCCGAGCTGCCGCGCGCCGGGCGCCTTGCAGTGTTGCGCGAGCGCGTCTGCCGCATCGCGGCGCGCTTCGAACCGGTGTGCTGAACTCTCATCCTCTCACCGCCTTCAGCCTCTGCAGCTCGTCCAGCGCCCGCACGAAGCTGTCGGCCGGAGTCGAGGCCGGATCGATCAGCCGGTGCAGGCGGAAACCATCCTCGAGAGCGAGCAGCATGGCGCTGCCTTGCGCCGGGTCGCCGATACCGATCCTGGCCAGGATCTCGGCGACCAGGGCGCGGCGCATGCGCAGCCGCTTGGCAAGCTCGGGACGCCGCCGCTCGGAGCGCGCGGCGAACAGGATCAACTCGATATGCAGGAGCGGCGCACGGCCCAGCGGATCGTCACGGTTGCGATCAGAGGCGCGCAGCGCGGCGACGAAGGCATCCGGCGTGCGATGGTGCGCCAAGAGCTCGCGGTGATGCCGGATGGAGCGATCGACGTGGTCCTCCAGCATGGCGATGATGAGCTCGTCCTTGTCGGAAAAATTCGAATAGAAGGCGCCGCGCGTCAAGCCGGCGGCGGCGGCGATCGCTTCGATGCTGGCGGCACCGATGCCCTGCTCCTCGAACACCTCGGCGGCGGCCTGGAACAGCTTTTCCCGCGTCTCCTCGCGGGTCGGTCGGGTTTCTTCCTCGAGGCGATGAAGCCCGCCTTCCGGGAGGACCCCTATCCATTCTACGAGCGCTTCCGCGGCGCCAACCCGCTGCTGCGCGTCGCCGACACGATCTGGTTCGCCTTGGGGCACGCCGAGGTGGCCGCCATGCTGCGCCGACCGCTTCTGTCGACCGACGAGCAGCAGCACGCCACGACCGAGGCCGGCAACTCATCCGATCCCAACCGCGCGCGCAGCCTGCTCTTCGCGGACCCGCCGGGCCACACGCGATTGCGCGGCCTGGTCGCCCACGCCTTCACGCCGCGTCGCATCAAGGATCGACGCCGTCGATGTCGATGGCGACAGCATCACGGCGCCTATCCTGTTTTCACGGGCGCCAGCTTTGCCGTCATCACGCTCGCCGCTTCGTTCGCCTTCCACGAACGCCTGTTGCCCACTCATCTCCTCGGCATTGGCCTCGTGGTGACCGGAATCGTTCTGGTCACGCGATGAGCTGCGGCCCGCGTACCAGCTTGCCGGGCAGCGCGCCGGTCGCCTCGCCGTCGCGATAGGTGACGGCGCCCGACACGATGGTGGCGCGGTAGCCCTGCGCCTTCTGCAGCAGGCGCTTGCCGCCGGCCGGCAGGTCCCATTTCATCATCGGCGCCTCGACCCTGAGCTTGTCGAAGTCGATGACGTTGAGGTCGGCCTTGTAGCCCGCCGCCACCCTGCCTCGATCTCCGAGACCGACGGCGCGGGCATTGTCGAGGGTCTGGCGCTTGACCAGCCACGACACGTCGAGCCTGCCGGTCGCCCGATCGCGGCCCCAATGGGCCAGCAGCGAGGTCGGGAACGAGCCGTCCGAGATCAGGCCGACATGCGCGCCACCGTCGCCCAGGCCGATCAGCGTGTGCGGGCTCTGCATCATCTCGCTGCAGCAATCGAGATTGTAGGCGGCGAAGTTGGCGAACGGCGCGAAGATGAAGTTCCTGCCCTCGCCCTCGATCAGGTAGTCGTACACGACCTCGCGCGGATCGCGGCCCTCGCGGCGGGCGCGGGCGCCGAGCGAGCTCTCCTGGGCCGGCTCGTAGTCCGGCGGGTCGCCCAGCGGGAACATGCGGTCGTAGTCGGTGAGTCGCGCCGCCATGTCAGAGCGCAGCGGTTCGTGGGCCTCCTTCAGGAGCTGCGTGCGGAAGGCCGGATCGCGCATGATCGCCAGACGCTCGGCGACCGTCTTGTTGGCGATCGCCTTGTAGGAGCGGCACATCGAGAACGGGATGCGGCTCGCCTGCAGGCCCTGCAGCACGCCAATCGGCCGCGGCGCGACCTGCGCCTTGGCGGCATGGCCCTTGGCCGCCAGCCCTTCGACCAGGCCGAGCAGGCGGCGCCAGCTCTCGGGCTTGGAATGGCGCTGCGCCAGCGAGACGGAAAACGGTCGCGCCGATGCGGCGAGCAGGCGCTCGATCATCTCGAACTCGCTCTCCGGGCTCGGCGTGTTGAAGTCGGAGATGAACTCGATGACGCCGCTGCCGGCATCCTTCATGCCGAGCGCGATGCCCAAGAGCTCGGCTTCGGAGGCGCGCAGCGACGGCGTCGGATCGCCCTTGACCGTACGGTGATTGAGCGTGCGCGAGGTCGAGAAGCCGAGTGCGCCGTCGCGCATCGCCTGGGCGGCAAGCACGCGCATCTGCGCCACTTCCTCCGGCGTCGCCTCCTCGAGCCGGGCGGCCCGCTCTCCCATGACGAACACGCGCAGCGCGCCATGCGGCAGCTGGGCACCGAGATCCATGTCGCGCGGCCGCGCGTCGAGGGCGTCGAGATACTGGCCGAATGATTCCCACGACCAGTTGAGCCCTTCGTCGAGCGCGGCGCCGGGAATGTCCTCGACGCCTTCCATCAGCTCGATCAGCCGCTGGCGATCCTCAACCTTCACCGGGGCGAAGCCGACACCGCAATTGCCCATGACCGCCGTGGTGACGCCATGCCAGCTCGACGGCTGAAGCCGCGAATCCCACGTCGCCTGGCCGTCATAGTGGGTATGGATGTCGACAAAGCCCGGCGTCACCAGCAGGCCCTTGGCGTCGATCTCCTCGGCGCCGTGGCCGGCCACCGAACCGACGGCGGCGATCTTGCCACCCTTCACCGCGACGTCCGCTTCGCGCAAGGGCGCTCCGGTACCATCCGCCACGCTGCCGCCCCGCACCACCAGATCGAATTCCGCCGCCATGGTCGCTTCTCCCGAGCTAGCTTGGCCTTGAATATACCTCGATTCGCCCTATGCCCGGCACCTTCCGGGTCCGCAGGGCGGATTGGTCATTGTTCCTTGAGAATGCAAGTATTACATTTTTGAAGAGTGCGCGGACGACGCGGCCCGCGGCAACGGCATAGACGCTGTCGGAGATTGCTGCGACAGCATCGCCGTCAGACCCATGATTACGATCTGCAAGGTTCTCGATCGCCTGGAAGCGACGTTTCTCGTCGATGACGTTGTGCCGGCTCGGCGATGCGGCCGACCTGGGCTGCGCTCACCACTCTGGGCGCGCGGCTGGTGGCAGTGGGTGCCTTGCCGATCCTCGGCGAGACGGTATTGCCCGATTTTGCGAAGAGCGGGCTGGCCGTCGAATGAGTCACCCGACCGCCCAACGTGGATTGTGGCAGCCCGCCGCGCGCCCGATGTGCGCGACGGGGGTGCCGCTCAGTAACCCGCCGGTCTCGCCTTGAACGCCGCCGCCTTCTCCAGCGCCGCCGCCGCGCGCAGCATCGTCTCCTCGTCGAACGACCGGCCGATCAGCTGCAGGCCGAGCGGCAGGCCGTCCTTGTCGAGGCCGGCCGGCACCGAGATGCCGGGCAGGCCCGCCATCGAGGCCGGGATGGTGAACATGTCGTTGAGATACATGGTCACCGGATCATCCATCTTGTCGCCGGCGGCGAAAGCCGCGGTCGGCGCCGTCGGCGTCAGCAGCACGTCGCACTTGGCAAACGCCTCCTTGAAGTCGCGGGCGATCAGCGCACGGACCTGCTGCGCCTTCCTGTAGTAGGCGTCGTAGTAGCCGGCCGACAGCACGTAGGTGCCAATCAGGATGCGCCGGCGCGTCTCCTTGCCGAAGCCGGCGCCGCGTGTGTTCTGGTACATCTCGATCAGGTCCTTGCCGGGGACCCTGAGGCCGAAACGCACGCCGTCGTAGCGCGCCAGGTTGGACGAGCACTCCGCCGGCGCCACGATATAGTAGGCTGGCAGCGCGTACTTGGTGTGCGGCAGGGAGACCTCGACTGGCACCGCGCCGGCCGCCGCAAGCATGTCCATACCCTTGTCCCACAGCGTCACGATCTCGGGCGACGTTCCGTCGACGCGATATTCCTTGGGAATGCCGACCTTGAGGCCGCGGATGTCCGGGTTGCGCGCCGCTGCGGCGAAGTCCGGCACGGCGAGCGGCGCCGAGGTCGAGTCCTTGGGATCATGGCCGGCCATGCCCTGCAGCAGGAGCGCGCTGTCCTCGACGGTGCGGGCGAACGGACCGGGCTGGTCGAGCGAGCTCGAGAAGGCAACGACGCCCCAGCGCGAGCAGCGGCCGTAGGTCGGCTTCAACCCGACGATGCCGCAGAAGGCGGCCGGCTGGCGGATCGAGCCGCCGGTGTCGGTGCCGGTGCTGCCCGGCACCATGTAGGCCGCGACCGCCGCCGCCGAGCCGCCCGACGACCCGCCCGGCACCAGCTTGCGGTTGTCGCCACGCCGCTTCCACGGATTCTCGACGCCACCGAAGTAGCTCGTCATGTTCGACGAGCCCATGGCGAACTCGTCGAGGTTGGTCTTGCCGACCATAACAGCGCCGGCCTTCCACAGGTTCTCCGTCACCGTACTCTCGTACTGCGGGACGAACCCTTCGAGGATGTGCGAAGCCGCCGTCGTCTGTACGCCGTCGGTGCAGAACAGATCCTTGATCGCGAGCGGCACGCCCTCGAGCAGGCCGGCCTCGCCCTTCGCCCGGCGGGCGTCGGATGCCCTGGCCATCTCGCGCGCCCGGTCGGGCGTCTCGGTGATGAAGGCGTTGAGAGCGCGATGCTCGTCGAGCTTCCGGAGGTGCGCCTCGGCGACATCGAGCGCGCTCGCCTCCTTACGGGCGAGCGTCGCCACCAGCTCGGTGAGCGTGAGATCGGTCAGGGACGCCATCGTCTACTCCACCACCTTCGGCACGGTGAAGAAGCCGCCGGCGTTCTTGTCGGACGGATCGATATAGATGGCACCGCCCGGCGCATTGGCCAGCACCCGGCCGGCGATCCCGCCATCGGTCACCTTGTCCTCGCGCAGCGGCAGGGTCACGTCGGATACCGAAGCCAGCGGCGCCACGTCGCGCGTATCAACTTCGTTCAGTTGCTCGATCCAGGCAAGGATCCCCGACAGCTCGCCGGCCAGCGGCGCCAGCTCCTCGTCAGGCACTTTCAGGCGGGCGAGCCGCGCGATGCGCGCCACCGTATCCTTGTCGAGCGACATGGCTGCTGCTCCAAACTCCTTGAACGGCGCGGTTGGTAGCCGGTTTGCGGCAGCCTGTCATCCCGAGCATCATCTCCTCCCCAGCTTCGCTGGGGAGGTGTCCGCGCCTTCGCAGACGGAGGGGTCATGAGCATCGCGATTGTGGCTCATGACCCCTCCGTCGCCGAAGACGGCGACACCTCCCCAGCGAAGCTGGGGAGGAGAACAGGTCAAGACGCCGCCTTGCCTTCGTTTTCGGCGACCCGGCGGGCGGCCACGGCTTCGATCTCGGAGCGGACCGACGGGCGCTTCTCGAGCAGGGCGCGGAAATCCTTGCGATAGAGAACCAGCAGATGGCAGTAGCCATCGGCGATGACGTCGGCGCTGCGCGGGCGGTCGCTGACCAAGCCCATCTCGCCCACGAAATCGCCCTCCTTCAGCGTGACCTGGAAGCCGGCGCCTTTCACCGTCACCTGGCCGGCGGCGATGAAGAACATCGAATCGGAGGGACCGCCGATGCGGATGAACTTCTCCCCCGGAAAGGCTACGACGGCACGCAGGCGCTTGCTCACCTCGACCACCGCATCGTGGTCGAGCGAGGCGAAGATCGGCACCCGTTCAATCATTGTGGCCAGCTCAAGGCCGAGATCGAGCGGCGGACGGTCGGCGATGGCGCTGCGTCGCTCGCCGAGCTGGTGGATGAGGTCGTCATAGACCTCGCGGCCGATGATGCCCTCGCGCAGGCGCCGGGAATACTCTGCCGATTCGAACCGGATAGCCGCCCGCTCGAGCTGGCGGGCCGAGATCGACTCGGCATAGCCCGAATACTGCAGCGACAGCGCCTTGAGAGCGCTGTCGACCGCCTGCTGCCGCCCTTGGATGACCGAGGTCAGCTCGGCCTCGGCATCGGCGCCGAGCAGGTCCGCGATCGACTCGGTGTTGAACGCCGCCAGCTCGGCCAGGACGCTCTGCGAGACCATCAGGATCTCGAATCGATCGGCGAGACGTTCCGTCAGCATCTTCTGCCAGCCGAGCCGACGATGCAGCCAGAGAGCGATACGAAACCCCCGGTCGGGCCGCGAGATCTGCGACAGCCACTTCTCGTAGCCCGCGACGCCATTGTCGCGCACGGCATCGATCAGACGGTCGGCGCGAGCGGCCATCACTGCCACCATCCGCCGCGACAGGGTCTGCTGCTCGAACAGGTCGAGGTAGAGTTCCTTCTCGCGCGTGCACAGGGTGATCAGGCCGACCTTGACCCGCTCGTCGAGATCGAGCGCGAGTTCGGGTGGCACCGATCCGATCTCCTCGCTGCCTGCCGAGCTGGGATCGACATCAATGCCGTCGACGCGGGCATTGTGCTGCCGAATGATCTGCCGCAGATGGCGATCGACATTGGCGCGCGACAGGGCGAGGACGCGATCGCGCAGGGCGAGCTCGAGGCGGCTCAGCTTGTCGAGGCCGAGGAGCCGCATCACCAGGCCCAGCGTCGGGGCATTCACGAACAAGGTGACCAGCACGAACAGCACGGCCAGCAGGGCCACGAACTCGCGGGTGCTCTCGGGCAGGGCGTCATTGCCGAAGACCACCATGGCGAGAACGATGGTGACCGCGCCGCGCAGGCCGCCCCACACGAGGATCGTCTTGTAGCGGACGTTGACGGGCTGGACGAGGCGCACCTTCTCCAGCACCGGCAGCATGCCGAAGACCACCACGGCCCGCGCCACGAAGGCGCCGACCGCCACGGCGACGACGCCCCAGGCGTCCAGCCAGCTCATATTGGCGAGGACGTTGGCTGCCACCATCGAGGCCAGCACGAAGATCAGGCAGTTGGCCCAGAATTCAAGCTGTGCCCAGATCTGGCGCAAGGTCACCCATTGCTGCGGATGCAGGTGGGTCGGCCCATAGGCCGCGACCGTCAGGGCGGCCATGACCACCGAGACCACGCCCGAGATGTGGAGATAGCGGTCGGCGAGGATGAAGCTCAGGTAGCTCAGGCTGACGGTGACCGAGGCGATGGCCGCATCCGAATCGCCGAGCCGCGGCAGCACCAGCATGGCGACGCGCGCCATCAGGAAGCCGAACATCAGCCCGCCCACGAACTCGCGCAGGAAGGTGGCGATCGCCCCCGTTGGATCGGCGGCGATGCTCATCGAGGTCGGACCGGGCGACGCCTGGCTCACCAGGATGGTCGTGAACAGGCCGAAAGCCGCAATGGCGACGGCATCGTTCAGAAGGGATTCGCCCTCCGCCAGGATCGACAGGCGCTTGGGCGCCCCGACGTCGCGGAAGATACCGATGACGGCCGCCGGATCGGTGGTCGACACTACCGCCCCCAGCAGCAGGCAGACAACGATGTCCATGCCGGTCGCCAGGCGCACCACGCCGGCCACGCAGGCGATGCAGACCAGGACGGCGACGACGGCGAGCAGGAGAACCGCCGATACCTCGTCGAACAGGCGGCGGACGTCGATCGTCAGGCCGGCGGTGAAGAGCAATGGCGGCAGGAACAGGGGCAGGAACATATCCGTGCCCACCTCGAGCTTGTCGAGCCCGACAAAGGCGTCGCCCAGGGCCCCCAGCTTAACGTTGGCGGAAACCAGCCACGTTCCCAGGAATCCCAAGGCCATGCCGGCGATAGCGAGCAGAACGGTGTGGGGCAACCGGAAGCGCTCGGCCATCGGCACCAGCAAGCTGACCACCATCAGCACCATCGCGATTGCCAGCACGGCATAGATCGTATCGGTCACCTGACGAAACTACTCCTGTTGGGTCGCGCGGTCGGTTCCGTTATAGCCTCGACCCTGCGTCGGTTCGACGGCGGAAAAACGCCGCCGTCCTGCATCGCGAAGTTCTCGCGGACGACCCGCGCGCTAAGGGTACTACCTCATGGCTGTCGTCGAATTTGCACAACTCAAGTCCCTTGTAGGCAGCGGTCGGCTGATGGCGCTCGATGTCGGCAGCAAGACGATCGGGATTGCCACATCGGATGCGCTGCGCATGCTGGCCACGCCACTCAAGACGCTGAAGCGCGGCAAGCTCGCCGCCGACCTCGCCGAGCTGGACACGGTGGTCCGCAAGAACGGGATCACGGCACTGATCATCGGTTTGCCGCTCAACATGGACGGCACGGAGGGACCGCGCTGCCAGTCGGTGCGGCAGTTCGCGGCCAACATCGCCAATCACGGGCCTGCCTTTGTGGCCGGCCTGCCCGTCGTCTTCCAGGACGAACGCCTCAGCACCGCCGCCGTGACGCGCGGCATGATCGACGACTACGACATGAGCCGCGCCAAGCGGGCCGAACGGGTCGACGCGGCAGCGGCGGCCTGGATCCTCGAATCGGCCCTGGCCCGGCTGCGCGGCGCGGCGGGTTGATCTTTCATGTCCCTCCCTAGCGAAGCTGGGGAGGTGCCCCCGTAATCGGGGGCGGAGGGGTCATGAGCAGCGGGACTGAGGCTCATGACCCCTCCGTCGCGTATGACGCGACACCTCCCCAGCTTCGTTGGGGAGGAATGAAAGGCATCACCCAGCACCACACTCCGGCGTCGTCACCGCACGCGCCGGCGGCTCAGCTGTAAGCGAGCGCAGGAAGGCGACCAAGTCGGCCTGGTCGTCGGCCGACAGGGCGAGCGGACGCACGAGCGGGACGCCGTCGCTGTGCAGGCGGTCGGGGTCGACCTCGGAATAGTGGCGCACGACGTCCTGCAGGGTCGCCAGCTGGCCGTTGTGCATGTAGGGGCCGGCGCTGCCGAGCTGGCGCAGGCCGGGGACACGGAACTCGCCGAAATTGGCATGCAGGCGCTGGACATGACGGGTCCGCAGCGCCCCGGCATCCGATTTGTCGTCGTTGTACGGGCCCAGCCGGTTGAAGGGGCTGGCCGCCAGCTTGGCGAGGCCTCCCATTCGCCCGGAATCGACCACGCCGGGCCGGACGAAGAACGGAACGCCGACATCGCCGAACTCGCCGTTGGTGAAACGCGGCCCGAAATGACAGGCGTTACAGTTGCCAATGCCGACGAAGATCTTCAGGCCACGCTGCGCGGCAGCCGGATAGTGCGCGGCCGCTGCGGAGTCGCCGGCCACCAGGGCATCGCGAAAGTCGTCGAATGCGGTACGCGGGCTGACCAAGGTCTCCTGGAACGCCGCCAACGCCTTGGCCGCTTCGACCAGAACCGCCTCGTCATCCTGGCCCGGCGCCGTGCCGAACGCACGACGGTAGAGGCAGCTCAATGTCGGCTCGCCGCGCAGCAGGGCAGCGACGCGGCCGGCGCTGGCGGCCATCTCGCGTGGGTCGATGATCGGCCGCAGGGACTGCGCCCACAGCGAATCGGCAGCGCCGTCCCAGCCGAACCAGTAGCCCTGGCCGACGTTCCACAAGGATGGCGTGCGTCGATCGAGCCCGACCCGGCCTCGCGCGCGGGCGCGGCCGTCGCTCCAGTTGCGCTCGGACTGGTGGCAGCTGGCACAGCTCAGGGTGCCATCGCCGGACAGCCTGACATCGTTGAACAGGCGCTCGCCGAGCGCGATCGCCGCCGGTCTGCCCGACACACGGTTTGACGGATCGAGCGTCGCCGGCGGCGGCCACGGCCCGTGCGCGCCGATCGCGCGGACCTCGTCTTCCGACCACCGAGGTTGCGCCAGGCCCTGCGCGTTCACGCCCACGATCAGCGTCACGACCAGCAGAGCGGCGCGCCAGGCGCTCGCTTTCCGCCGACCACGCGCTTCTCGCCGGCCCGTCATTTGACGACGATCTCGTGGTTCAGCCGCTCGGTTTCCGAACCGGCTCGCACATCGATGTCGAGCTCCCAGCGGCCGGGCATGTGGAACACCAGGCCTTCGGCGCGGAAGCGGCCTTCACCGGCCGACACGATGGTCGCCCGGTAGTTCATGCCGTGCCGATGCTCCGGCATGTGCGCATCGACGGCCAACAGCTCGGCCGGATCGTTCTTCCGCGTGCACACGTTGAACAGCAGCGAGAAGGGTTGGCCGACCTCGATGCGCATCGGCTCGGGCCGGAAGGCGATCATGGCGCGATCCGAGAACACCACCCAGCCGGTGCCGCGCCCGAGATCGAGCGGACAGTCGGCCGAGGCCGCCATCGGCCAGACGGACAGGGACGCCGCGAGCAAGAGTGCCGGAAGCGACGCTCTCACCGCCCCTGCCCGAACAGCCTGTCGCCATTCTCGTAGGCGATCTTGCGCGCCACGTCGGCCGGCAGATCGGCCAGCCACTGGCGGGACCACCGTGCATGCTCGATCACGTAGTGCCAGCGCTCGGGCGTGAACGTATCCGTCCCGACCACGAAACGGTCGGGGAACTCGAGGAAGGCCTCGCGCCAGCCCGGGGCCACCTTGCCGTTGGACGCGTGGGAGGTCAGGAAGGCAAGATCGCACCACAGGGTCGAATAGCGGCGCAGCATTGCCCGCACCTTCTCCGGCCGCTCGAAGCCGGAATGCGCCCACAGCACCTTGGCGGCCGGATCCTGCTGAAAATGCCGGTCGACCGCGTCGGCGTCGGAATGCGAATGCAGGTAGAGACCATGCTTCCGCGCGAGCTCGACGACCTTGCGCATGTTGGGCAGGTCGGCATCGGCGCCATAGATGTGGAACTCGCCGATTGCCACGTAGCGGCGCTTGGCCAGGAGATCCTCGAGAAAGGGGATCAGGGTCGGATCCTTCGCCCAGGTCGAGATCTCGCCGCGCGAGCGGTACGGCCTGAGCTCCGGGACGATGAGCTCAGGCGCCACGTCCTGCAGCATCCGCGTGCCTTCGTTGTTGGAGCTCGAGACCATCGCGCGCTTGACGCCGGCCTTCTTCAGGATCTCGACCACCTGCTTGGGCGGCACGGCTTCCCAGGCGTCGTGGCTGTAGTGCATGTGGGCGTCGAAGATCGGCAGCTCCTGATCGGCGCCAGCCGGGCCGGTCCAACTCACGCAAGCGGCTGCGGCGAGGCAGAGAAAATGGCGAGCGAGGCGCATCAGCGGCGGTCCTTTGCAGTCCATGCGTAATTGAAGCTAATCGAGATGCGCTCGCCGGAGAAGCGTGCCGGCGGCACCTCATGGCGCAACCAGCTTTCGAACAGCACGAGGTCGCCGGCCTGCGCCGCTACGCTGACGAACGCCCGGAAGCGTTCCGGCGCGTCGGCGTGCCGCGGCGGGGTCGCCATGTGGCGGGACAGCCGCGGGTCCTCGAACTTCAGGCGACCGGCGCCCTTGGGCACGGTCACGTAGTAGGTGCCGCTGATGAACGACGACGGATGGAGATGCATCGAGTGGACGGTGCCCGTCCCCATCACGTTGACCCAGCAGTCGGTCATGACGAGCGCACGGCCCGCCAAGTCGTAATGCAGCGCACTGGCGAATGCCTTGACGCGCGGATCGATGCGCCGGCGCAGCTGAGCGAACAGGGACGACACGAGATGCAGGCGGTCGAGCGAGCCGTACGACGTGTAGCCGCCGAGATAGTGCTCGGCCGACCAGCGCTGGCCCGCCGGGTCTGATGCGGCGAGCGAGCGGCATTCATCGGCGAGCGCCTGGTTGAACCGGTCCAGCTCGAAACCTGTGAGTTTTTCCTGGGCCACGAGCGTCGGGAATAGGGCACGGATCGCCATAGCGTGATTATCCGTGATGCGGGGCCGTCGTGCTATGCTTCGGTATGCTTACCGACGGACAGATCGAAACCTATCGACGCGACGGCTACCTGGTGATCCCCCGCCTGATCCGGGGCGAGCAGCTGGCCGAGCTTCGCGCCCTCACCGATCGGATCGTCGCCGACGCCCGCGGCATCGACAAAAGCGACGACCTCTATGATCTCGAGCCGAGCCATCGTGCCCAATTGCCGCGCGTGCGGCGGCTCAAGCCTACGCTGTTCAAGCGCCACGAGTTCTTCCACCGGCTGGTCCGCGACCCTGCCATCACGTCGATCCTGGCGCAGCTGCTCGGGCCGGCGATCCGCCAGCATGGCGGCAAGCTCAACATGAAGTCGGCGGGCTACGGCTCGCCGGTCGAATGGCACCAGGACTGGGCCTTCTATCCCCATACAAACGACGACGTCCTGGCGACCGGCATCTATCTCGACGATTGCGATCTCGACAACGGCCCGCTGATGGTCGTGCCGGGAAGCCATCACGGCCCGACGTTCGATCATCATGCGGGCGGGCGCTTCTGCGGCGCCATGGACCCTGCGACCTGCGGGCTCGACCTCGCCAAGGCCGTGCCGCTCATGGGGCCGGCGGGTTCAATGACCATTCACCATGCGCGCCTCGTTCATGGCTCGGCCCTGAACCAGTCCAACCGCCAGCGCCGCCTGCTGCTGCACGAATACACCGCGGCCGACGCCTGGCCCCTGATGGGCGTCGCCAATTTCGACGAGTTCAACAGCCGCATGGTGCTGGGCGACCCCACCATTGAGCCGCGGGTGGTCTCGGCGCCGGTGCGCATGCCCCTGCCCGCTGCCGACCATCAGGGCTCGATCTACGAGAACCAGCGCGGTACCGGCCGGCGGTTCTTCGAGCCTCCCGTCGAACTGTCGGTGGAGCATGCGCGCGTCGGCTAAAATCCTGGGCTTGGTGCTGGCATTCGCCCTGACCAGCCCGGCCGCCCACGCCGCCGATCAGCTCAAGATCGGCCAGGGCCGCGGCTCGATCGACTTCGGCATCGGCGATTCCAAGATCTTCCGCACCACCGGCGGCTTCAAGCAGTGGCACGGCAAGGTCAATGTCGACGAAGCCGATGTCTCGCGCAGCAGCGTCGAGGTCGAGATCGACACCAGCAGCATCCAGATGCTGGACAGCCAGCAGACGGTAATGCTGAAGGACAGCGACTTCTTCGACGTCGCGAAGTTCCCGGAGATGACCTTCAAGTCGACGAAGATCGAGCGCACCGGCGACAATGCCCTGAAGGTCGAGGGCAACATCACGCTGCGCGGCATCACGCGGCCGATGACGCTCGACGTCACGGTGAGCGACCGTCGGCCCGACGCGGCGCCGGGCTCGCGCTACGCCCGCTTCCGCGGCTTCGGCACCATCAAGCGCTCCGAGTTCGGCATGACCAAGTATGTCGACATGGTGGGCGACACCGTCGAGCTCTCTATCACCGCCGACGCCTGGCGCTGAGCGTGGCGGCGGCACCTTTGTTCAGTGTCCTATGCGTGCCTGAGCGGTCCGGCGTGGTGCTGGGTCGTGCACACTTCTTGTCATCCTGAGCGCAGCGAAGAGTCGCCCATTTGCCCTCTGACGAGAACGCTGGGGCGACCATGACCGGACGAGCCGAGCCGACCCACCATCCGGCTGCCAAGGCGCTGCACTGGATCACCGCGCTCCTGGTGATCGGGCTTCTCGGCGTCGGGCTTTGGATGACCGACCTGCCGCTGGGCTTCACCAAGCTCTACGCCTACGCGTGGCACAAGTGGATCGGCCTGGTGGTGCTGGCGCTCACCGCCGTCCGCCTGTCGTGGCGCCGGCGCCATCCACCGCCGCCATTGCCAGATTCGGTTGCTCCCTGGCAGGCCGCGCTGGCACGGATGGCGCACTGGGCCCTCCTGGGATTGCTCGTCGCCATGCCGGTGAGCGGCTGGCTGATGAGCTCCGCGGCGGGCGTCAGCGTCACTTGGTTCGGCTACCTTCGGCTGCCCGATCTGGTTCCGCGCGAGCAGGACTTGTTCGAGACCCTGCGAACCACCCACCATGTCCTGGCGCGCTGCCTGATCTCGTTGCTGGTGGTGCATGTCGCGGCCGTCGTGCACCATGACGTCGTGCGCCGACATGGCGTGTTCCGGCGGATGTGGCCTTTTGGAGGATCCTGATGCGCCGCTGCCTCGCGCTCGCTGCCCTGCTGTTCGCCGCCCCCGCCCTCGCTGGGCCGCAGGATCCGTGGGCGATCGACCCGCGTGCCAGCAAGCTCGACTTCACCGCCAGCCAGGTTGGCGCGCAAGTCAGCGGACGCCTGCCGACCTGGACAGGCACCATCATGCTCGACCCTGCCGCGCTGGCAGCGGCGCGCATCGACATCAGGATCGAGATGTCGCAGGTCAGCACCAACAACCGCGACGTCGATTCCCTGATGAAGGGCCCGAACTTCCTCGACGTCCTGAAGTTTCGCGAAGCCCGCTTCGTGTCGACCCACATCACGGCCAAAGGCGGCGATCGCTACGAGGCACAGGGCAAGCTCACCATCCGCGACATGACCCGCGACGTCGTGCTGCCATTCTCTCTGACCATCGTCGACGACCCGGCACAGCCCGGCCGCGTGCGCGCCACGGCACGCGGCCGCCTGGGCCTGAAGCGACTCGACTACGGTGTGGGCCAGAACGAATGGGCCAGCACCGGCCAAGTCTCCAACGAGGTTACCGTCGACGTCACCGTGGTCGCGAGCCGGCCGCGATGATCGGGCGGCGTCCCCTCCTCGCGGGCGCCGCCGTCACGCTCGCGATGTGGACGCCCGCCGAGGCCGAGGGACCATGGCCCCACTGGTTCGGAGCCTATGCCGGTGTGCTGCAATTCTATCGCTCGATCCCGCTCGAG
Organism: Reyranella sp.; assembly: GCF_044224635.1. Lineage (GTDB taxonomy): Bacteria > Pseudomonadota > Alphaproteobacteria > Reyranellales > Reyranellaceae > Reyranella. The sequence continues at coordinate 21,751 of NZ_JBGAKA010000024.1, read as the reverse complement.
GACATCTATCCGCCGCCCCAGACGCCCCGGCTTGACCACGACGACCGCGCGCCATTCGGCGTGCAGTTCGACATTCGCGCCGTCGGCTCGGAGGGGGTGATCTGGTTGCGCCTCGACGGTGGGCCGATGCTGACTGCCGAGCGCGGCGAAACCCTGTGCTTCGGTCCGCTGATCGACGGCGTCGCCTTGCTCGCCTCGGCCAATGCCGTACCGGCGCCGCGTTCCGCGACGCTTACCCTGCGGGCGGACCTGTTCAGCACCGAGGCATTGTTCAGCCATGCCGACGGCAGCTTCTGGCGCCGCCACTTCACGGCTCGCTTCACGCCGACGGGCGTCGATCTGATCGTCTGGGTGTTCGACGCCGCCGGCACCCGGGCGCGCACCTGGCGCGGTACGGCGGCCAGGCGGGACTGACGCCGCTCGGAGCCTTCCCGACCAGACCTGCAGAGGTCGCGCCAGTTCCAGCCGACCAGCGACGACAGGATTTCGAACACGCGGCCGCCGCCGGCCTTATCTCGACGGGGTGCAACGCTTGTGCTCCGCGCAGGCCTTCAGCGCAACGGCGCGGTCATAGCGGTAGGCGCTTCCAGGCATGAACCTCACGCCTCCGGCCGCGGGCCGACGTAGTTGGATTGCGGGCGGATGATGCGGCCGCCCTTCTCCTGCTCGAAGATGTGCGCGCACCAGCCGGCGGTGCGGCCGACCGCGAACAGCGCGGTGAAGGCGCTGCGCGGTATCTCCAGCGCCTCGAGCAGGAGCGCCGTGTAGTACTCGACATTGGTATCGAGCCGCTGGCCCGGTTTGTACTTGCGCAGCGCCGCGATCGCGCCCTGCTCGACGGCGGCGGCGTAGGCCAGCCGGCCGGCGGTCGACGGCAGGGTGGCGACGATGTTCTTCAGCACGTCGGCGCGCGGGTCGCGGACCTTGTAGATGCGATGGCCGAAACCCATCAGGCGCGTGCCCTTGGCGAAGGTCTCGGCGAACCACGCCTCGGCGCGCGCGGCGTCGCCGATTTCGTCCAGCATGTCGAGCACCGGTCCGGGCGCGCCGCCGTGCAGCGGCCCCTTGAGCGCGCAAAGCGCCGCCAGGACCGCCGAGATCAACCCGGCCCGGGTCGAGCTCACGACGCGGGCCGTGAAGGTCGAGGCGTTGAAGCCATGGTCGGTGATGGTGGCGAGATAGGTGTCGAGCGCCGCCTCGAAGACGACGCCGGCCCGTTGGCCGCGGATCATGCGCAGCAAATCCTGCGCCGTGGACAGACCAGGATCGGGTGCGATCGGCGGCAGACCCTTCTCGGCATTGAGAAGGGCGGCGAGAAACACCGGCATGGCGCCGCACACCAGGTAGTGATGCGGCGTCGTCTCGCGGTCGGGCAGCATGCCGACGCCGACGCGCAGCGCCTCGACTGGATTGAGGCCGCGCGTCGCCGCCACCAGTTTCGGCACCTCGGCAAAGGCGCGTACGCGCGCCGCCGCCAACCCGTCGCGGGCCGCGGCGACATCGCCATCGCCGCCTGCCGCGGGAGGGGCGTAGCCCTGCCACAGCAACGCCGCGACTCCTTCGAAGCCGCGCGTCGTCACCAGTTCCTCGATCGCATGTCCGCGCACGATCAGGCGGCCGGCTTCGCCGTCGACCTCGCTCATCACCGTATCGGCCACGACCACCCCGTCGAGGCCGCTGTCCACTCGCGTCAGCAGCATTGACATTCCTTTCCTCGGATCGCCGGCAAGGTCGCGGTAGCAAAAAATATTGTCAATCTTGATTATATTGATCAATATCAATACATGGCTCACGAATTCCTGACCTCCAAAGAAGCGGCACGACGGCTTGGCGTCTCGGCTGCGACGCTCTATGCCTATGTCAGCCGCGGCCTGCTGCGCTCCGAGCCGCTCGACGGCAGCCGCGAGCGGCGCTACCGCGCCGACGATGTCGCCCGGCTGCGGCGCCGTCGGGAGGTCGGCCGCAAGGCCGAATCGATCGCCAACCACGCCCTCGATTTCGGCACCCCGGTGCTCGAATCGGCGCTGACCCTGATCGAGAACAACCGCCTGCACTACCGCGGCATCGATGCCAGTGCGCTCGCCCGTACGGCCTCGCTCGAGGAGGTCGCTCAGCTGCTGTGGCAGTGCCACGACAGCCCCTTCGCCGCCGACAACCTGCCACCTCTCTCAACGCCGCTGCGCCGCGCCTGGTTGGCCGCGGCCACGCTGGCGCCGGTCGACCGCTGCCTGGTGCTGCTGCCGGCCGCCGCTGCGCTCGACCATGCGAGCTGGGTGGAGGACCGCACGGCGATGCTGGAGACCGGCGTCCGGGTGATGCGGCTGCTCGCCGCCGCCGTCACCGCGCAGCCGCTGTCGCCGCGGCCGGTGCACGAGCAGCTCGCGGCGGCGTGGCGCGTGCCCGACGCGCGCGCGCCGCTGCTGCGGGCGGCGCTGGTCCTGTCGGCCGATCACGAGTTCAACGCCTCGGCCTTCGCCGCCCGCGTCGTGGCGTCGACCGGCGCCAATCTCTACGGCGCCACCATGGCCGGCCTGGCCGCCCTGAACGGACCGCGGCACGGCGGCCTGACGCGCCGCGTGTCGACGCTGTTCGACGATCTGAGCAAGGCTTCCGACCTCGACGCCGAGCTGGCCCGCCGGCTGCGCGATCGCATTTACATCCCTGGCTTCGGTCATCAGCTCTATCCCGACGGCGACGTCCGCGCCGCGACGCTGTTCGCCCTGCTGCGCGAGGCGATGCCGCGCTCCGCCGAGCTCGCCTTCGCCGAGCGGCTGGCCGCCGCGGTCGAGCGGCTGATCGACCGGCCCGCCAATGTCGACTTCGCGACCGTGACGGTCGAGCGCGTGCTCGGCCTGCCCAAGGACTCGGCGCTGGCACTCTTCCTCCTCGGGCGCAGCGTCGGCTGGATCGCGCATGCGCTCGAGCAGGCGGCACATGGCGCCTTGATCCGGCCGCGCGCCCGCTATACGGGTCCGCGTCCTGGAGCCGAGGCCGGTCCGCCATGAGACATGCCCTGATTGTCATCGACATGCAGCAAGGTCCGTTCGGAGGCTCGCCGCCCTGGCATGACGTGACGGGCCTCATCGGCAGAATGAACCGGCTGGCCAACGCAGTGCGGTCGACGGGCACGGTGGTCTTCATCCAACACGACGAGCCGCCGGGCGATCCCTATCATCCGGACTCCCCCGGATCCCGCTTCCTCTCGGCGCTCGATGTCCGACCCGCCGACGCCGTCATCCACAAGCAAGCCTGCGATTCGTTTCTCGATACCCCCGCTCGAGGCGTTCCTGCGTGCGCAATCGATCGACCGGCTGATCATCACCGGGCGGGTTGTTATCCACCAAACCGTCGCCTTGCGGGCGCGGCGCGGGCGTGCTTAACGTCACGCTTTAGTGACAACAAAATGGGCGGGCGTGCCGAGGTTGCCCCATCTTCTCGGCATCGAAGGTCTTGCGCCTGAAACGATTTCGGGTCTGCTCGACCTTTCCGAAAGCTATATCGACCAAAATCGATCCCTCGACAAAAGGCGTGACCTGTTGTCGGGGCGCACCGTGATCAATCTCTTCTTCGAGAACTCGACACGCACGCGCACCAGCTTCGAGGTCGCCGCCAAACGGTTGGGCGCCGACGTGATCAACATGGATGTCGCCACATCGTCGGTGCGAAAAGGCGAGACCCTGCTCGACACGGCGATGACGCTGAACGCCATGCGGCCCGACGCCATCGTCGTGCGGCACAGCGAATCGGGCGCCGTCAATCTGCTGTCGCAGAAGGTCAACTGCGCGGTCATCAACGGCGGCGACGGCCAACACGAGCATCCGACGCAGGCGCTGCTCGACGCGCTCACCATCCGCCGCCGGCGCGGCAGCCTGCAGGGTCTCCTGGTAGCGATCTGCGGCGACATCCTGCACAGCAGGGTCGCGCGTTCGAACATCCATCTGCTGCAGATCATGGGTGCGCGCGTGCGCGTGGTCGGCCCGCCCACCCTGATGCCGACCGACATCGAGCGGATGGGCGTCGAGGTCCACTACAGCATGAAGACCGGCCTGCGCGACGTCGACATCGTGATGATGCTGCGCCTGCAGACCGAGCGCATGCAGGGCTCCTTCGTGCCGTCGATCAGCGAGTATTTCCGCTTTTTCGGCCTCGATCACGAGAAGCTCGAGGTCGCCAAGCCCGACGCGCTGATCATGCATCCCGGCCCGATGAATCGCGGCGTCGAGATCGATTCGGAAGTCGCCGACGACATCGACCGCTCGGTCATCCACGAGCAGGTCGAGATGGGCGTGGCCGTGCGCATGGCCTGCCTCGACACGCTGATCGGCGGGCGCCGCAACGCGCTCGCGGGAGCGGCGGCATGAGCGGCGCCATCGATCCCGGCGCGCCGCAGCACAGCGGGTCGACCGCCTACATCAACGCCCACATCGTCGATCCCCTGGGCGATGCCGAGTATCACGGCGCCGTCCTGATCAGCGACGGCAAGATCGCCGATTACGGCCCCCAGCTGTTCGCCTCGGGCGCGCCCTACGGCATCCAGTCGATCGACTGCCGCGGCCTGCGCCTCGCCCCCGGCCTCGTGGATACGCGCGTCCACACCGGCGAGCCGGGCGAGGAGCACAAGGAGACACTCAAGAGCGCCGGCGCCGCCGCCGCCGTGGGCGGCATCACCTCGATGGTGCTGCTGCCCGACAACGAGCCGCCATTCGACGACGCCTCGCTGATCGAGTTCGTCGCCCGGCGCGCCCGCCAGATCAGGCTCACCAACATGTACGCCTATGGCGCCCTGACCGTCGGGCTGGAAGGCAAGGAGCTGGCCGAGATGGGCCTGCTGGCCGAAGCCGGCGCAGTGGCCTTCACCGATGCCGATCATGCGGTCGGCAACGCCCAGGTGATGCGCCGCGCACTCTACTACGCCAAGGCGTTCGACGCGCTGATCGTTCACCTGCCGCAGGAGCCGACGCTGTCGGGCGGCGTGATGACCAGCGGCGAGATGGCGACGCGGCTCGGTCTCGCGGGCAATCCGCCGCTCGCCGAGGTCATGATGGTCGAGCGCGACATCCGGCTGGCCGAGATGTCGGGCGGACGGATCCATCTCACCAAGATCTCGACCGCCGAATCGGTCGCCGCCATCGCCGCCGCCAAGGCGCGCGGCCTGCGCATCACCTGCGACACCGCCGCACCCTATTTCGCGCTGAACGATCTCGCGGTCGGCGACTACCGAACCTTCGGCAAGCTGGTGCCGCCGCTGCGCGCCGAGAAGGACCGGCTGGCCGTCGTCGAAGGCCTGCGCGACGGCACCATCGACGCCATCGTTTCTGACCACCGGCCGCAGGACCAGGATAGCAAGCGCGTGCCGTTCGCCCAGGCCGAGCCGGGCGGCATCGGGCTCGAGACGCTGCTGCCGATCTCGCTCGAGCTGGTGCACAACGGCTACCTCACCCTGCCGCACCTGTTCCGCCTGCTGTCGAGCACGCCGGCCCGGCTGTTCGGCCTGCCCGGCGGCAAGCTTGCCAAGGGTGCGCCAGCCGACCTCGTCGTCTTCAATGCCGACCATGCTTGGCGGGTCGATCGCGACGAGCTGTGGAGCAAGACCAAGAATTCGCCGTTCGACGAGCGGCCGGTGCAGGGCCGCGTCATGGCCACCATCGTCGGCGGCCGGACGATCTACCGCGACGACAGCTTTGTCACAGCCGCCCGCGCGGCCTGATCGCTGCCCGGAAAACCGCCTCCAATCCGCCATTTCGTCTGGTATTGTCGGCGGCGTCCCGACCGTCGCTTCCGCAAGGGCCTTCCCATGCTCAAGACCTCTCTCCTTCTCGTCGCCGCAACGGCGGCCGCCGCCGGCGCGAGCCATGCCCAGCAGCGCGGCCAATCGCGCGACGACCTGCTCGATGCGCTGACGCGGCACATCCAGATCTGCGCCGAGATCACCGAAACCCAGCAGCGCCTGTCCTGCTACGATCGCCTGCAGACCCAGGTCGGTGGAGTGTCGCCACAGCCGGCGGTAACGCCGACGCCGCTTCAGGCTCAGCCCCAGACGCCGCCACAACCGCAACCCCAGCCAACCACCGGTACCTCGATCAGCAGCGCGCCGCTCACGCCGCAGCCCTTGACGCCGACGCCCCCCACGCCGACACCGCTGGCGCCCCAGCCGCAGCCTCTGGCGGTTCCCGGCGGCGGCACGGCGACCCTGCCACAGACGCCTGGCGTCGCACGCGATCCCGATGCCGCGTTCGACCCGCGCACGGCGATGACGCCCCAGCCCGGACAAGCCGGCCCGCGGCCGCAGACCAGCATGCGCCGGTCGGGCGCGCGGCCCATTCCCAGCGCCTCGAGCCCTCAACCTCTGGTGACCCTGGGCGCCGCCAACCTGACCTATGGGCCGACCCGCTACTGGCAGGTCACGGTGACGCTCACCTCGAACACGCCGCGGGCGGTCAACACGCAGGCGGAATGCACCTTCATGAATGCCGGCCGCCCGGTCGGCACCGACTATCTCGGACCGGTCATGATCCAGCCGGGCGAGCAGATCACTGCCGAGCTGATCGGACCGCCCACCACCACTTACGTCGATTCGAGCAACTGCAAGCTCCTGAGCCCGTGAGCCGATGGCCTCCACGCTGATCGTCCTGCTGGCACCGTTCCTGCTCGGCTACCTGCTGGGCTCGATCCCGTTCGGCCTGCTGCTCACGCGGGCCGCCGGGCTGGGCGACATCCGCAAGGTTGGCTCCGGCAACATCGGCGCGACCAATGTCCTGCGCACTGGCCGCAAGGGCTTGGCTGCTGCGACTCTGCTGCTCGATGCGCTGAAGGGCGTGGTGGCCGTGCTGATCGCCGACCAGATCGGCCAGCTCGCCGCCGTCGGCGCGGCCGCCGGCGCCGTGATCGGCCACATGTTCCCGGTGTGGCTCTCGTTCAAGGGCGGCAAGGGCGTGGCGACGACGCTCGGCATCATGTGGGGCCTCTCCTGGCCGGTTGGCGCCATCGCCTGCGCTGCCTGGCTGCTGTTCGCCGCCCTGTTCCGCTATTCCTCGCTGGCCGCCTTGTTGAGCGTCGTGATGGCCGCGATCGCCGCCTGGTTCCTGACCGACCCGCGCGCGGCGACGCTGCTCACGCTGCTGGTGCCGCTGGTCTGGGTGCGTCACCACGAGAACATCGGCCGCCTGCTGAACGGCACCGAGACCAAGATCGGCCAACACGCCAAGCCGGCGGCGTAGTCAGAAGAGGACGTCATGCGCCGGGAGCGTGCTACGCCGTGACGCTCTTCTCTTTAGATCACACATCCCATGAGCGCCACGGAGTGGCACGCTCCGAGCGATGAATCCTTGATCAGCGCAGTCGCGTATTGCCGTCGGGGCTGCCATCCTCGCTGCCGACGCCGTGGTGGACGAACAGCGACAATCGTCAAGCCGACGAAGAGTTCCGCGCCCGGCGACCGGCACCTGCCGCCTCTTTCTCCTTCAGCCGCATGCGCTGCTTGCCGCGGTCGCGCTCGCCCACCGGCTGGAAGCCGGCCGCCTCGAACATCGGGATCGTTCCGGTGTAGGCGAAGGCCGCCGGGATGGATTTACCGAACTTGCCCGGGCGTACCGGGTAGGCCTCGACCACGGTACCGCCGCGCCGCCGCACCGCGGCGACCGCAGCCGCGATCAGGGCCGAGGCGACACCCTGCCGGCGATGGCCCGCCTTGACGAAGAAGCAGGGCAGCGACCACACCCGGTCGGCATCGTCGCAGGCGAGCGACGGCGCGCGATCGAGCTTGCCGAGCTCGCGCCGCCGATCGAAGGCCGCCCAACCGACCGGTACCCCGTCGACGTACGCCAGAACGCCGTGGGCGCGGTCCTCCTCGACCAGGGCGCGGAAGCGGCGCTTGTTCACCGCGCCCTTTATCTCCGACCAGTCCTCGCCGCGCGCCTGGCGCCAGAACATGCACCAGCAGCCGCCGCAGGCGCCGTTGCTGCCGAACAGCGCTTCCAGATCGAGCCACAGATCGGACGTGAGCTCGCGTGTCGTCAGCTTGGGGTCCATGGCGACAGTCTGGCGACGTTGCCGGCCGCCGTCGACGCGCCATCGATGGGCGTCGGGCATCGACCGGTCCAACCGATCATTGATCGGAACCCGACCGCTCGTTAGGGTCGGCCTCACAATCTATGCAGGAGGCAATGGCCATGTTCGTTGCTCGTTTGGCCGTCCTCGTCGCGGCCGCCCTCAGCGTGGCCTCGCTGGCCGACGCCAAGACCTTGCGCTGGGCCAGCCAGGGCGATGCCCTGACGCTCGACCCGCATGCGCAGAACGAAGGGCCGACCACGGCCATGAACTTGCACGTCTACGAGGCCCTGATCAGCCGCGATCCGTCGCTGAGCAAGGTTCCCGGGCTGGCGCTGTCGTGGAAACCGATCGCCTCCGAGGTCTGGGAGTTCAAGCTGCGGCCCGACGTCAAGTTCAGCGACGGCACGTCCTTCACCGCCGACGATGTGGTCTTCAGCTATCAGCGGGCGCTGGCGCCGACCTCCGATTTCCGTGCCTACATCTCCTCGATCAAGGAAGTGAAGGCAGTCGACCCGCTGACAGTGCACATCATCACCAACGGGCCCAACCCGATCCTGCCCGACTACACGACATCGATCCTGATCATGTCCAAGGCGTGGGCGGAGAAGCACAACGTCGTCAAGCCGCAGAGCTACAAGGACAAGGAAGAGACCTACGCGGTGCGCAATGCCATGGGTACCGGCCCGTTCACGGTGAAGCAGCGCGATCCCGACGTGCGCACCGTGATGGTCAAGAACCCGACCTACTGGGGCGCCAAGGAGTTTCCCAACTATCCCGACGAATTGGTCTACACGCCGGTCAAGGAGCCGGCGACGCGTGTCGCCGCGCTGATCTCGGGCCAGGTTGATTTCGTGCTCGACGCGCCGCTGCAGGACATTGCCCGCATCAAGCAGACGGCCGGGCTCAAGACCGAGGAGACCGCGCAGGTGCGCTCGATCTTCCTCGGCCTCGACGTCGGATCCAAGGAACTGAAATACTCCGACGTCAAGGGCAAGAACCCGTTCGCCGACAAGCGCGTGCGTCAGGCGATGTACCAGGCGATCGACATGGCTGCGATCAAGGCCAAGGTGATGCGCAACTTCGCGGCGCCGGCCGGCCTCGTGACCTCGCCGGGGGTGCATGGCTACACCAAGGAACTGGACCAGCGCCTGAAGTACGACGTCGCCGCCGCCAAGAAGCTGATGGCCGAGGCCGGCTATCCCAATGGCTTCTCGGTGACGCTCGACTGCCCCAACGACCGCTACAACAACGATGAGCAGATCTGCCAGGCGGTGACGGCGATGCTGGCCCAGATCGGCATCAAGGTCGACCTGCAGGCTCGCTCCAAGACCCTGCACTTCCCCAAGCTGCAGAAATCCGACTCGAGCCTGTACCTGCTCGGCTGGGGCGTGCCGACCCTCGATTCGCATTACGTCTTCACCTTCCTGTACCAGACCAACAACGCGGCCAAGAAGGTCGGCGGCTGGAACTACACCGGCTACAGCAATCCGCGCATGGACGAGCTGAGCGACGCCATGCTGAAGGAGGTCGACCAGGCCAAGCGCGACAAGATGATCGCCGAGGCATGGGCGCTCGCCGTCGCCGACATGCCCTACCTGCCGCTGCATCATCAGCTGATCGTCTGGGCGATGAGCGACAAGGTGACGATCCCGATCTTCGCCAACGACTCGCCCAACTTCAAATACTCGACGATCAAGTGAGGGCTCTTGTCTCCTCCCCAGCTTCGCTGGGGAGGTGCCCGGTCTTACCGGGCGGAGGGGTCATGAGTCACAAGAGGCAGCGGGCCCCATGATTCATGACCCCTCCGTCGCCGTAAGACGGCGACACCTCCCCACTGCGTGGGGAGGAAAAGAGGCCTGATGCTCGCCTTCGTCGTCTCGCGTCTCCTGCAATCGCTCGCCGTGATGCTGGCGGTGTCGTTCCTGTGCTTCGTGCTGTTCAATTTCGTGGGCGACCCGGTGAACAACATGGTGGGCCAGGAGGCCTCGCCGGCCGAGCGCGCCGAGATGCGCCACGAGCTCGGGCTCGAGGATTCCGTCGTCGTCCAGTTCGCCCGCTTCCTCGGCAACGCCGCATCAGGCAATTTCGGCAAGAGCTACCGGCTCGCACGCCCGGTTTCCGACCTGATCGTCGAGCGCATGCCGGCGACGCTCGAGCTGGTACTCGTCGCCGCCGTGCTGGCGCTCGCCATGGGCATTCCGCTCGGCGTGCTGACGGCCCTGCGCCGCCGCAGCATCGACAGCACCGCCATCATGACCTTCTCGCTGGCCGGCGTGGCGATGCCGACTTTCGTGATCGGCATCCTGCTGATCTACGTCTTCTCGGTGGAATGCAAGAGCTGGGCGCCGGCGATCGGCCTGCCGGCCGATTGGTGCTTCCCGTCGTTCGGCCGTGGCACCACGGTGCAGGTAGGCGGCTGGAGCTCGGGCCTGCTGACGGCGGCCGGCCTCAAGGCGATCGTGCTGCCCGCCTTCACGCTGTCGCTGTTCCAGATGACACTGGTGTTGCGGCTGGTGCGCTCGCAGATGCTCGAGGTGCTGCGTACCGACTACATCAAGTTCGCGCGCGCCCGCGGCCTCACCGATCGCACGGTGCATTTCCGCCATGCATTGAAGAACACGCTGCTGCCGGTCATCACCGTGATAGGTATCCAGGTCGGCGGGTTGATCGCCTTCTCGATCATCACCGAGACAGTTTTCCAGTGGCCGGGCATGGGTCAGCTCTTCATCCAGTCGGTGCAGTTTGCGGATATCCCGGTGATGGCGGCCTACCTGGTGATGGTCTCCCTGCTGTTCGTGACCATCAATTTCTTCGTCGACCTGCTCTATGCCGCGATCGACCCGCGGCTGCGGCTCGACCGCGCCCAGCTCGGCACCGCCGGCGGCTGATCGATGTCCAAAGCTGCCGCCGCGCTCCCGTGGGCGCTGATCGCTGCCGCCTGCTTCGGTTCGTTCGCCGCGTCGTCGAGCGGCACCACGCGGGCGCCCTTCCTGCTCGACATGGCGCACGATCTCGACGTGTCGATGCCGCTGGTCGCCAATCTCGTGTCGCTGACCTCGGTGACCTGGGGACTGACCTCGGCTGTGGCCGGCTGGCTGTCGGACCGTATCGGGCGCCGCGTCGTCCTGGTCGCCGCCCTGTTCGCGCTCGGGCTCTCGCTGTTCGCCCAGGCACTCGCCGGCTCGTTCTTCTGGGTGGCGGTCTGGTCGGCGGTCGGCGGCGCCTGCGCCGGCGCCTTCACCGGCACGATCTTCGCCGAGGTGTCGGCCCACGTCCCCGACAAGCAGCGTGGCCGCGCCCTCGGCTGGGTGATGAGCGGCCAGTCGCTCACGCTGCTGGTCGGCATCCCGATGGCGGCCGCGGTGGGCTCCCTGGTCGGCTGGCGCGGCTGGTTCTGGTGCATGGGTGGCGTATCGCTGGCCGCCAGCCTCAGCCTGTTCGCCACCGTGGGGCGTGGCTCGGCCGGTCACGCCCGCGGCATGGTCCGGAAACCCTTTCACGCCGCGCTGTCGCGCCAGGTTCTCGGCCTGCTCGCAACCGGCATCGCCGAGCGCATCTGCTATGGGTTGGCCGCCGTCTACTTCGCCACCTTTCTGCAGGCGACCTATCGGCTCGGCCTGGTCCAGGTCGCCCTGCCGCTGGCGATCTTTGCCATCGGCAACGTTGCCGGCACCATCCTGGGCGGCCAGCTCGCCGACCGGGTGCGCGACCGCCTCGCCACCTTTGCGATCGCCATGGCGCTTTCGGGGATCGCCTGCGTCGCCCTTTTCCTGTGGCATCCCAGCATGGAGACAACCGTCGTCCTGGGCTTCATCTACGTGTTGCTGAATGCGCTGGGTCGGCCATCCTACATGGCGTCCCTAGCGGCCGTGCCCGACGACGTGCGCGGCACGGTGCTGGGGCTCAATGGTGCATCGGCAAGCGTCGGCTGGATGGGCGCTGCCGCCCTGGGGGCGGTGATGATCGGATGGGTGGGCTTCGAAGGATTCGCCTTCCTCGGCGCCGCGCTGGCGACGGCCGGCGCTGTCGGCGCCCTGCTGTGCCGGCCGCGGAAGAGCATGGCGTGAGCGACACCAGCACCTTCGCGCGGCTGCGCGACTCGGACATCTGGTGGAGCTTCCGCAGCTCGCCCATCACGGTCATCGCGGCCGTCGTGACCGCCGTGTATTTCGCTGGTGCGATCCTGGCGCCCTGGGTGGCGCCCTACGACCCGTTCGACGTGAAGTCGCTCAACCTGATGGATGCCTTCACGCCGCCGGCCTGGGCCGAAGGGGGCGACGCCAAGCACCTGCTGGGCACCGACAACCAGGGACGCGACGTGCTGTCGGCCATTCTCTACGGCAGCCGGGTATCGCTGATGATCGGGCTGGCGGCCATCGTGCTGTCGGTCACGACCGGCGTGTTGCTCGGCCTGATGGCCGGCTTCCGCGGCGGCTGGACGGAGGCGGTGGTGATGCGGCTCGCCGACATCCAGCTCACCGTGCCGGCCATCCTGATCGCGCTTACGCTCGACGGCGTCGCCCGCGTCGTGCTGCCCAAGAACGTGCACGACGAGATCGCCATCTGGGTGCTGGTGCTGTCGATCGGCTTCGCCTATTGGCCGCAATTCGCGCGCGTCACGCGAGCCACGACGCTGGCCGAGAAGAACAAGGACTACGTCAATGCCGCGCGCATCATCGGCGTACCCGGGGCGCGCATTGCGCTGGCCCATGTCCTGCCCAACGCCTGGGGGCCTGTGCTGGTGATCGCCACGATCGAGCTGGCGCTGGCCATCATCGCCGAAGCGTCGCTGTCCTATCTCGGCGTCGGCATGCCGGCCACCCAGCCGTCGCTCGGCACGCTGATCCGCATCGGCAACGCCTTCCTGTTCTCCGGCGAATGGTGGATCGCGATCTTCCCGGCGCTGGCCCTGGTCATCCTCTCCCTGGCCGTGAACCTGCTGGGCGACTGGCTGCGCGACGCCCTCAATCCCAAGCTGCGCTGACACAACTTAAAGTCGATTTACAGAGTTTCAGTTCGCGCCTAGACTCGGACCCATGTTCGACGGTCCTCATGCCCCCGAGCTCAGCCCGGCGGAGCGCCGCGCCCGCCTCCGACTGGCGCGCAGCGCCCGCATCGGCCCCGTCCTGTTCCACCATGCCCTACAGCATTTCGGTTCGGCGAGGCGCGCCTGCGCCGAGGTCGCCGCCGCGCCTGAAGCCGAAATCGCCCGCGAGGAAGCCAACCTCCGCCGCGCCGGCGGCCAGTTCCTGGTGATCGGGGACCGGGCCTATCCGCAGGCCCTGGCGGCAATCCCCGACGCTCCGCCTGTCCTCTCCGCCATCGGCGACCTCGGGCTGCTCGCCCGGCCGGCGCTGGCCATGGTCGGCGCTCGCGAGGCGTCGCTTGCCGGCTGCCGCCTCGCCGCGGAACTCGCGTCAGGCATAGGCGCAGCGGGCTTCGTCGTCGCTTCCGGCCTGGCGCGCGGCATCGATGCGGCGGCGCACAGCGCCGCCCTCGCCACCGGCACCGTGGCGGTCCTGGCCGGCGGGATCGACCAGATCTACCCGTTGCAGAACGCCCGCCTGCACGCCGACATCGCCCGGGGCGGCCTGCTGCTCAGCGAGATGCCGTGGGGCATTCCCCCGGTCGCCCGCTCCTTTCCACGCCGCAACCGCATTGTCAGCGGCCTGTCGTCCGGCGTCGTCGTGATCGAAGCGGCGGCCCGTTCGGGCTCGATGATCACCGCCCGCCTGGCCGCCGAGCAGGGGCGTGACGTCTTCGTCCTCCCGGGGTCGCCGGCCGACCCGCACTACGACGGATCGAATAGCCTTATTCATGATGGGGCCATTCTGGTGCGGCATGCGAACGATATTCTGCGCGCCCTGGAACGACCGGCCATTGCATCCCAACCCCTTGGCGAATCAGGTCGAAAGCGGGCCGAACCGGGCGTCGCCAAGGTCCTCGCCGCCCTCGGGTCGGTACCCACCGCGGTTGACGAACTGGTGCGCCGATGCCAAGTGTCCGCCGCCGCCATGGCGGAGGTCCTGCTGGCCCTGGAGCTGGAGGGCCGCCTGGAACGGCACCGGGGTAACCGCGTATCTCTGATTTAATTCAGTGATTTAGCTCCGGTCCATGATGTCATACTGGAGCATGTTTCGACGATGGACGTGCTGGTCGTCGAGTCCCCGGCCAAGGCAAAGACCATTGGTAAGTATCTCGGCCCCGGCTACACCGTGCTGGCCTCGTACGGCCATGTGCGCGACCTGCCGGCCAAGGATGGGTCGGTACGGCCGGACGAGGATTTCGCCATGGACTGGGAGGTCGATGCCCAGTCCCAGAAGCGGCTCGACGCCATCGCCAAGGCGATCAGCAGCGGCAGCAAGCTCTATCTCGCGACCGACCCCGACCGCGAGGGCGAGGCGATCTCCTGGCATGTCCGCGACGTGCTGAAGCGCAAGAAGGCGCTCGAGGGCGTCGACGTCAAGCGCGTCACCTTCAACGCCATCACCAAGCAGTCGGTCCTGACGGCGGTCGCCCATCCGCGCGACCTCGACCAGCCGCTGATCGACGCCTACATGGCGCGCCGCGCCCTCGACTACCTGGTGGGCTTCACCCTCTCGCCGGTGCTTTGGCGCAAGCTGCCGGGCAGCCGCTCGGCCGGTCGCGTCCAGTCGGTGGCGCTGCGCCTGATCTGCGAGCGCGAGGCCGAGATCGAGGTCTTCAAGACCCGCGAATACTGGACCGTCGACGTGCTGTTCGGCACGGCCAAGCAGCAGACGCTGAAGGCCCGCCTGACCCATCTCGACGGCCGCAAGCTCGATCGCTTCGACCTCGACACGCAGGAGCGGGCCGAGCAGGCCAGGCGCGAGATCGAGCGGCGCGCCTTCTCGGTGCTGTCGGTCGACCGCCGCCAGGTAAAGCGCAATCCGCCGCCGCCCTTCATCACCTCGACCCTGCAGCAGGAGGCGTCGCGCAAGCTCGGGCTGGGCGCCGCTGCCGCCATGCGCATCGCCCAGCGGCTCTATGAAGGAGTCGATATCGGCGGCGAAACGGTCGGCCTGATTACCTACATGCGCACCGACGGCGTCCAGCTGGCGCCCGAAGCGATCGGCCAGACCCGCCAGTTGATCGAAAGCAAGTACGGCGCTGCCTACGTGCCGGAGAAGCCGCGCGTCTATTCCTCCAAGGCCAAGAACGCCCAGGAGGCGCACGAGGCGATCCGTCCGACCGACCTGTTCCGCACGCCGCAGGACGTTGCGCCCTACCTCGACCGCGACCAGCTCGGGCTTTACGAGCTGATCTGGAAGCGCACCGTCGCCAGCCAGATGGAAAGCGCCGTGCTCGACCAGGTGACGGTCGATATCGCCAGCGGCGACAAGACCATCCAGCTGCGCGCCACCGGCTCGGTGATCAAGTTCAACGGCTTCCTGACGCTGTACGACGAGGGCCGCGACGACAAGAGCGACGACGACGAGGCCAGCACCATCCTGCCCGACGTCGTGCCCGACGAGGCGCTCGACCGCCGCGACATCCTTCCCGAGCAGCATTTCACCGAGCCGCCGCCGCGCTACTCCGAGGCCAGCCTGGTCAAGAAGCTGGAGGAGCTCGGCATCGGCCGGCCCTCGACCTATGCCAGCATCATTGAGGTGCTGCAGAAGCGGAGCTACGTCCGGATCGACCGCAAGCGCTTCGTGCCGGAGGATCGCGGCCGCATCGTCACCTCCTTCCTGCAGACCTATTTCCCGCGCTACGTCGAATACAACTTCACCGCCCATCTCGAGGAAGAGCTCGACGAGATCTCGGACGGCAAGATCGACTGGCGCCAGGTGCTGCGCGAGTTCTGGACGGCCTTCTCCGCCGCCGTCGGCGAGACCAAGGAGCTGCGCGTCAAGGAAGTGCTCGACAGGCTCGACGAGGAGCTCGGTCCCCATTTCTTCCCGGCCAACGACAATGGCGAGGGCAAGAGCCCGCGCGACTGCCCGTCCTGCGCCAACGGCCGACTCGGCCTGAAGCTCGGCAAGTTCGGCGCCTTCATCGGCTGCTCGAACTATCCGGAGTGCCGCTTTACCCGCAAGCTCGGCATCGTCGACGCCGAGGCCGACGCCGCGAGTGGCGCCAACCTCGACGGGCCGAAGATCCTCGGCATCGATCCGGTGACCGGCAAGCCGGTCACCCTGCGCAACGGGCCGTACGGCCTCTACGTCCAGCTGGGCGAATCCGAGGGCAAGGAGAAGCCGCGCCGGCAATCGCTGCTCAAAGGCATGACGCCGGACGACGTCACGCTCGAGCGGGCACTCGCCTTGCTCGCCCTGCCACGCGAACTCGGGGCTCACCCCGACGACGGCGAGCCGATCCTGGCCGGCGTCGGCCGTTTCGGCCCCTACGTCAAGCACGGCACCAAGTACAAGACCATCCCGGCCGACGAGAGCGTGCTGGATATCGGCATGAACCGCGCCGTGGCGCTGCTCGCCGAGGCCAAGAGCGCCGCGCGCGGCCGCGCCGCCGTCAAGCCGGTTCGCGTCGTCGGCAACCATCCGGCCGACGACGCTCCGGTCGAGCTCTACGACGGCCGCTACGGCCCCTACGTCAAGCACGGCGGCATCAACGCCACCGTCCCCAACGGCACCGATCCCGCCAGCCTGACGCTCGACCAGGCGGTGGCCCTGCTGGCGGAGCGGGCTGCCAAGGGTGGCGGCCGTCCGGCGCGCGGACGAAAGAAGCAGGCCAATGGCGCCGCAGCCAACACCAACGAGGCAGCGCCGAAGGTTGCCAAGGCCAAGAAGAAGGCCGCGCCCAAGCGCAAGGCTGCCCCCAAGGCGAAGGGCGACGCGCCTTCCCGCACCGGAACAGATGGCTAAGGGCACCGTCCCGACCCGCGACGAGCTGCTGGCTTTCATCCGCGAGAGCGCCACGCCGGTCGGCAAGCGCGAGATCGCCCGTGCCTGGGGTCTCAAGGGCGACCAGCGCATCGCGCTCAAGGAAATGCTGCGCGACCTGCGCGATTCGGGCGATATCGCCGCCGATCGCGCCAAGACGTTTCGCGATCCCGGGGCGCTGGCCGACGTCGCGGTTCTGGAGATCGTGCGGGTCGACGACGACGGCCACCTGATCGCCCTGCCATTGCGTCACGACGAAGCGAAGGACGGGCCGCCGCCGCACATAGAGGTGGCCCAGGTTGCGACGCGCGGCGGTCCGGCGCCGGCGGTCGGTGACCGCGTGCTGGCCAATCTCAAGCGGCGCGGCAAGACGAGCTACGAAGCGCGCGTCATCCGGCGGCTGGGCAGCGGCCCAAGGAAGATCCTCGGCCTCTACGAGGAACCCGACGGGCGCAACGGCCTTGGCCTGGTCACCCCCACCGACCGCAAGCTGCGCAGCAGCTTCGACGTCCGGCCGGCCGACAAGAACGGCGCCCAGCCGGGCGACATCGTCTGGGTCGAGGCGACCGGCGGTTCCCTGGCACGACGCGCCCGGGTGCTCGAACGGATCGGCGCAATGAGCGATCCGCGCACCGTCAGCCTGATCGCCATCGCCGCCAACGACATTCCCGTCGACTTCCCGGCCGCCGCCGTCGCCGAGGCCGAGCGCGCCCGCGCCGCACCGCTCGGGCACCGGCTCGACCTGCGCGGCACGCCGCTGGTCACCATCGATGGCGAGGATGCCCGCGACTTCGACGACGCGGTGTTCGCCGAGGTCGATCCCGACCATCCCGGCGGCTGGCGGCTGGTGGTCGCGATTGCCGACGTCGCCTGGTACGTCCGCCCCGACAAGCCGCTCGACCACGCCGCCTATCGCCGCGGCACGTCGGTCTACTTCCCCGACCGGGTCGTACCGATGCTGCCCGAGGCGCTGTCCAACCACTGGTGCTCGCTGGTGCCGGGCGAGGACCGGCCGGTGCTGGCGGTCGAGATGTGGATCGACGCCGAGGGCCAGCTCAAGCGCCATCGCTTCCATCGCGCCATGATGCGGTCGGCCGCCCGCCTCACCTACAACAGGGTCCAGCGTGCCATGGACGGCAGCCCCGATCCGGAAATCGCGCCCCTGATGGAGCAGGCGATCCGGCCGCTCTACGGCGCCTTCCGGGTCCTCCTCGAGGCACGCCAGAAACGCGGCGCGCTCGATCTCGACCTGCCCGAGCGGCAGGTCACGCTGGCGCCGAACGGCCGCATCGCCGAGATCGGCGTGCGGGTGCGCCTCGACAGCCACCGGCTGATCGAGGAGTTCATGGTGCTGGCCAACGTCGCGGCCGCCCAGGCCCTCGAGCAGCGACGCACTCCCTGCCTCTACCGTGTCCACGACCAGCCCGACGCGGCCAAGCTCGAGGCATTGCGCGAGTTTCTGGGCACGCTCGGCCTCGCCTTGGCGCCCGGGCCACGGCTGCGGCCGGCCGACATCGAGCGCGTATTGAAGGCCGTCGAGGACAAGCCGATCGCCCGCCTGGTCAACGAGACCGTGCTGCGCAGCCAGAGCCAGGCGGTCTACAGCCCCGACAATCTCGGCCATTTCGGCCTCGCCCTGGCGCGCTACGCCCATTTCACCTCGCCGATCCGGCGCTACCCCGACCTGGTCGTCCACCGCGCCCTGATCGCCGCCTTCGGGCTGGGCGAGGGCGGCCTGCCGGAGGCCGACAAGGGCCGCTTCGCCGAGTTCGGCGAGCACCTGTCGATGTGCGAGCGCCGTGCCGTCGCTGCCGAGCGCGCGGCCATGGACCGTTATGTTGCCGCTTATATGGCGACCCATGTCGGCGCCACCTTCCCTGGCCGGGTCACCAGCGTCACCCGTTTTGGCCTGTTCGCGTCGCTCGACGCCACCGGCGCCGACGGCCTGATCCCGATCCGCTCGCTCGGCCAGGAATTCTTCCGCCATGACGAAGGGCGCCAGGTCCTGGTCGGCGAACGGACCGGCGAAACCTACGGGCTCGGCGATCGGCTGCAGCTCAAGCTCGCCGACGCCGACGTCGCGACCGGCGGGCTGCTGTTCGAGATCGTCGACGTCATCGAACGCGTCGACCGCAGCGCTCTGCCAACCGGCGGTCGAGGGTTCCGGCAGAAACAAGGCAAGCCGCGGCGTCCGGTCGCGTACCGTGGAGAGCGTCAGGACAAACGGTCGCGACGACGAAACTGAGCGCTGCGCCCATTGTGCGGCGATGAATGGAGGAAGGGCCCGGGTCGAATTGTGGACGGCGTTGCTGCGCGGCTGGCGTGGCAGATGCCCCCGTTGCGGGGCTGGTGCGCTGTTCGACGGCTTCTTGAAAATGACCAACCAGTGCACGCGCTGCGCCCTGGTCCTGCAGCCTTTCCGGGCTGACGACGCGCCCGCCTATTTCACCATTCTGGTCGTCGGTCACATCGTCGTGCCGATGGTCCTCCTGCTCGAACGCTATGGCCAGCAGCCGCCGCTATGGTTTCACGCCCTGTTGTGGCTGCCCCTGTCGGTTGTGCTGGCGCTCTATCTGCTGCCGCACATCAAGGGCAGCGTCATCGCGCTCCTGTGGGTGCACGGAATTCAAGGGTCGAAGCCCTCGGCCGGGAGCGTCGATCCTTCTTAAAGCGTGGCCGGCCATCAGCACCCTGTGGTATTGTCAGACGGCTGTGGGTATGGAAGTGCACCTTTTCCCTTTTCTGCGACGGGCGTTGCCGCGTGCGGTCAGCGCCCTTTACGCTGCCTCTCTGGTCGCCTCCTGCGCGACCGCGACCGACGCGCCGCAATCGTCCGGCGCTAGCGCCTCGACGGGGCCCGATGTCAACATCGAGCGCGTCGTTCTGCAGGCCTATCGTGCGATCGGTGATCGCCATCTGTTTGAGCCCAATTTTCGGACCATCTCGGCCGAGACCTATCGCGGGTTTGCCGCCGGCGACCCGTCGCTGTCACTGGAAAGCACGCCGACGTCCTTCACGGTCCGGCGCGACGGCCGCGAGATCCTGACCCGTCCGGTGCCGAGCGATCAGGCGGATGGCCGGGCGTGGGGCACCATGCTGGCCGAGCTGATGGCCGGGTCCCTCGACGCCTCGTCAGCCTTGCAGCATTCCGACCGGCAGACGGTGATTCGCGAAGCCATGGCGGCAACCACCAAGCAGCTCGACCGCAACAGCCGCTATGCCGACCCGGAAGAGGCGCGCGACAACCGCTTCCAGCGTGACGGCGGCGGCGGCATTGGCATCACCATCGAGCGTGCCGAGGACAAGCGTATCCTGATCCGCGCCGTGCAGGAGGGCTCGCCCGCCGCCAAGGCCGGCGTGCAGCCGGGCGATCAGATCCTGGCGATCGAAGGCGAATCGATGGTCGAGCGCCCGCTGAGCGACGTCGTCGCCCGGTTGCGCGGCGCCGTCGGCGCACCGGTTGCCATGACGGTCCTTCGCCCCTCCCAGGGCGCCGAGCTCGTCCTGTCGATGAAGCGCAGCCGCATCATCCCGACGACTGTCACCTACGAACGCCGCGGCGACGTCGCCTGGATCCACCTGACGGGCTTCAACAGCGCGACCACGGACAACCTCAGGGCCGCCATCGACAAGGCGCGCGCCGAGATCGGCCGCGACATGCTCGGGCTGATCATCGACATGCGCTCCAACCGTGGCGGCCTGCTCGACCAGGCCCAGTCGGTTTCGGAGCTGTTCATCGGCGACGGCACGATCTTCTCGACCCAGGGGCGCCATCCCGAAAGCCGTCGCACCTACAAGAGCTCGAACGGAGCCAAGAATGCCGACATGCCGATTGTCGTCCTGATGAACGGCGGCTCGGCCTCGGCGGCGGAGATCGTGGCAGCCGCCCTGCAGGATCGCGGACGCGCGGTCGTCGTCGGCACGACCAGCTATGGCAAGGGCACGGTGCAGACCGTGGTGCGCCTGCCCAACGAGGGCGAACTGATCCTGACCTGGTCGCGCCTCCAGGCCCCCTCGGGCTATACTTGGAACGAGCTGGGCGTGCTGCCCAACATCTGCACCGCCAAGGTCGGCGATATCGGCCAGCTCGGCCCGGCCTCGGTCGATTCCGGCCAAGGGACGTTGATGCGCTGGCATGCCTTGCGCAATCCGACCCATCAGGAAGTCGTCGACCTGCGCAAGATCTGCCCTCCCGGCGACAACACTCCGGATCGCGACGTGGAGATCGCCGTCCGCCTGCTGCGCGACCGCGCGCTTTATGCGCACGCCGTGCAAGCCGCGACCCAGCAGGCGCAGGCCCGCTGACAGCCCCCTGGGATTGGCCCCATCGGAGCGCTTGACACCGGGCCGTCCGTGACTAGTTTGCCTCCTCCTGCGAATTCGCCCCTCGGGGGCTTGAAGGACTGAGACATGGCCAAGCCCAACACTATCCTGATCAAGATGATCTCGAGCGCCGATACCGGCTTCTTCTACGTCACCAAGAAGAACCCGCGGACCAAGACCGAGAAGCTCGAGCTCAAGAAGTACGACCCGGTCGTGCGCAAGCACGTCGTCTTCAAGGAATCGAAGATCAAGTAATCCGGCACTCCGCCGCCGAAACGCCAAAGCCGCCCGCCCGGGCGGCTTTTTCGTTGCCCATTCCCATATATGGGCGCTCTACTCATTTTCCTCCCTAAGCGTAGCTTGGGGAGGTGTCGCCGTCTTCGGCGACGGAGCAACTGTGCTTTTTCAGGCGTGGGTTTTAGAGGCATGAAGAAATCTACAGTGATGGACTGTAGGCGCAGTGCGGGCGGCAGCGAGCGAGGTGACCGGCAGGCGAGGCCGACCGGTCACGACGTCATCAC
>NZ_JBGAKA010000101.1:0-2857 GCF_044224635.1 Reyranella sp. | reverse complement strand
CTCAAATAAATTTTTGAGTCAGGCGCGTCTACCAATTCCGCCACGGGGGCACGTCTGGGTGCGGCGGGAATAAAGCCGATGGGCCGGCGGAGGTCAACGCTTGTCGGCAACCGGTGACGGTCCCCGCAGGACCGCAGGAGGCTTCTGGTCTGTCGACTGCGGCTGAGCCGCACCCGCAGCGGAGGACATGTAGAGCCAACTGTCGGCGCCTGCGGCGCGACCTTCGTTGAACACGGCGATGGCGCGGGCTCGATCGCCGACCTTCCAATAGGCTTCCGAGACGTCCCGATAGACCATCGCCGTAGCGCTCGCTCGGTTCTCGGGGTCGGTCAGGCTGAGGGCCCCCTTGGCGCTGCTGAAGCTTCCTTCTCCGGCAATCCTGTCTCCGTCCAGTATCTGGTACCCGGCAAGCGTGCCATAGGCCAGCGCCAGGGTTCCGCAGTTCAGCCTGGTCGCAGGCGAGCACTGCTTGCGCCCGGAGTACTGGGCGACCTCCTTCTTTCCGAAGCCTATCGCCGCCTTCTGGTCGCCGGCATCAGAGGCTTGCATTGCCGCTTCCTGGTAGGACGGGGTTGCGCAGGCTCCCAGCGTCGAGACACACGCCGCAACCGCAATGACGGCGATGAGCGCACGAACCCTGACAAAGCAGCCACGATCCCCAGGTAAGCCCGCCATGATATCCAGTCCTTCGAACAAACGGCCGGCGGAGCGGCTCCCCGGGGACGAATTTGTGGGAACGGCGATACAATGGCGAAGCGGACCTTGACAAGAAGCGCGGTGAAGGGCGCCCGGCAATCGGCAGTTTGCCCGTCATTCCCGATGGTGTCGTGAGGCACAGCGGCAAGGCGCCTGGCGTACGGTGCCGGGTCGGCCAGAGGCGCGCTTCGACGCTGTTCGGACGTCGGTCGAAAGCAGCGCTCGAGGCACCGGCGCCGCGCCGTCAGGAGACGGCACCCGTCCCGTAGGCTCCGGTCAGCGGCTCGCCCTCCTCGTAGCGCGTGATGCGGTAGGGCTGGATCGGCAGGTCGGTCGGCTGGCCCAGCATCGACTGCGCCAGCAGGCGGCCGATCATCGGCGACATCTTGAAGCCGTGACCGGAGAAGCCGAAGGCCAGCTGCAGCCCCTCCACGCCCGGAACCGGCCCGAGCACGGGGTTCCAGTCCGGCGTGGTGTCGTAGAGGCCTGACCACGAGCGCGCCAGGCGGCCCTCGGCAAAGGCCGGCATGCGGGCCGCCGCCTGGGCCGCCTCGTCGATCATGGCGTCGTGATCGGGCTCGAGGTCGGCCATCTCGGGATCGTCGGTCAGCGTGCCTTCGTGGCCGCCGCCGACCAGCAGGTGGCCGCCCATCGGGCGCGTGTAGAGCTTTGCGGGCGAGGCGAGGTCCTTCATCACCGGCAGGTCCGGGCCGTAGGGCTTGTCGGCCGCCAGGGTGAAGACATGGTGCGCGGTAATGGTGAGCGGGATGTCGATGCCCGCCCAGCCGGCGACGACCCGGCTCCACACGTTCGCGGCCGAGAGCACCACGCCGGCCTCGATCGGCCCCTTGTCCGTCATCACGCCGGTGACCCGGCTGCCCTGGCGCAGCAGTCCAGTGACCGCCGTGCTCGTGCGCACGGTGGCGCCGCGCCGCCGCGCGGTGCGCAGGAAGGACGTGGTGACGAGATAGGGATCGGCCCATCCCGCCTCGGCCTCGAAGCCGATCGCATCGATGTCGTCCAGCACGAGCCAGGGATGGTGCGCGAGGGCGGCCTTGCGGTCGAGCAGGCCGGCCTCGACACCGAGCCCGCGCTGCATGGCGATGCTCGCCCGCACCGCGTCGGACGACGGGCCGGGCGGCGCCACGATCAGGTAGCCCGACAGGACCAGGCCCGGATCGGCATCGGGATCGCCGTCGCAGAGGTCGCGGAAGCGTTCGAACATGGCGAGGCTGGCGCGCGCGATCTCGACATTGGCCGGAACGCTGTAGTGGGTGCGCACGATGCCCGAGGAATGCGCCGTCATGCCGCCGGCGATCTCGCCGCGCTCGATCAGCAGCAGAGGTCGCGGAAGCGTTCGAACATGGCGAGGCTGGCGCGCGCGATCTCGACATTGGCCGGAACGCTGTAGTGGGTGCGCACGATGCCCGAGGAATGCGCCGTCATGCCGCCGGCGATCTCGCCGCGCTCGATCAGCAGGGCCTTGCGGCAGCCGAGCTCGGTCAGCTGGAACAGCGTCGAGGCGCCGATCACGCCGCCGCCGATCACGATCGCGTCGAAGGTCTCGCTCATGGTCTCAGCAATCGAGCGTGGTGCGGCGTTCCCACTCGGTCAGGTGGCACGCGTAGTCGTTCCACTCCGCCGTCTTCAGCGCGACATAGGAGGCGACAATCGGCGCGCCGAACGCCTCCTTGAGCACCGCGGATTTTTCCAGCGCTCGCAGCGCATCGAGCAGGTTGAGCGGCAGGCTCTTGGCGCCGGCCGCCTTGTGGCGCTCGGTGTACATGTTGATGTCGAGCCGCTTGCCGGGATCGCGCGCGTTCCTGACGCCGTCGAGGCCGGCCGCGAGCAGCGCCGCCGGCAGCAAATAGGGATTGGCGGCGCCGTCGGGCAGGCGCAGCTCGAAGCGGTCGGCATCGGGAATGCGGATCATGTGGGTACGGTTGTTGCCGGCGTAGGTCACGGTGTTGGGCGACCACGTGGCGCCCGACGCCGTCACCGGCGCGTTGAGGCGCTTGTAGGAATTGACCGTCGGATTGGCGATGGCTGAGAGCGCCGGTGCCGAGTGCATGACGCCGCCGATGAAATGGTAGGCCGTCTTGGACAGGCCGAGCTCGCCCGCGGCATCGACGAACACGTTGTCGCCTGCCTTGTTCCACAG
>NZ_JBGAKA010000083.1:0-23250 GCF_044224635.1 Reyranella sp. | reverse complement strand
AGCTCGCTGATCAGCGACGGCGCCTGCTGCGCCACGGTCGGCGACTGCTCGGCCGCACCCTTCAGCCAGGTGACGCCCTCGCTCGCCGCCACGGCGAGCGTCTCGCAATCCTGGGCCAGTCTGAGATCGACGGTGTCCATATCCTCAACCGGTCTTGAGCATGCCTGTATCGAGCCAGTAGCCTTCGCGCCGCGGCAGCGTCTGCAGGCGCAAGGTCAGGCGATCGAGTGCCACGGCGCGGCCGTCGCGATTGGTCACCTGGCGCAGGCGGAAGCGTTCGACGTCGCCCGAATCCTTGTCCTTCGGCTTGACGCGGGCGAGCGCCACCTTGAACGGCGTCTCGCGCGCATGCCGCTCGGCGTGCTCGGGCCGCGCGAACTCGAGCGCGTAGAGCCGCGCCGCCGGCCAGCGCACCAGGTCGAGCTGGCGAGCGCCCAGCCACATGGGCCCGCGGAACTCGAAGGTCGTCTCCGGCAGCTCGTACTCGCGGTTGTCGAGATCGACGTCGCGATAGACCAGGTCCTCGCGCTGCAGCCGGCCGCCGCCATCGAGCTTGCCGATGAACTTGGCGATGCTGCGCGAGCGCAGGAGATCGGAGCGGAACGAGAAATCGGGCAGCTGCGACTGGGCCAGCGCGGCGATCATGGCGCCGACCGCGACCGTGGTCTTGGGATCCTCGACGCGCAGGCGGGCGTCGCGGAACGGGTACCAGGCGCCGACGCGGTATTCGTGCAGCGAGATCACGCGCTCCGGCGCCAGCGGCAGCAATTCCATCAGCAGGCCGCGGATGCCGGGCAGGCGCGACGGACGGCCCGACAGCAGCAGCACGTCGCAATCGTAGGCGTGCACGATCTCGGCCAGCGGTGCCAGCACGCGGCCCATCTCGGCGCGCACCGTCTTGTCGAGGCTCGGCAGCTCGACCGGAAAGACCGTCGCCTTGAGGTCGAAGCCCTTGGCGCCGCGCTTGCGCGCCGCCTCGTTGACGAAGGTCACCACGTCCTCGGAAGGCTTGGCGCCCTCGGCGAAGAACGATTCGTAAGGGCGCGGCTCGGCCGCAACGACGCCCGACGCCGGGTCGTAGGTCTCGGCGGCACGCATCAGCTCGAGCGCGATCGGATGGGCGATCTGCAGGGCGAACTGCTGGCGCAGATTGCGCTGGATCACGTCCTCGCCGCCGCGATCGCCGCCCACCAGCTCGGCCATCAGGTCGTCGGGATTGGCGATCCCGGCGCTGCGCAGCGCCGCCTCGATGGGCGGCAGGACATGGCCCTGCACGACGCGCAGCAGGATGTCGTCGCCGGCGACGTTGAAGCCTTCGCGGAAGCGCTGCTCGGGGAACAGCGTGACCGAGGTGCCGGCGCCTTCCAATTTGTAGGTGTTGATGATCAGGTCGGTGGTGCCGCCGCCGACATCGATGCTGGCGATGTTGAGCGCGCCGTCGGCCGGCTTGCCGCGCGGCTTGCTGGTGACCTCGGAGAAGCGCCGGGCGTCGCCGCCGAAATTGCGCGCCACCTCGGTGTAGAGATAGACCAGCTGGGTGCAGCTCGCCTCGTCCCAGTCGGTCAGCACGCGCGGCGGCGGCGCCGCCGGGTCATCGAGCCGCCAGCCCAGCATCATCCACACCAGATCACGCGCCGCTTCGGCACGCTTGCGGAAGATCAGGCGCTCGGCCAGCGGCATGCCGGTCGGCAGGGTGAGCACGACGCGGCGCAGGCGGCGCGGCGTCTCGGCGTGGGCGCGCCGGCCGCGCTGCTGCGGCGAGTTCATCAGGGTCAGCGCCTGCAGCAGGATTTCCGACAGCACGAAGGTCATCACCGAGGAGCGCGAATAAAGCGGCTCGAACACCGGCAGGTGGTCTGCGCTGTCGGCGTCGGCATCGACGAGGTGCAGCGGCTCGCCCTTCTGATTGACCAGCTGCGCCATCGGCCCGGCCGCCGCCGGCATTGCCGTCTGGTCCTGGGCATAGGCGATGTTGAAGCGCCATTCGCGCGGCTGCGGCTCCTCGTCCCACAGGTAGCGCTTGGGGCTCGACATGCCGGTATTGCCTTCGGTGCCGCGCCGGCGCGCGGCGAGCCGCGTCGCTTCGGGCCCGACGCGGGTCATGGTCGGCCAGACGAAGGCATCGGCGCGGCCGCCGAGCCGCGACAGGTGGTTCTTGCCGAACCAGGCCTGGGCGAACTCGACGCGCGATTCGAAAGGCCGCGCGTGCACGCATTCGGGATGGGAGAGATCGCGCAGCGCCAGCTCGTAGGAATCGTTCAGGTTGACGCCGAGCTCGCCCGCCGCCTCGATCAGCAGCCCGCAGGTGCGCGAATTGCCGACGTCGAGCACCAGGTCGACCTCGATGGCGCCGCGGCCGGGCCGCTCGGCATCGCCCACCAGCTTGATCGGCGGCAGGCGCAGCGCGCTCGCCAGCAGACCCAGGAAGGCGAGGTAGCGCGCTGTCACCTCCTGCGGCTTCTGCTTGATGTCGCTGTCGATCTCCTCGAGCGTGGCGCGCGGATGCAGCTCGCGGAACAGCTCCTCGAGCCACTGGTTCATCCAGCCCTGGCGCAGCAGCCAATGGTTGGCGCGCTGCTGCGGCGCCAGCGCGAACAGCGCGCCGGCGGTGACGTCCTTGGACGACGGCGCGAGATAGGCGCGGCCTTCGGCCTCGGCGATCAGCCCGGTATCGAAGGCGATGACGGCGCGATAGCGATGGCCCTGCTCGTCGCGGTAGCCGGCGCCGTAGCGCGCCTCGAGATCGACGACGCGTACGCGCGCCCAGTCGGACGGGCCTTCGCGGAACTGGTTGTTGGGCCGCACCTGCAGGAACGGCAGCGGCACCCACTTGTCGAGGAACGGCGCCAGCGCATCCTTGGCCGTGATCACGAGGTTGGGCTCGGCGGCGCGCCGGCGACCGGCCTCGACGACCTCGTACTGGCCGTGCGCCTCGTCGAAATCGAGTTGCACCAGGTCGTCGACGCCCTTGCCGGCGGCGGCGTCATGGAAACCCCATTCGCGGATCTTCAGGCGCACGGGATCGAAACCGAAATCGAGGAACTGAATGCCGGAACGGGCAATCAGCGTCGTCGGGCTGGGATAGCTCGGCAGGCGGGCGAGATCGCTCATGTCAGATGTAAAGGCTGGGCTTCGAATGTAAGATGTCAACGGCCGATCTGCACCCGATAGCTCCGCGAATCCCCCGGCTGGCTGCCGCTGCACTTCGCCACGCCGTCGGCGCCGACCTCGCAATTCACCGTGTTGCGCGCGTAGGTCCGCCCGTCGGCGCATTTGGGATTGGCCTTCTCCTCGATGGTGAGCTTGTCGCCGTTCCAGCGCGCCTCGGCCGGTGCCTCGCAGACGCTGCCGTTTTTCTGGGTGAAGCTCACCTTGCCCTTGCCCTTGTCGTCCAGGGTGTAGGTCGGCCGGATGTCGCGCTCGCCGGTCGCCGTGGCAAGCCCGGTGCGCGAGCGCCAGTCGCCCTTCAGGAAGGCGAGATCCTGCTTCTGCTTGGCGTCGGGCGGCACGACCATGGGCTTGGGCTCGTCCTTGGGAGCATTGGCGCCCTTGTTCCTGTCGTTCTTGTCGTCCAGGCGATCGTTGTTGGGGCCGCCCCTGTCGGCGTTCTTGTCGAGGTTCTTCTCGTCCGGGCCGCCTCGGCCCTGGTCCTTCAGACCCTGGTCTTTGCCGCGATCCTTGGTGGCCTCGTCGCCCGGCCCCATGCCCTTGTCGGGACCGGTGCCCTTGTCGAGGGCGGCGATATCGGGGCCGTCGGGCGCCGCGCCGCGTTCGATCGGCGCATTGCCGACGATCACGCCGCCCGGCACGACCAGGCCCGCGGCGCAATCGCCGCCGCGCCGCGCCAGCTCGTCGGTCAGGCGTGCCAGCTCGAGGCGCAGCGCCTCGCTGTCGCGCTGCAGGGTGTCGACGCGGGCTTTCTGCAGCTCGGCCGGTTGGCGCACCGACATGCCGAGCGCGCGCTCGCGCGCCTCGGCTTCGAGCACGGGTTCGAGGCGCGGCAGATAGGGCCGTACCAGCCAGGCGGCAAACGCCAGCAGGAGAAGCAGCAGCACGGCGAGCAACAGCCACTGCCACCAGGTCGAGCGGGCGCCGACAACTGCCGCGGCGGGTGCGCTGGCGAGCACGGCTTGCGGCGCCAGTTGCGCCGTGAGAGCCGGCCGCGGTCCCGACGCAACAACCGGCGGACTGGCGAGGAAGGAACCGGGAAGGGCGGCGTCGGCGCTGAAGCCCCAGAACGTCATGACCGGCTTGCCGTCGACGACGTAGAGCGTGTCCTCGCCCGGAGCCGTCAGGGCATGACGCAGCAGGCGGGCGAAATTGCGCTCGGCGCCCGACCGCGCGGGCGCCTCCATCGCCTCGGCGAGGCTGGTCATGTCGTCGTGCAGGCGACGAACCTCGTCGAGCACGGCGGTCCGTTCCGCCTCGTTGAGATCGGCGAGGCCGCGCACCGTGCCATCGAACGGGGCATACCAGTCGATCTGGCGCCCGGTCGGATCGACCTCGGGGATCGCCAGCAGATCGGCGTGGCGGCGCGACAGGCGGGCCGTCACGGCGGTGCGCAGCTGGCCGGCGGCGCGCCACACGGGGTCGCCCGCCATGCCGAGCGCACGATAGCGCTGCAGCGGTTCACTGACGAGAAGGGGTCCTGCGGCCATCCGGATTCCCTAGCCCTGTTTTCTCAGCGTGGGCAGACCATGGCGTACGTCCAGCGCGTACCCCACATCTCCCCCGTTACGATCACATCGACCGAATAATCCCCGGCCACCGGCTTCCAATCGAAGCCGAAGCCGCCGCGGCCACTGCGCGGGCCGCCGGTGCCGGCAATCACCTGGCCACGATACACCACCCTGATGTCGTCGGGCTTGACGTAGAGATTGTAGTTGATGCCGACGAAGCCCGGCCTGTCGCCGAGATAGTGGCGATTGCGCGTCACGCCTTCGCCACCCGAGTCGCCTGACCAGTTGCATGGCAATTGGCCCGGCGGCGGGCGGTTGATCGAGGGCGCCGGCGGCAGCGACGCCTGCTGTTGCGGCGGCGGCTGATGCTGCTGCGGTGGGGGAGGCGGCGGAGGCGCGGGCGGCTTGGCAGCCGCCGCCGGCGGTGGAGGCGGGGGTGGCGGCTTGGGCGGCTCGATCGGCTTGCAGGCCGCGATCTTGTTCTTGAGCTCTGTTTCGAGCGCGGCCAGCTCGGTCTTGAGCTTGCCCTCGTTGGCCTCGGCATTGTCCAGCGAGGCCTTCAACAGCGGCGTCGGGTCGGGTGGCGCTTCGGGCGGCGGCAGCGCCGGTGTTTCGTGCGTCGCGATGGTGACGTCGGGCCCGATGGGGGCGCAGGCGCGCATCAGCCACGACGTTGCGAGGAGGAGCAGGAGCAGCAGCAGCCCGAACAGCAGGGCGCTGAGCCACGGCGCCCAGGCAAGCCGCGCCGCCGGCACGGCGGGCACGCTGGCCAAGGTCGTGGCACCGGTGGTGGCGGTCGCGATCTGCGCAGGCCGCGGCACCATGGGCAAGGCGACGGGCTGCAGGCTCGCCACGGCATCGGCCTCGTAGCCCCAGGCGACGATCACCGGCTCGCCATCGACCATATAGATGAAGTCGTCGGACGGGCGCCGGGTCGCAAGCTCGAGCGAGCGGCCGATCAGACGGGCTTCGTCGGCCGCCGTCGGCGCCTGCAATTGCGCGGCAAGCCGGCGGATCGCCTCGAGATGCTGCTCGACCGTGGCCAGCGCCTGGGCACGCTCGCTCTCGCCGAGATCGGCGAGACGCTGCACCGGACCGGAACGCGCGGCGTACCAGTCGATGCCGTTGCTGTTCTCGCGCAGCTGCGGATCGGCCAGGAGGTTCGCAGGCCCATCGCCCAGGCGACGACGGATGACGGCAAGAAGCTGGCTCGCAACCGCGTGCAGCGGATCGCCGCGCACGCCGAGGGGCCGTACGCTGAGGCGCGTGGTCACGATCAGGGTGGGACGGTCGTCCATGACCCCCAATATCAGCCAGTAAATCCGGCTTGTTTATGTCCAATTGCCCGCGCTTTGGCGATGATATTGATGGTGCTTGTTGCCGGCGCCCGCAGAAGTGACCTTGTGGTGACCGTCGTGTTTTCGTCGCGTCTTCTTTTCCTCCCCAGCTCTGCTGGGGAGGTGTCCGCGTAATCGCGGACGGAGGGGGCATGAGCAACCACTCCTGTGCTCTTGACCCCTCCGTCGGCGAAGACGCCGACACCTCCCCAGCTTCGCTGGGGAGGAGAACGAAGATGAGCGCCGCGGGCTCTAGTGCCCGGCCCCCGGGCTCAGAAACGCGATTTCGCCGCCGGCGGAAATTTTCACGATGGGTGTGGCGAACACCGCCGACAGCCGCTCCGGCGTCAGCATGGCCTCGCTGGCGCCGAGGGCGCTCATGCGGCCGTTCTCGAGGATGGCGACGCGGTCGGCGTAGCGTGCCGCCATGTTGATGTCATGAAGCACCGCGAGCACGCCCAGGCCGCGGTCGGCGCGGCGGCGGGCGCTCGCCAGCGCGGCATGCTGATGGGCGAGATCGAGGCCGGTGATCGGCTCGTCGAGCAGCAGGAAAGGCCGGACCGCCGGATCGGCGTCGCATTGCGCCAGCACGCGGGCCAGCTGCACGCGCTGGCGCTCGCCGCCGGAGAGCACCGTGTAGGACCTGTCGGCGAAGGCGAGCGCCTCGGTTTCGTCCAATGCCCGTTCGGCCAGGGCGCGCATCTGCCGTTCCGACAGCCGGTCGCGATGGGCGAGCAGGCCGAGGGTGGCGATCTGCATCCCGGTGAAGTCGAAAGCCACCGCCGAATGCTGCGGCAGCACGGCGCGCCGCCGCGCCAGCGCCAGCTTGTTCCACTGCCCGACCGGCTTGTCGTCGAGCAGCACGACGCCGCTCGCCACCGCGCGATCGCCGGCGATCGCGCCCAGCAGGGTGCTCTTGCCGGCGCCGTTCGGCCCGAGCACGGCCAGAAACTCGCCGGGCGCCAGAGCGAGCGAGATGTCCTCGATCAGCACCTTGGCGCCGACGCGCACCGCGATGGATTGTGCCTGCAGCAGGTTCACAGGCCACCCCGGGCAGCGCGGCCGGCCAGCAGCCAGAGGAAGAACGGCCCGCCGACCAGGGCGGTCAGCACGCCGATCGGCAGCTCGGCCGGCGAGACGACGGTGCGGGCGAGCGCGTCGGCCAGCACCACGAAGGCGCCGCCGAACAGGGCCGCGGCGGGCAGCAGGGTGCGATGCGCCGGTCCCAGCAGCAGGCGCACGATGTGCGGCGCGACCAGGCCGACGAAGCCGACGGTTCCCGAGATCGCCACGCTGGCGCCGACCGCCAGCGCGACCTGCGTCACCAGGCGCCGCTTCAGCCGTTCGACGTCGACGCCGACATGGCCCGCCTCGCGTTCGCCCAGCGCCAGGGCGTCGAGCAGATGGGCGGCCGGCAGCAGGGTCGGCACGGCGACCGCCAGCACCAGCAAAGTGGGCAGGATGGCCACCCAGGTGACGGCGCCGAAGCCGCCCATGGTCCAGAAGATCAGCGTGCGCAGCTGCTGCTCGTCGGCGATGAACACCAGCATGCCGATGCCGGCCGCGGCGATGGCATTGATGGCGATGCCGGCCAGCAGCAGCGTGCCGACCAGGGTGATGCCGTCGCGTGCCGCCAGCCGGTAGACGACGATCGTCGCCGCGAGGCCGCCCAGGAAGGCCGCGACCGGCAGCAGCCACGGCTTGAGCGGCGGCGGCACGATGTGCATCACCTTCTCGCCCAGCACGATGACCGTCACGGCGGCGAGCGCTGCCCCGCTCGACACGCCGAGCAGGCCGGGATCGGCCAGCGGGTTGCGGAACAGGCTCTGCATCGCCGCCCCGCCGGCCGCCAGCGCCGCGCCGACGGCAAAGGCCGCCAGCACGCGCGGCGCACGGATGGCGTAGAGCACCGTCGCCGTGGTGTCGTCGATCGGCGCGCTGGAAAGACCGATTGCCGACAGCAGGTCGGCGACGCTCACCGGGAAGGCGCCGATGCACAGGCCACCCAGCACGCTCAGCAGAGCTGCAAGCGCAAACAGCGGGATCGGCCGCCGCAAGGCGACGCCCAAGGCGGGAGCGCTCACCGCGTGCGGACGAGATCGGGGTGAAGCGCGCTCGCCAGCTCCTCGGCCGCCTGCGGCGTGCGCGGGCCGAAGCCCAGCAGCAGCAGCGCGTCGAACTGCACCACCTTGCCGTCGCGCCCCGCCGGCGTACGGCTGATCGCCGGCTGGTCGAGGATCGCCTTGACGCCGCCCAGCGCGTCGACGGTCTGGCGCGTCACCAGCACGAAATCGGCGCGCGAGGCGATGACCGCTTCGGGCGTGAGCGGCCGGTAGCCGGCATAGCCGTCGATGGCGTTGACGCCGCCGGCCAGCTTGATGATTCCATCCGCCGCCGTGTCGCGGCCGGCGGCCTGCGGCGCGCCGCCGCCCATCGACAGCAGGAACAGCACGCGCGGCTTGTTGCCCGCCCTGGCGAGGCGCGCCGACAGCGACTCCATCTCGGCGCGGCCGCGCGCGATCATGGCCTCGGCCTCGGCCGATTTGCCGGTGACCTTGCCGACCGCGGCGATCTTGGCGACCACGCTGTCGTAGTCGTAACGGTCGGGCAGGACCAGCACCTCGATGCCGGTGCTGCGCAGCTGCTCGAGAGTCGTGGCCGGGCCCGCTGCCGTGGTGGCGAGGATCAGGCTGGGCTTCAGCGACAGCACGCCCTCGGCCGACAGGGCACGCATGTAACCGACCTGCGGCAGGGCGCGCGCTTCGGCGGGGAACAGGCTGGTCGTATCGACGCCGACCAGCAGACTTTCTGCGCCGAGTGCGTAGATGATCTCGGTGAGCGAGCTGCCGATCGAGACGATGCGCGGCATCTTCTCGGCGCGCGCGGACGGCGCGGCGAACGTCGCCGCGGCGGCGGCCGCGATCAACGCGGTGCGGCGTGTGAGCCCGACGGGCGTGGCTTTCCTCCCCAGCTTCGCTGGGGAGGTGTCCGCGTCTTCGCGGACGGAGGGGTCATGGGCCTCAGTCCCGCTGCTCATGACCCCTCCGTCGCCGTATGACGGCGACACCTCCCCAGCGAAGCTGGGGAGGAGAAGCAGTGGCGCGCTCCCAGCGGAAGGCCGTGCTCCTCGCCAGTCACGACGCCGCCTGCTTCTCGATCCCGGCGACCAGGGCGCGCCACTCCTCGAGCTCGGGCTTGCCCGGCTTGCGTGCGCCGAACATGAGCAGGATGTTTCGGTCGAGCGCATCGAACGCCTCGATCGAGGTCACGATGCCGTCGTCGGTCGGCTTGCGCACCGAGAACACGCGGGCGACGCCGGCGTCGCGCAGATGCAGGTTGAACGCCGGATCGACGATGTTGAACCAGCCCGGCACCTCGAGCAGGCGCTCGATCGGGCCGCTGTGGATCTGGATGCAACCGCGGTTGCCGACGAAGATCATGATCGGCACGGCCCCGGCACTCGCCGTCTCCAGCGCAGCGCGCAGCGAGCGCGCCGGCAGCTCGCGCGAGAATTCCTCGCCGACCAGGCGCAGCGCCTGTACGCGGCCGACCTTGAACTTGCCCAGCATGCCGAAGAACTCGTGCGTGTCCGTCATCGCCCGCCACGCCTGGCGCAGGCCATCGAGGTCGATCTCCGAGTCGGCGCGGTCGACGGCCTCGCCGGGGCGCGGCGCGAGGGCCAGGCTCGCCGGGGCGTCGGCGCGGTGACGCGCGATCAGCGCGTCGAAGGCCGGCCGATCGGTCTCCTCGGTGGCGTAGATCTTGTGCACGGCGTCGCCGGCCGCATCGAAGAACTGCAGGCTCAGCCGCTCGCCCTGCTTGAGCGGCTCGCGCACGGCAAAACCGTAGCGCCAGTTGCCGAGGAACAGGCGAAGGTCGATGTCAGGCCCGAGCACCAGGCCGTGCGGACCGCCGACCTGGACGTCCTCGAAGCGGCCGTGGCGTTCATGCACGCAGTGCTCGTTGCGCGTCAGGCACATCACCCGGCCGACCGCCGGCAGCGCGTTGAGCAGCCCCCGCCAGTCGTTGGCGAGAGGAGTCGCCGTCTTGCCGACACCCAGCGCCACCAGCTCGGCCTCGCTGACGCCCAGCGCGACCGCGGCGTCGCGGATGCGCAGGGTGGGCTTCTCGCTGCGCAACTGGCTCCAGCGCTCGGCGAGCCTGGTCGGGGGGGACGGTTGCATGTGGTTCTCCTTCAACGCAGATGGAAACGGACCGGGATTTCGACCCAGGAGGGAACGGGCCTGCCGTCGCGCATGGCCGGCAGGAAGTGCCAGCTGCGGACCGCTGCCAATGCGGCGCTGTCGAGGGCGTGGTGGCCGCTGCTGCGATGCAGGACGATCTCGACCGCGGTGCCGGCCGTGTCGAGGCGCACCCGCACCAGGGCCTCGCCCTGCTGGTTGAGCTCGATGGCGCGCGGCGGATAGGCGGCGGGCGTCGGCGGATGGCGGAAGCGCGGCTTGCCTTCCCAGACGATGGCCGGGGCAGGCAGAAAGCCGGCCGCCGCCCGCTGGGCATCGTTCGCCGTGCCGAAATTCGCGGGTGGCGCGCCAGCCGGCGCGGCCGGGCTGCCAGGAGGACGAGGGTCCCCGGCGCGCGGAGAATCGGCCCTTGCGGCTTGCGCCGGCGGGGACGGCTTGGGCGGAGGGGCGGGCGCAGGCTTCGGCCTGGGCGGCTCGACCGGCTTGAGAGTCGACGTGTCGAGCGCCGGTGGTTCCTCTGCCGGCGCCAGGTCGATCCGGATCTCACGCTCCACCTTCAAGGTTGCCGTGTCGAGTGGCGGCGGCTCCTCGGGGGGTGTCAGATCAATCCTTGTCTCACGTTCGACTGCTCTTGTCTCCCGCTCGATGGGTTTTGATTCCCGTTCGATGGTGGGCGTCGGTCGCTCGACGGTCATCGTCGAGGTGTCGATGGGCGGCGGTTCCTCCGGCGGCGGCAGAAGGACGTCGGGCCGGGCAGCGGACTGCTTCGCCGGCTCGGCCGGCGTGGTTGGCTCGGAGGCCGCGTCGTTGGCGTCGGCGGCGGCGGCAGTCGATGTCGAGGAGATCATTGCCACATCGACGATCAACGCCGGCTGGTCGGTCGAGGCGCTGCCGGTCGACCCGGCAGCGAGCAGAGGCAAGGCGATCAACCCGTGCAGCGCCAGCGACAAGGCCAGCGACGAGCGCGAAGGGCGCGTCGCCGGCCGAGGCGGCCGTCCGCCGTCGGGTCGACTGAGCCTTACCATCTTGCCGTGAAGTTGACGCCGACATAGCGGCCCGGTGCGGCGTAGAGGTCGAGCTGCGGGTTGTTGTAGGTGAGGCCGATCACGTCGGCCGAGTTCCAGTACTTGGCGTTGGTGATGTTGAAGAGACCGGCATTGACCTTGAAGTAGCTGCCCAGCGTGTAGCCTACCGTCGCGTCGAGGTTGAAGTAGGCCGGCGTCTGGAAGAAGAACGGGCTGCTCACCATGTTGTGCTGCGCCACCATGGTGCCGATCAGCTGCGCATTGAGGCCGCGTTCGACCGAGCCGTAACGGATGCGCGCCTGGGTGGCCCACGGCGCCACCGAATCGACCGGCAGGCCGGTGCGCTGGTCTGTGCCCTGCGCGAACGCGGTCCAACCCAGGACGGCCCAGTCCGGCGTGAAGCGATACTCGCCGCGCGCCTCGACGCCCCAGATCGTCACGTTGGTCAGGTTGACGTACTGGAACAGGGTGACCGGTCCGTTCATGCCAACCACTACCGTCTCGAGGAAGTTGTTGTAGAGGTTGTAGAAGCCGGTGAGCTGCCAGCTCGAGCCGTTGGCGTAGTTGCCGCGATAGCCGATCTCGAAGCTGTTGGCGGTTTCCGGCTTCAGGTTGGCGTTAGGCAGGATCTGGTAGAACGAGGCGGCGTTGGTGAAGCCGAAGTTGGCATTGTCGTAGGGCGGCGCACGAAAGCCGGTCGCGTACTGGAAGTAGGCCGAGTAGGTGTCACTGAAGCGATAGATCGCGCCGAGCTTGGGCGAGGCCGAGAAGTAGGTGCTGGATGACGGAACGACATTCAGCGTGGCGCCCGTCGAGTTCCAGAAGTAGCTGTCGGGCATCGGATTGAGCTGGTAGTAGTCGAGGCGTACCGCCGGCAGGAGCGTCAGCTTGCCGTCGAGGGCGGTGATCTCATCCTGGATGTAGGCGCCGGCCTGGATCGTCTGGGTGTCGGGGAAGTTCTTGTTGGGGAACAGCTCGCCGCCGACATTCTGCGTGCGCGCGCCGGTCGCCAGCGTGATCTGGAAGCGGTCGCGCGGCCGCGTCGTCGTGGTGTAGGCGAAGCTCAGCCCATAGGTGAAGACGTTGCGCGTGTCGCCGATCTGGGCATCGGTGCCGAGCTGCAGCTCGGCGCCGGTGACGTTCTGGTTGTAATAGAACTGCGAGGTCCGGGCGTTGGTCGGGATCGGGCCGCCGGCGGCGCCGCGCAGCTGGTAGGTGTCGGCCTGGGTGTAGGTCGAGTTGAAGTAGGCCAGGAAGTCGATGCGGTCGACGAAGCCGATCGGCGCGTTGTGCTGCCACTGGGCGGCGATGCGATAGGTCTGGGTGTAGTCCTGGCCCCATTCGTCGAAGATGCGGGCGAAGAGCGCGGGGAAGTTGCCGACGCCGGACAGCATCTGCGTGCTCTGCTGGCCCTGGGTGTACGCGCCCTGGATGCGGATCGTGTCGACCTCGGTCGGCCGCAGCACCAGCTTGGCGAAGAAGTCGTTGCTGTACCAGCTCGTCGGATTAGGGGTGACCGTCGTCTGCGCCGGGTAGAACTCATGGCCGTCGCGCCGCGTGTAGATGCCCATGAGCTCGACAGGCCCGGCACGAACCGCCCCGGTGAAGGACTCGGCGAATTGCTGGTTGGCGCCGCTGTAGGCGCCCTTCACCGAGGCGTAGACGTCTTTGCCGTCGCGCAGGTAATCGCGCGGATCCTTGGTGATGTAGGCGACCACGCCGCCCAGCGCGTCCGAGCCGTAGAGCGCCGAGGCCGGGCCGCGGATGATCTCGACCCGCTTGATGTCCTCGAGGTCGGGCTGCTCGCGCGTGTAGGTGCCGGCGCCCTGGTTGCTGTCGGGGAAATCGGGCTGGCGCATGCCGTCGATCATCAGCAGCACGCGGTTGCCGCCGATGCCACGGATGAGGAAGTTCTGGAAGCCGGCGCGATTGGGATTGTTGCCGACCGTGACGCCCGGCTCGTTGCGCGTCAGGTCGCGGATGTCCTGCATGTTCTCGCGCTCGATATCTTCCGATGTCGTCACCGACACGGTGGCCGGCACGTCGAGCAGCGTTCGCCGCGTGCGCGTCGCGGCCGTCGTCACCGCATCGAGCTGCGTCGGTTCGGTTGTCGGCGCTTGAGTCGGTGCCTGAGTCGTGGTGGCGGGCGGCGGATTGGTTGGACTTGGTGTCTGCGCCGGCGGTGTCTGCGCGCGCAAGGGCAGGGCGGCGATGCCACCGAGTGCCGTGGTGGCGAGCAGCATTGCGACTAATGATTGGGCTTTCATGCCAGGGTCCCCCAAGACGAAAAAAGGGCGCCTGGCTGGCTGCAGATCGGAAGGATCGGCTGGCTGGGCAGTTTGACCGAGGAGGGATGGTCCCTCGGGTACGTTTACTTCGTGAGGATCAGCTTGTTGGAAGCGGTGAGCCTCAATCGGTAGGTGTCGGCGCCGTGTCGGATCAGCAGCTCGCGCTTGCCGCACATCAAAGTGGTGCTGTCGACGACCGGGACAGCCGGATCGGAAATCAGTTCTCCCCCATTTCCGTCCGGCCGTGCCTGGCGCGGTGGCTGGCTCATGGCCTTCGCAGCTCCTTTCACTTTTGAATTGCGAATGAGTCGCAATCGCACAATACTGCCACATTGTCAACCGCATTCAACTTTCGGTGAGGCCATGGAAAGACCAGCGGAACAACGGCATGCGCCCTTTCAGTCCGACCTGCGCGCGGGCTGCGGGCGGCCCGGCTGCGCCTGCGTCATGCCGATCGGCGATCGCTTCGTGCTATGGGCGGTGCGGCAGTGGCAGCAGGAGCACAGCCTGCCGTGCGAGGGCTCGATCCTGCATCGCGGCTTCAAGCTTGCCGGCTTGCTCGAGGTGCTGCCCGATTTCGCCATCGCCATGGATGCGTTCCTGTTCGGCGCGCGACGGGCAATGGAGATTCATCAGCCGACCTGCTCCTCGGTCAGTCGCGACGAGGCGACGCTCGTCGCCTTGTGCGGCCTCGCGCAGGCTGACTACGACCAGCCGCTGATGGCTTCGCTCGACGTCCTGATGGCGCCCACCGCGTCACGTGTCGCCGCGGTCCGTCTGAAGGCGTTCGCCGTCGCGCTGGCGAGCGCCGGCCTGCGACTGGCGCCGCTGCCCGGCGCCGCTGCGGGGAGGCTCAACTGACCATGAGCATCTCACGGCCCGACCGCCTTGCCGATCTGCAGCGCGCCATGCGCCTGATCTCGGACGCCGTCGACGACCTGCCGGCCGAGTGCCGCGACCTCGCCGCCAACGCACTGCTGAACGTCGCCGCGGAGACGGTGGTGCAGGATGTCGGCTGCCCCGAGGCCGGCCGCATCTTCGCCCGCCTCGCCGACTTCCTGGCGCGCGGCCTGCAGCCGCCGGCGAGCGGCGCCGTATCGCTCACCGCGTTCGACGCATGATCGCCGATCCGGCGCGCTGCATCCCGATCCTGGCGTCGCTCGATATCGAGGTGACGCGGGCCTTCTATGTCGATCGGCTCGGCTTCTCCAGCGACTACGTCGAGGCGAGCTACCTGATCGTCAAGCGCGACGACATGGAACTGCACTTCTGGAAGACCGACGACCGGCAGTTTCCGGAGAACACGTCCTGCTACATCCGCGGCGGCCAGGTGCCAGCGCTGTTCGAGGAGTTTCGCCGCAACAACGTCCCCGGCCTGTCGCCCTTCGAGGTGCGGCCGTGGAACATGAAGGAGTTCTACATCCACGACCCGCACGGCAACCTGCTGCGCTTCGGTTGCGGCGAGTGGTAGGGGCTGCTCGCCATCGAGCAGGCTCTGGGCTCGGCAATCGACGCTGACGCCAAGCGCAAATCCTCCAACAGGGTCCCATCTCCGTCCCGCAGGACCCTGACGTCGATTCCATCACGGACCGAGGGCAGGCGCGTCCAACGCCTGGCGCCATCGCCAACGACTCGACTTCCAGCGACAGACGGAGAGCTTGCATGTCCAGCGACACCAGTCAGGTAAACCTCGTTTCCAGCCGTCCTGCCGACGACGCCGAACTGTTCGACCCGGCCTTCATCAACGCATGGGGCCTGGCGCTGCGCCCGGCGGGTGCCGGTGGCCATTGGTGGATTGCCAATACCGACACCGCGCGGGTGACACTCTATGTCGGCGACTCCGACACCGTGCCGTTCGGACAGGACGGCCTGTCTGTGGTGGCGGTTCCCGGCGATCCCGATAATGATCCCGTCGACGTGGCGATCGATCCGCCGAGCCACGACGGGGTGCCGCTGCCGCCGCCCACGCCGACGCCGCTCAGCGAGGCGCCGCCCTCCAATCCCACCGGCCAGGTCTTCAGCGGCAGCACGACGGACTTCCTGGTCGACGGCACCAGCCTGACCGGCGTTCCTCTGAACGACGTGCCCGCGCGGTTCATCACGGTCAGCGAGGACGGAACGATCGCAGCCTGGGGCGAGTCCGGCGGCACGCCCGCGCAACGCATGAATGCCTTCGCCGTCGTCGTCGACAATTCCGACAGCGGCGCCATCTACAAGGGTGTCACGGTCAGCGCCGAGACGGGGACGGGCAACCTCCTCTACGCCGCCAACTTCTCCCAGGGGCGCATCGATGTCTTCGATGCGCACTGGCAGCCGGTGACGAGCATCACTTTCGAGCTACAGGTGCCGGGCGGGCGCGACGGCGCGGAGTTCGCGCCCTTCAACATCGAGCGTGTGTTCGACGCCAGCCTCGATCGCGAGGTGCTGATCGTCGCCTATGCCAAGGTGGCGAACGCCGAGGGCGGCGAAGAGGAATCGACCGACGGCTTCGTCGCCAAGTTCGACATCGACGGCACCTTCCTGCGCGCCGGCGATGCCGGCGGCCTGCTCAACGCGCCCTGGGGCGTCGCCCTCGCGCCGGCCGATTTCGGCCCCTACAGCAACACGCTTCTCGTGGGTAATTTCGGCGACGGGCGAATCCTGGCGCTCGACATCGCCACGCTCGAGCCGCAGGGCTATCTGCTCGATGAGCAGGGCGATCCCGCCTCGATCGACGGCCTGTGGGACATCGCGTTCGGCAACGGCGCCAGCCTCGGCCGTGCCGACAGCCTGTATTTCACCGCCGGGCCGGACGAGGAGGCGGAGGGCTTGTTCGGCAGCCTCTCGGTCGATGACGGTGTCGATGCCAACCGGTCGTTCGCGGGCACGCCTGACGCCGACGTGTTCGGCGGAGCCTCCGGCAACGACACCATCAACGGCGGGGATGGCGACGACACGTTGTTGGGCCAGCTGGGAGACGACGTCATCCAGGGCGGCAACGGACTCGACAAGCTCTTCAGCGGGGGCGGCAACGATACGCTGAGCGCCGGCGCGGGCGACGACGCGGTTCACGGCGGCGCCGGCAGTGACGTCATTGATCTCGGCACCGGCTCGGACCGTCTGCGTGACGTTCTCGGCGACCTGGCGGGCGACAGGATTTCGGGGTTCGGCACCGGCGATGCGCTGGACATCGTCGATGCCCTGATCAGCCGCTCGAATCTCGCCGTAACTTTCGCGGCGGGGAAGACGACGCTCAGCGCCGGCGGATCCTCGTTCGAGCTCAATGGAAATTTCTCCGGCGGCGAGTTCATGACGGTCGCGCGCGGCTCCGATGGCGGGGAGCACACGCTGCTGAGCTTCGTCGAGCATCTGCCCACGCTGGCGGAAGCAACCGCCGTCGCGCCGGGGGCGGTCAACGGCATCGCCAACGAGCCGTTCCTGGCGGGTGACGGATCGGTCCGCTTCACGCTTGACTTCAAGTCGGCGGTGTCGCTGCACAGCAATACGCTGGGCGTCTACAGGGTCGCCGCCGACGGAACCATCGTCGATGTCGAGATCCTGTTTGCCAACACGCTCGCCGTGCCGGCGGGCGCGCGCACGGTCGATCTCGGCACGCCGGGCGACGGCGAACGGATCGGCTTCTTTTTGGTCCAGGACGGCTTCGATCGTTTCGGCGTCCTGCCCGACGATCTCTCCTTCGTGGCCGCAGCAGGCTCGTCGAGCCCGGCTGATCTCG
This sequence comes from Reyranella sp., assembly GCF_044224635.1. Taxonomy (GTDB): domain Bacteria; phylum Pseudomonadota; class Alphaproteobacteria; order Reyranellales; family Reyranellaceae; genus Reyranella. Next base: position 6,004 of record NZ_JBGAKA010000083.1, on the reverse strand, counting down.
ATGCCGGCGCCGCGCCGGTGCTGCACAGCGCGACTCGCGGCGATCTCGCCGGCGCCGTGATCTTCCATACGTTCGCGACCCTCAATCCGGGCGACGCAGTGCAGGTCCTGTCTGGCGTGGCGCCGGGCGGCCGCGAGCTGCAGATCGGCTTCGAGGATCTGCCGACGAGCTCGGGCGACAACGACTTCCAGGACGTGATCGTCGGCGTCCGCGCGAGCTCGGACGATCCGCCGGTGTAGGATTGATTAAATCTCGATTCGGCTGCCCAGCTCGATGACGCGGTTGGTCGGCAGGCCGAAGAAGTCGCCGGCGCTTGCGGCGAAGCGGGACAGCGCCAGGAACAGCTTCTGCTGCCACCGTGGCAGCAGCGGCCGGGTGCCGCCGACGAAGCTGTTGCGGCCGACGAAATACGACGTGCGCATGGGATCGATCGGCACGCCCTTGTCGGCCAGCCGCGCCAGATCGCGCGGCACGTCGGGCTGCTCCATGAAGCCGTAGCTCAGCACCACGCGGTGCACGCCCTTGCCGAGATGCGTCACCGTGGAGCGCTGGTCCGGCGCCACGTAGGGCTCGTCCGGCACGGCGACGGTGAGCAGCACGACATGCTCGTGCAGCACCTCGTTGTGCTTGAGGTTATGCAGCAGCGAATTGGGGGCGTTGTCCGAGAACGCCGTCAGGTAGACGGCCGCGCCCTGCGGGCGATGCACGCGGCCCGGGCCGATGCTGCCGAGCAGGGTCTCGATCGGCAGGGCATGCTCGTGTTCGCGCGCCGCGACCGCCATCCTGCCCTTCAGCCAGGTCCACATGGCGGCGAAGATCGCTCCGGCGAGGACAAGCGGCACCCAGCCGCCATCGGTGAATTTCAGCATGTTGGCGGCAAACAGCGTGCCGTCGACGATCACGAACGCCGCGAACACCGGGATGATCCAGCCCCAGTGCCATTTCCAGCCGCGCACCGCCATCGCCAGCACGAGCAGGGTGGTGACCAGCATGGTGCCGGTCACCGCGATGCCGTAGGCCGCCGCAAGGTTGCTCGACGACTTGAAGGCCGCCGCCAGCGCCACCACGCCGGCGAGCTGCAGCCAGTTGATCGCCGGCACGTAGATCTGCCCGAATTCGCTGGCCGAGGTGTGCTGGATGTGAATGCGCGGGCTGAGGCCGAGCAGGGCGGCCTGCTGGGCCATCGAGAAGGCGCCGGAGATCGTCGCCTGTGAGGCGATCACGGTTGCCGCCGTGGCCAGCGCGATCATGGGATAGAGCGCCCAGTTGGGCGCCAGCCGGAAGAACGGGTTGTCGATGGCGGTCGGGTCGTCGAGCAGCAGGGCGCCCTGGCCGTAGTAGTTTGCGAGCAGGGACGGCAGCACCAGCCACAGCCAGGCACGGCGGATCGGCTCGCGGCCGAAATGGCCCATGTCGGCATAGAGCGCCTCGGCGCCGGTCACCGCGAGCGTCACCGCGCCCAGCGCGAGGAAGGTGACGACGCCATGCGTCAGCGCGAAGCCGATCGCATAGTGCGGCGACAGCGCGACCAGCACGCCGGGCGCCGAGAGGATCTGGCGGGCCCCGAGCACGAACAGCACGACGAACCAGACGAGCGTGATCGGACCGAACCAGCGACCGACCCCGGCCGTGCCGAAGCGCTGCACGGCGAACAGCGCGCAGAGCACGCCGAGCGCAATCGGCAGCACTGCCGCATGCAGGCTCGGTGCGGCAACCTGCAAGCCCTCGACGGCACTCAACACCGAGACTGCCGGCGTCAACAGGCAGTCGCCGTAGAACAGCGCGGCGCCGGCGATGCCCAGCATCAGGTAGATGCGCCGCCGCCGTTCGGGAATGCCCGACTGGCGCGACACCAGCGCCATCAGGGCGAGCACGCCGCCCTCGCCGCGATTGTCGGCGCGCATGACCACGACGACATACTTCAGCGTCACGATGACGATCAGCGCCCAGGTGATCAGCGACAGGATGCCGAGCACGTTGTCGTGCGTGGGCTTGAGGCCTGTAAACTCGCTGAAACACTCCTTGACGGTGTAGAGCGGGCTGGTGCCGATATCGCCGAACACCACGCCGAGCGCCGCCAACGTCAGCGCCGCCGCCCGCTTGTTGGGGGCGGGGGAGGCGCCTGTGTCAGCGGTCGTCATCGCGGCCGCGCATGCCCTGATTCATGTGCCGGGTATTGCGTGGCAGGCATGCCCGGTCAATGGCCAAATCGGCCGTTCACACGCGCTGACTCATGCTCTCCGCCGGGAGCGCGCCACTCCGTGGCGCTCACTTCATTCTCCTCCCCAGCTCTGCTGGGGAGGTGTCCACGTCTTCGCGGACGGAGGGGTCGAAAGCCCCACTGAAACTCCTGACCCCTCCGTCTCGGATTACCGAGACACCTCCCCAGCGAAGCTGGGGGGAGAATGAGAAGGTCAGAACGACTTGCTGAGAGTGAAGATGGCGCGCGCCTCGCAATTGTAGGTGTTCAGGCAACCCTGGACGTCGATGTTGGTGTCGACATAGGCGATAGTGAGATCGAACCCGTAGACGCTTGCGGTGAGCCCGATCTGCCAGTCCCAGTAATTGTCCGAGGGGACGCCGTAGAAGGTGTACCGCTCGACATACTGGTTGCCGATGGTGCCGAACAGCTTGAACGCGACGTTCTCGTTGACCTTGATGAAGGACAGCGGAACGGTGACCTGACCCCATTTGTACCAGGCGTTGCCCGAGTTGGCGAAGAAGTTGGGGCTGTAGCGCACGGCGGCGCTCACCTGGGCGACGCCGAAGTCGTAGCCAGCGACCAGGCCGAACTCGTTGAAGTCGTAGAACAGGTTGGCCGGGGCGCCGAGATAGTTGTAGCGGATATAGCCCAGGTCGACGGTGAGTTTTTCGCTGAGAGCCTTGAGCTTGAAGCCGGCTAGCAGGTCGACCTCGGCGGCGGTGCCGGTGCCCGGGAAGTTCACGTTGCTGCCCCACCCGCCGAGGTAAGCGCTGAGCGCGGCGTCCTGTCCGAGCAACAGGGACGGGGTCTCGTAGCCGAACGCCGCTTGGGCGGCGACCTGGCGCTGCGTCTGCGAGATGCCGCGGTAGGAATAGTCGGTGGCGAAGGTGAAGGTTGCCGAGAAGGTGCCGCCGAATGGGGCCTTCCAGGTCTCCTTCTCAGGCGGCGCGGCTGGCGTTGCGGGCGGTGTCGTCGTGGGCGTAGGCGTCGTTGCCGGAGCCGGCACAGGCTGACCTTGCGCGAAAGCGCTGCCGCCTCCGATGGCGACGTAGAGGGCGCTTCCGATCAGCGCGCCGAGCAGCTTGTTGTTCATCGTTTGCTCCCCTGAAGCAGCGCCGACAAGAACATTCCTCGATCTAGGAAATCCATTCCTGGGGGAGAATGTCGATATAGGAATTTCATAAAGAAATTGCCGATTCCACGAACGAACGATAATCCGATTGACAGGTATCGACGGCGGTTCGTTCATCCGCGATCAGCGCCTATATCGGGGACTGTCGAATGCCTATGCTTTGCCTATGCCGAGTTCCGTTGTGACGGCTGGAAATCCTATGGCGCACGGATATCTCCTCAAGCGAGGAGTTTACCCATGCTCGACATCGCCCTCGCCGTCGGCTTCGTGCTGTTCTGCCTCTACATCGCTTATGAGCGTCTCACCTATCGACTGTGAGGAGACTTCCTGCGATCGGCGGCTGTCCCGGCCCTATATGGAATTCATATGCGCCGGGACTGTTTCCCGCGTCGAATTCTTACGTGGTTTCGATCCACTTTCCGGCAATCATGAAAGCGTTCAGTCCCCCTTCCCGGCCTTCGGGTGCCTTCCGGCGGATGCCCGCGCGCCCGCCGGCCTTGGCCAGCGAAGGACGTTCGCCGACAGGCCCGTCGGTGCGAGAGGTGCTGAGCGAGATCGGCATCATCCTTGCGGTGCACCTTGCCGTGGCATTGGCCATCAGCCTTGCCCTGCAGGCCTTCGGCATCACCTGATCGGGATCGAGGATGGGCCTGATCGATCGGCACACGGGCCTGCGCCGACCTCGCCAGCCCGCGAGACAACCATGCATCGAGCTTCAGTCCGCTTTCGTATCCACCCGTGCACTCGTCCGCGGCGGCATCGCTCGCGTCCAACAGGGAGCCCTCCATGCTCGACATCATCCTGATAGCCGTCGGCTGCGGCAGCTTCGTGCTCGCCATCGCCTATGCCTACGCCTGCGACCGGCTGTGAGGAGGCCGCCATGCTGATCGAATACATCCTCGGCGCCGGAGTGACCTTCGGCCTGTTCGTCTACCTGGTCTACGCCCTGCTGCGGCCAGAGCGGTTCTAGAGGGGAATGCAGCCATGACTTTCGATGGTTGGATCCAGATCGCGCTGTTCGCGGTCGTGATCGTCCTGCTCGTCAAGCCGCTGGGCGGCTACATGACGCGCGTCTTCGCCGGCGAGCGCACGTTCCTGTCGCCGGTATTGGGTCCCGTGGAACGCGGCATCTACTGGGTGAGCGGCGTCGACGAGCGCCGTGACCAGGGCTGGCTCACTTATGCGGTGTCGATGCTGCTGTTCAGCCTCGCGGGCTTCCTGGGCCTCTACGCGCTGATGCGCTTGCAGGCGATGCTGCCGTTCAACCCGGCCGGCCAGTCAGCAGTCGAGGAGAGCCTCGCCTTCAACACGGCGATGAGCTTCGACACCAACACCAACTGGCAGTCCTACGTGCCCGAAGCGACGATGAGCTACCTCGTCCAGATGGCCGGGCTCACCGTGCACAATTTCGTCTCGGCGGCGACCGGCATCGCGCTCGCGCTCGCCCTGGTGCGCGGCTTCGCCCGCCGCTCGGCCACGGGCATCGGCAATTTCTGGGTCGACCTGACGCGTTGCACGCTCTACGTCCTGCTGCCGATCTCGATCGTCGTCGGCCTGTTCTTCGTCTGGCAGGGCATGCCGCAGAACCTCGGCGCCTACACCGAGGCGACGACGCTCGAGGGCGCCAAGCAGGTGATCGCCCAGGGGCCTGTCGCCTCGCAGGAAGTCATAAAGATGCTGGGCACCAACGGCGGCGGCTTCTTCAACGCCAATTCCGCCCATCCATTCGAGAACCCCAACGCCATCACCAATTTCGTGCAGATCGTGCTGATCTTCTCGATCGGCGCAGCGCTCACCAACGTGTTCGGCCGCATGGTCGGTAACCAGCGGCAGGGCTGGGCGGTGCTGTCGGTCATGGCCGTGCTGTGGCTGGGCGGCGTCCTCGTCTCCTACTGGGCGGAAGGCGCCGGCAATCCCAACATCGCCAAGCTCGGCGTCGACACCAAAGCGACGGCGCTGCAGGCCGGCGGCAACATGGAAGGCAAGGAGGTGCGCTTCGGCATCGCCAACTCGGCGCTGTTCGCCGTCGTCACCACCGACGCCTCGTGCGGCGCCGTCAATTCGATGCACGACAGCTTCACGCCGCTCGGCGGCCTGATTCCGCTGTTCAACATCCAGCTCGGCGAGATCATCGTCGGCGGCGTCGGCGCCGGGCTCTACGGCATGCTACTGTTCGCCATCATCGCGGTGTTCATCGCCGGCCTGATGGTGGGCCGCACGCCTGAATATCTCGGCAAGAAGATCGAGGCCAAGGAAGTGAAGATGGCGCTGCTCGCCATCCTCGTCCTGCCGCTCTCCATCCTGGGCTTCTCCGCCATTGCCACGGTCGTCCCGGCTGGCCTGGCCGGGCCGGCCAACGCCGGACCGCACGGCTACTCCGAGATTCTCTACGCCTACACCTCGGGCACCGGCAACAACGGCTCGGCATTTGCCGGCATCAGCGCCAACACGCTATTCTACAATACCACGATCGGGCTCGCGATGTTCATCGGCCGCTTCCTGATGATCGTGCCGATGATCGCCATCGCGGGCTCGCTTGCCGCCAAGAAGATCGTGCCCGCCTCGGCCGGCACCTTCCCGACCGACGGCCCGCTGTTCGTCGGCCTGGTCGTCGGCGTCATCCTGATCGTCGGCGGCCTCACCTTCTTCCCGGCCCTGGCGCTCGGCCC
>NZ_JBGAKA010000023.1:0-115986 GCF_044224635.1 Reyranella sp. | reverse complement strand
GATCCCTCGGGCGGCCCCCAGCGATCGATCAGGCTGCGGATCGGCTTGCCCTGGTACAGCGGATAGGCGCGATCGGCCGTCTGCTGTGAGGTCGCCGCGCACCCAGCCAGGGCCAGAAGGGCCGCGCTCACGAGCCGGCATCGCATTGGGATCCCTCCCCCGCTCCCCTTGGAGGGAGGCGACCCTATCAGGCCACCCCACTTCCTGAAAGCGCCACACTCCGAGCAACTCTTGGTCTATCTCCGGGCGATTGGCCAAGCTGATGTACTTCCGACCACACTGGCGCTGGGCGTGTGACCCGCATGGCGTTCGACCAGCGGCTGGACCAGCTGCCGGCTGGCAGGGCCGGGCAGGTCATTCAGTTTCATCAAGAAACCGATAAGTCATCCCGCGCGAATGAGTGGACAGTTGGTGGATATTTGACGGCCTGCGTCACTGCTAGCACCTCAGGCTCCCGCGAGTCCCTACATCCTGCTGTTTCCAATGTTCCCAAGGCGTTCTAGCCTAGTTCGCCGTTGCGAGCGTCTGCAACAAGCCAAGGTTGCGGCTCGTTGACGATCTTCGTATCGGAGCGCACCCTTAGAGACCCCAAGTCGAGGGCCAAGCCCAGGAGGGCCACGATGGCACCCCAGCAGTTCGACCGGGAGAAGTTCAAGGATGCCGTTCACTACATCGTCGTGAACACACGGCCTGATGAGCTTGGCTTGGTCAAGCTGCACAAGGTGCTCTACTTCAGCGACATGCTTTGGTTCTTAGGCCGAGGGACCGCTCTCACCAGGGCCGAGTATCGAAAGCAGCAGTTCGGTCCCTGCGCATCGTTCTTGCGTCGAGCGCTGTCGGACCTGGAGCAAGCCGGCCGGATCCAACAGAGCAGGGAGTGGTACTTCGGTTATGACAAGCACTCCTTCGCATCCCTGACTGACGCCCCACTGCAGCGACTCACGGATGCCGAGCGTTCCCTGCTGAGCGACGTCATCGACTTTGTCTGCCGAAACAACACCGCCAAGTCGATCAGTGAGTTCAGTCACACCAGGGCATGGGAAGCTGCCAGCCTCGGCCAAGTGATGCCATACTACACGGCGATCAACATCCTCCCGGCAGAGATCGATGACGAAGATCTCGACTGGGCGATGGAAGAGGCGGCAAAGATCGGAACGGAGAGATCGCGGGGATCATCCCTGCAACGTCGAGGTTACACCGAGTTTCGAGAAGGACTTCGGCGTCATCGAGGCGAAGTGGCCGCTCGCGGCTGACGCCCTCGACGCGTGTTGGTCGCTGTTGGGTGCAGGACCCATTTCAAGCCGGCGTCGAGCTTGCCGGCCACCCGGAACATTTCGTCATGACAACGGCCAGAATGGAGATGCGGCCGGCATTGCGCATTCTCTATCAGGTCGATCCCGACACCAGCGTGGTGATCCTGCTTGCTGTGTCGGTCCGATCGTTCCCTTGAGCCGCACCATCGAGGGACCGTCAGCCCATGGAGAAGCCCGGCCGCCGGTGTTGCCGGCCGGGCAAGCCTGGAGACCCTACGAGCGCAGGTCGCAGCTCCTTTGGTGACACAGGCAGAGAATCTCGCAGATGCCGATACTTTCCGAACGCCCGGCGTCATCACCCCTCCGCCGAAGGGCCACCAGTGAGGGGCTCTTCGGCTTCGTTGGGAGCCCCGCGAACCCCGGCGGCGGTCGCCCTGAGAAACTCGCGGCGTTCCAATCGATTGCGATATGTTGAGAGCGTGAACAGGATTAGGGAGGCCTCCGCCACGGCATCACCGAGGTCGTCCAGAAGCAGCACGCCGCAATGCGATCGTCGATCGCGATGGACCAAGGCGCCGATGTCGTGGTCCTTCGTTATGAAGACGCGCTCGTTCGCGGCGGCTTCATCGAGTAAAGCCTGATCGCCTGGATCGACCGCGCGTTCGCCGGCATAGGCGACATCGTGACCCGCATCCCGCATGGCACGCACCGCTTGCGCCACGATGTTCGAATCAGCGAGGACGCGCACACTATTCAGCGGGGATGGTGAGACCTCGGGCGGCTGCCATCTCGCTCAAACGCGCGGCATACAGCAGGCAGGCGTCGATATCCTCCGGCTCGAGCACAGGATAGGCCTCCAGGACTGCTTCCCGGCTGACGCCGTTGGAAAGCATGATCAAGACCATGGCGGGGGTGACGCGACGGCCACGGATCACGGGCTTGCCGCCCATTTTCCCGGGTTCGGCGGCAATGCGTGCGAGGAGGGACGCAGCGTCCATGGCAGAGAGCATAGCACCCGACGCTTCGTGAGGCGAAGCGTCTTGCGGACCGAGTGTGGCGCTCATCGGGATGGCGGAAACACGCATTGCGGATCGGAATAAGAGCATGAGCGCCACGTCGGCGGAGGTTAGGGCCTGTGACGAAATAATCGAATCGATTCGGGTTGTATAAAGCAGTAATAGAATCCGGATTTCGAGCAAGATCAGGTGAGAAACGCTATATATTGATGAAGTGGTCGACTGGGACGCCATTCGTATGCGCTATGAGGCAGTCGCGCCTCACTTGGATGAGCGAGGGCTTCGTTTGTTCGCCGCCAGCGAGGCTCGCGCTGCGGGCCGCGGCGGCATCGCGATGGTGTCGCATCTCACAGGCATAGCCCATCTTTCTCAACTGGACCTCGGAATCATCGATTTCGAGGGTGATGAGAAGCAAAAAAGTGAGCGATTTCAATGACCGCGCGTTGGCAATCATGTGTAGTGGAGACCTAGTCTCTTTCGTGTACTAATTGTGTGGGGTAGTATCCCTACCCATCATGTTCTTACGCGCCAACCGACGCTTCAAAGATGGCAAAGAGCATCGCTATTGGAGCATCGTCGAGAACAAGCGCTGCGCCGGCGGCAAGGTGGTGCAGCGGCCGGTGCTGTACCTCGGCGAGATCAACGACTGTCAGCGTGAAGCCTGGTGTCGGGTGGTCGATGCGTTCGACGAAGACGCTCGGCGGCACACGCAGCTGGCGCTGTTCCCGGCCGATCGCGGTGTCCCCGAGCACGCCCGTGGTCATGGTGTGCAGGTCCGCCTCGATGCGATGGAGCTTCATAGGCCGCGGCAATGGGGTGCGTGCTGGTTGGCCTGCCATCTCTACGAGGAGCTCGAGCTGGATCGCTTCTGGGCCGATCGCCTGGAAGACTCGCGCGAGGGCACGAGCTGGTGTGACATCGTGCAGACGTTGGTGTGCTATCGGCTGATCGATCCTGGCAGCGAGTGGCGGCTGCATCGACAGTGGTTCAGCCAGAGCGCGATGGGCGATCTGCTGGGCGCCGACTATTCGCTGGTCGAGAAGAATGCGCTGTATCGTTGTCTGGACAAGCTGCTCGAGCATAAGCAGGGCCTGTTCAGCCATCTGCGGCAACGCTGGCAGGACTTGTTCGGGGCGCAGTTCGAGGTCCTGCTGTACGACCTGACGAGCACCTATTTCGAGTCGGCGCCGCCGCACAACGAGACCGACAAGCGGCGCTACGGCTACAGCCGCGACAAGCGCGGTGATTGCGTGCAGGTGGTGATCGCGCTGGTGGTCACGCCGGAAGGCTTCCCGCTGGCCTACGAGGTGCTGGCCGGCAACACTGCCGACAGCACGACGCTGCGCGACTTTCTGGCCAAGATCGAGGCGCAGCACGGCAAGGCGCAGCGCATCTGGGTGATGGATCGCGGCATCCCCAGCGAGGCCGTCCTGGCCGAGATGCGGCAAGCCGATCCGCCGGTCCACTACCTGGTCGGCACACCGAAGGGCCGGCTCAGCAAGCTCGAGAAAGCCCTGCTCGACAAGCCGTGGCAGAGCGTGCGCCAGGGCGTCGACGTCAAGCTGCTGGCCGACGAGCCGGAACTCTACGTGCTCGCCCGCAGTGAGCAGCGCGTGCACAAGGAGCGCGCCATGCGCCGGCGCAAGCTCAAAGGGCTGTGGGCTCGCCTCACGGAACTGTCGGCGATGAAGAAGATCAAGCGCCAGGACTTGCTCATGAAGCTCGGCGGCGCGCGCGCCAAGGCACCCGCCGCCTGGCGCCTGATCGATGTCGAGGTGGCACCGCGTGGCGCCTCATTCAGCTACGCCCTCAACCGCAGCAAGCTGCGGCGCGTCCGACAGCGTGAAGGCCGATATCTTCTGCGCAGCAATCTCGGCGATCGCCAACCGGCCGAGCTCTGGCAGTTCTACATCCAGCTCACCGAGATCGAGGCCGCCTTCAAGAACCTCAAGCACGATCTCCAGCTGCGGCCCATCTTCCATCAGCTCGAACAGCGCATCGAGGCACACATCTTCGTTGCCTTCATCGCTTACTGCCTGCACGTCACCCTGCGCGCCCGCCTGCGCACTCTCGCCGGCGGCCTCACCCCGCGCGCCGTCCTCGACAAGTTCACCGACATCAAGATGCTCGACGTTCACTTCCCTACCACCGACGGACGCACCCTCGTCATCACCCGGCACACCGAGCCAAACGCCGATCAAAAGATCCTGCTCCACCAGCTCAAGCTCGAGCTCCCACCTCAGCCGCCGCCCAAGATCTCTGCCCCTCCCACTTCCGCGGCCTAACCTGGGACCCCACTCTGTAGTGGAGACCTTCAAGCTCCACCCTTTGATTCTAAAGGGTTTTTCCCTCAACAATGGCTCCAGTTGAGAAAGATGGGATAGCGCGCAGCACGATCGGGCGCGGCCTGAAGGAGCTCGACGAGGAAGCGGCCGAATGGCCATACGGCCGCGTCCGCCGCAGCGGCGGTGGTCGCAAGGCGGCGACCCTCAAGCAGCCCGGCTTGCGCAAGGCCTTGCTCGATCTGGTTGCCTCGGCCACCCGAGGCGATCCGCAGGCCGACCTGCTGTGGGTGAGTCGCAGTCAGCGCCATCTCGCCGCCGCGTTGGCCGATCAGGGCTACCGGGTCAGCGCCAATCTGGTCGGCCGCCTGCTCAAGGACCTCGGCTTCAGCCTGCAAGCCAACGCCAAGACCCGCGAGGGCAAGCAGCACCCTGACCGCGATGCACAGTTCCAGCACATCAACGATCGGGTCCAGCGTTTCCGGCGGTGCCGACAACCGGCCATCTCCGTCGACACCAAGAAGAAGGAGCTGGTCGGCGATTTCAGGACTGCCGGCCGAGAGCTGCGGCGCAAAGGCCGACCCCAGCCCGTGCGCGTGCACGACTTCGTCATCCCGGGAAAGGGTCGAGCGGTCCCCTACGGCGTCTACGACATTGCCGCCAATGAAGGCTGGGTCAGTGTCGGCATCAACCATGACACCGCAACCTTCGCCGTCGAGAGCATTCGTCGCTGGTGGCGGCGCATGGGGCGCAAGCGCTATCCCAAGGCCACGCGCCTGCTGATCACTGCCGATTGCGGTGGCAGCAATGGCGCTCGGGTCCGCCTCTGGAAGGTCGAGTTGCAGAACTTCGCCAACCAGACCGGTCTCGCCATCACCGTCACCCATCACCCGCCTGGCACCAGCAAGTGGAACCGCATCGAGCATCGCATGTTCGCCTTCATTACCCAGAACTGGCGCGCCAAACCTTTGCTCTCCCACAAGGTCATCGTGCAGCTCATCGCCGCCACCACGACAACCTCCGGACTGACCATCGCCTGCGACATTGACGCCACGAGCTATCCCAAGGGCGCCAAGGTCTCTGATCAACAGATCAGTCAGCTCAATATTCGCTACGACCGCTTCCATCCAGATTGGAACTACACCTTCGTTCCAAAGCCCAACCGGACAGTCGCTTGACATTCGAAGCGTTTATTTCGTCACAAGCCCTTACTTCGCCTGAAGTGGCGCGCTTCCGGCGCATGAGCGCCATTACGCGGCGCCGCCTAATCGAATGTGCGCCACGGGCTTACCGTGCCGTGTGATGGCGACTTCCTCGCCCGCTTCCACCTGGTTCAGCAGCTCGCTCAGGGACGTGGTCGTCGACAGAATCGTGGTCAGTCGCCTGGCAGCACCAGGACGAGCCAGCCGTGCCCATCCATCCGTGCCGTGTCGCCCGGCAGAAGGAGCACGGTGGTCGTGTCGCTCTCGACAATCGCCGGACCGGCGATTTCCTGTCCCGCGGCGAGCGCTGTGAAGTCGAAGACCGGAAGCTCCCGCTCGACACCCTCGATCTGCGCCCGGCGCGTCGCGAAGGCCGCGGCCGGGCTGCCTCCCGCGACGGCTTGAGGCGGCTGCATCGGCGGCAGGCGCCCGATCACGGCGAGACGGGCATTGACCAGCACCACCTCCTCCTCGAGCAGCGCGTAGGTGAACAGAGTCTCATGGCGTGCATGGAAGGCATCGGTGACGCGATCCCTGAGACCCGTCGCGTCCCACGCGACCGCCTCGAGCGGCACGGTGATCTCGAAGACCTGCTCGCCATAGCGCATGTCGGCGGCGCGCCTCGTCTCGACCTTGCCGCCGAACCAGGAGGCGACGCGGGCGCGGCCGTCCGCTTCGAGCCCGGCCCAGATGGTGCGCAGCACGGCATCCTCCGGCACCCCGCCGCTGGCGAGCTCGCTCCGTGCCATCTCGTAGCGCAGGTCGGTGTGCAACATGCCCCAGGCCGAAAGCCCCGCAGCGAAGATCGGCACGGCAACGCGCTGCATCCCGAGCTCGCGCGCGACGGCCGAGGCATGCAGTCCCGCCGCGCCGCCGAAGGCCAGCAGGGTGAAGTGGCGCGGATCGACGCCGCGTCGCACGGTGGCGAGGCGGATGCCGTCGGCCATGCGCACGTTGGCCAGGCGATGCACGCCCTCCGCCGCGGCCATGGCGGGAAGACCGACCGACTCGCCCAGCCTGCCGAAAGCCGCAAGGGCGCCGTTGCGGTCGAGCTTGTGCGCGCCACCGAGGAAGTTGTCGGGGTCGAGATAGCCCAGGACGAGATTGGCATCCGTCACCGTGGGTTCCGTGCCGCCCTGGCCATAGGCGACGGGCCCCGGAACGGCTCCGGCGCTGCGCGGGCCGACCTGCAGCGTGCCGCCGGCCCCGACATGGCCGATCGAGCCGCCACCGGCGCCGAGCGTGACGATATCGAGGCTTTCCAGCGCGATGCGCTCGCCTCCCACGGTGCGGCCACGGCCAAGAGCGGCCTCGCCCTCCAGCACCAGCGCGATATCGGTGGAGGTGCCGCCGACATCGAAGGTGATGAGGTTCTGCCCCACGCCGCGCTCAGCCAGGGCGACACCGGCCGCGACGCCGCCCGCTGGACCCGATAGCGCGGTGCCTGCGGCGAGCCGCGCGGCTTCCTCGACAGGCGCGACGCCGCCATGGGACAGGATCACGAAGATGGCGCCTTTGTATCCCGCATCGGCGAGCCGCCCGCGCAGCCGCGCGAGGTAGCGCGACACGATCGGCCCGACATAGGCATTGACGCAGGCCGTGGAGAACCGCTCGAACTCCTTGATCTGCGGCAGCACTTCTGCGGACGTCGTCACGAAGACATCCGGCAGCGCGGCGCGCACGGCTGCGGCGGCCGCGCGTTCATGGGAGTCGTCACGCCAGGAATGGAGGAAGCAGATGGCCACCGCCTCGACCTTCTCCGCCTTCAGCACCGCAATCGCCGAGTCCAGCGAGGTGCGATCGAGCTTCACCTCCACCGTTCCATCGGGACGGAGGCGCTCGGCAACCGGCAGGCGCAGCCGACGCGGGACCAGCGCGGGTGCGGGCGGCAGGCGCAAATCATAGCGTTCAGGCTTCAGCCCCTCGCGCATCTCGATGACGTCGCGATGGCCTTCGGTGGTGAGCATCGCGACCTTCGCACCCTTGCGTTCCAGCAGCGCGTTGGTGGCGACCGTCGTGCCATGGACGATGCGTTCCGTGCGCGCCAGCAGGTCGGGCAGTCCCAGGCCCAGGCGTTCGGCAAGCACGGCGAGGCCATTCACCACGCCCTCGCTCTGATCCGACGGCGTGGAGGTTGCCTTGGCCAGGGTCGTCATGCCGTTCGCGGCGACGCAGACGATGTCGGTGAAGGTGCCGCCGACATCGATGCCAATCCGGAAGGTGCTCACAGCAGCCCCTCGTCGGCGTCACGCCTGCGGGCCTCGGCGTCGCGTTCCTCGGGAGGCCCCCATCCGCCGCCGCCGCCGGCGCGGACGTGCAACGTGTCGCCCGGCGCGAGCGGGATGCCGACCTCCTTTGTCCTCAGGTCGCGCGACGTGCCGTCGGCGCGCTTGAGCGTGTAGTGATGCGGTGCCCCGTCCTTGCCGCCCAGCATTCCCGCCGCGCCATGGCGCACGCCGTCGCCGGCGGTATTCCCCACGGCCGGCCCGTCGGTCTCGAGCTTCAGCACCAGCTCCGCGCCGAGGCCGCCGCGATGGCGGCCATCGCCCGCGCTGCCGGGACGGAACTCGTGCCTGGCGAAGAACAGCGGGAAGCGGGCCTCGGCCATCTCGATGCTGCCGAACTTCAACCCGCCGGCCGAATGCCACTCGCCCGCATTGGACCAGCCATCGCCCTGCGACGACCCGCCACCGCCGGGACGCGCATGGAACAGGTGCCACACGAAGGGCCGGCCCGGCCGCCGCGCATCGCTGCCCTTGATCGCGATACGGAAGCGCCGGCCCCAGCCGCCCATGGCGCGATCGGGGCACGCATTGGCCAACGCCTTGACCACCGCCTCGACGATCTCGTTCGCGCAGTGGGACGTGCACATGGTCACCGGTGCACCCTCGTGCGGCAGGACAATCGTGCCTTCCCGGGCGACGATCTCGATGGGGCGGAAGCACCCGTCGTTCTTGGCGATCTCCGGATCGAGCAGGAAGACAATGGCCATCCGCACCGCGCTCACCGTGTTGGGCCAGGAGGAGTTGAGGAAGGACGGCACCTGGGGATCGGACTCCGACAGGTCGACGACGATCGCATCGCCCGTCTTCGTCACCGTTGCGCGGATGGCAATGTCCTGCCGTCCGCAGCCGTCATCGTCGAGGAAAGCCTCGCCTGTCCAGGTGCCATCCTTCCAGGACGCGATGATGCGGCGTGCATGGGCCTCGGACAGCGCAAGGATCGCGCTGACCGCGGCTTCCGTTTTCGCCGTGCCATTCCTGTCCAGGACGGCGAGCAGACGCTTCTCGCCCAGATGTGCCGCGCCGATCATCGCCATCAGGTCGCCGCGCACCTCGCGCGGCATCCGGCTGTTGGTGACGATCATGCGCACCAGGTCGGGCCTCGGCAGCCGCCCCTCGCCCAGCAGGATCGGCGGCAGACGCAGGCCTTCGTGGAAGATCTCGGTGGCGGCGGGATTGTAGGCACCATGGGTGCCGCCGCCGATATCGGTCTGATGGGCGCGAACCACCGAATAGAAGATCACCCGACCTTCGGCAAAGATCGGCACGACAACCGTGAAGTCCGGCAGATGCGACCCGCCGTGGTAGGGGTCGTTCAGCAGGTAGACGTTGCCATCGGCAATCGACTCCCCGAAGGCCTCGACGACCGCCTTCACCGCGAAGGGCATGGCACCGACGTGGATCGGGATGTGATCTGCCTGGGCCAGCAGCCTCGCCTCGGCATCGCAGATCGCGATGGAGAAGTCGCGCGAGGAATTCAGGATCTGGGAATAGGCGGTGCGCAGCATCGCCTCTCCCATTTCGTCGACGATGGCACGGAAGCGGTTGTCGAGGACGGACAACGTCACTGGATCGGGCGCGTTCATGCAACGGACATTCCGGCAGGGGGCTATCGCCGTCAACATATGCAGTATCATTGATCTAGGTTCGGAGGGGACGTCATGGACTGGAACGGGCAGGTGGCGATCGTGACGGGCGGCTCGCGTGGCATCGGGGCAGCGATTTGCCGTCGGCTGGCGGCGCGCGGCGCCGCCGTGGGCATCAACTACGTGGCGCATCCGGCGGAAGCCGAGGCGTTGCGCGCGGAGATCGTTGCGGCCGGCGGCCGGGCCGCCCTGCTGCAGGCCGACGTCGCCGATCCGGCTGCCGTGGCGGCGATGGTCGCCGAGGCGGAGGGAAAGCTGGGACCGGTGTCGATCCTGGTCAACAACGCCGGCGTGTCCGCTCCCGCCACGCTGGAGACCTACGATGCGTCGGCGCTCGAGCGCATGCGTGCCGTGAACGTGAACGGCGTGATCCACGCCGTGCGGGCGGTCATGACGGGAATGAAGGCACGCACCTACGGCCGCATCGTCAATATCGGGTCCAACGCCGCCATCGGCACGGCGCTCCCGGGCACGACGTTCTATGCCGCGACAAAGGCGGAGGTATTGACCCTGACGCGGCGGTTCGCGCTGGAGCTCGGACGGTCCGGGATCACGGTGAATGCGGTTTGTCCCGGCTGGATCGTCACCGACATGGCGCGACGCGGCGCCAGCGAGGAGGCGTTCGCGCAACGCGTGACGTCGATGCGCGAGCGCACCATGGTCGGTCGGGTTGGTGCGCCGGAGGACATTGCCGCCGCCGTGACTTTCCTGGCCGGGCCGGATGCCGGCTTCGTCACCGCCCAGGTGCTGACGGTCGATGGCGGGCGCATGGATTACATCGGCCACGGGTGACAGCCAGTGTCGCTGACGCTTCGGCTCTCCTCCCCAGCGAAGCTGGGGAGGAGAAGCGAAATCTGGCGCGCCTATGCGGCTGACGCGCCCGCGGCCCGCAAGAAGCCAATGCGTTCGACCCGCCTTGCGTCGATAATCGGCAGGCATGATCTCCGTCATTCTGTCGCCCGGCAACGTTCCCCTCGCCCACTGGCGTGACATCTATCGCGGCGCCTCAGCAGCGCTGCCAACCGAGGCCTACGACGCCATCGAGACCTCGGCGCAGGTAGTCGCCGCGATCGTCGCCAGAGGGCAGCCCGTCTACGGCATCAACACCGGGTTCGGGAAGCTCGCCAACGTGCGCATCGAGGCAGCGGACCTCGCCACCCTGCAGCGCAATATCGTGCTATCGCATGCCGCGGGTGCCGGCGCGCCGATGCCGGTCAACGTCGCGCGGCTGATGATGGCGCTCAAGATGGCGAGCCTCGCGCAGGGCGCATCGGGCGTGCATGCCGCGACGGTGCGCCTGCTCGAGGCGCTGCTCGCCAGAGGCCTGACGCCGGTCGTGCCGTGCCAGGGCTCGGTCGGCGCTTCGGGCGACTTGGCGCCGCTCGCCCACATGAGCGCGGCGATGATCGGCGTCGGCCACATGATCGTGGGCGAACGGATCGTGCCGGCGGCCGAGGCGTTGGCCGCCGCCGGGCTCGCGCCGCTGCAGCTCGGCGCCAAGGAGGGACTGGCGCTGCTCAACGGCACGCAGTTCTCGACGGCCTACGCGCTCGCCGGGCTGCTCGAGGCCGAGAACCTGTTCGGCGCGGCGCTCGTGACTGGCGCGCTGTCGACCGACGCGGCACGCGGCTCGGATGCGCCGTTCGATCCGCGCATCCATCGCCTGCGCCGGCACAAGGGCCAGATCGCAACGGCGGAGTCGCTGCGCCGCCTGATGGCCGGCTCGGCGATCCGCGCCTCGCATCTGATCGGCGATGAGCGCATCCAGGACCCCTATTGCCTGCGCTGCCAGCCGCAGGTCATGGGGGCAGCATTCGACATCCTGTGCCAGGCGGCCGACACGCTGGCGACCGAGGCCAACGGCGTCACCGACAATCCGCTGATCTTCGCCGACACCGAGGAAGCGCTGTCGGGCGGCAACTTCCACGCCGAGCCGGTGGCCTTTGCCGCCGACATCGTCGCGCTGGCGATCTGCGAGATCGGCTCGCTGGCCGAGCGCCGCATCGCCATGCTGGTCGATCCGACGCTGTCAGGGCTGCCGGCGTTCCTCACGGCACACCCGGGTCTCAACTCCGGCTTCATGATCCCGCAGGTCACGGCCGCCGCCCTGGTCTCGGAGAACAAGCAGCGCGCCCATCCCGCCAGCGTCGATTCGATCCCGACATCGGCCAATCAGGAAGACCATGTCTCGATGGCCGCGCATGGCGCGCGCCGCCTGACCGATATGGCGGCGAATGCTCGCACCATCGTCGGCATCGAGCTGCTGGCGGCGGCGCAGGGCTGCGACTTCCTGCGCCCGCTCTCCACGAGCCCGCCGCTCGAAGCGGTGCGCGCCCTGCTGCGTGCGGACGTGCCGCGTCTCGAAGAAGACCGCCATCTGCACCCCGATATCGAGGTCGCGACGGCGCTGGTCTCCGGCGGCGCGCTCATCCGTGCTGCGGGCAGCGACCTCGTGCCCACGCTCGATCGAAGAGGACCCGCATGACGATTCGCATCGACAACGCCCGCATCGTCCGCGCGCCGCACGGCACGGCGCTTTCGGCCAAGAGCTGGCTCACCGAGGCGCCGCTCCGCATGCTGATGAACAACCTCGATCCCGACGTCGCCGAGAAGCCGGGCGAGCTGGTGGTCTATGGCGGCATCGGACGCGCCGCGCGCGACTGGGGAAGCTTCGACCGGATCGTCGCGGCGCTGCAACGGCTCGAGGCCGACGAGACGTTGCTGGTGCAGTCGGGCAAGCCGGTCGGCGTGTTCCGCACCCATGCCGACGCGCCGCGCGTGCTGATCGCCAACTCGAACCTGGTGCCGCGCTGGGCGACCTGGGAGCATTTCAACGAGCTCGATCGCAAGGGCCTGATGATGTTCGGCCAGATGACCGCCGGCTCGTGGATCTATATCGGCAGCCAGGGCATCGTGCAGGGCACCTACGAGACGTTCGTCGAGATGGCGCGCCAGCATCATGGCGGCAGCCTCGCCGGACGCTGGATCCTGACCGCCGGGCTGGGCGGCATGGGCGGCGCCCAGCCGCTGGCGGCGACCATGGCCGGCGCCTCCTGCCTTGCCATCGAATGCCGGCCGAGCAGCATCGAGTTCCGCCTGCGCACCGGCTACCTCGACGTCCAGGCCAGGGATCTCGACGACGCGCTCTCCATCATCGGCAAGGCGACCGCGGAGAAGAAGGCGGTCTCGGTCGGCCTGCTCGGCAACGCCGCCGACGTGCTGCCCGAGCTGCTGCGCCGCGGCGTGCGGCCCGATTGCCTGACCGACCAGACCTCGGCGCACGATCCGGTCAACGGCTACCTGCCGCGCGGCTGGTCGCTCGCCGACTGGGAGGCGCGCCGCGCCAGCGATCCGGCCGGCGTCGCCAAGGCGGCCAGGCAGTCGATGGCGGGCCACGTGCGCGCCATGCTGGAGTTCCACAGGCTGGGTGTGCCGACCGTCGACTACGGCAACAATTTGCGCCAGATGGCGCTCGAGGAAGGCGTCGCCGATGCCTTCGCCTTTCCCGGATTCGTGCCGGCCTACATCCGCCCGCTGTTCTGCCGCGGCATCGGGCCGTTCCGCTGGGCCGCGCTGTCAGGCGATCCCGAGGACATCTACCGCACCGACGCCAAGGTGAAGGAGCTGCTGCCGGACAACAAGCACCTCCACACCTGGCTCGACATGGCGAGAAAGCGGATCAAGTTCCAGGGCCTGCCGGCCCGCATCTGCTGGGTCGGGCTGGGCGACCGCCATCGCCTGGGACTCGCCTTCAACGAGATGGTGGCCAAGGGCGAGCTCAAGGCGCCCATCGTGATCGGCCGCGACCATCTCGATTCAGGCTCGGTCGCCAGCCCCAACCGCGAGACCGAGGCCATGCGCGACGGCTCCGACGCCGTCTCGGACTGGCCGATGCTCAACGCGCTGCTGAACTGCGCCTCGGGCGCCACCTGGGTGTCGCTGCACCATGGCGGCGGCGTCGGCATGGGCTTCTCCCAGCACGCCGGCATGGTGATCGTCTGCGACGGCACGCCGGAAGCCGCCCGGCGCCTCTCACGCGTGCTGTGGAACGACCCGGCGACCGGCGTCATGCGCCACGCCGACGCCGGCTACGAGGACGCCATCGCCTGCGCCCGGGAGAAGGGGCTGAATTTGCCGAGTCTTTTCTGACATCGGTTTGGATTCCGGCTGATCAGGACTTGGGAACTGTAGCGACCGGCTTGCCGCGCTGCCCTTGCTTGACGAGCTTCGCCAGGAAATCCGCAAACGGTACGATATTTTGTTCGACGCTTGCCTGTTCCAGCGCCGCCATATAGGAGGCGCGCTGTTGCACCGGCACGACTGTCCACGGATACCCGCCAGCGGCAAGCATGACGTTCATCAGGAAACGCCCCATGCGACCATTGCCATCCATGTATGGATGGATATGGACAAAGACGAAGTGACCGAGCACGACCCGCACGGAAGCTTCGGTTTCCTGCGCCAGCATCTCAAAAAACACAGGCATGGTATCGACGACTGCTTCACGGGGCAGCGGTACATGCATCGAGCGGCGAATATAGACTTGAGCGTTGCGGTAGCCAGCCAGGTCGGCGGTGCGCAATAGACCGGCTGTCACGCTCGGAGAGAACATTTCCTGGTACCAAGCGCCATGATCTTCGTCGGCGACGAGGCCCGGATTCTCGCCCTCGAGCACTCTTCTTATGCTTCGTTGAACGGCCTGAAATGCCAACCAATAGCCGTGAGCGGCAAGCGCATCGCGGTGTTCGCGGTCTTTCTCCTTGATGTCCGGGTTCCAGCTTCCGCGGCGCACAAGCTCGATGAGCCCAGGGCTCACGCGATACCCTTCAATGGACAGCGAGTGATAGGCATCGGTGACGTAGTTCTCCTGGACGCGCTGCATGTAGGCGTCAAGGTCGTTCGGCCGGCCTGGAGGTCGTGGAAAATTGTCGATGATCGGGCCGCGCATCGCTTGCCACATGAGGCGGATGCGGCTTGCGTAAGGAGAAACCTCGCGGATGGGGAGGTCGATACTGATCGTGGTCTTGAACGGGTCTTCTTCGCGAACCGTGTACCCAGCCGCCCGCATGGCGCTCAGAATATCGTTGGCGATCCGGTCGCGACCGATGTTGCGGAATCCTCCCGCAAGTCGCCCCGCCACCGTGCTGCGACCGCCATCCAGCAGCTTCGCGAGCACTTCGGACGCATTGCGGATGTTGGCAAGCGCTGCGCGGGCATCGGTGGGATGATGCTGAAAGAACGCTGGAGAGGTGGCGATCAGGGCCGACGGCAAGGAGAAGAGCCGCAGACCATCCTTGAGGTCGATGTCCTGATCCCCCGGTAGCGCGGCGCGGATGTCGAGCACGGATGTGTCGTGGGGCAATGGGGTAGCACGATTCCTCGCTCGAGGAGATCGCACCACAAGCTGCTTTGGGACGGTCTGGTTGCCGACATGGAGGGACAAGGACTGTTGAGGCGACAAGGACCAGTCGTGGTCGAACCGTTCTTGCAAGTACGCTGCCGCAAAGGGCCAAAAGCATGTGTACCATGTCGTGCTGTCGCCGGAGTGGCCGCCGGGCGGTGATGGGATGTACCAACCCTTCATCACCTCTTGCAGGAATCCGTTTTTCTTGAGCAGTTCCCTGTGCGCCCGGCTGAGGTCTTTGGCTCGGATAGCGACGACGCCGCGCTCCTGGAGCGCTTTCAGGGCATCCAGGGAATCAGCCAGCTTTTGTGGGGGCGTCGCCATCGTTTCATCAGCCTTTGCGCCGCGCGGTTGTCAGCTTTTCGTGCTTGTTAATTTTAGCTTATTGTGTTGTGTCATTTTTAGCTTATCATGTCGAGGGGTTGTCGGGTTATTCCGGCCTGCCCGCGATCGCGCCGAGCATGGACGTCCAGTCGGACCTATCCTCTGGTCCGAATTCGCGTCAAAGCGCGTGCCGGCGTCAGGGGAGCTGGACGATGCGCGGATCGATGCACCATCTCGACCTGACGGTCGGCGACCTTGCCGCCTCGGCGCCCTTCTACGAGGCGATCCTGGACTTCATGGGCTATCGGCGCGTGCGCGCCGAAGCGGACGGCATCGACTGGGATCTGCCGACCCCGGCGGGGACCTGCTCGATCGGCATCAAGCCCGCTCGCTCGGCGCGCATCCACGATCGCTACGCCAACGGCCTGCACCACTTCGCCTGGCGCGCCGAGAGCCGCGCCGATGTCGATCGCCTGCACGACTTGCTGCACACGATTGGCGCCACCATCCTCGATGCGCCGGCCGACTATCCGCACTACGGCGCCGGCTACTACGCGGTGTTCTTCACCGACCCCGACGGGCTCAAGCTCGAGTTCGCGTATCAGGACTGAGCCTTCCGCTTCGTTCGGCTGCGCCCGGCGAGCTTCGCGGGGGCCTCTGATGGCTTCTTCCGCTTGCGCTCGGCTCGAGCGGCAACCGGCGTCGCCGCGCCCTCGGCCATCTCCAGGCCGAACAGTGCGCCGACGTCACCCTCGGCAAGCACGTTGTCGGAGGCCGGCACCGGCGAAGGCGACGACGGGGCCTGCTCGGCGCCGCTGATCAGCTCGCTTTCGTCGACGTGGCGCAGGGCGAACAGCAGCTCGGGCTTCTCGTCGAGGCGGGTGCCGACGCCATAGAGTGCGGCGGCGACGTGCTTGCACATCCTGGCGCTGTCCTCGCAGCTGCACGCCAGCTTGATCTCCTTCGGCGCCGGGAACAGGCCATCGCCCTGGCGGCACACCCGGTCCATGACGCTCCTGGCAAGCCGGCCCTGCAGCAGCTCGACCAGCGAATCGATCGAGCCGGTGCAGTCGCGGCAGATGGCCTTCCATCGCGCCGCCGGTACCGGCGCGATGGCGATCGTGGTCGTGTAAAGCTCGGTTCCGCTCACCAGCGCGGAAATCTTGCCGTCGGCGATCTGCAGATCGACGACCATGCCGTTACGCACGTAGGACCGGCCGCGCGGCAGGCGCGTGGCGTAGTCGCTATAGCGCTCGAGGTTGGCGCACCACGCCTTGCCCCAGAAGCTCCTGGCGATGGCGTTGCCCTCGATGGTCACGGGGGCAACCGGCCGCTTGCCCTTGCGCAGCCTGGCCAACTCCTTCATGGCCCTCCTGCGCTGCTCGGCCACCGTGACGTACTGCGGCCAGTCGAAATCCCTCATCCGTCACCCTTCCTTCAGCGCCGTGGCGAGGTCGAGCCTCACCAGCTTCAGAAGCTCGTCGTCCGGCAGCTCGGTCAGGCTCGCTTCCGCGCCGCCCGTGAGAAAATCCCCGGCGAGCCGGCGCTTGCTCTCGATCATCTGGTCGACCTTCTCCTCGACGGTGCCGCGACAGACGAACTTGTGTACCAGCACATTCCTGGTCTGGCCGATGCGGAATGCACGGTCGGTCGCCTGGTTTTCCACAGCCGGGTTCCACCAGCGGTCGAAGTGGATGACATGGGAGGCGGCGGTGAGATTGAGCCCCGCGCCACCGGCCTTGACCGACAGCACGAAGAACGGGACGTCCTCGTCTTCCTGGAATTGCCGCACCAGGTCGCGGCGCTTGCCGACCGCGGTGTCGCCATGCAGCACCAGGCCGGCGCGGCCGAACACCGAGGCCAGGAACGAAGCCAGCGGTGCGGTGGTTTCCCGGAACTGGGTGAAGATCAGGACCTTGTCCTGACGCGCGGCGATCTCCTCGGCCAGCTCGCGCAAGCGGGCGAGCTTGCCGCTGTCGCTCTCGGCCCAGCCATTGTCGCCGAGCCACTGCGAGGGATGGTTGCAGATCTGCTTCAGCCGCATCAGCAGCGCCAGGACGAGCCCGCGACGCTCGATGCCGTCGCTGCCGTCGAGCCTCTCGCCGAGCTCGCGTACCGCCTGCTCGTAGAGCGCCGCCTGCTTGCGGCTCAGCCCGCAGAACGCCTTGACCTCGGTCTTGTCGGGCAGATCGGCGATGATGCTCCGGTCGGTCTTCATGCGACGCAACACGTAGGGCCGCACCAGCTCCCGGAGCGGGCCGTAGGAATTGTGGTTGTGGTCGTCGCCCTCCGCCAGCCGCTTGGCGTACGACGAGAATTGCCTGGCCGATCCGAGCAGGCCCGGATTGAGGAAATCGAAGATCGACCACAGGTCGCCCAGCCGGTTCTCGATCGGCGTGCCGGTGAGGGCGATGCGCGCGTCGGCGCGCAGCTGCTTGACGGTGCGGGTCTGCCGCGCGCCGGGATTCTTGATCGCCTGGGCTTCATCGAGAATCGCGAGCCGCCAGGAAGTGCCGATCAGCCACGGCACGCGAGAGAGAAAGCCGTAGCTGGTGATGGCGAGGTCGGCGTCGGCCAGCACGCCCGCCCCGTTCTCTTTCAAAGCCTCCGCCGGCAGGGCGGAAGGATGAACGACCACCGCCTTCAGACCCGGGGCAAAGCGGGCAATTTCCGCCGCCCAGTTGGCGAGCAGCGAGGCCGGCGCCACCAGCAGCGAGGCCTTGTGACCGCTGCCCTGCTGCTGCTGCTTCAGCACCAGCAGGAGCGACAGGACCTGGATCGTCTTGCCGAGCCCCATGTCGTCGGCGAGGCAGGCGCCCAGTCCCAGGCGGGCGAGCAGATGGAGCCATTGCACGCCGGCCCGCTGATAGGCGCGCAGCTCGCCCTGCAACGACCGGCCGGGATCGACGCCGGATCCGCCGGTAGCGTGACGCAGCTCGGCGAGCGTGCGGGCAAGCCACGGGCCGGCCACGGTTTCGCTCCACTCGGCGTCCGCGCGCCCGCCCGGCTCGTCGCCCTCGATCGACGCTCCGGCCAGCAGGCGCATCGCCTCACCGAACGGCAGGCCTTCGTCGGCGGCTCGCCGCTCGATCGCCTCGAAGCGGCCAAGCGTGCGGCCAAGCCGCTCGCGGTCGACCTCGACCCATTTGCCGCGGATGAAGGCGAGGCCCTCGGTTTGCCCCAACAGGGTCTTGATCTCGGCTGCCGACAGTGTCGCGCCGTCGAGCGTCACGTCCATGCGGAAGTCGAGCACCGCGTCGAGCCCGAGCTGGGACGGGGTCCGGCCACCCACCGTCGCCCGCACCTGCGGACGTGCCGGCCGGTTCATGCGCCACGACGCCGGCATGCGCACGATCACGCCGGCCGACTCGAGTGCCGAGGCATCGCGCAGGAAGTCCATCGCCTGGCGCGGGCTCCAGCGCAGCGGATGGTAGATTTCGCCCGACGCGACCATCGTTTTCAGCCAGCCGCAGCGCTCGGCTGCCCGCTGGACCGGCATGAGCAGCGACAGCAGGCGCTCGCGATTCCGGGCGCCGGCATATTCCTGCAGCGCCCGGCCGAGCGGCAGGTGCTGTGCCTTGGCCGCGGCCGACAGACGGGTCGTGTAGGAAGCGAGAAAGGCGAAGGGAGCCTCGGCATCGTTCCGATTCTCGGCGAGGTTGAAATAGACTCGCCCGACCAGGTTCCACGCAGGATGGTGCGCCTTGAGGAAGCCCTGCACCGGCACGCCGGCCTCGGCCAGCTCGGCCTCGAAGGCCTGGTCGGTCTCGCGCCACAGCGCGGCGAGAACCGATGGCGTCAGGTATTCGCCGCCGATCATCGGCGGCACCGCGGCGGCCAATTGGGCCAATTCGTGTTCCGCGGGAACCGGGACGGCCGACTTGCCGCGAGCCTCGTCGAGGTTGGGCAGGGCGCACAGTGCCGTAACGTAGCGCGACCCAAACTCGCGCCAGTAGGACAGGACCGGCGGAAGCGCCACGCCGACCTCGGCCGCTCCCAGGTGCAGCAGCCCGTGACCGGCGCCGCGGGCGAAAGCCTTTTCGAGAGCCAGTGCGCGCGTCGCCCCCAGCGCCGCCGTCGCGTCGACCGACGGCTTGAGCGACAGCACACCATGAGGGCTGAGGACAGGGACCATCGTCATGGCGGCAGACGTCGCCTCATAGCCGCTAACTTACAAAGGGACCTCACCCTGAGAGCGTGTGACTTTTTCGACGCCTGTGCTGTCGACTGCGGGATGAAGACAGAAAGGTCCCTCGCTGCGCTCGGGATGACAACAATGGTGTCATCCCGAGCGCAGCGAGGGACCTTTCCAGTCACGGACACCGCATGCTCGCAGAGCTCGTCGAATAAGTCGGATTCTCTGAGGAGCGGCCCGTGCGCCCGCCTACCCCACCGGACCATCCGCGGACGGAACGTCACCTCACGACGCAACGCGGCCAAGCCTGAACATCGAGATGTCGCGATGCGTCTCGCCCAGCGCCATCTGGGCGAGCAGCTCGCCGATGCCGGCGGAGTGCTTGAAGCCATGCCCCGAGCAGGGCGAGGCGATGATGATTCGGTCATGCGCGGGATGGCGGTCGATGATGAAGCGCGCGCCGTCGACCCAGGTGTAGAGGCAGATCTTGCTCTTGATGCAGACCGGCGACAGGCTGGGCAGGAACGGACCGACATAAGTCTCGTACATCTCACGGATTTCCTGCGGGCTCGCCGTGCGGTCGACGGTCTCGGGCGTCGTCTCGAGCTCGTACTGCTCGCTGGCGATCTTGACGCCCTCGTCGATGCCGCCGGTCGCGGGAAAGCCGTAGATCACCTGCGGCGCCGGCACCTGCCAGATGTAGACGGGGAAGCGATCGGGGCTGAACCGGGCGTGAGCCGCCGCGTCGCGCGCGCGGAACCAGTAGAGCACCTGGCGCGTGATCTTGAACGTCCTGGCCAGCTCGGGCTCGAGCAGCTGCGGCAGCCACGGCCCGACCGACACGATCAGCTGCTTCGCCTGATACGTGCCCTTGTCCGTGGTCACGCTCACCCTGCCGTCCTTCTGCTGAAAGGACGCCACCGTCTCGTTCACATGCAGGTCGGCGCCGAGCTCCTTCGCCCGGCGCAACTGCACCTCGATGCAGAGTTCAGGGCGGACAAAGCCGCTGACGCGATCGAAGTAGCCTTCGTCGCCGTCGGAGAGCTTGAAGGCGGGAAAGCGCGCCCGCATCGCCGCAGTGTCGAGCAGGCTGTAGTCGACGCCGGCCTGCTCGGCTGCATTCACCGTCGCCGCCAGAAAGGCGTCGATGCCGTGGCTCAGCGCGCGCTCGCCCTTGCCGGAGATCACCAGCATGCCGTTCTGGGTCAGCAGCTCGACGCCGAGCTCGGCCTCGAGGGCGCGCCAGATCTCGTGCGAGCGCAGGACGAAGGCCGAGTACTCCGGTCCCTCGCCACAGGCGACGCGGGTGACCCGCGTGTCGCCATGGGTCGAGCCGTGATCGTGCGGCGGCGCATAACGATCGATGCCGAGCACCCGCGCGCCGCGCCGGGCAAGCTGGTAGCTCGCCGCCGCGCCCATGGCACCGAGGCCGAGCACGGCGACGTCGTAGGTTGGGGACATTCGAGCTCCGCTCGAGGAGTGTTGCAAGATAATCGTGCCTGTTGCAATGACACTGATGTCATCCCGAGCGTAGCGAGGGACCTTTGCTGCAGCTCAAAGGGTCCCTCGCTAGGCTCGGGATGACAGGTGTGATGTATCGGCTGTTTCGTGTCAGGTCCTCAGCTCAGGCTTTCTCGACGCTGCCGCCGGCGTCGACCCAGCCCTTGAAGCCGCCGAGGTTGCGCACGTTGGCGTAGCCCATGTCCTTCAGCGTCTTGCCGACCAGCGCGGAGCGTCCGCCGGAGGCGCAGTAGGCGACCACGGTCTTGCTGCGGTCGAAGGCCTTGTCGTGCATTGCCGACGCGGGATCGGCGCGGAACTCGACCAGGCCGCGCGGGATGGCGAGCGCCCCCGGCACCTTGCCCGACGCGGCGACCTCGGGCGGCTCGCGCACGTCGAGGAACAGCACGTCGGCGCGGCCGACCAGCGCCTTGGCTTCCTCCGGGCTGATGCGCGGCACCGCCGCCTCAGCCTCGGCCAGCATCGATTGAACGGTCTTCATGGTGCTCCTCCTCCTCTCGCGTGGCTCGGCGAAGCCGAACGCATCTAGATGGTCCGCCACATCGGCCGCGTCGCCGCCAGGGCCGCGAGGCCGATCAGCCCGGTCACCGCCGTCGCCGTCGGCGCGCCGATCTGGTCGGCGAGCCAACCCAGCCAGACGAAGCCGATCGGTCCGGTGCCAATGCATACCGAGAGGACGCCCAGGACGCGAGAGCGCATTTCGGTGGGCGCGGCGAGATAGACGATGGTCGCCTGCAGGGTGGCGAAGCCCGCGCCGGCAAGTCCCGTCAGCAGCAGGGCCAACCCGGCCGTCGTCGGCTCGGGCGCCAGGGCGAAGGCGATCACGCCGACCTGATAGGCCGCTACGCTGCCGACATAGACCGGCGCATGCCAGCGCTGGGTCAGCCAGAACGCCAGCGCGAGCGCGCCGAAGAAGGCGCCGACGCCGTCGACGCTGGTCAGGATGCCGATGCCTTCCGGGCCGAGCCCGTGCTGGTCGCGGCCGATCACCGGGATCATGCTGATGAAAGGCCAGCCGAGCACGTTGTAGATCACCGTGACGACCATGGTGGCGGCGAGCCGCCGGTCGGCGAACACGATGGCGAACCCTTCGAGCGTGCGTGCGAGCACCGCGCCGGCGCCCGGCGTCGCGGGCATGCGCGTGCGCACGGCGAGGGCGAGCGCGATGGCGGCAAGGTACATCGCGGCGTTCATCACGAACGTGCCGTCGATGCCGACCCCGACCAGCAGCAGGCCGCCCACCGTCGGGCCGACCATGCGGCTGGCGTTCAGGCCGCCGACGTCGAACGCCACGGCCGATGCCATGCGTTCGCGGCCGACGCTTTCCCCCATCAGGACGCGGCGCACCGGATTGTCGGTCACCCAGCCGAAGCCGTTGACCAGGCTGGCGAGGGCGAGCTGCCAGACCTCGAGCTCGCCAAGCCGGGCGGCGATCGCCAGCGCGATCGAGGTGATCGCCAGCACGCCGATCACGCCGGCGAGCGTCAGGCGACGGTCGAACCGCTCGGCAAACGCGCCCAGGAAGGCGCCGAACAGAGCCATCGGCAGCAGGCGCAGCATGGTGATCGAGGCGACGGCGAGAGCCGAGCCCGTCTGCTTGTAGACGACGACACCCATCACGACCGTTTCCATCCAGCGCACGGTCGTGACGATCAATCCCACCGACCAGAGTCGCCAGAAATCCGCCGGAAGAGAACGAAGCATGTGTCGGATCGACAGATCGGTACCAGGTCACGCACACGATCCATTGTCATCCGCGGCACGGCGTCAGACGGACCAGTCCGGCGATCTTAGAGCATGATCGGGCAGCGAGCACGCCCTGTCATCCTGAGCGCACCCCCGTCATCCTGAGCGCAGCGAAGGATCTCATCGCCGCTTCCAGGAGCGTACTTCGTGACTTCTGACGATGAGATCCTTCGCTGCGCTCAGGATGACAAAAAAGGGCGGCGGATGAGAGAAAAAGAGCGGCGCCCGAAGGCGCCGCCGGTCGTCACTTCCAAATCCAGAGACGATTTACTGCACGACGATCTCGACACGACGGTTCTGCGGCTCGCGCACGCCGTCGCCGGTCTGGACCAGCAGGCCCTGCTCGCCACGGCCAATCACCGCGATCGCCGTCGCCGGCACGCCTTCGCGCACCAGCGCATCCTTCACGGCGTTCGCCCGCCGCAACGACAGCGCCATGTTGTAGGCCTCGGTACCGGAGGTGTCGGTGTGGCCGGTCGCCGTGATGCGGGCATTGCCCTTGGACTTGAAGGCCTGCGCCGCCTGGCGGATCGTCGTCAGCGCCTGGTCGCTCAAGTTGGCGCGATCCCAGTCGAAGAAGACCATGAACGACGGCGGCGATGCGGGCGCCGCCGCCGGCGGCGGCATGGGAGCTGCGGCCGGCTGGGCAAACTTGTAGCTGAGCCCGAGCATGACCGTGATGTTGTTGTTCTGATAGCCCGGCGGCGCCGTCGTACCGTAGTAGCGGCCATCGAGATTGACGCGGAAGTTCTGGTCGATGTTCCAGCCGACGCCGATGATGCCCTGATAGGCGAACTGCGTGCTGCACAGCGAGCAGCCGTTGATGTAGGCATCGGCGAAGGCGATGCCGGCGCCGGCGCCGATGTACGGCGTGACGGTGGCTCCCGGTGCGAAATCGTACAGAAGATTGGCCATCACAGAGAGCTGCTCGATGCGGCCGTTCACGTTGCTGAAGATATTGCCGAAGTTCGCAGTACCCCTGCCGTTGTTGCTGCGGAACATGGTCTCGAGCTCGACGCGCGGACCGACGAAGTCGTAGCCAATCACGCCGCCCACGGCGTAACCGAGATCCATGTTGTAATTGTTGTTGTTAATGAGCCAGTTGAGACCGCCTTGCGCCCCGATATAGAAGCCGGGATTGGACGGTCCGCCTTCAAAGAGAGATTGCGACTGGGCTGCAGCGGGCACGACGAGCAGCGATGCAGCGACCAACAGGCCTTTGTTCATTGACATTCTCCGGAGTGAGCAATGCCTGTCGGAACGGCGTCCGGAGAACGGCGTTGCAGCGGCCGGCCGGAATGGCACCACGCTGTTGCACTAATCTGAAGTTCCGCGCGAATTTCGTCAGCGTCTAGAGCGAGAAGCATTGAATCCATCGGCCCTTGTGCCGGGTCGAGATGCTTGACGACGATGCAATTTGTAGTCACTAAAATTATTGACAAGAGAAGACTTTTGTGGCTTTCTGTCCGGCATGGCTGCCAGGGGAGGACCCGTCCACGTCGTCACCACGACGCGCCAGTACAAAGGCCGCGTCTACACCACTCATCTGCTGCGCCGCAGCTTTCGTGAGGGCGGCAAGGTCCGCAACGAGACACTCGGCAATCTCTCCCACCTGCCCGACACCTTGGTCGACATGATCCGCCGCGGCCTGCGTGGCGAAGAGTTCGTGCCCGCGGGCGAGCGCTTCGAGATCATCGCCTCGCGGCCGCACGGCGACGTCGCCGCCGTGCTGCGCGCCGTGCGCCGGCTCGACGTCGCGAGCCTGCTCAGCTCACGGCCATGTCGCGAAGCCGACCTGGTCGTGGCCATGATCGTGGCCCGCATCGTGGCGCCGCACACCAAGCTTGCGACGACACGCTGGTGGCGCAGCCGAACCCTGGCCGACGAGCTCGGCGTAGCCGATGCCGACGAGGACGATCTCTACCACGCCATGGACTGGCTGCTGGCGCGCCAGGACGCGATCGAGCGCAAGCTGGCGGCCCGCCACCTGGCATCGGGCGGCCTGGCGCTCTACGACCTGACGTCGAGCTACTTCGAAGGCAACCACTGCCCGCTGGCGGCACGCGGCTACAGCCGTGACGGCAAGAAGGGCAAGCTGCAGGTGAACTGGGGATTGCTGGCCGATCGGCGCGGCTGTCCGGTCGCGGTCTCGGTGTTCGAGGGCAATACCGCCGATCCGGCGACCTTCCTGCCGCAGGCCGACAAGCTGCGCCGGCAGTTCGGCCTCGAGCACATGGTGCTGGTCGGCGATCGCGGCATGATCTCGACGGCCTCGATCGAGCAGTTGCGCGCCGATCGCTTCGGTTGGATCACCGCGCTCAAGAGCGGCCAGATCCGCAGCCTGCTGAGCGACGGCGCGCTGCAGATGGACCTGTTCGACGAGCGCAACCTGTTCGAGCTGCAGCACCCCGACTTCCCAGGTGAGCGCCTCGTCGCCTGCCGCAATCCGGCACTCGCCAAGCGACGCGCCCACAAGCGCACCGCCCTGCTCGAAGCCACCACCGGCGAGCTCGACAAGGTCCGCGCCATGGTGGCGCGCGGCTCGCTGCACGGTGCTGCCACCATCGGCGTGCGCGTCGGCAAGGTGCTCAACAAGTACAAGGTCGCCAAGCACTTCGATCTCGCCATCGACGAGGCCGCCTTCGACTTCACGCTGCGTCACGACAAGGTCGCCGAGGAGGCCGCCCTCGATGGCCTCTACGTCATTCGCACCGCCGTCAAGCAGCGCCACATGAGCGCCGACGATGCCGTCCGCAACTACAAGGCTCTGACTGACCTGGAGCGGGCCTTCCGCTCGCTCAAGACTGTCGACCTCAAGGTCCGCCCGATCCACCATCGCCTCGAGGACCGCGTCCGGGCCCACATCTTCCTGTGCATGCTCGCCTACTACGTCGAGTGGCACATGCGCGAGGCGTGGCGTGAGCTGATGTTCGCCGACGAGGATCGCGACGCCAAGCGTAACCGCGATCCCGTCAGGCCGGCGCGCCGATCCGAGGCCGCACGCGTCAAGATCGCCTCACGCAAACGCCCCGACGGCACCGATCTTCATTGCTTCACCACGCTCCTCGAGGCCCTCGCCACCATCGTGCGCAACACATGCCGCGTTCCGGGCGGCGCCACCAACAACACCTTCGACGTCCTGACAACCCCCAACGCCCTCCAGCGGCGCGCATTGCAACTCATCGACAACGTCACCGCGTAGTCAGAAATCCAACCGCCAAAATCGCGCAAAGCATTGCTGCAACAGCAAATCTTGCTCTCTCGAAAACGGAACTTCAGACTAATGCAACATCATCTCGCCTCGATATCGCCCACGACGCGCACGCGCACCCGCAAGCTGTCGAATGGCAGGTAGCTCAACGGAATGTCTTCCTGGTCGACCACCGCGAGCGAGGCGCGCACGGCGCCTGCACGTACTGCACGCTCCGCCGCCATGGCGTGCGCGCGCGCCAGCGCCTCCTCGCGCTTCATGCTCTGGAAGACCTGGTCGACCTCGCCCGACACCTGGGCAATGGCGGCGCCGACCGCGTTGGCCACGCCCTGATGCGGCACGTGCACGATGCGACTGACGCCTTCCATGGACTCAGGCACGAGAAAGCAGCCACCACCGACGGCGATCAGCGGCACGTCGCCCGCTTCGGTCTTCATGCGATCCACCGACTCGGTCAGCATGGCGTGGCAGCGCGCCAAGGCGGCGGTGACAAACCCGTGATCGAGATGGGCGACGCGCTTGCGCTCGCCCAGATCGACGAGGCCCGCAGCAACCGCGATGTCGGTGCAGGTGAGATCGCTGCCGCCGAACACAAGGGCACGCTCGGTGAGCTGATACCCCGTGCTGACCGGGCCGATCTTCGCGGCGTCCGCCGGATCGACCAGCGTGCCGCCGCCGAGCCCGATCGACAGCAGGTCTGGCATGCGGAAGGCGGTGCGCACACCGCCCACCTCGACATTGCTGTTGGCCTCGCGCGGAAAGCCATGACGCAGGCAGCCGATATCGGACGTCGTGCCGCCGACATCGACCACCATGGCGTCGTCGAGGCCGGACAGGAACGCCGCGCCGCGCAGCGAGTTGGTCGGTCCTGAGGCAAAGCAGTGCACGGGGAAGCGTGTCGCCTGCTCGGCCAGGCTCACCGTGCCGTCATTCTGCGTGATGTAGAGCGGCGCGCGGATGCCCGACTCGGCAAGCGCGCGCACGAACCCATCCGCGGTCCGCTTCGCCAGCCCGACCAGCGCGGCGTTCAGCAGGGTCACGTTCTCGCGCGCCAGCAGGCCGATGCGCCCCAGCTCGTGCGAGCGGGTGATCGAGACGCCGGGCGCGACAGCCGACAGGATCTCGGCCGCCTCCAGTTCCGATTCGTCGTTGAGGGGTGAGAACACGGAGGCGACGCCGGCGGCTTCGACGCCCGAATCGCGGATCCTTGCCGCCGCCTCCTTCATGGCCTGGCGATCGAACGGCGCCAGTGGCCGGCCGTCGAGCTCGTGGCCGCCTTCGATCATGAAGGTCGGTCCCTGCACAAGTGCCCGCAAGTCCGCCGGCCAGTCGACGAACGGCGGCAGGGTCGCGGCGGCCGGCAGGCCGATGCGCACGGCGGCGACCTTGGCGACATGACGGCGCTGCACGACGGCGTTGGTGAAATGGGTCGTGCCGATCATCACGGCGTCGACCGTGTCGGGATCGGCCTTGCTTTCCGTCACCAGGCGCTTCAGCGCCGTCACGATGCCGTCGCCGACCTCGTGGGTCGTCGCGGTCTTGACGGCATGCAGGACCTTGTCGTCGTCGACCAGCACGGCATCCGTGTTGGTGCCGCCGACATCGATGCCCAGGCGGATCATCGCACGGCCTCCGGGAAGATGGTCTTGAAGTCGAGGTCGTAGCCGAAGGCGCGCGGGCCGACATGCTTCAGGCCCTTGGGCGACATCAGGATGGCGGGCGCCGGCAGGGCAATCACGCTGACGCGTTGGCCGTAGCGGATGGTCTCGGTGCCGATCGCCTCGCCCGACACGGTGTCCATCAGGCAGATCAGGTCGGGCACGGTGACGCGCACCTGGTCGTTCTGCCAGCCGACCGACCATTCGTTCTGAAAATCGACGCGGAACGTCTCGCCGCGATTCTCGTCGAGCCCGTCCATCGTCACGGTTCCGCGCAGCCAGCCTTCCGCCGCGCGGCGCAGCACGTCGGTGACCTTGCCGCGGAACACCAGCAGCCCGTGCTCGCTGTCGACCACAGCGGCGACCGGATCGGCATGGGCGCGCCGGGCGGCATGAACGGCGCGGCCGATGCGGATCGCCTTGGTGGCGGTGTGCAGGCAGGACGACTCCTTGGCGTCGCGGCCGGTGCGCGGCGCCTTGCAGGTCGCGGCGAGAGATCCCCAGGCGGTACAGACCTTGCGGGTCATGCTCTCCATCCAGGTCCAGTCGACCGCCTCGGTGAGCAGCACGCTGTTGTTGCGGATGTCGATCATGGTCCACGGATAGGCCGGCAGATCGCGAATTGCGAAGGTCGTCATGTCGGCACGCGGAAAAGCGCGACCCATGGCGTCGCAGTCGACCACCGGCAGGCCGAGCAAGGAGCCCGCGAGAAAAGGCTGGAAGCCGTTGTTGCCGCCGACCTCCCACATCATGATCGCCTTGAACTTCCGGCCGAGGTGTTTCTCCATCATGGTGATGGTGCGCGCGATCAGCGGGCCGTCGACCATCTTCTCCTGCATGGCGATCGGCGCCCCCATCTGGCCGATGCAGGCGATTGGATCGTCATCGTCGAGCGCGAGCGGATCGATCAGCTCGACCGACTTGCCGGCGCCCCAATGCTGGCGCGCCTCGAGCAACGAGAAATAGGGATCGCCGCCGCCGCCGGTGCCGAGGATCCAGGCGCCGGTGGCGAAGGCTTCCAGATCGTCGAGGGTGATCCGGTGCGGAGGATTGGGCATCGGGCGAAGTCCTTTGGAACGAGGCGAGGTGATGATCATGCGACGTGACGTCAGGCGAAGTGGCAGGCGGCTTCATGCGCCGGGCCGAGCAGGCGTGGTGTCGGATCCTCGCTGGCGCAGCGCGGCGCGGCCATCGGGCAGCGATTGCGGAAGCGGCAACCCGAGGGGATGGCGAGCGGATTGGGGGGCTCGCCTTCGAGCCATGCCTCCTCGATCACGCGCCGGCCGCCCGGGACCGGCACGGCGGCGAGCAGCGAGCGCGTATAGGGATGGCGCGGATTGCCGAAGATCTCGGCCGTCGGCCCCATCTCGACGATGCGGCCGAGATACATCACGGCAACGCGCGTGCACACGCTGCGCACCACGGCGAGGTCGTGCGAGATGAACAGCAGGGTGAGGTGGTACTGCTGCCACAGCGCCAGCAGCAGCTTGAGGATGGTGGCCTGGACCGAGACGTCGAGGCCCGAGGTCGGCTCGTCGAGGATCAGCAGCTTGGGATGCAACGCGAGCACGCGCGCCAGGCCGACGCGGCGCTGTTGGCCGCCCGAGACCTCGTGCGGATAGAGCGGCAGATGATCCTCGCGCAACCCAACCGACGCCAGGGTCTCGCGCACCCGCGCATTGCGCTCGGGGCGGGTAAGCCTGGTATGGATCACCAGCGCCTCGTCGAGCGAGCGCGCGATGGTCCAGCGCGGATCGAGCGCGGCGCCGGCATCCTGGTAGACGTACTGCAGGCGGGCACGCACGGCGCGCAGCGCCGGCCTGGCCAGGCCATGGATCGGCGTGCCCTCGAAATGCACCGTGCCGTCGTCGGCGCGCAGCACGCCGATCAGGGTCTTGCCGAGCGTGGACTTGCCGCAGCCTGATTCGCCCACGATGCCCAGGATCTCGCCGGTCTCGACCGTGAGATCGACACCATCGAGCGCGCGCACCGAGCGCCCGTCCTTGAGCACGAAGCGATGGGCGAGGCCACGGACGTCGAGGAGCGGATTTCCTCCTCCCCAGCTTCGCTGGGGAGGTGTCGCGTCGGACGCGACGGAGGGGTCACGAGTCATGGTACCGCTGTCTCTTGTGACTCATGACCCTTCCGCCCCGTAAGACGGGGCACCTCCCCAGCGAAGCTGGGCAAGAGGCTGAGCCACCGGATGATAGC
Source organism: Reyranella sp. (assembly GCF_044224635.1). Taxonomy (GTDB): domain Bacteria; phylum Pseudomonadota; class Alphaproteobacteria; order Reyranellales; family Reyranellaceae; genus Reyranella. The sequence goes on along the minus strand of NZ_JBGAKA010000023.1, from coordinate 86,095 downwards.
ACCGCACCTTGTGATCGCCGCCGACCGTGGGCGGGCGCGTCGTGCGGCAGGGCGCGGAAGCGTGCTCGCAGCGCGGGTTGAAGCGGCAGCCGGCGGGCGGCGCGATCAGGCTCGGGATCTCGCCCGGGATGTCCTGGGCGACACCGTCGGCGCGCGGCAGGCTTTGCAGCAGCTTGGCGGTGTAGGGATGGCGCGGCGCCGCGAAGAACGCCTCGTTGGGCGCGACCTCGACCTCCTGGCCGGCATACATGACGACGACACGGTCGCAAATTTCCCAGGCCGTGCCGAGATCGTGGGTGGTGAACAGCACCGACACGCCGCGGCGCTTCACCTCGCGATGGAGCAGGCGCAGGATCTGCGCCTGGATGGTGACGTCGAGGGCGGTGGTCGGCTCGTCGGCGATGATCAGCTCGGGCTGCGGCAGCAGCGCCATGGCGATGACGATGCGCTGGCGCTGGCCGCCCGACAGCTCGTGCGGCAGCTTGCTCAGCACCTGCGCCGGCTCGGGAATCTGCACCGATTCCAGCATGTCGAGGATGGCCTGGCGATCCTGCGCTTTGCGCTGGGCCGGATAGGGCGCCAGCAACGTTGGCCAGCCGCGGCCCGGCTTGTCAGGCGCAACAGGCGACTTCCACTGCATCAGGTCGGTCATCTGCTGGCCGATCGTGAACAGCGGGTTGAGCGAGCCGAACGGATCCTGCGGGATGAAGGCGATGCGCCGGCTGCGAATGCGGCGCCCGACCTCCACCGATGAGAGGTCGAGCAGGTTCTGGCCGGCGAACAGGATCGTACCGGTCACCACTTCCGACGCCGGTGCCGGCAGCACACCCAGGATGGCACGCGCCAGCGTGGACTTGCCGCAGCCCGACTCGCCCACCAGGCCGACCACCTCGCCCTGTCCGATGGCGAGCGACACGCCGTCGAGGGCGCGCACCACGCCGCGCTCGGTGTGATAGTTGACCTCGAGATCGCGCACCGACAGGAGGTCAGTCACGCGGCCTCCCGGCGCGGCGCATGCGCGGGTCGAGCACGTCGCGCAGGCCGTCGCCCAGCATGTTGAAGCCGATCACCACCAGGAAGATGGCGATGCCGGGGGCCGCCGCATACCACCAGGCGTCGGGCAGGTACTCGCGGCTCTCGGCGATGGTGCGGCCCCATTCCGGCGTCGGCGGCGGCGCGCCGAGGCCGAGAAAGCCCAGGGCTGCCGCCGTCAGGATGGTGAAGCCAAGACCCAGCGTGATGCGCACGATGATCGGCGAGATGATGTTGGGCAGCACGTGCAGCCACACCACGCGCGCCGGCGAGGCGCCGAGCGCCACCGTCGCCTCGATGAAGGTCTCGTTGCGCACCGAGCGCGTCTCGGCATAGACGAGCCGCGTGAACCACGGCCAGAAGGTGGCCGACAGCGCCAGGATGACGTTGGGAAGGCTCGGCCCCAGGGTCTGGGCGATGGCAATCGCCAGGATGATCTGCGGCACGGCGAGAAAGATGTCGGTAAGCCGCATGATCGCCGTGGAGAGCGCGCCGTCGCTGAAACCCGCGACCAGGCCGAGCGGCACGCCGATCAGCACGGCGGCGCCGACGGCGATCAGCGCGATGACGATGGTGACGCGGGCGCCATAGAGCAGGCGGCTGAAGATGTCGCCGCCCAGGCGGTCGGTGCCCAGGAGATACTCGCCGCCCGGCGGGCGCAGGCGATGGGCCGGATTGAACTCGGTGACGGCATCCGGATGGGTCGCCAGCCAGGGCGCGAACAGGGCACTGGCGATCAGCAGGAGCACGATCAGCAGGCCGACGAGGGCCAGCCGGTCCTCCACCAGCTTGCGCAGGACGAGCATGGTCTCGCTGCCCATCAGCCGGTCCCGCGCGGATCGATCAGGCGGTGCAGGATATCGACCGACAGATTGATCACGATGTAGATGAGAGCCACCCACACCGTGACGCCGAGCACGGCGTTGTAGTCGGACATCACGATCGAGTTCACCGCGTAGTAGCCGAGCCCCGGCCAGTCGAACACGGCCTCGACGACCACGGCGCCGCCCAGCAGGGCGCCCGAGATCAGGCCGATCTGCGTCACCGTCGAGGTCAGCGCGTTGCGCAGCATGTATTTCCACACGATCAGCGCTTCGGGCAGGCCGAGCGCGCGGGCGTAATGCACGAACGGCTTGTTCAACGTGTCGAGCATGCCGGCGCGGGTGAAGCGCACGATGGTGGCCATGGCCGGCAGCGCCAGCGTCACGGCGGGCAGGGCGAGATGGGCGGAGGCCGTCCCGAAGGTGGCGATGTCGCCGGCCAGCAGGGCGTCGACGAGGTAAAGACGCGTGAGCGGCGGCGGTGCGGCAAGGTCGGGCGGCAGGCGGCCGCCGAGCGGCAGCCAGCCGAGCTCCATGGCGAAGTAGAGCTGCAGGATGATGGCGAACCAGAAGCTCGCGATCGCGAGACTCGACATGGTGACGACACGGACGGCGTGATCGAGCCACGAATTGCGATGCAGCGCGGATACCACGCCGATCGGCACGCCGAGCCCGACGGTGATCACCATGGCCGCCAGCGCGAGCTCGATGGTAGCGGGCAGGCGGCCCATCAGGTCGGCCGAGATCTGCCGCGACGTGAACAGGCTCTTGCCGAGATCGCCCTGCAGCAGGCGCAGATAGTAATCGCCGAGCTGCACCAGCACGGGGCGATCGAACCCCAGCTGCTGGCGCAGCGCCTCGATCTGCTCACGGGTCGCGCGCTCGCCCGCCATCAGCGCGGCAGGATCGGCGGGTATGATGTGGCTGATCAGGAAGGTGACCGCGACCACGCCCGCCACCGTCGCCACGCTCCAGGCCAACCGGCGCAACGCGAAGGCCCAGACGCTTTGGCCTTTCCACAGGGCGAGGAGGCTGCCGGGCTTCATGACGCCATCCAACCGCTCGCTTCGAAAGCGCGACGATCATTCGATGAGAGCGCGATCATGTTCTTCGATCACCTTCCCCGCTTACGCGGTGCATTCGCATTTGGGCGCGTTCTTCATTCTCCTCCCCAGCTTCGCTGGGGAGGTGTCCGCGTAATCGCGGACGGAGGGGTCATGAGCATCGCGATTGTGACTCATGACCCCTCCGTCGCCGAAGACGGCGACACCTCCCCAGCGAAGCTGGGGAGGAGAATGAATGGCGGCGCGTGATATGCGAATGCCCTGCCCGACTACGGGGGAGGCAGAGAGTCTCGGCGCTCTCACCCCATGTTCACCCAACGGAAATCCTGCCCGTTGCCGACCGGGCAGAAACGCACGTTCTGAACACGCTTGGCGAACGGCCCGTACCATTTGGTGTTGTAGATGAACACGCTCGCCGCCTCGTCGACGACGATGCGCGCCGCTTCCTGGTAGGCGGCGTCGCGCACGCTCTGGTCGTTGGAGGTGAAGGCCTTGTCGATCAGCTCGTCGACCTTGGCATTCTTGTACCACGAGCCGGTCTTCCAGTTGCCCCAGTTCTTGCTGTTGTACATCTCGCCCACCCAGTTGTGCGGGTCGGCGTAGAGCGTCGAGATCCAGTTGGTCCAGATGTCGGGCGTCGTCTCGTTGCTGCGCGTCTTGCCCGACAGGGTGGGCCAGGTCTCGGCGATGATCTTGCTCTCGATGCCGAGCTTGCGCAGGCCGGCCTGCATGAGCTGGCCTGCCTGCTCGCTCTGCGACAGGCCGGTCAAGGTGTGAATCTCGAGCGGCCGGTCGATCTTGACCTGCGCCTTGGCCAGCTCCGCCTTGGCCTTGTCGATGTCGAAGTCCCAGCCCTTCACGTCCTTGGGATAGCCCCACAGGTTGGCCGGCACCGGCGCCGGATTGCGCACCGCGGTGTCCTTCAGGATGTCGGTGATGAAGGCCTTGTAGTCGAACGCCATGCTGATCGCGCGGCGCACGTGCACATCGTTGAGCGGGGCGCGCTGGTTGTTGAGATGCAGGATGAACAGCCGCATCGAGGGCTGCTCGAGGATCTGCACCGTGTTGGCCTTGCGCAGGCGATCGAGCGCGTCGGCCGGCAGGAAGCCGTCGAGCGCATGATAGTCGCCCTTGATCAGGCCGAGCACCTGGCTCGACTGCTCGCGCACGGTGCGCAGGTCGATGCGGTCGACGTGCTTGCCTGGCCAGCCCATGAAGTGATCGGCATTGCGCGTGCCGGTGACGCCGACCGCGGGATCATGCTTCTCGAGCTTGTAGGAGCCGGAGCCGGCGACGTTGCTCGACAGCCAAGCCTGGCCCCAATCGTTGTCCTTGGTGTTGGCCTTCAGCACCTTGGCGTTGACGATGTGCAACTCGGGGATCGTCGACATGAACGTCGCCGACGGCCTGGTCAGCGTGAACTCGACCGTGCCGGCGTCGATCGCCTTGGTCGAGCCGGGCTTGACCACCGGCGTGAACAGGACAGCCGAGCCCTTGTTGATGCCGATCACGCGCTCGATCGAATAGACGACATCGTCGGCGGTGACCGGGCTGCCGTCGTGGAACTTGGCGCCGGCCCTGAGCTTGAAGCGATAGACCAGGCCATCCGGCGACACGGTGTGGCTCTCGGCGAGCCACGGCGTCAGCTTGGGCGGGTTGTCGAGCCAGCGATAGAGGCCGTCGTAGAAATTGAGCCGCGTCGCCACGCGGCTGTAATCGAACACCGTATGCGGATCGAGCGTGTCGAACTCGACCGGATTGGCAAACACGATGGTCGACGGCGTCTGCGCCGAGCCACTCGTTGAACCGACTGTCGCCGAGGCCGCACCGACGGCTGCACCCGCCTTGAGCAGGTCGCGCCGCGTCAGTCCCGGTTCGCGACTGAATTCAGACTTGTCGAGCATGATCACCCCTCCGCATTCCCTGCGAAAGCCTATCCTGCAATTGCCGTTCCAACAATGAACGCGGCAGCGAGGACATGCGTCGCGCGCAAGGCAGGGTGCGCATCGCCGCGTCGATGCCGCAGCGCCACGAACCCATTTCCTGCACGCAAGGGCATGCACTACTTTTCCAGCACTCGCCAATTCGTCTATGCGAAGAGCTTCCATGCCCTCGACGTGCTGGTCATCGTTGCCGGGGCACTGGTGTTGGGCGATCCGCTCACTCAGGACGCCGATGCGGTCGATCGGATGATCGACGTCAATGTACGGGCGCCCTATCACGCCGCCGTCTAGGCGGCGCGGCGCATGAACCGCGACGGCCGCATCATCGTCATCGGCTCGATCAACGCCGACCGCATGCCGTTCGCCGCCGGCGCCGCCTATGCGCTGACCAAGTCGGCGATGCAGGGCATGGTGCGCGGGCTCGCGCGCGACTTCGGCGAACGCGGCATCACGGTGAACAGCGTGCAGCCCGGCCCGACCGACGCCGGCATGAACCCGGCCGACGGGTCGATGGCCGACCTGATGCACGGCTTCATGGCGATCAAGCGCCACATCCGGCCCGACGAGATCGCCGAGCTAGCTCACCGCCTTCCTCGCCGGCCCGCACGGCGCGATGAACACCGGCTCGATGTCACCGATAAGACGCGATATCGAGCCGAATTTCTAAGACTTGGTCTCGATTTAGTCGAATGGGAAGAATTGGAGACTTTGGACAAGATAACGAAGCGCAAATGGAATCTGCTAATTCCCCATAATAATACTTCTGGAATGGATGATTGGGCAGCGCGGGGCGTAATCCTGGACCCTTCCCGGCCTTCGCCCCGCAATTGGCGATCCCTTGGCTAGCCCGAATGATTTGGGGCACTATCGACGCCATGATCGGCAAGGAGTCGGGGAGCGAATGGCCGGGGACGATCTGATCGACGCTGCGAAACAAGCGGGGGTCGCGAGCTTCGAGGCGACCTTCGGGCGCGTGCCCGACAATTTCAGGCTGCTGGCCGAGCATGCACCGGGAGCCTTTGCCGGCTATGGCCTGATCCGCAGCACGATCATGCGCGACAGGGCAGCCGGCGGCGCGCTCGACCTCAAGACCAAGGAATTGATCTTCGCGCTTCTCGATACGCTGATCGGCCAGAAGAACGGGGCGAAGAACCACGCCGCCGCCGCGCTGCGGCTCGGCCTGACCTTGCCCGAGCTCGCCGAGGGGCTGGTGCAGGTCGTGATGGCGGGCGGCATCACGACCTGGAACGAGACCGGCGCCGACGTCATGCGACATTGCGTCGAGCTGGCCGCCGCAACACCCGCGGCCGCCGAAAGCTGAGGGGCGAGGCCATGCGAAAGACCGATCGCTGGCAGCGAAGACACGTCTCGATCGCGACGGTCGCGGTGCTCGGCTTGCTGCTCTCGCCCTGGCGAGTTTGGGCGCAGACTGCGCCCTACCTGTTCGATCTCCTGAAGCGGCCAGCCTTCCGCAACTCGTTCGACGCCCTGTTCGCCAACGAGCGCAATGTCGATGAGTGGATCATCGTCTTCCGGAAGACCGGCAACGGCGTCTGCGGCCCGTCGAAGCGAGTGCAGACCGGCAGCGCGACCTACCTGGCGGCCGATGTGTGCAAGCCGCGCGATTGCGGCGACAACCATCTGCAGGTCCTGTTCAGCGAGAACGGCAGTCGGGCGACCGCGCTGCTGCGATCGCCGCAGGGGCAGCGCTGGTTCGGGGTGCCGGGACCGCAGGAGCGCGCCCTGCTCCAGCAGCAGTAGAGCCATCCCCTGCAGACCGTTCGCGCATGGCATGCTCTTGGACCGCGGGCGTCTCGCCCGCTCAAGCGCTTCAGCGGGCGTCTCGCCCGCGGTCCGCATGAGCATGATCCCTCTGCCGCCATAGGACGGCGACACTTCAGGCTTTCGGCCGACTCTTACCGGACGCGCTGACTCCGGCGCGTCTGCAGCAACAACGGGTGACCCGCATGCGACCTGAGCTTCTTCCTTCCCTTCGTCCCAACCGGCTCGTCTGCGATCTGGCGGCCATCGCCGGCAATCTGCGGCTGGTGCGCCAGAAGCTCCGACCCGGCACCAAAATATTCGCCGCGCTCAAGGGCGACGCCTACGGCTTCGGCCTGCAGCAGGTCGCCGCCGTCCTTGCCGCCGACGGCGTCGACGGTATCGCGGTCGCCGACCAGGCTGACGCGATCGCCTTGCGCGACCACGGAATCCGGACTCCGATCCTGCTCTATGCCGGCCATCTCGCCAGCCGCGAGACGGTGCAGGCAACCCTCGACCACGACCTGATTCCGACCCTGGTCGATGCCGACGAAGCCGCCGCATATGCCCGGCTCGCGACGCGCCCCCTCGACGTCTTCGTCAAGGTCGATGTCGGCCTCGAACGGATTGGCGTGCCGGCCGAGCAGGCCGCCGATTTCGTCGCCCATGTCCGCAGCCTGCCGAACCTGCGGGTGACCGGCCTCTACACCCATCTGCAGGTGCCGGCGAACGTGACCGATGAGTTCCTGCGCTGGCAGGCCGGCCGCTTCGATGCCGTCGTCGCGGCATTGGCCAGGACGGGCGCCCCGATGCCCTTGCGCATGCTGGCCTCCAGCGCCTCGCTGGTGCTGCTGCCCGGCATCGAATACGACGCGGTCGATCCAGGCGGCCTGCTGTTCGGATCCCGGGGCGCCGCGGCAGCGCGCATCGATTTCGGCGTGTGTCCGGCTCTGGACGCCATCACCAGCCGCATCCTCCAGGTGAAGGCGGCGATATCGCCTTCCTATCCCGACCAGATGCCCTTTCCGTCGACTCCCGGAATGCGCCTTGCCGTGCTGCCGCTCGGCACGCGCGACGGTCTGCCCCGGTTCAATGCCGGCCGGGTGCTGATCCGCGGCCGCTCCGCGCCCATCCTCGGAGCGATCTCGATCGAGCATGTCCGGGTCGATGTCTCGGGCATCCCGGACGCCGCGCCGGGCGACGAGGTGGTCATCGTCGGACGTCAGGGCGACGCCGAGATCGCGTTCAGCGAGGTCATGACGCGATGCGGGCACCGCCGCCTCGCCGACCTTGCCATGGCGGTGGCACCGACCATCCCGCGAGTCGGCGCGCGCTGAGGGTTGCGATCGCAGCCCGTTGCGGGTCGTCGCGACGGGGCGAAGGCTCGTTACCTGTTCTGATCCCTCGGATTGCGCTCGGCTGCCAGCTGGCGCAATTGCCCGTCGAGCTTCTCGAGCACCGCATCGGCCTGGGCGGTTCCCTCGAGCCATAGCTTGTGCTCGCTCGACAGTTGGTCGGCGACGGCGTCGGTGAAGGCGACCACGGCTTGCGATTCACCTGCGCGAAGACGACTAGCAATGTCGTCGACTCGCTCGGCCAGCCGGTCGAGGGCGACGACCGCCTTCTCGTAGCGCTCTGCATTGGCGCGATCGCGCAGCAACGCCTCGCGATTGGTGGCATAGGCGGCCAGCGCGGCTCCCACGGTTCCGGCCAGGACGAGCCACAGAGCATACTCGGATTGACTGGCGACGATGGCGCCGCTGCCACCGACGAAGGCGAGCGCCACCGCGAGGCCGCTCAGCTGGCTGGTGCGCACGGACGATGTGCGATGCCGCGCGGCTCGGCCGACCATCCAGAGTCTCTGGTCGTTCAGCAGGTGAGTCATGACGAGCGCCAGCGCGTACAAGGCGACGCGCGGGCCGGCATCGGCAGCCCGCCGCGCCGCCTCCCTGAAGACGTCGAGGCGGGCGAGCTCGGCCTCGCCACGTTCGGCAAGCCATCGTCCCGCTCGCGCCTGATCGCGGGCGATGTGATTGTAATAGGCTCCAACTGCTCCCAGGGCGATGATGCCAAGCCCCAGGGCATAGAGTTGAGGCGCGCTTTTCGGCGCCAGTGAGGTTGTGAGCAGCACCAGGGCGCTCACGATCCCGGCTCCCAGAAGGCAAAGATTGGCGATCGTGGCCTCCCGCTTCAGCTTGGCCTGCTGATCGATCGCCTCGGCGTTGTGACGAAGGTAGCTCTCGATTCGTAACGCGACCGGCATAAGTTGCAGGATCGCCGAGAACTCGGGACATGGCGTCGAGAGCTGGGGTACCACGGCCGGGATCCGTTCGACGCCGGTCTCCTTGCCGGTAGCGACCGCCGCCGCGCAATCCGCGTACGCCGGCAAGGTGGACGCGCCAACCGCAGCAGCGGCAGGCTGCGCCAGAATCGGGTTATTCTCCTGATCAGGCATGTCGAGCCTCTCCCTGCGCAAATCTCAAGCGCCGCTGCGCAAACCCAACCGATCGCTACGTCCTCTGACTCAGGGCGAGCTTCGCACGATGCTCAGCCTGTCCCGCACTGTACAGTCCCGCCATAAGCGTCGGTATAGCGCCGCTCGGTCGCCGTCGCCGTTGCGAGCGCCTGCTGCCGATCGATCCGGCTGGGCGGCTGGCCGCGGTTGGCCGCCCAGCGCGCCAGGTCGGACCGCTTGCGCGCCAGGCAGGCGACGCGGGCATCGTTGACCTGCAGGAAATCCATGGCCGATCCGCCGCGCTGCGCCGTCGCCGGGCCGGCGGCCGAGGCGCCGATCGGCGCGAGCGCAACCGCCTTCTGCCGACCAGCCTGATATCCCGCAAGCTGGGCATCGAAGTCGGCATCGCCGGCGTGCTCGTCGAGGACAGCCCTCACCCGGTCCGGCTGCGTGCTGTTGTCCTGAGGCTTCAGCAAACGCCATGCCTCCGACGATGCCGCGATCGTGGCAAGCGGATTGGCCATGGCAAGATAGGCGCAGTCGCGCTGCGGCGGCGTCTTGAGCTGCGCGCAGGCTTCGTTGCCGCGACCTTGCGCCTCGTTCAGCAAGGCCGCCGCGCCGCCTCCCGGCGTTCCGGCGCCTGCGCGGGCCTCCTCGACGACGGCGAAATGGGCCGACGACGCGGCGAGGCGATAAAACGCGATCCGCGTCTCGACATCCGACTGTGGGACGTTCTGCGCCGCCTTCAGCGCTTCGCGCGAGACGTTGACGAAGGCAGGGCCGAGATTGGCGCCTGGCGGGACGATCATCGAATCGCCTGAGGCGTTCATCGTCGTGCGTCGGGCGGCTTCGGCCCGGCTGGCATCCACCGTCAGCCCTTCGTACGACGCCGACAGATCGTCCAGGGTTCGCGCGGCGCACCCCGCAATCAGGAAAGCGACCAGCACACACCACAGTGCCGTGCGACGGCCGCGATCGCATTCCCGGCCGGGCATCATTGGCCCACTCCCTCGAGCAGCTGCGCGACCGGCGCGGTGGCCGGGATTTTCCTGGCGAGGACCTGAAGGCCGATACGGGCGAACAACGGCGGCAGGTTGCCGGGCAGGAGCAGCCCGTCCGGACTTGCCGCCTCCTTGGCAAGCGTCCGGAGGATTGTCAGCAGCTCGGCAATCTGGGCCGGTGCAGCGACGCGCGCAGCAAGGATGTTCAAGCCTTCGACCAGCAGCTCGGACAGCACCGCGCCGCTCAGCACCGGCGGCTTGCCAGCCTCGAGAAGCTCGCCGGCATTGAGCAGGACGCCGCGAATGAACTCGATGCCGACGCCGCTCGCAGCCCCGGCATCGAGCTGAAAGAGACGACCGGGATTGCGCGCGGCGGCCTCGGCGGCGGCAGATGCAACCAGCAGCCAGCCCTTGGCCGTCAGCAGCTCGGCGCCCTGTGCGGCCATTGCGGCGGCGACCGTCGACACGACCGCGCTGACTTCCAGTCCCGCGCCGCCGCCAACCACAAGCTGCGGCGACGCGGCGATCTCTCTCAGCACCACGGTGACCAGCTCGACAGCCTGCCCCGGCGACGCCAGACGCTGCAGCAGCAGAGGGTCGCCCTCGCGCAGGGCCGGCTGCAGGGCGTCGATGACCCGGCCAACCACATCGCGCGCCACGCCGTTCCAGCCGTTGCCGCGCAGCACGAGAGGCAGCGAGTCGTTCACGACCTCCAGGGTCGTCGAGGCGAGCTCCAGCAACAGGGCGCGGTTGACGCCGGCGGGCACGGACGTGAGCTTGCCCGCCACCTGCTTCACCAGCTCACGCAGGATCTGCTCGTGAACGGCCGGAGTGCCGGCCGGAACGACGAGTTCCGGACGGGCGGCAATCACACCGATGGCGGCTGACCAGAAGCGGATCCAGGTGTCGCGCAGCAGCAGATCCTGGCCGGTCAGCTTCGCCGCCTCGTCGAGCAGCGAGTCGGCCAGCGCGCCGACCAGTTGCCCTGCATTCGATCCGCCGGCGCCGCCGATGATCCTGCCGAGGAAGTAGCCGCGATCCTGAGCCACGGCCCGGATCGCACCGGCCGCCATGCCCGGCAGCCACTGGTCGCGAATCGTCTCCCACCTGAGCAAGGCACCCAGCTGCGCACCCGCCGGCGCGGTCGACCATGCCTTCTCGAAGCCGTCTTTCAGCGGGCGAATCGCTGCCGCCAGCAGCGGCTGCAGATGCTCCTGCCGGATCACGATGCCTGGATTGTCGGCCAGCGTCGCCAGGCCAGTACGAAAGACGGTCACGAGAAGCGACTGGGCGAAGTTCGCATTGATCCATCGATCGCCTTGCCATTGGTCCGGATCATTGAGGTCGGGCAGCAGCGCCCGGCTTCGCTCGGCGAGGGCGGCGACCGTCTCGAGCAGCGGCTGGCTGGTCCCGGTTGGCCCCAGCAACGCGGGCGAGGCTTCGCCGAAATCCAGCGCCACGTCGGCAAGGGCCAGGGCAAGTCGGAGCCACGGTGGCGGCGGACCGTCGCCCTCCCATTGCCGGACCAGGAAGGCGACCGACCGGGCGGGCTCGAAGGGCGTGGCCGATGGCGGGCTCGTGCACACCTGCAGCCAGGCAGCGACGATCGCCCGCTCGTTCTCGATGCCGTCCCGGAGGTCGTTGGAATCGCCATCCCAATACGCCGCAAACGTGCCGCCCTGGGCGACCCAGATCTTGTTCTCGGGCTGGCGGAAGAAGGCGGTCGCCTTCTCCGTCGGGGTCAGCTCCACCGCACCGAGAAGCGGCAGCGAGGCGGGCCGATCCCGGACGTACTGCTCATAGGCATCGCGCGACGCGCGCCCGAGCTTGATCAACCCCTGGACACCAAAGACCAGTAGCGCAGGCGTGAAGATCATTTCAGGGAAGGTGACCGGATCGACGGGGCAATTCAAGGAAGGCCGCGATCCGCGCCCCCTCCCCAACTGCATATCTTGCGAACAGGTTTCGAGCACCCGGCTGGAGCGCGAAGTCGCTTATAATCTTCAGTGCCTGTCATGCGAGCGGCGGGCGCAACCGGGCGACCCGGGCCATCAGGACGTCACGGCAGGCCGCCGCTCTTCGACGATCGAAGCTACGGAAAGATCGAGCTACGGGGGGAGCACGCCATGACGAGCAAGGTGCTGGAGCGCATGACCGCGCCGGGTCCGAAGAAGATCCTCGCCTGCGACGGGGGCGGGATCCTGGGGCTGATGAGCGTCGAGATCCTGGCCAAGCTGGAGGCGGATCTGCGTGCCCGGCACGGCAGGCCCGACCTGGTGCTGGCCGACTATTTCGACTTCGTGTGCGGCACGAGCACCGGCGCGATCATCGCGACCTGCATAGCGATCGGCATGTCGACAGCGCAGATCCGTGATTTCTACGTCAAGAGCGGACCGCTGATGTTCGAGCAATCGTCGATCTGGAAGCGCCTGCACTACAGCTATGTCGACGAGCCCCTGGCCGCGATCCTGCGCCAGGAGATCAATCGCACGCTCGGTTATGCCGCGGCCGATCCGCCAGCCGTGCTGGGGAATGACAGGGTGCGCACTCTCCTCATGATGGTGATGCGCAACCATTCGACCGACTCACCGTGGCCGGTCTCCAACAATCCGCGCGCCCGCTATAACGAGCGTGGCCGCAAGGATTGCAATCTGGATCTTCCCCTGTGGCAGCTCGTCCGCGCCAGCACCGCCGCGCCGACCTACTTCCCGCCCGAAGTCATCGTGTTCGCCCCCGGCACGGAGCGGGAATACTCGTTCGTGTTCGTCGACGGCGGCGTAACGACCTACAACAACCCGGCCTTTCTCGCCTTCCAGCTGGCCACCGCCCAACCCTACGCCGTCAACTGGAAGACCGGCATCGACGATCTCCTGATCGTGTCGATCGGAACCGGGCAGGCGCCGCGCGCCCGCCCCGGCCTGCGCCCAGGCGATCTGTCGCTGCTCGATCACGCCAAGAGCATTCCGTCGGCCTTGATGAACGCCGCATCGGCCGGCCAGGACATGTCGTGCCGGATCTTCGGCGCGTGCCGTTTCGGCGCCCCCATCGACCGGGAATTCGGCGCCGGACTGGTGACCGCTGGCGGGCCGTCGAACTGGACCGGCCCCAAGCTCTTCACCTACGTACGCTACGACCCCGACGTCACCCGGGAAGGCTTGGCGGCGCTCGGCCTGCCGCATATCGTGCCGGAGAACGTTCAGGTCATGGACTCTGTCAAGTTCATCGCCGATATCAGGAGCGTCGGCGAGCAGTATGCCGCGAAGCATGTGACCCCGGACCATTTCTCGAATTTCTCGTGAGCATGGTGCGCGCGACAAAAGCCGTGTCATCCCGAGCGCAGCGAGGGACCTTTCCTGCTGCCTCGAAAGTCGCTCGCGACGCTCGGGATGACAACGTCGCCGGACGCACTCATCTCGTGAAATGAAGCGCTTGATTCACCACACGCTCTTACGGGCCTGTACGGCTGGAGGGTCGCCATGAGCGCTGCTCGACGGGCCTTCGTCATCATGCCGTTCGGCAGGAAGAAGCTGACCGACGGCACCGAGGTCGACTGCGACGACATCTACAAACGGCTGATCCGGCCGGCCATCGACGCGGCGGGGCTCGCCGCACATCGTGCCGATGCCGATCGGCGCGGCGGGTCGATCCATCTCGACATGTTCCAGGATCTGCTGCTGTCGGAGTTCGTGGTTGCCGACCTGACGATGGACAATCCCAATGTCTGGTACGAGATCGGCGTGCGCCACGCCCTGCGTTCCGGCGGCACTGTCCTGACCTATGCCAACCGCGACCGCCTGCCGTTCGACATCGCCGGCCAGCGTATGCAGCGCTACACCTTGAAGGACGGCAAGCTCGACCCCGATCGGCTCCAGCCGGAATGCCAGGCGCTCACCGAGGCGATCGTGGCGACGCTGGGCGCCTGGCGCGGCCGGCGTGCCAGCCCGGTCTACCAGACGATCCCGAGCCTGCGCGAGCCGGACTGGAAGACGCTCAAGGTCGGCGACGTCAACGAGTTCTGGGACGCGCTCGACGCCTGGCGGCGGCGTGTCGAGATCGCCCGGCGCAACCAGCGACCCGGCGATATCCTGGTGCTGGCCGACGAGACGCCCAACAGCCTGCTCGAATTCGAGGCGTTGCGCACGGCGGCCGATGCGCTCCTGAAGATGAACCGGCCGCGATACGCTTTGCAGATTGTCGAGCAGGCGCGCAAGCTCGATCCCGACGACGTCAAGTCCGCCCAGATCGAAGGCATGGCATTTGGCCGCGCCGAGCGCTTCGCAGAAGCACGCGATGTCCTTGCCGCCCTAGCCGACAAGCACAAGGATGGCGAGACCCTCGGTCTCTATGCCCGCACCTGGAAGGACGAGTGGATACAGATCTGGGACAGCCATCCGCAACGCCAGGAGGATCCCGCCGCCGCGGCGCGCGATACGGCGTCGACGCTGCACAACGCGGCGGCGGCCTACCACGACGCGTTCCGCGCCGCGCCCGGGGAATATTATGCCGGCATCAACGCGTTGACCCTGGGCCGGCTCTGGGAGCACGTAACCGGACTCGAGAGCAAGTTGCCGCTCGGCCGCATTGCCTCGGGCGTCGGCTGGACCACCAGCGTGGCGGTGGAGCGCGACAAGGACTACTGGTCGCTCGCCACGCGCGCCGAGATGGCGCTGGTCGAAGGCCGTCGACCGGAGGCCCTCGCCGACTACGCCGATGCCGCGGCGCTGGCCGTGACCAATCGCGACCGCTTCGCGCTCGACTCGTCGAAGCAACAGCTGGGCTTCGTCGGCACCTTGGGGTTCCGGGCCGAGATCGTCCGCGAAGCCCTGCCGATCATCGAGCGTGCCGAGCGGCAGCTCGATGCCCTGGTCGGCGGCCGCAAGCCGGCGCAAGCCGAGCCCCAACGCGTCGTGGTGTTCAGCGGCCACATGATCGACAACCCCGACATCCGCGGACCGGGCAAGGAGAAGCCGGCGCGCTTCCCGCCGGAGAAGATCGAGCCCGCGGCCACGGTGATCCGCCAGCGACTCGACAAGGTCGGCGCCGCCGCCGGCGATCTCGGCATCTGCGGCGGCGCCTCGGGCGGCGACCTGCTGTTCGCCGAAGCCTGCCTCGAGCGCGGCATGCGCCTGGAGCTGCGCCTGGCCCGCCGCGAAGAGGAATTCCTGGCCGACTCGGTGACATTCGCCGACCCTGATCGGCGCTGGGAAGAAAGCTTCGAGCAGGTCAAGGAGAGCAAGGCGACAACGACGCTCGTGATGCCGCAGGAGCTGGGCCCGACGCCGGCAGGCGTCAGCGTGCACGATCGCTGCAATCGATGGATGCTCTACAGCGCGCTGTCGATGGGCCTGCGCAAGACCTACTTCATCACACTGTGGGATGGCGCGCCAGGCGATGGACCCGGCGGCACCGAGCACATGGTGGAGCTCGTGCGCAAGACTACCGGTCGGCGACCGGAGATCATCGATCCGCGGGCGCTTTGAGAGGTGCTTCAGCCGCAAAGTGAGGAGCATCCGCACGCTTCCCAGCATCCTGAGCGTAGGGTGAGGTCCCTTTGTATTTTAGCGCCTATGGGGCGGCCACCCGCAGCTATTCGAACACCTGGTCGGCCGACGCGACCAGCGTCGGCGCGACCGTGACTCCGATCTCCTTGGCAGCCCGCAGGTTTATCGCCAGGACCAGCCTGGTCGGATTCTGCACCGGCAGGTCCGCGGGCTTGCTGCCGTCGAGCACCCGATCGACGTACACGGCGGCACGCCGGATCAGGTCCCCCGGGTCGATGCCATACGACATCAGGCCGCCGGCTTCGGTGATGAAGCGGTCGGCATAGACGGCCGGCAGGCGATGCCGGCCGACGGCCGCGAGGATGGTCGCACGACGCACCGCCGTGAAGATGTGGGGCAGGGCCAGCACGCTGGCCCCCTTGTCCTGTGCGATCCGGGCGACGGCCGGCTCGATCTCGGATTCATGCTCGATCGTCGCGGTGTGCAGGGTGATCTTGAAGGAAGGTGCAATGGCTTCCAGCGTGCCCAGTATCAAGCCGGCGTAGGGGGCGGTCGCAGGGTTGTAGAGCGCCGTCGCCCGGGTCACCTTCGGGCTGAGCTGGGTCAGCATCGACAGCCACTTTCCGGCCAGCGGCGGATCGTAGTCGGCGAAGCCGGTGGCGTTGCCGCCGGGATGCGCCAAGCTGCGGACGAAGCCTTGCGCGACCGGATCGGTGACCCGGGCGAAGACGATCGGGATCGTGCGCGTGGCCCGCAGTAGCGCCGCAATGGCTGGGCTGGTCTGGCAGAAAATGACGTCGGGAGCGAGTGCCGCCAGCTCGGAAGCGTAACGCTCGAACAGGGCGCCCTCGCCGGCCGCCCAGCGCCACTCGATCACCAGATTGTCGCCGGTGCGCCAACCGAGGTCACGGAGGTCGCGCACGAAGCTGTCGGCAAACCCCTTCCACAGCGGATCACCGGCGGCGCCAGCCATCAGGGCGCCCAGCCGGCGCACACCTTCGCCTCTCTGGGTTTGGGCGCCCGACGATTGCGGCAACAAGGTTGCGGCGGTGCCCGCAAGCAGGGCACGCCGCCTCAGGGGACTGCAGCGCATCACGCTATGTCTGATACCACGCTGATCAGATCATACGCGTCCCAGGCGCGATGGTCTCAGCGGATTTTCCCACCCTCGCTCGGCTCCGATGCCGCCCGTGAACCTTGACGGCGGAATCTCTCCAGGTCGCGGCGCACGGGCTTGAAGATCGCATGGCCAAGCGGATCGACCGGCTTGCCGCTGCTGATCAGCTCGAGATGCAGATGGGCGCCTGTGGAATGACCGGTGTTGCCGACGTATCCGATCAGCTCGCCGCGCGCGACGGCACGGCCGAACCGGCCAGCGCCAGCCCGTGATAACGCTGCGACAGAAGCGGGCGACGTCTGTGCCAGCCGTCGGCGCGATTGTGCGTCGACGGCCTCAGAAGAAGCGCCAGAAGACCAGCACCATTGCAGCGTAGACGACCATGATCAGCAGGGCACCGAGCAGGCTCATGCGCATCTCGGAGCCGGCCGCAGGCTGCAGCCACCAGGTCAGGCGATTGGCCGCCCAAGGGACGAGGAAGCCCGTCAAGGTAACGCTGAAGATGTTGCCGATGAACAGGTTCACGGCGAAGTTCATGTTGAGCTGGTTTTGCAGGAACGGCGTGCCGACGAGGAAGCCCCACAGGAACACGATGGGGTACAGCAACAGCAGGACGATCATGTCCATTTTCCACACCGGCAGCGGCTTGTTGCCGGGAGCGACATCGCGAAACCATTGCTCGAAGCCCGAGCTCGCCATGCGCGCGTGGAACTCCTCGGTGAGCGGCGCCGACTCCTCGACGAGCTTCTTGCGAACCGGCGAGTTGAGCCACGCCTCCATGTTCGCCTGGCTGTCGAAGCGCAGGATCGCCACACAGCTTTCCTGGATGCCCGGCACCGCCGGCTCGAAGCGATAGCCCTGCAGGCCGGGCGCCTTCGACTGCGCGGCGGCGATCTTGCGCTCCCAGGCGCGGTATTCGACCTCCTTCCCCGGTTTGACGCGGGTGCTGATCACGGCCGAGACCGGCGCCGGCTTGATTCCGCCTTCATCGTCGCGAACGATGTGCACGTCGTCGCGGCCGACCAGCATCGGCGCCGCGCCCTCGATGCGCGTCTGGCGCTCGTTCGAGGCCAGCCAGCGCTGGGCGTCCTCGATCGTGTTGAAGCGCTGCAGGATGACCCAGTCGACCTGCAGAGGCGGATTGGGCGGCAGCAGTCGCTGCTCGACGAAGCCGGGGAAGCCCGCGACCAGGTCGCTGGTCTGACCCTGCCAGCGCGCGAAATCATCGGCGCGCTCGGGCCGCACGCAGGTCTGCGTGACGATGCTGACCGTCATGACGCGCTGGCCAGGGCCGCGAACAGGCGATCGGCCGTGAAGGGCAGGTGCGCGAAGCGCACGCCGGTGGCGTCGGCCAACGCGTTCGAGACCGCCGGCGCCACCGGGTTGATCCCGCATTCGCCCTGGGACTTGGCGCCGAGCGGACCGATCGTATCGACCGTGTCGGCGAAGAAGATGTCGGTGTGCGGCGTGTCGGCGAAGGCCGGCACGCGGCAGTTGCGCAGCTGCGGGTTCACCATGTGGCCCTCGTCGTGAACCATGTTCTCGATCAGCGCCCAACCGTAGCCCATGGCGACCGCGCCATCGAGCTGCCCACGGCACTGCATGGGATTGATCGGCTTGCCGATGTCGGCGGCATGCACGCTGTGCAGGATGCGGATCTCGCCGGTGACGCGATGCACCGCGAGCCGCACGCCTTGCACGTTGAAGGCGATGGTGCGCGGCGACAGGTAGGCCTTGCGGCCGACCGTGAAGCGATGATTGACCTTGGCGCCTTCGGCATGGAGCTCACTCAGCTTGATGCGCTTGTTGCCGCAGATCACCGCGTCGTTGTCGAGGCGGCACTGCTCGAGCGGCGTCTTGGTGAAACGCGCGGCGAAGTCGAGGATGTCGGCCTTCATCGCCTCGGCCGTCGCCAGCACAGCCTTGCCGGCGACCACCGTGCCGGTGCTGGCGAAGGTGCCGGTGTCATAGGGCGTGCGGTCGGTGTCGGCATTGATGATATCGATGTCGCCAGCACGCACGCCGACCACGGCAGCGGCCATCTGCTTGTGCGCCGTGGTGATGCCGTTACCCATCTCCGACGAGCCGCAGGCGAGATGGTAGGTGCCGTCAGCCAGCAGCTTCATCTCCGCCCCCGAGCGATGCTCGGTCGGCGGGCCGCATTCGAGCATGGCGAGGGCCGCGCCGGTGCCTTCGAGCCAGTCGTCACCCTCCGGCTTGCCGACACCGTTGCCCGTCTTCAGCTCGCGATCGACGATCTCGAGGCATTGGTCGATGCCGTGGCTGCCGAAGCTCGCATCGCTCGGTTCCTTCCAGATCGACTCGACATTGTCTCCCGGCCGCACGACGTTCCTGCGACGGATCTCGAACGGATCGATGTCGAGGACGCGGGCCAGCTCGTCCATCGCGCATTCCATGGCGAAGGTGGTCTGCGAGGCGCCGTAGCCGCGGAAGCCGCCGCCCGGGATCATGTTGGTGTAGACGACGCGGCCGATACCTTTCTTGTTGGTGCAACGGTAGGCTGCGAACGGGCTCGCCATGGCGGCGGCCAGGGTCTCGCTGGCGTGATTGCCGTAGGCGCCCGTGTTGGACACCACCTGGACGTCGAGCGCAGTCAACGTGCCGTCCTTCTTGGCGCCGATCTTGACCCTGGTCGTCATCTGGTGCCGGGTCGTGGCGCCGATGAACTCGTCCTCGCGGCTCCATTCCCATTTCACCGGCCGGCCGTCGAGCTTCATGGTGGCGAACAACGGCAGGTCCTCCGACACCATCTCCTGCTTGCCACCGAAGCCGCCGCCGACGCGCTCGGTGAAGACGTGGATCTGCGAGGCGGGCACGCCCATCAGGTAGGCGAGCTTGGCGCGCGCCGCAAAGGGGCCCTGCGAGCTGGTCCTCACGTGCCAGCGGCCATCCTCGCCACGGTAGGCGATCGAGCCGTGAGTCTCGAGATGCACGTGCTGGACGCGCGACGTCGAGTAGGTGTTCTCGTGGATCACGTCGGCTTCGCGGAAGCCCTTAGCCACGTCGCCGATCTCGCCCTGCAGGGTACAGAAGATGTTGCCGTTGTCGGTGACGACCTCGCTCTTGTCATGGAGGATCGGCGCGCCGGGCTCCATGGCGGCCACCGGATCGAACACTGCCGGCAGGATCTCGTAGTCGACGACAAGGGCGCGCACGCCCGCCTCGGCTGCCGCCTCGGTCTCGCCGACCACCGCGACCAGCCGCTGACCGACGAAGCGGGCGACGTTGTCGAGGATGTAGGTGTCGTCGGGATCGACGAGATGGTCCTCGTGCAACGCCGTGCTGTACAGCCGGCGCGGCACGTCTTCCCAGCTGTAGACGGCGACGACACCGGGGATGGCCAGAGCCTTCGACTTGTCGATGCTCTTGAGGCGCGCGTGGGCATGCGGGGAGCGCAGCACCTTGAGGTGCAGCATGCCCTCCATCGCGATATCCATCGTGTAGTGCGCCTTGCCGGTCAGGATCGCGTCGGTGAACGGGTTGGGCAGGCTGGCGCCGAGCGCCTTGCCGGCGATGTCCTCCTCGATGTTGCTCTTGCCGTGCAGCGCATCGACGATCGAGCGGTAGCCCGTGCAGCGGCAGATATTGCCCTTGAGCGCGTGCGGCAGATCGGCCTTGTGCGCCTCGTCGAAGGTCGCGGTCGTCATCATCATGCCGGCGGCGCAGTAGCCGCACTGGAAGGCCTGGGCGTCGTGGAAGGCCTTCTGGATGGGATGCAGCGAGCCGTTCGGGGCGAGGCCCTCGATGGTGGTGATCTTGCGGCCCTCGCCGCGGAACGCCGGCACCAGGCAGGAATGGAAGGGCTTGCCGTCCAGCCACACCGTGCAGGCGCCGCAGTCGCCGGCATCGCAGCCCTTCTTGACGCCGAACACTTCCAGGTCGCGCAGGAAGGTGCGCAGGCACTGGCCGGGCTTGGGCTCGGCCGAATAGAGGCGACCGTTGACCTCGAACTTGCTCATGACAGCTCCGCACGAATCTGTTCGGCCAGGAAGAAGGTGATGTGGCGCTTGTAGGGCGCCGATCCGTGGACGTCGGCGAACCAGGCGCCGGGCGCCAGCCGTTCGTCGATCGCCCGATGCAGCGCGCTGGCCGTGGGCGTCTTGGGGAAGCGCAGATGCACCGGGCGCGGCGTCGCCGCGCTGATCGTCAGCAGGAAATCCTCTCCGCTGTCGTCGACGGTGGCGATGATCAGGGCCGCCGACCGGCCGTAGCGAGTGAGCGACGCCTGGCGCATGGCGAAGCGCTTCTTGAGCGCCGATGCCGGCAGCATGATCGAGCGCAGCAGCTCGCCCTTCTGCAGGACATTGGTATGCATGCCGGTCACGAAGTCGACGGTCGGCACCTGGCGCGGCGGATCGTTCTGCGGCCACAGCGTGCACACGCCCTCGAGCGCTGCGGTCAGCGAGACCATCGCGCCGGCCGGCAGCGACATGACGACGTTGCCGCCGACGGTCGCCGCGTTCCAGATCTTGAACGACATCAGGAAGGCGTCGATGCACTTGTCGAACAGCGGCACCGCCTGCCATTCGGGCGGCCCCCTGAAGTCGTGCAGCTCGACGATCCTGCAGGTGGCGGCGATCTCGAGCCCCTGCGGCGTCACGGTAAGCGCCGGCCAGCCGAACTGATCGAGATCGACCAGCGTGTCGACGCTGACCTGGGGTTCGGAGAACAACCAGGTCCCGCCGCCCAGGAAGGCATGGCCGTCGCGCCATTCGATCTGATCGAACGCTTTCGGCCGTTTCACCTCGACGATCGTATTGAGATTCATCTGTCGCTCCCGATCTCGCTAAGCTTCATGATCCTCTGGACCGCCTCATTCTCCTCCCCAGCGAAGCTGGGGAGGTGTCCGCGTCTTCGCGGACGGAGGGGTCAAGAGCCATGAGATTCATGACCCCTCCGTCGCCGAAGACGGCGACACCTCCCCAGCTTCCCTGGGGAGGAGCAATGAGGCGTCCGCAAGACGTTCCTCACCTCAGGTCGTCGAGCGATGTCGGACCCGGGCCGGTCGTGATCAGGGTCGGCCACTGCTTGGAGCCGAACGGCACGGCGGGCGGCAGGAAGGGCTGCTTTCCGCGGCGCTGCATCTCGGAGATGATGGTCTTGCGGCCGTCGCCTCCCATCAGCTCGAAGTCCATGAGCTTGTAGTTGCCGAAGAACAGTTCGCCGACCGAGCGGTCGCCGATGATGCGCGTCATCGAGGTCAGCATTTCCTCGGGCGTTGTGGTGAAGCCCATCGTCTCGATCAGCATCAGGCGGTCGTTGATCGCCTCCGGGCCGAAATACTGGGCGAGCACCGAGAACAGCACGTTGTTCTGGCGCGCCACGTAGATCGTGTTGGAAGCCGCGTAAGTCTTGGCCATGTCGGCCCCGAGCATCGTCGACCACTCGTCCATCACGCCCATCCAGTGCTTGACCTGGGTGGCGGCGGCCCAGTTGATGATCTGCTTGATATTGGGCGCCTGCTTCTTGGCGAAGGCGAGCAGCGGCTCGAGCGTGACCACGCCCTTGGACAGGCAGTCGTCCATATAGGCGACGTTGGCGGCCAGGATCTCCTTCACCGCGGGCTTCCAATCGGCCTGGATGTCGTTGCTGGCGTCGAGGCCGTCGAGCGCGGTCTTCATCTGGGTGCGGTAGGCCGCCATCGGTGCGATCCAGCGCTTGTCGGCCGGATTGTTGACCGACGGGATGACGACCTGGCTGAGCGCCATGGTGCTGTGCCCGGTCGATTTCAGGATCTGGTAGACCTTGGGGACCTTGGGCGCATCGATCGGTGCCTGGCCGGGCCTGTAGAGCATCAGCCGTCCGCCCTCGTTGGTGAACATCGCCAGAATGATGGGATGCTTGGCCAGGATGTTGCGGCGGTAAATGTTCGACGCCCTGTCGTAGAGCGAGAACATGCCGATATCGAGCTGCAGGATATCGCGCGTGGCGACGTCGCTCGGGTTGGACGCCGTGTTGCCCGAAATATTGGCGAGATACTCGGGCAGGTTGGCCGGCACCTGCGCCGACGCCGGTCCGACGGCAAGGCCGGCGGCGAGCAAGCCCGCCGCCAGCGGTGAACACAGTTTGCTCATCTTCGCTCCAATCCCTGTTCTGCAGTTGGGTAAGTTGATGGTCATGGATGGTGATACGCCCTAGAAGAGCACGGTGAGCCTGAGCGTCGTCGTCAGCGTGCTCGGCACGTTGGGCGAGGCTGCGGGCTCGGGGATGAAGGTCACGGTCGGTTGCAGGAAGATCGCCGACACGACGTGGAATTGGTAGTAGGCCTGCAGCAGCAACTCCGTCGGCCGGACGAAGAGGTGCTGGTTCATTCTCGACAAACTGACGCCCATGCCCATCGAATCGTGGTCGCGGCCGCCAACCAGGCCGAAGCCCGTGATGCCTGCGCCGTAGAATTGACTGACCGGCCGCGTCTGCGAGGTATTGGCCCCGAACTGGTAGAACATGGTGATGCCCGACGATGGAACATGCGGATTGACGCGGTGCGCCAACCGCTGCGAGCCGAAGAGATAGAACCCACCGGTTCCCTCCTCGCTGATACCCCGGGCCTCCAGAAGGCCGGTCTGGCGCCATAAGCCGACAGCGAACTGGCCGGGGTGCCTGCCCTCACCCAGCACCCAGTTGGTGCCGATCTCAGCGATACTGAAGTAATAGCCGTTGAAGTGCGGCGGCGTAATCCCGGTTTGCACCCCGCGCGCCAGATTACCGTCGTAGACGCCCAGATTGACGTAGAAGGACTTGGTCGGCGTGAAATTGACCGTCACGCCATTCCCGGGATTGTAATACCCGGGCAGCACGCCAATCATCGAGGTGTTGACGAACACCGAGGTAAGGAGCAGGCCGCTGACAGACGGGATATTCTCCGAGACATCATCGAAGACGACCGGTCGCAGGACATTGTTGAAGTCTGCTCCGGGCAGTTGGCGCCCGATGCGCATCTTCAGCACATCCTTTATCATGGTCTGCTCGTAGAACGCCT
The DNA here is from genome assembly GCF_044224635.1 of Reyranella sp. Lineage (GTDB taxonomy): Bacteria > Pseudomonadota > Alphaproteobacteria > Reyranellales > Reyranellaceae > Reyranella. Next base: position 62,400 of record NZ_JBGAKA010000023.1, on the reverse strand, counting down.
CGTAGAGCTCGGTGCGGTGGAAGGGCGGGGCGCCGATCAGGCTGTTATATCCGGTGACGGCACCGGCTTCTCCGTTGGTATTTCCGCCATTGAACTGCAGGAACTGGAAACCGAAGGCCGCGCCGCGCCAGCCGACCAGCTTCTCGGCGTCGACGCCGAGACCGACGAACAGTGCGCTGTTATTCGTCCATCCGCCGTTGTCCACGCCCCCCGCAACCACGACGTTCGTGTCGGCCAACCACAGCCCCCCGAGCCTTATTCCCCATTCCTCCTTGAGACCGAGCGTGCGGCCGAGCCAGCCGGTGCCGGTCGAGAAGGTGGTGGCCGCGGGGTTGCTGCTGATCGCCGCCACCTTCTGCGGCGACGCTTGTGTCCCGATGGCGCTGGGCGGCGCGGTGTCGGCCGGCTGCTGCGCTCCGGCCGCACTGGCCAGAACGGAGAATATCAGCCCCAAGTACAACCAGAGCCCTGCACCCCGCAAAGGCACCCCCCGGTTCGCCAATGGTCGACCTACCCACCCCAACGTCAGTTCGCGTTCGCCCCGAAGACGCCGACCCGCCTTCTCTCAGGATGCTACATGATCCATGGCAACGTGTGTTCCGCGACATCAAGAAACGATCAAGATTGGGCGCGCAAGGCGCAAGCGAAGGCGTATCGGCTTACAGTCGAACGCCGGCTGACGACGACCGGTGTGAAGGGATGCGACAGATGAAGATGCGAGTTTCAGGGTGGGCTGCTCTGCTTTGGCTGAGCGCCGGCGCCATGGCGGCCGCCGATGCGGCCGATCCGATCCGGATCGGGGCCGTGCTGCCGTTCTCCGGCGGCGTCGAGCTCTACGGCAATCAGGCCAAGCTCGGCCTCGACCTCGCTGCAGCCGATATCAACGCCGCGGGAGGAATCCTGGGCCGGCCGGTGGAGATCGTCTATCGCGATGATGGTACCCGCCCTTTCATTGCAACGGAAGCCGCGCGCAAGGCCGTCGAAGAGGACGGCGTGCTGGCGGTCGTCGGCCCCATCACGTCACAGAATCTCGACGCCATCGTACCTGTGGTGGCAAGCCGCAAGACCCCCTTGCTCTACGCCACGAACTACGAGGGCGGGCTATGCAACCGCTATATGTTCTCGCTCAACACGGTGCCCAATCAGGAGCTCGATTCACTGCTGCCCTACATGACGCAGACCTTCGGCGCCGACTATTACCTGCTGGGCGCCGATCGCGACTGGCCGCATCGCATGTTCGACGCTGCCGAGCCCTTGATCGCCAAGCTGGGCGGCAAGGTGATCGCCAAGCAGTACACGCTGGGTACCGAGAAGGACTTCACGCCATTGATCGACAAGGTGGCGGACAGCAAGGCGAAGGTCCTGCTCTACGCGCTCAAGGGCGATGGCATGCAGTTCATTCCGCTGGCTTCCGAACGTGGCGTGTTCAAGACCATGACGGTGGCCTTCCTGGGCTTGACCGAGGCCGATCTCAAGGTGTTCGGTGGCAAGGGCGACAATCTCTACGCCGCAGTCCCCTTTGTGGTCGCCAGCCAGGATCCGAAGGCCAAGGCCTTTGTCGAGCGGGCGCGCGCCAAGGCCGGGCCTGGTGTCGCGATCTCAAACTACGTCGAGACCCACTACAGCACGCTCCTGGCGATCAAGGCCGCCCTGGAGAAGGCCGGCAAGGTCGACAAGGAGGCCTTGGTCGACGCGCTCGAAGGGTTGAGATTTGAGGCGCCGTCCGGCGCGCTGACCATCGGCAAGGACCATCACGCGACGCTGAACATGTTCCTGGTCAAGTCCAAGGGCGAGGAGCTCGTCGAAGTCCGCGCCCTCGGCGAGGTCGCGCCGCAGTCGGGCTGCAAGCCCGAAGCTTTCGGGCGCTGAGGCGGCCCCGGCCGACTACAGGCCGATCTTGTCGCCGGGCTGCATCGCCAGGACCTCGACCGGTGCATTGCCCAGCGCCGCCTTGAACTGCTCGGGGGTGCCGCGCAGGAAGGGGCTGGTGCCGTAATGCATCGGCATGACCTTCCTCGGCTTGATCCATTCTGCCGTCGCGTAAGCGGCGTCCTTGGGATTCATCACGAAGTGGCCGCCGATCGGGATGAGCAGCAGGTCCGGCTTGTAGTAGTCGGCGATGAACCTCATGTCCGTGAACAGGCCGGTGTCGCCGGTGTGCCAGATCTTGTAGCCGTTCTCGAGCTCGATGATGAACCCGACCGCTTCGCCGCCCGGGTAGCTGCCGTCCTTGCCGGTCGCCGGGTCCTTCAGCACCATTTCCGATGAATGGTCGGCGTGCACCTGGGTGATCTTGACTCCCGGAAAAGCTTCGTAGGTGCCCGACTTGTTCATGCGGATCGACATCTGCGGCGTCAGGATTCCGAGGACCTGCAGCGTCTGGCCCATGCCGGCGGTCGCCAGGACCGGGGCGCCGTTCTTCTTGGAGATCGCGACTGCATCGCCGAAATGGTCACCGTGACCGTGACTGACGAGGATCAGGTCGACCGTGCCCAGCTTGTCAAGGTCCTTGTATTCCGCCGGAGTCTTGGGATTGGCCGTGAGCCAGGGGTCGATCATGATGACCTTGCCGCCTGGAGTCGTCAGCTTGAATGCCGACTGTCCGAACCACTGGAGCTCTCCTTTGCCCGCGGCCGGCGCCTGAGCGTAGGCGGCAGGAGACAGCAGAAAGCCTGCAAAGCCGGCAAGAGCGGAGCGGCGCTTGATCGTGACAGTCATCTTTCGAGCCCCACACAAGGTAAGACAGGACCAATTGTGACCGTTGCCCGGTTGGCGCACCAGCCAAACCAGGAGCCTGCTGGCGTCGGCAGCCGGCGAGCCCCCTACCCATGGCTCGCCGACCGCTCGATCGCCCCCACACGCGGCACCCGTCCCGGATGTCGTGCACGACAGTGCAGACGCCGGCCTGCCTTCCCACTAGGATGGCTCCCATGATCTGCGGCATGGCGTGTGCCGGCACATCAAGAAAGGATCAAGACTGACGCGGCGACGCGGAGCGTAGGGATGGCGGTTTACGCGTTTGGGCCCTTTGTTCTCGATTCCGCCGAACGTTGGCTGACGCGGGACGGAAGACGGATTGCCGTTCCGGGCAAGGCTTGGCAGATTCTCCTGCTGCTGGTCGAGGCGCGCGGCCGGCTGGTGGCGCATGAGACGCTGAGAGCCAAGCTCTGGCCGGACATCGTCGTCGAAGAACGCACACTGACCGTCCATGTCTCGACCCTGCGCAAGTCGCTGGGTCCTGGCCCCGCCGGCGGCTATCTCGAGACTGTCGCTCGCGAAGGATATCGCCTGTCCGTGCCCGTGCGTGTGCAGGCGACCGCCGAGCCGTCGCCGGTCGTCGGGGGGGCGCCGCCCCCCCCCGAGATGAGGACGCTTGCGGTCAAGGCCTTCTCGACCCGCACCGCTGCCGACGCGGACACCTACATCGGCGTCGGCATCGCGGACGCCGTCAGCACGGTGCTTGGTGCCGTACCTGGTCTCACCGTCTGGCCGATCGACGCCATGCAGGATCTCACCGGAGCCAGCGACACCGTGGAAGCCTGCCGGGCACTCGGGGTCGGCGTGCTGCTGGACGGCACGGTGCAACGCAGCGCAGACCGGCTGGAGATCGCGGCGCGTCTGATCGACGTGGAAAGCGGCCGGACCCGATGGAGCGAGCGCTTCGAGCGGCCGCATGGCGACAGCGCGGCCTTGCAGGATGCGATCGCGACCTGGGCCGCGAGCACCCTGCCCCAGGTACCGGCCGCCGAGCATCGCCTGCACAGCTACCGGCCGCGCACGTCGGAGGCTTATTTCCTGCAGCTCCAGGCCAGGGCCAATCTCAAGCCCTTCATGCGCTTGCCGCTGCTGAAGGCGCTCAGCCTGTTCGAGCAGGCGGTCGCCATCGATCCCAACTACGCCATGGCCCATGCCGGTCTGGCGTCGACCTACCTGCGCATGTCGTCGACCGCCCTGCTGCGGCCTCTGCCGGTCGACGAAGCGATGCCGATGGCGCGCCGGTCGGCTGAACGCGCCCTCGCAATCGACGAGGGGTTGGCCGAAGCATGGGCCGTGCTGGGCCGCGTGAAGATGGAATACGACTGGGACTGGGACGGCGCCGAGGCCGACCTGACCCACGCCGTCGCCCTCAACGGCAGCTCGGTCGAAGCGCTCGCCGCGACGGCCGAGTTCCTGAGCGTGATGGGCCGCCATGACGAGGCGATCGAAACCATGGAGCAGGCGCGGCGTCTCGATCCGCGCAGCGTCGAGACGCTGCAGCATCTCGGCATCGTCTACTGGATGGCGGACAAGGCGGAGCAGGCCCTCGAGGTGGTTGCCGAGAGCCTGGCCATCGTGCCCGAATCGCCGCGCGGCCACTACGGCCGCATGCTGATCTTCGACCAGCTCGGCCGGCGCGACGAAGCGATGGTCGAGCGTCTGGCGACGCTGCGCGGCCTCAGCGTCGCCCAGGGACTGGCCGAGCATGTCGAGGCGCTGGCCAGGAGCCAGGGCTGGCGTGCGGCAATGGAGGTGTGGATCGGCCTGCTCGAACGCACCAACCGCTGGGAGGGCGCGGCGATGCAATGGATGGCGGCCGGCGAGCCGTCGCGCGCCCTCGATGCCCTCGAGCACTGCGTCAAGGCCCGGACGACCTACCTGGGTTTCACCGGCCAGAGCCCGTGCTTTCGCGCGCTTCATGGCGACCCGCGCTTCCAGGGCGTCTTGCGGGCGCTCAAGCTCGAGGGGCGGATCGGCGGCGCGCGCAGCGTGATCGCGTGACTGCACTTCTTCGCAACCTGATTGCGGTCCTGCTGTCGGACCTGCTCCGATCCTGCCGATCCGGCAGTTCTCAGGGCATGCGCTGGAAGCACTATGACGAACGGGCGCTGGCGGCCTGCTGCTGCGGGTCGCCACGACCACAATCGCGTGAACGTGACCACGCGGCAGGTCGCCGGGGCCGCATGGTAGGAAGAATCGCTTCCCATGTTCTTTGCGACCGCCGGCGGTCCGAGAAAGACGGGCGCCGAAAGCGGATATGATCGTCCACGATCGACCAAGGAGAGCGGCGATGGGCACCGTCCTGGTGACCGGCGGATCGGGCTTCATCGCCAGCCATTGCATTCTCCAGCTCCTCGCCGCGGGCCATCAGGTGCGCACCACCGTGCGCACTCCTGGGCGTGAAAGCGCGGTTCGGGCCATGCTGAAACAGGGCGGCGCCGACGAAGCGGGCGATCGCCTGGCCTTCGTCGCCGCCGACCTTCAGGCCGATGCCGGCTGGCCGCAAGCCGCTGCCGGCTGCGACCACGTTCTGCACGTGGCGTCGCCCTTTCCCGTGGGGGTTCCGCGCCACGAGGATGAGTTGATCGTTCCGGCGCGCGACGGGGCGCTCCGGGTGTTGCGGGCCGCGCGCAATGCCGGCGTTCGCCGCGTCGTGCTGACCTCGTCCTATGCCGCGATCGGCTATGGCCATCCGCCACAGGCCACCCCGTTCGACGAGACCAACTGGACGGACGCCACGGCGGCCGGCCTCAGCGCCTATGTCAGGTCAAAGACGCTGGCCGAGCGCGCGGCGTGGGACTTCATGGCCCGCGAGGGCGGCGGGCTGGAGCTCGCCGTCGTCAATCCGGTGGCCGTGTTCGGGCCGGTGCTGGGACCCGATTATGCGGCCTCGATCGTGCTGGTGCAGCGCCTGCTCGCCGGCACGGTGCCGGGCTGCCCGCGGATCCAGCTCGGCCTCGTCGACGTGCGCGACGTCGCCGACCTGCACTTGCGCGCCATGACCGATCCCGCCGCCCGGGGCGAGCGCTTCCTGGCCGCCGCCGGCAACTTCCTGTCGGTGCGCGAGATTGCCCGGGTTCTGAAACGTCGCCTGGGTGCGCGGGCGCGCCGCGTGCCGACCTGGCAGCTGCCCGACTGGCTGGTGCGGTTGGCTGGGCTCGCCGATCCGACGGTGCGCCAAGTGCTGCCCGAGCTCGGCAAGGCAAAAAACGGCACCAGCGCCAAGGCCAGGCGCCTGCTGGGCTGGGCGCCGCGGTCCAACGAGGACGCCGTTGTCGCCACCGCCGAAAGCCTGCTGGCGCTCGGGCTGGTGACGTAGCAACGTCGGCTATGGCTTCCTGTGACGTCATCGTCGTCGGCATGCGCTGCGCCGGCGCCGCCCTGGCGCTGCTGCTGGTACGCGCCGGCCACAGCGTGCTGGCCCTCGGCCGCGCGTCCTTTCCGAGCGACACGGTCTCGACTCATTTCCTGCGGCCGCGGACGACGGCGTTCCTGGCGAAGTGGGGCCTTCTCGACTCCCTGGCGGCGTACCAGGCCGAGTTTCGCCGTCGGCGAAGACGCCTGCACCTCCCCAGCAAAGCTAGGCAAAGCTGGGGAGGAGAATGAAAAGAGCGCCACTCCTCAAGCTACGCTTGGGGAGGAAGGCCGAAACTTGACTCCGCGGCTGCCCGCAATTATCTCCACGGCCATGGAACGCTGGTTCTACACCGCTCCTATCGTCACCACCGACCGAACTTGATCCGGCCGGGCGCGCGCACCCGTGCCGCTTCCCGGCCTCGCTCGACCGACAGAGTCTGTCGGTCGTGTCGCCGTGTTCGCATTCTTCTTCTCGTGTGGTGATTGCCATGATCAATATTTCCCTGCCCGACGGCTCCGTCCGGTCGTTCGACAAGCCGGTCAACGGCGTCGACATCGCAGCCTCGATCGGCCCCGGCCTCGCCAAGGCGGCGCTGGCGCTCAGGGTCGACGGCAAGATGGTCGACCTCTCCCATGTCGTCGATCGCGACGCCAAGATCGGCATCGTGACGGCGCGCGACCCCGAGGCGCTCACGCTGCTGCGCCACGACGCGGCACACGTGCTGGCGCAGGCCGTCCAGGAGCTCTACCCCGGCACGCAGATCACGTTCGGTCCGGCGACGGACGACGGATTCTACTACGACTTCGTGCGCGACCAGCCGTTCTCGCCCGAGGACTTCGCCAGGATCGAGCAGCGCATGGCCGAGATCGTCGACCGCAACCTGCCGATCGAGCGCGAGGTCTGGGACCGCGCCAAGATAAAGGACTACTTCAAGAATCACGGCGAGAGCTTCAAGGCCGAATGGGCCGACGAGCTGCCGACGGACGAGGAGATCTCGGTCTACCGACAGGGCAGCTGGCTCGACATGTGCCTCGGCCCGCACCTGCCCTCGACGGGCAAGCTCGGCAAGGCGTTCAAGCTCACCAAGGTGTCGGGCGCCTACTGGCGCGGCGACGCCAGCAACGCCCAGCTGCAGCGCGTCTACGGCACGATCTTCTTCTCCGACAAGGAGCTGAAGGACTACCTGCACCGCATCGAGGAAGCCGAGAAGCGCGACCATCGCCGGCTCGGCCGGGAGATGGGCCTCTTCCACCAGCAGGAGGAAGCGGCCGGCATGGTGTTCTGGCATCCCAAGGGCTGGACGCTGTGGCGCACGCTCGAGAGTTACATCCGGCGCCGGCTCGACGCCGGCGGCTACCAGGAAGTGAAGACACCGCAGCTGGTCGATCGCAAGCTGTGGGAAGAGTCGGGCCACTGGGAGAAGTTCCGCGAGAACATGTATCTCAGCGAGAACGAGGAAGGGCTGCGCGACTACATGGCCGATCCAGCCCTGCGCATCTTCGCGCTGAAGCCGATGAACTGCCCGTGCCATGTCCAGATCTTCAACCAGGGTCTGCGCAGCTACCGCGAGCTGCCGCTCCGGCTGGCCGAGTTCGGCTCGTGTCATCGCTTCGAGCCGTCGGGCGCGCTGCACGGCATCCTGCGCGTGCGCAACTTCACCCAGGACGACGCCCACATCTTCTGCAGCGAGGAGCAGATCGAGAGCGAGACGATCCGCTTCTGCAATCTGCTGGGCTCGATCTACAAGGATCTGGGCTTCCCCGACTACTTCGTGAAATTCTCCGACCGGCCGCCGGTGCGCGCCGGCTCCGACGCGGTGTGGGACCAGGCCGAGGGCGCTCTCAGGTCGGCCTCGAAGGCGGCCGGCCTCGACCTCATCCTCAATCCCGGCGAGGGGGCGTTCTACGGTCCCAAGCTGGAATTCGTGTTGCGCGATGCGATCGGGCGCGACTGGCAGTGCGGCACCCTGCAGGTCGATTTCGTGCTGCCCGACCGGCTTGACGCCAGCTATGTCGCCGAGGACGGAACGCGCAAGCGGCCGGTCATGCTGCACCGCGCCATCTTCGGCAGCTTCGAGCGCATGATCGGCATCCTGATCGAGAACTATGCCGGCCGCTTCCCGCTGTGGATGACGCCGACGCAAGCGGTTGTGGCCACGATCGTCAACGACGCCGACAGCTATGCCAACGAGGTCGCCGGCGCCCTGCGCGCCGCCGGCCTGCGAGTCGAGACGGACCTGCGCAACGAGAAGATCAACTACAAGGTCCGCGAGCACTCGCTGGCCCACGTGCCGCTGATCCTGGCGGTCGGCCGACGCGACATGGACGGCCGCACGGCGGCGATCCGCCGCCTGGGCTCGGAAAAGCAAGAGGTCCTTGAACTCGGGGCTGCCGTCACTAAACTTTCAGAAGAGGCCCGGCCGCCCTTCTAGGGCGGTCGCGGTCTCGACATCCCGCCCTGTCCCAGGGCTTTTACGTAGGAGAATGACGCCATAGCAAGACCTGCCCAGCAAAGCGCGCCCACCCGTGAGGGTCCGCGCGTCAACGGCGAGATCAAGGCGCCGCAAGTCCGACTGATCGACGAGAACGGCGAGATGGTCGGTGTCGTCAGCACCCGCGAGGCAATTGAAATGGCCGAGGAGGCCAGTCTCGATCTGATCGAGATCTCGCCCAATGCCGCCCCGCCGGTCGCCAAGATCTCCGACTACGGCAAGTACAAGTACGAAGCGCAGAAGAAGGCGCACGAGGCGCGTAAGCACCAGAAGGTCATCGAGGTCAAAGAGATCAAGATGCGCCCGAACATCGACGACCACGATTACGAAGTGAAGATGCGCGCCATGAAGCGATTCATCGAGGAAGGCGACAAGGTCAAGGTGACCCTGCGCTTCCGCGGCCGCGAGATGGTCCACTCCGAGCTCGGCCTGCAGGTGCTGAACCGCGTCCGCGGCGAGATGGACCCGCTCACCAAGATCGAGTCGATGCCGCGCATGGAAGGCCGGCAGATGATCATGGTGCTGGCGCCGAAGTAGAGCTCGGACCGAGGAAGGCTCGGATCGAGGAGTGCTGGGACAGGATGCGTTCGACCCGGGCTGCCCTGCGATCCAGAGCGGGATCGCCGAGCGCTCGACGTCCCCGTGGCGACGCTGCCGAGGAGGCGAGGGCGCGATGCCGGTGGGGATGAAGTCGTTGCCAATCATTCTGCCAGGTGCCACGCGCCGCTATCGGGTATTCGACAATGCGTTGTCGGCCCATGCCGTGGCGAGGATGCGCGTCGTGGCAGGAAATCGCGGCGTCCCGCGTTCCCGGCACCACGGCGATCGCCGGCAATCGGAGCCAGTCCAGGCATGAAGACGACAACCGCGATCGTCGCCACCAAGCTGGCATGCTCGGCACTGCTGATCGCAGCAACGCTGGGAGTGCTCGGACACCAGAGAGCCGCGCCCGAGCTGTGGCCTGCGCAAGCGCCGTTATGGTCCGTTCTTCCAGGGTGGCTCGTTTCGGCGGCGAGCGGCTGGTATCTACCGGTCGTGGACCAGGCCGCCCTTCTGTTCGATCGGTCCAAGATCGCGCTCGGCGCTTATCTCCTGGCGCAGGTCATTGTCGTGGCGGCCGTGTTCGCCATCCCCTTTCTCACCGTCGCCATCATCCGATACCTGCTGAGCGCGCTTCTCCTCGGCGGAATCGCCTACGACCTGGCCCTGTACGCCGTTGCCGGCCAATTCCCCAACTACGAAACCACCGCCACGATGATCGGCAACCTGCACGTCGGGTTCCGCGGCGCATTCGGCGCCTACGCCGCCACCACCCTGCCCAGCGTCGTCGCGGTGACGATATCCGCCGTGATCTACTGCTGGAAGCCTCCCGCTTCGGCCGGCAGGCTGGCCGCCACCGTGACGACGCTGGCATTCGTGGCGGTCGGGGCGATTCTCATATGGACGAACGGCCATACCACGGCCTTCCCTTCCCCGGTCTCCTCGTATGCCAACGCTTACAAGTCGATCGTCGAGGGCGCCGACCAGCCTCTCGAGCCGGTCCGCTACGACGGCCCGCTTCGGAGCGCCTTCGACAAGATCGTCCTGATCGTCGACGAGAGTATTCGCGGAGACTACATCTCGCTCAACGATCCCGAAGTCGGGACCACGCCGTTCCTGTTGTCCAGGGCGGCCGAGCTCGAAAACTTCGGCTTGGCGAGCTCGGGCGCGAACTGCTCCACCCAGGCGCGCCTGATCCTTCGCTTCGGACCGCGCGCGAACGATTTGCAGCGCTCCTGGAAGTCCATCAGGGCGCGCACCTCGATATTGCAATTCGCGCGGCACGCAGGCTTCAAAACCATGCACATCGATGCCCACGGAACCGCTCACCGCTATGACAGCGGCATGACCGCAACCGAAGCGAGCTATATCGATCTTCGGGTGGTGGTCGACAGTGCACCTGCCTATGGTCGTGATGAGACGGTGGCTTCCACCCTGATCGACCTCCTGCGGCGGCCGGGTCGCATGTTCATCCTGGCCGACAAGTACGGCGTGCACGTTCCGTACGACAGGGCGTATCCTGCAGACTTTACACCGTTCCCGGTAGCCGGGCTGGTCTTCTCGCTGGCCGATCGGGCGACGTTGACGACCCACTACAAGAATGCCATCCGCTGGTCTGTCGATGGCTTCTTCCGGGCCATCCTGACTCTGGGGATCCCGGAGAAGACTCTCGTTCTCTACACTTCGGACCATGGGCAGTCTCTGTCGACAACCGGAATGTCTCACTGCAACGCCGGGAGTGCGGCGGACAGAAGCGAAGCGATCGTTCCGCTGTTCACGCTGACCAGCGATCCCGCGTGGCGACGAGCGCTGGCCGAGGGAGCGATGGTCAAGTTCGATAAGGCCAGCCACTTTCAGTTGTTTCCGACGATCCTGCAGGCACTCGGGTACAACGAAACGTGGGTGCGCAGCACGTTTGGGCCCAGCTTCATCGACAGGCTTGCGAACCCGAATGGTCGCTGGTTCTGGGCGGGCGGTACGCTGATCCCAGTCGACAGGTGACCCGGGCGAGCTCGCGTTTGCCCGCCGTCCCGGCAGCCGCCACACTGACGGCAGGCAGCAGCGCACGATGACGACCCTGTTCGAATACGATCCCGATATCGGCTATCGCTTCGTGCCCCATCTCAAGACCCGTGTGGCGAGCCCGGACGGCGGCTACCTGGTGCGCACCAACGGCCAGGGGTTCCGCAGCGACCGCGAGTTCGAGCGCGACGATGCAGCGCCGCGCGTCCTCGTGTTCGGCGATTCCTTCACCGCGGGCGACGGCGTCTCCAACGGCAGCCGCTACAGCGACGTGCTGGAAACGCTTCTCCCTCCGCTCCAGGCCCACAATTTCGGCCTGCCCGGCAGCGGCACCGACGCGCAATACATCTGCTACGGCAAGCTCGCCGCCGGCGCGCCCTGCCGGGCCGTCGTGCTGGCCGTGCTGGTCGAGAACATCCGGCGCATCGTCAGCCCCTACCGTCCCTCGCAGGATGCCGAGGGCGGGGTCGAGTTCCTGCCCAAACCCTATTTCGAGCTCGAGCTCTTGGACGGGGCCGAGCGCCTGGTGCGCCATCACGATCCGGTGCCGCGCGAGCCGGTGACGGCGCGCGAGCTCGAGAGCACCGACTCGGTCGACCGCGGCGGGCGCTTCCCGGCGCTGCGCCGGCTGGTTCGCTCGGTCGGCCTGCAGGGCGTGGTCCAGCAGCTGGTGCGCTACCAGCCGACGCCCGAGTACGACAGCCCGCAGGACCCGGCGTGGCGGTTGATGCGCGCCATCCTGCTCGCCTGGCGCGCCGCCATCGCGCAGCCCGTGGTGCTGATGCCGCTGCCGCTCTACCAGCACATCGAGGGCACCGCCGACGCCACCGCCTACCGCCAGCGCTTCGGCGAGCTGGCGGCCGAGGGCAATTTCATCCTGCATGATCCGCTCGACGACCTGCATGGCTACGACCTCGAGACCCGCCGCGGCTTTCGGTTCAAGAAGGACGTGCACTTGACCCCGGCAGGCCATCGCGCGATAGCCCAGTCGCTTAGCAAGACCCTGCGGCCCTTGCTGGACGGCGCGTCGCCGGCGAGCCGGTCGACAGGCTGAGGACAGGCAGGAAAGGCGCCGTGAGCGAACCGTACATCCTGGGGATTTCCGGCCTCTACCACGATTCGGCTGCCGCCATCGTGAAGGGCGGCGAGATCGTCGCGGCCGCCCAGGAGGAGCGTTTTACCCGGAAGAAGCACGACCGGCGCTTCCCCGCCAACGCCGTCAACTACTGCCTGGGCGAGGCCTTCATCGAGCCTGGCGACCTCGCGCTGGTCGCCTACTACGACAACCCCTGGCTGACCCTCGATCGCGTGCTGCGCAACTTCGCCGCCGTGGCGCCGCGCGGCCGCGCGCCCTTCAAGGCCGCGATGCGTTCGGTATTGGGCGAAAAGCTCAAGGTCGGCGACCTGATCGAGAGCGCGCTCGGCACGCGCCGGCCGATCGCCTACGTCGACCATCACATCTCGCACGCCGCCTCGGCGTTCTATCCCTCGCCGTTCGCCAGTGCGGCCCTCCTCACCATCGACGGCGTCGGCGAGCACGCCACCCTCACCATCGGCCACGGCAAGGACAACACGGTCGAGCTCTTGCGCGAGATCCGTTACCCGCATTCGCTCGGCCTGCTCTACAGCGCCATCACCCAGTATTGCGGCTTCCGGGTGAACTCCGGCGAGTACAAGCTGATGGGGCTCGCGCCCTACGGCGAGCCGCGCTTCGCCGACCTCATCAAGACGCACCTGATCGACATCAAGGAGGACGGCTCCTTCGCTCTCGACCTCGACTACTTCGCCTTCATGGATGGCGCGGCGATGGCGGGCGAGAAGATGCACGCCCTGTTCGGCGCGCCGCCGCGCGAGGCCGAAAGCCGGATCGCGCTGGTCCACATGGATATCGCGGCCTCGATCCAGGCCGTCACCGAGGAGATCATGCTGAAGCTCGCGCGCACGGCGTTGACGCTCACCGGCGAGCGCGATCTCTGCATGGCGGGCGGCGTCGCGCTGAACTGCGTCGGCAACGGCAAGATCCTGCGCTCGGGCGTGACCGAGGGACTGTGGATCCAGCCGGCGGCGGGTGATGCCGGCGGCGCGCTGGGCGCGGCGCTCTACGCCGCGCACATGGGACTCGGGCTGAAGCGCCAGCGCTCGGCGACGGGACGCGACAGCCAGCACGGCAGCTACCTCGGGCCCCAATATTCCAGCGCCCAGGTCCGCGCCTTCCTCGATCGGGCCGGCTATCCCTACGCGCGCATCCCGGATCGCGGCGAGCGCGCGCAGGCCGTCGCCGCAGCGCTGGCGTCGGGCAAGGTGGTGGGCCTGGTGAGCGGGCGCATGGAGTTCGGCCCGCGCTCGCTCGGGGCGCGCTCGATCCTGGCCGATCCGCGCGGCGCCGACATGCAGTCCAAGGTCAATCTCAAGGTGAAGTACCGCGAATCGTTCCGGCCCTTCGCGCCAGCGGTGCTGAGCGAGCGCGTCGCCGATTTCTTCGAGATGACGGGCGAGAGCCCCTACATGCTGCTGGTGGCGCCGGTGCGCGAGGATCTGCGCCAGCCGTTCGATCTCGCGGCGTTCCGCCAGGGCGTCGCCGACATGATCCCCGAGGTCAACAGGGTGCGCTCGACCCTGCCCGCCATCACCCATGTCGATTACAGCGCGCGGGTGCAGACGGTGAACGCGGCCGACCAGCCGGAATTCCACGCCATCCTCCGCGCCTTCGAGGCCGAGACCGGTTGCCCGGTGCTGGTCAACACCTCGTTCAACGTGCGCGGCGAGCCGATCGTCAACACGCCGCAGGACGCCTATCGCTGCTTCATGCGCACCGACATCGACCTGCTGGTGCTGGAGGATTGCCTGCTCGAGAAGGTGAAGCAGCCCAAGAGCAAGGAAGGCGATGCCTGGAGGAAGGAATTTGTCCTCGACTGACGACGCCACGCCCGACGCGCTGCTCGACGCGCTGTTCGAGGCGCTGACCCGGGACGACGGCACGCCGCCGGTCGATCCGCACATGGCGCTGAAGCCCGACCGCGCGGCCGCGACGTATCTCGTGCCGGCGCCGCATCCGCGGCTCACGCTCGAGGAGATGCGCCGGCCCGACACGGGCGACCCGCTGGACGAGGTCGCGCGCGTGCTGGCCGACGTGGCGCCCGAACGGTGCGCCGCGCTGCTCGCCGCGCTCAAGGCTGCCGCCGAGGCGCTGGCCGCCGAGGCCGCCGACGGCGGCCCGGCCGAGCCGCCGTCGCTGATCTACGCGCTGCATTGAGGGCTCGTGACCTTGTGGGTGCGCTCTTGTCATCCTCCTCCCCAGCTTCACTGGGGAGGTGTCGCGTCATACGCGACGGAGGGGTCATGAGCCATGAGTCATGATCCTGAATGCAGAGTCTCGTCTCGTGACTCATGACCCCTCCGTCCGCGACTACGCGGACACCTCCCCAGCGAAGCTGGGGAGGAGAAGGAATCTGAAGCAGGCGGTCATTGCGACGGCGGCGCGGGTCGGCTGCTTTCCGCTCGGCCTGGCCGCGCAGCGGCTGGCGTGGGGCCCGCACTTCCTGCGGGTGCTCAACTATCACGCCACGCCTGAGCGCGACGCCGCCGGGCTCGAGCGCCAGCTCGACCTCTATCTCGAGCATTTCGATCCGGCGGAGCCGGGCGATCTCGATGCCTGCCTCGACGGCCGCTTCTCGGGCAGCCGGCCGCAGCTCCTGATCACCTTCGACGACGGTTACCGCTCCAACCACGATGTCGCCGCCCCCTTGCTCGAGAAGCACGGCTTTCGCGCCTGCTACTTCCTGCCCGAGGCCGAGATCGCGAGCGATCGCGCCGCCGCGGACGCCGCCTTTGCCGCCGCCAGGGACGAGCCCGAGCCGCGCATGACCTGGCCCGAGGCGCGCGCGCTCGAGGCGCGCGGCCATCGCGTCGGCTGCCATACGCGCACGCACGTCCGCCTGGCCGACGACCTGACGGTCGAGCGACTCGCCGACGAGATCACCGCCGCCGGCCGCGACATCGCCGGCAAGCTCGGCCATCCGGTCGAGGATTTCTGCTGGGTCGGCGGCGAGGAATGGTCCTACGGCGCCGGCGCCTTCGACGAGATCCGCCGCGCCGGCTACCGCCGGGTGTTCATGACCAATCTCTTTCCTGTCCTCCCGGGCTCCTCGCCGATCTGGATCCAGCGCACCAATGTCGAGGCGAGCTGGCCGATCGAGCAGGTGAAGTTCTATCTCAGCGGCTTCATGGACCTCGCCTACGCACCGAAGCGGCGGCGGCTGGCGAGGAAGCTGCTGGGGCGGGCCTCATCATGACTCCTCAATGACTCCTCCTCAGCGAAGCTGGTGAGGTGTCGCGTCACACGCGACGGGGTCATGAGTCGTGAGCGATGATTCATGAAAACCTCGCCTCATGGCTCATGACCCCTCCGTCCGCATCGGCTTTTGGCCGCAGAGCGGCCAAACGCCTTACGCGGACACCTCCCCAACTTCGTTGGGGAGGAGGGGCTACTACGCCATATACGACCCGCCGTTCACGTGCAGGACCTGGCCGGTGACGGCGTCGGAATCGTCGCTGGCGAGGTAGACCGCGGACCGCGCGATCTGGTCGGGCGTCAGCAGCTTGCCGCCCAGCGGGATCGTGGCGCGAGCGATCTCGATCAGCTCGGCGTCGGTGTTGCCGTAGCGCGGCTGGGCGGTATCGGTCGTGCCCGGCGCGATGGCGTTGACGCGGATGTTGTGCGGCGCGAGCTCGAGCGCCATCGCCCGGGTCATCGACACGACCCCGCCCTTGCTGGCGCTGTAGTGCACGCCGCGCACCGCGCCGCGCATCGCCTGGGACGAGAGGTTGATGATCGAGCCTGGCTTGCCGGCTGCGATCAGTGCTTTGGCGACGCCGACGGCGGCAAAGCAGCCGGCCTTGAGGTTGATGTCGAGCACGTAGTCCCAGTCGCTCTCGCGCATCTCGAGGAACTTCACCCGGGGATAGACGCCGGCATTGTTGACCAGGATGTCGGGCACGCCGAGCGTCTCGATGGTCTCGGCGACCATGGCCTCGATGTCGGCGAGCTTGGCGACGTCGGCCCTGATCAGGTGGGCGCGCCGGCCGGCCTGCACGACCGAGCCGATCACCGCCTCGGCGGCGGCCAGGTCATCGAGCCAGGTGACGGCGACATCGGCGCCCTCGGCGGCCAGCGCCCTGGCGATCGCCGCCCCGATGCCCTGCTGCGCGCCCGTCACCAGCGCGGTCTTGCCTGTGAGTTTCATCGGTATCCCCTCTTCATGGCCCTTCTCATTCCCCTCCCTGGCGAAGCTGGGGAGGTGTCGCCGTCTTCGGCGACGGAGGGGTCATGAGCCTCGGTCCCGCTGCTCATGACCCCTCCGTCGCGTAAGACGCGACACCTCCCCACGCTTCGCGTAGGGAGGGAAACCCATCTTCTCCCCAGCGGAGCTGGGGAGGAGGATGAGAAGGGCGAATTTCGCAACTCTTGCACGCCCCGGGCCTCATCGGTATAAGCGCGCTTCCTTCGGCGGCCGGGCCCAGAGGGCATTGCCTCGGCTGCCAACCGTAACCCTTTGAAAAGGAAAGAAAATGCCCAAAATGAAGACCAAGAGCGGGGCGAAGAAGCGGTTTCGCTTCACCGCCACCGGCAAGGTCAAGCACGGCGTCGTCGGCAAGCGCCACGGCATGAGCAAGCGGGGCAACCGCTTCCTCCGCCAGGCCACCGGCATGGAAATCGTGTCTGAGCCGGATACCCGCATCATCAAGCGCAACTTCTTCCCATACGAGAGGTAGGCCATGGCACGCGTCAAGCGGGGCGTGACCGCACACGCTCGTCACAAGAAGGTCCTCAAGCTCGCCGCGGGCTATCGCGGCCGCGCCAAGGCGGCGTTCCGCGTCGGCATCGAGAAGGTCGAGAAGGGGCTGCAATACGCCTATCGCGACCGGCGCAACAAGAAGCGCACGTTCCGCGGCCTGTGGATCCAGCGCATCAACGCCGCGACGCGCGAGCATGGCATGACCTACTCGCAGTTCATGAACGGCATCCTGAAGGCCGGCATCGAGGTCGACCGCAAGGTCATGGCCGACCTGGCCGTCCGGGAACCGGCAGCGTTCAAGGCTTTGGTCGACCAGGCACAAGCGGCTCTGAAATAGGGGCCCGCCCTCAAGTAAGGTTCGGCGGCGCCACGAAGAGGACAAGGGATGAGCGGGCGGGACGCCCGCGGTCCAGGCGGGCGAGACACCCGCGGTCCGGAAGAGCGGCGCCGAGGACAGAGATCGCAGAGAGGGAGCCTGGACCACAGGCTCCCTTTTTTCGTGTTCGTTTCGGAGTGAGCTCGCATGGACATATTCTCGACGTTTGAAATCGAGGACATTCGCCGCAAGGTGCTCGACGCCGTGCGGCACGCCGCCGACCTCGCCGCCCTCGACGCCGCGCGCGTGGCCGCGCTGGGCAAGAAGGGCAGCGTCACCGGCCTGATGAAGACCCTGGGCGGGCTCGCCCCCGACCAGCGCAAGGAATTCGGCGCCCGCGTCAACCAGCTCAAGGGCGAGATCGAGGTCGCCCTCGAGGCGCGCAAGTCGGCGCTCAGCGCCAGCGCGCTCGCCGCCCGTCTCACCAACGAGCGCGTCGACGTCAGCCTGCCGATCCGGCCCGAGCGGGAGGGCACCTTGCACCCGATCGGCCAGGTGATGGACGAGCTCGCTGCCATCTTCGGCGAGATGGGCTTCACCTGGGCCGACGGCCCGGACATCGAGGACGACTGGCACAACTTCACCGCGCTCAACATCCCGCCCGACCATCCGGCGCGCCAGATGCAGGACACCTTCTACCTGCCGTCGCGCGCCGACGGCACGCCGATGGTTTTGCGCACCCACACCTCGCCGGTGCAGGCCCGCACCATGCTCGACAAGGGCGTGCAGAAGATGCTGGCCGACGGCGGGTCGCTGCGCATCATCGTGCCCGGCCGCACCTTCCGCATCGACAACGACGCCACCCACACGCCGATGTTCCACCAGGTCGAGGGGCTGGTGATCGACCGCACCACGCACATGGGCCATCTCAAGGGCTGCCTGGTCGATTTCTGCCGCGCCTTCTTCGAGGTCGATGACCTGCCGCTGCGCTTCCGGCCCAGCTACTTCCCGTTCACCGAGCCGTCGGCCGAGGTCGATATCGGTTGCTCGTGGAAGGACGGCGAGCTGCGCATCGGCGCCGGCGATTCGTGGCTCGAGATCCTGGGCTCGGGCATGGTGCATCCCAACGTCATCAAGAATTGCGGGCTGGATCCCGCGATCTACCAGGGCTTCGCCTTCGGCATGGGCATCGACCGCATCGCCATGCTGAAGTACGGCATCCCCGACCTGCGCAGCTTCTTCGACTCCGATCTCAGATGGCTGCGTCATTACGGCTTCTCCGCCCTGGAGCTCGCCCGATGAAATTCACCCTGTCCTGGCTCAAGGAGCATCTCGACACCGAGGCCACGCTCGCCGAGCTGCGCCATGGCCTCACCATGCTGGGCCTCGAGGTCGAGGGCGTCAGCAACCCGGCCGAGCAGCTGAAGGGCTTCGTCGTCGGCTACGTCGTCGAGGCGGTGCAGCATCCCAACGCCGATCGGCTGCGGCTGTGCAAGGTCGACATCGGTTCGGGCAGCGTCATTCAGGTCGTATGCGGCGCGCCCAACGCGCGCACCGGCCTGAAGGGTATCTTCGCGCCGACCGGCAGCTTCATCCCCGGCACCGGCATCACCCTGAAGGCGAGCAAGATCCGCGGCGAGGAGAGCAACGGCATGCTGTGCTCCAGCCGCGAGCTGCAGCTCGGCGACGACCACAGCGGCATCATCGACCTGCCGGCCGACACGCTGACCGGCAGGCCGGCCGCCGAGGCGCTCGGCCTCGACGACGCGGTGATCGAGATCAAGGTGACGCCCAATCGCCCCGATTGCCTGGGCGTGCGCGGCATCGCCCGCGATCTCGCGGCGGCCGGCTTCGGCACCCTGAAACGCTTCATCCCTCACACCGTCACCGGCACCTACCACAGCCCGCTCTGGTGGCGGCACGGCTACCGCGTCGAGATGGACAGCCCCTGCCCGATCGTGGTCGGCCGGCATTTCCGCGGCCTCAAGAACGGCCCCTCGCCCGACTGGCTGCAGCGCCGCCTGAAGGCGATCGGGCTCAGGCCGATTTCCGCCCTGGTCGACATCACCAATCTCGTGACCTACGACCTCAACCGGCCCCTGCACGTGTTCGATGCCAAGAAGCTCAACGGCGACCTGGTGATGCGCCAGGCACGCGACGGCGAGCAGATCCTGGCGCTCGACGGCAAGACCTACACCCTCGATCCGTCGATCGCGGTGATCGCCGACGCCAAAGGCGTGCACGGACTGGGCGGCATCATGGGCGGAGAGGATACCGGCGTCGGCGACGACACCACCGAGGTGTTTCTCGAGGTCGCTTATTTCGACCCGATCCGCACCGCCGCCTCGGGCCGCAAGCTCGGTATCCTGTCGGACGCGCGCTACCGCTTCGAGCGCGGCATCGACCCCGAATCGGTGTGGTGGGGTGCCGAGGTGGCGGCGCGCCTGATCCTCGGCCTGTGCGGCGGCGAGACCAGCGAGGTCGTGTCGACCGGCATCATGCCGGCGTGGCGGCGCAGCTACGATTTGCGACCCGACCGCGTGAAGACGCTGACCGCGATCGACGTGCCGGCGGCCGAGACCGCGAGCATCCTGACCCGGCTGGGCTTCACCGTGCAGGGCAATGGCCCATGGAGCGTCGCCGTGCCGTCGTGGCGTCCCGACATCATCGGCGAGGCCGACCTGGTCGAGGAAGTGACGCGGGTGTACGGCTTCGACAACATCCCGACCACGTCGCTGCCGCGCCTCAGCCCGATCTCCAAGCCGGTGCGCAGCCCGCGCCAGCGGCGCGTACCCCAGGCCCGCCGCGCACTGGCGGCGCGCGGGCTGAACGAGGCGGTGAGCTGGTCGTTCCTGCCGCGCGCCCAGGCCGAGCGCTTCGGCGGCGGCGGCGCCGATTTGCGGCTGCTGAACTCGATCGCGTCGGAGCTCGACACGATGCGGCCCTCGATCCTGCCCAACCTGGTCGATGCGGCCAAGCGCAACGAGGCGCGCGGGCTCGCCGACCCGGCCCTGTTCGAGGTCGGCCCGCAGTACAGAGACGCCACGCCGACCGGGCAGCAGGCGGTCGCCGCCGGCATCCGCCACAAGAAGGCGGTGCCGCGCAACTGGGCCGGCCCGGCGCGCGACGTCGACGCCTTCGACGCCAAAGCCGACGCGATGGCCGTGCTCGAAGCGATCGGCGCGCCGGTCGACAACATGTTCGCCACGCACGGCAGCGGATCGGGGAACGAGGCCGGCGGCGCGCCGGACTGGTACCATCCGGGCCGCTCCGGGGCGATCAAGCTCGGCGACCGGGTGATGGCGTGGTTCGGCGAGCTCCATCCCGAGATCGTCGCGGCGGCCGACCTCAGCGGCCCGGTGGCGGCCTTCGAGGTGTTCCTCGACGCCCCGCCGCTGCCCAAGCCCAAGGCGACCAAAGCGCGGCCCAAGCTCGTGCTCTCGGCCTTCCAGCCGCTCGAGCGCGACTTCGCCTTCATCGTCGATGCCGGAGTCGAGGCCGAGCGCCTGGTGCGCGCCGCCCGCAACGCCGACAAGGCGCTGATCACGGCGGCGCGGGTGTTCGACGTCTACGCCGGCAAGGGCGTCCCCGACGACAAGAAATCGATCGCCCTCTCCGTGACCCTGCAGCCCGTCGAACGCACCCTGACCGACGCCGAGATCGAGGCGGCAAGCGCCAAGATCGTCGCCGCCGTCACCAAGGCGACGGGCGCGGCGTTGCGGGGGTGAGATCGTTTCTGTTGAGACCTTTTCTGGTGAGGCGTTCTTTGCTGGTGAGACCTTTTCTGTCGTCCTGAGCGTAGCGAAGGACCTCATCGCCCCCGCCACGGGAGTGCTTCGGAACTTCTGGCGATGAGATCCTTCGCTTCGTTCAGGATGACAAGAAGGGGGCGCGTTCGCGCTATAAGAGTACAATTGTCCAGGTACCCATGACCGACCTGTCGCTGCTGCGCAATTTCTCGATCATCGCCCATATCGACCATGGCAAGAGCACGCTGGCCGACCGGCTGCTGCTGCGCTGCGGGGCGGTGACGGAGCGCGAGTTCCACGACCAGATGCTCGATTCGATGGACATCGAGCGCGAGCGCGGCATCACCATCAAGGCGCAGACCGTGCGGCTCGAGTACCGCGCGCTCGACGGCAAGACCTATGTCCTGAACCTGATGGACACGCCGGGCCACGTCGACTTCGCCTACGAGGTCAGCCGCTCGCTGGCCGCCTGCGAGGGCTCGCTGCTGGTCGTCGACGCCAGCCAGGGCGTCGAGGCGCAGACCCTGGCCAACGCCTATCACGCGATCGACGCCAACCACGAGATCATCCCGGTCCTGAACAAGATCGACCTGCCCTCGGCCGAGCCCGAGCGGGTGTGCCAGGAGATCGAGGACGTGATCGGCATCGACACGTCCGAGGCGGTCAAGGTCTCGGCCAAGACCGGCCTCGGCATCGACGACCTGCTGGAGGCGATGGTGCGCCGCCTGCCCGCCCCCACCGGCGACCGCAACGCGCCGCTGCAGGCGCTGCTGGTCGACAGCTGGTACGACCCGTATCTCGGCGTCGTCACCCTGGTGCGCGTCAAGCACGGCACGCTGCGCAAGGGCCAGCGCATCCGCATGATGGCGGTCGGCGCCTCCTATGACCTCGACAAGGTCGGCGTGTTCACGCCCAAGCCCAAGGACGTCGACGAGCTGGGGCCGGGCGAGGTCGGCTTCATCATCGCCGGCATCAAGACCATCGCCGACTGCAAGGTGGGCGACACCATCACCGACGACCGCAAGCCCGCGGGCGAGATGCTGGCCGGCTTCAAGCCCTCCGTCCCCGTGGTGTTCTGCGGCCTGTTCCCGGCCGACGCCGCCGAGTTCGAGGGCCTGCGCGAATCGCTGGCCAAGCTGCGGCTCAACGACTCCTCCTTCCACTTCGAGCCCGAATCGAGCGCGGCGCTGGGCTTCGGCTTCCGCTGCGGCTTCCTGGGCCTGCTGCACCTCGAGATCATCCAGGAGCGGCTGGAGCGCGAGTTCGACCTCGACCTGGTCACCACGGCGCCGTCGGTGGTCTACAAGATCACCATGGACGACGGCACGGAGCGCGAGCTGCACAATCCAGCCGACTATCCCGACCCCTCGCAGATCGCCCTGATGCAGGAGCCGTGGATCAAGGCCACGATCATGACGCCCGACGAGCATCTCGGCTCGGTGCTGACCCTGTGCCAGGAGCGGCGCGGCCAGCAGATCGAGCTGACCTACGCGGGCTCCAGAGCCATGGCGGTCTACCGCCTGCCGCTCAACGAGGTGGTGTTCGATTTCTATGACCGGCTGAAGTCGGTGACGCGCGGCTACGCCAGCTTCGACTACGAGATGCTGGGCTACGAGGAGGGCGAGCTGGTCAAGCTCTCCATCCTGGTCAACGGCGAGCCGGTCGATGCGCTCTCGATCATCACTCACAAGAACCAGGCCGAGCAGCGCGGCCGCGCGCTGTGCGAGCGCCTCAAGGACCTGATCCCGCGCCAGCTGTTCAAGATCGCCATCCAGGCGGCGATCGGCGGCCGCATCATCGCCCGCGAGACGATCAGCGCGCTGCGCAAGGACGTGCTCGCCAAGTGCTACGGCGGCGACATCAGCCGCAAGAAGAAGCTCCTCGAGAAGCAGAAGAAGGGCAAGAAGCGCATGCGCCAGGTCGGCGACGTCGAGATCCCGCAGTCGGCGTTCATTGCCGCCCTGAAGATGGACAGCCGGTAACAGTCGCCGCCGCGGCGCGGCGGCGACTGCAAAGGGTTGGCGGCGAAATTCCCTGTTCCAAGAGAGAAGGCCCCGGCGGAAGCGGCCCAAAATGCCGATGCCATCGACATCTTTCGCATCGCCTCCCCGCCGGAACAGGGAAGCGTAACAGGGAATCGCTCGCCCCAGATCAGGGATTTGCGAGCACCGGACCAGCGGCCTTCCCGCCCGACAACAGGCCTCTACCTCCCGCGCCGCCCCTCGGCCCGTGTAGACAGTTTCCCGCCCGCTCATCCTCTTCCGGACCGCTAGCGCCTGTCCTGAGCTTGTCGAAGGATCACCGCTCGCCCGCGCGCATTCACCTGCGCGCCGGCGGACGCCCGTGCGCCGCTCATGACCTCGCCGAGCGAGAGGAGCGTCTTCGACAAGGTGGGAACGAGCAATCATGGTCCACACAGCCCCATTCGAGCCAGTCAGCACCGCCCGCACCCCCCAACCTGATCCTGAGGAGCCGCGCCCCGCGCGGCATCTCGAAGACCGGCCGCAAACACGACCCCTCTTCGCTGGGAGCGCGCCACTCCGATGGCGCTCTTCTTGCTGCTCACAAATCCGATGAGCGCCATCCCGGCGGAGACTACTCCGCCTGAAGTGGCGCGCTCCCAGCCATGACGACCTCGCGCCCTCCCGACGGTATCCGCCCAATGGCTCCCCGGCACATCGCCCTGCGCGGAGATTCGAGCCCGATTCTTGCGTCCGTTGCGTCAGTGCGTCAGTACCTCTTTGAAATCAACGCCTTGTCGCCACTTCCTCGCGCTTTCCTCAGCGTCAGCTTGCGTCAGTTGCGTCAGCCCCCGCAGGGTGAAGGCAATTTCGAGAACCACGTTGCTCCCTCCAGACAGAACGATGCCCGTCTGGCGTAACGCTACCCAAGAGTTGTCGCATCGCCACCTGACCGGCCTGGCTCACCTGTGCAGCCATTTCCTGTGCAACCAATTGCACATCCGACGAGCGAAGCCGCCGCCACGCGACATCCACCCGAACGTCCCGCCGCTCGCCACTCAAGCTAGCCGCCGCGCCGCCCCCCGCAAGCCCCTCAATTCCTAATTCAGTCCGCCCCGGCTCCGCCGCCGCCGTGTCCGCCCGCCGCCGATGAACGCCGGCGCCTCCGGCGCCCGGCTCCGCCCGATCCACAGGAAGAACACCCCCAGCCCCAGGAAAGCCAGCACCGCCGGCACCGTCAGCACCGGCCCGACCACCGACGTCCACAGCGACCCCGACAGATGCCGCTGCACAGCCGCCTGGGCCCGGTTCAGGGACCCGATGTCGAGCTGCGACCACAGTTCCCCCAGCCCGAACAGGCGGAACGAGCCCTCGCTCCACCACGCGAGCCCATCGTGCACGACCACCGCAACCGCCATGGCGAGCAGCAGCCAACCGAGCGCTCGGAACAACACATTGACCCCCTGGAAACGCGGGGCCGCACCCTACCCAAGCCGGCCGCCCCGGGGAAGATGCCGTTGCCCCCAGCGCCCACCGCGCTATAAGAGCGGCCAACCGCTTCAGGAGGACAGGTGGCCGAGCGGTTTAAGGCACACGCTTGGAAAGCGTGCGTGGTGTAACAGCCACCGCGGGTTCGAATCCCGCCCTGTCCGCCACCGCAGCTGCAGCTTCATGGAAGTCCGGGTTTCCTCGACACCCTTTGAGCTGCCCTAGGCTGATTCATTACCGTAACCAACAGACCATTAAGCTCAAACGGCGCACTATAGTGCAGGGCTCGTTGCCGAATTTCGTGCCAAGGGGGCCAGACCGACGTGACGAACGAAGCCTTCGCAAGGGTCAAGATCGACCAGTTGCTGAGGGATGCCGACTGGAAGCTCACCGATGGGCGAAGCGTCCGCTACGAGTATCCGCTCGATGACGGCGGGAAGGCCGACTATGTGCTGTTCGATCGACTCGGACGAACCCTGGCCGTGCTCGAAGCCAAGAGCACGAGCGTCAACCTGAGCGCGGGCGAGGCACAAGGTCAGCGTTATGCCGATCAGCTCGGTGTGCCTTTCATCTTTCTGTCCAATGGCGAGGAAATCTGGTTCCGCGACAAGGGCCAGGATGCTCACTATCGCCGCATCGAGACGGTCTTCAGCCAAAACGACCTCGCCCGTCGGAAAGCGGCGCGCGACATCCGTCGCAACCCGCTCGACATCGCCATCGACTCTCGGATCGTCGAACGCCTCTACCAGACCACATGCATCGACGTGCTTTGCCGTGAGATCGTCGCCGGCCGGCGCAAGATGCTCGTCGAGATGGCGACTGGCACAGGCAAGACGCGCACCGCTGCCGCCCTGCTCAAGCGCCTGTTCGAGGCCAACTGGGTGACACGCGCCTTGTTCGTGGTCGATCGCACCACCCTCGCGATCCAGGCGGAAGATGCTTTCGCCGAGCACCTGCCCCACCTGCCGTGTTACCGCGTTCCGCGGACCGGCCGCCGATTCCAGGACGAGAAGCGCGTGACAATCGTCACCCTGCAGACGCTGGTGAACGAGTACGAGAAGTACTCGGCCGGCTACTTCGACCTGATCCTCGTCGACGAGTGTCACCGCAGCATCTACGGACAATGGCGCCGGGCGCTCGACCATTTCGACGGCATCAAAATCGGCCTGACGGCCACACCGTGCGTCATGCGCGACGCAGCCGACATCGAGGAAGAAGATCGGGCCGCGATTCGCGACACGATGCGGTTCTTCGAGCTGGACCGGCCAACCTACAGGTACACCATGCAGGAGGCGATCGCGGACAGGTATCTCGTACCCTACGAGATCTATCGCGCCATGACCGTTCGCACGGCCGCCATTGAGGGCTTCACCGTCGCCCGCAACGAGATCGATTGGGATGCACTCGACCGAGAAGCGCGGACGGAACTGGACGCCCTGTTCACCGAGCACGATCCTATCGTCGTCGATCCAGCGGCGCTGGAGCGCCGCTTCAGCATTCCCGAACGCAATCGGGCGATGGTGCGCGAATTCCGCCAGGTCCTGGAGAACGGTTACACGGGTCCCAATGGCGTCCGACAGGCGCCGGACTGGGGCAAGACCATCGTCTTCGCCGTCACGAAGCGCCACGCCGAGACGCTCGCCCGCCTGTTCGACGACGCTTTCGCCGACAAGAAGCCGAGCCCGACAGTCCGCTATGCCGACTTCGTCATATCCGGCCTCGGCGCAGACGACACTGTCGATGGTCAGGCGAAGATCAGGCGATTCAAGAAGGAGGAATTTCCGCAGATCCTCGTCAGCGTGAACATGCTCGACACCGGCTTCGACTGCCCGGAGGTGCGAAATCTCGTGCTGGCCCGCTTCACCCATAGCTCGATTCTCTATCGGCAGATGCGCGGCCGCGGCACCCGGCAGGCGCCGGGCAAGGATCGGTTCACCATATGGGATTTCACAGGCGTCACGCTGCGGCACGGCGACGACGAGGAACCGGGCGACGGTGGTGTCGTTGTCGTCCAGCCTGCCAAGCCCCAACCGCAGCCGCGACGGCTGCTCACGCTCGACATTCACGACGAGATCGACCCGACAACGCGCGAATGGGTAACCATCGACGAGGATGGCCGCGCCTTCGTGGATGCCGACGAGGCCCGTGTCGAAGCCCTCGGAACCGCCTTTGAGACATGGCTGGGCGCACAGACACTCAACTCCGACCAGATTCGCCTGCTGCACCTGGTCAAGGAACAGATCAAGGCGAACGCGGCGGAGCTTATCCAGTTCCAGAGCTGGCGTTTCGACGTGCCGCCCCTGTCGCTGAACGGGGGATTCGAGCGAGCGCGCTCGGCTTTCGGCGGCGATGCGGAGATCGAGCGTCTGCTGGCCAGTATGAATGAAGCTGTTTTCGGTTTCACCGTCCCGAACGAGCGCCCTGGGGACCGATCCCGACTTGGCAACCCGACGAACTGAGTACGGAAATGCCCTTCACCCCCGATATGCGCCGCAAGGTCGATCAGATACGCGACTATCTTTATGGCGGCGGCTATCCTGATCCGTTGTCGAACGCGGAGCAGCTCAGCTTCCTGTTCTTCTTCTACCTGATCGAGAGAATCGACGCCGCCAACCTCCGCCAGGCCAAGGCGACCAAACGCCAGTACACCTCGCTGTTCTCGGGCGACTGGACGGTCCGCAACCCGCTCAACGCCCCGACCAAGGGCGTCGAGACCATCCCGCGCGAGCGGATGCGCTGGTCGTCCTGGGCCAACGCCATCTCGGGCGAGCAGCTCGTCACCTTCGTGCGCGACGAGGTGTTCCCCTTCTTCGCGGCAATCGGCGACGAGTTCGGCATGAGCTTCATGGCGCAGGCGCGCCTCGCGATCGACGAGCCCACCGTCCTCACTCAGGTGGTGACGCTGGTGAACGAGCTGAGGCTGGAGCAGGCCGATCCCGACACCAAGGGTGACCTGTTCGAGCATGTGCTGCGCCAGATCAAGCAGGCGGGCGAGCTCGGTCAGTTCCGCACGCCGCGCCACATCATCCGCGCCATTGTCGATCTGGTCGATCCGAAGATCGGCGAGACGGTCTATGACCCCGCCGCGGGGACCGCCGGTTTCCTCGTCGCAGCCTATGAGCATATCCGCCTCGGCAATTCCTCCGCCAACGGACGTGAGGCGGCCGAGCTGGAAGGCAAGACGTTCGAGCGCGGCATGGGCGACCGGCTGAGCGCCGCGCAATGGCGCAAGCTCCAGACCGGAACCTTCTATGGCAACGATGTCGATGCCAAGATGGTCAGCCTTGCCAGCATGAACCTGGCGTTGCGCGGCCTGCCCGATGTTCGCATCCTCAAGCGCAACGTGTTGACCACCAGCTTCGACCGACAGACCAAGGCTGAGAAGGGCCTGCCGCTCGACGGCTATGACGTGATCCTCGCCAATCCTCCTTTCTCCGGCCGTATCGACCGCGACCGCATCGTCGATGACGTGAAGATCGGGACCAGCACGGCAACCGAGCTTCTGTTCGTCAAATACATGATCGACAACCTCAAGCCCGGCAGCCGGTGCGGCGTGATCGTGCCCGAGGGCGTTCTGTTCGGCTCCACCGGGGCGCACCGGGAGCTGCGCCGCCTGCTGATGCAGAACAACCGGGTCGAGGCGGTGCTGTCGCTGCCCGGTGGGGTATTCCAGCCCTATTCGGGAGTGAAGACCTCGGTGCTGGTCTTCCGCCAAGGCGGGCGCACGGAACGGGTGATGTTCCTCCACGCCAGCAATGACGGCTTCAAGCTCGATGCCAACCACGACCAGCCGATCGAGGCCGACGACCTGCCCGGCCTGATCACCGCCTTCAACAGCCGGGAAGAGATGTGGGCGGATTGGCAAAAGCGTGATCCGGCCGCGCCCTGGACAGAGCACTGGTGGTTCGCCGAGGCCGGCGCCATCGAGCAGGAGGACTGGAACCTGTCCGGCTCCCGCTATCGGCCTGAGAGCCGCGAGGCCGTCGAGCACCGCGATCCGCGCGAGCTTTTGGAGGAACTGCAGGAGGACGTGGAGGCCATCCTCGGCGACATCCAGGCGCTGGCCGCGGAGTTGAGGGGAGAGGCGGCGTGAGCGGTTGGCAGCAGGCAAAGCTCGGAGAGCTGATCGTCGAGGCGGCCTACGGGACCAGTGTCAAATGCTCCGACTCGGCCGAGGGCATTCCCGTTCTTCGGATGGGCAATGTTCGCTATGACGGCACACTTGATCTCAGTGACCTGAAATACGCCTCGTTGACCGATACTGAGCGGGCGAAGTTCGGCATCGAGGAAGGTGATATTCTCTTCAACCGAACCAACAGCAAGGAACTGGTTGGCAAGACCGGCCTCTGGGATGGCCGCTTCCCTGCGGCGGCCGCTTCCTACTTCATCCGGGTTCGCGTCGCTCGCGACATCGTATGCCCAAAGTGGGTTTGGCGCTTCATGAATTCCGCCGCCATGAAAGATCGCCTATTCGCAACTGCAAGAGGGGCAATCGGTCAGGCCAACATAAACAGCGAGGAACTAAAGTCCTTCGTGCTGCCCGTTCCGCCGCTCAACGAGCAGCGGCGGATCGTGGGACTGCTGGACCGGGCGGCGGAGATCAGGCGCCGCGCCGATGCCGCTCGTGTTAAGGCCCGCGCCGTCATCCCCGCCCTCTTCCTCGACATGTTCGGCGACCCGGCGACCAACCCGAAGGGGTGGCGTCAAGTCCGTTTCAGTGAGGTGGTATCGGAGTTTCGATATGGCACCAATAAAAAGTGCCACGACTCCCAATCCGATGGCGACGTAGCGGTTCTACGGATTCCCAATGTCATTGGCGGCCGGATTGACTGGTCAGACTTAAAGTTCTCTACCCTGCCGGCGAAGGAGCGGGCCAAGACTGATCTTCGCACCGGCGACGTTCTGTTTGTCAGAACTAACGGCAACCCCGAGTATATTGGGCGTTGCGCAATGTTCGAAGGAACCCGCTCAGCCTCCTACGCCTCTTATCTGATCCGGGCGCGCCTGACAGCCGATCTCTTGCCGTTCTTCGCTGTCATTCACTTCAATCACAAGCGATATAGATCGTTCGTCGTGCGTGCAGGCCGCACCACAGCGGGTAACTTCAACTTGAGCACCGAAGGACTCGGGGCATTGCGTATAGTGATTCCCCCTATCCCGCTCCAAACCGCTTTCGCGGAACAGACCCAGCGCCTCGAAGCCACTGCCCGCGCCCTCGACATCGCCGCCACCAGGGCCGAAGCCATCGCCGCCGCCCTCTCGGCGGAGATGTTCGGTGTGTTACCAGGAAGGCAACCGGGCAATGGCGCTTAACCTGACGCCGGAACGCGGGCTGCTGTTCCGCATCACCCATGTCGCCAATCTGCCCTGGCTGCTGGCGAACGGGTTGCATTGCGCGAATGGCGCTGCCGCCGATCCGAATTTCGTCGCCATCGGCAACCCCGATTTGATCGACAAGCGCGCCCATCGGCAGGTGCCCATCGCGCCGGGCGGGACACTGGCCGATTACATTCCTTTCTACTTCACGCCGAAATCGCCGATGCTGCTCAACATCAAGACAGGGTATAATGGCATCGTCCGCCGTCCGAATCAGGAGATCGCAATCCTCGTCTCGTCCTGCCAAGCCATGAACAACAATGGCGTGTCCATGCTCTTCACAGATCGTCATGCCTATACGGCGACGGCCGATTGGAGCGGCAATCACACCGATCTGGCGGGGATGATCGACTGGGGCATACTCTGTCGGCATGACTTTGCTCGCGATGACAGCTATCCTGACAAGATGGAGCGCTATCAGGCTGAGGCTCTTGCCCATAGGCATGTTCCGCCGAACGCGCTTCTGGGTATCGGCTGCGTGTCCGAGGCCGTAAGACCGGCTATCGAAGCGAGCATCCAGGCGGCAGGTCGGACGCTCCAGGTGTTTGCTCGACCAGGGTGGTATTTCTGATGATTCGCTACACCCAAGGCAATCTGCTCGCGGCCGATGCCGAAGCGCTAGTGAACACCGTCAACACTGTCGGCGTCAGCGGCAAAGGCATCGCGCTGATGTTCAAGGAAAGCTACCCGGAGAACTTCCGGGCCTATGAGGCGATCAGCAAAGCGGGCGGGCTCTCCCCTGGCGGCCTGTTCATCACCGAACGGCAGGACATGCTCGGCCCGCGTTTCATCATCAACTTCGCGACGAAGAAGCATTGGCGTCACCCCTCCAGGCTGGAATGGATCGAGCAGGGACTGGCCGCGCTCAAGGAGGAGATCAAGGCTCGCGCCATCCGTTCCATCGCCATTCCGCCACTGGGAGCCGGCAATGGTGGGCTCGCTTGGAGCGATGTGAAGCCATTGGTCGCCAAGGCGCTCGCCGACCTCGATTGCGAGATCATCGTTTATGAGCCGACCCAGACCTATCAGAACGTCGTGAAGCGCCACGGCGTCGAGAAACTGACACCAGCACGGGCGCTGATGGCAGAGATGATCCGATGCTACGCGGTGCTGGGGTTCGATTGCTCGATCCTGGAAGCCCAGAAGCTCGCATGGTTCCTGAGCGGTGCCATTCGGCACCTGAGCTTGCCCAACCCGATCGCCGACGACTTCGTGGCCAATCGCTACGGCCCCTATTCGGACAAGGTTCGGCACCTATTGGACAGCCTGGACGGCAGCTACCTGACGTGCGAGCGCCGGGTGGCGGATGCCCGGCCATTTGATCCAATCCGATTCCGGCACGATCGGCAGGACAGGATAGGCGCCTATCTCACGTCACCCGAAGCCAGCCCTTATCGGCCCGCGCTGAACGCCGCCAGCGAGGTGATAGACGGCTTCCAGTCACCTCATGGCCTGGAGCTTCTCGCGACAGTGGACTGGCTCAATCGCGAATCAGGCGTGGCCTTGGAAAGTAAGGCCATGATGTCGGCCATTGCCTCGTGGCCTGGTCCGGAAGGGGCAGCCGTACGCAAGGCCAGAATCTTCACGCGGCATCATGTGGACGTTGCGGTCGGACACTTGCAGGGCATTCACTCTGGCGCGATGTAGTTGCCAGCGACCGCTTGCCTTGCGCAAAAATATTGGGCATAAATCCGGCCTGATGCAATGATCGGGGCACAAACGATGTCCACAGACGAAATCAAGACGCGCATTGTCGAGACTTTGCCACGAGACCTCCTGATCGACCTACTGGACACGGCCGTGGCGCGGGCGCGTCAGGCCCACGAACTTATCCGAGACAATACCGACCTGACCGGGCGCAGCGCTCGCGGGCTGGAAGGCCAAGCCCGCTTTCGGCTGATGGAAAAAGGTTTTCAGGATACGTGTGAGCTGCACGGAGGGATGCGGTTGGAAGGCGATGTGATCCCTGGCACGGACCTCCGTTACTATCAGCCGTTCATGCGCTTCGGCGGCGATCAGCCCGGTGTCCTGCTTGGCTTGGCTTCAATGCCGACCACAGCGGAGTTGCCGACCAAGAACCGATCCCGGCTCGCCGGCGTGACTTTGAACTACCACCTGACGCCCCGCCTGGACCTCGAAGGCCATGGCTCGACCGTGAAGCCTGGCGACATCTTCGTCCTGCTCCTGTTTGCGCGTGATCCTTCGCAGGGCGGCCGCCTTGCGGAAGTCGCGATCGGCGTCATCGACGCCGAGTATCAGGGTTTCCTCGCATATGAGACGATTGAGACGTTTATGGCGGCCTATGCCCCTTCCACCGGAGCGGAAACGGCCCCGGAAAGCCGGCCGGTCGTCGCGCTGAAGAAGACGCCCAAGACTTTCAGGCCGCCGGAGCAGCCCAACCCTGACAAATCAGCTGACGGCCCAGTGGAATAAACGGCGGCGGCCATGCCGATCGGTGCACCAAGCTTCGTACCCGGCCGTCTGACGGAGGCTAGGGCAGCACGACGGATTCCAAGCATGTCCGCGCTTGCGCGCGCCATGAGCTTGAACCCCAGCACTGTGTCACGTTGGGAGGATGGAAGCTCGGCGCCCGACCCGGAAACGTTGGTTCGTCTAGCCGCGTTTCTGGGGGTGCGACCGGAGTTCTTTCTTCGGCCAGAGCATGTTTCCGCACGGCCGACATTCCTTCGTTCACTTTCGTCCACGTTGGTTCGTGATCTCCAATACCAGAGCGCGCAGATGCGCTGGCTGCAAGAGATCAGCCACGCAGTCGAGCACTATGTAGACCTGCCCGCCGTCAATATTCCGGACGTGATGGCTGGCACCAGCTTTCACCAGCTCCGCGATGAAGACCTTGAACGTATCGCGCTCGATTTGAGGCGGCATTGGCGTCTTGGCGAGGGCCCTTGCGGAGATATGGTGCCGCTGCTCGAGCGCTTCGGCTTCATTGTCGGCGTCATTGAGATGGGGACGATAAAGCTCGACGGCCTATGCAGTTGGTCGCCTGTCGATGGCAGGCCGCATATCCTGCTTGCGAGCGACAAGATGTCCTTTGCACGTCGGCAAATGGACGCCGCACATGAAATGGCCCACGCGATCCTCCATCGGGATGTCACTGAGGAGCAGCTAAAACGCGACCTGAAGCTGATCGAGACGCAAGCGTTTCGGCTGGCCAGCGCCTTCCTGCTTCCCTCGACGAGCTATCCGGTCGAGATGCGCTTTCCCTCGCTCGCAACGATGGTGACAGCGAAGGAGCGGTGGCGCGTGTCGGTCAAGGCGCAGATCAAGCGTCTAACCGATCTCGATGTCATCCTGGGAGACTTCTCAACCCACCTGTACAAGCTCTACTCCGCCAAGGGATGGACAAGAGAAGAACCTCTCGATCGTCAATGGACACCTGGGGAGCCTCGGGTGCTTCGGGATTCGCTTCACTTGATTGTCGATGAAGGTGTCCGGTCGAAGTCGGACCTGCTGGCGCTCGAATTCGCGATCCCAGCGGGTGATGTTGAAAATCTGACGGGCTTACCGCCTGGCTGGTTTGCGCATGACGCGGCGACAGTGGTTCGCCTCAAGCCCAGCCCTAGCCCGGCGGCTGCCAAGGCGGAAACGGGAGAGGTTGTTACGTTTCGTCGTCGAGATTGATTGACATGATCAACATTCTCAGAACGAAGCGCCTTCGCCGAGCCGCCAGCATTTCCCTGACCTATGTTCCGCAGAGCGTGCAGCGAAGTCATTGGGCCGTTGCTGATGGAATAGTCATCTCGGCCATCGGTCTGATAACCATAGCCCTGCCGTGCAGTTCTGAGAGACGCGATAACCCACGTGACGGGTGGTGCGGTCATCGAAGGTGTTGGTGCGGCACTGGCCGGTCTTGGTTCGAGTTTTTGCATCGCGAGCGGCGTGAGGCTCACGCGGCGCAGGGCGCTCACGTGAGCTCGGCAGTCATAGGCCTTGCCTTCGCCACCGTTCTGCGTTGGCCGCCTTGCTCGTTACCGAGGGTGGTCGCGGAGCGAAGGTGCCAAGACTGGTCATTCGTAAGCGATTCTCTCAGGTTTCCACCTCACGTAACCTTTAATCAATCCTGGCGGTGTCGGCCAGTGCGCCAGTGCCTGCAAGCAATACATTGCGCCGAACCTATTGCTTCGAAAGTAGTGCCCAGACGCCCGGGCCACATCCTACCTTCTTTTTACCGCGATCGAACGGGCGTTCGAAGTTCAAGTCACGGGCAAGCGGGCAGACTGACCATGGCTAGCGCAGGCCGCTGCTTCTGCGAGGAATCTCGAACGACAGGGCACTATCAATCGTTGCATTCCCATACTTAGCCCGCATTCGACCGATAAAGCTTGGTTCGTTAGCTATACAAAAGCCTAACAGGCCCTTTAGTTTTGCTCTGCTATCCACATCAGATGTATCGAGCATCACTCTATGCAGCATTGCTGATATTAATCGCTTTCGTCCCCTCCCTATCGAAATGTTCTTGGTTGGCGTGAGCACTAGGCCAGTCACAAGGCGACGTTGCCCTTTCGTAAATATTCCGCGCTTCTCATCGTTAAAGATGAGTCGTGGACTTGGCAGTCTTCGAACTATCGATCTCGCCATCACTTCAAACTTCGTAACGCTCTCTATACTACCGGCGGATACAGTAATATCATCAGCATATCTCGTGTAACTAACGAGGCACACCTTTGCTGCTTCGAACAGTCTTTTGTCTAGATCAAATAGCAATATATTCGAGAGAATCGGAGACGTAGGCGCACCGATCGACAAACATCTTGGTTCATTCGTACCCCGACCCCAGAAAAGGATCCGACTGAAGAGCCTCAATTCTAGCGCATCAGTTGCGATGTCTGAGGATCTTGCGTATCGCTCCCAATCACGAACTCTGATGCTTGGGAAGAAGTCCTGAAAGTCGAGCTTCAGGACGACTTTGCTGTTGACATGAGTTCGAGCATTGTCAGCTATGTTTCTACCTTTTACGTAACCAGATGCCGCTCGATGAACAGGAAGTTTGGAGAGTACATCTCTTAGAATTATTCGTTGGATTGCTTTCAGTTCTCGTGATGGCTGCGCAATCGTTCTTGATCCGCCGCGGCGCTTGGGTATCTGATAGACTTTATATCTTTTGGGTGCGCTACCAATAATTCGGCTAAGGTCGTGCCGTCCGAGACCAAGTTCGACGCTGAGATCATAAAGTAAGTCCCTGGTCATGGAACTGCTCGCCTAGTCATGGCCACAGTGCGTATGTGCTTTGGGAGATCTTCTGCCTCTGCGAGCGCCGCACGAGATCTATACTTCCTCCTAACGCTGTCGACGTCGGTTATACCTTCCTTGAAGCTATAGAGAAAGGGGTCTTTATCCCAACATACAAAGTAATATTTCTTCCCAGAATATTCCTCTGAGTCCACCCATCCTGCAATCTTCATACAATAGAGCAAATTAATGATAGCCTGCTCCGTTATACCGGGCACCAGCTTTTGCACCAGCGTTGTCAGAGAGCGAAGACTTACGGCCATACAAATATACACAATCCAATATATAACATATACCTTGTGTGAATTAACATCAAACATCTCACTCTTGCGTGCAGCATCGAGATGTCTCTTGATAAATTTCACAATCTCCTTCGCATGTGGGTGCGCAGAAGAAACTATAATATTCCCCTCGCTGTGAGTGCGCCAAGGATACACTCCAACATAGCCATCACCGTCATTCTTGATTCGCTCCACCGGGCCATAGCGGATGAAGGACTCATCCGTAGAATGCTTAGTCTGGATAATTACTCTTAGAGCTTTGCGAATTGTCTCGTTGCTGGCAAAGGCTCCGAGTTCCGCGAGGCTACCATTGCTTTCTGCAATTACGACGACAACAGCAGCAATGCGTGCGATATCTTCTTCAAATGAAATTAGGTCTGTGTACCCAAGCTTCGTATCGCGATAGAGTTGATTTGCGGCCTCAGCTCTGACGATACTACCCTGCAGATACTTCGATAGAGGCCGAATACGGTAGAGATAGTCTCGAAGACTATCGACCGTCGTAGAGTCGTCCGCCCTGATCGTACCTCCGCACAGGAAGACAAATCTTGACGGCTTCTCCACTCGCAGCTTGCTCAGATCAAGATCGCCAAAGAAAGATTCGAGTTCAGCAACCAAGATACTCTTTACCTTTGAGAGGCAGGAAGAAGACGGAGAGTTTGTCGTCCGCGCAGCGGCGAGGAGCGAAGCGACGAAGAGATAAACTCTGCGGCTTCTTCCTGCCGATAAGCCCCGACAATAACGCTCTGTCTGGCGAAACGCCCGACAAGTTAACCCCAACAGTTAGGATCAACCTAAGCGCGTAAAGAGTGCCGAGAGATAAGCAGGCGCGCAAGCGAGAATCAACCTGCAGTTTTCCACAAAGATTGTCTTGGAGGCAGACACGGTCCCTTACGTGTCGGTCCAGTTTTCAATAGCCAGTATTGGCTACGATAGACGCTACAATGCGGCAGTACGTTTATCCTGTGGCTACGTCATTGTTGTCTGTTGTCCTAGCGGCCAAGAATCACTCTCAATAGTCCTGAATTGGATTTTCTACATGGCAGGCTCAGTGGGGCGCTCTAGGTATTAACCAGATCTCGACGAGCTACCCCCCTAAACCGGCATCGGCCGAACCCCGAGCGTATGCTCCCGCGAGATCTGGATATGCTCCGCCAGCCGCGCCACCGCGAGCCCGGCATCCCGCGCCCGGCACGCCTCCAGCACCTCCAGATGCTCCCGCCCTGCCACCTCAAGCCGCTGCAGCGGCTCGCCCAGGCTGGCGCGAAACAGCCTGAGCCGGGCCGCGTTCAGGCTGTAGTGCTTGCTGATGATCTCGTTCTTCTGGAAGTCGATCAGGTCCTTGTGGAACTGGTAGTCGGCGTCGAGCGCGGCGACGCGGATCTTGCGGTCCCTGGGCGCCTTTGCCAGCGCGTCCAGTGAGCGCTCGACGCCGCGCGCCAGGGCGTCGATCGCTTCGTCGTCGCCGCGGGCGATCAGCAGCTTCAGGGCATTGGTCTCGAGCAGCAGGCGGTAGTCGTAGCTGTCGTTGATCGCCTTCGGGCCGCCTTCGACGATCTGGATGCCGCGCTGGGCGTAGACGTTGATCAGGCCTTCGGCCTCCAGCTTGCGGATCGCCTCGCGCACAGGGTTGAGCGTCGCGCCTAAGAGATCGGCGAGCTCGCGCTGGGAGACGAACTGCCCGGTGCGCAGCTCGCCGGCCAGCAGGCGATCCTTCAATTGTTCGTAGACGTCCGTGCGGAGCGACATGGTGCGCCGATTGTAGTTGACGCCAACTGAAATGTCAGTGACATTTCAGTATGCACTCAGGCCCACGCCCGCCCTACGACTTCCGCAGCGACACGGTGACCCTGCCGACGCCCGCCATGATGGCGGCGATCGCCGGTGCGGCGCTGGGCGATGCGGCGCGCGGCGACGATCCGACGGTGAACGCGCTCGAGCGCCTGGCGGCGCGCCTGGTCGGGAAGGACGACGCGGTGTTCGTGCCCTCCGGGACGATGGCCAACCTGGCGGCGCTGCTGGCGCACGAGGTGCGCGGCGGCGAGGTCATCGTCGAGGCGACGGCGCACCTCTACAACTCGGAGGGCGGCGGGCTGTCGGTCGTGGCCGGGGCGGTGCCGCGGCCGCTGCCCGGCCGGCGCGGGGCGCTCGATCCGGACGACGTGCGGACGGCGATCCGCGGCGGGGCCGATCTGGCACTGGCGCCGACCCGGCTGGTGTGCGTCGAGAACACCCACAATGCGGCCGGCGGCGCGGTGCTGCCGCTGTCGTCCCTGGCCGCGCTGCACCGCGTCTGCCGGGACGCCGGCATCCCGGTCCATATGGACGGCGCGCGGCTGTTCAACGCCGCCGCCTTCCTCGACGTGCCTCTCGCGGAGATCTGCGGCCACGTCGAGTCGGTGTGGTTCGCGCTGTGCAAGGGGCTGGGCGGCCCGGTCGGCGCCATCCTGGCCGGCGACGCAGCGTTCATGCAGCGGGCGCGGCGGGCGGTGAAGATGCTGGGCGGCGGCATGCGCCAGGCCGGCCTGATCGCCGCACCCGCGCTGGTGGCGCTCGCGGAGCCGTGGCCGGGGCTGCGGCGCGACCATGCGCTGGCGCGCCGGCTCGCCGACGGGCTGGCGGCGATCGATCCGAGTCTGGTCGATGCGGCAGGCGTGCAGACCAACATCGTCAACTGCTTCGTCGACCGAGTCACGGGCGACGCGACGGCGGTCGCCGGCGCGCTCGCCGAGCGCGGCGTCCTCGCCAACGGCAAGCGCAACCGGATCCGCTTCGTGACGCATGCCCAGGTCGACGAGGCCGCGGTCGAGGCGGCGGTGGCGGCGGTTGCCGACGTGATGCGATGCGGCGCGAGGCGACCGGATGCGGTCGAGGTGATCCGATGAGCTTTGCCAGGCAGGACCCGATCTTCTTCGCCGGCCGCGAGCTGCACCAGGTGAAGCAGGCCAAGGTGCAGGCGGCGCTGGAGCGCTCCGACCTCGATGCGCTGGTGTTCTTCAAGGCCGAGGCGGTGCGCTATCTCACCGACTTCTACGTCAAGGGGTTCCGGCCGTTCATGGAGCCGGAATACATGGTGCTGGTGACGCGCGGCCGGCCGCCCGCCGTCGGCTACATCTCGGGCAGCGACGAGCTGCGCATCCGCATCAAGTCCGACATCGCCGACGCCCGCCGCCTGCCCGCGATCGGGCGCTGGGCGGAGACGCTGGGCGCCATGCTGTCGGATTACGGGCTGACGGGAGGGGGACGATCGGGAGGAGGGCTGGCGGGAGGCGGGTCGAAGCGGGTCCGGCTCGGCACCGACCTGATGCCGTACATGGTGCACCAGGGGCTGATGGCAAAGGTCCCGGCCCTCGAGATCGTCGATGCCTCGAGGATCTGGGTGGAGATCACGGCGGTCAAGCATCCGATGGAGATCGAGCACGTGCGCGCGGCGGTGCGGGTGGCAGATCTCGGCATGGACGCCGCGATGGCCGCCATCCGGCCCGGCATCAGCGAGCACGCGGTGTCGGCGGAGGCGGTCTATGCGATGCGCAAGGCCGGCTCGGAGTTCGAGCCGTTCATCCCGCTGGTCGCGTCGGGCGCCAACACCTCGATGTTCGAGCGCGTCGCCACCGAGAAGACGATCGCGGCGGGCGAGATGGTGATCCTCGATATCGGCGCCGTGGTGCGCGGCTACACCGGCGATCTCGGCCGCACCTTCGTGTGCGGCGAGCCGACGGCGGAGCAGAAGGCGATCTACAGGGCGACGCATCTCGCGCTCGAGGAGGCGAAGAAGGCGGTGCGGCCGGGCGCCAGCGGGCGCGACGTCGACCGGCGGGCGCGGGAGGTGATCGAGGAGGCGGGCTGGGGGAAGTACCTCTACACCGGCAATACGGGGCACCAGCTGGGGTACGGGCTGCACGGCGAGCCGCTGGTCGACCGGAACGTCGACTTCGAGATCGTCGAGAACATGGTGCTCTGCCTCGAGCCGCGCATCGTGCTGCCGGACCGGCCCGACATCGGCGGCGCCCATCTCGAGGACGTGGTGGTGGT
Organism: Reyranella sp.; assembly: GCF_044224635.1. Classification (GTDB taxonomy): domain Bacteria; phylum Pseudomonadota; class Alphaproteobacteria; order Reyranellales; family Reyranellaceae; genus Reyranella. Next base: position 22,984 of record NZ_JBGAKA010000023.1, on the reverse strand, counting down.
GACGAAGGACGGCTGCGAGCAGATCAACCGCAGCCCGCTCGATGAGAAGCTGCTGGGATGAGGGCCGCTCGCACGCTCTTTCAATCTCCTCCCTGCGCGAAGCGCGGGGAGGTGCCCCGTCTTACGGGGCGGAGGGGTCAGGAGCGACACATGTGTCGTTTGAATTTCATCATGCACATACCAAGAGACTATGGATGGACGCTTCGACTGGGGCTCTTGACCCCTCCGCCCCCTGCGGGGGCACCTCCCCGCGCTGCGCGCAGGAAGGGGAAGAGATATTCAGCTCGCGTCGTTGTCGCGGATGAAGCTGCGGACGCGCGGCATGATCTGCTCGCGCCATTTGCGGCCGTTGAAGATGCCGTAATGGCCGACCCGCGGCTGCTCCCAGTGGACGTGGCGGGCGCCCGGGATGTTGGGCGTGAGGGCGTGCGCGGCCTTGGTCTGGCCGACGCCGGAGATGTCGTCGAGCTCGCCCTCGACCGTCATCAGGGCGGTCTCGATGTGGGACGGCTCGATCTTGCGGCCGCGGCTCTGCCAGACGCCGCGCGGCAACTGGTGCTCCTTGAACACCACCTCGATGGTCTGCAGGTAGAACTCGGCGGTCAGGTCCATGACCGCGAGATACTCGTCGTAGAAGGTGCGATGCGCATCGGCCGAATCGTCGTCGCCTTTGATCAGGTGCTCGAACTGGCGCATGTGGGCGTTCACATGCCGGTCGAAATTCATGCTGATGAACGAGGTGAGCTGCAGGAAGCCCGGATAGACGCGGCGCATGGCGCCCGGGTAGTGGAAGGGCACCGTCGAGATCACGTTCTGGCGGAACCACATCATCGAGTTGCGCATCGCCAGGTCGTTGGGAAGGGTCGGGCTCCGGCGCGTGTCGATCGGGCCACCCATCAGGGTGATCGACCGGGGCTGGCGCGGATCGCGCGCCTCGGCCATCAGCGACGCGGCGCCCATGACCGGCACCGAGGGTTGGCAGACGGCGATGACATGCACGTCCGGCCCGAGATAGCGGCAGAGCTCGATGACGTAGTCGATGTAGTCGTCGAGGTCGAAATTGCCGTAGGCGAGCGGCACCTCGCGCGCGTCGGTCCAATCGGTGATGTGCACGTCGTGGTCGGGCAGCAGGGCCTCGACCGTGCCGCGCAGCAGGGTGGCGAAATGGCCGCTCATCGGCGCCACCACCAGCACCTTGGGATCGCGCCGGGCCGTGTCGCGGCGGAAGCGCAGCAGCTGGCAGAACGGCTTGCGGACCAGGATCTCCTCGTTGACCGCCACCGTCTCGTTGCCGACCCGCGTCGTCCGGAGCCCGAAGGCAGGCTTGGCGTAGTTCTGGGTGAGACGCGCGACGATTTCCGCACTGGCCGCGACCGACTTGCCGAACCAGGTGTCGGTCAGCGGGTTGTAGGGGTGCGAATAGACCTGCTCCAGGGCGTTGGCCCACAGCCTTACCGGCCCGGCGAGCGCGCGATGGAGTTCATAGGCGGCGTACAGCATGGGGCGCGGATTGTACGCGCTCGCGGCGCCTTGTCACCTTCAATTGTGCAGTGCAAACATCTCGCGATAACAGCGATTTAACGGCTTTCCTACAGCAGCCGCCCCAGCGCCGCCGCAATCGCCTCGGGCTTGGTTTCGTGGGTGAAGTGGCCGACGAAGCGGCCGTTGCGGTCGAGCAGGTAGACGATCGAGGAATGGTCCATCAGGTAGGGGCCGCCGTCCTTGCCCGGGACCTTCTGGAAATAGACGCGATAGGCCCGGGCGACGTCGGCGATTTGCTGCGGCGTGCCGGTCAGACCGATGAAGGTCGGCCCGAAATTCTCGACATAGCCCTTGAGCAGCTTGGGGGTGTCGCGCTCCGGATCGATGGTGATGAACACCAGGTTCACCTTCGCGGGCGCGCCGGGGCCCAGCTTGTCGAGGGCGTTCGCCATCTGCAGCAGCGCGGTCGGGCAGACGTCGGGGCAGAAGGTGAAGCCGAAATAGATCAGGGTCGGCTTGCCCTTGAGGCTGTCGCTGGTGACGGTGGCGCCGTTCTGGTCGGTGAGCGCGAACGGCCCGCCGATTGCCGGCTTGCCGTCGCCCCGGACGGCGTCCCAGGCGATCCAGCCGACGACGGCGACCAGCACGGCGATCCAGACGCCGAGCAGCGCCTTCATGGTGCGAGACATGGGCCCGAAGATGGGCCGGGCCTGCCGTCTCGACAAGCCGGACCGCGCGTCGCACAACGGGAGCCATGAGCGCCGACCTGATCCTGCTCGCCCGAGCCGCCGACTATGCCGCCCGCCAGCACGTTTCCCAGCGCCGCAAGGGCGAGCGGTCGGAGCCCTACGTCAACCATCTGACCGAGGTGACCGACCTCCTGGCCTCGGCCACCCGCGGCAGCGACGCCGTGCTGCTGGCGGCCGGCATGCTGCACGACACGCTCGAGGACACCGACGCCACCTACGAGGACCTCGAGCAGCGCTTCGGGCCCGAGGTGGCGGCGCTGGTCGCCGAGGTGACCGACGACAAGTCGCTGCCCAAGGAGGAGCGCAAGCGCCAGCAGATCGCCAAGACGGGCAGCAAGTCGGTACGCGCCAGGTTGCTCAAGCTCGCCGACAAGACGTCGAACCTGCGGGCCCTGGTCTCGACGCCGCCGGCGGGATGGACAGAGGCGCGGCTCGCCGACTATGTCGTGTGGGCGGCCGAGGTCGTGAAATCCTGCCGCGGGCTCAATGCGACGCTCGAGGCGGCGTTCGATCTGGCCCATGCCGAGGCTGCGCGGCGCTACGGCCGGTAGAGCCGGCGTCGGGGAGGAGACCGCGATGTTCTACGATGCCGCAAAACGCGACCACGGCCTGCCGCAGGATCCGCTGAAGTCGCTGATCGTGCCGCGGCCGATCGGCTGGATCTCGACCATCGACCGCGAGGGGCGGGTCAACCTCGCGCCCTACAGCTTCTACAACGCCGTCGGCGAGTTCCCGCCGATGGTCTACTTCGCGATCACCGGCACCTACGGCAACTCGCCGACCAAGCACAGCCGCATGAATGCCGAGCAGACCGGCGAGTTCGTGGTCAACATGGTGAGCGAGACGCTGAAGGAGCAGATGAACATCACGACGACGATGGTGGAGTTCGGCGTCGACGAGCTGAAGCTCGCCGGCCTGACCGCCGAGCCGAGCCGCTTCGTGAAGCCGCCGCGGGTGAAAGAATCGCCGGTGGCGCTGGAGTGCCGGTACTGGCGCACCATCGAGCTGCCGGTCGAGAAGGGCCACGAGGACAAGCGCGGCTCGGTCGTGTTCGGTCAGGTGGTCGGCGTGCACATCGACGACGCCATCCTGAAGGACGGCCGCGTCGACACGCTTGCGTTCAAGCCGGTCGCGCGGCTGGGCTACAGCGAATACACCACGACCGAAAACGTCTGGCGCATGCGCCGTCCGGACGATCCGAAGTATCAGTGATCGTTGTCCTCCCCAGCGCATCGCTGGGGAGGTGTCGCGTCATACGCGACGGAGGGGTCAGAGGCCTCAGTCCCGCTGCTCTTGACCCCTCCGTCCGCGAAGACGCGGACACCTCCCCAGCGTGCCGCTAGGGAGGGTCAAGAGCCCGCCACCGCCGGCGCCACGCTGCGCGCCATCGCCAACACTCGCTTGTCGGCCATCGCCTCGCCCATCAGCATGAAGCCGACCGGCAGCTCGCCCGCTGCGTGGCAGGGCAGGCTGATGGCGCAGCGGTCGAGGAAGTTGCCGACCGTGGTGTTGCGCAGCAGCAGCATGTTCTTCTTGGTGAAGCCGTCCGGTGTGGCGACCTCGTCGAGGGTCGGCGCGACGATGGCGCAGGTCGGCATCGCCACGGCGTCGTAGTTGATGGTGATCGCCGAGACGCGGCGCTGCAGGTCGGCGCGCTTGCCCAGCAGCTCGATATAGTCGGCGGCCGACATCTCCATGCCGCGGCGGATGCGCGGCGCCACCAGCGGGTCGTAGACATTGCCGCGGCGGGCGATCAGCTCGCGATGCCAGGCATAGGCTTCGGCGGCGGCGAAGCCGCCCCTGGCGTTGATCGCGGGCAGCTCGTCGAGCTGCCGCAGGTCGATGTGCTCGACGCGCACCCCCTTGGCGGCGAGCGCCTGCAGCGCGCGCTCGAAGGCACGGGCGACGACGGCATCGAGCTCGTCCATCACGAAGTGGCGCGGCACGGCGAGCCGCAGGCCGGCGAGCGGCATCGGCTCGGGCACGGCGACCGGCTCGGCCGCGAACACGCCATCGACGATGGCGCAGCACTCGACCGAGTTGGCGAGCGGGCCGATCGAATCGAGCGAGGTCGAGAGCGGCACCACGCCGTCGATCGGCACGCGGCGCGCGGTCGGCTTGAAACCGACGATGCCGCACACGGCGGCGGGGATGCGCACCGAGCCGCCGGTGTCGGTGCCGAGCGCGGCAACGGCCATGCGATCGCCGACCGACACCGCGGCGCCCGACGACGATCCGCCGGGCACCCGCGTGCGGTCGGCCGGATTGCCGGGCGTGCCGTAGTGTGGATTGTAGCCGACGCCCGAGAAGGCGAACTCGCTCATGTTGGTGCTGCCGACGATCACGGCGCCGGCGGCGCGCAGGCGAGCGACGACCGGCGCATCCGAGGGGGCGGGCGGCGCGTCATCGAGCGCCCTCGAGCCGGCCAGCGTGGTCTCGCCGGCGACGTTGCACAGGTTCTTGATCGAGACCGGGATGCCGGCGAGCAGCGACGGCACGAGGCCCGCCTTGCGCAGCGCATCGCTGGCGTCCGCGGCAGCCAGCGCCTGCTGGCGCCACACCTTGACGAACGCGCGCTTGCCTTCGCCCACCGGGTCGTCGATGCGGGCCAGTGCCTCCTCGGTGAGGTGGCGCGAGGTCGTGCGGCCCGCCGCGAGATCGGCGGCCAGCATCTGGATCGTGGGATTGTGCATGGGAATTCCTATTCATGCTCCTCCCCAGCTGTGCTGGGGAGGGGAAGAGGGCTCAAGGCGCGCGGTTTTTCACCAGGTCATCGACCACGGCCGGGTCGGCGAGCGTCGAGGTGTCGCCGAGATTGCTGAAGTCGTTCTCGGCGATCTTGCGCAGGATGCGGCGCATGATCTTGCCCGAGCGGGTCTTGGGCAGGCCGGGCGCCCACTGGATGACGTCGGGCGTGGCGATCGGGCCGATCTCCTTGCGCACCCAGCCGACCAGCTCCTTGCGCAGCTCCTCGGACGGCGACTGGCCCATCTTCAGGGTGACGTAGGCATAGATGCCCTGGCCCTTGATGTCGTGCGGATAGCCGACGACGGCGGCCTCGGCGACCTTCTGGTTGCCGACCAGGGCGCTCTCGACCTCGGCGGTGCCGATGCGATGGCCGGACACGTTGATCACGTCGTCGACGCGCCCGGTGATCCAGTAGTAGCCGTCCTCGTCGCGGCGCGCTCCGTCGCCGGTGAAATACTTGCCGGGATAGGTCTTGAAGTAGGTATCGATGAAGCGCTGGTGGTCGCCGTAGACCGTGCGCATCTGGCCGGGCCACGAGTCGATCAGGCAGAGATTGCCGGTGGCCGCGCCAGCGAGCTCCTTGCCCTCGGCATCGACCATCACCGGCTGGACGCCGAAGAACGGCCGCGTCGCCGAGCCGGGCTTGAGCCTGGTGGCGCCGGGCAGGGGCGTGATCAGGATGCCGCCGGTCTCGGTCTGCCACCACGTATCGACGATCGGGCAGCGCGAATCGCCGACCACGCGGTAGTACCACAGCCACGCCTCGGGATTGATCGGCTCGCCGACCGAGCCCAGCAGGCGAAGGCTCTGGCGTGTCGCCTTCTTCACCGGCGCCTCGCCCTCGCGCATCAGGGCGCGGATGGCGGTCGGCGCGGTGTAGAAGATGTTGACCTTGTGCTTGTCGATGACCTGCCAGAAACGGCTGGCATCCGGATAGTTGGGCACGCCTTCGAACATCAGCGTGGTGGCACCATTGGCGAGCGGGCCGTAGACGATGTAGCTGTGGCCGGTCACCCAGCCGACGTCAGCGGTGCACCAGTAGACGTCGCCGTCGTGGTAGTCGAACACGTACTGGTGCGTCATCGACACGAACACGATGTAGCCGCCCGTCGTATGCAGCACGCCCTTGGGCTTCCCCGTCGACCCTGATGTGTAGAGGATGAACAGCGGATCCTCGGCGCCCATCGGCTCGGGCGCGCAGTCGGCCGGCACCTTGGCCGCGATCTCGTGCCACCACACGTCGCGCGCCGCGTCCCAGTCGGTCTTGCCGCCGGTGTGGCGCACCACCAGCACGTTCTTCACCCCGGGACATTTCTTCAGCGCCTCGTCCGTATTGGCCTTGAGCGGCACCGGCTTGCCGCCGCGCAGGCCCTCGTCGGCGGTGATCACGATGTTGCTGTCGCAATCGATGATGCGGTTGGCCAGGCTGTCGGGCGAGAAGCCGCCGAACACCACGGAGTGGATGGCGCCGATGCGGGTGCAGGCCAGCATGGCGTAGGCAGCCTCGGGGATCATCGGCAGGTAGATGGTGACACGATCGCCCTTCTTGACGCCGAGCTGCCTGAGCGCGTTGGCCATGCGGCAGACTTCGGCGTGCAGCTCGCGATAGGTGATGTGCTTGGACTTGGCCGGATCGTCGCCTTCCCAGATGATCGCGGTCTGGTCGGCGCGCTTGGCGAGATGGCGGTCGACGCAATTGGCCGAGACGTTCAGCACGCCGTCGTGGAACCAGCGGATGCGGATATCGCCGGTGTAGTCGACGTCGCGCACCGCGCCGGGGCTGAACGGCTTGATCCAGTCGACGCGCCTGGCGTGCTCTGCCCAGAAGGCAGCGGGGTCCCCGACCGAGGCGTCGTACATCGCCGTGTACCTGGCGTCGTCGACATAGGCGCGCTTGGCCCACTCGCCGCTGACATCGATCAGTTCGTCGCTCATGGCTTTCCTCCGGTGGGCCGTTTTGCCGCGAATTTCCAGGGTTTTAGCCCGTGCCCGCCGGCCTGGGCAATTCGACTTTGGACAGGCAGTTACGCCGCAGCTTCATGTTCCTCCCCACGCTTTGCGTGGGGAGGTGCCCCCGTAATCGGGGGCGGAGGGGTCATGAGCATCAGTGTTGGTGCCCATGACCCCTCCGTCGCCATGAGACGGCGACACCTCCCCAGCTTCGCTTAGCGAAGCTGGGGAGGCTTCATGTATCGAACCACGTGGTGAAATCGCCGATCGGGGCGCGTTCGGTGATCAGGTTGTTGGGCACCGTGTCGGGGTCGGCGTAGCCCAGCGCCAGGCCGCAGATGACGATCTGGTCGTCGGGAATGCCGAGCTCTCGGCGCACCACGTGCTGGTAGCGGCTGAAGGCTGCCTGCGGGCAGGTGTGCAGGCCCTTCTCGCGGGCGAGCAGCATGAGCTGGTCGAGAAAGATGCCGCAGTCGATCCACTGGCCGCCGCCCATGCGCCGCTCGACGCACAGGATCATGCCGACCGGGGCATCGAAGAACAGGAAGTTGCGGCGGAACTGCTTCAGCATGCCGGCAGCGTCGCCGCGCGGCACACCGAGCACCGTGTAGAGCTGCTTGCCGACCAGCTTGCGGCGCTGGTCGTAGACCGGCGTGAACTCCTTCGGATAGACGTCGTACTCGCCGCCGGGCCCGTTGTCGCCGGCATCGATCGCCTTGAGGATGGCGCCGGACAGCCGTTCGCGCGCCAGGCCGGTCGTGACGTAGAGCTTCCACGGCTGCAGGTTGCCGTTCGATGCCGCCCGCGTGGCGTTGGCGATGATCCATTCGACGTCGGCGCGCGACACCGGATCGGGCTTGAAGGTCCGCATCGAGCGGCGGGTGGCGATGGCTTCGGACACAAGCATGGAAGATCAGCTCCGGTTGAGATGGCGGCGCAGGAAGTCGAAAAGCTTACGCCGCGCCAGCGCGTTCTGCTGCTCGCTGAAGAAATGCGTACCGCTCTGCACGATGAAGGCCTCGACCTCCTTGCCGTGCGTGCGCAGCGCCTCCTCCATGGCGAGCGTCTGCGCCACCGGCACGTTCTCGTCGTTGTCGCCGTGGATCAACAGGACCGGCGCGTCGATCTGGGTCACCCGCAGGATCGGCGAGCGCACCGGCAGGCCCTCGGGGCCGCACAGATCGTCGAGATAGTCGCGGATGAAGGGATTGGCCTCGCGCCAGCGGGCGAGATCGGTCGGCGCGTAGAAGGAGGCGACCGCGCGCACCGGCGGCTTGTGCGCTGCCGTCAGCAGGGCGACCTGCCCGCCCATCGAGGCGCCGACCAGCCCGATCCGCTCGCGATCGACCAGCGGCCGCTTGGCCAGCCAGTCGATGGCGGCCAGCACGTCGAGCGGCTGGCGCAGGCCCTGGTCGTTCTCGCCTTCCGAGCCCAGCCAGCCGCGCAGCGACAGGGCGAGCGCGGCATAGCCGTTCGCCGAGGCGGCGCGCGCCAGCCCCGCCATGGTGTGGGCGTGGCCGGCGAAGCCGTGCAGCAGGATCAGCGCCGGGTAAGGCGGCTTGCCGGTCTGCGGCTTGAAGAGATAGCCGCCCAGGGTAACGCCGTGCCCGGGCACGCGGACCTGCTCGGCGTCGGCGAGGTCGGGCAGCTCGTCCCAGCGATGGACGACCTCGATCGGCACGCCGTCGGGATCGCGGAAGGCGACCGAGTAGTAGCCCGGCGCGAGATAGTCGAGCTCCTTGGGCGGCTGCAGGATCTCCGCGCCCGCCTCGCGCATCTCGGCGAAGACCAGGTCGACCTGGGCGCGGCTTTCCGCCGACACGGCAAGCCACAGCGCGCCCGGCCCGTAGGACACGCCATCCTTGGCCTGACGCATGACGAAATGATCGTAGCCGCGCGCCCACATCACGCGGTCGGGGCTGGCCAGGAGCCGATTGAAGCCCAGCATCGGCAGCCACAGGCGATGGAAGGCGACGGAGCGCGCCAGATCGCTCACCTCGATTGCCGCACCGGCAAACGACGGGCGCGGCCGCATCATGTCACGGGCAGGCCGAGGGCGCGCAACTCGTCGGCTCGAAGGTGCTGCTCGCCGGCCAGGAAGAACTCGTCGAGCTGCGGCGGCTTCACCCGTGTTCCGCTCAGCATCGCATGGGCCTGGCCGCGATGATGGATCTGGTGCTGGAAGAGATGCTCGAGGATTGCGGCAACCGGACTGGGTGGCGGCTGGCGATTGGGCCGCGGCAGCGCGCAGTCATCGACCAGCGACTGGTTGGTCTGGCGCTCGCAGAAGGCGATCAGGCGCCGATCGCTGGCGAGCTGCGCCTCACGGAGAGCGGCAGCGTCGGCGAAATCCGGCGGCGGATCATGGTAGCGTGCGAGCACCGTGGGATCGCCCAGCAGCGCATCGATGTAGTAGGTGTCGACCCACAGGATGTGATTGAGCGTCGCCCGCAGCGAAGGGAAGAAGCCCGTGCGCGGCGCGGCAAACTCCTCGGGGCCCAGCGCCGTGCAGGCGCCGAGCAGCCGATGGTTGGCCCAGGCATTGTTGCGGGCCATAGCGACGAAGTGACCGACGAATGCCGTCGCCATGCTCGCCTTGCCGCCGCTGAGCCCTGACGCCCTCAGCCTTAACGCTCTTAGGCCGGGTGCGCCAGGTTGCGCAGCACGTAGTGCAGCACGCCGCCGTTCTTGAAGTACTCGACCTCCTCGGCGGTATCGATGCGGCAGGTCAGCGTGATGGTCTCGCTGGCGCCGTCGCGGCGATGGATGGTGAGCGGCACGTCCATGCCGGGCGACAGCGTGCCGTCGATGCCGCCGACGTCGAAGCTCTCGTGGCCGGTGAGGTTCAGTGTCTTGCGCGTCATGCCGTCCTTGAACTGCAGCGGCAGCACGCCCATGCCGACCAGGTTGGAGCGATGGATGCGCTCGAAAGTCTCGCACACCACCGCCTTGACGCCCAAGAGGTTGACGCCCTTGGCCGCCCAGTCGCGCGAGCTGCCGGTGCCGTATTCCTTGCCGGCGATCAGGATCTGCGGCGTGTGCTCCTTCTTGTAGCGCATCGCCACGTCGTAGATCGGCTCGGGCTGGTCGGTCTGGAAGTGGTGCGTGAAGCCGCCCTCGATGCCCGGCACCATCTCGTTCTTGAGACGGATGTTGGCGAAGGTGCCGCGCATCATCACCTCGTGGTTGCCGCGCCGCGTGCCGTACTGGTTGAAGTCCTTGGGCGCGACGCCGTGCTCTTCCAGGTACAGCCCGGCCGGGCTGTCCTTCTTGATCGAGCCGGCGGGCGAGATGTGGTCGGTGGTGATCGAATCGCCGAACTGGCCGAGCGGGCGGGCGCCGCTGATGTTGGCGAGCGCGCCCGGAATCCTGGGCATGCCGTCGAAATAGGGCGGGTTGCGCACGTAGGTCGAGTTGTCGTCCCAGCTGTAGGTCAGGCTGGGCTTGGTCTTGATGCCGCGCCAGAACCTGTCGCCCTTGAAGACGTCGGCGTAGCGCTTCTTGAACGCCTTGGCGGTGACGAACTTGTCGACCAGCTTCGAGACTTCCGCGTTGGTCGGCCAAAGATCCTTGAGATAGACCGGCTTGCCGCCCTTGCCGATGCCGATCGGATCCTTGGTGATGTCGATCTTCATCGAGCCGGCCAGCGCATACGCCACCACCAGCATCGGCGAGGCCAGGTAGTTGGCGCGGGTCAGGGGATTGACGCGGCCCTCGAAGTTGCGATTGCCGGAGAGCACGGCACAGACCACCAGGTCGGCGTCGTTCACCGCCTTGGTCACCGGATCGGGCAGCGGCCCCGAGTTGCCGATGCAGCTGGTGCAGCCGTAGCCCACCAGGTTGTAGCCGATCTTGTCGAGGTCCTTCTGCAGGCCCGACGCCTGGAGATACTCCGTGACGACCTGAGAGCCCGGCGCCAGCGAGGTTTTGACCCACGGCTTGACCTTGAGCCCGTGCTTCACCGCATTGCGCGCGATCAGGCCGGCGCCCAGCATGACGTAGGGGTTCGACGTGTTGGTGCACGAGGTGATGGCGGCGATGACGATGTCGCCGTGGCCGAGATCGTAGTCCGCGCCGTCGCACTTGATGCGCTTGCCGTCGTCCTTGCGGTCGAACTCCTTCTCCATGTTGGCGACGAACTGCGCCGCCGCCTGCGACAGCGGCACGCGGTCCTGCGGCCGCTTGGGGCCGGCCAGGCTGGGCTCGACCTCGGAGAGATCGAGCGACAGCGTGTCGGTGAAGATCGGCTCGGGCGACCTCTTGCTGCGCCACAGGCCCTGCTTCTTGGCATAGGCCTCGGTGAGCTTGGCCGCGGGGCCACGGTTCGTGGTCTTGAGGTAGCCCAGCGTGATCTCGTCGACCGGGAAGAAGCCGCAGGTCGCGCCGTACTCGGGCGCCATGTTGGCGATGGTGGCGCGGTTGGCGAGCGGCAGCTCGGCCAAGCCCTCGCCGTAGAATTCGACGAACTTGCTGACCACGCCCTTCTTGCGCAGCATCTGGGTGACGGTCAGCACCAGGTCGGTGGCGGTGGCGCCCTCGCGCAGCTTGCCGGTCAGCTTGAAGCCGATCACGTCGGGGATGACCATCGGCTGCGCCTGACCGAGCATGGCGGCCTCGGCTTCGATGCCGCCGACGCCCCAGCCCAGCACCGAGAGGCCGTTCACCATCGTGGTATGGCTGTCGGTGCCGACCAGCGTGTCGGGATAGGCGACGGTCTCCTTGCCGTCCTTCTTCGTCCACACGACCTGGGCCAGGTACTCGAGGTTGACCTGGTGGCAGATACCGGTGCCCGGCGGCACGACGCGGAAATTGTCGAACGCCATCTGGCCCCAACGCAGGAACTGGTAGCGCTCGAGGTTGCGCTCGTACTCGAGCTTCACGTTGGCGCCGAACGCGCTCGAGTTGCCGAAATTGTCGACGATCACCGAATGGTCGATGACCAGGTCGACCGGCACCAGCGGATTGATCTTCTTGGGGTCGCCGCCCAGCGCGCCCATGGCGTCGCGCATCGCCGCCAGGTCGACGACGGCCGGCACGCCGGTGAAGTCCTGCATCAGGACGCGGGCCGGCCGGAAGTTGATCTCCTTGGCCGATTTGCCGCCGTTCTTCAGCCAGTCGGCGAAGGCCGCGATGTCGGCTTTCTTGACCGTCGTGCCGTCCTCGTGGCGCAGCAGGTTTTCCATCAGGACCCGCAGGGAGACCGGCAGGCGCGACAGGTCGCCGACTTCTTTCTCGACCGCCTGGAGGCTGAAATAGGTGTAGCTCCGGGTGCCGACCTTCAACGTCTTGCGGGCCTTGAAACTGTTGGGATGGGCGGCGGCCATTAGCGAAACTCCTTGCGGTCGAGCATGCATTGCAGCGGCAAAATAGGAGCATGATCCCAGCGAGGCAACGGGCGAGGCAATCGGCGGGTGCGGCCTCCGGTCCGTTGTGCCAGATTGCCGGCATGCGACGGGAATTGGCTCGGGCAATCGCCGCTTTCGCAGCCCTCGTGACCGTGTCCGGCACGGCCCTGGCGCAGCGCAATGCCGTCGAATCGTGGGACCCGTCGGCGCGTGACTTCGGGCGCTCCGGCGAGGCGCCGGGGCTGCCGGCCGATGGCCGCAACACCACCCTGGAGGCGCTCAACAAGATCCTGTCGAGCAGCAAGCTGTCGGCCTTCGACCGTTCGATCTATCTCAGCATTCGTGCCTACCAGCTGAATCGGCTCGGCCGCGAGGCCGACAGCCAGAAGGATATCGCCGAGATGGGCCGGGTCCTGCCGACGGCGTGGCAGCTCGTGCTGTCGGGCACGGTGCCCGAGCTGGCGGGCGGCGGCGATCGGGCCGCGGCCCTGCGCACGCTCGACAGTGCCCTGCAGCGCAAGCCGGGCGATTCGTGGCTGGTGATCGCCCAGGCCCAAGTCTACATGCAGATCGCCGATTATGCGCGCGCGCTCGAGCTCTTGAATGCCGCGCTGGCCGGCGCGACCACCCAGATCGACCGGCGCACGGCCTTGTTCTATCGCGGCCATGCCGAGTTCAACCTCGGCCAGTACCACCAGGCGGCGCAGGATTTCGAAGACACCCTGCCGGGCCGTACCACGCTCAAGTCGCGGCTCGGGCCGCTGCTGTGGCGCTATGCGGCCCAGGTCCGCGCGCGCCAGGATGCGCGCGGCACCCTCGCCCGGCAGATCGGCACGGAGACCCTCGATGAATGGCCGGGCGCCATCGCCCGCTTCCTGTTGGGCAAGCTGCCGGTCGGCGAGCTCGAAGTGATCGCCGAAACCGGCGATGTCGCCAAGCGCAGCAACGGCAAATGCCCGGCCGCCTTCTTCATCGCCCTGGACGCGCTGCGCCGCGGCGACCGCCAGCGCGCCCGCGAGCAGCTCCAGCTGACGCAAGCCCGCTGCCCGACCGTGTCGGAATTCAACTGGGCCGCGACCAGCGAATTGAAGCGATTTTAGTTCTCCTCCCCAGCAGAGCTGGGGAGGTGTCGCCGTCATACGGCGACGGAGGGGTCATGAGCAGCGGGACTGCGGCCTCTGACCCCTCCGTCGGCGATTACGCCGACACCTCCCCAGCAGAGCTGGGGAGGAAAGCAAGTCACTACCCCACCAGCGCCAGGGGCGCGATGAAGCGGGTGATCTCGGCCAGCACGTAGGCCGGTTGCTGGAGGTGCGGGCTGTGGCCGCAATCGGGGACCAGGCGGGTCTCGCAATAGCCGCCGACCTTGCCGGCGATCAGGCCGAGCTGCAGCTCGCTGCCGTATTCGTCGTCCTCGCCCTGGATCGCCTGGACCGGGACCATGATGCGCGGCAGCCGGCCGTCGGCGTCCATCGGCTGGAAGCCCGGCGCCACCCAGGCGTCGGCCCACAGGTGGAAGGCGTGGTCGACATGGGCGTGGTACTTCGCCAGGCGCTGGCGCAGCTCGCCTGCCGCGAACGCCGCGCGCGCCTTCTCTATGCTCGTGCTGCAGACCGGCTCGTTGATCACGTGCGCCGCCAACGTCACCACCGCACGCAGCGGCTCGGGATCGGCGGCGGCATAGTTGAGCGCGATCGTCCCGCCGTCGCTGTGACCGACCATGACGCAATCCTCGATGCCCAGCGCCGCGAGCAGGCGGGGCAGCACGCGATCGGCCTCGATCTCCATGTAAGAGACGCCTGGATCGGTGGGCCACGGGCTCGAGCCGCCGTAGCCGGTACGATCGTAGATCACGCCGCGGCAGCGCGTGGCATCGCAAAGCCTTTGCGGGAAATCGCGCCACATCTCGATGCAGCCCAGGCCTTCGTGCAGGAACACGAGAGTCGTGCGCTCGAGTCCGTCATCGTGGCGCGGCGCGAGGCGACGCGTGCGCAGGCGGCGGTCGCCGAGATCGATCAGCTGGTCGTCAGGGTTCACGCCTCAGATGTAACCAAGACGCGGCGGCGTGAGAAGGTGCCGAGGATCGACGGCAGCACGGTGAGGAACAGGATCGGCGCCAGCAGCATGCCGCCGACCACGACGATGGCGAGCGGGCGCTGGACCTGGCTGCCGATCGCCGTCGAGAAGGCGGCCGGCAGCAGGCCGACGCAGGCGGCGATGCAGGTCATCAGCACTGGCCGCATCTGCAGGTCGCAGGTCCGGCGCAGCGCCGCCTCGCGCTCGAGCCCGCTCTCGACCAGCCGGTTGTAGCAGCTCACCACCATGATGCCGTTCATGGCGGCGATGCCGAACAGGGCGACGAAGCCGATGGCGGCCGAGATGCTGAACGGCATGTCGGCGAGGTAGAGGCCGAGGATGCCGCCGATCAGCGCCAGGGGAATCGCGCTGCCGGCGATCAGCGTGTCGGTGAGCGAGCCGAAGCTGACATAGAGCAGCAGCAGGATCATGGCGATGGCGATCGGCACGGCGATGGCGAGCCGAGCCACGGCATTCTCGAAATTGACGAAGTCGCCGGCCCAGTCGAGTCGGTAGCCGGTCGGCAGCTTGACCTCGGCGGCGACTCGTTCCTGCGCCTCCAGCACGGCGCCGCCGAGATCGCGGCCTCGCACGCTGAACTTGACCGGAATGTAGCGCTCTTGGCGTTCGCGGTAGATGTAGAAGGCGCCGGTCGACAGGCCGACATTGGCGACCTCGGCCAGCGGCACCTGCACGACACCGCCATTCGGGCCGGGCGTGCCGATGGCGATCCGCTTCAGCGCCTCCATGTTCTCGCGATAGCGCGGCGCCAGGCGGACCTTCATCGGGAAATGCCGGTCGCTGCCCTCCTCGTAGAGATCGCCTGCCGCCTGGCCGCCGACCGCCGCCTGGATGGTGGCGTTGATGTCGCCCGGCGACAGGCCATAGCGTGCAGCGCGCTGGCGATCGATGTCGATCTTGATGGTCGGCTGGCCGAGCAGGGGCGGCACCTGGATATCGGTGATGCCGCGCACCCGCTCCAGCACGCCGCGGATCTCGACGGCGATCTTGCGCAACGTGGCGAGGTCGGGCCCGGTGATCTTGATGGCGTTCTCGGCGTCGATGCCCGAGGCGGCCTCCTGCACGTTGTCCTGGATGTACTGCGAGAAGGCGAAGGTGACGCCGGGAAAGCCCTTGCGCAGGGCATCGCTCATGTCGGCGATCAGCTGCTCCTTGGAGAGATTCTTGCGCCATTTATCGGCTGGCTGCAGCGGCACGAAGAACTCGACGTTGGAGAAGCCGTCGGGATCGGTGCCGTCGTCCGGCCGGCCGTGCTGGGTGATCACCGTCTCGACCTCGGGGAAGCTCTTGATCAGCCGGCGCATGCGATTGGCGTAGACGTTGCCTTCGTCGAGCGACACCGAGGGCGGCAGCGCCGCGCGCATCCAGATGTTGCCTTCCTCGAGCTTGGGCAGGAACTCCAGCCCGACCGTGCTGGCGGCGAGACCGGCGCAAACCACCAGGGCAAGGCCGGCGGCGAGCGTCAGGGCGCGCTGGGCCAGCACCATTTCGACCACGCGGCGGTAGAGCCGGCGCAGGCGGCGCACGACGAAGGTCTCGGTCTCCGAGACCTTCGCCGGCAGCATCACGGCGGCGAGCGCCGGCGACACGGTGAAGGTGGCCAGCAGGCCGCCCGACAGGGCGTAGGCATAGGTCTTGGCCATCGGCCCGAAGATGTGGCCCTCGACGCCCGACAGGGTGAACAGCGGCAGGAAGCCCGCGATGATGATGGTGGCCGAGAAGAAGATCGCCTGAGTCACCTCGCTCGAGGCCTGGAAGATGGTGGCGAGCCTGTCGTCGAAGCCGCGCGGAATGGCCAGCGACGAGGGCCGCGCACGGTGGCCGGCGCTGGCTTCGGCGAGGTGGCGGAAGATGTTCTCCACCATGATGACGGTGGCGTCGACGATGATGCCGAAATCGATGGCGCCCATCGACAGCAGGTTGGCCGACTCGCCGTTCAGCACCAGGATGACGACGGCGAACAGCAGGGCGAACGGGATGGTCGCCGAGACGATCAGGGCGCTGCGCAGGTCGCCGAGGAACAGCCACTGGATCAGGAACACCAGGGCGACGCCCATCACCATGTTGTGCAGCACGGTGCTCGTCGTCACGTCGACCAGCACGCTGCGATCGTAGATGCGCTGGATGCGCACGCCGGGCGGCAGCAGGTCGGACTCGTTGATGCGGTCGACCTCGCGCTCGACCGCGCGCAGGGTCGGCATGGTCTCCGCGCCGCGCCGCATCAGCACGATGCCCTGCACGATGTCGTCGTCGTTGTCATGGCCGGCGACGCCGAGCCGCGGCTCGTGGCCGACCGTGATGGTGGCGACATCGGACACCAGCACCGGCGAGCCGTCGCGCACCGTGAGCATGGTGTGGCCGATGTCGGCCATCGTGCGGATCTGGCCGACGCTGCGGATCACCGCCGATTGCGGGCCGAGATTGACGGTGTTGGCGCCGACATTGATGTTGGCGCCGTTCAGCGCATCGAGCACCTGCTTCAGCGTCAGGCCATAGGCCAGGAGCTTGTCGAGATCGACGGTGATGTCGAACGTCTTGCTCTTGCCGCCCCAGGTCGTGACGTCGATGACGCCTGGCACGGACTTCAGCCGCCGTTCGAGGATCCAGTCCTGGATGGTCTTGAGATCGGTCACCGAATAGCCGGGCGGGCCGACCACGCGGTAGCGGAAGATCTCGCCGATCGGGCTGGTCGGCGAGATAAAGGGCTGCGCGCCGTTGGGCAGCGGACCGAGCTGCGACAGGCGGTTGACCACCATCTGCGCGGCCTGAGGGTAGGTGACGTCGTAGGTGAACTGCACCTTCACGTCGCTGAGGCCGGTGAGCGAGATGGTGCGGACCGAGCTGACGAAGGGCAGGCCCGACATCGCCACCTCGATCGGGATGGTGATGTAGCGCTCGATCTCCTCGGACGACTGGCCCGGGTTCTGGGTCACGATATCGACCAGCGGCGGAACCGGGTCGGGGTAGGCCTCGATGTTCAGCTTCTTGTAGGCAAACAGGCCGCCGGCGATCAGCGCCGCGGCAAGAATCAGCACGAGGACGCGCTGTTGAATCGCTGCGCCGACGATTGCGTGCATGGTTGATCCTCAATAGCCGCCCTTGGGCAGCATCTGGGCGACGACGGTGGCCTGCATCCTCAGCGTCTCGCCTGCACGTCCGGTGCCGCGGGCGCCGTCGCCGGTGCCGTCGCCGGTGCCGTCCCTGGCCGCGGTGGCCGGCAGGTCGCACGCTGGGCCGGATTTGCCTGCTGATCGGGCCGGCTCCACCAGCCGCCGCCGAGGGACTGGAACAGTGCGGCCGTGTTGGTCAGTCGGTTGGACTGCAGCTGGACTCGGTTCAGCAGGGCCTGCCGGTAGGTGAGTTCGGCGGCGAGCACGACGACGTAGGTCGTGTCGCCGAGCTCGAGGCGACGGCGGGCGATATTGAGGCTGTTGGCCGAGGCGCGCTCGGCGGTTACCGCCGCCTGCAGCGAGATGGCATCGTACTCAAGCGCCCTGAGCGTGTCGGCGACGTTGCGGAAGGCAGTCAGCACGGTCGAGCGGTACTGCGCCGCAGCCTGCTCGAGGTTGGCCTGCGCCGCCCGCTTCTTGGCGGCAAGCGCACCGCCGTCGACGATGGTCTGCAGGACGCTGGTGCCGGCGACCGAGTTCAGCAGGCCCGGCATGAAGAACGTGTCTAGCCCGAGCGACGTCGGGGTTATGCCCGCGGTCAACGTTATCTGCGGGAACTGGTTGGCGACGGCGACCCCGACCAGGGCGCTGGCAGAATGCAGATTGGCCTCGGCGGCACGAATGTCCGGCCGCTGCTCGACCATCTGCGACGGCAGGCTGAGCGGCAGGTCGGCCGGCAGCGTGAGGTCGGAAAGCTCGAACTGCTCGGCAAGCCTGACGTCGGGCGTCTGGCCTGTCAGCGTGATCAGAAGGTTGCGCCCCTGCGCCAGCGCCTTCTGCAGCGGCGGCAGCGTGGCCTGCGCCTGGGCAAGGGCCGCCTCCTGCTGGGCGACGTCGGCGCCTGTGACGGCGCCCAACCCTTCCTGGCGGCGCAGGATGTCGAGCGTCTCGCGCTGAGCCGCGACGATGCGTTGCGTGGCGTCGATCTGGGCGCGCAACGAGGCTTCCTGGACGGCTGCGGCGACCACGTTGGAGGCAAGCGACAGATAGGCTGCCTCGAGCTGGAAGCATTGCGCCTCCGCCAGCGCCTCGAGAGATTCGATGGACCTGCGATTGGCGCCGAACAGGTCGAGCGTGTAGCTGACGGTGACGCCCAAGGTGAACAGGCTGTAGATGAAGTCGCCGGAAGCGGTCGGCGGCGACAGGACCGTCGACACCTGGTTCTGCGACGCGCCGAAGCCGGCCTGCACTGTCGGGAACAGCGTCGCACGCTGGGCGCGCGCATTGGCCTGGGCGGCCCTGAGCGACGCCTGCGCGGCTTGGATATCGGGATTGGCCGCCAGCGACCGCTCGATCATGTCGTTGAGCGGCCGCGAATGGAACACCGCCCACCATTGGCCGGGGATGTCGAGGCCCTGGACGATGCGCTGCGCCTCGCCGCCGGGAATGTTGGCGGCGACCAGGCTGGTCGGCTGATCATCGGCGAGATAAGCGCGGGTCCCGGGCGGGTCGGGACTGCGGAAGTCGGGTCCCATCGTGCAGGCCCCGAGCGTGCAGAGCCCCAGCGTGCAGGCAGCGGCGAGGGCTGCGAGGGTTGTCGAGCGCATCACAGGATGATCACCAGGGCACGCTGCTCGAGGGCGGCACCGACGAGGGCTCGCATGGAAGGCTGACTCCGCAGGCCGCTGGCTGCCTGATGTCCGGTCAGTCGCGCTTGGCGGCGCGGTCGATGAACAACGTGCCGCTGGTCACCACCGTCTCGCCGACCGACAGCCCGTTGCGCACCTCCACGAGGCCATTGACCGCGGCGCCGACCGTGATGGGACGCGATACCACCGTCCTGTCGTCGGGCCGGGCTAGCCAGACGCGCGCCTTGTCGCCCTCGTAGACGATCGAATCGGCCGGCACCGCCGGCATCAGCCGGCCCTCGCCCGAGACGATGCGGAAGGAGGCAAACATCTCGGGCAGCAGCCCGCGATGGGGATTCTCGATCTCGGCGCGCACCGGCAGGCGGCGCGTGTTGGGATCGAGTGCCGGCGCCACGTAGCTCAGCCGGGCGTTGAACACCTTTCCGGGAAAGGCCAGCACCGTGACCTCGACCGCAGCGCCGACCTTCATGTAGGGCGCGTCCGATTCGCGCACGTTGGCGATCAGCCAGACGGTCGACAGGTTGCCGACCGTGAACACCGGGTCGGTGGCCCCGGCGTTGATGTACTGGCCGAGGCCGACCCGGCGCTGGATGATCGTGCCGGCGATCGGCGCGCCGACCACGGTCTCGGCCGCGATACGATCCTGCTTCTCGAGCCTCGCGATCTCCTCGTCGGTGCGGCCGAGGATGCGCAGCCGGTTGCGCACGGCGGCGAGCGATATCTCCGCCGAGCGCAGGTCGCCCTGCGCCGCCACCAGGTCGGACTGCGCCTGCTCGAGGTCCTTCGCCGCGCCGCCGCGGATCGCCAGCAGCTCACGCTGGCGCTTCTCGGCCGCCTGCGCCAGGGCCAGCCGCGACTGCGTCTTCTCGACCCCGGCGACCGCGGTCACCAGATCGTTGTGGCCCTGGACGAACTCGCTGGCCTCGATGGCGAACAGCGGCGCCCCGCGCTCGACGAAATCTCCCGGCCGGGCGATCAGGCGGCTGACGCGCCCCGAGTAGGGCGAGAACACGGGGGTCGTGGTGTCCTCGTTGATGGCGATCTTGCCGTCGGTCGAGCGCTCCTCGCGAAAGGCGACCTGGCGTACGGCGGTGAGCTTCAGGCCGCTCCATTGCGCCTCGCTCGGCCGGAACGAGCCGTCGGTATCGGGGATGGTGCGCTCGGGGCGCGCCACGGCGTTGCCGGGACCGGTATCCACGGCCCAGATCGTCACCACGGCCGCCGCGGCGAGCATGACCCCTCCGGCGGCAAACCACGACCGGTTCCGCCGGAGCCGCATCGTGAGCGAAGGGCGGGGTTGGGACGACATAGGCGTGGAACTCCAGGACGGGCTTGCTGCGGCACGACGAGGCTGCGGGACGGGCACGAAAGTAGCGTGTCCCAATTACGCCAACCTGACGCTTCCGGCTGCGCATGGCATGCTAGAATTGAAACGTAGACAGCCAATCAACCCGGAGAGGCGCACCGATGCGGGTGCTCTTGGTCGAGGACAATGGCGAGCTTGTTGCGCTGCTGAAGAAGGGCCTCGCACAGGGTGGGTTCGCTGCCGATTCGGTGGCCACGGCCGGCGATGCCGCGCACGTCCTGTCGACCATGCGCTATGCCGCCATCGTGCTCGACCTCGGCCTGCCGGATGACGACGGCCTGACCCTGTTGCGCGACCTGCGCCGTCGCGGCGATTCGACGCCGGTCCTGGTGCTGACGGCGCGAGACGGCGTGAGCGACCGGGTCATCGGCCTGCGCGAGGGGGCCGACGACTACATGGCCAAGCCCTTCGCCATGGAAGAGCTGGTCGCCCGCCTGCAGGCCTTGTTGCGCCGCCCCGGCAACCTGCTCGGCCGGCGGCTGACCTTCGGCAACGTCGCGCTCGACACGGAGGGACGGCAGGTGATCGTCAACGGCACGGTGCGCGCCTTCCCGGCGCGCGAAACGGCCGTGCTCGAGATCCTGCTCCGGCGCAGCGGCAACGTGGCGCCCAAGCGCCTGTTCGAAGACCATCTGTTCGGACTGTCGGGCGACGTCGGCTCGAATGCGGTCGAGGTCTATGTCCACCGGCTGCGCAAGATGCTGGCCGATGCCGGCGCCACGGTGAAGATCCATACCGTGCGCGGGGTCGGCTACCTGATGGCCGAGGAAAAGACCGGGTGAGGCGCTTCCAGTCGATCATCTCGCGGGTCGTGGCGCTGCACGTCGTCGCGATCGGCGTCACGTCGATCCTGATGCCGCTGGCCCTCTATCTGCTGCTCGACCAGGCCGCCAACAGCCTGCACCGCGACGCCCTGCGCGGCCAGGCCAGCACGATCGGCAGCTTCCTGCGCCCGCAGCCCGGCGGCGGCGTTGCCCTCGACATTCCGACCGAGCTGCAGCCGCTCTATTCAGGCGGCTATGGGCTCTATGCCTACGCCGTGCTCGACTCGACGGGCCGCGTCCTGTTTTCCTCGCGCAGCGACGGGACCGCGCTGTTTCCGCCCGAGGAATCGCGTTTGGGCGACTGGTTCATGCGCCGGCGCAGCACCGGTTCGGTGCTGTTCGGCATCAGCGTCGCCCGGGCGGTCGGCGATCGGCTTTACTGGATCCAGGTCGGCCAGGACCTGGCGCACCGCGATGTCATCATCGACGACATCGTCAGCTCGTTCTTCCCGCGCGTGGCGTGGATCACCTTCCCGATCCTGCTGGTGCTGTTCCTGTTCGACATCCTGATCTTCCGCCGCGCTCTCGAACCGGTGCGGACCGCCTCCAACACGGCGGCGGCGATCGGCCCGACCCGCACCGACGTGCGCCTGCCCGAGCAGGCGATGCCGGCCGAGATCGTGCCTCTCGTCCACGCCGTCAACCAGGCGCTCGACCGCCTCGAGGCGGGCTTTCGCGCCCAACGCGATTTCACCGCCGACATGGCGCATGAGCTGCGCACGCCGCTTTCCATCATGCGGGCGCGCGTCGACGCGCTGGAACCCGGTGCGGCGCGCGACGCCTTGCGGGCCGACGTGGCCGCCATGACCCGCACCGTGAGCCAGGTCCTCGACATCGCCGAGCTCGAGAGCTTCGTCGTCCGCGAGGACGCGCGGGCCGACCTGCAGCTGGTCTGCGCCGAGGCCGTCGCCCTGATGGCGCCGCTTGCCGTCGACAGCGCCAAGACCATCTCGTTGAGCGGCGCGGAGGGCCCGGTGTGGGTGCGCGGCCATCCCGAGGCGCTGTTCCGCGCCGTGCGCAATCTGATCGAGAACGCCATCCGCCACACGCCCAACGGCGGCGCCGTCGACGTCGAGGTCTGGACCGACTGCGTGGTGCGCGTCCTCGATGATGGGCCCGGCATACCGGAGAGCGAGCGCGAGTCGATCTTCCGCCGGTTCTGGCGGCGCGATCGGCACGATTCGGGCGGCCGCGGTCTCGGCCTCGCCATCGCGGCGCGCGTCGCCGAAACTCACGGCGGCAGCATCACGGTCGAGAATCGGCGCGGCGGCGGGGCGGCCTTCACCCTTCGCCTGCAGCCGGCGGTGGTGTCTTGAACCGGGAGGCGGAGGTTCGAATCGCTCGGGGACGCCAACTCTGCAACGCAATAGCAGTCCGGCGACGTTACACTTCACGCTGCAGCCACAATGAGGGCCGCTGCGTGGGTGGCCTGCCCGACATGTCCTCGAAGACTTCGGCATCATACTGAGACACAAACCGACCGGTGGCTGGCTTGACCGGCGCAAATTGACTGTGGCTATGTGGCCGGGGAAACCGCCGCAGACAATAACAAGCGTGGCGGGCATCAGGGAGTGCAGTCGGGGATGACGACGCCAGCGGCCGGCGGCCGAACCGAGGATCGCGACACCTTTCCGAAGCTGCTCGCCCTGCGCGCCGCGACCGGC
>NZ_JBGAKA010000082.1:0-23625 GCF_044224635.1 Reyranella sp. | reverse complement strand
GTCCTACCGCTCCAGCGGCTCGCGTTGCGCCTGCCTGTTTCGGTGGAGCTCAATCTGGTTCCCGGGCCCGGACCGATCCGACGCGCGCTCCCGTGCGGGCCGGCTGGTCATGAGTCATGGCCCCGCTGCCTCTTGTGACTCATGACCCCTCCGCCCCGTATGACGGGGCACCTCCCCAGCGAAGCTGGGGAGGAGGAAGAAGCGCCACGGAGTGGCGCGCTCCCGGCAATGAACCTTCACCCCCACGACACCGTGTCGAGCCGCTCCAGATATTCCTGCGGCGTCGAATCGAAGCCCTTCAGGTTCTTGTTGAGGATCTGGATGTTGTTGGTGTTGCAGTGATAGATCAGCGGGCACTCCTCGAGCACGGTGTCGACGATCTTGTGGTAGATCTGCTCGCGGGTTGCCTGGTTGAGCTCGGAGCGAGCGCCGTCGAGCATCATGTCCATCTGCGGCATGTTGTAGCCGCTGGCCGAGCCCTTGCTGTGCATGAACCACCACGACGTCGCGTCGGGATCGGGCGCCACCAGGGTGATGTCTTCGAGGTTCTGCTCGAAGCGCCGATTGAGCCACAGGTTGTTGAATCCACCCATGTCCATGTTCTTGATTTTGTAGTTGATGCCGATCTGGCTCACCATCGCGGCCACCAGCTCGAGCTCCTTGCGCAACCAGTCCTTGTCCGAGGTGATGACCTCGACCTCGTAGCCCTTGACGCCGGCCTGGGCCATCAGCTCCTTGGCTTTCTTCAGGTCGCCGTTCTTCGGATATTTCAGCATCGGGCCGCGGTGGCCCATGTAACCGGCCGGGATCTGGTTGTCGGTGGCGATCGCCTCGCCGTAATAGATCTCCTTGACGATGGCCTCGCGGTCGATCGCATACGAGATCGCCTGGCGCACCAGCTTGTTGTGGTAGGGCAGGTCGGGCCGCACGGTGAGATTGAACTGCTGGTAGTCCCATTCCCAGCCCGGCGTCGACAGCACGTTGAAGTTGGCGTTCTTGCGCATCGCTCCCACTTCCTTCGGGTCGGGATGCGTGACGAAATCGAGCTCGTTCTTGACCAGCGCCTGCAGGCGCGTCGTCGAATCCGGGATCGCGCGGTAGACGATGCGGTCGAGCTTCGGCAGGCCCGCGTTCCAATAGTCTGGGTTCTTCGCCAGCACGATCTCGGTGCCGCGCTTGGTCTCGATCTGGAACGGCCCGTTGCCGACCGGCGTGGCGCTGTAGGCCTGGTTGCCCATCTCCTTGTGTGCCTTGGCCGAGATCACCGTGCCGCCATAGCCCATCGTGACGCCGGGAAAGGCGCCGAATGGCTGCTTGGTCTTGACCTCGACGACGTACTTGCCGTCGGCTTTCACCGTGTCGAGCGGAAACAACGCCGTGCCGACCTGGAAGCTCTTGGATTCGAGATGGAAGTTCCAGGTGTAGACGAGGTCGTCGGCGGTCATCTCGCCGAAGCCCTTCTGCCACTTCACGCCCTCGCGCAGCTTGATGCGCCAGGTCAGCGGATCGGGGTTCGACCATTCGAGCGCCAGCATCGGCTCGATCGAGCGCTTGGCGAAGTCGATCTTCACCAGCCCGTCGAAGATGTTGTAGAGCACCAGACCGCCCTGGATGTCGAAGCGGATCACCGGGCTCAGATTGCCGAACTCGCCACCGAACACGCCGACGCGCAGGTCACGCCGGCCCTGCGCCAAGGCTGGCGCCCGGCCGGTCCCCAGCATGAGGCCACCGCCCATGAGGGCCGTACCCAGGACACCCGCTGAAAATCCGCGACGCGTGACACGCTGGCCCAATGGCCTGGACACCTTGCTCATGATTTGCCTCCTCTCGCGACTTGTTCAGAAGCCCCTGTCGTATTCCTTCAAGCCGTTCTCGACGATCTGATGCAGGATCGTGATCAGGCTCGCCTGGACCCGGTCGGAGGTGCCGTCGACGTACGGGATGAGGCGAGAGTAGGCGCCGTCCATCGCGCCGCCGGCGACGCTCCCGAGCACGATGCGCAGTTCGGTCGCCTCGTCGTGCAGCACCTCGCGATCTCCTAGATGACCGGCCAGGGCCGCGGCGATTCCGTAGGCCCCCCAATTCGATACCGCGGCGAACACCAGCACGTCGCATTCAGTAACCGTGCCAACCCCGCCATGGCAGGGGCAACCGCAATCCTTGCCGAACGGCTGGATGTCGCGCACGGCATCCTTGATCACGCCGCAGCCGATCTCGTTGCCGCCGTCGCCGACGCCGACCGTCGGGATGCCGTTCGCCTTGGCGTACTCCGCGAGATGGTAGGCACTGGCGATCTTGTCCGGCGTACGCGGCGTGCCCATGATCGAATGGTAGATGCCCTTGGTGTTGGGCCCGACCTTCTCTATGAAGATCATCGCGGCCGGATTGAACCTCTTGCACAGCTCGGCCGCCGCGACCTTCCCCTCGGCGTCGCCCAACGGGTAGTTGATGGCGATGGCGCACGACCGGCGCTGCTTGAACAATTCCTCGTCGACCACGGCGATGCCGGCGGCCTCGGTCGATTTGATCACCGCCGGCATGTTGCGCTCCTCGCTGATCAGGATCGGCTTGGCGCCGAGACCGACCTCGATCGCGCGGGCGATGGCGGCGGCGCCCGGCGGGCCGTCGGTCTCGCCGGCCGGCAGGCCGGGCGGCGTGCCGGCGCCGGTGACGACGAAGACGTGCTGGCCGGCTTTCACCCGGTCCATCAGCAGCTTGGCCGCAAGCCAGGTCAGCGGCTTGCCCTGCTTCTTGCGCGCCGCCTCGTACAGCGGATAGGTCACGCCGCGCGGCAGGCCGGCGCGGAAGCGCATCTCGATGTTGACGGCGCGGTCGATCGAATCGCCGACAATCTCGTCGATAGCCATTTTCATTCTCTCCTAGAACGCACGCTTGAAGCCGGTGACCAGGCCGTTGCGCACGATGCAGCCCAGCATGGTGACGATGGCGCAGGAAACGTCGGCCGGCATGCCGTCGACCTGCAGGGTGTGGCGACCCGTGCTGCCGTCGACGCCGTGCGTCGCCACGCAGGCCTCGATCATGCGCCGCTCGATATCGGCGCTGTGCATCAGCTCGGGCTTGCCGACCAGCGCGGCCAAAGCTGCCTCGACGGCGTAGGCGCCCCAGTTCGAGGTGTTGGCAGGCAGCAGCACGTCGGTCTTGACCCGCGTGCACAGCCGCTCGCCGTTCGGCTTGTACTTGGCGACGGCATCGGCGATCAGGCCGAACCCCAGCTCGTTGCCGTTGTCGCCGATGCCGAGCGAGGGGATGCCACGCCGGGCGGCCTCGTCGAACAGGCACTCGGCGCGTGCCCGGTCCGCCGCCGTCGGCGTGCCGGTCGAAGTATGGGCGATGCCGTGCTTGTTGGGCCCGAGCTTCTCGATGCTGATCACCATCGCCGGCTTGTAGGTGTCGAGATACGACACTGCCTGTTGCTCGGCCGAGTCGTCGTGCGCGAGCGGCAGGACCGCCGTGGTGAAGCCGATCTCGAGCGCATGCTCCGGCGGGCGGATGCCGAGGCCGACCGCAAGCGTCGTCGCCGCCAGGTTCTCGCGGAACGGCTCCTCGGTGAAGAGCAGTGGCACGGCGCCGGTGGCGGCGTGGATCGCCAGCGCCAGGGCCGCGACACCGGGCGGGCCGTCGGTCTCGCCGGCCGGCAGGTAGCGCGGGTCGCCGGCGCCGGTGGTCAGGAATACCACCTTGCCCGGGCCGAGATGCTTCAGGATTTGCCGCGCCGCCAGCATCGACAGCGGGCCGCCGCCCTGGGCGGCACAGGCCGCCTCGTGGAGCTGCACGATGACGTTGCGCGAGGTCGGCGAGATGCGCGCCTCGACGGTGACCAGACGATCGATATGGCGCCCGATCAGGTCCAGTTGCTGAGGCTCGGTCATGGCCGCCCCCTCAGTGCGTCAGTCCGGTGCCGGGCGGCTCGAGGTTCTTGCGCACGATGTTGGACAGGATCTGCATGAACGCCATCGAGGTCTCGCCGTCGAGCCCGTCCACGAAGAAGTCGGTGGTGCAATACATCGCCTCGAGGCCGCCCGCGTCGAGGCAGGCCTGGACGATGCGCTTCTCCATGTCGGGCGTATGGATGAGCTCGGGCTTCTTCAGCAGGAAGGCGAGACAGCCTTCGATGCCGTAGCAACCCCAGTTGGACATCATCGCCGGCACCACGACGTCGGTCTTGACCACGGTGGCGAGCGCCTTGCCCTTGGGCATGGTCTTGACAACCGCGTCGTAGATCGTGCCGAAGCCCAGCTCGTTGCCATGATCGCCAATGCCGACCGAGAAGATGCCGCGCTTGTTGGCCTCGGTGACGATGTCGCCGATATCGATGCAGCCCTCGAACTGCGAGTTCGGCCCGGTGAGCGGCAGACCGGTTGCGGTGTGGACGTTGCCGTCGGCACCGGCGCCCAGCCGCTCGGCGCTGACCACGGCCTTGGGCTTGTAGTCCTCGAAGAGCTTGGCGATCCAGCCTTTGATCTCGGACTGCCTGGTCGGCGCGTTGACGATGGCGGCGCCGAGATGGCGATCGCGCGCCTGGGCGAACGGCTTCACCATCAGGCCGGCCGCCTCGCTCGACGCCACGATCGGATCGGCGTGGCATTCCTCGTTGACATAGACCGGGATGGCGCCGAGCCCGCGATAGAGGATGCGGGCCAGGGCCGCCGCGCCCGGTGGGCCGTCGCTCTCGCCCTTCGGCATGGTCGGCTCGTAGCCGGCGCCCGTCATGACGAACACCACGTCGCCCTTGCCGAGATGCTTCTTCAATCCCTCGGCCGCGACCATCGTCACCGGCCGGCCGCCGGCCGCCTTGCGCGCCGCCTCGTACATCGGCAGCAGGATGCCGTGCGGCATGCCACGGTTCTTCGCCTCGATCGTGACAAGCCTGTCGATCGCTTCACCAACAAAATCCGGCATTGAAAATCCCCTCAGTCCCCGTGCAATTGGGCGCCGGAAGGGGTGATCGCACAAGATCAATTTTTGCGTTGAAGCGATGCCGAAGCGGCATCAGTCTCTTTCTCCTCCCCAGCTTCGCTGGGGAGGTGTCCGATCTTCGCGCACGGAGAGGTCATGAGTCATGGGAGAGGGTTGAGCCTGTGACTCATGACCCCTCCGTCGCCGAAGACGGCGACACCTCCCCGGATTACCGGGGAGGAGAGGGACCCATGATCAATACCGGCTTGCGTTATTTCACTGCAGTGGCGCGACACCGCTCGATCCGCGAAGCCGCCGAGGAGCTGCACATCGCCCAGTCCGCGCTGAGCCGGCAGATCCACAAGCTCGAGGAGGAGTTCGGTGTGCCGCTGTTTCACCGCCATGCGCGCGGCATCGAGCTGACCTCGGCCGGCGAGATCTTCCTGCGCCACGCGCGCTCGAGCCTGCGCCAGGTCGAGCGCGTGCGCTCCGAGCTCGACGCTCTGAAAGGGCTGCGACGCGGCACCGTCAGCATCCAGTCGATCGAATCGCTGGTGCAGCACCTGTTGCCGCGGGCGATCGCGCGCTTCAGCGAACGCCATCCCGGCATCTCCTTCGACGTGACGATCGACGGCAGCGACCATGTCGTCGCCGCGGTGCGCGAGGGCCGGACGGACATCGGCATCGCCTTCTACTCGCCCGCCGAGCGCGATCTGACCACCATCTTCAAGATCCGCGAGCCGCTCGTCGCATTGATGTCGGCGCGCCATCCCCTGGCGAAGAAGCCGCGCATCTCGCTGGCCGAGAGCATGACCTATCCGATCGCCCTGCCGGCGCGGAACACCGGCAGCCGCATCCTGATCGATGTCGCCTGCAAGGCCGCCGGCATCGCCATCGCACCGGTCCTGGAAAGCAATTCGATCCAGCTCAAGGTTCATTTCGTGCACGTGAACCATGGCATCACGTTCCTCTCGCGGCTGTCGGCCTGGGACAGCCTGCGCGCGGGCGAGCTGGTCGCCGTGCCGATCCGCGACCGCATCGTCAACAGCGCGACGATCGACGCGATCACCCATGCGTCGCGCCAGCTGCCCATTGCTGCCGAGGAGTTCCTGCGCTTCCTCCAGGGCGAGCTGCAGAATCTGCGCGATCCGATAGCGAACGCCGCCGACTGAGTGGTCATCGCTGGCGCCGCGCCACTCCAGGCGGAGCAACCTCTGCCGGCAGCGGCGTCTCATATTCTCCTCCCCAGCTTTGGCTGGGGAGGTGTCGCCGTCGTACGGCGACGGAGGGGTCATGAGTCACGTGAGGCGGCCTATGACCCCTCCGTCCGCGATGACGCGGACACCTCCCCGGCAAAGCTGGGGAGGACAAGAATGGAGTGGCGCGCTCTCAGCGATGAGTCGGTTGACGCTATGTGCGGCGGACGGCAACGTGCGCGCCGACATGCCAGTACCTGCTGCTCTCGTTTGTGTCCGCTGCGGTTCCCGCCATCCCATTGATCGCTATGCCGAGGATTGCCCGGCCTGCCGGGCGCGCGGGGCGCCGGCGAATCTGACAGTGGCCTACGATGCCGTGCCGGGCCAGGGCCTGGATCGTGAGAAGATCGCGATCCGCCCTTCGACCATGTGGCGCTGGGATGAATTCCTCTGCGCACCTGCCGTCCATGCTGTGAGCCTCGGCGAGGGCAATACGCCGTTGCTGCATGCGCCGGCCCTCGGCCTGGGCGACGTCTGGATCAAGGACGAGTCGCGCAATCCCACGTGGTCGTTCAAGGATCGGCTGGCGTCGTCGGCGCTCACCATGGCGCGGCAGTTCGGCGCCAAGGTGATCGCCTCCAGCTCCTCCGGCAACGCCGGCGCCGCGGCCGCGGCCTACGCCGCCAAGGCCGGCCTGCCCTGCATCGTCTTCACCTTTGTCGGTGCGTCGGCGGCGCTGGTCGCGCAGATGCGCGCCTATGGCGCCATGGTCGTCGCCGTAGAGAACAAGGCCGACCGCTGGCGCCTGCAGTCGGCCGGCGTGCGCGAGTTCGGCTGGTATCCGACGTCGCCGTTCTTCGGGCCGGTCGTCGGCAGCAATCCCTACGGCATGGAAGGCTACAAGACGATCGCCTACGAGGTCGCCGAGGCGTTCGATTGGGATGTCCCCGACTGGTGCGTGCTGCCGGTCTGCTACGGCGATGCCCTCTTCGGGATGTGGAAGGGCTTCGAGGAATTGAAGGCGCTGGGCTGGACCCAGCGCACGCCACGCCTCGTGGCGGCCGAGGTCTCGGGCTCGATCGCCGCCGCCATGGCGAGCGGCGAGCCGATGCCGCCCGATCGGCCGCGCAACACACCGTCGATCGCCACCTCGATCGGCGCCAACCAGGGCACCGTGCAGGCGCTCGAGGTGCTGCGGCGCAGCGGCGGCACCGCGATCACCATCGACAATGACGAGCTTGCGCGCTGGGTCGTCACCGTGGGCGCGAAGGAAGGGATCTGGCCGGAAGCCGCCTCGGCGGCGCCCTTCGCTGCCATCGAGCGCCTGCGCGCCAGCGGCACGATCGAGCCCGAGGCGCGGGTCGTGGCCCTTCTGACTGCGAGCGGACTGAAGGACACGGCGGTGATCGAGACCGCGCTGCCGCCGACGCCCGTCGTCGCCGGTGGTCTCACCGAGGTGCTGGGCGCGCTCCGCGACGTTTATGGATACAGGCACGGGTGAGTGGGCGCATGGCTGAGTTCGGCATCTCGATGGATGGCCGCGCGCCGATCGGCGAGATCGCGGCGCAAGCGCAGGCGGCGGAGCAGGGCGGAGCGTCGACCCTGTGGATCGCCTGCCATCTCTTCCTGCGCGACCCGATCACCACGGCGGCGCTGGCGCTCGGCGCCACCCGGCGCATCAGGATCGCGCTGATGGCGATGAGTCCCTACGCGACCCATCCTGTCTTCATCGCCATGGCGGCTGCGACGCTCGAGGAGATGTATCCCGGCCGCGTGATTCTGTGCCTGGGCGTCGGCGCACCGAGGGATCTCGAGGCCGCCGGTATCGACTCGCCCAAGCCGTTGGTGACGATTGCCGAAACCGTGAAGATCTGCCGCGCGCTGCTGGCCGGCGAGATGGTCGACTTCCAGGGCCAGGTCTTCCATGCCGCCGGCCGGCGTCTCGCCAATGGCGGCCGCACCGTGCCGATCGTGCTGGCCGCCTCCCGCCCCAACATGCTGCGCCTGTCGGGGCGCGAGACCGATGGCGTGCTGATCTCGGCAGCGACGTCGCCGCCGTTCGTGAAGGCCTGCCTCGACCAGGCGGCTGGCGCCGCCGCGGGGCGGCCGCTGCGCAAGCTCGGCATCGTCTATACGAAGATCGGGGCCAGCGAGAGGGAAGGCATCGATCCGATCCGCCGGCCGATCGGCTTCGTGCTGCGCGGCGCCCATCATGCCGAGAACAT
Source organism: Reyranella sp. (assembly GCF_044224635.1). GTDB lineage: Bacteria > Pseudomonadota > Alphaproteobacteria > Reyranellales > Reyranellaceae > Reyranella. Next base: position 15,287 of record NZ_JBGAKA010000082.1, on the reverse strand, counting down.
CCGGCTGTCGGGCGCGCCGCTCGACCAGGCGGCGCTGGCGGCCGCCTATGCGGCCGAGAGCTGGAGCGAGGTCGACCGGCTGGTGAGTGACGACGTGGTGCGCCGCCATGCGGCCTGCGGCACGCCGGCCCAGGTGAGGGCCAAGCTCGAGGAGTATCGCGCCATCGGGCTCGACGAGGTGGTGATCGGCGGCGCCGACGATGCCCGGTCGATCGCCGGCGTGCTGGCGGCCGTACGGGGATGACGTCGATGAAGTTCAGCATCAGCCTGCCGACCTGCTTCGAAGGGGTCATGTATCCCATTCCCTTCGTCGAGCCGGGCGACTTCGTGCGCCTGGCGCAACTCTGCGAGAGGCTCGGCTACGATTCGGTGTGGGGCAACGACCACATCACCAGCCAGCATTATGTGCGCGAGCTGTTCCCCGACCATGCGCCCAATTTCTACGAGCTGATGACGGTGCTGTCGTTCTGCGCTGCCGCGACCAGCCGGATCCGGGTCGGCACGGCGCTCGCCGTGCTGCCGATGCGCGATCCATTCTGGCTCGCCAAGCAATCGGCCACCATCGACCAGCTGTCCAATGGCCGGCTGGTGCTGGCCCTGGGCGTCGGCGCCTATCGCGAGGAGTTCGCCGCCTGGGCGCCGCGCGTTGCCGCCAAGGGCCGGCGCGGCGAGATGATGGACGAGGGGATCGAGCTGATGCGCCGCCTGTTCACCGAGAGGCGCGTGACGCACGAAGGCAAGTACTACGCCGTGCGCGATCTCGAGATGTATCCCAAGCCCAAGGCCGATCCCTTCGCGCTGTGGATGGGCGGGCACAATCTCGAGACGGTCGAGCGCGTGGCGCGCTGGGGCACCGGCTGGCTGCCCGGCTGGCGCCCCTGGCCGGAGCTCGAGGCGCGCATCGAGGCGGTGAAGGCGCGCGCTGCCGAGCTGGGCCGCGATCCCGCCGGCATCGAGATCGCCCCGCAATTCTCGCTCACCATTGCCAAGACGGCGGAAGAGGCGGAGCGCCGCTACATGGCGTCGGGCCTCGTCGCCCATCGCAAGTCGCTCGCCTATACCGGCCGCGACCTCACCAAGCAGGTCGTCGCCAACCTGGTCGGCTCACCCGACCTGATCCTGGAGAAGATCGACGGACTCAGGAAGATCGGCGTCGACCACGCCTGCGCCCTGATGATCCCGGCCGACAGCATGGCCGAGCTCGAGGACCAGGTGGAATGGTTCGCCAAGGTGGCGCTGTAGGGACTGGCCGGCACGCCTTATCGCCAACGCATCACCCGAGCCGGGTGCCTGCGCTCCGTACCGGTGGACGGCGTCAGGTCGGCAGGGGCCACGTGATGTCCCGACCCTTCAGGTCGCGATAGCGTCGTGTCTGGGCGCAAAGGCTCGCAGGGTCGGACATGCTACGCGACAGCAGATCCCGGTCCAGGCGCGCGGCCGAGTCGATGGCTGCCATGGTGGTCGCCTGCAGCGCGCGCTTTGAGAAGCCATAGGCGGCGTAACAGTCCGCCGGCACGCGCGCGGCCCAGTCGATGGCGGCTTCGAGCAGCTTGTCCGGCATGCTTGTCGCCTGAACGATTTTCATGCGGAGCGCGGCTGCCAGATCGTAGATCTGTCCGAACAGCGTCAGTTCCGACGCACCGCGTGATCCTACGGCGTACTTGATGATCTCGCAGTACACGGCGGGCATAGGGATGCCGATCGGCACTTCGTTCAAGGAGAAGCGCGAATCGCCTTTCGTGGCGATGCGATGATCGCAGCCGAGCGCCGTGATCAACCCACCCGCATAGGCATGACCGTTTATCGCCGCCACGGTCGGTCGCGGATAGGTGAAGAGGCGCAGATTTGTGGCGCGGTAGGCCGCGAACCAGTCGTCGATCTCCTTCAAGGAGCGGCGCGCGAACATTGCAAAGTGATGGTCCAGATCGAGCCCGGCCGAGAACACAGCGCCGGTGCCGGTGAGGACGACGGCGCAGTCAGCGAACTCGGTCTCGAGGCGGTCGAAAGCCATGTGGAGATCGGCAAAGAATGCTGGGTTCTGCACGTTGACCTTGTTCGTGTTCATCGTCACCACGGCGACGTGGTCGTGCCTGCGCTCGATGGTCCAGGGCATGAATATTCTCCTCGCTGCTTCGGGCTCCGTCTGCGCCTGCGCGCTCACGTGAGCCTGAACACGCGTCGCGCGTTGTCCGCCAGGAATGCCGATCGCGCGAAATCCGGGAGGCCGAGGGCATCGAGACCGGCGATGCATTCTCCCGCCGGCCAGAACGGGTGGTTCGATCCGAACAGGATGCGATGCTTTGGGTTGTTGCGCATATAGTCGACCAGCTCGAGCGGATAGCGGCCGACCTTGTAGGCCGACGTATCGATGAAGACGTTGGGATACTTCATGAGCAGCGACAGCATTTCGCCCAGCCACGGCATGCCGATGTGCCCGCCGACGATTCGCAGATCGGGAAAGTCGATGGCGACGCGATCTAGATAGGGTATGGGTCTTCCGGGCTCCGATTCCCTGAGCGGCCCGGCATGTCCGACCTGTGTGCAGAACGGGATGTCGAGGTCGCAACACTCGGCGAACAGGGGATAGTAGCGCCGATCGTCGGGTGGCAGCCCCCAAAGCCACGGCAACACGCGCAATCCTTTGAAGCCGTCTTGCCTGACCCGACGACGGAGCTCGCGCACGGCGTCCATCGGCCGGTGGAGATCGACAGACGCGATGCCCACGAAGCGGTCTGGATGCGCGCGGCAATGGTGCGCCACCTCATCGTTGCTGATCATCGGTCCGTCAGGGCCATGCCATGCGCACAGCAAGCCGAGCGAGACGCCCGCCCGATCCATCTCGGCGAGGGTCCCCTCCAAAGGCTGGCTCGTCTCCGACCATTTGCCGGGCTTCCAACGGCGCAGCGAGTCGAACATTGGATCGCCGATCCATTCCGCGTTCGGATGCTGCATCCAGGCATCGATGATCATGACCGTGCTGCCGCCTTCCCTGCCCCAGCGCCGGCACGCAGGGAACGATCGTCGACAGGAAGTCGGTTGACTCAGTCCTGCGCCCAGACGGCCATCCTTAGGCGTGTCGGAGCCTGCGCGTCTTGAACAAATCGGACAGTCTGTCCCCGGGACCCTCCCCAGGCTCTTTGGAACGCGCCGGGCGTAAGGCCGGCATGGCGGCGGAATTCGCGGGTGAGATGTGCCTGGTCGGCAAAGCCCAGATCGCCGGCAACGGCCGACAGGCTTGCGTTGGAGGCGGAGATTTCCTGTACGGCATGCCGGAACCGGCCCACGGCCAGGAACCGCTTTGGCGACAGTCCGGTCGAGGCCTTGATCCGTCGCTGCAGCGTCCGGCTCGACTGGCCGGAGACGGCGGCAAGCCTGGTGACGTCTGCCCGAGGCCCCTCGAGGTATTGCGTCATGCCGCTGGAGTGAACGTGAGGCCGCGAAGCCAGATCACGGCAGAACCCATCGAGGGCGCGCAGAATGTGGTCGGGCGACGGGCCTTTGCGAATCTCTTGCGCCAACCGCTCTTGGCAGTTGGTGAAGGGGGACGTCTCTGTCGACGGCAGGTGGCAAGCCGACGGGTGCATCTTGAGTCCGAAGACCCAGCCATGAAAGGTTCGACTCTTCCTGCGATGACCGAAAGCGGGCTGGATGACGACGATCCTGGCTGATCCGCGGTTCTCCTCCAGCGGCTCTCGGAACGAAAAGGCGATCTCGATAAAGGGCGACGCAAACGCGCATCGATCAGCGGTCATGATGCCGCAGTCCTTCATCACATAGAGATGGTCGACGACCTTGTCGTCGCGAGGAGATGGCTCGAACTCCGCGTAGAATGCCCGTTGCGAGAACAGCCAGTCATCGTCTTGCGGCAAGGTTTTCGAAGCGGCGAAGTTGTCAATTCGAATGCGGTTCATGGCGTAGCCAGTCAAATCGGACGGTCCGGTGCGGGCGGGGGTCAACGATCTCCGGAAACTCTTCCTCAAGGGATTTCATTGTCTTGAGCAGCGCGATGAGTCCGCACTTGGGAATGGGTTCGATGACCAACCGGTCGCCGTCACGGTGCATCATTGCTTCGTTGCCCGGCAACTCGAACTCGACCGGAATTTGCACGGCCTGATTTCGGCCGTTGCGAAACAATCGGACATGCCTTCGCTTTCTCATCGCTCACCGCCACCAAACGCCAGCGGGCTTTCACGAGGTGGCGAGGCGCCAATCCAGCGTCGATCTCGGTGTCTTGCAGGCAGAAAGAAAAGATCCCTCGCTGCGCTCGGGATGACAACCATTTTGTCATCCCGAGCGCAGCGAGGGATCTTTGCTCATGCCTGACCCTCACTTGATCTTCGGCGTCACCTCCTCGCCGAAGATCTGCATCTGGTCGATCAGCTCCTGCACCGAGTTGGCGGCGAAGTAGAGGCCGAGGAAGTGGGTGACGCCGGCCTCGCGGAAGGCGTGGGCCTTGTCGATGATCTCGGCCGGGGTGCCGATCAGGTTGATGTCCTCGTGGGTCGCCGTGCCCTGGCCCTTCAGGGTCGACTTGGAGAGCGACACCAGGTGCTTGTTCATCTGGCTCTTGCGGAAGCTCTCGATGGCGGCCTGGCGGGTCTTGCCGACATGGACGACGAATTGCGGGCAGACCTCGATGGTCTTGGGATCACGGCCGGCCTTCTCGGCTTCCTCGCGTAGCGTCTTCACGCCGGCGCGGACGCGGTCGACGTGCATGCCGGCCGGCAGCCAGCCGTCGGCCCATTTGACGGTGCGGGTGATGTTGTTGGGGTTGTTGCCGCCGACATAGATCGGGATGTGCTTCTGCAGCGGCTTCGGGTACAGCTCGACGTCGCGGAACTTGTAGTACTTGCCGTCGAAGCTCGCGACGCGTTCCTTGAACAAGAGGTTCAGCGCCTGCAGGCCCTCGTCGACGATGTCGCCGCGGTCCATCTTCGCATCGGGCTGCAGCGCCTTGAACTCCTCGCGATAGGCACCGATGCCGAGGCCGATCTCGACGCGGCCCTTGCCGAAATGGTCGAGCGTCGCGATCTGCTTGGCGAGCACCACGATGTCGTGGCGCATCGGCAGCACGATCACGCCGGTGCCGACCTTGATCGTCTTGGTCTCCGAGAGGATGAAGGCGTAGGTGATCAGCGGCTCCCAGAAGCGCGGCGGCACCGGGAACTCGGCGCGCACGTAGTTCTGGGTGGTCATGTGGTCGTTGCCCCACACCGAGTCGTAGCCGAACTTCTCGGCCGCCTGGGCGATCCGGATGACGTTCTCGGGGTCGGAGAAGGGGATGGGATAGGTCAAGCCCTCCATCCCGGTCGGCAGGCCGGCACTCACGCGGGTCATGTCGTCGTCTCCCTTACTCGGCCGCGAGGGCGCGCAACTTCGCCGTTTCCGCCTCGTCGAGGACGCCGTCGTCGTTGACCGCCACGCCGTAGTCGCGTCGCGCCGCCTCGGCCGAGATGAAGCCCTGGCGCACGTCCTCGGCCACGACCGCCGCAGGCCGGTTGCGCGGATTGCCCAGCCCGCCGCCGCCCGGCATGGCGATGATCACGCGATCCTTCGACGGCACGGCCTGCAGGCCCTTGCCGCGCAGCACCTTGCCCGACGACAGCGTCACCGAGCCGGCCTTGCCGGCCAGCCCGCCTTCGCGGCCGCGCGCCGGATGGTCGATGCGGTCGTAGTAGGCGCTGAGCGCAAACGGCGCCGTGTCGAGCGTGCCGACCTCCATGATCTGGCCCAGCCCGCCGCGGAACTCGCCGGCGCCGCCGGAATCCTGCCGGTACTCCTTGCGCCACACGACGATCGGCGACACCGCCTCGTTGACCTCGATCGGCACGTTCTTGACTCCGCTCGGGAAGGCGGTGGCCGACAGGCCGTCGGCGCCCGGTCGCGCGCCGGTGCCGCCGGCATGGAAGCTCATGACGCTGAACGGCTTCGCATGGACGGTCTCGGACGGATCGCCGCCGGTCGAGCCCGGGCCTCCCAGGGCGAACAGGTTCCACAGGCACGACGTGCCCTCGGCCGGGACCTTGCCGCCCAGCGCCTGGTGCAGGCAGCCGAACATCACGTCGGGCAGCATCTGGCCGGTCACGTGGCGCGCCGCCACGGGCGCCGGCTTCTGGGCGTTGAGGATCGAATCGACCGGCGCGGTGACGCGGATCACCGACAGCGAGCCTTCGTTGTTCGGCACCTTGGGCGCCACGATGCACTTCACGCCGAACGAGGCGTAGGCCTCGGTATAGCAGACCGGCACGTTGATGCCGAATGCCGACACGCCCGACGTGCCGCCAAAGTCGACGTCGATGCCGCTGTCGCCGATCGTCATGGTGGCGACCAGGTCGATCGGCTTGTCGTAGCCGTCGACGCGCATGGCGTAGCTGTAGGTGCCGGGCGTGATCTTGCGGATCAGCTCGAGCGAGGCCTGCTTGGACTTCTCGAGGATGTGGCGGCCCAGCCGGTCGAGATCGTCGATGGCGAACTCGTCCATCATCTCGATCAGGCGCCGGCAGCCGATCTCGTTGCAGGTCGCCAGCGAGTAGAGATCGCCGACCACCTGGATCGGCTCGCGCACGTTGGCGGTCACGATCTCGATCAGCGTCTCGTCGACCTTGCCCTCGCGCGCGAAGCGCATCAGCGGGATGTAGAGGCCTTCCTCGTAGACTTGGCGGGCATCGGTGGTCATGCCGCGCCCGCCGATGTCGACGACGTGACAGGTGCTGGCGAACATTGCCACCATCTTGCCGCGCCGGAAGGTCGGCGTGACGAAGGTGAAGTCGTGCAGATGGCCGGTGCCCTTCCACGGGTCGTTGGTCAGGAAGATGTCGCCTTCCTTCATCGTGTGCGCCGGGAAGCGCGCCAGGAAGTGGCGCACGGCGCGGGCCATCGAGTTGATGTGGCCCGGCGTGCCGGTGACCGCCTGCGCCAGCATGGCGCCGTCGAGGTCGAACACGCCCGCGGAGAGATCGCCCGCTTCGCGCGTCGAGGTCGAGAAGCCGGTGCGGATGAGGGCCAGCGCCTGCTCCTCGACGACCGCGATCAGGCGGTCCCACATCAATTGCAGGCGGATGGGCGACAGCGGATCGTTGAAGCTCATGGGACCTTCTCCAGCAGGATGGCGCCGATCGGATTGATGCGGGCGGCGAAGTTCTTGGGAACGATGGTGGTCGTCTCGTCCTCGGCGATCACCGCCGGGCCGGGCACGAGGCTGCCGATCGAGAGATCGGTGCGATGGTAGACCGACACGGTCTTCATGTCCTGATCGGCCGGGTCGTAGACCGCGCGGCTGCCGCGCGCCGTCGCCGGCGTGTCGGCCGGCTGCGGCGGGCTTTTCGGCCTGTCGGCCTGCTCGGCGGCGAGCCGCAGCGTCCAGTTCATGATCTCGACGTCGAGGCCGGGAATGGTGCGGCCGAAGGTGGCGGCGTAGCCGTCCTCGTAGAGCTTGACCAGCTTCTCGCGCGAGGCGGCGTCGAACTTGCCGGGCGGCAGGCTGACGGTGATCTCGTGACCTTGACCGCGATAGCGCATGTCGGCGGTGCGCGTCTCGATGAGCGTCGCGTCGGGCGCGCCGGCCTTGACCACGGCCTCGGCCTCGGCGCGCATCTCGGCGAACAGCGCATTGACGTATTCGGGGTCGAACCGGCTGTCGAGCTGGACGTAGCGGCTGCGCACCACCTCGTAGGCGACCGGCGCCATCAGGAAGCCGACGGCCGAGCCGACGCCGGCACCGCTCGGCACCATGACGCGGCGGATGCCGAGCTTCTCGGCCAGCCGCGCGGCATGGATGGGCGCGGCGCCGCCGAAGGCGATCATGGTGCGGTCCTGCAGCTCCTTGCCGCGCTCGACGGCATGGACGCGGGCTGCGTTGGCCATGTTCTCCTCGACGATCTCGCTCACGCCGAACGCCGCATCGAGCCGGACGAGGCCGAGCGGCTTGCCGACCGACTTGTCGACGGCGGCGCCCGCCTTGTCGGGCGAGAGCTTGATCGAGCCGCCGGCGAAGTAGCCGGGATCGATGCGGCCCAGCACGACATCGGCGTCGGTCACGGTGGGCTCGCTGCCACCGCGGCCGTAGCTTGCCGGCCCCGGCTCGGCGCCGGCGCTTTCCGGTCCGACATTGACGCGCGACATCGAGTCGACCGAGGCGATCGAGCCGCCGCCCGCGCCGATCTCGACCATCTCGATCACCGGGATGCGCAGCGGCAGGCCGCTGCCCTTGAGGAAGCGGTACTGGCGGGCCACCTCGAAGGCCCGCGAATGCTGCGGCTCGCCATTGTCGATCAGGCAGATCTTGGCGGTGGTGCCGCCCATGTCGAACGACAGCACCTTGTCGAGCCCGCACTGGCGCGCCAGCGCTGCGGCCAGGATGGCGCCGCCGGCCGGGCCGGACTCGACCAGGCGGATGGGGAACTTGCGTGCCGTCTCCAGCGCGGCCAGCCCGCCGCCCGACGTGATCAGGAACAGCGGGCAGATCGTGCCCTTGGCGCGCAGCGCCGCGTCGAGCCGGCCGAGATAGCGGTCCATCACCGGCTGGACATAGGCGTTGGCGACGGCGGTCGACCAGCGCTCGTACTCGCGGATCTCCGGCGACACCTCGCTCGACAGCGTGATCGACACGCCGGGCAGCAGCCCGGCCAGGATGTCGCGCGTGCGCCGCTCGTGCGCGCCGTCGAGATAGGCGTGCATGTAGCCAACCGCGATGGCCTCGACCTTCGCCGCCTCGAGCTTCGCGGCAAGGGCACGCACTGCCGCCTCGTCGAGCGGCAACAGCACATTGCCGCGCCCGTCGAGCCTCTCGGGAATGCCGAAGCGCAGCTCGCGCGGCACCAGCGGCGGCGGCTTCCGCATGAAGATGTCGTACTGCTCGAAGCGATGCTCGAAGGCGATCTCGATCGAATCGCGGAAGCCCTCGGTGACGATCAGCGCCGTCTTCGCACCCTTGCGCTCGATGATGGCGTTGGTGGCCAGCGTCGTGCCGTGGATGATCAGACCGAGATCGGCTGCTTTCAGCTTGGAAAGCTTGAGGATCTCCTCGACGCCGGTCAGCACGCCCTCCTCGGGCGCGCGCGGCGTGGTCAGCACCTTGACGCTTTCGTGCTTGCCGTCCCATTCGAGGGCGAGATCGGTGAAGGTGCCGCCGATATCGACGGCGAGGCGCGCCCGGTCCTTGTGTCCTGTGCTCATCTTCCTACGCTGCTGTCTGCTGGATGTTGCCGCCGAGATAGGCTTGGCGGATGCGCGGATCGGTGCGCACCTCGGCCGCCAGGCCTTCCATGAATTTGCGTCCCTGTTCCATCACCAGGGCGCGGTGGGAGATCAGCAAGGCGCCGCGCACGTTCTGCTCGACGACCAGCACAGTGACGCCGCGCGCCGCGATCTGCTGCACCGTCGCGAACACGTCGCCCTGCATCTTGGGTGACAGGCCGAGGGAGGGCTCGTCGAGCAGCAGGAGCGTCGGCTCGACCAGCAGCACCATGGCCATTTCCAGAATCTGCTGCTCGCCGCCCGACAGGTTGCCTGCTTCGATGCGTGCTTTCTGCTGCAGCATCGGGAACAGCTCGATCACGCGGCCGATGGCGGCATCGTGGCGCGCCGACGGCAGGGTATAGCAGCCCATCTTGAGGTTCTCGGCGACCGACATCGCCGGGAAGTTGCAACGACCCTGCGGCACGAAGCCGATGCCGCGTTTCAGTCGTTCCCACGGCGGCAGGCGTTCTATCGTCTCGCCTTTGAAGACGATCTGCCCGGAGAAGAAGCGGTTGGTGCCGTAGATGGCGCGCAGCAGAGTCGACTTGCCCGCACCATTGCCGCCGATCAGAGTCGTGATCGTGCCTGCCTGCAGGCGGGTGGAGAACTCGCGCACGATCGGGTTGTCGCCGTATCCTGCGGTGACGGAAACGAGCTCGAGGGCCGGGTCGGTCATGCTGCCCCCAGCATCTCGGCTTCGGCCATCTCGGGCGTCATGCCGAGATAGGCTTCGAGCACCCGCGGATCGTGATGGATGTCGTGCGCCGAGCCTTCCGCCAGCTTCTTGCCCTGGTCGAGCACGATCACGCGATGGCAGAGATTGGTGATGAACTCGACATTGTGCTCGACGATCAAGAAGGTCTCGCCGGCCCGGTTGAGCTCGGCCAGCGCGACCTCGATCTCGCGGATACGGCTTGGATTGACGCCGGCCACCGGTTCGTCGAGCACGACGATCTTGGGATGCGGCATCAGCGCGGCGGCGAGCGCGACCAGCTTCTTCTGCCCGTAGGAGAGGATGCCGGTCTCGATCTCGTAGTAGCGCTCGAGACCGATCAGCCCGACGAGCTGGCGGGCGCGCGTCTCGGCCGCGTCGATCGCCTGCCGATAACGTCGCGTGCGGAAAAACTCGTCGACCCAGGTCGCCGGGTCGAACTGCTGGGTGGCGATGGCGAGATTGTCGCGCAGGCTGAGCCGTTCGTAGATCCTGACCGTCTGGAAGGTCCGCATCAGGCCGGCGCGGGCGATGTGGTGCGCCGGCTGGCCGGAGATGTCGTTGCCGGCCAGCACGATCCGGCCGCCGTCGCGCTTCTGGAAGCCCGAGATGCAGTCGATCGCCGTGCTCTTGCCCGAGCCGTTGGGGCCGATCAGGCCGGTCACGCTGCCGGCTTCGACCGCGAACGAGACGCCGTCGAGCGCGTGCACGCCGGCGTAGGACTTGCGCAGGTCGGTGACCTCGAGGAGGACGCTCATTTCAGCGCCTCGCGCAGGGGAGCGCCCAGCTCGGCGCCCGGCGTGGCCGAGGCGCTGGTCAGCGCCTCGCGCATGCGGGCCACCCGGCGCTCGCGCAGCCAGCCGGCGATGCCCGACGGCATGACGAACACGGCGACCACCAGGATCACGCCGTAGATGATCATGCGGAGGTCGGCCGAGAAACGCAGCACCTCGGGCAGCGCCGACAGGGCGATGCCGGCCACGACGACACCCCAGAAGCTGCCGGTGCCGCCGATGATCACGATGATCAGGAAGGTCTGCATGTAATAGAAATCGAGGAACGTCGGATCGACGATGCCGAGATGGAAGCTGAAGACGCCGCCCGCGGCGCCGGTGACGGCGGCGCCGATGGCGAAGGCGGCGAGCTTGTAGGGCATCGGCGAGATGCCCTGCGCACGCACCAGCGGCTCGTTCTGCTTGATCGCCACCAGGGTGCGGCCGATGCGCGAGCTGCACAGCGCATAGAGGAAGGCGAGCATCGCCACCGAGAACGCCCAGGCGATCCAGTAGAACTGCCCGGTCGTGCCGAAGCGATAGCCGAACGCGGAGGGCGGCGGCAGGTTGGGGATGCCGAGCGGGCCGCGCGTCAGGCTGACCCAGTCGCGCGCGACCAGGCTGGCCAGCAGCGCAAAGGTGAGCGTGACGATGACGAAGGCGTGGCGATTGGTGCGCAAGGTCGGGTAGCCGACGACCAGCGCGACCACGGCGTTGATCAGGGCCGCCCACACCAGGCCCCACCAGAAGGTCCCACCGAAGGTGACGACGGTCAGCGCCGAGGCGTAGCCGCCGATGCCCCAGAAAGCGAGCTGGGCGAACGACAGCAGGCCGGTGAAGCCGTAGACCAGGTTCAGGGCCGCCGCGGCGACGGTGAAGATCAGCGCCGAGACGCCGACGCCGATGACGTAGTTTGACGAGGTGAGCAGCGGCAGGGCGCCGAGCGCGAGAGCGGCTGCCAAGGCAAGCGCGAGCTTCATCCGACGCGCATGCCCCCGCGCTTGAACAGGCCGTCGGGCCGCAGGAACAGCACCGCGATCATGATCACGAACACCGCGGCTTCCTGCCAGACGATCTCGAAGAAGCCGCCGATCCAGCTTTCCACGAGGCCGAGCCCGAGGGCGGCGACGATGGCGCCGGGGATGTTGCCCAGCCCGCCGATGATGACCAGCGCGAAGGCCTTGAAGATCAGGAACTGGCCCATGTAGGGCGTGACCAGCTGGATCGGCGCGATGGCGGCGCCGGCGAGGCCGCACAGGCCGGCCGCCAGGACCACCGCGTTGCGCGCCACGACGCGCGGCCGGATGCCGACCATCAGGGCGGCTTCGCGGTTCTGGGCGATGGCGCGCATGGCGCGGCCGAACTGGGTGTAGCGCAGCGCGCCGTAGAGCCCGGCGAAGGCGGCCAGCGCCGAGGCCGCGCCGATGATGCGTGTCCAGGTGATGCGGATCGAGCCGATCTCGACGCCGTCGAAGGCATATTGCGTGTCGACCATGCGCGGCGTCGCGGTGAAGAGATACTGCATGACGTGGATGACGATGATCGACAGCCCGAGCGTCACCAGGATGCTGCGCTCGAACTCCTCGGGCTTGAGGCGGATCAGCAGCACCTCGTAGACCATGAAGCCGAACAGCATGATGGCCAGGATGGCGACGGCGAGCGCCGGCCAGTAGAGCAGGCCCAGCACCGGCAGCGCGAAGGTCATGGCGTAGGCGCCCAGCATCAGGAACTCGCCGTGCGCGAAGTTGATGATCTCCATGACGCCGAAGATCAGCGACAGGCCGACGGCGATCAGGGCGTAGAGCAGGCCGAGCGCGATTCCATTCAGCGTCAGCTGCACGAGGTAGACGGCGTCAACGGTCATCGGGCCGGCTCTGCAATTCCCGGACCACGCTCTTGCTTTCCTCCCCAGCTTCGCTGGGGAGGTGCCCCGTCTTACGGGGCGGAGGGGGCATGAGCCTCATGGCTGGGAGCGCACCGCCTTTTTCGTCCCTCCTCCCCAGCTTCGCTGGGGAGGTGTCCGCGTCTTCGCGGACGGAGGGGTCATGAGTCTCATGATTGTCACGCGTCATGAGACTCATGACCCCTCCGTCGCCGTGTCGGCATTTGGCCGCTGCGCGGCGAAATGCCTTTGACGGCGACACCTCCCCAGCGAATCTGGGGAGGAAAGCTCGAGATGCGTCGATCGTCACGGTCGTCTCTGGCGCGGTTCGATAATCGTTGACACATAAACCAGAACTTTGCGAACGTGCAACTATCGAAACGATGTACCGAAATCCGGAACACTTGCCGGCGCGCTCGCCTTCTGCCCGAACCGCTCCTGCGCGGAGCGGTGCCAAGCGGGTGTCGGGCTCCCAGTCGCTGGAGCGCGGCCTCGACATCCTGGAGATGATCGAGGCCGAGGGCGGCGATATCGGCGTGCGCGAGATCGCCCGCCGGCTCGGTTTCAGCCCGACCATCGTGCAGCGGCTGGTGAGCTCGCTGGCGCTGCGCGGCTACATCGAGAAGAACGGCGAGACGGCGCGCTATCGGCTGGGTCCTCGCTCGCTGGCGCTGGGCGCCAGCGGTGAGCGTGGCGTCGACTACGTTGCCACCGCCCGCCGCGAGCTCGACCGGATGGCGCACGAGCATCACCTCAACGGCTTCGTGGCGGTGCTGCGCGGCGGCCGCGCGATCTACCTGCAGGCCGTGCAGGCCGACGGGCCGGTGGCGATCCGCGTCAGCCTGGGCAGCGAGATGCCCTTGCACAGCACGGCCGCCGGCAAGGTCCTGCTGGCCTCGCTCGACGATGGCGCGGCGCGCAAGCTCGTTGGCCATCGCAAGCTCGCGGCCATCACGCCGCACACGATCACCGACCCGGCCATCCTGCTGGCATCGCTCGCCAGGATACGGCGTCAGGGATACGCCACCGTGGTCGAGGAAAACATTCCCGGGATACTGTCGGTCGGCGCCCCGATCACCGATCGCGCCGGCACTGTCGTGGCGGCATTGTCGACGGCCTTTCCTAAATACCTGGATGCCGACCGCACGTTGCAGGGTGTGATTCCCCTGGTGACCGCGGCGGCGCAGCGCGTCTCGCGGTCGCTCGGTGCAAGCGAGCTTGGCACGACGCCTGCTATGCGTTTGACTGCAAACGGGGAGCGCAACGGAGGGAAGCGATGAGGGTGAAGATATTTGCGGCGGCAATGGCCGTCGCACTTTGGGGCATGGGGTCGGCGTCGGCGCAGCAGCAGCCACCCATCGTGATTGGCGTGTCGACCGGCCAGACCGGCGCCGTCGCGGTGGCGGCGGAATGGGAATTGTGGGGCGTCAACCTCGCCGTCGAGGAGATCAATGCGGCGGGCGGCCTGCTCGGCCGCAAGGTCGAGATTCTGGTGATGGACAACAAGTGCAATCCCTCGGAGGCGGTCAACGTCGCCAACAAGCTGGTCGAGGCCAAGGTGGTGGCAATCGAGGGCGCGCATTGCAGCTCGGCCCATCTCGCCAGCATGAAGATTATCGCCGACGCCAAGATCCCGATGATCACAGGCATCGCCTCCAACCCGCAGATCACCGAGCTCGCCGGGCCGGGACGCAACGAGTACTCGTTCCGCATCAGCCCGTCGGACAGCGCCATGATGGAGGCGCTCGGCACCTACCTCGGCGAGAAGAAGGTGTTCAAGAACGTGGCGATCATCGGCGAGGATACCGATTTCGGCCGCGGCGGCGCCGACGCCTTCAAGAAGGTGGCTGAGAAGGCCGGCGTCACCATCGTGTCGACCGACTTCCATCCGCAGAACACGCCTGACTTCACCAGCATCCTGACGCGCATCCAGCAGCGCCGGCCCGACGCCATCGCCACCTTCCAGGTCGGCGGCGATTCGATCAACTTCCTGCGCCAGGCCATGCAGCTCGGCGTGCGCATCCCCTATACCGGCCGCATCGAGCTGGGCGGGCGCAACCAGCCTATCATCGAGGCCGGCGGCATGGAGAAATCGATCAGCGCCTGGACCTACAACGCTACGATCGACGCGCCGTCGAACAAGGCGTTCGTCGAGAAGATCAAGGCCAAGCACAATTCCGAGCCCTACCTGCAGACCTGGGGCGGCTACGATGCGATCCGCGTCATCGCCCAGGCAATCAAGGACGCCAACAGCACCGAGGGCGCGAAGATCAAGGACGCCATCAGGAACATGAAGTTCACCAATGTCATGGGCAAAGTGGTGACCTTCGACGACCACAACTCGGCCGGCCGCTTCGTCGTGCTGCAGACGGTGGTCAACAAGAAGGTCGGCGTCGCGGACATCGTCGAGGTGAAGTGATCTTTCTCCCTCCCCAGCTTCGCTGGGGAGGTGTCGGCGTAATCGCCGACGGAGGGGTCGAAAGCCTCACTGAGACTCCTGACCCCTCCGTCTCGGATTACCGAGACACCTCCCCGGCGAAGCCGGCTAGTTTCAGCACAGATGTTGCGCCGCACGAAGACGGGGGGAGGTTGGGAGTGTGTGTTGAGGAGCACGCTTCTCCTATAATTTTGGAATCCAATACAACTGTCGAGAGCAACAATAGAATCCTCGAATCGCCTGGCG
>NZ_JBGAKA010000081.1:0-24269 GCF_044224635.1 Reyranella sp. | reverse complement strand
CCAGCTTCGCTGGGGAGGTGCCCCGTCATACGGGGCGGAGGGGTCATGAGTCACAAGAGGCAGCGGGGCCATGACTCATGACCCCTCCGGCCCGTATGACGGGGCACCTCCCCACTTCGTGGGGAGGAGGAAGAATGCGCCACGGAGTGGCGCGCTCCCGGCAATGACGACTGCGTAATCTCCCATGTGGCGCTATCTCGGTCGCCGGCTGATCCAGGTTCCGCTGGTCCTCGTCGTCGTCTCGCTGATGACGTTCCTCATCACGCGGGCGACGCCGGGCGATCCGGTGCAGATCATGCTGGGCATGCAGACGTCGAAGGAAGCGGCGGATGCGATGCGCGCCGAGTTCAACCTCGATCGCTCGCTGCCGGAGCAATACGTCCTGTGGATCGGCAAGGTCGCGACCGGTGACCTCGGCCGTTCGATCCGGCTCAACGACACGGTGACATCGCTGCTGGCCGAGCGCTTTCCGGTGAGCCTGCAGCTCGCGCTCGCGGCCATGCTGTTCGCGCTCGCCGTCTCCATCCCGCTCGGCGTGCTGGCGGCGCTGCGGCGCAACACCTGGATCGACTATCTCTGCACCGGCTACACGGTGCTGGGCTTCGCCGTGCCCAACTTCGCGCTGGCCCTGATCCTGATCTACGTCTTCTCGATCAGCCTCGACTGGCTGCCGATCACCGGCATCGGCTCGACGGAGGCCGCGGCGGGCGGCTGGTGGACCTACATCAAGCCGTTCATCGTGCCGGCGATCGCGCTCGGCACCCTGCAAACCGCCATGCTGACGCGCCTGCTGCGCTCGAGCATGATCGACATCCTCTCACAGGACTACATGCGCACCGCCCGCGCCAAGGGCCTGCTGCCGTCGACCGTGGTCATCGTGCACGCGCTCAAGAATGCCATGATCCCGTTCGTCACCATGGCGACCGTGCAGTTCGGCTACATGATCGGCATCCAGGTCACCATCGAATACATCTTCGCCGTGCCGGGCATGGGCTCGGCGATCCTCAATGCCGTCGTCACGCGCGACTTCCCGGTGATCCAGGGCTTCACCCTGGTCATCGCCGCGTTCTTCCTGTTCGCCAACATCACGGCGGACATGCTCTATGCGCTGCTCGATCCGCGCATCCGGTACTGATCCGATGGCGCTCCTTCCGCCGCCCGCCACCCCTCGCTTCGCCGGCTCGCTTCGACTGGCGGCGCGCCAGTTTCCGCGCCATCGCGCCGCCATGGTCGGGCTGGTATGCCTCATCGTGATCTGCCTGGCGGCGGCGCTGGCGCCGCTGGTCGCGCCGTACGATCCCGTGCAGATCAAGCTCTCGGTCAAGCTGAAGCCGCCCTCCTTCGAGCATCTCCTGGGGACCGACCATTTCGGGCGCGACGTGTTCTCGCGCCTGCTCTATGGCGGCCGCACGTCGCTCACCGTCGGCCTGCTGGTGGTGGCCTTCGCCTTCGTGCTGGGCGTGCCGCTGGGCTTGGCCTCGGGCTATTTCGGCGGCCGCACCGACAATCTGCTGATGCGCCTGGTCGATGCCTTCCTGACCTTCCCGCCACTGCTGCTCGCCGTCGCCCTGGTCGGCCTGCTCGGTCCCGACATCCAGAACGTCATGCTGGCGCTCGGCCTGGTGCAGGCGCCGGTGCTGGCCCGCATGGTGCGCGGCAGCACGCTCGCCGTGCGCGAGGAAGTCTACGTCACCGCGGCACGCGCGCTGGGCGCCGGGCCGGGGCGCATCGTCGTCTCCCATCTCCTGCGCAACGTCGTGTCGCCCATCGTGGTGCAGCTCACCATCGTGTTCGCCGCCGCCGTCGTCGCCGAGGCATCGCTGAGCTTCCTGGGCTTCGGCACCCAGCCGCCGCAGCCGAGCTGGGGCCGCGACATGAGCGAGGCGCGGCGCTTCCTGGGCGACGCGCCGTGGATGTTCCTCGCCCCGACCGGCGCCATCATGCTGTGCGTGCTCAGCATCAACTTCCTGGGCGATGGCCTGCGCGATGCGCTCGATCCGCGCGCTTGGCGCACCCGCCGCACGGTCGCGACGGACGAGCGCTGACGCCATGGCCCTGCTCGCCATCCGCAACCTGCGCACCCGCTTCGCCACCGACCGCGGCACCGTACGCGCCGTCGACGGCGTATCGTTCGATCTCGGCGAAGGCGAGGTCCTGGGCCTGGTCGGCGAAAGCGGCAGCGGCAAGAGCGTGACGGCGCTCTCGGTGATGCGGCTGGTGCCCGAGCCGCCCGGCCAGGTGACGGCCGATTCGATGACCTTCGACGGCGTCGACCTGTTGCGGCTGAGCGAGGCCCAGGCGCGCGAGGTGCGCGGCGCCAGCATGGCCATGGTCTTCCAGGACCCGATGCGCTCGCTCAATCCGGTGCTGAGCATCGGCCGCCAGCTCGTCGAGGTGCTGCGGCGTCATCAGAAGCTCGACCGGGCGGCGGCGCGACGGCGTGCCATCGAGCTCCTTGAGATGGTCGGCATTCCGCTGGCGGAGAAGCGGCTTGCGGCCTACCCGCACCAGTTTTCCGGCGGCATGCGCCAGCGCGTCATGATTGCCATCGCCCTGTCGTGCAATCCGCGGCTGCTGATCGCCGACGAGGCGACGACGGCGCTCGACGTCACCATCCAGGCGCAGATCGTCGACCTGGTGAAGCGCCTGACGCGCGAGCGCGGCACGTCGGTGATCTGGATCAGCCACGATCTCGGCGTGGTCGCCAACCTGTGCGACCGGGTCAACGTGATGTACGCCGGGCGCATCGTCGAATCGGCGCCGATCCGCGACCTGTTCCACCGTCCGAGCCACGGCTACACGCTCGGTCTCCTGGGCTCGACGCCGCGCATCGACGGCCCGGCGCTGCGCCGCCTGTCGCCGATCGAAGGCCTGCCGCCCAACCTGATCGATCCGCTGCCGCTCTGCCCGTTCCTGCCGCGTTGCCGCATCTCGGTGCCAGCCTGCCGCGAGCGCGCGCCGGAACGTCGCGACCTCGGCCGCGAGCATTGGGCGTCGTGCTTCGCCGAGCTGGACCAGCGCACGCCATGACCGCCCTTCTCCAGGTCGACGATCTCAAGGTGCATTTCGGGCCGGCCGGTGCGCCCGGCACCGTCAAGGCGGTCGATGGCATCAGCTTCGGCGTCGAGCGCGGCCGCACGCTCGGCCTGGTGGGCGAGTCGGGCTGCGGCAAGTCGACGACCGGCTACGCCATCCTGCAGCTCGTGAAACCGACCGCAGGCCGCGTGCTCTACGGCAGCGCCGACCTCTGCCGCACCGATGCGGCGACGCTGCGACGGCTGCGGCGCAAGCTGCAGATCATCTTCCAGGACGCGCACGCCTCGCTCAATCCGCGCATGCCGATCGGCGACCTGGTCGGCGAGGCGCTCGACATCCACGGGCTCTACAAGGGCCGCGCCAGGGCCGGGCGCATCCACGAGCTGCTCGACCTCGTCGGCCTGGCGGGTCATCTGATCGAGCGCTATCCGCACGAGCTGAGCGGCGGCCAGGCGCAGCGCGTCGCCATCTGCCGTGCGCTCGCCGTCGAGCCGGAGCTGATCGTGTGCGACGAGCCGGTGTCGGCGCTCGACGTCTCGATCCAGGCGCAGATCGTCAACCTGCTGCAGGATCTGCAGGAGCGGCTCGGCCTCACCTACATCTTCATCTCGCACGATCTCAGCGTGGTGCGGCACATGAGCGACCAGGTCGCTGTCATGTATCTCGGCAAGATCGTCGAGATGGCCAGCAAGGACGAGATCTACGCGGCACCGGCGCACCCCTACACCAAGGCGCTGATGTCGGCGATTCCCGTCCCCGATCCCGACAGCGAGGCGCAGCGCCAACGCATCATCCTGGCGGGCGACCTGCCCAACCCGGCCAATCCGCCGTCGGGCTGCCGCTTCCGCACGCGCTGCCCGATCGCGATCGACGCCTGCGCCGCGGCCGATCCGCCGCCGCACGACATGTCGGCCAGCCATTGGGCCAAATGCATCCGGCTGGGAGAAAGCGGTTGAGCACCATCCTGGTCGGTGGTTGACAACACAATGACCTCATTCTGAGGAGCGCCCGAAGGACGCGTCTCGAAGGATGGGATCAGGCGCTGTGTCTGTTGCCCATGCTTCGAGACGCTCGCTGCGCTCGCTCCTCAGCATGAGGTGTCAGTGTTGCGCCGCGAGCTGGCGTCATCCCTTGCCCTTTAGCCCGGCGACGAACACCTCCTGCGGCGGCGCCTTCGCCGGATCGACATGGCGCAGCCAGTGGAAAGCGCGGTAGGGTGCCCATTCCTCGCGCAGCGCGCGCAGCTGGGCAACGGCCTCGGGGTGGGAATCGACGCGCAGGTCGAGCTCGTCCCTGGGCGAGGCGCCGCGCACCATGAGCGCGGCCGAGCGTTCGGGCAGGTGACCGCTGCCGCCGACCTGGCCGCCGGCGTCGCGGCCCGCTTCGATGGCCGACAACAGCCGCTCGTCGAGGTCGCGTTCCGGCGCCGCCACGAACGCCGCGATCATGGCGTCGACGACGTGGGCACCGGCCAGCACATTGCCGGCAGCCACGTAGCCCTGACCGCTCTTGTGGCCGGTCCATGGGCGCGTCTTGTTGCCGGTGAAGCCTGCGGCCCGGCCAAAGCTGTCGAGCACCATGAGCTGGCGGAACTCGATCTGCGGGTCGGCCTGCTTCATCAGCGCCAGCGCCTGCTCGGCGGGATGACCCTGGGCCAGCAGGTTGAGGCCGAGCGTGCGCAGCTCGAAGTTCACGAAGGATTGGCTGGAAATCACGCCGATTCCGCCGCGGATCGCCGGACACAGCATGCCGACCACCAGCGAATATGTCGCAACTCCGATGCCGACCTGGCCGGTGCGCGCGCAATGTCCGAGAAGCGTGAATGTCATGCTTGGCTCCCATGTCCCGTCGTCACGATGCCGCGGGACGCGCGTCGCACGCAGAAGAAATTTCTTCGGGCTGGCATGCAAAATACGGCAAGGCTCACCTGCGTACCGCGGCCCCGTCGTGGCCTATATATTGCTGCACGTCCGGCAGCTGCCGGGCTAGGCTGCCGCTGACCTGCGAGGATGACGAGATGACCGCGAAACTCCCCCTGACGCGCCGTGCCGCTCTGGCCGGCGTTTCCGCCATGGCCCTGGCGGGACACCGCGCCGCAGCGCAAACCGCGCAGCCGAAGAAAGGCGGCACGCTCACCTTCATCCAGAACAGCGAGCCGCAGACCCTGGTGGCGCTCACCACCGTGGCGACGCCGGCGCTCACCGTGAGCGCCAAGGTGACGGAGGGCCTGCTCGAGTACGACTACGACATCAATCCGCGGCCGGCGCTCGCCACCGAATGGACCATCAGCCCGGACGGCAAGAGCTACGTCTTCAGGCTCAGGCCCAACGTCAAGTTCCACGACGGCAAGCCGTTCACCTCGGCCGACGTCGCCTACTCCATCCAGTTGCTCAAGACCGTGCATCCGCGCGGCCGCAATACCTTCGCCAACGTCGTCGAGGTCAAGACCCCCGATCCGCTGACGGCGATCATCGAGCTGTCCAAGCCGGCGCCCTACCTGATCAAGGCCCTGACGGCGGCGGAGGCGCCGATGATGCCGCGGCACATCTACGAAGGCACCGATCCGCTGGCCAACCAGAACGGCAACGCGCCGATCGGCACGGGACCGTACAAGTTCAAGGAATGGGCGCGCGGCAGCCACATCGTCTACGAGCGCAATCCCGACTACTGGCAGCCCGACCTGCCGCGGGTCGATCGCCTCGTCTACAAGACCCTGCCCGACACCGGCGCCCGGTCGATCGCCTTCGAGAACGGCTCGGGCGATCTCGGCTATCGCACGCCGGTGGCGCTGGCCGATCTCGATCGCCTGAAGAAAGTGCCGCATCTCGTGTTCGAGACCAAGGGCACCAGCTACTCGTACAATGTCTCCTGCCTGCAATTCAATCTCGACAGCCAGTACTTCAAGCACCTCAAGGTGCGACAGGCGGTGGCGCACGCGATCGATCGCGCGCAGCTGATCAAGACGGTGGCCTACGGCTACGGCACGGTGTGCTATTCGCCGATCGCGCCGGGCCTCAAGGCGTTCCACGATCCGACGCCCAGCCCCTACAAGCTCGACCTGAAGAAGGCCGAGGCGCTGCTCGACGAGGCGGGCTTTCCGCGCGGCGACAACAAGGTCCGCTTCAAGGTGCCGCTCGACTACAATCCGATCGGCGACGAGAGCCGTCGCGCCAGCGAGTTTTTTCGCGCCGCGCTGGCGCGCATCGGTATCGCAGTCGAAGTACGCGCGGCGGATTCCTCGGCGTTCGTCAAGCGCATCTACACCGACCGCGACTTCGACTTCACCTATAACGGCCATTCCAACCTGTTCGATCCGACGGTCGGCGTTCAGCGCATCTACTGGTCGAAGAACTTCAAGAAGGGCGTGCCGTTCTCCAACGGCTCGCACTACGACAATCCCAAGGTCGATGCCTTGCTCGAGGGCGCGGCGGTCGAGATCGACCCGGTGAAGCGCAAGGAGATGTTCTTCGAGTTCCAGAAAATCGTCGCCGCGGAGATTCCGGACCTCCCGCTCTATTCGCCGCTCTATCTCACGATCAAGAACAAGCGCGTGCACGACGAATCGCTCACCGCCGACGGCGTGGAAGCCAACATGGCGCAGGTCTGGCTCGATGCGTGATCTGCCATGAGGATGGGACGCCGCATCGCGGCGACCCTCAAGCGCACGGCGGTCCATGCCGGGCCTACCGTGCTCGGCATCATCGTGCTCGATTTCCTGTTGCTGCAGCTCATGCCGGGCGACGCCGCCGACGTGATCGCCGCCGAATCGGGCACCGCGACCGCCGAGACCATGGCGGCGCTGCGCGAGCGGTTCGGGCTCGACAAGTCGGTGTTCACCCAGCTCGTCAATTTCCTGGGGCACCTCGCCACGTTCGATCTGGGCTTCTCGCCGCGCTACAACATGCCGGTCCTCGACATGATCATGACGCGCCTGCCCAGCACCCTGTTGCTGATGGTGACGGCGCTGTCGCTCGCCCTGCTGATCGGCATCGTGCTCGGCTCCATCATGGCGGCGTGGGCGGGGCGCTGGCCCGACCGCGTGCTGTCGGTCGTGGTGCTGCTGTTCTACTCGATGCCGGGCTTCTGGGTCGGCCTGATGGCGGTGGTGCTGTTCTCGGTCAAGCTGGGCTGGCTGCCGAGCGACAGCAGCATGACGATCGGCGCCAACTACACCGGCTGGGCGATGATCGCCGACCGCGCGGCGCATCTCGTGCTGCCGGCACTGGCGCTGGCCTCGTTCTTCGTCGCCGTCTATGCCCGCCTCACCCGCGCCTCGATGCTCGAGGTGCAGCGTCAGGATTTCATGCGCACCGCCGAAGCAAAGGGCCTGCACCCGTTCATCATCCAGCTGCGCCACGCCTTGCGCAACGCCCTGATCCCGGTCACGACGGTCGCAGGCATGCATCTCGGCAACCTGCTGGGCGGCGCCGTGGTGATCGAGACGCTGTTCGGCTGGCCGGGCATGGGCCGGCTGGCGCTCGAGGCCGTGCTGGCACGTGACTTCTCCGTCCTGCTGGGCGTGCTGCTGCTCTCCTCCTTCCTGGTGATCCTGGCCAACATGGTGATCGACCTGCTGCACGCCTGGCTCGATCCGCGCATCGGGACGACGTGACGTGAGCACGCCCGATCTCACGACGCCGCTGCCGGTCACCGACCTCGGCAACCGCGCCGCACCGCGCAAGGGCCGCCACCTGCGCGCCTTCGTGCGCAATCCAACCTTCGTCGCCGGCGTCATCATCCTGGGCTTCGTCGTGCTGGTGGCCCTGTTCGCCGACCTTCTGTGCCCCGGCGATCCGCAGGACATGGCGGGACCGCCGCTCCTCTGGCCCGGCGACGATGCCGAGTTCTCGCTGGGGACCGACTCGCTCGGCCGCAACGTGTTGGCCCTGCTGGTGCACGGCTCGCGCGCGTCGTTGCTCGTCGGCATCTCGGCCGCAGCAATCGGCCTTGCCATCGGCATGGTGGTGGGCTCCGTCGCCGGCTTCTTCGGCGGCTGGGTCGACATTCTGCTGACGCGCCTGATCGAACTGTTCCAGACCACGCCCACCTTCCTCTTGGTGGTGGTGATCGTGGCGATCCGCGAGCCGTCGCTGCAGACCATTGCCCTCGCCATCGGGCTCGCCTCGTGGCCGACCGTGGCGCGCCTGGTGCGCGCCCAGTTCCGCTCGCTGCGCGAATCCGATTTCGTCGTCGCCGCGCGCAGCCTCGGCTATTCGCGCACCCGCATCATCGTCCAGGAGATCCTGCCCAACGCGCTGCCGCCGGTGATCGTCGCCGCCTCGGTGATGATCGCCAACGCCATCCTGACCGAGGCCGGCCTGTCCTTCCTCAACATGCGCGATCCCAACGTGGTGAGCTGGGGCGGCATGATCGGCGACAGCCGCGACCAGCTGCGCAACGCGTGGTTCCTGACCGCCCTGCCCGGCGCCGCCATCGCCGCCACGGTGCTGTCGCTCAACCTGGTGGGCGACGGGCTGAACGAGATCCTGAACCCGCGGTCCGACCCATGAGCTTGCTTGCCCCTGGTCTGCTCGAAGTCGACAAGCTCACGGTCGCTTTTCCCGGCCATGTCGCGGTGCGCGAGGCGAGCTTCGCCATCGCGCCGGCCGAGACGCTGGCCCTGGTCGGCGAATCGGGGTGCGGCAAGTCGGTCACGGCCTTTTCCGTCATGCGCCTGCTGCCACCCAACGCGCGCGTCGCGACGGGCCGCATCCTGTTCGACGGCAACGACCTGATGGCCGCTTCGCGCGCCGAGATGCGCCGGCTGCGCGGCCGGCACATCTCGCTGATCCAGCAGGAGCCGATGACGTCGCTCAACCCCGTGCTGTCGATCGGTGTGCAGATCGGCGAGATCCTGCGCCGGCACGAGCGCCTGTCGCGCCGTGCGGCCCGCGCTCGCGCCGTCGAGCTTCTGGACCTGGTGAAGATTCCCGACGCCCACCGCCGGATCGACGACTATCCGCACAATCTGAGCGGCGGCATGCGCCAGCGCGTCATGATCGCGATGGCGGTTGCTTGCCGGCCCAAGCTCCTGATCGCCGACGAGCCGACCACGGCGCTCGACGTGACCACGCAGGCCCAGGTTCTCGATCTCCTGGGCGACCTGCGGCGTGAGCTCGCCATGGCCGTGCTGCTGATCACCCACGACCTCGGCGTGGTGGCGCAATGGGCCGACCGTATCGCCGTCATGTACGCCGGACGGATCGTCGAGCGCGCCTCGATCGCGCCGTTCTTCGCCAAGCCGATGCATCCCTACTCGCACGGCCTGCTCGGCGCGCGCGTCGATGTCGATGCCGAGGAGCACTACCTCACCGACCGGCTGACCGAGATTCCGGGCAGCGTCGGCTCGGCCGTCGGCGAGGCCGGTTGCTCCTTCGCGCCGCGCTGCCCGATGGTCCAGCCGTCGTGCCGGCTGGCGCCGCCACCCCTGCTCGAGCTGGCCGACGGACGCGCCGTTGCCTGCCCTATCACCGCCGCCCAGGCCGGAGCCCCGCATGGCGCTGCTGTCGGTTAGGGACCTGCACACGCGCTACGCCGTGGGCCGCCAGGTGCTGCGCGCGGTCGACGGCGTGTCGTTCGACATCGAGCCTGGCGAGACGGTTGGCCTGGTGGGCGAATCGGGCTGCGGCAAGAGCACGCTCGGCAAGACCGTGCTGCGCCTGGTGCCTTCTGCCGACGGCGAGATCCGCCTGGACGGCGTCAACATCACGCGGCTCGGCGACCGCGCGATGGCGCCGCATCGCCGGCGCATGCAGATGATCTTCCAGGATCCGTTCGGCTCGCTCAATCCGCGCCAGACCATCCGCACCGTCCTCGACACCGCCCTGAAGGTCCACCAGCAGGGCAACGCAGGCGAGCGTGCCCGGCGCCTGCAGGAGATCATCGCCCGTGTCGGCCTGCCGGCCGATTCGCCCGACCGCTATCCGCACGAATTCTCCGGCGGTCAGCGCCAGCGGATCGGCATCGCCCGGGCACTGGTGCTGCATCCGGCGCTGATCGTGTGCGACGAGCCCGTCTCGGCGCTCGATGTTTCGATCCAGGCGCAGATCCTGAACCTGCTGGTCGACCTCAAGCGCGACCTCGGCCTCTCCTATCTCTTCATCTCGCACGACCTCTCGGTCGTGCGCTACTTCGCCGATCGCGTGCTGGTGATGTATCTCGGCCGCATCGTCGAAAGCGCTTCGCATGCCACCCTGTGGCGCGATCCGCGACACCCCTACACCAAGGCCCTGTTCGCCGCCGTGCCGTCGACCGATCCGACGCACAGGCGCACTGCGGCCTCGATCAAGGGCGAGCTCACCACCGATATCGCGTCGGGTTGCCGATTTGCGTCACGATGCCCGGCGGCGACCGACCGCTGCCGGGCCGAGGAGCCGCTGTTGCGGACCGTAGGAGAAGGACATCATGCCGCGTGTCACTACGCCTGAGTCGGGCACTTCGCCTGACTCGATTCGCCTCGCGGTCGATATCGGCGGCACCTTCACCGACGTCGTGCTGGAGACGCCCGAGCGGAGTTTTTCCGCAAAGGTGCTCACCACCAAAGCGGCGCCCGAGGACGGCGTGCTCGACGGCATGCAGCGCGCGCTCGCCCTCGCCGGCCTCGCGCCCAGCCAGGTCGGGCTGATCGTCCATGGCACGACGCTCGCGACCAACGCCATCATCGAGCGCAAGGGCGCGTTGACCGCGCTGGTCACCACCAAGGGCTTTCGCGATTCGATCGAGATGGCGCAGGAGAACCGCTTCGAGCAGTACGACATCTTCATCGAGAAGCCCGAGCCGCTGGTGCCGCGCACCTTGCGCTTCACGGTGCCGGAGCGGATCGACGCCAAGGGCGGCGTGCGCCTGGCGCTCGACGAGCAAGCCGTCGAGGCGCTGGCCGACACGCTGGCCGCCAGGGGCGTCGAGAGCGTTGCGGTCGGCTTTCTGCACAGCTACGCCAATCCCGCGCACGAGCGCCGTACCGGCGAGATCCTCGGGAAGAAGCTGTCCGGCGTGCGGATCTCCCTGTCGTGCGACGTCTGCCCGGAGGTGCGCGAGTACGAGCGCTTCTCGACCACCTGCGCCAACGCCTACGTGCAGCCGCTGATGGGGCGCTATCTCGAAAGCCTGCGCCAGCGCATCGCGCAGGCGGGCTTCGCCTGCCCGATCCTCCTGATGACCTCGGGCGGCGGCCTCACGACCCTGGAGACCGCCGTGCGCTACCCGATCCGCCTGGTCGAATCGGGCCCGGCCGGCGGCGTGATCCTGTCGACCTGGATCGCCGAGCGGTTCGGCATCGATCGCATCCTGAGCTTCGACATGGGCGGCACCACCGCCAAGATTTGCATCATCGACGACAGCAAGCCGATGGCCTCGCGCAGCTTCGAGGTCGACCGCCGCTATCGCTTCATGAAGGGTAGCGGCCTGCCGGTGCGTATCCCCGTGATCGAGATGGTCGAGATCGGCGCCGGCGGCGGCTCGCTGGCGAGCGTCGACGCCATGAAGCGCATCACCGTCGGACCGGAGAGCGCCGGTTCCGACCCCGGCCCGGCCTGCTACCGGCTGGGCGGCACCAAGCCGGCGGTGACCGACGCCAACGTCGTGCTGGGCCGCATCGATCCCGACAAATTCGCCGGCGGCACGATCACCCTCGACGCTGCGCTGAGCCGCACCGCCATCGAGAGCCATGTCGGCACGCCGCTCGAGCTCGACGTCACGCTGTCGGCCTTCGGCATCTCCGAGGTCGTCGAGGAGAACATGGCCAACGCCGCCCGCGTCCACGCCGTCGAGCGGGGCGCCGAGCTGGAAGGGCGCACCCTGATCGCGTTTGGCGGCGGCGCGCCCTTGCATGCCGCGCGGCTCGCTGAAAAGCTCGGCATCGCCGACGTGCTGATCCCGGCCAGCGCCGGCGTCGGCTCGGCCGTCGGCTTCCTGCGCGCGCCCATCGCCTTCGAGGTCGTGCGCAGCCGGTTCGTGCGGCTCGGCAGCTTCGACGCAGGCTCGGTCAACGCGATGTTCGCCGAGATGGAGAGGGACGCTGTCGATGTGGTGAAGCTCGGCGCACCCAACGCCCCGATCACGATCAGCCGCAGTGCCGACATGCGCTACGCCGGACAAGGCCACGAGATCCTCGTGCAGCTGCCTGATGGTCCTTTCACATCAGCCTCGGTCGGCGAGCTGCGCAAGCGCTTCGAGGCCGGCTACCGCGCTTTGTTCAATCGCGTCGTGCCCGGAGTCGATGTCGAGGTGACGGGCTGGATCCTGCGCGCCGAGGCGCCGCCGCCGGGCCGGGCTCTCGACCAAGCCTCGACCGGCGCGCCGACGACCCTGTCGGTGGGCAGCCGGACCGTGTTCGACCCGGCGCAACGCGATTTCCAGGACGTGCCGGTGTTCCAGCGCCGCGAGCTCGCGCCAGGCCACGCCATGCAGGGACCTGCCATCATCGCCGAGGACGAGACCACGACCATCGTCACGTCCGGTTTCACCGCCCGCATCGAGCCGTCGGGCGCCATTCGACTGACCGCCAAAGCTGCCGTGCTCCAGGAGGCCGCCCAATGAGAGCCAACCACCCGCTGAACCGCATCGAATACCAGGTGATGTGGAACCGCCTGATCTCCGTCGTCGAGGAGCAGGCGCAGACCCTGGTGCGCACCGCGTTCGGCACGGCGACGCGCGAGGCCGGCGACCTGTCGGCCGGCGTCTACGACACCGAGGGCCGCATGCTGGCGCAGGCGGTCACCGGCACGCCGGGCCACGTCAACTCGATGGCGATGAGCGTCGGCTACGTGCTCGACAAGGTGCCGCTTGCCAGGATGAACGACGGCGACGCCTACATCGTCAACGACCCGTGGCAGGGCACCGGCCATCTGAACGACATCGTGATCGTGACGCCGACCTTCCGGCGCGGCACGGCGGTGGGGCTGTTCGCCTGCACCTTGCACGTGGTCGATATCGGCGGCCGCGGCATCATGGGCGCCGCCCAGCAGGTCTACGAGGAAGGCCTCTACATCCCGATCACCAAGATCGTCGACAAGGGCGAGATCAACCAGTGGCTGGTCGACATCATCGCCGCCAACGTGCGCGAGCCGGTGCAGGTGATCGGCGACATCTACTCGGAAATCTCGAGCAACGAGGTCGGCGGCCGGCGCCTGGTCGCCATGATGGACGAGTTCGGTCTGGAGCATCTCGACGACCTGGCACGGCACATCCTCGACCATTCGCGCGAGGCGAGCCTGGAGGCGATCCGCAAGCTGCCGTTCGGCACCTACCATAATTCGATGACGGTCGACGGCATGAACGGCAAGTCGATGGAGCTCAAGGCGGCTCTGACGATCGGGCCGGACGGCATCGACGTCGACTTTGCCGGCTCGGCTGGCGTCGTACAGAACGGCATCAACGTGCCGCTCTGCTACACCGAGGCCTACACGAGCTTCGGCGTGAAGTGCATCGTGGCGCCGCACGTGCCCAACAACGCTGCGTCGCTGGCGACCATCCGGGTCACCGCGCCGGACGGCTGCATCCTCAATGCCAAGCATCCCGCACCGGTGGCGGCGCGCAGCATCATCGGCCAGATGCTGCCCGACGTGGTGTTCGGCTGCCTGCAGCAGGCGCTGCCGCAGGGCGTGCCGGCGGAAGGCACGTCATGCCTGTGGAACGTGCGCCTGATGGGCGGCATGGGCCGCGTCGACGGCGACCCGTCGGTGCTGGCCAAGGCGACGCCGTTCAACGTCACCTCGTTCCACTCCGGCGGCACCGGCGCGCGGCCCAAGCTCGACGGGCTGTCGGCGACCGCGTTCCCGAGCGGCGTGCGCAACGTGCCGGTCGAGATCACCGAGACGATCGCGCCCGTGCTGGTCTGGAGCAAGGAATACCGCACCGATTCGGGCGGCGCCGGCGAGTATCGCGGCGGCCTCGGCCAGATCATGGAGGTCGAGAGCGCAGAGGACATGCCGTTCGGCATCTCGACCTCGTTCGACCGCGTGGTCTACCCGCCGCGCGGCCGCGCCGGCGGCAAGGCCGGCATGACCGGCAAGGTCGAGATCGTGTCGGGCAAGACCTTGCCGCCCAAGGCCCATTCGAGCATTCCCGCCGGCGAGCGGCTGCGCGTCAGCATGCCGGGCGGCGGCGGTTACGGCGACCCGCATCGGCGCGACCCTGCCAAGGTCGCGCGCGACGTGGCGAGCGGCCTGGTGTCGGAGGAGGTCGCGCAGACCGTCTACGGTGTCGTGCTGACGGCGGCGTACGAAGTCGACGAGGCGGCAACCGCCAAAGCACGAAGGGCGACAGCGGCGGAGTAGCTCTTCGCCGGGAGCGCGCCACTTTCCTCCCCAAGCGAAGCTTGGGGAGGTGTCACCGTCTTACGGTGACGGAGGGGTCATGAGTCACGGGAGAGTGCCGAGCCTGAGGCTCATGACCCCTCCGTCGGCGTAAGACGCCGACACCTCCCCAGCGAGGCTGGGGAGGAAAGATGAGCGCCACAGAGTGGCGCGCTCCCGGCAATGAATACGTCACCAACCCAGATCGCGGCGGATCCTGGCGGCGGCATCGAGGTGGCGCTCGTGGTCGCCGGCGAAGCGCAGCACCAGGTGGGAGGCGCCGGCGTCGACATAGGCCTTCAACCACGCCCCTGCGCCGGCGGCCGAGCCGGCATAGGACATCTGCCGCTTGCGCGTCTCGCTCGCCGGCATGTTGTAGTAATGCTCGAGATAGGCGTTGAGCTTTGCGTTCGCGCGGCTTTCGTCATCGTCGATCGCCAGAGTGAGATACATCGCCGCGGTCAGCGCCGACGGATCGCGCCCGGCCGCCCGCGCGCCCGCCTGGACCTCGGCCCATTGCGGCGCGAACTCCGCGATCGCCGGCGAGTTCGGGAACCAGCCGTCGAAGTGCTTGCCGGCGCGCATGCGCGCCGCCGCAACAGCGCCGGCGATCCAGAGCGGTGGGCCGCCCGGACGGTGCGGCGTCGGGCCGAGCACGGCGTCCTTCATCTTCCAGCGACCGTCCCAGGTGACCGGCTTGCCCGTCCACAGGGCGCGGCAGAGTGCCATGCCCTCGATCAGCCGGCCGATGCGCTTCTCGAAGGTCACGCCCGCCGCCTCGAACTCGGCGCGGATGTTGGGCCAGTCGGACGCAATGCCGATTCCCAAGATGACGCGGCCCTCGGCGATACGATCCAGGGTCGCTACCTGGTGCGCGAGCAGCACGGGATTGCGCAGCGCCGGCAACAAGACCGCCGTGCCAAGCTCGGGCTTGCGGGTGCGGACCGCCACAGCGGCAAGCAACGTCAGCGCGTCGTGGCGGGGCCGGGCCAACAGCGAATCGCCGACCCACAGGGAGTCGAAGCCCAGCCCCTCGGCCCGCTCCGCCAGGGCGAGCAGCGACCCTGCTTCATGGCGTCCTTCCATGACCCTTTCACGGGTTGGCAACAGATATCCCACCTTCGGCATCGGCGATTCCTCTCGACAATTGGGCGGGACTTTGCGGCGCTTCGCGGTCGCTGTCCCGTGAATTCTTGATCCAGATCAACGCCTGCCACGGCCCATCGGCAAGAGTCGGGCAGATCAGCAAACCCGGAGCATGCGATGTCGCACGGCCGTGCAATCGTCTGGATGGATTCGAAGGAGGCCCACGTCTTCCGCTTCAACGCCGAGGACGTCGACGCAGAACGCATCAAGGCGCACAACCCGTTTCGTCAAGTCCATCACAAGGCCGGTGTGATCGGCGCCGGCCACGGCCATCTTGATCGCGATTTTTTCGATCACATCATCGATGCCTTGCGCGGTGTCCAGGAGTGGCTGCTGGTCGGTCCGAGCAATGCCAAGAACGAGTTGTTGACCCATCTCGACGCCCACGTGCCGTGGCTCAAGGCGCAGATGGTCGGTGTCGAGTCGATGGATCATCCGACCGACGGCGAGCTGCTCGACCACGCCCGACGCGTCTTCAAGTCCGTCGACCGGATGCGCCCGAACTCGCCGCCGCCGCCTGCCTAAAGCGTTCGAGACTGGCTCAGGGCACCAGAACGGCGGCGCCCTGGAAGCGGCCGGCACGGAGGTCGGCCAGCGCCGCGTTGGCTCCTTCCAGGGGATAGGCCTTGGTCGTCGTGCGGATGCCGGCCTTGCCGGCGATCTCGAGGAATTCCACGGCATCGCGTCGCGTCAGGTTGGCGACCGACAGCAGATGGCGTTCCTCCCACAGCAGGCGATAGGGAATGCGCGGGATGTCGCTCATGTGGATTCCACCGCACACGACTCGCCCCCCCTTGCCGACGGCGGACAGGGCCAGGGGAACGAGATCGCCCACCGGCGCGAACAGAATCGCGGCATCGAGCCGTTCGGGAGGCACCTCATCCGAGCCGCCTGCCCAGCATGCGCCGAGCGCGCGCGCGTGCTCCTGTGCCTGCAGGTCACCGTGGCGCGTAAAGGCATAGACCTCTCGGCCCTGCCACCGACACACCTGAGCCAGGATGTGGCCGGCCGCCCCGAAGCCATAGAGCCCGATCCGCCGCGCCGGCCCAGCCATGACGAGGGAGCGCCAGCCGATCAGGCCGGCGCACATCAGCGGCGCCGTGGCGACGGGATCGGCCGACCCGTCCAGCGCAAAGGCGTAGTCCGCGTCGGCAATGGCATGGCTCGCGAATCCACCATCCCGCGAGTAGCCGGTGAAGATCGGAGCATCGCACAGGTTCTCCCGGTCGGACCGGCAGTATGGGCAGCCGCCGCAGGTATGGCCGAGCCAGGGCACGCCGACACGGACGCCTGGCACCAGGGCGGTGACTCCGGGGCCAACGGCATCGACCCGACCAACGATCTCGTGACCGGGCACGATTGGCACCCGGACATCGGCGAGATCGCCGTCGACGACATGGAGATCGGTCCGACAGACGCCGCAGGCCTCGACGCGCACGCGGACCTGACCCGGCCCCGGCATGGGATCCGGCCGCTCCTCGAGCACGAGGTCTTGGCCGACTGATTGCAGAACCATCGCTCTCACGGTGCACTCCTTTACGGAGGACTCATGTGCCGAGAGCGCGCCCCTCTGTGGCCCGCTGTCCTACGCCTCGAGGCGCCGCAGTGCGGCCTTGTTGCACAGAGCGACCGAGCGGCTGGATGCCGGCAGATGAATCAGACCCTTGCGGGCAAACTGGGTCAGGGTGCGCGACACGGTTTCGATGGTGAGGCCGAGATGATCGGCGATGTCAGTGCGTTGCATCGGCAGCTCGAAATGCTCGTCGTCGTCGGACAGGCGTTCCGCCATGTCGAGCAGGAAGGTTGCCATCTTTTCCTGCGCCGTCTTGCGGCCCAGCAGCAGCATGTGGGATTGGGCGCGCTCGAGGTTGCGCAAGGTGGCTTCCATCACCCGATCGCCGAACGCCGGATCGGCCTCGGCCATGCTCGCCAGCCGGCTGCGGCGATAGACGACGACCGTCACGTCGGTGATCGCCTCGGCGGAAAAACGGTGCTCGGCACCAGCCTCGATACCGAAAATGTCGCCCGCAAAGTGGAATGCATCGATCAGCCGACGCCCGTCGCTCAACAGCTTATAGGTGCGCACGGTCCCCGACCTGACCTCGTAGAAGCTGTCCGCCTGATCGCTTTCGGCAAACAGCTCCTCGCCCTTGGAGAACGGTCGCAGCACGCCGGCCAAAGGATCGCGGCGGGGTTCGGTCCGGGCCCTCGCCATCCCCGGCAAGCGGATGCCGATGGCGGACGCTGGCAGCCTGGAAGTCTGGGTGGCATTCTCCGTCAGCATCACGTTCTCCGTGGTCCGCTTGCGATGGCCACTGGGTAGCTCGACCCGACAGACGCCACCATTCGGGTCTTGAACTAAGGGATTCTACGTAAGTCTCGGGCGCTCACGCCGCGGGCCTTGGAGCCCCTGTCGCATGCTGGAATCACTGCAATCTGGAGCGACGTCCGATTGAACGAACCGCCTGTGGTTCGTTCAAACCGGACGCTGCTCCAACGCATGGTGGATGCAATCGACCAGAGTCGCGTCGGACAACGGTTTCTCCAGGACACGGCTCACGCCCAGCTCCTCGGCCCGACGCAGCAGTTGCTTGTCGACACGTCCGCTGATCACGATGGCAGGCAGCCAGACGTGCCGCGAGCGCAGGATACCGATCAGGTCGATGCCATCGATCTCCGGCATCCAGAAGTCGATGACCAGACAGCCGTGATCGGGCAGGTATCTCTCGGCCAGGATCGCCGCCGGCCCGTCGTACAGCCGGACGCAAAACCCCTCGAGCTCGAGCGCGAATTTCAGGGCGGCACGAACGGCGGCATCATCGTCGACGACCAGCACAAGTCCCAGGTCAGGCGGCATCCGGCAATGCACCCGCATATCGGTGGAAGGCCCTGTCAAGGTTGTCCAATCACGCCGGCTGTCGCGTTGATCTAGCGCAAACCATCGTCGAATGCCGTGCCGGCCTGCGCACGCCGTCCGTCGGGCCCGACTACAGGGCGCCGCCCTCGACCAACGCCATTCGCACGAGCTCGGACAGGCTGTCTGCCTGCATCTTGGTCATCACGTTGGCGCGATAGACCTCGACCGTGCGCGGGCTGATGCCGAGATCGTGAGCGATCACCTTGTTCGCCTTGCCGGCGATCAGACCTTCGAGAACCTCGCGCTCGCGCTCGGACAGCGCCTTGAGACGGTCCTGGATGACGGCCTTGCGCGTGGCGCGCTCGCTGTCCTCGGCGTGGCGCGACAGTGCCGTGCGGATGGCGGCGAGCAGCACATCGTCGTCGAACGGCTTCTCGATGAAATCGACGGCGCCGGCCTTCATCGCCTCGACTGCCAGCGCCACGTCGCCGTGACCGGTCATGACGATCACCGGCAGCTTGACCCCGCTGGTGTGCAGGCGACGCTGCAGCTCCAGGCCGTCGATTTCCGGCATGCGGATGTCCGTCACGACGCAACCGCCCTGCACCCCCTCGAGGACCTTCAAGAAGGCGACCGCCGAATCGTGAACGCGCACCGCGAGACCGGCCGTGCTCAACAGGAACGCCAGGGACTGCCGGACATCGGCATCGTCGTCGATCACATGGACGACCTGGCTATCCGCCATGGGTCGAAGTCTCCTCGCGCACGCTGCGCAACGTAAACCTGAAGATCGTACCACCGCCGGCGCGGTCCTCGACCCAGATTTTCCCGCCATGGGCCTCCACGATAGTGCGGCAGATCGACAGGCCCAAGCCCATGCCCTTCCGCTTGGTGGTCATGAAGGGCTGAAAAAGATGGCGGGCGATCTCGGGCGCCAGGCCCGGGCCGGTGTCGGAAACGGCAATCTCCACCGCCTGCCCGCTTGCCGTCGTGGCGACCTCCAGTCTGCGATCGCCCGGCATGTCGGCCATGCTCTCGATGGCGTTGCGAATGAGATTCACCAGCACCTGTTGAATCTGGATGCGATCGGCGAACACCAGCTCCACCCCGGGATCGAGCCGGAAGGATACGCTGACGCCATTTTCGCGGGCGCCGATCAGCGCCAGCGTGCTGGCGTCCTCGATCAGCTTGGCGAGGCTTTCTGCCCGCGGCTCGCTTTCGCCGCGGGCCACGAACTCACGCAGCCGACGGATGATCTGGCCGGCCCGCAAGGCCTGGTCGGCAGCCTTGCCGAGAGCGTCGCGCAACACCGGCACCGCCGCGCTGTCGACGCCCGCCAGCAGGCGCTGGCAACCCTTGAGATAGTTGCTGATCGCTGTCAACGGCTGGTTGATCTCGTGCGCCAGGGTCGACGCCATCTCGCCCAGGGCCGTGTAGCGCGACATGTGCGTCACTTCCGACTGCAGCTCCTTGAGACGGTTTTCGGTGAGCTGTTGCTCCGTGAGGTCACGGATGAAGCCAGTGAAGTAGTGCCGCTCAGCGAAACGTAGCTCACCGACGGTGAGGTGAATCGGAAAGGTGGTGCCATCCTTGCGCCGACCGACCACGATGCGGCCGATGCCGATGATGCGGCGCTCGCCGGTGGCAAGATAGCGCTTCAGATAGGCGTCGTGGTTCTCGCGATCGGGCGACGGCATGAGCAGGCTGACGTTCTGGCCGGCCGCCTCGGCAAGCGGGTAGTCGAATAGCCGTTCGGCCGTGGTGCTGAGCGATTCAATGCGTCCCTGCTCATCGATGATGACCATGGCATCGGGAACCGTCTGCAGCACCGATCGCAGCCGGGCTTCGGCCGCTTCCAGCGCCGCCGCCATCCTCGAGTGCTCGCCGTCTGTCGATCGGCTCTCCCCGACCGATTCCATGCTGTGCAGCAGCCACTTGACGGTCCCCTGCTCGCCAAGAACCGGCATGTTCACGGCGGCAGCCGGCGCCGCACGCTCGCTCGCCCATCCCGTGAGAACGACCCGATGCGGCCGGCCGGTGCGGCAGACCGTCTCGAGCGAGGCGATCAGGGTGCCGAGCGCCGCCTCACCGGCGAAGACCGTTCGGATCGACTGCCCGATGATCCCCTGCCGGGTCCTGCCTAGCGAGCGTGGATAGCCATCACTGCAGGCGAGGATGGTGAGTTCCGGAGACAGAACCAGCTCGGCCTGCGGCGATGCCTCGACCAACGCCGCGGCCTGCCGGAGCGTGCCGGAAGAGGGTAAACTATCATTCATCCGCGAGCAGGATAGCACGCCGCGACCAGGTCATCGTGAGCGCAGCAGGATCTCATCGCCAAGGACTCAACGGCATGCCTGCGGTAATGATGCCTGCGTCCGTCGCGACGCTCAAGACGGCAAAATGCGCTTCCGCGGACCGTCCAGGACGACACCAAGACTTCCTTCGTGCCCGCCACTGTCGTCGTTCCGGTCGCCGCCCGCCACACGCGCTTCACGGCCGGATGAAGATCAGTGGATTGTCATCGTCGAGATTGTCGGCAGCCGCAGTCAGCTCCGAGGCGATGTCGTCGTTGGTGCGATGGCCTTTGAACAGACGAATCGCCTCCGACAGAAGGCAGCGCGCGACGACGTCCTGCGAGATGCCTTTCCCGGCAGCCTCGGCAAGCGCGGCCTCGACGTGGCCGGAGACAAGCAGATGGGCACTCATGGTTTCCGCTCTTCCTATCCTCTAGATTGCCCGGGCGTGGCGTTCGGCGCCGGCCTCGAAGTGATTGTCGAACGCGGCACAGACCGATCGCACCAGCGGCCGGCCGCGATCCGTGATGCGCAGCACGCAGCCGTCCCGGCTCAGCAGACCGTCCTCGACAAGCTTCGGCAGGGCCTGGATTTCGGCAAGGAAGGACATCGGCTCGACGCGATGGCGCCGGCAGACCTCCACCAGATCGACCGTCTGAAGGCACATCAGCCCGGCGATGATCTCGCCGCGCAGTCGGTCGTCGTCGCTCAACGCGACGCCGCGCGCCGTGGCCAGCCCGCCGGCTTCGAGGGCCGCGCCATAGCGGTCGGCCGTCGCCAAGTTCTGCGTGTAGCCGCTCGGCAGGATGGAAATCGCCGATGCACCGATGCCGACGACCCAGGGCGAATCGTCCGCGACATAGCCCTGGAAGGTGCGACGCAACCGGCCATCTGCGTCGGCCTTGGCCAAGCTGTCGGTGGGCCGGGCGAAGTGATCGAGCCCGATCTGTCGGTATCCCGCGCCGCTCAGTCGCTCGGACACGAGCGCCGCCATCTCGGCGCGCAGTGCCGCCCCCGGCAGCTCGGCCTGGTCGATCAGCCGCTGCCTCGGCTTCATCCAGGGGACATGGGCATAGCCGAACACGGCAAACCGATCGGGCGCCAGCGCCAGGGCTGCGTCAAGCGTCCGCGACAGCGTCGCGAGAGTCTGGCACGGCAGGCCGTAGACGAGATCGATGTTGATCCGGCGGATGCCGCCGCCGCGCAACCGTTCTATCACGTCAGCGGTGGTTTCCGCCGATTGCCGGCGATTGATCGCCAGCTGCACGGCGGGATCGAAATCCTGCACGCCGAGACTCGCGCGCGTGACGCCGATTTCCGTCATGGCGACGACGAACGCGTCATCGCAATAGCGAGGATCGATCTCCATCGAGACCTCGGCACCGCTACGGCGATCGAAACGGGCCACAAGGTGGCGCGCTACGTCTACCAGCCGCCGCGCGCCGAGCTGGGACGGCGTGCCGCCGCCCCATTGGATCGCGCCAACGATCAGCTCGGGCGCCAGCTCGGCCAGGCGATCGAGCTCGCGCACCATGGCGCGGGCGTAGGCGTCGAGCGGCCCGGCGCGGTTCATCGCCATCGTGTTGCAGGCGCAGTACCAGCATAGCTGGGCGCAGAACGGCACATGGAAGTAGAAGGTCGCAACTGTTCCGCCGAGCTCGCGCAGCCACGCCGCATGCTCGACCGGGCCAACGCGGCCGTCGAACTGCGCCGCCGTCGGATAGCTGGTGTAGCGCGGCACCGCCTTGTCGTAGGCGGCAAGCGTCGTCGCATCCATCGCCGTCGGGCTTGGCGCTTGCATCTCAATGCGCCATCAGCACCGGGACAGTCATGCTGGCCATCAGGGTACGGCTCGCGCCGCCCAGCACCATCTCGCGCATCCGCGAATGGCCGTAGAGTCCCATGACGATCAGGTCGGCATCGTGGTCGGCTGCGCGCGACAGGATGACGCTGCCGACATCGGTATCGGCCGCGACGTCGCGCTGCACGGTGACCTTGACGCCATGCCGCGCCAGCCAGCTGGCGGCATCGGAGCCGGGCTCAGCGCCATGACCGGTGGCCGAGCTCTTGGGATCGATTGCGAGGACGACGACCTTGTCCGCCTCGGTCAGCAGCGGCAATGCATCCGATGCGGCACGGGCGCTCTCGCGGCTGGCGTTCCAGCACAGCAGGATCGTCTTTCCGAGCGGCCTCTGCACGCCGATGTGCGGCACAACCAAGGTCGGACGGCCGGTCGCCAGGGCGACGGTCTCGGCCAGATCCGACGAGGTCGGGGTCGTCTGTTCCGGATCGTACTGGCCGACCACGATCAGATCGGCATAGCGCGCATGGACCGCGAGCTCCTCGTCATCGTACCCTTCGACGACACGCCAAGCCTGCGACAGGTGCCGCCCCTTCATTTCCTTGTCGAAGGCCGCGTTGGCGGCGGTCTCGTCGGCCTTGACACCGGCCTCATAGGCTTGAAGCAAAGTCGTCGTCGGCATGCCCCCGTCGAAGAAGGCCGGCGATTGGAACGGCGGCCGGCAGTGGAACCCCACGATATGGGCGCCTTGGCGTTCCGCCAGGTCGGCGGCGACGGCGAGACGCTGCGCGACCTTCGCGCTCGCGTCGCAATGGACGAGTATTGTCTTGTAGGCCACGAGAATCTCCTCGGCGATGTGTCGACCCAGTGCCATGCTGACGAGCGGCCGACCTTGACCCAGGTCAAGCAAGTGAACGGACGGCCGTGCTCGACTGCGACACGATGGAGACGTTCAGTCAACTGGTTGCACTCTGCCGCGGCACCCTCTCCGATGGCCTGTGGGCCAACGGCATGTGGGCGGCGACGGGCCTGCCCGCTTCCTTGTTTCTCGCCGGCCTGGTCGGTGGCGCTCTGCATTGCGCCGGCATGTGTGGGCCGTTCGTGCTGAGCCAGGTGATGGCTGACGTCGAGCGGACCGCCGATACGAGGTATGGTGAGTGGCGCCGTCTCGCCGGCGCGGCGTTGCTGCCGTACCATCTCGGCCGACTGACCACCTACACGATGCTGGGTGCCGGCGCCGGTGCGGCAACGGCTCTGTTTGCTTCGACTCCCTTGTTTGGCTGGCTGTCGGCCGGATTCCTGATCCTCGCCGCCTGCCTGATGGTGTTGCAGGCATTGGGAATGACCAAGAGTGGCGGCGCCACCTTGCCGCGCTTCCTCTCCACCCTGGCTGGTAGCCTTTCCTCCGGCCGCCACACTGCGACACGCTACGCCCTGGGCGTCGTCCTCGGCTTCCTGCCATGCGGCCTGCTCTACGGCGCCTTGGCGGCTGCCGCCGGCACCGCCTCCGCTGCCGAAGGCGCGACCGTCATGGCCGCCTTCGGCCTCGGCACTGCGCCCATGCTGGTCGCCGTGGGCTGGGGCGGGCTGATCGTCCGGCGACGCCTGCGCGACGGGGCGCGCTGGTTCGCCACGCCCCTGTTGCTCGCCAATGCCGGCGTGATGCTGGCTCTGGCCAGCCAGCGGCTTTGATCCTCATCCTCCTCCCCAGCTTCGCTGGCTAGTTTCAGCACAGATGTTGCGCCGCACGAAGACGGGGGGAGGTTGGGAGTGTGTGTTGAGGAGCACGCTTCTCCTATAATTTTGGAATCCAATACAACTGTCGAGAGCAACAATAGAAT
>NZ_JBGAKA010000022.1:0-116487 GCF_044224635.1 Reyranella sp. | reverse complement strand
ATCAGGCCCCAGCGCATCGTCGTGCGCAGCTCGATGGGCCGCAGCAGGAAGCGGTCCATGATCAGCCAGACGATGCCGATCGCCAGCATGCCGACGACGATGCGCGCCGACTGGAAGTATTGCTGGGCATTGAAGATCGCGTACCCGAGACCGTCGGTGCTGGCGATCATCTCGCCGCCGACCAGCGACCGGAAGCCGAAGGCGATGCCGAGCCGGATGCCGGTCATCAGGTTGGGCAGCGTGGCGGGGAAGATGACGTGGCGAATGACGGCGGCGCGGCCGGCCCCCAGGGTCTGCACGGCCTCGACCAGCACCGGCTGGACC
Source organism: Reyranella sp. (assembly GCF_044224635.1). Lineage (GTDB taxonomy): Bacteria > Pseudomonadota > Alphaproteobacteria > Reyranellales > Reyranellaceae > Reyranella. Next base: position 116,163 of record NZ_JBGAKA010000022.1, on the reverse strand, counting down.
ATGCGAATGCCGGTCAGGAGGTTGTGCAGCACGGGGAAGAACACCGACATCACGATGATGAAGACCACCGCGCCCTCGCCGAGCCCGAACCACAGGATGGCGAAGGGAATCCAGGCGAGGCCGGGAATGGCCTGCAGCAGGTTCACCAGCGGATCGAAGAAGTCCCGGCTGACCTTGTGCAGACCCATCAGGTAGCCGAGCGGGATCGCCACGACGCAGCCTGCGATGAAGCCCAGCAGCAGGCTCTTGAGGCTGACCGCGAGGTTCACCAGCAGAACGCCCGACAGCGTATCGGTCACGAAAGCCTGCGCGACCTCGAGCGGCGAGGGGAAAAGCACGCGCGGCCAGATGTCGGCCAGCGACAACGCCTGCCAGATCGCGATGCCGACGGCGAAAGGCAGCAGCGCAGTGACCCACGCGCGCGGCTGCCACCACGACATCCTGCGGCGTTGCGCTGCGGCCGGCAGCCGGGAATCGGGTCCGGTGGTGCCGGACCCGGCCGTGACAGGTTCGGCGGCGCTCATGCGTGCTGGCCGTGAATGCTCTGGGTGAGGCGGTCGCGGTAGGCTACGAAGCGTGCATCGTTCATCACGGCGTCCCAGCGCCGCGGGCGCGGCAGGTCGATGCGGAGGTCGGCCACGATGCGGCCGGGCCGGCCCGAGAGAGCGACGACGCGATCCGACAGGAACACCGCCTCGTCGATGGCATGGGTGACGAAGAGGACGGTCGTGCGCTCCTGCGCGGTGATGGCGGCCAGCTCTTCTTGCAATCTCTGCCGCGTCATGGCGTCGACCGCGGCGAAGGGCTCGTCCATCAGGAGCATGGTGGGATTGTTGGCAAGCACGCGGGCCACGGCCACGCGCTGGCGCATGCCGCCCGAAAGCTGATGCGGATACTTCTTCTCGAAGCCGGTGAGGCCCACGAGATCGACGAAGCGCTGCGTGGTGGCGCGACGCTCCTCCGCCGGCACCTTTTTCAGCCTGAGGCCGAACTCGATGTTGGCCTCCGTGGTCTTCCATGGCAGCAGGGCATACTCCTGAAAGACCATGCCGCGATCGGCGCCCGGCCCCGTGACCTTGCGGCCCGAAACCGCGATGTCGCCTCCGGTCGGCCGCTCGAGACCGGCGACGATGCGCAGGAAGGTCGACTTGCCGCAGCCCGACGGTCCGATGACCGAGACGAACTCGTGCGCGGCGATGCCGAGCGACACGTCCTTCAGCGCCAGCACGTCGTGCCCTTCGTGTGTGTCAAAGTACGTCTTCGACACGCCGCTCGCGGTCAGGATGTCGGGCATTGCGGCGCCTCAAGAGCGTGATTGTCTTTGGTTGAAGCACCGGAAATGTCCTCACCCTGAGGAGCGGCCGGAAGCCGCGTCTCGAAGGGTTGGCAACAGATGTGCTGTAGCCGACCCTTCGAGACGCCACGCTTCGCGTGGCTCCTCAGGGTGAGGTTTACACTTGAAGCAATCATGCTCTAGTCGAGCAGCGTGGGATGCTTGGCCTTGACCTGCTGCGTCACCTTGTTGAGCTCGACGAGATGCGGCTCGAGCTTGAGGGGCGCCGGGATGAGCTTCTCCTCGGCGAGGTAGTCGGCCGTGGTCTGCAGCGACTTGGAGGTGAAGTCGTCGATCAGCGGATCGTAGGTCAGCACCTTGAACGAGACCTCGACGATGCGCGGCTCGACCTTCAGGAACTCGGCCTCGATGGCAGCCGCTTCCTTCGGGTTCTTGCGAACCCATTGCTGCGCCTCCCACAGGGCCGCCACAGCGTCGGCGATCTTGGTCGGATTGGCTGCCGCCCACTTGTCGCTGATCAGGAACAGGCCGCCGCCCTGCACGTACTTGCCGAGCCGCATCAGGATCGCGGCCTTGCCTTCCATCTTCTCCTCGGTAAGGGTCAGGAACGGCTCGAGGCCGGCCATCGCCTCGACCGAGCCCGCGATCAGCATCTGGCCCATGTTGCCGTAGTTGGCGTTGACGCGCATGACGGCATCGCGCGGCAGGCCGGCTTCCTTCAGCACCTGGTTGAGGCCCTGCGCCGGCGCGGTGCCCTGCGGCACGGCGATCTTCTTGCCCTTGAGATCCTTGGCCGAGCCGATGTTGGCGTCCTTGCGCACCATGATGGCGTAGGAATCGCCGCCCTTGGCGTACATCGAGTAGGCCTTGAAGGGCAGGTTGGTCGCCCAGGCGACGACGGTCGATTCGACGCCGCCGCCGCTCCAGTCGACCTGGCCCGCGGCCAGCGCCTGGTTGGCCTGCACGCCGGTCTGCAGCGGCAGCACCTCGACGTCGAACCCGTACTTGGCGAAGATGCCCTTCCTGGCGCCGACATAGAACGCCGCCTGCGACGCGGTCGTCAGCACGCCGAACTTCACCTTTACCTTGTCCTGCGCCCGGACCGCCCCGGCGAACAGCGATGCGCCGGCCGCCGTCAGCATGGTCCGGCGGATGATTGTCGTCTTGCTCATTGTCCCACTCCTCCCTTGTCGAACCAGGCGCTCGGTCTCAGGGACGTACGCCGTACTTTGCTTTTGGCCCCACCGTGGTGCGCAGCTTCCCCTGGGCTGCATCGATGAAGCGGCATAAATAGGGCCGCGTTTCGCGCGGGTCGATGATCTCCTCGACGCCGAACGCCTCCGCCGTCCGGAACGGCGAGGCAAGGGCGCGCAGTTCCTCCTCGAGCTGGCGCTCGCGCTGCCTGGCGTCGTCGGCAGCGGCGATCTCGCGTCGGAAGGCCGCGGCGACGCCGCCCTCGATCGGCAGCGAGCCCCATTCGGCCGACGGCCAGGCGATCTTGAACTCAAGCCCGTTCTTCTCGGTGGTGCCCATGCCCGCCATGCCATAGCACTTGCGGATCACGACGGTGTAGGTCGGCACGGTCGCCTGCAGGCCGACATAGACCGCCCTCATGCCGTCGCGCAGCGTGGCTGCCGCCTCGGCATCCTTGCCGACCATGAAGCCCGGCACGTCGACCAGGAAGACCAGCGGAATGTGGAAGCAGTCGCACGTCTCGACGAAGTGGATCTGCTTGCGCGCCGCCTTCACGTCCATCGCGCCGGCATAGACCATCGGATTGTTGGCGACGATGCCCACGACCTGGCCGTTCATGCGGGCCAGCGCGGTGATCAACGCCTTGCCGTAGGTCGGCTGGATCTCGAAGATCGAGCCGCGATCGACGATGTGCCCGATCAGCTTGCGCATGTTGTAGGGCTTGCGCCGGTCGCGCGGCACGATGCGCAGCAGCTCCTCGTCGCAACGATCGACCGGATCGCCTGCCGCGACGGCGGGCGGCAGCTCCCACACGTTGGACGGCATGTAGGACAGGAAGCGCCGGATCTCGGCGAAGCAGGCCGCCTCGCTGTCGGCCCTGTTGTCGATCGTGCCGGCGTGGTCGACGGCGATGGGCGGGCCGCCCAGATCCTCCTTGCTGATCTTCTGGCCAAGCGAGCGCTCGACCACCGGAGGACCGGCGGCAAAGACCTGGCTGGTGCCGTCGACCATCACCGACCAGTGCGAAAGGATGGCGCGGCCGGCCGGACCGCCGGCGGCGGTGCCGAGCACGGCCGACACCACCGGGATCTTACCCAGGAGCTCGACCGAACGCTCGAAGCCGTGCACGCCCGGGAAAATCGAATGGCCGCGCTTGTTGATCGAGGTGACGCTGCCGCCCGAGCCGTCGATCAGGTTGACCAGAGGGATGCGATAGCTCGCTGCCATGTCCTCGATGAAGCCGCCCTGGCCGCCCTTCTTGCGGTCGCCCGACCAGCTCGAGCCGCCCCGGATCGTGAAATCCTCGCCACCCACCGCCACCGGGCGGCCGTCGATGCTGGCGAGACCCATCACGTAGGGCGCGGGCGTCACGCTCCTGAGCGTCGCGCCGTCGTATTTTCCTTGTCCCGCGAGCGTGCCGACCTCGCGGAAGGAGCCCTTGTCGACCAGGCCGTCGATCCGTTCGCGGATCGTCAGCCGGCCGCGCTCGTGATGCCGGGCCACGGCCTCGGCGCCGCCCAGGCCGCGCGCGTCGCGCCGGCGCTGCTCGAGCTCGTCGACCTCGGGCGTCCAGCCGTCGGGAGGGGGCCTGTCGCTCATATCGCCATCATTCCGTCCTCAGAAGCTGGTGGGCCATGCCCGCATCAGGTGCTCACCGACGCCGTTGGTCAGGCGCTGGCGGTGCACGTCGAGCATGCGGATCAGGTAGGCGCGCGTCTCGTGCGGCTGGATGACCGACTGGACGGCGTACATCGCCGCGATGTCCCAGGGCTCGCTGTCCTTGTTCATCTGCGCGAACGCTTCGTCGAAGCCGGGCTCGCCGGGCGAGAGGCCATGCACGATCTTCACGGCGTAGGTCGGATCCATGAAGCTCACCTCGGCGCTGGGCCAGGCGGCAACCTCGTCGGAGTTCCGGCCGCCGCCCATGTTGAGATAGGCTTGGCCGTAAGTCTTGCGCAGGATGACCGAGAGCTTGGGCATCGTGCAGAGCTGTAGCGCCTGCATGAAATTCATGATCTTGCCCGGCGCGCGGCGGCGTTCGGCGTCGATGCCGATCAGGAAGCCCGGCGTGTCGACCAGCAGGACGAGAGGAATGTTGAAGCTGTCGCACAGGACCAGGAAGCTCGCCGCCTTGTCGCAGGCGTCGGTGTCGATGGCGCCGCCGCGGAACAGCGGGTTGTTGGCGAGGATGCCGACGGTGCGGCCGTCGAGCCGCGCCAGACCCGCGCTGATCACCTTGCCGAAGCGCGCCTTGAGCTCGAAGAAGGAGCCGGCGTCGACGATCGCGCGGATGATGCGGCGCACGTCGTAGACCTGCGTGCGCTTCTCCGGCAGGAGTCTCGCGATGTCGGCCATGCCGCTGCCGGAGCCAGCCGGCACGGGCCGCACCGGCGGCGCCTCGCGCTGATGCGATGGCAGGTAGGAGAGGAAGGTACGGATCAGGTCGAGCGCCTCCTCGTCGGTCTCTGCCACGGCATCGGCAAAGCCCGTCACCTCGGCATGGACCTGCCAGCCGCCCATCTCCTCGGGATCGACCTTCTCCTTGATGGCGAGCGAGGCGAGCTGGGCGCTCGAGACGGCGAGGACGGCCCCCTTGCGGATGACGTTGAAGTCGGACAGCACCGAATACCAGGACGACGAGCCATAGGAGAGGCCGAGCGTGGCGGCGGCCCACGGCACCTCGCGATGGCGGACGTACTGCGTGGGATCGTTGCCCAGCAGCGCGCCCATGCCGCGCGAGCCCATGTGATCGGGCATGCGGGCGCCCGACGACTCGCCCAGGAAGACGATCGGCATGCCGCGGCTGGTGGCGACCCGCTTGATGTGGCCGATCTTGCGGCCATTGGTGGCGGCAGAGGAGGCGCCCATCACCGTGAAGTCGTTGGCGACGGCGGCGACGTCGCGGCCCTCGATCCTGCCGAAGCCTGCGATCTTGCCGTCGCCGGCCGACCTGTCGGGATCGGCCAGCGAGGCGCCGAACAGGCCGCTTTCGATGAAGCTGCCGGCGTCGAACAGCCGGTCGATGCGCTCGCGCGCATTGAGGATGCCGGCGGCCTTGCGGCGGGCGAGCTTCTCGGGCCCGCCCATGGCGAGCGCCTTGGCCTTGCGCGCCTGGTAGCTGTCGATGGTCATGCCGTGACGATGCCTTCCTTGGTGAGCGCGTCGATGCGCTCGTCGTTCAGAGCCAGGACCTCGCGCAGCACGGCGCGCGAATCCTGGCCGACGTCGCGGCCGGCATGGCGCACCGCGCCCGGCGTGTCGGACAGGCGCGGCACCACCGCCGGCATGGCGACGGTGCCGAGATGCTGGTCCGGCGCCTCGATGATCGAGCGGCGCGCGCTGTAGTGCGGGTCGGCGAAGATGTCGGCCACGGTGAAGATGCGGGTGGCCGGCACGGAAACCTTGTCGAGAACGGCTTCGATCTCGGCGAGCGGCAGCGTCGCGGTCCAGCGCGCGATGAGGACGTCCAGCGCCGCGTGATTGTCGTTGCGCCCGGCGTGCTCGGCGAAGCGCGGATCGCGCGCCAGCGCGGGCTGGCCCATCGCGTCGCAGAGGCGACGGAACAGGCTGTCGGCCATGGCGGTGATGTGGATGTAGCTGCCGTCCGCCGTCGGATAAAGGTTGTTGGGCGTGCTGCCGATCAGGCGCGAGCCTTCGCGGTTGGGCACGAATCCCAGCTTCTGGTAGGCGCCGATCCACACTTCCATGAAGTTGAAGGCGCTCTCGTAGAGCGCCGTATCGATCACCTGGCCGCGACCGGTATGCTCGCGCGCCATCAGCGCCATCACCGTGCCATAGGCGCCATGCAGGCCGGCGATGTAGTCCGTCATCGACACGCCGACGCGGGAGGGCGCGCGGTCGGGATCGCCCGTGAGATGGCGCAGCCCGCTGACCGCCTCGCACACCACGCCGTAGCCCGGCCGCTGAGAGTAGGGGCCGTCCTGGCCGAAACCCGAGATGCGCACCATGACGAGGCGCGGATTGATCGCCGAGAGCGCTTCCCAGCCGAGGCCCCATTTCTCCAGCGTGCCGGGCTTGAAGTTCTCGATCAGCACGTCGCACCGGGTGGCGAGCTGGCGCACCAGGTCGCGCCCTTCCTCGCGGCGCAGGTCGATGGAGACCAGCCGCTTGTTGCGGAAGATCGAGGCGGCGTAGAGCGAGTGGCCGTCGACCGACTTGCCCATGGTTCGCACCGGGTCGCCCTCGGCCGGCTCGACCTTGATCACCTCGGCGCCGAAATCGGCCAGCATGCGGCCGCAGAACGGGCCGGCGACCGTCGAGCCGATCTCGAGCACGCGATAGCGGGCGAGCGGCCCGCTGCGTTGGCCAGTTTCGGGGCCTGTGGTGGAAGCAGTGTCGGCGCCGGTGTCGTCGCTCACGGGGCTCCTCAGATCACGTACTTCTGGAAGCGCCGCAGCGTTTCCTTCGCGTTGTAGAGGTTCTTGCGCTTGGCGCGCTCGGCAGCTTCGCCGTCGCCGGCGCGCATCGCCGCCACCACGGCGCGATGCTCGCCCAGGCCTTCTTGCGCGCGGCCCGGCAGGATCACGATGCGGCGGATCACGACGTTGGTCTTTTCGTAGATGCTGTCGAGCATGCCGGCCGCCACCGGGTTGCGCGCCCATTCGATGATGCGGCGGCGAAAGCGCTCATAGACGACGATGAAGGAATCGAAGTCGGCCTTGCGCACATAGTCGTCCATCGGCGCGCCGAACAGCTCGACGAACTCGTCCCACGTCTCGGGCGGCGCGTTCTCGGTGGCGAGCCGCACGCAAAGGCCCTCGAGGACGGCACGTACCTCGTAGAGGTGGAAGACATGCTCGAGCTCGAGCCGGGAGACGACGGCGCCTCGGTTGGGGATGCGCTCGATCAGGCCGCGGCTTTCGAGCGCGCCGAACACCTCGCGGATGCGCGTGCGCGGCACGCCGAACTCGGCCGCCAGCTCCTGCTCGCCGAGCTTGGCGCCCGGCGCGACGTCCTGGCGGGCAATGCGCTCGCGCAGCGCCTGCACGATGTCGGCCACCGACGTGCTGTCCCGGCCCCCGCCACCCTTGCGGCCACGCGCCTTCGTCTTGAGGGCGACAACCCTGCCTGACATTGCCTCCGGCTCACTCTTCTTTGCACGCGATAGGAAGCCAACGCCAAGCAGGTGTCAACAAACTTGCCAGCAAAGTTGTTTCCAAGATGGTTCGTCCAGCACAAAGCCGGACAGCCATTTGCAGCAAATGGCCGCGCTCCGGGCAGACTAGACCTCCAGCACGCCGTCACGAAGGTCCGCCGCGGACCCGCGGGCGGCGGACCGCCCATCTCACGATTGGGCGCGCACGGTCGTCTGCCGGGGCAGGCAAAGAATCGGTGCATAGAGGAAGGCAAACCCAAGGAAGGCTGCCGACCATGCCAACCCGGCAACGGCCAGAAGCATGTCGTTTGCGCCGCCATCCAGGACGGCACCAATGCGCGCCAGCGCCGCGACAAGCGCGGCAGCGTAGACCGCCTGCAGGGCAGGCGACGCCGCGAGCGCCCGGCCTGTATGGCCAAGGCTGGCTCTGCTCATGACAGCAAGCGTCAGGATACCCATGGCGCCCATCGTCCAGGCGTGAATGCCCGCGCTCGGCGCGATGATGTCGAACGCGGCGAGGGCGGAAAGCGCGAAGCCCAGAGGGACGAATGCGTAGCCCACGTGCAGCACCAGCACGAGCCGGTCGGCCAACGTCCGTTCGCCGGCCCATCGCCACAATCGGGCGCCATTGGCCGCAGCGGCGGCGAGCAGGATCGCGCCCGCGAGCGCATGGAGCGGCATGAAAATCCACGCCGCGAGACCGGCGCCGCTCAGAAGCAGGCAGGCAACGTCGAAGCGATCGAACGCGGAGGGCAGGCGCCCGGGTGGTCGGTGCAACAGCCAGTTGCGCGTGAAGCTCGGGATGATGCGGCCGCCGACCACCATGATCAGCATCAGCACGACCGCGATTCCAAGGCGCGTGGCGTAAAGCGCGAGTCCCGTGAAATGGGCTTCGAGGTGAAAGCCCACATTGCCTGCGGCGAGCAGGCCGAGCAGGGCGGCGATCTTGAGATTGCGCCAATTCTTGCCGGCGACGATCTCGCGCAGCACGGCCGCGGTCATCAGGGCGAGAAAGGCACCATCGACGATGGCCGCGCCCATCCAGCCCATGGTGTCCGAGAACATGACGACATAGCGTCCCGCGAGCCAGATCAACGCCAGGAGGCCGAGCGACGGGCCCTGCAGGGGCGGCCGTCCGGTCCAGTTGGGAATGGCCGTCAGCAGGAAGCCTGCGATGATTGCCGGCAGATAGCCGAACAGCAGTTCGTGGACGTGCCAATCGCGCGGCGAGAACGCCGTCGCGAGCGACAGCTCGCCGTAGAAGATCGGCAACCACGCCATGATTTCCACGCCGGCCCAGATCGAGCCGAGCAGGAAGAAGGGGCGAAAACCGTACGACAGCAACGCTGGCCCAGCGTAGGGCCTGAGACGAGGAGGGGTAGCCATAATCGATAATTATCGCCTGGCGCGGCGCTCGACCTCTTGACGTGGCGCAAACAACCCGCGAGTCGCTGCGAAATCGCGCAAGCGCGACAGATCGGCAATCGAGACATCGCGGCTGCTGCCGCTGACGCCGAGCGGGCGCAAGGCAGCGAAGGCGCGCGACAGGCTTTGTGGCGTGACGCCGAGCCGCCCTGCGATCAGCCGTCGCCCGCCCGGCAATGTCACGGTGACCGGTCCCGTGTCGCGCGGCGCCAACGAAAGAAGAAGAGCCGACAGTCTCTCGATCGCCGACAGGAGCTTCAGGTCCTTGATCTGGCTGACCAGGGTTCGCCAGTAACTGGACAGCAGCAGCGCAGCGCCATAGGCGAGCGCGCCGTTGGCACGGATCTGGGTGCGGAAGGCGCCGGCCGGCCACATCAGGATGCGCCCCTCTTCCAGGATCCGTGCAGACATGAGGTAAGGCGCATCGAGCATGACCGCCGGGAGGATGAAGGAATCGCCCGGGCCGAAGAACTCGACCAGCACTTCCTCGCGCGGCCCTTCGCCGAACAAGCCTACGCCGCCCGACAGCACCACGTGCAGGAACTCGGGCTCTTCGCCCTGCCGGCAAGGGGTGGCGCCCCTGGGCAGGGTCTGGACAAAGCAGGACGCCAACAAAATGGCCAGTTCAGGTTCCGAGAGCGGCGCAAACAGGCGGGAGCGGCGGATCAGCGGCAGATCGGACGGGCGCATTTCCCTGGCAGCCTCCTGTCCCATCATTGGACCAATTGTTACCAAATGTGAATGTACGATCTTCGCATTTGATAACGAACTGGCAAAGAAACCGGCCCGCCATTGCCGACTTGATGCACATCAACCTGCCCCGGCGCGCCAGCCCCGATGTTCCGGCTGCAACGGGAGCGGGGCCAATGACGACACTGATCGAATCGACGGGACGAGAGCAGGGAGGTCGCACCACCGCCCTTGGCATGAGCACGCTCGCCTTCACGGTGTGCTTCGCGGTCTGGACGATCTTTTCCATCATCGGCATCCAGATCAAGAAGGACCTCGGTCTTTCCGACACGCAGTTCGGCCTGCTGGTCGGTACGCCGATCCTGACCGGATCGTTGATACGCCTGATCCTGGGCATTTGGGCCGACCGGTACGGCGGCCGCGTCGTCTTTGCCGGCGTCATGGTGGCGGCCGCCGTCGCGACTTGGCTGCTCACCTTCGCCTACGACTATCCGACGTTCCTGCTGGCTGCGTTGGGCGTCGGCATCGCCGGCGGTTCGTTCGCTGTCGGCATCGCCTACGTCTCGAGGTGGTACACGCAAGACAGGCAGGGCACGGCGCTCGGCATCTTCGGTGCCGGCAATGTCGGCGCCGCCGTGACCAAGTTCGTGGCGCCGTTCGTCATGGTCGCCTGGGGCTGGAAGAGCGTCGCCGAAATCTGGGCGGTCGCGCTGCTCGTAACGGCCGCGGTCTTCTGGTTCACGACCAAGGAGGACCCTCAGCACGTCGCCCGCCGCAAGGCCGGCATGAAGGCCGAGCCGATCTCGGCCATGCTCGAGCCGTTGCGCAACGTGCAGGTCTGGCGCTTTTCGCTTTACTACTTCTTTGTCTTCGGCGGCTTCGTCGCCCTGGCGCTGTGGCTGCCGCGCTACCTGATCGGCGTCTACGGGCTCGACATCACCACCGCCGGCATCATCGCCGCTGCCTACTCGGTGCCCGCGAGCCTGTTCCGCATCTATGGCGGCGTGCTGTCCGACAAGTTCGGCGCGCGGCGGGTGATGTACTGGACGTTCGGCGTCTCGGTCGCGGCCTGCTTCGTGCTCGCCTATCCGCCGACCCAGTACATCGTCAAAGGCATCCAGGGCCCGATCGACTTCACCCTTGAAATGGGGCTGGTGCCCTTCACCATCATCGCCTTCGTGCTGGGCTTCTTCATGAGCCTGGGCAAGGCGGCAGTCTACAAGCACATCCCGGTCTACTATCCCAGCCACGTCGGCGCCGTGGGCGGCGTCGTCGGGCTGGTCGGCGGCCTCGGCGGGTTCGTCCTGCCGCTCGCCTTCGGCCTTCTCAACGACCTCACTGGCGTGTGGACGAGCTGCTTCATGCTGCTGTTTCTCGTCGTCGCCGCGTCGCTGGTGTGGATGCACGTCTCGATCCGCACCATGGAGCGCGAGCGGGCGGGCGAGGCGCTGGCCCGGCTGCCCGAATTGCCCGAGATGCAGCCCATTCACGGGCCGGAACATGTCGGCAAGCTCGCGGGCAAGACGCTCGAGGACTGGCATCCCGAGGACAAGGCGTTCTGGGAGGAGAAGGGGCGTCGCATCGCTCATCGCAATCTCGCAATCTCGATCCCCGCGCTGCTTCTCTCCTTCGCCGTCTGGATGGTGTGGTCGGTCGTGGTCGCCAAGCTGCCGGCGATCGGCTTCTCCTATTCCACCGACCAGCTGTTCTGGCTGGCAGCCCTGCCCGGCGTGTCGGGCGCCACGCTGCGCATCTTCTACTCCTTCACCGTGCCGATCTTCGGTGGACGACTGTGGACCACGGTTGCCACCTGGTCGCTGATCCTGCCCGCCGTCGGCATCGGCTATGCCGTGCAGAACCCGGCGACGCCGTACTGGATCTTCCTGGTGCTGGCGCTGCTCTGCGGCTTCGGCGGCGGCAACTTCGCTTCGTCGATGTCCAACATCTCATTCTTCTTCCCCAAGGCGGAGAAGGGCAATGCGCTGGCGCTCAACGCCGGGCTGGGCAATCTCGGCGTCAGCGTCGTGCAGTTCGTCGTGCCGATGGTCATCACCGCGGGCGTCTTCGGCTGGCTGGGCGGCCCGCCGCAGATCGCCCGGGAAGCCGCCGGCGAGACCCGGCTTTGGCTGCAGAACGCCGGCTTCGTCTGGGTGCCGTTCATCGCTGCCTCGGCCTTTGCCGCCTGGTTCGGCATGAACGACATAGCCTCCGCCAAGGCCTCCTTCGCCGAGCAGTCGGTGATCTTCCAGCGCCGCCACAACTGGATCATGTGCTGGCTCTACACGGGCACCTTCGGCTCGTTCATCGGCTACTCGGCGGCGTTCCCGCTGCTGACCAAGACGGCATTCCCCGAGGTCAATGCTCTGCAATACGCCTTCCTGGGTCCGCTGGTCGGCGCCCTGTCGCGGTCGCTCACCGGCTGGGTCGCCGATCGGTGGGGCGGCGGACGCGTCACCTTCTGGGTGTTCATCGTCATGGCCGTGGGTGCGTTGGGGGTCGTCCATTTCCTGGGCGAGCGCAACTTCGCCGCCTTCTTCGCCATGTTCCTGCTGCTGTTCTTCGCCAGCGGCGTGGGCAACGCATCGACCTTCCAGATGATCCCAGCGATCATGAGACTGGACATGGCCCGCCTGATGCCGGCCGCGTCGGCCGATGTGCGCCGCCTGCAGGCCGAGAAGGAATCGGCGGCGATCATCGGCTTCACCTCGGCGATCGCAGCCTTCGGCGCGTTCTTCATTCCCAAGAGCTTCGGCTCGTCGATAGCGCTCACCGGCAGCGCCGCCGTCGCGCTGTACGGCTTCCTGGCCTTCTACCTGAGCTGCATTGCCATCACCTGGTTCTTCTACGCCCGCAAAGGTGGGCTGCTGTTCGATGTCGAGCGCCGGCGCCACTCGGGGCCAACCGCCGTCGCAACACCCGCCGCATAAATCCTGGAGACTTGTCGTGTCGCATTTCCTCGATCGACTGACCTTCTTCAACAAGGTCAGGGAACCGTTCGCCGACGGCCACGGCATCACCACCGCCGAGGATCGCGGCTGGGAGGACGCCTATCGCAAGCGCTGGCAGCACGACAAGATCGTGCGTTCCACCCACGGCGCCAACTGCACGGGCTCGTGCTCGTGGAAGATCTACGTCAAGGGCGGCATCGTCACCTGGGAGACCCAGCAGACCGATTATCCGCGCACACGCCCGGATCTGCCCAATCACGAGCCGCGCGGCTGCTCGCGTGGCGCCAGCTACAGCTGGTATCTCTATTCCGGCAACCGCGTGAAGTATCCGCTGGCCCGCGGCCGGCTGCTCAGGCTGTGGCGCGAAGCGCGTGCCACGCTCTCTCCCGTCGCCGCCTGGGCGTCGATCGTCGAGGATCCCAAGAAGCGCGAGGCCTATACCAGCAAGCGCGGACATGGCGGCTTCGTGCGTGTCGGCTGGGAGGAGGCGACAGAGATCGTCGCCGCCGCCAACGCCTACACGGCGAAGACCTACGGGCCCGACCGCATCCTGGGTTTCTCGCCGATCCCGGCGATGTCGATGGTCTCCTACGCGGCGGGCACGCGTTACCTGTCGCTGCTCGGCGGCGTCTGCATGTCGTTCTACGATTGGTACTGCGACCTGCCGCCGGCCTCGCCGCAGACCTGGGGCGAGCAGACCGATGTCCCCGAATCGGCCGATTGGTACAACGCCGGTTTCGTCATCCTGTGGGGGTCGAACGTGCCGCAGACGCGCACGCCCGATGCCCATTTCTACACCGAGGCGCGCTATCGCGGGATGAAGAGCGCCGTGATCTGCCCGGACTACTCGGAGGCCTCGAAGTTCGGCGACATCTGGCTGTCGGTGAAGCAGGGCACGGATTCCGCGCTCGCCATGGCGATGGGCCACGTGATCCTGAAGGAGTATCACGTCGACCGGCAGGTGAGGTACTTCCGCGACTATCTCCGGCAGTACACCGACATGCCGATGCTGGTGCGCCTGGTGCCGCGCGACGGCAAGTACGTGCCCGACCGCTTCGTGCGCGCCTCGGACTTCGACCGGTCGCTGGGCGAGACCAACAATCCGGACTGGAAGACCGTGGCTTTCGACGAGAAATCGGGCGCGATCGTGGTGCCGCGCGGCTCGATCGGCTTCCGCTGGGGTGAAGCGGGCAAATGGAACCTCGAGGAGCGCGAGACGTCCGGCAAGGAGACGAGCCTGCGCCTGTCGCTCAACGATGCCTGCGACGACATCGTCGACGTCGGGTTCCCCTACTTCGGCAGTATCGAGCATGAGCATTTCGTCTCGACCGCGCATGAGCGCGTGCTCAATCGGCGGGTCGCGGTCAAGAAGCTGAAGCTCGTCGACGGCGAGACGCTCGTGGCATCGGTGCACGATCTGTTCGTCGCCAACTACGGCGTCGACGGCGGCCTGGGCGGCCCCAACGTCGCGGGGTCGTTCGACGACGACGTGCCTTACACGCCGGCCTGGGCCGAGAAGATCACCGGCGTGGCGCGCGACAAGATCATCCAGGTGGCGCGCGAGTTCGCGACCAACGCCGAGAAGACCAATGGCCGCTCGATGGTCATCATCGGCGCGGCGATGAACCATTGGTACCACGCCGACATGAACTATCGCGGCGTGATCAACATGCTGGCGCTGTGCGGCTGCGTCGGCCAGTCGGGCGGCGGCTGGGCGCACTATGTCGGCCAGGAGAAGCTCAGGCCGCAAGCCGGATGGACACCGCTCGCTTTCGCTCTCGATTGGGGACGTCCGCCGCGCCAGCAAAACTCGACCTCGGCTTTCTATGCCCATACCGACCAGTGGCGCTACGAGACAATCAATGTCGGCGACATCGTCTCGCCGACCGCGCCGGCCGGCAGCTGGGACGGCTCGATCATCGACTACAACGTGCGCGCCGAGCGCATGGGCTGGCTGCCCTCGGCGCCGCAGCTCGAGCAGAACCCGCTCGGCATCGCCCAGGCCGCCGCCGCTGCGGGCCTCGAGCCGAAGGACTACGTTGCCCGCAACCTCCAGTCCGGCGAGCTGCGCCTGTCCTGCGAGGACCCCGACAACCCGCGCAACTGGCCGCGCAACATGTTCGTGTGGCGCTCCAACCTGCTCGGCTCCTCGGGCAAGGGCCACGAATACTTCCTCAAGCATCTGCTCGGCACCTCGCATGGCGTGATGGGGAAGGACCTCGGCGAGGAGGGCAGGGCCAAGCCTCAGGAGGTCGTGTGGCACGAGGAAGGCCCGCGCGGAAAGCTCGACCTGCTGGTCACGCTCGACTTCCGCATGTCCACGACCTGCGTCTATTCCGACATCGTCCTGCCGACCGCCACCTGGTACGAGAAGAACGACCTCAACACCTCGGACATGCATCCCTTCATCCATCCGCTGAGCGCGGCGGTGGATCCGGTGTGGGGCGCCAAGAGCGACTGGGAGATCTACAAGGCGATCGCCAAGGCCTTCTCGCGCGTGGCGCCCGAGGTGCTGGGGGTCGAGAAGGACGTCGTGCTGACCCCCATCCTGCACGACACGCCGGGCGAGATCGCCCAACCGCTCGATGTCAAGGAATGGAAGAAGGGCGAGGTCGAGCCGATCCCCGGCAAGACCATGCCGGCCGTGACCGTGGTCGAGCGCGACTATCCCAATGTCTACCGGCGCTTCACCTCGCTCGGGCCCCTGATGGAGAAGATCGGCAACGGCATCAAGGGGATTGCCTGGAGGACCGAGCACGAGGTCGAGTTTCTCAAGCATCTGAACGGCGTCGTCGCCGACGGCCCGACCAAGGGCCTGGCCAGGATCGAGAGCGACATCGATGCCGCCGAGGTGCTGCTGACGCTGGCGCCCGAGACCAACGGCGAGGTCGCGGTGCGCTCGTGGCAGGCGCTCGGCAAGACGACCGGCCGCGAGCACGTCCATCTCGCCCTTCCGAAGGAGGATGAAAAGGTCCGGTTCCGCGATGTCGTCGCCCAGCCGCGCAAGATCATCTCGGCACCCACCTGGTCGGGACTGGAAAGCGAGAAGGTCTGCTACAATGCGGGCTACACCAACGTCCACGAGCTGATTCCCTGGCGCACCCTGACCGGCCGCCAGCAGCTCTACCAGGATCACAAATGGATGCTGGCCTTCGGCGAAGGCCTCTGCGTCTACCGTCCGCCGCTCGACCTGCGCGCCATCAAGCCGGTGATCGACAGCCGTCCCAACGGCAACAAGCAGGTGGTGCTGAACTTCATCACGCCCCACCAGAAGTGGGGCATCCACTCGACCTACACCGACAACCTCCTGATGCTGACGCTGTCGCGCGGCGGCCCGATCGTCTGGCTGAGCGAGGTCGATGCCGCAAAGGCCGGCATCGTCGACAACGACTGGGTCGAGGCCTTCAACGTCAACGGCGCCCTGGTGGCGCGCGCGGTGGTCTCGCAGCGCATGAAGGAAGGCACGCTCTTCATGTACCACGCGCAGGAGAAGATCGTGAACGTGCCGGGCTCCGAGACGACCGGCAAGCGCGGCGGCATCCACAACTCGGTGACGCGCGCCGTGCTGAAGCCCACGCACATGATCGGCGGCTACGCCCAGCAGGCCTATGGCTTCAACTACTACGGCACGATCGGCACCAACCGCGACGAGTTCGTGGTCGTCCGCAAGCTCGGCAAGGTCGACTGGCTCGAGCGTCCCCACCCAGGCGCTGAAACAGGAGACACGCCATGAAGATCCGCGCTCAGATCGCGATGGTCCTGAACCTCGACAAGTGCATCGGCTGCCATACCTGCTCGGTCACCTGCAAGAACGTGTGGACCAGCCGCGAAGGCATGGAATACGCCTGGTTCAACAACGTCGAGACCAAGCCCGGCGTCGGCTATCCCAAGGAGTGGGAGAACCAGAAGCGCTGGAACGGCGGCTGGGTGCGCAAGAAGAACGGCCGCATCCAGCCTCGCATCGGCTCGAAGTGGCGCATCCTCGCCAACATCTTCGCCAATCCGGATCTGCCGGAGATCGACGACTACTACGAGCCCTTCACCTTCGACTACGAGCACCTGCAAAAGGCGCCCGAGCTCGAGGCCTTCCCCACGGCGCGGCCGCGCTCGCTGATCACCGGTCAGCGCCTGGAGAAGATCGAATGGGGCCCCAACTGGGAGGAGATCCTGGGCGGCGAGTTCGCCAAGCGCTCGGCCGATGTCAACTTCGAGGGCGTGCAGAAGGAGATCTACGGCCAGTTCGAGAACACCTTCATGATGTACCTGCCGCGGCTCTGCGAGCACTGCCTCAATCCGGCCTGCGTCGCGGCCTGCCCGTCGGGCGCCATCTACAAGCGCGAGGAGGACGGCATCGTCCTGATCGATCAGGACAAGTGCCGCGGCTGGCGCATGTGCGTGTCGGGCTGCCCCTACAAGAAGATCTACTTCAACTGGTCGTCGGGCAAGTCGGAGAAGTGCATCTTCTGCTATCCGCGCATCGAGGCCGGCCAGCCGACCGTGTGCTCGGAGACCTGCGTCGGCCGCATCCGTTACCTCGGCGTCATGCTCTACGACGCCGATCGCATCGAGCAGGCGGCTTCCGTCCCCGACGAGAAGCAGCTCTACGACGCACAGCTCGGCATCTTCCTCGATCCCAACGACGAGGGAATCCGTGCCCAGGCCCGGCGGGACGGCGTGCCCGACGCCTGGCTCGACGCGGCCCGGCACTCGCCGGTGTGGAAGATGGCGATGGAGTGGAAGGTCGCCTTCCCGCTGCATCCCGAATACCGGACCCTGCCGATGGTATGGTACGTGCCGCCGCTGTCGCCGATCCAGGCGGCGGCCGAGGCGGGCAAGATGGGCGTCGACGGCGCCATGCCGGATGTCCGCTCGCTGCGCATTCCGTTGCGCTATCTCGCCAACATGCTGACCGCCGGCGACGAGGCACCAGTGGCGCTTGGCCTTGAACGCATGCTCGCCATGCGCGCCTACATGCGGGCCAAGACGATCGACGGCGTGATCGACGGCGCCGTCGCCGCCCGGGTCGGCATGAACCCGCTGCAGATCGAGGACATGTATCGAGTAATGGCGATCGCCAACTACGAGGACCGCTTCGTGATCCCGACAGCGCACCGCGAGACCTCGGAGGACGCCTACAACCTGCGCGGCGCTTGCGGCTTCAGCTTCGGCAACGGCTGCTCGCCGGACGACAAGGGCAACCTGTTTTCCGGCGGCAAGCTCAAGGCCAAGAACCCGATGGAGGTTGCGTGATGAAGACGCTGCGCGCCCTGGCGGCCCTGCTGTCCTATCCGACCGCCGAGCTGGTCGCCGCCGCCGACGAGATCCGCGAAACGCTCGATCGCGAGGCCATGGTGCCCGCGCCCGAGCGCGCCAACCTGCATCGTCTGGTCGACGACCTCGCGGCCGGCGATCTCTACGACCTGCAGGAGCGCTATGGTCTCCTGTTCGACCGCACGCGCTCGCTGTCGCTGCATCTCTTCGAGCATGTGCATGGCGAGAGTCGTGACCGCGGCCAGGCGATGGTCGACCTGCTGAAGCTTTACGAGGAGGGCGGCTACACGCCGACGGCATCCGAGCTGCCCGACTTCCTGCCGCTGTTCCTGGAATACGCCTCGACCTTGGCCCCGCGAGCCGCGGTCGAGCTGATCGGCCAGCCGGCCAACGTGATCGCCGCCTTGCGCGAACGGCTTGCCAAGCGCGGGTCGCCCTACGAGGCGGTGATGGCAGCGCTGCTCGCCCTGTCGCGGGCCAGGCTCGACGCGACGGCGCTCGCCACCCTGCGCGCCGAGCCCGATCCGGAGCCCGACGACCTGGCGGCGCTCGATGCCGCGTGGGCCGAGCACGAGGTCACCTTCGGCCCGGGCGCAGCCGATGCCACGGGCGGCTGCGCGGTCGACGGCCTTGCCGGGCGCCTGCGGGCCGCCATGCGTCCGGCCGAAGGGGTCGCGCCGCCGCTCACCCGCGGACGTCGCGCAGCATCAGCCAATCAAGGAGCCGGGTCATGAGGGACTACGCCTTCCAGCTGCTGTTCGTCTGGTATCCCTATGTCTGCCTTACGGTGTTCCTGCTTGGCAGCCTGGTCCGCTTCGATCGCGAGCAATACACGTGGCGTGCGAGTTCCAGCCAGATCCTGCGCAAGCGCCAGCTGCGCTGGGGCTCCAACCTGTTCCACTTCGGCATCCTGTTCCTGCTGCTCGGGCACGCGGTCGGGCTGCTCACCCCGACCTCGCTCTACACGCTCGTCATCACGGTCGAGCAGAAGCAGCTGATTGCCGTCGCTGCCGGTGGGATCGCCGGGGTCGCCTGCTTCATCGGCCTCACCATGCTGCTGCATCGTCGCCTGTTCGACATCCGCATCCGGCGCACCAGCTCGGCGATGGACATCGCCATCCTGGCGCTGCTGTGGATCCAGCTCTGCCTCGGCCTGCTGACCCTGCCGCTCTCGCTCGCCCATTCGGACGGCTCGGTGATGCTGGTTCTGTCGCACTGGGCGCAGGGTATCGTGACCCTGAATCCGGTCGACGCCAGGACTCTGCAGACGCTGCCCTGGCCCTACCTCACGCATCTGGTGCTGGGCATGACCATCTTCCTGGTCTTTCCCTTCAGCCGCCTGGTGCACATCTGGTCGGCCCCGGTCTGGTATGTCGGCCGCCGCGGCTACCAGGTCGTGCGCACGCGGCGCGCCACGCCGTCGCGCCAGCCGGCGGAGTGACGACCATGGAAACCGTTGCCCATCGTCCGCCGCGTCGCCGCATCGGCCGTCCCGTGCCGGTCAGCATCAACGGCGTCGTCATCGCCGGCGCCGAGATCGCCCGGGAGACCCAGCACCATGCCTCGTCCGATCCCGACGAGGCGTGGACCCTGGCCGCGCGGGCACTCGCGATTCGCGAGCTGTTGCGGCAGGAGGCAGACCGGCTTGCCATCGTGGCCGAGCCGGTCGACGACGGCGAGGGTCGCAAGGAGGCACAAGACGAGGCGTGCCAGCGTGCCCTGCTCGACCGCGAAGTGGTCGTGCCGAGCGCCGACGAGGCGACCTGCCGGCGCTACTACGAGGCCAACCGCAGCCGCTTCCGGTCGCCTGACCTGTTCGAGGTCGCGCATGTCCTGATCCCGCAGGGCCCGCAGATGCGCGCGACCGCGGCGAACCTGGTCGCCGAGTTGCAGCAGCGGCCGGAACGCTTCGCCGAAATTGCCGCGGCACACTCGGCTTGCCCTTCGGCCAGGCAAGGCGGCAACCTCGGCCAGATCGGGCCGGGCCAGACCGTGCGCGAGTTCGAGCAGGCCCTGCCTGGCTTGCATCAGGGTGTGGTCCATCCCGAGCCGATCGAGAGCCGCTACGGCCTGCACATCGTGCGTCTCGACCGGCGCATCGACGGTCGCCAATTGCCGTTCGAGGTCGTGCACGGACGCATAGCCTCCTACCTCGAGGAGGCTGTCCATCGCCGCGCCTTGCACCAGTACGTGACGATCCTTGCCGGTCGCGCCGAGGTGACCGGCGTCGATTTCCGGGCCGGCTCGGGCCCGCTCGTTCAGTAGGTCGCGTCAAGATGCTGCTGGGAGACGTTCTGAGCCGGCTCAGCGACGAGACCTTCGCCGCCGAGACCCTGCTGGGCCTGGGCGACCTGCCCTTGATCGTCGATGTCGAGGCGGCCGGGCTGGAATTCGGCGAAAGCGCGCCGCTTTATGCCGCAAATGCCGTTCGGCGCTTCTCGGCCTTCGCAGACGACGAGGCCTGGATGGGGCTGATGACGGCGCTCGAGCGCACCGACGATGCGGGCGCTGCCTGCCTGCGCCACATGCTGCTGTGGTCGCTGCGCCACGACAACCATTGCCAACACAGGAGTTGAGCCGTGTCCCCGCTTATCGCCGCGCTCGTCTATGCCGACGGTGTCTATCCCGAGCGTGCCATTGCACGCGTCGTCGAACGGCTGCGCAATCGCGACATCCGCCTTGCCGGCGCCCTGCAGCGGGCGCCCGACGGCATGGCCGAGCGCCATCCCTGTGATCTCCTGATCGAGAATTTGGCGACGGGCGAGGTGACGGCGATCGCCGAGTACCGCGGCAAGCAGGCGCGCGGCTGCCGCCTCGATGTCGGCCTGCTGACCGAGCTGGCCGAAGCCGTGCACGCGAGCCTGCAGGCCGACGCGCCGCGCCTGCTGGTGGTGAACAAGTTCGGCAAGATCGAGGCCGACGGCGGCGGCCTGCGCCCGGCGATCGCCGAGGCGGTCGACCTCGGAATTGCCGTGCTGGCGGGGGTGCCGGCGCGCAACCTCGATCGCTGGCGCGCCTTCGCCGGGCCACTCGCCGTCGAGCTGCCGGACGATGATGCGGCTCTCGACCACTGGCTCGCCCAGCATGGATTGACGACGGGGCAGCGGACGCGTACGGCAGCGACGCTGGCCGGTGGTCCGTGGACGATGTAACCCTGGCCCGTGCCGTCCATGTGCTCTCGGTGATTCATTGGATTGGCGGCGTCGCCTTCGTGACCTTGGTGGTTCTGCCGCTGGCGCGCATCGCCGAGCGCGGGAAGCGTCTGGCCCTGTTCGTGGCCGTCGAGCGCCGCTTTTCCGCGCAGGTGAAGGTTTCCGTGCCGCTGGCCGGCCTCAGCGGATTCTACATGGCTGAGCGTCTCGATGCCTGGCCGCGCCTGCTCGATCCGTCGCAATGGTGGCTGGGCGCCATGATGGTGCTGTGGCTGGCCTTCATGGTCGTCTTGTTCGTCGTCGAGCCGTTGCTTGGCGGCCGGCTTCTCGACCGGGCCGATCCCGACACGACGCTGCGTCTCGTCGAGCGGGCACACTGGCTGCTGCTCGGGCTGGCGACCATCGTCGCGGCATCGGCGGTGCTGGGCGCGCACGGCATGCTGGGGTGACGACGTTTCCGGCCATCTGACCCGTCCGGTTCGCCGGACGTCGCCACAGGCGACGGCCCCGGACGTCCTGGGCAACGCCTAGGCAGGTCGCCTCGCGACAGCAAGACCGACGCCGAGTGCGATCATCGCCGCGCCCGACGCCTGGCGCAGGCGGCGGATCAAGGCAGGACGCGCCGTCGCACCGTCGCGGATTCCGCTTGCCGCAAAGGCGACCGCGACATCGGCCAGGGTGTTGAGCGCGACCGACACGAAGCCCAGCGCCATGAACTGCAGGGCGACGCCGCCGGCGGGGTCCACGAACTGCGGGATGAAGGCCAGGAAGAAGGCGGCCGTCTTGGGGTTCAGCGCCTCGACCAGCACGCCTTCGCGAAACGCCTGCTGCGGTCCAACTGGCGGCGCTGCCGAGACATCGCCGTCGAGGCCCGCCGAAGCGTCCCTGCGCGCAGCCTGGATCGTGCGAATGCCGAGCCAGAAAAGATAGACTGCGCCCGCGAGCTTCAGCGCCGTGAAGAGTTCGGCGCTCGCCAGCACGATCGCGGAAACGCCGAGGCTGCCGGCCAGCACATGCACCATGCCGCCGAGACCGGTGCCGAAGCTCGACGCCACGCCCTCGCTGCGACCGCCGGCCAGCGTGCGCGCCGCGACGTAGAAGATGCCCGGGCCGGGCGTGATGGCAAGAACGAAGGCCGCCCCGAGGAAGACGGCGAGCTGGGTCATGTCGGACATGGTCGTACCTTAGTGCGCGAGCGGGGCTCGGACATCCCGGTTCGAAAGGTGCGGCCCTGGTCGCGTAGCGCTCACGCGCTCCGCCGGCGCAGGGGAACCACATCGTGCAGGACGCGGGAGAGACGCGCGCAGGCGCGGTCGATCTCGTCCTCGGGCGTGGCGGCATAGCCCAGGAGCAGGCCGTGCCGGCGATGCCGGCCGGCATGGCAGGCCGATAGCGGCGACACGGTGATCCCCGCCTGGGCGGCGGCCGCGGCGACGACGCGGTCGTCGAAGCGGGGCGCGAGCGCCGCGACCGGCCGCGCGATCAGGTGCATGCCGCCGGGGTCGCCCGCGCTCTCCAGCCAGCCCGCCAGATGGCGCTCGAGACCGGCGAGCAGCGCCTCCTGGCGGCCGGCATAGAGCAGCCGGGTGCGCCGCAGGTGGGTGGCGAAATGGCCGTCGGCGATGAAGCGGGCGAGGGCGCCCTGGCCGAGCAGCGAGGGCCGCGCCGGCACCGCCGCCATCAGCACTTCCGCCGCCGGCGCGAGGCCGGCCGGCAGCACGATGTAGCTCAACCGCAGCGCGGGAAAGAGCAGCTTGGAGAAGCTGCCGAGATAGGCGACACGGCCGGAGCGGTCGAGGGCGCGCAGCGGCGCCAGCGGCCGGCCGGCGTAGCGATACTCGCCGTCGAAATCGTCCTCGGCGATCCAGCCTTCGCGGCGCTCCGCCCAGCTCAGCAGCGCAAGTCGCCGCTGCAGGCCGAGCACGCTGCCGAGCGGGAACTGATGCGATGGCGCCACGACGGCGAGCCGCGCCGCGGGTTCGGCCGCCAGCGCCTTGTCGAGCACGAAGCCCTGTGAATCGACCGGTACCGGCACGGCGCGCACGTCAGCGAGCGCCAGCGCCTCGCGCGTGCCGACAAATCCCGGCTCCTCGATCCACGCCGCCTCGCCACGATCGAGCACCAGCTCGGCGAGCAGCGACAGGCTCTGGCGCACGCCGGTGGTGACGACGATCGCTTCGAACGCGCAGGTGAAGCCGCGGGCCGCGCCGAGATAGGCCGCGATTGCCCGGCGTAATCCGTCGTGGCCGAACGGATGCAGGGCGCCGGCGACGGTCCACGATGGTTGCCGCCATTCGCGCTCCAGGAGCTTGGCCCACAGCGCGAAGGGAAAAGCGGCGCGATCGGGCTGGCCGGTCGGGAAGGCGAGCGGCGCATCGTCGAAGCCGCAGGCGGTTGGCGCGTCGCGGAGCGCGGCGCGCGCGCGACGCGACAGGGCGGCCGTCGGCGCTGTGCGGCTTGCCGCCGGCGGCGCGCCCTTGCCCGGCGGCGCGGTCAGCATCTCGTCGGGCAGGTCGTTGGCGACCGAGAGACCGGAAGCGGCTTGCGCCACGACGTAGCCCTCGGCGATCAGCTGGTCCATGGCGAGCAGCACCGTGCCGCGCGCAACGTCGAGCTCGCTCGCCATCACCCGCGAGGAGGGCAGGCGCTGGCCGGGCGCAAGCCGGCGCTCGAGGATGGCGCGGCGCACCTGCTGGCCGATCTGCCGGTGCAGCGGCAGCACGGCGGCAGGATCGAGAACGAGGCCGAGCGGGGTAGCCTTGCGGATGGGACGAGGCATGACTGGTCCAGACTGGATTCGCCGAACTGGTTCTTTTATCTGGACCGTAATGCGGCGATGGTCCAGCCGCAATTCGCCCCCGGAGTTCCTGTCATGAGCACCCCCACCGCCGCCACGGCCGCGCGCGGCCGCACCGCCGAGAACACGCCCGACGCCTTCGGCGTGACGCCGGTCAACCGGGTCAAGCGCGTCCACGAACGCGGCCGTTACGATCGCAAGACGGTCTACGAGATCCTCGACGCGGCGCTGGTCTGCCACATCGCCTACGTGATCGACGGCCGGCCCTATTGCACGCCGACCAGCTTCTGGCGCGAGGGCGACCACCTCTACTGGCACGGTTCGTCGGCCAGCCGGATGATCCGCACCCAGCGCGCGGGCGTGCCGGTGTGCCTCACCGTCACCCATCTCGACGCCCTGGTGATGGCGCGCTCGGGCTTCCACCATTCCGTCAACTACCGCGCGGTGATGGCCTTCGGCACGGCGCACATCATCGACGACGCCGACCAGAAGCTGAAGCTGATGGACCGCTTCATCGACCGCATCTATCCCGGCCGCTCGAAGCTGATCCGCCAGCCCAACGCGCAAGAGTTCAAGGCGACGACCATGATGGGCATGGAGATCGAGCATGCGTCGGGCAAGATCCGCGACAAGCACGTCGCCGACGAGGAGGAGGATTACGCCGGGGTGCCGGCCTGGTCGTCGCTCTATCCGGTGACGCAGACGATCGGCGCACCGTCCGAGTGCGAGCGCCAGCTGCCCGGCCTCGAGCGCCCCGACGACATGGCCGACTTCGAGCCCGGCACCCGCCTCGACGAGCTGATGACCAGGAGCTACCGCCGCACGTTCGGGTGAGGCCGAGCGCGCTCTTCTCATTTCTCCTCCCCAGCTTTGCTGGGGAGGTGTCCGCGTCATCGCGGACGGAGGGGTCGAAAGCGCCACTGGGGCTCATGACCCCTCCGTCGCCGTAAGACGGCGACACCTTCCCAGGGAAGCTGGGGAGGAGAAATGGGAAGCGGCCCTTTGTCAGTCCGCCTTGATGCCCGACTCCGCGATCGCCTTGCCCCAGCGGGCGTACTCGGCCTCGAGGAAGACGGCGAACTCGGCGCTGGTGCTGGCCCTGGGCAGGGTGCCGACGGCGAGGAACCGCTTCTGGATCTCGGGCGAGCGCACGATCCTGTTCAGCGCCGCGGCGAGCCGGTCGACGGTCTGCTTCGGCGTGCCGGCGGGCAGCAGCATGCCCAGCCAGGCATTGGCCTCGAAGCCGGGAAAGCCCTGCTCGGCGATGGTCGGCGTGTCGGGGAAGAACGCGAGCCGCTCCAGGCTGCCGACCGCGATCAGGCGCAGGCGGCCGGCCTCGATATGCGGGCGCGTCACCGCCACGGTATCGAGCGCCACCTGCACGTTGCCGGCGATCAGGTCGTTCATCGCCGGCGCACTGCCCTGGTAGGGCACGTGCACGATCTTCATGCCGGTCGCCCGCTTCAGCTCCTCCATGGCGATATGGCTCACCGTGCTGTTGCCGGAGGAGGAGTGGGTGAGCTTGTCGGGATTGGCCCTGGCGTAGGCGATCAGCTCCGGCAGCGTCTTCACCGGCAACGACGGATTGACCACCAGCACCAGCGGCAGGTCGCCGACCCGGCCGACCGGCGCGAAGCTGGCGAGCGTGTCGTAGGTCACGTTCTTGTAGAGATGTGGCGCCATCACCAGGGCGGCCATGGCGGAGATCAGGATGGTGGCGCCATCGGGCGCCGCGCGCGCCACCTGACCGAGCGCGATGCTGCCGCCCTGGCCCGGCTTGTTCTCGACGATCACCGTCTCGCCCAGCTCGTCCTTCAGCGCTTCGGCGACGATGCGCGAGACGAGGTCGATACCCTGGCCGGCGGGGAAGCCGACCACGATCTTGGCCACCTTGCCGCTCTGCGCCCGCGCCGCCGGCGCGCACACGGCCGACAGCGACAGCGCCGCAAATGTCCGTCTCAGCATGGATCCTCCCGTCAGATCACCTTGCGTGCACGCAGTCCGGCGATCTCCGTCGCCGACAGACCGAGCGCGCCGTAGACCTCGTCGTTATGCTGGCCGATCGTCGGGCCCGCGTGGTGCACGCGGCCCGGCGTCTCGGAAAAGCGCGGCACGACGCCCTGCATGCGCACCGAGCCGAGCTCGGCATCGGGCACGCGCACGATGGCGTCGCGTGCCGCGATCTGCGGATCGTCGAACACGTCGGCGATGTCGTAGATCGGCGAGAAGCCGACCTCGTGCTCCGCGAATGTCCGGCGCAGCTCGTCGAGGGAGAGCCGGGCGATGGCGCCGCCGATGATGTCATCGAGCGCGCGGAAATTCTTCACCCGCGCCGGGTTGGTGGCGAAGCGCTCGTCCTCGATCAGCGCGTCGAGGGCGAGCGCCCGGCACAGGCGCACGAAGATGCTCTGCGTCGAGGCGGCGATCGAGGCCCACTTGCCGTCCTGCGTGCGGTAGACGTTGCCTGGCGCGGCGTACTGGCTGCGATTGCCCGAGCGTGTGCGCACGACGCCCAGCTGGTCGTACTCGATGGCGAGGAATTCCAGCGTGCGCAGCATCGCCTCGGTGGCCGAGCAGTCGATCTCCTGGCCGCGCCGCTCGCGATGGCGGACGAGATCGTGCAGGGCCGCGAGCACGCCGAGCGCCCCGAACAGGCCGGCGATGGCGTCGGAGATCGGATAGCCGAGATGCAGCGGCCGGCCGTCCTCCTCGCCGCAGATCTGCGTGAAGCCGCTCATCGATTCGAAGATGCGCGCGAAGCCCGGCCGGTCGCGGTACGGGCCGTCCTGGCCGAAGCCCGATACGCGCAGGATGGTGAGGTGCGGGCTGATCCCGTGCAGCCAGGCGCGCGTGATGCCCCAGCGGTCGAGCGTGCCGGGACGGAAGTTCTCGACCAGCACGTCGGCGCCGGCGATCAGCTTGCCGAACAGCTGGCGCCCTTCGGCCTGGCGCAGGTCGAGCGTCACGCCCTTCTTGTTGCGGTTGGTAACCTTCCACCACAGCGGCGCGCCGCCCTTGTGCGGCGCCAGGGCGCGCAAGCTGTCGCCGGCGCCCGGCATCTCGACCTTGACCACGTCGGCGCCGTAATCGCCCAGCAGCCCGGCTGCGAACGGCCCGGCGACGACGGTGGAGATGTCGACGATCTTCAGTCCCTGGAGCGGGCCGGCTGGCGCTTCGGTCATGGTGTTTCCTCGCGGGTCAATCTAGGGACTTTGCCATGCATGCAGAATGATCAAGACAGCTAAACTAGAAATGCCGGAAGTGGATGGGTACCCACGAGGAAAGGTCCCCTCGCTGCGCTCGGGATGACACTAAACTTTGCGGTCAGCACCTCCTGTCATCCCGAGCAAGCCACTTGCGAAGCAAGCGGCGCGAGCGAGGGACCTTTCATCTGCGCCTGCGTACCGGATAATCTTGCCTCTTGGTCGATTGAGGAGTTCTGACATGAGCGGCGAGTTGTGGCGGCTGACGGCGGTCGAGGCGGTGTCCCTCCTGAAGAAGAAGGAGGTCTCGCCGCTCGAGCTGGTCGAGGTCTCGGCAGCGCGCATCGCCGAGATCGAACCTGAGGTGAACGCGCTGCCGACGCTCTGCCTCGACCGCGCCCGCGACCATGCCAGGCGCCTCATGGCGGGTCAGGGGGGCGAGGCGGCGGCGGAGGCGGGATGGCTGGCCGGCCTGCCGGTGTCGATCAAGGACCTGACCGACGTCGCCGGCGTGCGCACTACCTACGGCTCGCCGCTGTTCGCCAACCATGTGCCCGCGAAGTCGCATCCGGTGGTCGAGCGCATCGAGCGCAAGGGCGGCATCGTCATGGGCAAGTCGAACACGCCCGAGTTCGGCGCCGGCGGCAGCACCTTCAACGAGGTGTTCGGCCGCACGCGCAACCCGTGGAACACGTCGCTGACCTGCGGCGGCTCGACCGGCGGCGGTGCGGTGTCGCTGGCGACCGGCGAGGTCTGGCTGGCGCACGGCACCGACCACGGCGGCTCGCTGCGCCGGCCCGGCACCTACTGCTCGGTGGTCGGTCTGCGGCCGTCGCCCGGCCGGGTGACGCGCGGCACCGTGAACAATCTCTGGTCGTCGCTGTCCGTTCAGGGCCCGATGGCGCGCACGGTCGGAGACTTGGCGCTCGCGCTCGATGCCATGGCCGGGCATTGCCTGCACGATCCGATGACGTTCGACGCACCCGCGCTGTCGTTCAGCGCCGCGGTCGCCCGGCCGACGGCGCCGCGCCGGGTTGCCTTCACCGCCGACTACGACGGCCGCATGGCGATCGACCACGACATCCGCGAGATCTGCACCAGGATGGCGCGCCGCTTCGAGGAGCTGGGCTGCATCGTCGAGGAAGCCTCGCCCGACATCGGCGCCATCGACGAGGCCTTCCTCAACCTGCGCAGCCAGGCCTTCGTGGTCGATCGCGAGCTGCAGCTCAACGAGCATCGCGACAAGATCAAGCCCGACATCATCTGGAACACCGAGCGCGGCCTGCAGCAATCGCCCTCGGCAATCGCCTGGGCCGAGCGCGAGCGCGCCGCCTTCTACCGCCGCGTCGTCGAGTTCTTCCAGACCTACGACCTCCTTGTGACGCCGGGCTCGCCGACGGCGGCGTTCGACGTGATGCTGCGCCATCCCGAGACCATCGCCGGCAAGAAACCGGAGAACTACATGGCCGGCTCGACGGTCAACTCGGTGATCACCCTCACCAGCTGCCCGGCGATCGCCGTGCCGTGCGGCTTCGACCGGCACGGCCGTCCGGTCGGCCTGCAGCTGGTTGGCAGGCCGCGCGGCGAGGCGGCGCTGCTGCAGGCGGCCGCTTTGTACGAGCAGCTGGTCGGGCTCGACCGCCTGCTGCCGATCGATCCCAGACCCGGCACCGTGCCGCCGAGCTCATGATCGGGCGCGGGTGAGACGCCTGGGCGCCATCAGGCGATAGCTCCCCTCGACCAGCCTGGCGACGTTCTTCCAGTCGCGGCCATTCGTTGGAAACTGCCACGGTGACGCGCCTTGACGATGGTCGATGAGATATACATTTTGTACGTATATCTTTGCGAGGGATCATGCAGGTCTGCAAATGGGGCAACAGCCTTGCCATTCGGCTTCCCTCGGCCATCGTCGAAGCGCTGAAGCTGAAGGAGGGCGACGAGATCGACATCCGTGTCGCCGGCGAACGTGAGTTCGACGTCGCTCGGGATCGCAGTCGCGAGCGCGCCATCGAGCGGATCAAGGCTTTGAGCAAGCCGCTTCCTCCCGGCTGGAAGTTTGATCGCGACGAGGCCAACGAGCGATAGGCTGATGGCGGCCGAATTCGTCGATAGCAACGTGCTGGTCTACGCCTTCACGTTGGACGAGCGCGCCGCCGCGGCGCGCGCGATTCTTCTCAATCGACCTGCCACCAGCGTTCAGGGCCTGAACGAGTTTGCCAACGTTGCCCGGCGCAAACTCGGTATGGATTGGCGCGGGGTTCGCGAATCACTCGGGGAATTGCGCCTGTTGTGTTCCGACATTCTCCCGCTTGATATCGCGGTCCACGACGAGGCGTTACGCATCGCCGAGCAGTATGGCTACAGGATATTCGATTCGCTGATCATCGCCTCGGCGCTGCGGGCGGGCAGCAAGACACTATGGTCGGAGGACATGCAGCACGGCATGGTCATCGGCGACCGGCTGCGAATCGTCAATCCGTTCCGCAAGGAAAGCTGAGCCCGGGGCGCGAGGATCGACCGTCTGTCCGCATCCGTGCCACCATCCGGGCAAACATGGGAGGGCACGATGCGGGTCGTGATAACCGGCGCCAGTCGCGGCATCGGGCGGGCGACGGCGGTGAAGCTGGTGGCCGACGGTGCCGAGGCGCTCACGCTGTGCGACATCGCCTATCTCGACGAGCTCGAGGCGCTGGCCGAGGAGCTGCGCGGCTTCGGCGCCAGGGTGCGCACGCTCAAGGCCGACATGGCGCGGCCGAATGCGCCGGCGCAGGTGATCGCGGCGGCGGTGAAGGCGATGGGCGGCATCGATGCGATCGTCGGCAATGCCGGCATCACCGCACCGTCCCGGCTGGTCGATCTCGACGTCGCGACCTGGAACCGCGTGTTCGACATCGACCTGCGCGCCAACTGGCTGCTGGCCAAGGCCGCCCATCCGCATCTCAAGGCCTCGAAAGGCGCCATCGTCATGCTGGCCTCGATGGCCGGCGTGATGCCGCAGCTGCCGACCGGCGCCTACAGCCCGGCCAAGGCGGCGCTGATCATGCTGACCGAGATGATGGCCATGGAATGGGCCTCCGACGGCATCCGCGCCAACAGCGTCTGCCCCGGCTTCGTGCACACCTCGATGACCGAGGCGATCTACAGCCAGGCCAGGCTGCGGCGCGGCCGCGCCCGGATCGTTCCGCTCGGCCGCATCGCCACGCCGCAGGACATTGCCGAGACCATCGCCTTCCTGCTGGGGCCGCAGGCGAGCTACATCACCGGCCAGGCGCTGGTGGTCGATGGCGGGCTGACACGTTCTATTCTCCGGAATGTGCCGGGAGTCGCGGCGACTCCGACTGGCAAATCGAAGCCGAAAGCGAAGGGCAAGCGATGAAAGCCTCTCTCTTCTACCTGCCGAGCATCGGCAGCCGCGCCGAGATCGAGCAGGGCATGGCGGGCATGCGGCCCGACCTCTACCAGCGCATGCTGAAGGAGCTCGGCGAGCAGATCCGCCTCGGCGACGAGCTCGGCTACGATTCGGTGAGCTTCACCGAGCACCACTTCCACATCGAGGGTTTCGAGCTCTCCAACAACCCGGTGCTGCTGGATCTGTACTTCGCCCTGCAGACCAAGCGTATCCGCGTCGGCCAGCTCGGCATCGTCCTGCCGGCCGCCAACCCGATCCGCGTGGCCGAGGACATCGCGATGCTCGATCACATGACGGGCGGGCGCGCCAATGCCGGCTTCGCGCGCGGCTACCAGCGGCGCTGGGTCGACGTCATGGCACAGCAGACGCACGGCATCCACGGCGCGCTGCCCAACCAGCACGACGAGATCGACAACGCCAATCGGCTGGCCTTCGAAGAGAACTTTCGCATCGTCAAGAAGTGCTGGACCGAGGAGATGCTGACCTACGACGGCACCTTCTGGAAGGTGCCGGCCGGTCCGACGCCGTGGACGCTCGACACCACGGAGAAGTGGGGCAAGGGCGTGAAGGACGGCATCCTGACCGCGGTCGGCGTCGTGCCCAAGCCACTGCAGAAGCCCCATCCTCCGCTGTTCCAGCCCTTTGCCAGCTCCGAGAACACGGTGCGCTTCTGCGCCAGGGAGGGCATCACGCCAATCCTGCCGCCGATGCTGCCGGTCTACGAGGAGAAGCTCTACAGCGTCTACGCCGAGGTCGCCGGCAAGCCCAGGGGCCAGGGCGTCGGCGTGCTGCGCGACGTCATCATCACCGACAGCGACGAGGAGGCGATGGCGTTGTGGCGCGATTCGGGCCAGTTCTCGGGCCGCGCCTGGTTCGAGCCGTTCGGCTTCCGGCGCGGCATGCAGGACCCGCAGACCGGGAAGTTCCCGACGCCTCAGGAAGTGATCGCCATGGGTTATGCCTATGTCGGCACCGTCGACACCGTGCTGCGCGCCATGGAGACCCAGCAACGGCGCCAACCGGTCGATTGGGTGTTCTGCTACACCTACAACGCGCTGGTCCCGCACCCGATCCTGATGAAGTCCATCGAGACCTTCTGGACCAAGGTGATGCCGCGGTTCAGGTGATCCGGAAGTAAAGGTCCCTCGCTGCGCTCGGGATGACATCACCTTTGCCGCAACACCCCCGATGTCATCCCGAGCGCAGCGAGGGACCTTTCATCATCGTGCAGTTCTATCCGGCACTTTCCTTGCCGGGACGACGGCGCGATACTAGCCCCTGCCGAAGCTCCTCCCGGAGGATCGCCATGGGCATGCTGAGCGACGAAGAACGGGCAAGCCTTTCCCCGGCGCGGCTGACCGACAACCCGACGCCGGTGCCGACTCGGGTCGTGTCGAGCGACGAGTTCATGCCGGTGCCGCAGACCGAGCGGCAGAGGCAGGTCGAGGCGCGCATGAACGCGCTGGGCGACGAATACGGCCGGAAGAACGGCCTGCCGCGCCGGCGCTTCTTCCAGACCGCGGCCGGCATGGCGACGGCGTTCGTCGCCATGAACGAGGTCTACGGTGCGCTCTATGGCGCCTCGCCGGCCGAGGCCAGGAGCGTCGATCTCGCTCAGTCGCGCGCCGATGGGCTGAAGGACCAGTTCATCATGGACGTGCATACGCACTTCCTGCGCGACGACACGCGGCTCGAAGGTTTCGTGCGCGGCCGGGAGGCGGTCGGCAAGGCTGGCTGGAACCCCGAGCTCGTCGGTAAGCCGCAGACCCTCGACGACCTGAAGTACCCGAACTGGTTCAAGGAGGTCTTCCTCGACAGCGATACCAAGGTGGCGCTGATCAGCGGCTCGGCCTCGGAGGATCCGCGCGACTGGTTCCTGACCAACGAGATGAAGGCCGAGGCGCGCGCCAAGGTGAATGCGGCGGCCGGCTCCAAGCGGCTCCTGTCGCACGCCATCTTCACGCCGGGCTACGACGGCTGGATGGACGAGGTCGACAAGTGCATCGCCACCCTCAAGCCCGATTCGTGGAAGGGCTACACGGTCGGCGACAACACCAACAAGGATCTGGCGCGCCATCCCTGGCGCCTGGATGACGAGAAGCTGGTCTACCCCTTCTACGAGAAGATCGTGAAGGCGGGTTACGATATCGTCTGCGTGCACAAGGGCCTCTACCCGCCGTCGGTCGAGAAGCGCTGGCCGCATCTCACGCCCTATGCCACGGTCGACGACGTCGGCAAGGCGGCCAAGGACTGGCCGCAGATCCGCTTCGTCGTCTACCATTCGGCGTTCCGCTGGACCGGCGCGCCCGGGGCATCGGTCGAGGGCTATGCCCAGTTCGAGAAGACCGGCCGCATCGAATGGACGACCGATCTCGCCGAGATTCCCGGCAAGTATGGCGTCAGCAACGTCTATGCCGACCTGGGCCAGATCTTCGCCCAGACCACGGTGACCGAGCCGCGGCTGTGCGCGGCCCTGATGGGCCAGCTGGTCAAGGGAATGGGCGCCGACCACGTCGTGTGGGGCACCGACGCCGTATGGACCGGCGCTCCGCAATGGCAGATCGAGGGACTGCGGCGGCTCGAGATTCCCGAGGAGATGCAGCGCAAGCACGGTTTCACCGCCCTCGGCCCGGCCGATGGCCCGGTCAAGCGCGCCATCTTCGGCGAGAATTCCGCGAAGATGTACCGCTATGACGTCCGGAAGGCGGCGTGGCGCGACGATCGTTTTGCCAGTCTCAAGACCGAGTACGAGCGGCGCGGCCGCGAGCCCTCCAACCTGCGCTACGGGTTCGTCGTTCCCTCGTGACGAGCTTCGGCATTGTCGGGCTGGGCTGGATCGGAAGGCGCGTCGCGGTTCGCCTGCCCGGTGCCGCGGCGGTGCTGGTCCGGCCGGCGCAGGCCGGGATGGCCGCCGACCTGGTCGGCCGCGCGGCGGTGTGCACGTCCCTCGCCGAGTTCATCGCCCGCCGGCCGGCCATCGCCCTCGAATGCGCCCTGGCGCCGGTGCTGGCCGAGATCGGCGCCGACCTGCTGGCCGCCGGCATCGACCTCGTGCCGCTGTCGCTTACGGCGTTGTGCGACCCTGCGGTGGAGAAGCGCCTCCTGGCGGCCGCCGCGGCCGGCCCCGGCCGTCTCGAGCTGGCGCCTGGCGCGGTCGGCTCGCTCGACCTGCTGGCGACGGCGCGCGAGGAGGGCCTGCGCCGCGTGGTCTATCGCCAGCTGAAGCCGCCGGTGATGTGGAAGCTGACGCCAGCAGTGGGCCTGGCCCGGCTCGACGGCATCGAGCGCCGCACGGTGATCCTGTCCGGCAGCGTGCGCGAGGCGGCGCGCCACTTCCCCAACAACCTCAACAGCTCGGTCGGCGTTGCCTTGGCCGGTCTCGGCCTCGACGCGACCGAACTCGAGCTGATCGCCGATCCGGCGCTTTCCGAAACCGCCCACGAGCTCGAGATCGAGGCGGGCGCCGGCAAGGTGACGCTGTCGGTCGGCGGGCGCGAGGTGGCGCCGGACGGCGATCCCGCCGACTACACCACGTCAAGCCTGGTCCGCATCGTCCACCGCCGGCGGGCTCACGTGAAGATCTGATGGGCGATCCGGTCGCGTTCCTGCAGGAGCTGATCCGCGCCCAGCGCGGCGGCGAGGCGGCGGTGCAGCAGCGCGTCGCGGACGCCGCCCGGCGGCTCGGCTGCACGGTCGAGCGCGTGCGCTATCGGCCGGCCGATGTGCCGATGGTGGCGGAGTTCGCCAGCGCCCAGGCGATCGACACGGCTGAGCGCGAAAGCGTGGTCGCGACCTTCAAGGGACGCGGCGACGGACGCAGCGTCATCTTGTTCGCCCATCCCGACGGCGAGCCGGTCGCGGCGACCGAGCGCTGGCGCCACGACCCTTTCGCCGGCCAGATCGACGGGGGCCGGCTGCACGGCTGGGGCGTCGCCGACGACCTCGCCGGCGTCGCCACCCTGGTGCAGGGGCTGCAGGCGGTGCTCGAGACCGGCAGGGCGCCGCTGGGCGACGTGATCCTGGCCAGCACGCCCAGCAAGCGGCACGCGCGCGGCGTCTCGGCGCTGCTGCACGGCGGGTTGCGCGCGGATGCGGCGGTCTATCTGCATCCGGCCGAGTCGGGCATCGGCATGCGCGAGATCAAGGCCTTCGCCTCCGGGCTGGTCGAGTTCCGCATCACCGTCACGGGGCGCGCGCCCGACACCAACGAGATCAGCCATGCCGCGTTCGCCCATCGCGCGGTCAATCCGATCGACAAGATCTGGCTGATCCATCGCGCGCTGCAGGCGCTCGACGCGCGGCGCGGCGCGTCGGTGACTCATCCGGCGCTGCAGCAGGCGATCGGCCGTTCGACCAATCTCCTGGTGTCCCATGTCGCCGCCGGCGCCGGCGACGCGTTCGCGCGCATCGCGCCTGACGCCGTGCTGGCGGGCTCGCTGTCGTTCCCGCCGCCGGAGACGCTGGCCGACATCCAGGGCGCCATCGAAGCGGCGGTGCGCGACGCCGCGGCCGAGGATGCGTGGCTCAGCGACCAGCCGCCCCGTCTCGAGTTCGTGTCGGGCGTCACCGGTGCCGAGGTCAGTCCCGACCATGCGCTCTATCGCGTCGTCGCCGCGGCCGTCCGGCACGTCATCGGCGAGGCGCCGCACGTCAATCCGCTGCACACCTCGAGCGACATCCGCAATCCGATCCTCCAGGCCGGCATTCCCACGGTCGGGCTGGGGCCGCTCGGCGGCGATCTCACCCAGAACGGCCTGCACGACGAATGGGTCGATGTCGAGGACTACCGCCGTGCAGTGAAAGTCGTGGCGGAAGTAATCTCTGGTTGGTGCGGTATCGGCTGACGTTGGTGCAACGGCGCCTGAGGGCCTGATTACAGGCCCTGATTCGGCTCGGGACAAGCGGTCCCTTCGGCGTCAAAATTGCATCCAGTAGGGGGTAATCGTCAGGGGGCTGAAATGTCTGATGTCACTCAATGCGGGCTTGGCCGACGCGGCCTGCTGGCGGCCGGCGCCGTTCTGTCGGCGCTTGGCATCGCGCCGGCGGCGCTGCGCGCCCAGCCCAAGATCGCGCCGCCCAACATCATCAAGGCCGGCACGCTGATCATGTCGATCAATCCCACGCTGCCGCCGCTGCAGTTCGTCGACGACAAGGGCGAGCTCAAGGGCATGCGCGTCGAGCTGGCCAACGAGTGCTGCAAGAAGCTGGGGCTCGCCCCGGAATACATTCGCACCGAGTTCGCCACCATGATCCCCGGGCTCGCCGCCAAGCGCTGGGACATGATCAACACCGGCATCTTCTGGACCGAGGAGCGCTCCAAGCTGATGTACATGGTGCCCTACGAGCAGGCGGCGATCAGCTTCCTGTCGTCCAAGGGCAACCCGCTCGGCCTCAAGACGATCGACGATCTGGCCGGCCGGCGCGTCTCGGTCGAGCTCGGCGGCATCGAGGAGCGGCGCACCCGCGAGGTCAACGACATCGTGACCAAGAAGGGCCTGAAGCCGCTCACCATCATGACCTTCAACAACTTCGCCGAATCGTTCCAGGCGTTGCGCGCCGGCCAGGCCGACGCCGCGACCAGTATCGACGCGACGGCGATGTTCATGCAGGGCCGCGGCGACTTCACCCGCGCCATCAGCGGCGTGTTCCCGCAGACCGCCTGCTTCGCCTTCGCCAACAAGCCGCTGGCCGAGGCCGTGGCCGGCGCGCTGAACGATCTCAAGAAGGACGGCTATTACGACAAGCTGCTCGACCAGTACGGCGTGCTGAAGATCGACGAGCCGCAATTCGTCATCAAGGGCCCGGGGCCGGCGTAGGACCTTATAGCGAAGCGCTCGCTACGGAATGGGTGTCATCCCGAGAAAGGCACTTTCTTCGCAAGTGCCTTTCTCGGGATGACAGAAGTGTCGTCACCACGAGCTCACGCCGTTTGCTCAGGCCTCGAGGCATTCCTCCCCGCTTCGCGCGGAGGAAGGGAAGAAAAAATGAAGGTCTGGAACTGGGAAGGCTTCTGGAGCTACTTCACCAATCTCTATCTCCTCGAAGGCGCGCTGTGGACGATCGGGCTGACGATCTGCACGCTGATCCTGGGCGGCATGATCGGCCTCCTGCTGGCGGTGATGCGGCTCAGCAGGCACAAGGCGGTGTCGCGCGCCGCGCAGGCCTACATCTGGATCTTCCGCGGCACGCCTCTGCTGGTGCAGCTCATCATCATCTACACCGGCCTGCCGCAGCTCGGCCTGGTGCGCTTCAGCGTGCTCGAATCGGCGATCATCGGGCTGGCGCTGAACGAGGCGGCCTACCTGTCGGAGATTCTCCGCGGCGGCATTCTCTCCGTCGCCAAGGGACAGACCGAGGCCGCACGGGCGCTCGGCCTGAAGCCTTACCAGATCTTCCGGCTGGTCGTGCTGCCGCAGGCGCTGCGCGTCATCATCCCGCCGCTCGGCAACTCGGTGAACGGCCTCCTCAAGACCACCTCGATCGCCTCGGTGATCTCCATGGAGGAGGTGCTGCGGCGCGGCCAGATCCTGATGCAGCAGAAGTTCCAGGTGCTGGAAGTGTTCGTGGTGGTGGCTATCCTCTACCTGATGATGACCACCTGCTGGGATTTCGTGCAGCGCCGCATCGAGGCCTATTACGGCAAGGCTTACGGCGCTGCCGCCGACAGGCAGCTCGCGCGCGACGACCGCTAGCGCCGGCACGAGCGCGGCCGGCGAGGCAGGTTGGCATGCACATCGGGCGGGTGGCGCACCGGACCTGGGACATCGTTGCGTGTGGTGAGAGCGGGCGTCGACAGCGCCGCGTGCGCCGACTATGGGGCGGGTGGCTTCTTGGGTTTCCGTTTCGGCCGACCGGACCTGCCGAGGGACCTGGAAAGCATTGCGATGCCGTCGCGCAGAGCGGTTGTGTGGGCGTCGTCGAGAAAATCCTGGCCCGCCAAACCCCGGCCGAGCTCCTTCAGGATATCGGCGAGCAGATAGTAATGCAGGTGAACCGCGATCTCGCGGCGCTCGTCTCCGGTGCGAACGATGCGCAGCAGAACCTCGTCGGGCTCTACCCTGACGTCGAACGACGACTCGCGTCCGAACGCACCCATATAGGCCTTGTCGGGAAAGTCGACGGAAACCTCGACCCTGTCCGAAATGGATCTCATGTTGCTGCCTTTGCCGCTTGTTGCCTGTCGAGCAGGGTGGCGCGCCGCGACCCGGCGGCGCCTTGATTTCCCTCAAGGGGTTCAGATGCGTGGTGGTCGATCGGCGCCGCCCATCGAGAGCGCCGCTTCAGTCTTGCTCCCTGATCCGAACGGTAAGCGGGCTCTTTTGATCCAGATCAAGTTCCCTCGAGGGGAATTCGATTCTATGGCTGACCTCTCAGGACGGCGCTTCTGCCTTCCGTGTAGAATGCTTGCATGACAGATTTGGCACGGGGGCAGCACGTGATTCGTCGACCAGTCGACTCGGGCGATGTAGCGCCGTCCGATACGGAGTACGGCATAGCGGCCTACGTCGAGGGCAAGGCCATCCAAGCCGCCCAGCAGTCGATGCAGGGCGCCGTGCGCGACGTCCTGAGCTCGATGGTGCCGGGCAAGACCCTCGAGCTGGCCGAGGCATTGCAGGCGATCATGGCAGGCGCATCGGTCGATGATGCCCGTGTCCTGCGAAAGGCCCTTCTTGCGCCCGAACCCATCAACGATCCGAGCGAGTCGCCGGACAACGAGCTCACCGAGGAGTGGCGGGAAGGCGGCTACCCGTACCGCAACCTCATGCTGCGCAAGAACTATGAAGCCAGCAAGTACAAGCTGCAGGTCGAGCTGTTGAAGCTCCAGGCCTGGATCAAGGAATCGGGACAGAAGGTGGTGATTCTTTTCGAAGGTCGCGATGCGGCTGGCAAAGGCGGCGCGATCAAGCGCTTCATGGAGCATCTCAATCCGCGCGGCGCCCGCGTCGTCGCTCTGGAAAAGCCGACCGAGACCGAACGCGGCCAATGGTATTTCCAGCGCTATGTGCAGAACCTGCCGACCGCCGGGGAAATCGTCCTGTTCGACCGCTCCTGGTACAATCGCGCCGGGGTCGAGCGGGTCATGGGATTCTGCTCCGATGCGGAATACCAGGAGTTCATGCGCCAAGTGCCGGAGTTCGAACGTAACCTGGCGCGCAGCGGCATCCATCTTATCAAGTTCTGGTTCTCGGTGAGCCGCAAGGAGCAGCGGCGACGATTCAAGGAACGGCAGGTGCATCCCCTCAAGCAATGGAAGCTCTCCCCTGTCGACCTGGCATCGCTCGACAAGTGGGACGACTACACGCGGGCAAAGGAAGCGATGTTCCTGCATACCGACACGAGTGATGCGCCGTGGACGGTGATCAAGTCCGATTGCAAGAAGCGAGCGCGCCTGAATGCGATGCGCTACGTGCTGCACAAGCTGAACTACCGGGAGAAAAGCAAGGAGCGGATCGGTTCCCTCGACCCCCTGCTGGTTGGACGGGCCAACATCGTGTACGAGCAGGGGGAGAAGGACACCCCCGCCTTTTGATCAGATCAGCCC
Source organism: Reyranella sp. (assembly GCF_044224635.1). GTDB lineage: Bacteria > Pseudomonadota > Alphaproteobacteria > Reyranellales > Reyranellaceae > Reyranella. The sequence continues at coordinate 77,122 of NZ_JBGAKA010000022.1, read as the reverse complement.
GATCATCCCTGTGACGCGCTGGCCACCAACATGGAACATGAGCAAAGGTCCCTCGCTGCGCGCGGGATGACATCCATTCTGTCGTCCCGAGCGCAGCGAGGAAGCGTTCGCCGGTGCACGACCCTGAAGAGGGCTTGCCCGCGAGTTTCGTCCCTGCGGATCGGCTCTTGATGGTCCTGTCGAGCGCCTGCAGGTCCCTTCAATCGCTTTCTCGGCGGATCCCCGGAATGAGTCGGCTGGTCAGGCCGTGGCACGCTCCTTTTCCTCCACCAGGACGCCCATCTCGCGCAACACCTCGCGCAGGGCCGGCCGCTGGGCCTCGGGCAGGGGCAGGCGCGGAGCGCGCGGCGGGCCCATCGGCATGCCCATCATCTCGAAGCAGGCCTTGGTGCCGGAGACGTAGCGCGGACCGCCGACCCACCACAGCAGCGGCGTGATCTTCCTGTAGAGCTCGAGCGCGCAGGGCATGTCGCGCTGGTCGGCGACCAGCTCGAACAGCGCCGCCGACCAGCGCGGGATCACGTTGGAGCACACTGCCACCCAGCCTTCGGCGCCCAGCCAGAACGACTCGTAGCCGAGCACGCCCGCGAACACCGTCATCTTGTCGCCGGCCAGCCGGATGATGTCGCGCACGCGAGTCGGATCGAGCGTCGATTCCTTGACGTACTGGCAGTTGGGGATCTGGGCGAGGCGGGCGATCAGCTCCGGCATCATGTCGACATTGGCCGTCGCCGGGTTATTGTAGACCATGATCGGGATCGAGATCGCGTCCGACACCTTCTTGTAGTGAGCGTAGAGCTCGTCGTCGGTCGGCACGCTGTAGAATGGCGGGATGATCATGACGCCATCGGCCCCCATCGACTCGGCCTCGCGGCTGGTGCGCACGACCTCGTCGGTCCATTCGGCGCCGGTGCCGATCAGCACCGGCACGCGCCCCGCAGCCTGACCGACCACGATCTCGACGATCTGCCGACGCTCGTCCGGCGTCACGCTCAGGAACTCGCCGGTGCTGCCGAGCGGGATGAGGCCGTGAATGCCCTCCTCGATCTGGAAATCGACCAGCCGCCGCAGCGCCGCCTCGTCGACCTTCCGGCCGTCGTCGGTGAAGGGCGTGATCAGGACTGTGTAGGTGCCGCGAAACTTCTTCATGGCGAGTATGATAAACCATTGCCATGCGTCTGAACCATCCAGACATCGTGCCGGTCGGTCCGGCGATCCAGATCTATTTCGATGATCGGGAGATCGCGGCGCTGCCCGGCGAGACCATTGCCGCGGCGCTCGCGGCGGCGGGGATCGTCGCCGTGCGCCAGGCCAGGTCGGGCGCGCCGCGCGGCCCGTTCTGCGGCATGGGCGTGTGCTTCGACTGCCTGGTGACGATTGACGGCCAGCCGAGCCAGCGCGCTTGCCTGACCAGGGTCGTGGACGGCATGGACGTCCGCTCGTCGCCGGCCAGCCGGCCTGGCACCGCCTCCCCGCCCGCCGAGACGCGCGCGTTCGACTGCGATGTCCTGGTCGTCGGCGCCGGGCCTGCCGGCCTGTCGGCGGCCCGGGCGCTCGCCCTGGCCGGCGCCAAGGTCGTGGTGCTCGACGAGCGCCTGCACGAGGGCGGCCAGTTCTTCAAGCCGCTGGCGCACAGCCATGAGGCCGATCCCGAGAGTCTCGACCGCCAGTTCCGCGACGGCGCCGTGCTCGGCCGCTCGACCCTGCTGGCCGGCGTCACCATCGTGAACGAGGCGACGGTCTGGGCGGCGTTCTCAGCCCACGAGATCGCCGCGACCGTGGCCGGCCAGTCGCGCCTCTATCGGCCCAAGCGCCTGGTGCTGGCGACCGGCGCCTACGAGCAGGTCCGGCCGGTGCCGGGCTGGACCCTGCCGGGCGTGATGACGGTCGGCGGCCTGCAGACCCTGGCGCGCTCCTATCGCGTGGCGCCGGGCAGCCGCATCGTCATCGCCGGCAATGGACCGCTGTGCCTGCAGGCCGCGGTCGAACTGCTCGACGGCGGCGCCAATGTCGCCGCCGTGCTCGAGGCGGCGCTGCGCCCGGGCCTCGGGCGATGGCGCGCGCTCGCACAGGCGGCTCTGGCCGATCCGTTTCTCATGCTGCAGGGCCGTGCGCTGGCGAGCCGCCTTGGCCCCTTGATGCACTGGGGCCGGCGCGTGACCCGGCTGGTCGGCGAGGATCGCGTGCGTGCCGTCGAGGCTGGCGGCCTCACGGTCGAGGCCGATGTCGTTGCGCTCAACGACGGCTTCGTCGCGTCGTCGGAGCTGGCGCGCGCACTCGGCTGCGCGCACCGCTTCGTGGCGCGCGGCAGCGGCGCGATGGAGACCGTCACCGACGCGGACGGCCGCACCAGCCTCCGCGAGGTCTTCGCCATCGGCGACGGCGCGCGCTTCGGCGGCGCCCAGGCCGCCCAGGCACAGGGCGTGCTGGCCGCCAATGCGATCGCCCGGGACCTCGGGCTCGCCGTCGTGCCGGCGAGAGAAGCGACGCGCACCGCCCAGCGCGCTGCGCGCTTTCAGTCGGCGCTGTGGCGCCTGTTCGAGGCGCCGGCGTTCGATCCCGCCGCCGTCGACGACGCGGCCATCGTCTGCCGCTGCGAGGAGGTGACGGCGGGTGAGCTGCGCGGCCTGATCGCTGCCGGTCACACCTCGCCGGCCTCGCTCAAGCGGGCGAGCCGCGTCGGCATGGGGCGCTGCCAGGGCCGCTACTGCGCCGCGACCGTGGCCCGCCTGTGCTCTGCCGACGTCGACGAGTTCGGCCTGTTCGCGCCGCGCCCGCCCGCCAAGCCGGTGCCGATCCGGGCCCTCACCATCGAGCAGCCCGAATGGTCGGGCCATGTCGACTTCGTGCCGCCCGACATGGCGCGGCCGCGCGAGTCGGGGCCGCTGCCGGTCGAGACCGTCGACACGCTGGTGATCGGCGGTGGCGTGGTCGGCTCCTGCCTCGCCTACTGGCTGGCGCGCGAGGGCATCGAGGCGATGGTGGTCGAGCGCGAAGAGCCCAACCTGCAGGCCTCGGGCGCCAATGCCGGCAGCCTTCATGTCCAGATGCTGTCGTTCGATTTCGGCGCCAATGCCCCGGCGGGCGGCAACCGGGCGGCCGACACCTTGCCGCTTGGCCCGGCTTCGATCGCGCTGTGGCAGGAGATTCAGCGCGACACCGGCCAGGACCTCGAGATCAAGGTGGCGGGCGGGCTGATGGTCGGCGAGACGGCGCGCGACGTCGAGTTCCTCAAGGCCAAGATCGCCCTCGAGCGCAGCCGCGGCATCGAGGCCGAGCTGATCGGCGCCAACGAGCTGCGCCAGCTCGAGCCCGCAATTGGCGACATCGCGATCGCCGCCGAATGGTGCCCCGCCGAAGGCAAAATCAACCCGCTGCGCGGCACCTACGCCGCCATCGCGCGCGCCAAGGCGCTGGGCGCGCGGTTCCGGCACGGCAGCAATGTTCTCGCCATCGAGCGCGATGGTACGGGCTGGCGCGTGGCGACGAGCCGCGGCGAGCTGCGCTGCCAGCGCATCGTCAATGCCTCGGGCCCGTGGGCCGCCGAGACCGGCCGGCTGGTCGGGCTCGAGCTGCCGGTGCGCGGCGCGCCGCTGCAGATGATCGCCACCGAGCCCACCGCGCCGACCCTGACCCGCCTGGTTGCCCACGCGGCGCGCCATCTCACGTTGAAGCAGATGGGCTCGGGCGCCTTCCTGGTGGGCGGCGGCTGGACGGCCGGGCTCGACGAGCGGCAGCGCCTGTCGCGCGCGCTCCGGCCAAGCGTCGAAGGCAATCTCTGGGTGGCGGCGCGCGTCGTGCCGGCGCTGGCCGAGCTGCATGCCGTGCGCATCTGGGCCGGCATGAACGTCAATATCGACCGCGCGCCGATTCTCGGCGAGGCGCCGGGCAGGCCCGGATTCTACAATTGCGTCAGCTCCAACGGCTACACCCTGGCGCCGGTGCTGGCCCGGCTGACGGCCGAGATGCTGGCTGGGCGGCAGCCCAGCATCGCGGTGACGCCGTTCTTGCTGACCCGCTTCGGTTGATCCCGGGAAAGACCCATGGAAACATCGACCAAGTCCGCACGCGCGCTCTACCAGGAGGTCATGGCCGATCCCAACCGGCGGCGCTTCGGCTTCGGCCGCAAGCCCGCCCTGGTCAATGTCGATCTCCAGAACGCCTACACGAGGCCTGCCGAGTTCGTGACCGCTTACGAGACCGACCCGCGCCAGATCGAGTACGTCAATGCCCTGGCGACGCTGTGCCGTCGCCACGCCTGTCCGGTGATCTGGACCTACGTCTCCTATCTCGAGTCGGGTGAGGATTGCGGCGTGTGGGGAACCCGCAGCGACACGCCCGATTCGCTGCAGAACATCAAGGCGGGCTCGCGTCGCGCCGCGATCGACGACCGTTGCGAGGTCATCGGCGGTTCCGACATCGTCATCAACAAGCGCATGGCCTCGGCCTTCTTCGAGACCAACCTCGCCTCGCTGCTCACCTTCCACCGCGTCGATACGGTGATCGTGACGGGCGGCTCGACCTCGGGCTGCGTGCGCGCCACCGCCGTCGACAGCCTCTCGCGCAGCTACCGTACGATCGTTCCCGAGGAGTGCGTTGCCGACAAGCATGAGAGCCCGCACTTCGCCAACCTCTACGACATGGCCTTGAAATACGCCGACGTCCTGCCGGTCGCCGAGGTGCTGGCCTGGCTGGAGCAGTACCAGCCGGCGAATTAGGGAAGCGTCCTTCGTCTGCATGAAGACCATTTCCATCGGCGCGGTTGGGTTCGGCACCTCCGTGCTGGCCGGGCTATTTCTTCATGATGACGCCGCAGGCGACGCGGTCGCCGGCATTGCCCGTTGGATCGGTCTTGTAGTCGTCGGGGCCGGCATGGACGACGATCGCCGTGCCGTCGGGGTGGAACACGCTGTTCGGCTTGCCCTCGGCGAGCGTGATTGCCGGATTGGCGATCTCTACGATCAGCTCGCCACTGGCCGGAACGAACAAGTTGGGCATGTCGCCGGCATGGGCGCCCCCGGCCGCCTCCATGCCGTGCTTGTTGCCGCCTGGATTGAAGTGCCCGCCGGCGCTGGTGAAAGGCGGCTCGCACTTGCCGACCGCGTGGATGTGGAAGGCGCGCTGGCCGGCGGGGAGGCCTTTCAGCGAGAGCTTGAGCAGCACGCCGTGCGGCGTCTCCGTAAGGTCGGCCTTGCCCACCTCCTTGCCGCCGGCATCCTTCAGGGTTGCCGTCGCCGTTTGCGCGGTGGCGGGAGCAGCAATCCCGATCACCGCCAGCGACGCCACGATCCCAAGAAGTGATCCACCGATCTTCACGTGCGTTCTCCGCCTAAGGTTTGGCACGAGCCTATCCCGGCTGTCGGCGCCAGTCTTCCAAACGTCGGGCTGTTCGATGAGTTGCGTGCCTTCATTTTCCTCCCCGGCGAAGAAGAGCGTGCGCCGCTAACCCCTCAGCTGAAGATCGACGGGTCGATCAGCGGCTTGCCGCGTGGGCGGGCGGCTTCGGGGCGGGCGCATTTCTGGAACAGGCCGCGACCGGCCGAACCGCTCATGCGCGCTTCCTCCATGACGAGCTCGCCGCGTGAAAAAGTCATCACCGGGTAGCCGGTGAGCTCGCGGCCCTCATAGGGCGTGTAGTCGCAATTGTGATGGAGCATCGGGTTGGTGAGCGTCACCTTGCGGGCCGGGTCCCACAGCACGATGTCGGCATCGGCGCCGACCGCGATGGTGCCCTTGCGCGGATGCAGGCCGTAGATCTTGGCGGCGTTGGTCGCGGAGAGCGCCACGAACTGCTGCAGGCTGATGCGGCCCTTGCCGACGCCTTCGGAGAACAGCAGCGGCAGGCGGGTCTCGACGCCCGGCACGCCGTTGGGGATCTTGCGGAAGCTCTGTGCTGCGCCCGGCAGCTTCTTGCCGCGCACGTCATCGTACTTGAACGCGGCATGGTCGGACGACAGCACCTGGAAGGTGTTGGCCGACAGGCCGGTCCAGATGTGCTCCTGGTTGTCGACGCCGCGTGGCGGCGGCGAGCACACGCACTTGGCACCCTCGTCGCCCGGCTTGTCGAAATCCTCCTCGCTCAGGAACAGGTATTGCGGGCAGGTCTCGCCGTAGACCTTCAGGCCGCGCGCCTGGGCGCGCTGGATCTCGTGCATGGCTTCCTTGGCCGAGACATGGACCAGCAGCATCGGCACGTCGAGCAGCTCGGCCAGCGAGATCGCGCGGTGGGTGGCCTCGCGCTCGACGACGTACGGACGCGAGGTGGCATGGAACTTGGCCGCCGTCATGCCCTTCCATTCCAGCCGCTCGGTCAGCCAGGCGATGCAGTCGGAATTCTCGGCATGGATCATCAGCATGGCCTGCTCGCGCCGCGCCGCCGCCAGCGCGTCGAGCATCTCGCGGTCGCCGAGCTTCAAATCGTCGTAGGTCATGTAGACCTTGAACGAGGTGTAGCCGTCGGCCACCAGCGCCGGAAAATCCTGGCCCATGATCTTCTCGCTGGGATCGGACAGGATGACGTGGAAGGCGTAGTCGATCAGCGACTTGCCGTCGGCCCGCTTGTGGTAGCGGTTGACCACGTCGCGCAGCGACTGGCCGCGCGCCTGGTAGGCGAAGGGGATGATGGTGGTCGTGCCGCCGGCCGCGGCCGCCCGGCTGCCACTCTCGAAATCGTCGCAGAACTCCGAGCCGTCGGCGGTGTCCTGGTCGAAATGGACGTGGGCGTCGATGCCGCCCGGCACGGCGATCAGGCCGCTGGCGTCGATCTCGCGCCTGCCCTTGTCGAGCCGCTCGCCCAGCGCCACCACCCGGCCGGCGACGATGCCGATGTCGCCCTTCACCACGTCTGAAGCCGTGGCGATGGTGCCGTTTCGGATGACCAGATCGTACTCGGCCATGTTCCCTCCCTGTCCTGCGTACCGGCAGCGTGCCGACTCCCGAGGCTGCAAGTCCCGTGCCGCACACTTGCCTAGACCCGGCGCGCGCCGCGGTCCACACTCGCTGCAACAAAGGTGAAGCGTACGCGCCAACGAGCAACGGGGACCGCCATGAAGCGCTGGATCGGACTATTGGTCGGAATTGTTGCCGCTGGAGCCTTGGCCACGCTGGCCGTGGCGCAGACCGCGGTCAAACCGGCCATCGTCTTCAGCACCGGCGGCAAGTTCGACAAGTCCTTCAACGAAGGCGTGAGCATGGGGGCCGAACGGTTCAAGAAGGAGTCGGGTATTGCTGTCGCCGAGTTCGAGCCGACCAACGAGACCCAGTTCGAGCAGGCGCAGCGCCGCTTCGCCCAGCGCGGCCAGGATCCCATCGTCGTCGTCAGCTTCTCCCAGGCTGTGGCCCTGGAGAAGGTCGGCAAGGAATTTCCCAATCTCCGCTTCACCATTATCGACAGCGTCGTGAACCTGCCCAACGTGCAATCGATCGTGTTCAAGGAGCAGGAGGGCTCGTTCCTGGTCGGCATGCTGGCGGCGATGGCGTCGAAGACCGGCAAGGTCGGCTTCGTCGGCGGCATGGACATTCCCCTGATCCGCCGCTTCCAGTGCGGCTACGAGCAGGGCATCAAGTACGCCAATCCCAAGGTCGAGCTGATCGCCAACATGACCGGAACGACGCCGGCCGCCTGGAACGATCCGGGCCGCGGCGCCGAGCTGGCCAAGGGCCAGTTCGACCGCGGCGTCGACGTCGTCTATGCCGCCGCCGGCGCGACCGGCATTGGCGTGCTGCAGGCAGCCAAGGATCGTGGCAAGCTCGGCATCGGCGTCGATTCGAACCAGAACCATCTGCATCCCGGGTCGATCCTGACCTCCATGCTGAAGCGCGTCGATCTCGCCACCTACAACAGCTTCAAGGCGGCGCAGGACGGCACCTGGAAGGCCGGCGTGCAGGTGCTGGGCCTCAAGGAAGGCGGCGTCGACTGGGCGCTCGACAAGGACAACGAGAAGCTGATCACGCCGGAGATGAAGGCCAAGGTCGATGCCGCCAAGGCCGAGATCGCCGCGGGCAAGATCGTCGTCCACGATTACATGAGCAACAACGCCTGCAAGTGACGCGGCTGGTCAGACGGATTTCGAATCCCTCCCCCGTAATCAGGCAGGGGATTCGCATATGAAAGAAATTCCGTCATCCCGACCGGAGCCGCGCGTAGCGAGGCGCAGTGGAGGGACCTTTCTTACTGCGGTATCAGCAAGAAAGGTCCCTCGACTGCGCCGCCCTTTGGGCGGCTCCGGTCGGGATGACGGAATTTTTGTCCGAAAGCCCTGCCCGATTACGGAGGAGGGATTCGAATTCGCGCTTGTGCCCAAGTATCCGGGAGCCGTCATGAATCGTTGGGTCGGATCGCTCGTCGCGCTGGCTGCCGTGGCGGCGCTCGCCGCCGGCGCGGCGGCGCAGAATGCCGTCAAGCCTGCGGTCATCTACAGCACCGGCGGCAAGTTCGACAAATCGTTCAACGAAGGCGTCAGCATGGGCGCCGAGAAGTTCGCGAAGGAGGCGAAGGTCAGTGTCGCCGAGTTCGAGCCTGGCAACGAGACCCAGTTCGAACAGGCTCAGCGGCGCTTTGCCCAGCGCGGCCAGGATCCCATCGTCGCCGTCGGCTTTGCGCAGGCCGTGCCGCTCGAGAAGGTCGCCCGGGAGTTCCCCCAGACCCGGTTCACGATCATCGACAGCATCGTCGACCTGCCCAACGTGCAGTCTGTCGTCTTCAGGGAGCACGAAGGCTCGTTCCTGGTCGGCGTGCTGGCGGCGATGGCGTCGAAGAGCGGCAAGATCGGTGTCGTGGGGGGCATGGACATCCCGCTGGTCCGCAAGTTCGTGTGCGGCTTCGAGCAGGGCGTGAAGTACGTGAACCCCAACGCCGAGCTGATCGTGAACATGACCGGCACGACGCCCGCCGCCTGGAACGATCCCGGTCGCGCCGCCGAGCTTGCCAAGGGCCAGTTCGACCGCGGTGTCGACGTGGTCTATGCGGCAGCCGGCACGAGCGGACTCGGCGCGCTGCAGGCCGCCAAGGATCGCGGCAAGCTGGGTATCGGCGTCGATTCCAACCAGAATCACCTGCACCCCGGTACCATGCTGACGTCGATGCTGAAGCGTGTCGACCTCGCTGCCTACAACAGCTTCAAGGCGGCGCAGGACGGCACCTGGAAGGGTGGGGTTCAGGTGCTGGGGCTCAAGGAAGCCGGCGTCGACTGGGCGCTCGACAAGGACAACGAGGCGCTGATCACGCCGGAAATGAGGGCCAAGGCCGATACCGCCAAGGCCGACATCATCTCCGGTAAGATCGTCGTCCACGACTACATGAGCAACAATTCTTGCAAGTGATGCCCCCCGCCGCCATCGAGCTCACGGGCATCCGGAAGTCGTTCGGCAACGTGCATGCCGTGCGCGGGGTGTCGCTCAGGATCGAGCAGGGCGCGGTCACCGGCATCGTCGGCGAGAACGGCGCCGGCAAGTCGACCTTGATGAGCATCCTCTACGGCCTCTATCACGCCGACGCGGGCGAGATCCGCATCGACGGCAAGCCAGTGCGCATGGACAGCCCGCACGACGCGATCGCCCGCGGCGTCGGCATGGTCCATCAGCACTTCATGCTGGTCGACACCTTCACCGTGCTGGAGAACCTGGTGCTGGGAGCCGAGGGCGGCGCCCTGCTGGCGGGCGGCCTGGCGGCGGCGCGCGCCGAGCTGGCGCGGCTCGCCCGCGAGTATGGCCTCGCGGTCAATCCCGACGCCCGCATCGCCGATCTATCGGTCGGCGAGCAGCAGCGCGTCGAGATCCTGAAGGTGCTGTATCGCGGCGCGCGGATCCTGATCCTCGACGAGCCCAGCGCCGTGCTGACGCCGCAGGAGACCGACCAGCTGTTCCGCATCCTCGGCACCCTGAAGGAGCGTGGCGTCACCATCGTGCTGATCACCCACAAGCTGCGCGAGATCATGGCGGTCACCGACCATGTCTATGTCATGCGGCAGGGCCAGATCGTCGCCGACCGGCGCACGGGCGAGACCAGCCCCGAGGAATTGGCCGAGCTGATGGTCGGCCGCAAGGTCCGGCTGCAGCTCGACAAGGCGCCGCCCAGCGCCGGCGAGGTGCTGCTGAAGGCCGAGCATCTCAGCCTGGTCGACCGGCGCGGCGTGCGGCTGCTCGACGATGTCGGCTTCGAGCTGCGCGCGGGCGAGATCGTCGGCATCGCCGGGGTGTCTGGCAACGGCCAGACCGAGCTCTTGCAGGTGCTGTCAGGCATCCGGGCACCGACCGGCGGTACGCTCACCGTGTGCGGCCGCCGGATCGACGCCCGCCATCCCTGCGATCCGGCCGAGATGCGCGACTTGGGCCTCGCCCACGTGCCGGAGGATCGCCTGCGCCAGGGCATGGTCGCCGCCTTCGAGGCCGCGGAGACGTCGATCCTGGGCTACCAGGAGGAGCCGCCGTTCTGCCGCAACTACCTGCTCGACGGTCCGGCGGTGGGCGCGCACTGCGCCTCGCTGATGGAGCGCTTCGACGTCCGGCCGCGCGCGCCGGCGCTGCGCTCGTCGAGCTTCTCGGGCGGCAACCAGCAGAAGCTGGTGCTGGCGCGCGAGATGGCGCGCGAGCCTAGGGTGCTGCTGGTCGGCCAGCCGACGCGCGGCGTCGATATCGGCGCCATCGAGTTCATCCATCGCGAGCTGGTGAAGAGCCGCGATCAGGGCTGCGCCGTGCTGGTGGTCTCGGTCGAGCTCGACGAGATCCTGTCGCTGGCCGACCGTATCGTGGTGATGTTCGCCGGCCGGATCGTGGGCGAGGTCCCGGCCGGACGCGCCGACGAGCGCACCCTGGGCCTGATGATGGCCGGGGCAGCGGCATGAGCGTTCCGCGACGGCCGCTGCCGGGCTGGGCCGAGATCGCAGTGCTGCCGCTGGTCAACATCGCGCTCGCCTTCGTCACGGTGGGCGTGATCGTGCGCATCATCGGCGTCGACCCGTTGCAGGCCCTGCGGCTCCTGGTGGTGGGCGCCCTGGGCTCGTCCGAGTCGATCGGCTACACGCTCTACTACACGACCAACTTCATCTTCACCGGCCTCGCCGTGGCCGTCGCCTTCCATGGCGGCCTGTTCAACATCGGCGGCGAGGGCCAGGCCTACATCGGCGGGCTGGGCTGCGGGCTCGCCATCCTGGCGCTCGATCGCCTGTTGCCGGCCTGGTTGATGATCCCGCTCGCCATCATCGCCGCCGCCCTGTTCGGAGCGGCCTGGGCGGCGGTGCCGGCGTGGCTGCAGGCGTGGCGCGGCAGCCACATCGTCATCACCACCATCATGTTCAATTTCCTGGCGTCGGCGCTGATGGTCTACCTGATGGTGAATGTGCTGATCGCGCCCGGCTCGATGACGCCGCAGAGCCGCACCTTCACCGCCGCAGGCAAGCTGCCCAGCATGCACGAGTTGCTGGCCGGCCTCGGCATCCAGGTGGCGCCGTCGGCGCTCAACCTGTCGATCGTGCTGGCGGTGCTGTGCTGCGTCGGCGTCTGGGTGTTCCTGTGGCACACGCCGTGGGGCTATGCGCTCAGGACCATGGGCCACAATCCCGAGGCGGCGATCTATGCCGGAACCAACCTCCGGCGCACGATCATGCTCGCCATGTGCCTGTCGGGCGGGCTGGCGGGCTTCGTCGGCGTCAACGAGCTGATGGGCGTGCATCAGCGCATCGTGCTCGATTTTCCGGCGGGCTACGGCTTCGCCGGCATCGCCGTTGCCCTGATGGGGCGCAGCCATCCGCTCGGCATCGCGCTGGCGGCGCTGCTGTTCGGCGCCCTGCAGCAGGGCGGCGCCGAGCTCGCCTTCGAGATCCCGACCATCAACCGCGAGATGGTCGTGGTGATCCAGGGCTTGATCATCCTGTTCTCCGGCGCCCTGGTGAACCTGCCGCGGCCATGGCTGCAATGGCTGTTCTCATTCGCCTCCCCACGTAGTGGGGAGGCGCCCCGTCTTACGGGGCGGAGGGGTCATGAGTCGTGACTCATGACCCCTCCGTCGCCGTAAGACGGCGACACCTCCCCAGCGAAGCTGGGGAGGAGCACTGAACCCATGGACGACATCCTCTCCTTCGTCCTGCTCACTCTCGCGGCCACCTTGCGCGTGGCGACGCCGCTGGTGCTGTGCGCCATGGGCGGGCTGTTCTCGGAGAAGAGCGGCATCATCGATGTCGGGCTCGAGGGCAAGATGCTGATGGCGGCGTTCTTCGGCGCGACCACCGCCTCCGTCACCGGCTCGGCGTGGGCCGGCGTGTTGGCGGCCATCATCGCCGCCGAGGGGATGGCGCTGCTGCATGGCGTCGCGTGCATCACCTATCGCGGCAACCAGGTGGTGAGCGGCGTCGCCATCAACATCCTGGCGGCCGGTCTCACCATCGTGCTCGGCAACGCCTGGTTCAACCGCGGCGGCCAGACGCCGGCCCTGGTCGGCGAGCAGCGCCTGATGCCGATCCTGCTGCCGGGCGCCGGCGACAACATCCTGGTCTACCTCGCGCTCGCCGCCGTGCCGCTCACCTGGTGGACCCTCTCGCGCACGCGCTTCGGCCTCCGGCTGCGCGCCGTCGGCGAGATGCCGCTCGCCGTCGACACCGCCGGCATCTCGGTGCCGTGGCTGCGCTATCGCGCGGTGCTGCTGTGCGGGCTGTTCGCCGGCCTGGCGGGCGCCTACATCTCGATCGCCCAGAATGCCGGCTTCAGCCGCGACATGACGGCGGGGCAGGGCTTCATCGCGTTGGCCGCCATCATCTTCGGCAAGTGGCATCCCGTCCCGGCGTTCGGCGCCTGCCTGCTGTTTGGCCTGCTCGATGCCATTGCCATCCGCCTGCAGGGCGTGCGCCTGCCCGGCATTGGCGAGGTTCCGGTGCAACTCTTCCAGGCCTTGCCCTATCTTCTCACCGTGTTCCTGCTGGCTGGCTTCATCGGCCGCGCCGTGGCGCCCAAGGCGGCCGGCATCCCCTACGAAAAGGAGCACTAGTGCGCCACGGAAAGGAGCATCGATGGACGACCTGCTTGATCTCGCCCGACGGATGATGCTGCACGCCCACGCGCCCTACTCGAAATTCCATGTCGGTGCGGCGCTGCGCAGCGAGGACGGCTCGATCCACGGCGGCTGCAACGTCGAGAATGCCGCCTACCCGCAAGGCTGGTGCGCCGAGGCATCGGCGATCGCCGCGCTGGTGGGGGCGGGCCACAAGCGCATCCTCGAATGCGTCGTCATCGGCCCCGGGCCGGAGGTCATCACGCCGTGCGGCGGCTGCCGCCAGAAGCTGCGCGAGTTCGCCTCGGACGATCTGCCGATCCATCTCTGCGGCCCGGACGGCCTGCATCGCACGGTGACCCTGGGGCAGCTGCTGCCGATGTCATTCGGCCCGCAGCATCTCGGTTGACCATGAGCGAGGTGATCGCCCGTCGCGCGCCCGGCTTCCGGCCCAAGGTCGCGGTCGTGCTGGGCTCCGGCCTCGGCGGTTTCGCCGACCAGGTGAAGGCGGTGGCGACGATCCCTTACGGCGAGCTGCCGGGCTTTCCGCAGACGACGGTGGGGGGCCATGCCGGCCGACTGGTGCTGGGCCATGTCGGGCCGACTCCGGTCGCCGTGCTGCAGGGCCGTGGTCACTATTACGAGCGCGGCCGGCCGGACGAGATGAAGGTCGCGATCGCGACGATGGCCGCGATCGGCTGCGAGACGCTGCTGCAGACCAATGCTGCGGGCAGCCTGCGTCTCGACATGCCGCCTGGCTCGGTGATGGCGATCACCGATCACATCAACTTCACCGGGGTCAACCCGCTGTTCGACGCGGGGCCGGACAACAACCGCTTCGTCGACATGGTGGACGCCTACGACCCTGTGCTGACGCAGGCGCTGCTGGCCGCCGCCGCCGCGGCCGGCGTGGTCTGTCACCAGGGCGTCTACATCTGGTTCAGCGGCCCGAGCTTCGAGACCCCGGCCGAGATTCGCGCCGCCCGCGTGCTCGGCGCCGATGCAGTCGGCATGTCGACCGCGCCGGAAACGATCCTGGCGAGGCATGCCGCGATGAAGGTCGTGGCCTTGTCACTGATGACCAATTACGCCGCCGGCCTGGTGCCCGGAAAGCTCGGCCACGAGCAGACGCTCGCCGTCGCCAAGGCGGCCGCTGCCGACGTGCAGCGGTTGTTGTGCGCCTTTCTCGAGCGCTACATGTGACGGAGGTGCCGAATGCCTCGCCGGACTCCCCAATCGAATCGCAAGCAGCCCGTCACCCTCAGGGTCCGTGGCGATTTGCTCGTCGCGGCGCGCCGGGCGGGGATCGATCTTTCCGCCACCCTCGAGCGCGCGCTCATCGAGCAGCTTGCCGAGACGAGGCGTCGGTGGCTGGAGGAAAATCGCGAAGCGATTGCCGCTTACAACGAGCGCGTGGAGCGCTACGGCGTGTTCACCGATGGCCTGAGGCGATGGTGACAACGCCTCCAGGCATCCTGGTCGCAGCGCCTGCGGAAAGAAGGCGTCATGCGCTCATAGGCGCCAACTTACAAAGGAACCTTACCCTGAGGAGCGGCCCGCAGGGTCGCAGCGGCCCGCAGGGTCGCGTCTCGAAGGGTCGGCAGCGCGGCCGGCGCTGCGACACTGCTTTTCCAGCGATTTCGTGTGTAGCCCATCCTTCGAGACGGCCGCTATGCGGCCTCCTCAGGATGAGGACGTTGCCAATCCGACCACAGTTGGCGCCCATGAGTGGCGCGCTCCCAGCGGAACCGCCGGCGGCTCCACGATTGGTATCCAAGGTACCGCCCATGGGAGCACGGTAGGCCCCATGCTTCCGCAGGAGATCATCCGCAAGAAGCGTGACGGACATGAGTTGACGGCCGAGGAGATCGCCCTGGTCACGCGCGGCATCCATGACGGCAGCTTGAGCGAAGGTCAGGTCGCGGCGTTCGCCATGGCGGTGTTCTTTCGCGACATGAGCACGGCGGAGCGGGTGGAGTTGACCCTGGGGCTGTGCCGCTCGGGCCGGCGGCTCGACTGGACGGATCTCGACCTGCCGGGGCCGCTGATCGACAAGCATTCGAGCGGCGGGGTCGGCGACAAGGTGAGCCTGATGCTGGCGCCGATCGTCGCCGCCTGCGGCGCCTTCGTGCCGATGATCTCCGGCCGCGGTCTCGGCCATACCGGCGGCACGCTCGACAAGCTGTCGGCGATCTCGGGCTACGACACCCAGCCCGACATCGCGACATTCCGCCGGGTGGTGCGCGAGGTCGGCTGCGCGGTCATCGGCCAGACCGACGATCTGGCGCCGGCCGACCGGCGGCTCTACGCCACGCGCGACGTCACCGGCAGCGTCGAATCGATTCCCCTGATCGTGAGCTCGATCCTGTCGAAGAAGATCGCCGAAGGGCTCGACGGCCTGGTGATGGACGTGAAGTGCGGATCGGGCGCGTTCTGCGACACTGAGGCGATGGCGCGCGATCTCGCCGGCAGCCTGGTCGCGGTCGCCAACCAGGCGGGCCTCCCGACCGTCGCCCTGATCACCGACATGGACCGCGTGCTGGGCCGCAACGTCGGCAACGCGCTCGAGGTCGTCGAGGCGGTCGATTATCTCAAGGGCGAGGGTACGCGCGATCCGCGCCTGCACGAGGTCACCATGGCGCTGGCCGGCGAGATGATCGCGCTTGGACGCTTGGCCCCCTCCGCCGCAGCCGGCCGCGCGCTCGCGGAGGCGGCATTGGCCGATGGCCGGGCCGCCGAGAAGTTCGGGCGCATGGTGGCGGCGCTGGGCGGGCCGGACGATTTCCTCGAGCACAGCAGCCGCTACCTCGGCCATGCGCCGGTGATCCGGCCGTGCAATGCCGAGCGCGCGGGTCGCGTGGCGGGCATGAACGCCCGCGACATCGGCATCGCCGTGGTGGCGTTGGGCGGCGGCCGCAGTCATGCCGACGATGCGATCGATCCGTCGGTCGGCGTCAGCGATGTCGTCGAGGTCGGCGCGCCGGTGCGCGCCGGCAATCCGCTCTGCATGGTCCATGCCGCGAGCGACGCCGACGCCGAGGCGGCGATGGACATCGTGCGGCGGGCGATCCGCCTCTCGTCAGGCGAGGTCGAGGCGAAGCCGGTCATCCTGGAGCGCGTCGTCCGGTGAGCTCCCCTGACCTCGCCGCCTACGCGCGCGACGGCTTCCTGGTGCTGGAGGATTTCCTGCCGGCCGCCGAGTGCGCCGCCCTCCAGGCGCGCGCTGCCGAGCTGGTGGCGGGCGTCGCGGCACCGGCCCATCGCACGGTGTTCTCGACCGAGGACCAGCGCCACGCCGACGATCGGTATTTCAGCGAGTCGGGCGACGCCATCCGCTTCTTCTTCGAGGAAGGGGCAACCGACCGGCCGACGGCGCTGGCCCTGAACAAGATCGGGCACGCCCTGCACGACCTCGACCCGGTGTTCGACCGCGTCTCGCGCCGGCCCGAGCTGGCCGCGCTGGCGCGCGCCCTCGGCCTCCAGCGACCCCTGCTGCTGCAATCGATGTATCTCTTCAAGCAGCCGCACATCGGCGCTCCGGTCGACTGGCACCAGGATGCGACCTTCCTCTACACGCAGCCCTCGACCGTGACCGGCTTCTGGATCGCGCTCGACGATGCCGACCGCGGCAATGGCTGCCTGGTGGCGCTGCCGGGCGGCCACCGGGGCCCGTTGCGCCGGCGTTTCCGCCATCGCGGCGGCCGGCTCTCCACCGAGATACTCGACGCGACGCCGTGGCCAGCGCTCGAGCCGGTGGCGATCGAGGCGCGGCGCGGCACGCTGGTGGTTCTGCATGGGCTGCTGCCGCACGCCAGCGCGCCCAATCGTTCGTCACGTTCCCGTCATGCCTATTCCTTGCATGTGATCGACGGCCGTGCCGATTATCCGGACGACAACTGGCTGCAAAGGCCGACCCTGCCGCTACGAGGATTTGCGTGATCGCCAAGGCCGAACTGCACTGCCATCTCGAAGGCTCGATCCCGCCGGCACTGGCGCGCGAGCTGGCGCTGCGCAACGGGCTCGACCTGCCGCCCGGCCTGATGGGCGCGGACGGCTTCTACGTCTGGAAGGATTTCCTGAGCTTTCTGGCGGCCTACGATCTGGTCTGCCAGACCCTGCGCTCGGCACGCGATTTCGGCGACGTGCTGTACAGCTACCTGGCCGGCGCGGCGCGCGAGGGGGCGGTCTATGTCGAGATGTTCTGCTCGCCCGAGCGGCCGGCGGCGCTCGGCATCGCCTACGGCGCCTGGCTCGAGGCGCTGGCGGCCGCGATCGATCGGGCGCGCCGCGACTTCGGAATCGAAGGCCGCATCATCGTCATCTGCATCCGTCATCTCGGGCCCGAGCGCGCGCTTGCCATGGTGCGGGCCATGGTGGCCGAGCCGCACCGCTATGTCGTGGGTTTCGGCATGGGCGGGGATGAGGCCAGGTTCGCGCCGGTCGATTTCGCGCCGGCCTACCGGCTGGCCCACGAGGCAGGCTTCGGCTGCACCGTTCATGCCGGCGAGGTGATGGGGCCGGAAAGCGTGTGGGCTGCGATCCGCGACCTGCCGGTCACCCGCATCGGCCATGGCGTGCGCTCGGCCGAGGATCCCGCGCTGGTGGCCGAGCTCGCCCGGCGCGGCATCGTGCTCGAGGTCTGCCCGGGCAGCAACGTGGCGCTCGGGCTCTACCCCGATCGCGCTTCCCACCCGCTGCACCGGTTGATCGACGCGGGAGTCCGCGTCACCCTCAATTCCGACGATCCGCCTTTCTTTCACACCACGCTCGGGACCGAATACGACCTGGCGGGCCTGGACGAGGCGGCGTTGAGGCGTATCGCGCGCACGGCGGTCGAGGCATCGTTCGCCGACGCGGCGACCCGGCAGAGGCTTTTGGGGGAGATGAAGCCATGATCGCACGCAAGTTCCTGGTGTTGGGGAGCGTCCTCGCCGCGTTGTCGACCGGCATGGCGGCGGGCGGCGCCGTCCGGGCGCAGGAGGTGGCGCCCAACGACCTGCTGCTCGCCACCCTGTGGACGCAGCGCTCGGTCGAATATCGGGCCAATGCGCTCACCGTGTTCGCCCTGGCCAGGATCCGCCTCGACGAGGCGCTGGTCGACAAGAGCTGGACGGCGGCGCCGCTCGAGCAGAAGGGCGACTTCCAGAACCTGCCTGCCGCGGTCGTGCTCGACGTCGACGAGACCCTGCTCGACAACTCGCTCTACCAGGCGTGGATGATGCGCGCCAACCAGACCTTCAGCACCAAGACCTGGAACGAGTTCTGCGCCGCCCAGGTGTCGCGCGCCATCCCCGGCGCCGTGGAGTTCACCAAGTATGCCGATTCCAAGGGCGTGAAGGTGTTCTACATCACCAACCGCGGCGCCGAGACCGAAAAGGACACGCGGGCCAACATGGAGAAGCTCGGTTTCCCGATGGGCGGCAACGTCGACACCTTCCTGATGCAGAACGAGAAGCCCGACTGGGGCAGCGCCAAGAGCACGCGCCGCGCCGTGATCACCAAGGATTACCGTGTGCTGCTGAACATCGGCGACAATTTCGGCGATTTCGACGACCGCTACCGCACCAGCGAGGCCGATCGGGTCAAGGCATTCGATGCCGATCTCGCCTTCTGGGGCAGGCAGTGGCTGATGATCTCCAACCCGACCTACGGCTCCTTCGACAGCGCGACCTACGGCCATGATTTCAAGAAGCCGGTGGCCGAGCAACGCAAGGCCAAGTGGGACGTGATCGAGAGCTGGGTCGGGCCGAAGTGACACTGAGTGTCATCCCGAGGCCCGTAGGCCGAGGGGTCTTTTTGCGTCAGGCGTTTCCGACTAGATCGCCGCTTCGGTCCTGGCGTCGAACAGGTGGAGGCGGTTGGGGTTCATCGCCAGCCTGAGGCGGTCGTGGATGCGCACCCGCAGGGTCGGCTCGACGCTGGCGACGAAGGTGGTCTCGCCGGCGCGCGTGTCGAGCAGGATCTCCGAGCCGAGCTGCTCGACCACCTCGGCCTCGACCTCGAAGCATAGCTCGGGCGGGTCGCCGGCAGCGGCGATGTGCAGATCCTCCGGTCGGATGCCGACCGTCGCCGGCTTGCCGGCATGGCTGGCGGCTCGCTGGGCGAGCGCGGCGGGCAGGCCGATCTTGAAGCCCGGTGCCACTGCCCACAACGTGCCGTTGGTGGCCGACAGGGTGACCTCGGCGAAGTTCATCGCCGGCGAGCCGATGAAGCCCGCGACGAAGCGGTTGGCGGGGGCGTTGTAAAGCTCGAGCGGCTCGCCGACCTGCTGGACGACGCCGTCCTTCATCACCACCACCCGGTCGCCCAAGGTCATCGCCTCGACCTGGTCGTGGGTGACGTAGATCGCCGTGGTGCCCAGCCGCTCGTGCAGCTTCTTGAGCTCGACCCGCATCTGCACCCTGAGCTTGGCGTCGAGGTTGCTGAGCGGCTCGTCGAACAGGAACACCTTGGGATCCCGCACGATGGCACGCCCCAGCGCCACGCGCTGGCGCTGGCCGCCGGACAGCTGGCGGGGCTTGCGATGGAGCAGGTCGCCGATGCCCAGGATGTCGGCGGCGCGCTTGATGCGCGTCTCGATCTCGCTCTTCGCGAACTTCCGCATCTTCAGGCCGAACGCCATGTTGCCGGCGACGCTCATGTGCGGGTAGAGCGCGTAGTTCTGGAACACCATGGCGATGTCGCGATCCATCGGCGGCACCTCGTTGACCACCGCGTTGTCGATCAGGATCTCGCCCGATGTCACCGCCTCGAGGCCGGCGATCATGCGCAAGGTCGTGGTCTTGCCGCAGCCCGACGGCCCGACGAAAACCACGAATTCCTTGTCGTGGATCTCGAGATCGACGTCCTTCACCACGTGGGTGATGTCGAACTTCTTGTTGAGCTTGCGGACTAAGACCTCAGCCATGACCCTATCCCTTGACCGAGCCGGTGAGGCCCGAGACGTAGTGCTCGACGAAGAACGAATAGACGATCGCCACCGGGATCGAGCCCAGAAGGGCCCCGGCCATCAGCGGCCCCCAGAAGAACACGTCGCCGCGGATCAGCTCAGACGTGACGCCGACCGGCACGGTCTTCTGGTCGGGCGAGGACAGGAACACCAGGGCGTAGATGAACTCGTTCCACGACAGGGTGAAGGCGATGATGCCCGACGACAGGATGCCGGGTACCGCGACCGGGATGATGATGTAGAGCATCGCCTTCCAGCGCGAGGCGCCGTCGATGCGGGCACACTCCTCGAGCTCCTTGGGAATGGCCTTGAAGTATCCCATCATCAGCCAGGTGCAGAACGGGATCAGGAACGTCGGATAGGTCAGGATCAGCGACCACGGCGTATCGCCGAGCTCGAAGTTGCGGATGATCTGGGCGAGCGGGATGAACAGCAGCGTCTGCGGCACCAGATAGGTGATGAAGATCACCGTGCCGAGGCTGCCGGCATAGGGGAAGTTGAGGCGCGCCAAGGCATAGCCCGCGAGCACGCCGCAGAACAGCGAGATGACCGTCGACACCAGCGCGATGAACATCGTGTTCAGCATCCAGCGTGCGAACGTGGTTTCCTCGAACAGATACTTGATGTGCTCGAGTGTCGGATTGTTGGTCCAGAACGGCTGGTAGTTTTTCGCGTTCCACGGCAGGTAGAGCTCGCCGTCGGGCCGGAAGGTCGTGATGATCATCCAGTAGAAGGGAAACAGCAGGACGAAGACGAACAGGATCAGCGGGATGTTGTAGAAGACCCAGCGTCTCCAGGCGGCACCTTCGATCATGGTCGGCGGGACTCCCAGCTCATCGGGTTTCGACTCGGCGGATATAGATGAGTTGCACCACCACGATGACGAACAGGAACGGGAACATGGCGAGCGAGATCGCGGCGCCCTCCGACAGCAGGCCGGTGCCGATGCCGAGCTGGTAGGCGTAGGTCGCGAAGAGATGCGTGGCGTTGGCCGGCCCGCCGCCGGTCATGACGTAGACGAGCTGGAAGTCGGCGAAGGTCTGGATCACCGAGAACAGCATCACCACCATGGTGACCGGCAGCAGCAGCGGCCAGGTGACGTACCAGAAGCGGTTCCACGGCCGGGCGCCGTCGATCGCCGCGGCCTCGTTCAGCTCGGGGCTGATGGTCTGCAGCCCGGCCAGCAGGCTGATCGCGAAGAACGGCACGCCGCGCCAGATGTTGACCACGATGATCGACGTCATGGCGAGGTCAGGATCGCCCAGCCAGTTGATGCGCTGCGAGATGAAGCCGAGCTGGAACAGCGTCCAGTTGATGACGCTGAAAGTCGGGTCGAACATCCACTTCCAGGCGAAGGTCGACAGCACCGTGGGAATGATGAAGGGCAGCAGGATGAAGGCACGGATCAGCGCCTTGCCCCTGAAGTGCCGGTTGAGCAGCATCGCCAGCCACAGGCCGAGGGCCAGCTTGAACACCGTCGTGACGCCCGTATACCAGAAGGTGTTCCAGACCGTGGTCCGGAAGATGCTGTCGTTCCAGACCTTGACGAAGTTCTGCAGGCCGACGAACTCGCCGGGGATGCCGACGCGCTGGCTGGTCAACGACAGCAGCACGCCTTCGAAGAAGGGGTAGGCGATGAACAGGCCGAGCAGGATCGCCGTCGGCATCAGCAGGGCAAGGGCGAGCCAGCGCTCGTCCTCGAGTTTCCGCAGTCGCGGGACAGGGCGACGAGCTTCCAGGCCCGAGACTGCGGTCACTGCCATGTGCTACCTGCCGATCCTGCTGTGCCGACGATCGCGACGAGCTATGCGGAATAGATCTTCTTCAGCTCGCTTTCGGCCCATTTCACGGACTCCTCGGCGGGCATGCCCTGCACCGCCTTGGCGTACATGTCGGTGATGATGTACTTGCTGAGGCCTTCCTGGGCCTTGGCGTTCGGCGGGCCGGCGAAGCCCGGCGCCTGGCCGAGCTTGGCCGCGACCTTGTAGGGCGTCATCACGGGGTCGACATCCCACAGCTTGTCGGATTCCCACTTGACCGTGCAGGGCGTCGCGAAGCCCTTCTGCGATTCGAAGAACTTCCGGTAGTTGGCCTCGGTGTGGAGGTACTTCAGGAACTCCTTCGCCGCGTCCTGGTTCTTTGAATATTTCATCAGCATGTTCGACTGCAGCAGATGGAAGCCGAACTGGCCGGCCGGCCCCTTGGGCAGCGGGGCATGCAGGATGTCGGTGTTCATCGGCTTGCCGTCGGCCGTCTTGTACTGATCCGGCTTGCGCAGCGTCTCGATGTAGATCGAGGCGCCGTTCAGCGTCGCCGAGATGGTCTGCGACAGGAAGGCACGGTTGTTGTTGGTGTCGTCCCACGCCAGCCCGCCCTCGTCCATGCCGTCCTTCCACAGGCCCTGCATGAACTTGACCGACTCGATCGTCTCCTTGGTGTTGAGCACGACCGTCTTGCCGTCGGCCTCGACCTCCTTGCCGCCCCACGACCACAGGTACGGATAGGTGAAGCCCGGCGCATCGCCGAACGTGTGGCCGAGCGTCTGGCCGAACGGATGGCCCTTGGCCTTCAGCTTCTTGGCGGCATCGCGATAGGTTTCCCAGGTGTCGGGGAACTTGGTGACGCCGACTTCGTCGAGCCACGACTTGCGGTAGGCGATCATGCCGCCGATCACCGCCCACGGCATGCCCATGAAGACCTTGCCGTCGGAGCAGATGGCGCGGGCATACTTGTAGATGCCGCCTTCCCGGTTGCCGACCTCCTCGGCCAGCGCACTGAGATCGACGACGCTGTTGGCGTAGAGATGGGTGTAGCTGTTGAACGACATGATGAGGTCGGGCCCGGCGCCCGACTGGATGCCCGACGTGATGCGCGGTTGCAGGTCGTTGCCGTTCACCGTCTCGAGCTTGATCTTGATGCCGAGCGCCTTCTCGGCCGCCGGCATCATTTCCTTGTTGAACATCTGGTCGGTGGCGGGAACGAAATCGACCCACTTGAGCCAGTGCACGGTTTTCTGCTGGGCATAGGCTGGGGCCCGGCCGGTGGCCAGGATGCCCGCCATGCCGCCCATCGAGGCAGCAGCCGCACCGCCGGCAAGCTTAAGCACGCTACGACGCTTGGTCTTCGACATCTGATTTTTCCTCCCAAGACTGCCATCTCATTGGACGGCTTGTTTATTGATGCATCGTACGCATCACGAAGCGGACGGCGCAAGCGGTTCAGCGGAGTTTTTGCGGGCGAGCGCCGGGTTCGCGCAATGCGTGCAATCGGCGGCCGACGCCCGGTTGCCGGCGCTCGAGCCCGTCCAGCAGGCAGGCGAGCCCGTAGTCGAAGGCGCCGTCGAGCGCGGGCGCGCGCAGCGCCGCCACGGTCTCGCCCCACTGCCGCCCGTCGAGCGGTTCGCGCCGCGCGGGCGTGGCGGCAGGCGAGGCGATCGTTGGCGTGGGCGCCACCTCGGCCAGCACCATGCCGTTGACGAAGGCGCCGAGACTGCGCGTCGCCCGCAGCGCCTCGCGAACGCTGAAACCTGCGGCGAGATGGGCGGCGATGTTGGCGCGCAGGAAGGCCGTGGCGCCGGGCGACAGCAGGCGCCGCGTCGCCAGCAGCGGAAAAGCCCGCGGTTGGGCGAGCCCGACGCGGCGGTACGACTGCCCGACCGCGATCAGCCAGTCGCGCCAGCTCGCCGCGGTTGGCGTCGGCGGCACGATCACCTGTGCCAGCAGGCGGTCGGCGGCGGCGTCGAGCAGGCGCTCCTTGGACGGGAACCAGTGGTAGAGCGACATCGCCTCGACGCCCAGCGCGCGGCCGAGCTGGCGCATGCTGAGGCCGTCGATGCCCGCGGCGGCGATCAGCGCCAGGGTGGCGTCGATCACCGTCTCGCGATCGAGGCGGCCGGCGCCAGGTTGCGGCTCGCGCGAACGTGATCGCCTGGTCATGCGCCATTGTTGCCGAGCTTACGCCGTAAGGCTATGGGTTTCGCCAGGCTTACACTGTAAGGAGACCGCCGTGACGACCACCCTGGCGCTCACTCCGGCGCACCTCGACGGCGAGGTTCGCTGCGATGACGCGGCATCGGCGCGGTTCGGGGCGATGCTCGCTCTTGCCGACGTCCAGGGAGCCACGACATGACGGGCGCGACCGATGCTCTCGAGCAGATCGAGATCGATGCCTGGCGCGACTATTGCGCAGCGGCGCCGGCGGGTTTCGCCCAGGCGGTCGGGCTGGAGACGGCTGAGCTCGGCGGGCCGTTGCTGGCGATGTGCCGGCGCATCGATCACTACCAGTTCAACCGGCTGATCGGCGGCGGCCTCGGCGCCGACGACGGCGAGGCGTTCGACACGGCCGCCAGTCGCTTTCGCGCCGCCGGCCTGGCCAATGGCTACCTGCAGATCGCGCCCGGTCGCCGCGCCGCGGCGCTGGAGCGGCGGGCGCACAGCCTCGGCCTGAAACGGGTCGAGCGCGTGTGGGTCAAGTTCGCGCGCGGGCCCGAGCCGGCACAGACGCCGGACACCGCTCTCGTCGTCGCGCCGGCAGCGCCTGCGGAGGCGATGGCGTTTGGCGGCGCGGTGGTGGCGGGCTTCGGCATGCCGCAGAGCCTGGCGCCGTGGCTTGCCGCCATCGTCGGGCGTGCCGGCTGGCATGCCTATGTGGCGCGCGACGGCGACAGGATTGTCGGCGGAGCCGCGATGTACGTCGCCGGGGAGCGGGGCTGGCTGGGCATCGGTGCCGTGCAGCCCGACGCCCGCCGCCGCGGCGGCCAGAGCGCCCTGCTGGCCCGCCGTCTGGCCGACGGGCTGGCGCTGGGCGTCCGCCTGTTCGCTACCGAGACCGGCAAGCCGCTCGCCGGCGAACCGCATCCCAGCTTCTCCAACATCCAGCGCACCGGCTTCGCCATCGCCTACGAACGCGCCAACTGGACGCTGTGAGCACACCCGACGCTGACGGCGTTGTGCGCGCCCGCGGCGAAGACCGCCCTACATCAGCTCCGGATCGAGCGTGAACAGCTCCTTGGCGCGGCCGACGCCGCGCAGGGCGAAGCGGCCGACCGAGACCAGGCGGGCGCGTTCCTCGGGCGGCAGGGCGTCGGCGAAATCGGCCGAGACCAGCATCGGCCGGTCGACCGAGCGGCACATCGAGGCGATGCGGCTGGTCTCGTTGACGGCCGGTCCGACGACGGTGAAGTCGAGCCGCTCGTTGCTGCCGATATTGCCGTAGAACACCTCGCCGACATGCAGGCCGATATAGACCGAGGTGGTCGGCCGTTCCTCGGCCCGGCGACGCTCGTTGAGCTCGTGCAGGCGGGTGCGCAGGATCTCCTCTGCCATGAGCGCGCGGCGGCTCGCCTCGGCCGGGTCGTCGGCGCGGAACAGGGCGAGGGTGCCGTCGCCGATCAGCTTCAGCACGTCGCCGCCGGCCTCGTAGATCGCGGTGATCACGGCTTCGGCATAGTCGTTGAGCAGCGGGATGATCTCGCCCGGCGGCGCCGAGTCGGTGATGGTGGTGTAGCTGCGCAGGTCGGAGAACCACAGCGCCGCATCGATGCGGTCGGCAACTCCGCGCTGGATGCGGCCCTCGAGCACGCGCCGGCCGGCATCGCGGCCGAGATAGACCTCGACCAGTGTATCGGCGATGCGCGCCAGCGCCGCGCTCTTGATGGCCAGCCCGAGCGCCGGCACGAAGCGCCGCAGGGCCGACAGGTCGGTATCGTCGAAGCCGGACGGATGCCGCGTCGACCAGCCTGAATAGACGCAATCCATCTCGCCGATGGTGCCGTCCCCCGCGAAGCGATGCACGAAGGCCACATAGTCGGTGTGGCCGGCGTCCCTCATCTCCTGGACGGAAGGGAAATCGATCGGGTCGCCGAATGCGATGCGCCGGCGAAGCTCCTCGCCGCCGGTCTGCAGCATCTGATAGAACGGGCTGCGCTGCCAGGATCCCGCGGCCGACCCTTCGGTGGTGCGGCCATACTGGATCGCCGCTTCCTCCTCGATATTGTCGTTGCGCCAGCGGAAGACCGTTCCTTCGTGCACCGGATGCAAGGTATCGATGACGACGAGGGCGCGTGCGAGGGGAAGGCCGGCCGCGATGCACTTGTCGCAGAACTCGCGCAGCAGATCGGTTTCAGCAACACCCTCCAGGCCGCGCCGGACCAGCCAATCGGCAATGCGGCCGACTTCTCTTCTTTGCATGCCGTCCATATGGGGCGCGAGCGCGCTCCCGTCGAGGCCGACGACCTATCCGACGATCAGCAAGAGACGTCGCAGGATGCGGTGGCCGCGGCTGCACGGCAGCTCGTCGACCGTGCGCGGCGTCGGCAAGGGCTTTCCCGTGAGCACCAGCTTGCCGAGATATTGGCGGGTGTTGCGCGACAGCGCGCGCACTGTCTCGTCCTCGGTATATCCGGCTGCAGTCACGCCGGGCAGATCCGGAATCCAACCGACGAACCGTCCATCGTCGACCCGCTCGATCAGCGAGTAGTAGCAGGCGTCCAGCATATCCGTACCTTTCATATGGACATGCTTTGGCGGGGCTCGGAAGGAGGCATTGATCTGGATCAAACTCCGCCGGACCGCGAGCGTCCCGCTCGCTCGAGCTCATGAGCGCGCGGAACGCACGCGGCCCGGAAGACCATGACCCTTCCCCGGCAGAGCCGATCAGCCTGCCGCGCTGTTGCGGAAGTGACACGCGGCGGCATGGCCGGGCGTCACCGTTTCCAGCAGCGGCCGCTCGCGCGTGCAGCGGTCGGCCTTCATCGGGCAGCGCGGGTTGAACGGGCAGCCGGGCGGCGGATTGAGCGCGCTGGGAATCTCGCCGTGCGCCTTGGAGCGGGCGGCCAGCGCGTCGGCGCGATGGAACGGATCGGGGATCGCCGCGATCAGGGCGCGCGTGTAGGGATGACGCGGGTTCTCGAAGATCTCCTGCCAGCCGCCCTGCTCGACGATGCGGCCGAGATACATGACGGCGACGCGGTCGCTGACATGCTCGACGACGCCGAGGTCGTGGCTGATCAGGATGTAGGCAAGGTCCATCTCGTCCTTGAGCTCGAGCAGCAGGTTGATGATCTGGGCGCGGATCGAGACGTCGAGCGCCGACACCGGCTCGTCGCAGATCACCAGCTTGGGCTGCAGGATCAGCGCCCTAGCGATGCCGATGCGCTGGCGCTGGCCGCCCGAGAATTCGTGCGGGTAGCGGTCGGCATGGTCGGGCCTGAGGCCGACCTTGGCCATCATGTCCATCACCCGGTCGGCGAGCTCGCTCTTGCCGGTGACGCCGTGCAGGCGCAGCGGATCGGCCAACGTGCGGCGCACCGTCTGGCGCGGGTTGAGCGAGGCGTAGGGGTCCTGGAACACCATCTGCACGGTGCGCGCCGTCTCCATGCGATCGCGCGCCCTGAGTGAATGGCCGTTCAGCGAGACCTCGCCGCTGGTCGGCGGCACCAGCCCCATGATGGCGAGGGCAAGCGTGGACTTGCCGCAGCCCGATTCGCCGACCAGGCCCAGGCATTCGCCCGGCTTGACGTCGAGCGTGACGCCGTCGACCGCCTTCAGGGTCTTGACGCCGCCGCGCAAGGCGTTGCCCACGGTGAAGTGCACCGCGAGATCGCTGAGTTCCAGGAGTGGCTCAGCCATGGTGGTGGCACCGCACCAGCCCGCCGTCCGGCAGAGAGGTGATCTCGGGCGCCGTCGCGCGGCAGACCTCGCTCGCCGCGGAGCAGCGCGGGTTGAAGCGGCAGCCCGACGGATAGGCGGAGATGGTCGGCACCACGCCGGCGATCTCGCGCAACCGCTGGCGGCCGCGGCGCGCGCGCTCGCCGAGCCGCGGCAGGGAATCGACCAGGCCCTGCGTGTAGGGATGGCGCGGCGTGGCGAAGATCGCCTCGGCGCCCTGCGCCTCGACGAGGCGGCCGGCATACATCACGGCGACGCGCCGGCACATGTTGGCGACCAGGCCGAGGTCGTGGCTGATCATCAGGATCGCCGTGCCCTTGGCGGCGCACAGCTCGCGCATCAGGTCGATGATCTCGGCCTGCACCGTGACGTCGAGCGCGGTGGTCGGCTCGTCGGCGATCAGCAGAGCGGGCTCGCAGGCGAGCGCGATGGCGATCATGACGCGCTGGCGCATGCCGCCGGAGAGCTGGTGCGGGTAGTCTCGGATGCGCCGCTCGGGCGACGGCACGTGGACCTGGCGCAGCGCTTCCTCGGCGCGGTCTATCGCCTCGTTCCACGACGCGCCCTGGTGCAGCACGAACATCTCGGCGATCTGCCGGCCGACCGGCGACAGCGGGTTGAGCGCCGTCATCGGCTCCTGGAAGATCATCCCGATCTTCTTGCCGCGCAGCCGGCGCATCTCCGCGGCGCTGGCGTCCTGGATCTCCTCGCCGTCGAGCACGATGCGCCCGCCGGCCAGCGACAGCGGGCGGCGCAGCAGGCCCATGACGGCGAGCGCGGTGATGCTCTTGCCGCAGCCGGACTCGCCCACCAGCCCGAACGCCTCGCCGCGGCCGATCTCGAACGAGACCTCCTCGACGGCATTGTGACTTGCGCCGGCGCCGGCCAGCGCGATGCGCATGTTCTCGACCTGCAGGAGAGGGGCGGCGAGCGGCGGCGGAGTCATGCGCGGCGCGTCGTCGATTGCGGGTCGAGGATGTCGCGCAGGCCGTCGCCCAGGAGGTTGAGGCCGAGCACGGTGAAGAAGATGGCGAGGCCCGGGAACACCGAGAGCCATGGCGCGGCGCGGATCTGGTCGCGCGCCTCGGACAGCATGCTGCCCCAGCTCGGGAAGGGCGGCCGGATGCCGAGGCCGAGGAAGGAGAGCGCCGCCTCGGCCAGGATGGCGCCGCCCATGCCGAGGGTGGCGATGACGATCAGCGGCCCCAGGATGTTGGGCAGCACTTGGGTGAACATGATGCGCAGGTCGCCGTAGCCCAGGATGCGGGCGGCCTGGATGTAGCCCTGGCTCTTCAGCGACAGCACCTGGGCGCGGGCGATGCGGCAGGAGTAGGACCAGCTGGTGAGGCCGAGCGCGATCACCAGGCTGACCAGGCCGGGACCCAGGATCGCCATGATGGCGAGCGCGAAGACCAGGGAGGGGATGGCCAGCATCAGGTTGGTGAGGCCGCTCACCATGTCGTCCCACCAGCCGCCCCAGTAGCCGGCGGTGAGGCCGAGCGTGACGCCGATCAGGCTGTTGCAGATCTGGCTCACCACGCCGACGGTGAGCGAGATGCGCGCGCCGTAGCAGATGCGCGAGTAGATGTCGCGGCCCTGCGCGTCGGTGCCGAACGGGAACTCCCACGACGGCGGCAGCTCGGCATTCATCAGGTTGGCGTCCATCACCGGATCGGTGATGGCGATCCAGGGCGCGAGGATCGCCACGCCGATCGCGACCGAGACCAGGGTGCCGCCGACCCAGGTGTTGGAACCCCACTTCACCTGGGACACCTCAGCCGTAGCGGATGCGCGGATCGATGACGACATAGGCGAGGTCGACCAGCGTGTTGATGAACAGGAAGAACAGCACGATCAGCAGGATGCAGCCCTGGACCGCCGGCATGTCGCGCTGGAACACCGAATCGACCATCAGCGAGCCGACGCCCGGCCAGGCGAACAGCTTCTCGACCACCACCGCCTGGCCCATCAGCGAGCCGAACTGCAGGCCGACGATGGTGATCACCAGCACCAGCGCGTTGCGCAGGACGTGCCATTTGACCACGCGCGGCTCGCTCATGCCCTTGCTGCGCGCGGTGCGCACGAAATCGGCGTTGAGCACGTCGAGCACGGCGGCGCGCGTGGTGCGGGCCAGCAGCGCCATCGGGCCGACGCCCAGCGCCATCGCCGGCAGGATCAGGTTGCGGATGCCGCCGTCGCCATAGCCGAAGCTCGGCAGCCAGTTCAGGGTGAGGGCGAAGAGGTACATCAGCATCAGCCCGAACCAGAACTGCGACAGGCTGAGGCCGGAGATGGCGGTGACCATCGACACGGTGTCGATCAGGCTGCCCGGCTTGAGCGCCGCCAGGAAGCCCAGCGTGACGCCGACTGAGATGGCGAACGCCATGGCGGCCAGCACCAGCTTGAGCGACGGCCAGATGCGCGCGCTGATCAGCTTGGTCACCGGCTCGCGGGTGCGGAACGAGGTGCCGAGGTCGCCGGTGGCAACCTTGCCGACATACTTCAGGAAGCGCTCATGCAGCGGGTCGTCGAGCCCCATCTCCTTGCGCATGCGCTCCATGACGGCGGGATCGATCACCGACCGGCCGTCCTCGTTCATGCCCGAGATGAAGCTGCCGGGCAGCACGCTGAACAGCAGGAACACCAGCGCCACGACGGCGAGCACGGTGGGCACGACATTGCCGAGACGGCGGGCGAGGACGAGGAGCACTCTTACCTCCTCCCCAGCTTCGCTGGGGAGGAGTTGTCGTCGCCCCCATCTACCCGGCCGGTACGGCCGACAATGTTGTCATCCCGAGCACAGCGAGGGATCTTTCCTGTTGCCTCAAAGATCCCTCGCTGCGCTCGGGATGACATGGTGTTTGTCGCGCGAGCGGCGTGCAAGTCATCGAATCCGAAGCGGCTGTTTCGCGTCGGCTGCAACGTGGAGCATCCAGTCATAGGGTCATGCGCATATGAATGAGGTTCCCCTCCCCGAGCTTCCTTTGGGGAGGGGGCCTCCGAGACGCAAACTCACTTCGCAGGCGAGCGCTGGTCGACCCAGATGTCCTCGGGATACTGATGGGTGATCTCGGTCGGGTTGGCCTGCAGGCCGTGGATCCACGGCTGGTAGGCCAGCACTGCCTTGTTGTAGTTGAAGAACCACACCGGCGCCTCGTCGTAGATCAGGTTGTTGGCTTGGCGCAGCAGGTCGGTGCGCTTGGCCGGGTCGATGGTCGTCGCGGCCTCCTCGAACAGCTTGTCGAAGGCCGGGCTGCTGAAGCCGGTGACGTTGCCGGCGGTGCGCGGCGTCTTGGAGTAGTAGGCGCGCATGGTCGTGAGCGCATCGGGGCCCGTCAGGTTGGAGCCGATATAGGCCTGATGCTCGCCCTTCAGGGCGATGTCGGTCAGCACCGTCACCTCGACCAGCTTGGGCTTCACCTTGATGCCGACCCTGGCCAGCATGGGGATGATCGCCTCGACGATCGGCAGGCCCCAGCTCTCGTTCTGGCTTGTCGTCAGCTCGAACTCGAAGCCGTTGGGCAGGCCCGCCTCGGCCAGCAGCTTCTTGGCCTTCTCCGGATCGTAGGCGTAGGGCTTGAAGCTCTTGTCGAAGGCCGGCGAGGACAGCGGCAGCCAGCTCACCGCGCGGTAGGCTTTGTCCTTGACCAGCCGCTTGATGATCAGATCGGTGTCGATGGCGTGGTTGATTGCCTGGCGCACCCGCTTGTCGTCGAACGGCTTGTGGCTGTGATTGAAGGTGAGGGCGCGGGTGAACATCTCGGGCACCTCGAGGATGCCGTTCTTGAGCTGCGCATCGTCGCGATACGCAACATACTGCGCCGGTCCCAGAATCGAGGTGTCGATCTCCTTGTTGCGGAAGGCCACGTCGCGCGCAGCCGCTTCGGCCATGATCAGCACCTCGAACTTGTCGGCGTAGGGCTTGCCCGGCTTGTAGAACTTGTCGAAGCGCTCGGCGACGACGCGCGAGCCCGGGATGTGCTCCTTGAACTTGTACGGCCCGAGCCCGACGGGATTGGCGGCGAAGTTGCCCTTCTCGACCTCCTCCTTGGGCAGGATCGCCGTCGAGCCGACGAAGAAGGAGTAGCCCGGGTCGACACGGTCGGTCAGCGTCATCTCGAGCGTGAAGTCGTCGATCTTCTTCAGGCCGGCGATCTCCTTCGCCTGGCCCTTCTCGACGTCGACCGCCCCCTTGATGATGCGCACGTAACGGGCCGGGGGGTATCCCTTGCTGCCATCCATGATGCGCGTGTACGACCAGACGATGTCGTCGGCCGTCATCTTGCGGCCGTTGTGGAAATAGACGTCGTCGCGCAGCTTGTAGGTGTAGGTGAGCCCGTCCGCCGACGGCGTCACCGATTTGGCAAGCTCGAGCACCAGCTTGCCGTCCTTGGAATCCCAGTTGTAGAGCGTGCGATGGATCGCCTTGTTGACGATGTCGTCCTGGGCCCGCGGCGTGGTGTGCGGATCGAGGCTGCCGAAGCTCGCGGCATAGGGCGCCGTCATGCGGATCGTGCCGCCCTTGCGCGGCGTCTCCTGTTGCTGGGCACCGGCAATACCGACGCCCCAAACGGCGAACGCGGCCGCCGCCAGCCAAACCAGTTTACGCATCGACCATCCCTCTTGAGAATTCTCCCTTGCCGGCATTCCATCGTGCCGGACGCTCCAGTGCAAGGGGAATGGCCATGGCCGAACTGCCAAACTGTCTCATGATCGTCACTGCCGAGGTCGAGCCGGCCGTCGAGGCCGAATGGAATCGCTGGTACGATGCGGTGCACGTGCCCGACGTGCTCGCCTGCCCGGGCGTGGTGTCCGGTCGTCGCTATCTCGCCACCGGCGACACCTCCGAAAGCGACCACGGCCAGCGCACCACTCACCAGCGGCGGCTTTACACGACGGTCTACGAGCTCGAATCGCCTGCTGCGACGGAGACGCCGCAATTCCTGGCGATGCGCGGCTGGGCACATTTTGCCCCGCACGTCCGCTCGCAGACCCGCGTGGTGCTGCCGAACGCGACGTAGGCGCAGAAGCAGGACTCATTCTCCTCCCCAGCGAAGCTGGGGAGGTGTCGCCGTCATACGGCGACGGAGGGGTCATGAGCCTCAAGCTCAACCCTCTCCCATGACTCATGACCCCTCCGTCGCGTATAACGCGACACCTCCCCAGCTTCGCTGGGGAGGAGGGAGACCGCTACGCCGGCACCACGTAGCTGTCGCGGCGCGGGTCGCAGCCGCCGGTGAAGGTGCCGCCGGCGTCCCGGGCGACGCCCTGCATGCCGCCGACCTTCATGGTCCACTCGGGGCCGCTCGCGAGGTCGTGGCCGCGGCCGCGCAGCTCGTCGCGCACCTGGGCGTCGACACGTGATTCGAGCAGCACGGCGCGACCGTCGGTCAGACGGGCGCGCGGCGCCTCGATCGCCTGCTGCAGCGGCAAGCCGAAATCGATGTACTGCACCATGGCCTGCGGCTGTGTCTGCAGGATGCCGTAGCTGCCCGGTGTACCGAGCGCCAGCACCGGCGTGCCGTCCTGGGTGACGATCGAGGGCGCGACGCAGATCGGCATGTAGTCGCCCTGCTTCACCCGGTTGGGGCTCGCCGGATTGACGTCGGCCCAGTAGAGGAAATTGTTCAGGCAGACGCCGGTGCCCGGCACCACCACGCCCGAGCCGAACACGCTGCCCAGGCTCTGGGTCACGCACACCATGTTGCCGTCGCGATCGGCGATCGAGAATGACGTCGTATGACCCTCGTCGGCACCCGGCGTCCATTGCTCGGTCGGCCCGTTCACCGGCTTGCCGTCGCGCACCCGCGCCCGCAGGCCCTCGACATGGCCGTCCGACAGCAGCTCGGCGAGCTTCTGTGTCGACGGCACGCCGGTCTTGATACGCACGCCGGCGGCGAGGCGGATGGCGCGCAGCACGGTGTCGATATGGTCAGTGCCGTTGCGCTGCATCTTCGCCAGATCGAAGCCTTCGAGGATGCGCAGGGTCAGCAGGTACTGGAACGCCTCGCAGGGCGGCGGCGGCACGTGGATGGTGCGGCCGCGATAGTCGGCGGAGACAGGATCGACCCATTTCGGCTTGGTCGCCATCAGGTCGTCCATGGTGAGGCAGCCGCCGAGCTCGCTGAGCCGGGCCAGCATCCTCTTGCCGAGCTCGCCGCCGTAGAGAAGGGCGGGACCGTGCGCCGCCAGCGCCTCGTAGGTCGTCGCGAGGTCGGGCTGTTTCAGCACCGCGCCGATCTGCGGCCGGCCGCCCGAGATGCCCTCGAGATAGGTGCGCGACCATTCGGGATAGAGCGCGCTGTGGCCGCTGAGCTCGCCGGTGGCGCCGCTGATCTCCTCGACATTGAACTCGATCATCGAGAAGCCGTCGCGCGCGATGGCGATCGCCGGGGCGAACAGCTCGCTGAGCTTCCTGGTGCCGTAGGCCGAAACCATCTCGCACCAGCCGCCGAGATTGCCCGGCGCGCCGACGGCGACCGGCCCGCGCAGCACGTCCTCGCGCCGCTTCAGCCGCTCGAGCGGGAACTCGTAGGGGATGTGCGTCATGTAATCGAGCGAGCGCACGCGCTTCTCGGCGGCGATGTAGCAGGTCGCCATGCCGAGGCCAGCGAGGCCCGACATGTAGGGCTCGACCACGTTCAGCGTCGCCGCCGTCGCGGCCGCCGCGTCGAAGGCGTTGCCGCCGTTGCCCAGCACGCGTGCGCCCGCCGCCGCCGCCAGGGGATGGGCGGCAGCGACCACGCCGTGCCGCGATGCGATTGTCGGACGCTTGCCGTGTTGCAACATTCTCGCTTCCCTCTTCAAGGTCGCGCGGATCGTGCCCGGTCGGAGCCGCCGCGGCCAGCCAGAAGTGCAGCTGCAACCGTGTCACGGAGATTGCGCATGCGTTCGGGTGCACCTCATGCTGAGGAGCGCCCGAAGGGCGCGTCTCGAAGCATGGGCAACAGGCATCGCGTCTGGTTCTCATCCTTCGAGACGCCACGCTCCGCGCAGCTCCTCAGGATGAGGTCAAATCGTTCGAGCAACCCAATTGGCGAAATCGTCGGGATTATTCCGTCCCGGAGCCTTAAGGTTGAGCCGACAGGAGCACGAGGACGCATGCGCAAACTGGAATTCGGCTGGTTCCTGCCGACCGCCGGCGACACCACCGCCTACGGGCTTGCGAGCGCCCAGGTGGCGCCATCGCTGGCGCTGTTCGATCGCATCGTCGAGGCGGCGGAGGCGGCCGGCTTCGAGTACATGCTGGTGCCGGTGCAGACCGCCTGCTGGGAGGCCTGGATCTCGAGCGCCATGATGGTCGGGCGCTCGAGGTCGATCCGCATGCTGGTGGCGGCACGGCCGTCCTACATCAATCCGGTGCTGCTGGCGAAGATGATCGCGACCTTCGACCAGCTTTCGGGTGGGCGCATCTGCATCAACCTGATCGCCGGCCAGAGCGAAGCGGAGAACGCTTCGGAAGGCATCAAGTGGGGCAAGGAAGAGCGCTACGAGATCATGGACGAGGAGGTCTCGATCCTGAAGGCGCTGTGGACGGCGCGGGGCCGGATCGACTTCGACGGCAAGTTCTACCAGCTCAAGGGCGCCGAGATCCGCCCGCGTCCGCTGCAGAAGCCCCATCCACGATTCTATCTCGGCGGCGGCTCGCGCCAGGCCTGGGAGATCTCGGCCAGGCATTCCGACGTGCATCTGTTCTGGGGCGACACCTACGAGCGCATCCGCGCCAACATGGCGGAGATCCGCGGCATGGCGGCGAAGCATGGCCGCGAGAACGACATCGGCTTCGGCATGCGCCTGCAGGTCGTCTGCCGGCCGACCGAGCAGGAGGCGTGGGCGTTCGCGCACGAGCTGGTGGCGCATGCCAGCGAGGCGCAGAAGGCCTTCGTGCGCCAGCGCTTCGCGACCTCGGAGGCCAACCGCCGCGTGCGCGAGCTGGCGGCGAGCGGCGAGACCATCGAGCCGCATCTGTGGACCGGCATCACCCAGGTGCGTCCCGGTGCCGGCATCGCCGTGGTCGGTGACCCGCAGCAATGCGCCGACACGCTGCAGAGCTTCATCGACCTCGGCTGCCACTCCTTCTGCCTGTCGGGCTACCTGCATGACGAGGAGGCCGAGCGCTTCGGCAAGTGGGTGATGCCGATCCTGCGGGAGCGCAATCGCGAGCGCATGCTCGCGACCTGATGCGCCGCGCCGTCCTGCCCGATTTCAGCGCCCGCCAGCACGAGGCCGTGCTGGCGCTGGCCGAGTATGGCAGTTTCGTCGCCGCCGCCGCCGCGCTGCGGCTCTCCCAGCCCGCCCTGACCCGCGCCGTGCAGCGCCTGGAAGCGGCGCTGGACGTGCGGCTGTTCCAGGCTGTTCTTGGCATGTCCGCCGCGAGGACTATGCTGGCAGATGGAGGCACCCCGTGCAGCTCGCATCCAAGACCTATGACGTCGACGGCATCGCCGCCGTCCAGGAGCTCTATCACAGCAACGGCTGGACCGACGGCTTGCCGATCGTGCCGCCGACCCGTGAATCGGTCGAAGCCTGCCTCGACTGGGCGATGATGCCGCCCGACCAGCTGATCGGCATCGAGCCGGTGCGCGGGCTCGCGATCACCGCCGAGAAGCTCGCCGTCAACGCTGTCATGGCGGGCTGCCTGCCGATGCATTTCCCGGTCGTGATCACCGCCTGGACGGCGATGATGCGCGAGGAATTCCTGATGCACGGCGCCACGGCGAGCACCGGCGGCTGCGCCGTGCTGGTGGTGCTGAACGGCCCGATCCGGCGCGAGCTCGGCGCCGCCGGCACCTTCAATGCGCTGGGCAACAGCGATCGCGCCACCGCGGTGATCGGCCGGGCGCTCAGGCTCTGCCTGATCAACCTGATGGATGTCCGCCCGGGCGCCATCGACCGCTCGACCCTGGGCCATCCCGGCAAGTACAGCTACTGCGTCGCCGAGGACGAGGAGGATTCGACCTGGGTGCCGCTCGCCGAGCAGCGCGGGATTCCGAAAGAGGCCTCGGCGGTGACGGTGATGGCGGCCGGCGCGCCGCGCCAGATCATGAACGAGTGGACCACCAGGCCCGAGGAGATCCTCGAAACCTTCGCTGCCGAGATGCGCGCCAACCTGCGCCACTACTCGATCCATCCCGGCAATTACGCGCTGATCATTCCCAAGCAGCTGCGCGAACACCTGCAGGCCGCCGGCTGGAGCAAGACCGACATCGCCGCCTTCATCCACGAGCGGGCACGCATCCATCGCCGCGAATGGGCCACTGTCGGCAAGGGCGCCGTGGTGCGCGATCGCGGCGACAGCGTCTATCCGGCGATGGAGTCGCCCGACCAGTTGCTGGTCGTCGCGGCCGGCGGCCCCGCCGGCGGTTTCGGCGCCGTCATCCCGCCCTGGCTCGGCAACAAGAGCCACGCCGTCACGCTGGCGATCGGCGCCTGCGTCGATTGCGAGCCGCCCAAGGGCTGACGAAAAAAGTTGAAGGGGCTTTTGATGACCATGCTCCTGTCATCCCGAGCGCAGCGAGGGACTTTGTTTGCGGCCTTAAAGGTCCTCGCTGCGCTCGGGATGACAGGAGTGGCCGTAGGGACGACCTCCGAAAAAGGGCAATAGAAGACAGGAGCGGCACATGACATTCCAGGTTCTCGATCCGACGCCGGAGACCGCACCCGCGGCGGGCCGGCTCGCGCCGCGTTTGCCGTCGCTGGAAGGCCGCACGATCGGCTTCATCTCCAACGGCAAGGAAGGCACCAAGGGCTTCTTCCGTCATCTCGAGCGGATGCTGCGCGAGGAATACGGCGTCGCCCGCGTGGTGAGCCGGACCAAGTCGAACTACAGCGCGCCGGCCGACGCCCCGATCGCAGCCGAGATCCGGCAATGGGACGCCGTCATCTCCGGCATCGGAGATTGAGGCAGCTGCTCATCGTGCAGTCTGCACGACTCCGTCGCCGCCGAGCGCCTGAACGTTCCCGCCTTCAGCGTTATGACCCAGCGCTTCACCAGCGCCGCCGAGCTGATGAGCCGCGTGCTCGGCATGCCGGGCTATGGCTTCGCCGTGATCGGCCACCCGGTCAGCAGCGCCACCGACGACGATCTCAAGGCGATGGCGCGCCTCGCCATCGAGCAGGGCTTTAAGCTGCTGGTGCGCTCATAAATGTTCGCCTCCCCGATTACGGGGAAGGAAAGCAGCATCACGGCAGCTCCAGGCGGACGCAGACGGCGGCGCTGGCGATCACGGCCGGGTCGTTGCCTTCGGGATCGGGCACGTCGAGCCCGCCCTTGACCGCCTTCACCGTGACGACGCCGTGCGGCAGCGAGGCGCGCACCTTTTCGGTGTCGACCTTGTCAGGCTGCGCCACGCCGATCGTGACGTCGACGAACATGCCGGTCTTGGGATTGACGCCCAAGGTGCGCAGCATGACGAGCGAGCTGTGGTGCAGGGCGTCCTGCACGGCGCGCAGCGCCGCCTTGGTGTAGTCGCCGCCGTGCAGGTCGTTGCCGGTGCCGAGCTCGAGGATGACGCGTTTGGCGGGCATCGCGGCCTCCGTCACAGATCGAGCCGGACGATGGCGGCCGCCTGGGCGATCACCGTCTTGTCCGTGCCGGCTTCATTGGGAATTTCCAGGCCGCCTTCGACCACCTTCACCGTGCCGGTGCCGTGCGGCAGCACCGCCAGCACCTCCCTGGTGTCGACCTGCTCGGGCCTGGGCACGCCGATCAGCACCTCGACCTGCATGTCGTCGCTCGATTTGCCGACCGCGCCGGCGACGGTGAGCGAGTTGTGCCATAGCGCATCGCGCAGGGCGCGGACCGCGGCCTTGGTGTAATCGCCGCCGCGGATGTCGGTGCCCATCCCGATCTCCAGGGCAACCCTCTTCAACGCCATCGCCTGACCTCCTAGCTCTGCGCCAGACCAGCCTTCACCAGCAGCGGCTTCACGTCGACATAATACTTCTCGGCGAAGGCGTGGTACGCGGCCGGGCTCTTGTACCATTCGGCCTGGATGTACTTGTCGAGCAGCTCCTTGACGCGCGGATCGGCCATCGCCTCCTTGAAGGCGAGATGGATCGCCTCGACGGTGGCGGGCGGCAGGTCCTTCGGCCCGACCAGCCCGTAGGGGCTCTGGCCGACCACGTTGATGCCGCGTTCGATCAGGGTCGGCGCCTCCTTGTAGCGCGGGATGCGCTGCTCGGTCGCCATGGCGAGGATGCGGCACTGGCCGTTGTCGACGAACGGCGCCCATTGCGAGGCGTCGGCCAGGAAATGCACCTGCCCGCTCAGCAGGGCCTGCATCCATTCGGCGCCGCCCTTGTAGGGCACGTGGGTGAACTTGGCGCCGGTTGCCTGATCGACTTCGATCATCATGAGCTGGCCGGTGCCGCCGACGCCGCTGGTGCCGTAATTGTACTTCTCGGGCTCCTTGCGGCCGGCCTCGAGCAACTCTTCCAGGCTCCGCCACGGCGCATCGGCGCGCACGACGATGCCCAGCGTATAGCCCGACAGGCCGATGATGTAGGTGAAGTCGCGCAGCGGATGCCAGTTGGTCTGCTGATAGTGCGGATAGCGCAGGCTGTTGATGCTCATGCAGGCGATGGCATGGCCGTCCGGCTTGGCATTGAGCAGCATGGCCGGGGCCAGGGTGCCGGCGGCGCCGGGCTTCACGTCGACGATGACCTGCTGGCCCAGGATCTTGCCCGCCGTCTCGCCGAGCAGGCGGAGATGCACGTCGGTGACGCCGCCGGCGGCGAACGGATTGTACACGGTGACCGGCTTCTCGGCTTTCCACTTCGCCTGGCCGCGCGCCAGGCCGGGCGCGGCCAACGCGGCAGCGCCGGCGAGGGTGGTGAAGGTGCGTCGGCGAAGCAGAACGCGCTTGGGCACGATTGTCACTCCAGGTTTCCTGTCATCAGGCATAGCGAAACGGCCGCGCGCGGCGAGCCGACAACGACCCTATAGGGCAGATCGCAGGGCAGTTGCAGCTACTTCCGGCGCGCCGCGTCGAGGCTCCACGGGCCGGCTCCGGCGGCGGCGATGTAGAGGAACACGAAGCAGTAGAGCCCGGCGAGCTCACCGGCATTGGCGATGGGAAAGAAACCGCGCGGCGCGTGGCCGAGGAAGTAGGCGAAGGCCATCAGGCCCGCCAGGACGAAGGCCGTGCAGCGCGTGAACAATCCCAGGATCAGAAGCACGCCGCCCACCAGCTCGAACATGCCGGCGATGCCGGACAGGGAGAGAGGCTCGATCTTGGCGAAGGCCTGCAGGGCAGGGAACTTCAGGTATTTCGCCGTGCCATGCTGCAGGAACAGCAGGCCGGACATGATGCGCAGGACGCTCAGCAGATAGGGGGCCGAGCTGGTGGCAATAACTTCGAGATTCATGTCGCGTGTTTTCTCCGGAAGGGATGTCCACTCTTGCCCGCGGGTAATTTTCCGACAAGCGGTCTCAGCAGTAACCTGATCACGGACTCGTCAGTACCGGAAAGATCCCTCGCTTTCGTCGCTTGCGACGCCAAGCGCCTTACTCGGGATGACATCGTTGCTGTCGGCGGCAACAGAATCGGTGTCACCCCGAGCGCAGCGCGGGACCTTCCGTGTCATGCACTCCCAGCGGAGAGGCGCTTCACCCATAGGAAGTTGGCGCGGAGGGGTGCTTCACCCCAGCGGCAATTCCCGCGGCGCCTTCCGGGCATGATCGTGTCGTGCCGCGATATCCTGCGATGTCCAGATCCCGGCCTTCATCCCATCGGCCAGGACGGCACGGGCGACCTGGCCGGCGCCCATGTCGGCTGCCTCGGTGAAGGCGGCCTCGAAGGCCTCCTTGATTGCGCCCGGATCGATGGTCGTGGCGGCAACGCACAGAGCCGAGAGATGCAGGACCTGCGGCATCACGAACCGGCACCCGACGTCCGCCATGTCGCGCTGCGCCTCGGCAAGCAGGCCCTGGGCCTCTCCCGTCCGCGCCATGGCAGCCAGCGCATGGGCTCTGAGCGCGAGACCGTAAGGCACGAAGAGCCGCGCGCCCGATGCGCGATAGGCGGCGATGCCGGCATCGAGCTCGACGAGCCCGTCCGGGTCGCCTGACGCGGCGCGACTCCAGCCCTTCATCAACGTGCCGAAAGCGATCCAGTAGGGCAGGTGCCGTCGCCGGGCGAGCGCTTGCGTCTCGGATGCAAAGCGCTCGGCCTGTTCGAGCTCGTCGAGCGTCTGGTGGACGGCTGCCGATATACCGAGGCCGTAGGCGAGACTGAGACCGTGACCGAGAACGCCAGCGTAACGAACCGCCTCGGCCGCCTGGCGTCTCGCCTCCTCCCCGTTGCCGGCGAGCGACTCCAGCCAGGCAAGGTTGATCCGGCCGAGCACGGTCGGGTCGACCGAGTGATGCACGATGTGGTGCTGGGCATTGGCGGGATCGTACAGCTCGATTGCGCGCCGCAGGTTTTCCCGCGCCTCCGCGAAGTGGCCCTGGCAGAACTGGCACCAGCCGAGACGGCGCAGGGCCTCGACCTGCAAGATGACGTCGCCGGCCGCATTGGCGGTCTGGCGCAGGCGCTGCGCCAGCTGGTGGGACGTCTTGAGCGGCCCTCGGACCTGATAGAACGTCTGCAGTCCGCGCAAGGCGGGAAAGCTCAGTTCCTTGCCGTCGGTCGTCTGAAGGAGCGTCTCGGCGCGGTTATAGGCCCGCTCGACCTCGGGAGACGCTTCGCCTCGGGTTGCTATCAACGCGGTTCCCAGGTCGACCTGCAGGGCAAGCTCGTAGCCGTCGTGCGTCGATGCTGCAGCGATCTCCGGCAACTGCTCGAGCGCCGAGCGCAGGAACTCGACGGCTTCGACGAAGCCCGAGCTCGAGTAGGCGAGATGGGCCGCCTTGCGCCAATGCTGGATCGCCAGCTCGGGCAGGCCGCCTGCGGCGCAGTGCCTCGCCAGATTCTCAGGGCTCTTCTCCGCCAGCTCGGGATAGCGCGAGCTGATCAAGTGGGCGATCTCGGCGTGCCAGGCATGGCGTTGGCTGCGCAGCAGGGAGTTGTAGGCGATCTCCTGGAACAGGCCGTGGCGGAACGAGAAGTGCGCACCGCTGCCGACGCCGTGCCTGATCATGATTTCCGCGCGCACCAGGATTTCGATCATGTCGCGCAGTCTCGCGGAATCGTCGTCGCGCAGGGCGAACAACAGCTCGCCGGGAAACTCGAAACCCAGGCAGGAGGCGAGCTGGGCGACCGGCTTGGCATTGCCCAGCCGGTCGAGGCGAGACAGCAGCAGCTCCTGCAGCGTCGGCGGAATGACCAGCTCGGGCGTGCCCGCCCGGGAAGCGCTGCCGCGCAGGTGCTCCACAACGGCCTTGGTAATCTCTTCGATATAGAGTGGCACGCCGTCGGAGCGTTGGGTGATGCGCCGCACCGTCGTCTCCGGCAACGCATTGCCGTCGGCGAACTCGTCGATCAGCCGCGACACCGACAAGGTCGGCAACCGCCCGAGATGCAGGGTGAAGCCGTGGCTGCGATGATCCCACAGCGAGGGAACGTCGGGCCGGGCGGTGGCGAGGAGCAGGCAAGGGGCGCCTGCCACGTGGCCGGTCATGCGGCCAAGGAACTCGAGCGTGGACGGGTCGGCAAGGTGCAGATCCTCGACGACGAACAAGGTCGCCCGGTCGTCCCCCGTCGAGACGATCCACTCGGCGATGAGGGCGAAGGCACGCGCCCGGTTGACCGAGGTGCTGAGCAGCGTGGTCCCTTCCGGCTCGGTGAAGCTCAGTAGCGTCGCCACGGCGACGGAAGTCGACTCGTCGCCGCCGAGGCGCTCCATGGCCGCGTGAATCGCCTCAATCGCCCATTCGCCCGAGACGTCGGCGAGGCCGAGCTCCTTGCGCAGCATCGCCGCGATGGGATGCAGCACGCTGCCGGACGTCTCGCGTTGGCAAGACGCCACAAGGATGCGCGCGTTCGCCTGTTGCGCGCGCGCGGCGACGGCACGCATGAGATGGGTCTTCCCCATCCCCGCCTCGGCGATCACCATGCCGATCTGGCCGTTGCCCGAGTAGGCAAGCTCCCAGCGCGAGACGATCAGGTTGTATTCGGCATCGCGCCCGATCGGAGGAGCGGGAAGCGCGCCGCGGAAGTGCAACGGGTCGTCGAGCTCGGCCCGGGCACCGAGCGATTCGTAGAGGGCGATCGGATCGCGCACGCCCGGCAGCTCGACCGTTCCGAGCGAACGGCATTCGATGCGCCGCTCGACGAGCCGGTGGGTGAAGCTGCTCAGGACGACGCCGTTCGACGGCGCCCGCTGCTGGATTCGGGCGGCCAGGTTCGGCACCTCGCCGATCAGCGTGCCGCGGTCGTTCAACTCGCCCGTGCCGAGATCTCCCACAAGCGTCAAGCCGGTATGGATGCCGACGCGCGCCGCGGGAGCCCAGTTGATCGGCTTGAGCTCGCCGAGATCGATCAGCTTCAGGGCATCGACGATCCGGTGCGCGCATTTGACGGCATTCACCGTGTCATCCTCGTGCGCTGTCGGATAGCCGAAGCACAACATCGCGCCATCGCCGAGGAATTTCACCATCTGGCCGCCGTAGCGATGCACGGCCTCCGCGATGATGTTGCGGAACTGCAGGATGACGGCGCCGAAATCCTCGGGGTCGATTTGCTGGGCCAGCGCGGTCGAGGCGACGAGGTCGCAGAAGGCGACCGTTACGTGACGCCGTTCGGAGGGCCCCTCTATTGCCGTCGCGGGTTGCAGCGCACTGCCGCAGTTTCCGCAAAACCGCATGCCGTGAGGATTGTTGGTTCCACAAGCGATACAGCCAGTCACTCGCAACCGCACCCTTGCCGCCGCCGGTCCAGCGTGACCTCGCGCAGACCTCGCGTGGCCGAATGCAATAGACAAGCCAGACGTTGCTCAGTAAAACCAACTCTGGTCCGGTTCTCGGCGACGTTCAAGATGAGACCGCCACACTTCGAAACTCCGCCGCTGGTGGCGCTTTCATATACGGAAAGTTGCAATCTCGATTGCCGTCACTGCTACGGCGATTGCGCGACCGAGGCCAAGCCCGACGAGCTGAGCGGCGAGGAGTGGGCGCGAATCGTCGACCAGTTGATCGCCGATGGCGTCATTCAATTCTACATCGAAGGTGGGGAGCCCCTGTGGCGTCCCGATTTTCTCGACGTCCTCGGGCATGCCGCGCGCAAGGCGATGACGCTTCTGCGGACGCACGGCACGCTGATCGATCGCGAGATGGCGCAGCGGTTGAGGGATGCCGGCGTGGGACGCGTGCTGGTCGATTTCATGGGAGCCTCGGCAGAGACCCATGAATGGTTCACGCGCTCATCCGGCAGTTTCGAGGCGTCGTGCAATGCGGTGCGCAACCTCGTCGCACTGGGCGTGCCGGTCGATGTGCTGACGATTCTCAATCGCCGGACGGCGCCGGAGCTCGATGCTCTGATGCGACTCGCCGGCGCCCTGGGCGCCCAGCGTTTCGGCGTGCTGCGCTTCTATCCGATCGGTCGCGCGCGTGCCTTGTGGCGCGAGCTCGCGCTGACGCTGACCGAGATGATGGCGGCGGTGCAGTCGCTCGATCCGCCCGAAGGGTTGCGCGTGATGCAGTCATGGCATCCGAATGACCGCAATTGTTGCTGGCAGTCGGCCTGCATCTCGGCGCGCGGTGATTCGATCGGCTGTGCCTATCTGCGCGAGTTCGTCAACTTCGGCAATGTCCGCCATACGAGCCTGGTCGAGACGTGGCGCAACGACCCGCTGTATCGGCGCTTGCGCGAAGGCAAGGTCGAGGCTCATTGCACAGAATGCACGGCGTCGGAAGGAACGCGCGGCGGTTGCCGGGCCGCCGCCTACGCCTTTCATGGCAGATGGGATGCACCCGATCCCTTCTGCTCGTCCCTCAATGATGGAGTGGATCTCCGTGTCCTCCCCGACTGGCTTGCTGATCAGGGTCCCGGACCTGTCCGTGCGCCCAGTGCCGGAGATGGGCTTCTGCCTCGTGTACGACCCGGCCGCCCGGGAAATCTACACCTTAAATCCCGCCGCCTGGCTCGTTTTCGAACTATGCCGCGGACGGACACGAGGTGATGCGGAGGCTGAGTACCTGTCGACTTTCGACGAGCGTGAGCAGCGCGCGCGGGCGGTGACCGAGTTCGCGGACTCGCTCGAGCGGCTTTTTCGTCTCGGCCTGGTCGTCGAGCAGCCGGCGGGCAAGGAGCAAGAAAGGGGAGAGACAAGATGACCGACAATCACGACAAGCTGCGGTCCCTGGTGCGCCGCAGAAGCACCGCGCCGAGCGCCGCCGTGCTCGAAACCGAGGTC
Source organism: Reyranella sp. (assembly GCF_044224635.1). GTDB lineage: Bacteria > Pseudomonadota > Alphaproteobacteria > Reyranellales > Reyranellaceae > Reyranella. The sequence goes on along the minus strand of NZ_JBGAKA010000022.1, from coordinate 32,229 downwards.
CGCTCGCAGGGCGCGCCCAATTTCCTGACCGAGGCCGATCCCGAGCTGCAGGACAAGCTGCCGACCATTGCCTTCTGGGAATGGAACTATGGCGTGTCGCCGGCCGACATTCCTGACTTCATCGGCGACCTTCAGAACGACGAGTTCGCCATCATCACGCGGATCGAGCAGATCATTCCGGAAAAGGACGATCGGATGATCGAGTATCGCGGCACCTTCATCTCGGCCACTGGCGAGCGCGGCTGGTACGAATGCCGTACCGTCTGGGCGTATCGCGGCGATAATCCGATCGCACAGTGGGCGCAGCTGCTGGAGGACGCGCAGTTCAAGCTGATGTTTCGGCGGGTCCGGCGGCGCTGGGCCAACGACCCGGCGGCGACCGAGCGGCTGATGTCGCTTCTGCAGCTCTACACCTACGACGATGACTTCGTCGATCCGGACTTCGCCGATGGGCAGCGCGCCCTGATGAGCGCCAGTGCAGGATTGTCGAACGACTGAGGGTTTCAGGGCACGATCTTCCGCTCGGCGGGATGCTGCCGAGCGGAGCGTGCCCCGTCAGCGGCCAAGCCGCGGGGACTGAGGTTAGCAGAGCATGTCCGAAGGAGGGCAGCCGTGCCAATGACCGATCCCGTTCTACAGGCCCTGGATGACCTCGCTGATGCATTTCCCGACAGCGAGCTGAGCTACGTCAGGCGCGATACCGGCACACGGGTCGTTCAGACGCTGCGCGGCAATTTCCAGAAGTTCGGACCGTTTCCGCCGGGGTCGTTCGATCACGGCAGTGTCGTCCCCTACATCGCGCATTTCTGGACCGACCGAAGGCACTTGTTCGATCCGAGCCCCAGTGGCACGGCAGCGAAAGTACCGGAATTCAAGCTCACCGGACGTTCGGCAAATCAGGCCATCATCGCCGGACAGCAGGTCGCTGTCGTGGGAGGCGAGGCAATCGGGCTCAGCGGCGCTGTTCTCACGGCACGCATTGCCGCGCGGCCCGCCGCCGCGGGGTCTCCGGTGACCTGGCAGCTCGATGGCTTCGACAACAGCCTCGTGGCGGCGCCGACCTTCGAGCCCACCATCGTGCCGCCGGACCCCGATGCGACGATAAAGCTGGCGAGCCGGGCGGCCTTCGGGCGGCCCGATGTGCTGGCATTGCGCTCGGAGGTCACGACCCGGTCCTTCCCCGATTCGAAAAGCCAGCACGCCTGCCTGATGATCGCGTTCCCGGCGCAGCCGCGACTGGTGGGAAAATGGAAACGCGGCGCCATCGTCTATTGGTCGCTCGAGGAGAAGGGAGGAAAGCTGCTCCATGTCGAGCCCGATGGCAGCTATGCCCAGGTCCTGGCCGACAATACCGGCCCCTACCATCCGGGCGCGACCAGCCTCTATGTCCTGCCGGCCGATGCACCGCATCAATACCAGCTCGTCGACGATTCGTTCCAGAGCCGACAGGGTCCGAATATTCGAACGGGTCGGTTCACGAGAGGCTCGGCCACCAGCCTGCCGGAATTCCTCCCGCTGGTCGGCACGGGCTGGCGGCACGAGGCAGCGGCGGCGTCGCGCCTCAATCCCGGCGTCGCCACCGACGCCCACGCCTTTGCGCGGGACATCGTTGGCGCATTGCTCGATATGCGCGATCGCAATGGCATCATCGGCCCGATCCTGCACGACCCCGTCACTGTCGCGATCCAGGTCTACCCGGCGGCTCAACCCGGGGAATGGCGCAAGTCCGCTTTCGCCGTGGTCATCGCCAATGCGGACGACAGCCTGCCGCGCTCGTGGTTGAAACGCTGGGCCTATTGCAGTGACAACACGGTCGTGGCGCACGAGATCGCCCACGGGCTGATCTACGAGAGCCTCAAGATCGAGTACAGGCTGGAGAGCGGAGCTCTCGACGAAGCGCTCGCCGATCTCATTGCGGTGCTTGTCACCGGCACTGTCGCGATCTTCGATCGGCCGTGGGTCAGGCCGGACACGCGCTACGTCCATGCGGCGGCAGCATTGCGCGACGCATCGTGGTCCGGTGCGCTCTCGCGCGCCCGGGTCTCTCCCAACGACCGCGTCGAGCGCGGCGAGTATCCCAATCATTACGTCGATTTCGCCAGGCTCGCGCCCACCAACGACAAGGCGGTGAAGCTCGCCAAGCCGCGCAACGATCATGGCTACATGCATTGGAATTGTGCGATCGTGACCCGCGCCCTGGCGATGCTGGCGCAGCCAGTGGCCACGTCGCTGAGTCATCCGGAGACCGGGCTGACCGCGACCGCCATCGGCGCGACCGCGGTCGGCGACCTGACGTTCAGCGCCCTGCGACTGGTGCTGATGGACAAGTCGATCGGCAACAACGATCCGGAAGGCACACCGTTCGCCCGACTGCGGGAAGCGCTGCTCAGTACCGCGACGTCATCGCAGTTCGATCGTGTCCTCGACGACGGCAGCGATTACGGGATCGACTGTCGGCTCTACGCCGCCCAGATCATCAACGTCTGCAATGCCGCCGGAATTGGCCCGATCCTGTCGGTTCGCGGCCGTCCCGATGGCGTGCCGGACCGATACATGCCGCCGATCGGTCTCGATCCGCCGGCATGGGTGATCAAGTTCGCGCAAGAAGGATGCGAGAGCCGGACGTGGAAGCCGGGTCAGCTGGAGCCGATCGATCTGGTGCGCGGCAAGGAAGTGGTCGTGACCGTGCGGATCGCCAATCTGGGCGTGTCTGCCGATCGCGCGATCCCGTTGCTGTCCGTCCTGCTCGAGGGGGAGCGCAACGCCACGGCCCAACCGTCGACCCTGAAATCCGTGGACGCGGACTTCGACAGCCAGCGCCTGTCGCCCGGCGGCGTCGTTGACCAGTCGGTGACTCTCGCGAGCGCCGATCTGCCCGACTTCGCCGACCCTTGGATCCTCGTGACGGCAACCGACGCCTGGAATGCCCTGCGCAGCCGGGCGTTGGCCCGAGCGGCGATCAGGGCGGCGACTTCGCGACGAAACTTCGATCTGCCGCTCAACGCAGCGCTGATCAGGCTTCGCCTCACTGGAGAGCAATGATGAAGACCTACAGGATCGCAGCCATTCCAGGCGACGGCATCGGCACCGAGGTGGTCGAGGCCGGCGTCGAGGTGCTGGCAGCCGTGGCCCGGCGCGACGGTGGCTTCGCCGTAGACTTCGACCGCTTCGACTGGGGCGGCGAATACTACGCCAACGTGCGGCGGTTCAGTTCTCCGGCACCTTGCCGATCCGCTCGACCGCGATCCGCAGCCGATCGGCGTCGCGATCCAGGAACGTCTTGAACTCCGGCGCGTCGAGATAAGCGATCGGCGTCTCGACCTTGGCCATCGCCTCCTTGAACTCCGCATCCGCGACTGTGCGCTTCACTGCGTCGCGCAGGATGGCGAGGATCGGTTGCGGCGTGGCGGCTGGCGCGAACAGACCGGACCAGATGTAGAAGGTAGCGTCGTAGCCCAGCTCGGCCATGCTGGGCACGCCGGGCAGCGCGGCCAGCCGCTTGTCGCCCCACACCGCGAGCGCGCGCATCTTGCCGCCCTTGATCTGGCCAATCGCCGCGGCGGGGCCGGAAGCGAGGCAATCGATCTGGCCGCCGAGCAGCGCCGCCACCGCGGGGCCGCCGCCCTGGTAGGGGATGTGGAACAGCTTGATGCCGGCCGCGGCGGCGAAGATCTCCATCGCCACGTGCAGGGTGCCGTAGACGCCCGACGAGCCGTAGTTGATCGTGCCGGGCCTGGCCTTGGCGGCGTCGACGAGATCCTTCAGCGTGCGATAGGGCCCGTCGGCGCTGACCACCAGCACGGTCGGATCGGCGCTGATCAGGGCGAGCGGCGCGAACTGGTCGAGCTCGTAGGCCGGCGGGCGGCCCTGCAACCGGTCGGCCACCGGCAGCACCGAGATCGACGACAGCGCCATCAGGATCGTGTAGCCGTCGGGCGCGGCGCGTGCCGCCTGGGCCGCGCCGACCGAGCCGCCGGCGCCCGCCTTGTTCACCACCACGACCGATTGCTTCAGGAGGCGGCCCATCACCTGTGCGGTCGGCCGGCCGGTGATGTCGGCCACGCCGCCCGGCGGGAACGGCACGATCATCTGGATCGGCCGCGCCGGAAACGTCTCCTGGGCCCGCGCCGCCGCCGGCGCGACGGCGAGCATCAGCCCGCCGGCCAGAAGCGCACGCCGGTCCATGGTCGCCCTACTTGCCGGCCTTGGCGGCGCCGGGCTTGGTGCCCGGATAGGTCGCGGTGAAGCCGAACAGGTCGGTCAGCGCGTTGGGCATCATGATCTTGTCGAGATCGTCGATGCCCGCCGTCTTGGCCGGCTTCAGCCCCAGCGTCAGCGGCCCCTTGGGCGCCTTCCAGTCGACGATGAAGGAGGCGATGGCGTCGAGCGCCTGCAGGGTCTGCGGTCCCTGCGGCTCGGCGAAGCCTGCGATCGAGGCCAGCGCCGTCTTCACGACGTCCTCGGGCTTGACGCCCTCGGTCTGGGCAAGCGGCGGGACCACCTTCGCGAGCAGCCCTTTGTCGTCATAAGTCAGCTTGGCCGTGCGCAAGCGGCCGTCGTCCTTGGCCGAGGAGGCGTTCGTCTTGTCGCTGATGCCTTCGATCACCATGGCGAGCGCGATGCTGGCCTGACCGCGCAGCGTCATCTCGAGATTGTTGAGATGCAGCACCTTGGCCGCCGTGTCGATGCGATAGTCGAGCGCCATGTCGACCGGCACCTTGGGCACGCCGTAGGGCTGCAGGGCGGTGAACAGCTCGTCGTCGCCGGTGATGCCTTCGAGCTTGAGCTTGGCGAAGCGCGGGCCTTCGTCGGGATTGGCATCCTTCTTCAGGCGATCGAAATCGAGCTCGTCGACGGTTACCTTGTCGATCTTGACCGTGCTTTCCTTGTCGCCGGTCGCGGCGTTGGCCGGGATGACGGCCACCACGTTGTTCAGCACGAACCCAGAGTTGCCGAGCGGGGCGCTGCTGGCATAGCTGAAGTTCTTCAGCTCGATCTGCGGCTTGAGCTCCTTCTCGAAGCGCTCCAGCCCGCTTTGCGCCCACGATGCCGTGGCCAGCCCGAGCAGCAACAAGGCCGCAGTGAGTCCCGCCCAAATAGAACGCATGACGTCTCCCATCGGTTGAGCCGCCACCCTATCATCGCCCCTTCGGCGCGGCGAGCCGGAGTCGCGGCAGGCGTCATTCTCCTCTCCAAGCTTTGATTGGGGGCGGGCACCGCCCCGATTTTCTCAGCATCGTGGTGCACGCCGGCGTGCTGGGGGTCTCCCCCGACTACGGGGCGGGACGAAGAAGTGTCGGCTCGCGGGGACGAGAAAGCATGTCACCCCAACGCCGTGGAGGAGCACGGCGGGACGCCGGCACCCAGGGTCGCGGCAAGCACCGCGTCGGCGGTGGCCGACCAGCCGACCGGCGCGAAGTCGGTGCGCAGCCGATGCTCCAGCCTCGCCAGCTCGTCCGGGTGCTCGATGAGACGGCGGATCGCCTGGTAGGCGCCCGTGGTGTCGTCGGGATCGACATAGAGGCAGAACGGTCCGCCGGCTTCCGGCATCGAGGTGCGATCGGACGAGACGCAGATCTTGCCGAATGACAGGCTGTCGCTCACCGGCAGGCCCCAGCCTTCGTAGTGCGAGAGGAACAGCGTGAAGCGGCAGCCGTGATAGAGCGCAGCGAGGCCGGCATCGTCCGGCGAGCGGACGAACACCAGCTTGCCGTCGAGCCACCGCGTCGCCTCGATAGCCTTCATCAGGTCGTCGACCATCCAGCCGACGCTGCCGGCGAACACCAGGGTCGGGACCTTGTCGCGCGGCAGGTCGCGCAGCAGCCGGCACCAGACGCGGAATGCCTGCTGATGGTTCTTGCGCGTCTCGATGGTCGACACGAACAGCACGAAGTCTCCGGCGCCAAGCGCCTCGGGCAAGGGGCCCGGCTGCGGCCGGGCGAAGCCGGTGCCGACCGGCACGGCACGCGGCGTGCACTTGAGCGGAATGCTCTGGCCCGCCGTCCAGGCCACGACGTCGCGCGCCGTCGACCACGAGTTCGTCAGGATGGCATCGGCGAGCGGCAGGGTCTCGCGCATCACCTTGCCGAACTCGGGAGCCCGCCCGAGCTCGAAATACTCCGGCCGGACCAGCGGAATGAGATCGTGCACCAGCATGGCAAAGCGCATGCCGGTACGCTGCGTCAGCTCGCCGACGCGCTCGGCGTAATTGCCGTCGTGCCACGGCGCGCCGAGCGCGCACAGCCAGTCGCCCGGCCGGCCGACGTTGCGCAGATCTCTGATCCGCGCGGGGGCCGGCTCGGGCAGCGGCGCCGGTCGCGGTCCGGGCTCCGGCCGCGCGGGCGAGGGCGGAAACATCCAGCTGCGCAGGCGGGCCATGAGCGAGGGCGCCGCCGCCGACGCAGCTCCTCCCGTCTCGACTGCATCGGGCGGCGGCGGGGCTGGCGGACGCTCGGCCTTGCCGCTGGTCATGGTGCGATAGGTGTCGTGCACCTCCTGCCAATCGACCAGCTTGAACAGGCCGGGTCGTTGGTTGTGCGTGACGAAGCGCACGCGGTCGGGAGCCTGCCCGGCGAGCGCGCAATAGACCTCGCCGGTCAGGCGCTGGATGCCGGTCGGTCGGGCGCTGCGTTCGGCGAAATAGAAAAGGTCATCGACATCTAGCCAAAGCGTCATGGATCTGCAGTGCGCTCCTTGTGTCCGCCTCGCGGATCGCGCAAGGGCCGTTGGCGGCCTTTCATACAAGAAGTGCGGCCGGGACCAACATCTCATGACTCTTCCGGACCGCGGGCGTCTCGCCTGCTCATGGATCGAGAGCGGGCGAGACGCCCGCGGTCCGGAGGACATGACGCTCCATGCGAGGAGCCAGCGAGGGGCAACCCGGGCTAGACGTGCGCCGACGTCGTCGGGTGGTAGTCGTTGAGGTCGACGACGCCCATCAGCTTCAGCGTCTGGCCGTTGGCCAGGGTATATTCCGCCTGGGTATGCATATCGAGCGACGGCATCAGCTTCTCCGCCTCCTCGACCGACATCATCAACAGGCCTTTGACGAACTGGAAGACGCCGGCGTTCAGATCGGGCAGGTCGATGATCAGGATGCGGTCGGCCGTCGGCAGAAACAGCGACATGTCGGCCAGCGCGCCATTGAGAGACTGGATCGCGGGCGCCGAGGCGCGGAGCTCATGGCTCGAATCGGCGGCAAAGGTCAGTATGTCGTCGATCAGCTTGTAGCCGGAGTCTTGCGTCGTGGCGGTCTGAGCCGCGGTCGTCGGCTGAGAGACGTCATCCAGCAGATCGGTGCTCGCGGTGGAGATGGACGAGGGTTGATGGCTGTCGGGTCCATCGGTGAAGGTCAGGCGCGGGGCGAGCTCGGGCGAGAACAGCAGCTTCCAGGCCTCGGACGACACGGTTACCGAGCTGCCGTGGAACGTGAAGGTCGGGCCTTGCGGCGGCGCCACCAGGGCCACGGCATGGGTTATCGGTGTCGCCGGTGCCGTCGGCGCCTCGGCTTCCACCTTGGGTGCGGCAACGACGACCTGTGCGGGCGATTCCTCTGCCGCCATCTCGGAAACCGGTGGCAGCGTCCGGAGGGCGACCGTTTCGATCAGGCCGTCCGCCAGTGCCGCTTTCTCGGTCGGCAGCGTCGGCAGGTCAGGCAGGTCGCCAACCCGGCCGACGTCGAACAGCAGCTTGATGCTGTGCGAGGCCAACCCGTCGACCACGCCCCGCCACAGCAGCCCGTCCTGGCCGAGATCGGCGACGTCCAGCTGATCACTGCCCGACGAGTCGCGCGTTGCCGCGATATCGGGCACGGCATTCTGCGGATCGGCGGGAGCGGCGTTGGCGTCGTGCTGGACGACCATGGAGCCGCGATCGGTCGTATCCGGCACGGCGGCCACGCGATCGGTCTCGTCGCCCAGCAGCTCGAGGGACTTGGCCACGGCGGCGACCGCGGCCAGGGCGGCCGCGACGACCAGCGATCCCGACAGGTTGTGGTTGCCGGTGTCGAGACCGAGCCGGCTCGCCTCGACCTTGGAGAACAGGGAGTCGCGCAGGACGTTGCCCGAGGCATCGCGACCGCCGCTGACCAGGGCGACCGTGCCGTCGCTGTCGACCTTCCAGTCATACAACCGGGCATCGTCCTCGAGCGACCAGGCAAGCGCGGTGGCGATGAAGGCGATGATCACCGTCGACGGATGCAGATGGATGCGGTCGCCGAGCGACGCGGCGGGCAGGACCAGCGGCTGGCTGCGCACCACCTTGTCCATCACCGTCCGGAAGCTCGGGCCGCACACCACATCGCCGGTCGCCGCGCTGGCGGCCATCACCTGGCCGTCGATCTTGGCGATGTGGGCGATCACGTCGCCGGTGTCCTCGCGCAGGAAGATCACCCAGGGATCGCCCTCGTCCGATACCCCCGTCTCGCAGATCACGGGCAGGCCGGTGCCGCGCAGGATCGCGGCAGTGCGGACGAACTCGGCCTGCTCGGCGGCAGACCATTCTTTGCGAGTCGGAAGGGTAAAACGAAAGATCGCGACCATCACCCACCCAAAGTCGTTCGCCGATCGGGTCCCCCGCCTGTCGCGTGGCCCACCCTCGTCGTGCCCAGGAATTATGCGGAAATTATAGCGAGTCCTCTCCGCGGTCGACGGTCCCCCCGTACCGGCCCACTAAATCGCCGGCACTGTTGCCGTCAATCCACACTTCACGCCGTACGCAACAGAGCGTTACATCAGCCGCCGCGTCGAGTCCGGCGTCGCCCGGGGCATCTCGTGCCCTTCGCCGCCGGCCTCGAACAGGAAGTAGTGGGTGATCGGATCGTAGTAGCGCAGCAGCTCCTTGACGAAATCCTGCGGATCGACCCCGAGCGCGTCCGCCCAGACCCGATAGCGATCCGGCGGAATGCGGCCGCGGCCCGATTCGAGCTGCGACACGAAGGTATAGAAATTCAGCCCGACCAGCTTTGCCAGCTCGCGTTGCGAAAGGCCGCGGGCCTCGCGCAACTGCTTGAGCCAACGGCCGGCGTCCTGCCGGAGCTGCTTTACATCGTAGGATGCTCGATGCTGCGGATGGCTATACATCGCTCTCTCCAATCCCTCTGCCGAGAGTGGCGCCGCCCCAAACGACGCCGGTTCGCGGAACTCCTAAAGTGACTCTTATATCCTTCTGCGGCCCAGTGCAACAGTTGCTGTACTCTAAAAGCGAACTATGGCAAATATGCCGTCGGGATTTGCCGGGTGTGCCCCGACGTGACGGGCCAGGAAGGGCGATTATGGCGGTGCGCATTGCAAATCATCCAGCAGTCATCGTTGCAATCCAACGGCCAGTCGGCGAGCCGCGCAGCCTGCTCCTAAGGACTTTGTAAGTAGATCGCGCGATGTCTACGCCCGAATTGCGCCATATGTCTCCGGCATGAGTGAATCGTGATCCCTCCCAGACCAAGTCGACCGCCGCCGTCCGAGCTATGGGCCGCTTTCCGCGCCTATAGAGGGGTATTCCTGGGCGTTGCCGCCGTCAGCGTGTTCATCAACGTGCTGATGCTGGTGTCGCCGCTCTACATGATGCAGATCTACGATCGCGTCCTGGCGAGCCGCAACCAGACCACGCTGGTCATGATCACCCTGGCGGCGATCATCCTGTACGTCGTCTACGCCAGCCTGGAGGCCCTGCGCTCGCGCACCATGGTGCGGGTCGGCATCCTGCTCGACGAGCGCATGGGGCCGCGCGTGTTCGATGCCATCTTCCGGGTGTCGCTGCGCATGGCCAAGGGCAGCCTGCATTCGATGCAGCTCAACTCGGCCCAGCCGTTGCGCGACCTCGACACGGTGCGGCAATTCGCGACAGGCAACGGCTTCCTGACCTTCGTCGACGTGCCGTGGACGCCGATCTTCCTGCTCACGCTGTACCTCCTCCATCCATGGTACGCGATCTACTCGATCGTCGCCGCCGCCGTGCTGTTCGCGCTGGCGACGCTGCAGGAGTTCGGCACCCGCAAGGACATCGCCGCGGCGACGACGCACAGCATCGATGCGCTGCATTTCGTCGACGCCAACCTGCGCAACAACGAAGCCGTCGAAGCCATGGGCATGCGGCCCGAGATGCTGAAGCGGTGGATGAAGAAGCACGAGAAGGCGCTGACCCTGCAGGCCCAGGCGAGCGACTGGGCGGGCGCGGTGCTGGCCTCGACCAAGTTCTGGCAGGGCGTCGCCCAGCTCGGCATCCTGGCGCTCGGCGCCTACCTGGTGATCGAGGGCCAGGTGACGGGCGGCGCGATCTTCGCCGCCAACATCCTGATGTCGCGCGCGCTCGCCCCGGTGGCGCAGTCGGTCGGCGTGTGGCAGGCCTTCGTCAACACGCGCTATGCATGGCGCCGCCTTGCCGACGTGCTGGCGATGGCGCCCGAGCAGCCGCAGCGCATGCAGCTGCCGGCGCCGCAGGGCCGCCTGACGGCGCTCGGCCTGGTCGTGGTGCCGCCGGGCTCCCAGGTCGAGGTGCTGCGCGGCGTCAACCTCGACATCGCCTCGGGCGAGGCGATCGGCGTGGTCGGCCCCAGCGCCTCCGGCAAGTCGAGCCTGGTGCGCGCGCTGATCGGCGTGTGGCCGACCTTCCGCGGCGTCGTCCGTCTCGACGGCGCCGACATCAACCAGTACGACCGGGTCGAGCTCGGCCGCTTCCTCGGCTACCTGCCGCAGGACGTCGAGCTGTTCGACGGCACGGTGGCGGAGAACATCGCGCGCATGGGCGCCGTCGATGCCCAGGCGGTGATCGAGGCGGCCCAGCTCGCCGGCGTGCATGATCTCGTGCTGCAGTTCCCCAGCGGCTACGACACCCGCATCGGCCAGGGCGGCCAGAGCCTGTCGGGCGGCCAGCGCCAGCGCATCGGCCTTGCCCGCGCGCTCTACGGCAACCCGCGCGTGGTGGTGCTCGACGAGCCCAACTCCAATCTCGACCATGCCGGCGAATCGGCGCTGGCCGACGCGCTCAACCAGCTCAAGCGTCGCCGCACCACGATCGTCGTGGTCACCCATCGGCCCAACATTCTCACCAGTATGGACAAGATCCTGGTGCTGAATGGCGGCAACGTCGAGCGCTTCGGCACGCGCGACGAAGTCCTGGCCGGCCTGGTCCGGCCGGCCGCGGTGCCGAGCGCACCGCAGCAGCAACGACCCGCAGTGGCCGCCGTGGCCGCCGCGCGACAAGGAGGCGACGGCTGATGAACGCGGGCATTCCCCAGGTCAGGCTGGACAAGGACGCGGTTCCGCCGCGCAACGCGGTGCGGCCGCTCGTGCTCGCCGGCGTGGTCATCCTCATCGTGTTCGGCGGCATCGGCGCCTGGTCGGCGACCGCGCCGATCGACAGCGCCGTGGTGGCGCCCGGCATGATCGCCGTCGAATCGGATCGCCGCTCGGTGCAGCATCTCGAAGGCGGCATCGTCGCCGAGGTGCTGGTCAAGGAAGGCTCGGTCGTCAAGCAGGGCCAGCTCCTGATGCGGCTCGACGAGACGCGCACGCGGGCCCAGGAAGAGGTCGCCCGCGGCGAGCGCTACACCCAGCTCGCCGCCGAGGCGCGCCTGACCGCCGAGCGCGACGAGCAGAAGGCGATCAGCTTTCCCGAGGATCTGCTGGCGCGCAAGTCCGACAAGAAGGTGGGCGAGATCCTGAAGCTTGCCGAGGCGCAGTTCCAGACCCGCAACGCCGCGATCAAGGGCCAGCGCCAGATCCTGCAGCAGCGCATCGTGCAGCTCGAGGAGCAGATCGAGGGCTTCCGGGCGCTGCAGAAGTCGAAGGCCCGCCAGGGCGAGCTGATCGACGAAGAGATGCGCATGATCGAGGACCTGGTGAAGAAGGGCCACGTGACGCGCCAGCGCTACCTCGCGCTGCAGCGCGAGGCGAGCCGGCTCGACGGCGAGGCGGCCGACCACATCGCCTCGATCGCCAAGGCGCAGCAGACGATCGGCGAGACCAAGCTGCAGATCCTGCAGCTCGACAACGACCGCGCCCAGGAGATCACCAAGGAGCTGCGCGAGGTCCAGGCCAAGCTGTTCGAGGCGACCGAGCGGCTCGGCATGCTCGAGGACCAGAGCCGCCGGCTCGAGATCACTGCGCCGGTCGACGGCACGGTGATCAACCTCGCCTACGTGACGGTGGGCGGCGTCGTGCCGCCGGGCGCCACCATCCTCGCCATCGTGCCGTCGAACGAGAAGATCGTGGCGCAGGCCCAGGTCTCGCCGGCCGACATCGATTCGGTGCATCCCGGCCAGTCGGTCCATCTCCGCTTCACCACCGTCGCCGCCAAGAACACGCCGGTGCTCGAGGGCACGCTGGAGTACGTCTCGGCCGACCGCCTGACCATGGATCAGCGGCCCGGCCTGTCGACCGCCGCGATGCCGACCCTGGTGCCGAACGCGTTCTACACCGCGCGCGTGACGATCGATAGCAAGGAGCTGGCCAAGCTCGGCGACCTCAAGATCCACACCGGCATGCCGGTCGAGGTGCTGATCAACCGCGGCGAGCGCACCGCGCTGCAGTACATCGCCGGGCCGATCTCCAACAACTTCGCGCGCGCCTTCAAGGAACGCTAGGCTGCAGCTTCCGTCGCCAGCCTTCCTTCACGTTTCTCCGCCCCGCTAGGGGGAGAGGCTCGGCGAGGGGGCTTCGACGGCCGCCGCATCCCCTGCGACCGCCTCGCCCAACCTCTCCCCGAGCGGGCGAGCGGCGCCTGAGCGTGCCCCCGTCCGCTCCTCCTGCGCCGGTGCCAGGCAGCCTTTTTGCCGGTAGTGGGCGAGATTCTCGCGCACCGTTGCCGGGAGGCGGTCGGTCGGCATCTCGCTCAGCGCCTCGTTGCCGATGAAGAAGCGGCGATCCTGCATGGCGCGCTCGATCAGGACGGCGTTGCGCAGGGGCTGGAACTCGGCATGGGCAAAGGCGTCGAGCTTGCTCATGATCGCGGTCACGCCGCCCTGCCAGGTGAAATGCCAGCCGGCATCGCGAATGACGGCGTCGTCCGCAGCCCTGCCGATCTGATCCAGGTAGGCCAGCTCCTGCCAGCGCGGCAGGGCGAGATCCTCCATGCGGTCGATGACCTGCTTGGGGGCGGCATAGGCCTTGAGCCAGGGCCCTGCCGTGAGATTGAAGTAGTAGTAGTTGAGGGCGAGCTCGAGGAACACGAAGCCCTGCTTGTCGCGGGCCAGCGCGATGGTGCCGGCGCGCGGGATCTCGTCGACGTCGGAGACCACGACGAGGTCGTCGGGGGCGGCATCGGTAATGGCGCCGCGCAGCGCATTGCGCTGATGACGCTCGCGCCGCCAGTGATCCTCGCCGACCGGCATGTCGTTCACCACGACGTGGCGGATCTTGTGCCTGAAGCGCTCGAAGCGCCGGGCATTGTCGGCGAAATGCAGCGGCTTGGGTTTGCCCTGATGCGTGATCGGCGCCTCGAGGAGCACGAAGAAATCGACCACCGGCGCGAGCTCGGCCAGCCGGACCTCGAGGACGTCGAGCTCGGTGGAGAACATGAAGCAATCGAACACCCGGCCGGCCGGCTTCGCGTCGGGTCGGGCGGGCGGCGGTGCGCTCCTGCCGAGCAGCTTTCTCAGCCAATCCAGTGTCCTGCCGGCCGGGCGGGCGGCGGGCGAGCGGGAAGAATCCATGGGGCGCACGATATCCAGTTCGGAAGGGGGGGCGGGCTGGCGGAACTCAGGGCTTGCGGAAGAGGGCCCAGCAGTCGGTGATGAAGCGATCCTCGCGGATGCGGCCGTCGCGGGTCACCAGCTCCGGGAACAGCACGCCCTGGGTCGATCCGGGAAGCAGCTGGCGCTCGCACAGCCAGTACCCAGTGACCGCGTTGATCAGGTACTTGTAGGAGCCCCAGAAGCCGAGCTCGACCAGCTCGACGCGGCCTTCCTCGGCCAGCCGCTCGAGGAAGCGCGGGTGAAAGCCCGACGAATAGAAATGCGGCTCGCCGTGAATGCAGTTTATCGTCGGGATGGTCACGTAGAGGTAGCCGCCCGGCGCCGTGTGGTGGACCAGGTTCCGGAACGCCACGTGCGCGTTGAAGACATGCTCCAGCACCTGATTGCAGATCGTCATGGAGAAGTTTTGCGGCGGCCGGTCGCACCACGACAGGTCGAGGTCGTTGGCCGGGTCGGACTCGAAGCCGAGGACGGTCACGCGCTGCGGCGTCAGGAAGGCGAGCTCCCACTCCCGCAGGCTGCCCGAGACGATCCCGACATGGTCCTGCCGGGCCAGTCCCAGCCGTTCCATCGAGCGCGCAAAATGGGCGAGCGAGACGACGCGCGAGTAGTTGAGGACGGAGCTCAGATGGCCGTCGAATTTGTCGTCCATCGCCGCGATGAAGGCGCCGACGTCGTCGGGGCCGAGCTCGGGGCCGCGGCGCGACGATGTCCAGGCGCCGACGTGATGCTGCACGACCTCGCCGATCTTCTCGCGCAGGCGGACATTGTCCAGGATCAGCTGGTTGCTTTCCCGGCCGAGCCGCTCGAGCCTGGTCTCGTGATCGCGCAGCGTCGCCTTCAGTCGATCGTTTTCCTGCTCGGCAGAGGCCAGCCTGCCATCGAACGCGATCTCCCGCACTTCCAGGGATCGGCCCTGCCCGGAAGAAAGCGGGGCAGGGGGGGAAAGAAGGGCGAGGGCCCGCTTGATCGCAGTGAGCATAAGGGAGTCGTGGCAGCAGGTCGGCGCAGTCCGGGTTGGATGTCCATTTGACCATCGTCGCGACGATCGGTCATCATTTCGTTTGAGCACCTCTTGCTCGCCTCCCCCGATGACGATTGCTCGCCTCCCCTGATGACGACCCGATGACGGGCGAGGGAGTCGAGATGTGTCCGCGGCGGAGCAGGCCGGGGCGAAGCGCCGCGCGGCGCGGCCGGCGATCCGCCCAGGGGTTGCTTGGCGCTCGGCGGAACGCGTGCTAGTCGAGCCCGCGTTTCGTGCGCGCGCACGAGGCGTTCAGCATTGGAGCACCCCTGATGGCGCGTCGCGCCCTGATCACCGGCGTGACCGGACAAGACGGCGCGTACCTGGCGCGGCTGCTGCTCGACAAGGGCTACGAGGTCTACGGCGCCATCCGGCGCGCCGCGTCGCAGACCCTGCCGCGTCTGCGCGAGCTCGGCATCGCCGACGCCATCCGGCCCGTCACCCTCGAGCTCAACGAGTTCAGCAACCTCCTGCGCGCCCTGGAGCAGGTGCGGCCGGACGAGGTCTACAACCTCGCCGCCCAGAGCTTCGTCCACACCAGCTTCGAGCAGCCGATCTACACCGGCGATGTCGGCGCGCTCGGCGTGACCCGGGTCCTGGAAGCCATCCGCGCGGTCAACCCGGCGATCCGCTTCTATCAGGCCAGCACCTCGGAGCTGTTCGGCAAGGCGCAGACCATGCCGCAGAGCGAGCGTACGCCGTTCTATCCGCGCAGTCCCTATGCGGTGGCCAAGCTCTACGCCCACTGGATCACGGTGAACTACCGCGAGAGCTACGATCTGCACGCCAGCGCCGGCATCCTGTTCAACCACGAGAGCCCGTTGCGCGGGCCCGAGTTCATCACCCGCAAGGTCACCCTGGCGCTGGCCCGGATCCGCCACGGCCAGCAGGACGTGCTGGAGGTCGGCAACGTCGAGGCGCAGCGCGACTGGGGCTTCGCCGGCGACTATGTCGAAGGCATGTGGCGCATGCTGCAGCAGCCGCAGGCGGCCGACTACGTGCTGGCGACCGGCCGGGCGTACTCGGTCGGCCGCTTCATCGAGCTTGCCGCCGACGCGCTGGGCTTCTCGATCGGCTGGGAGGGCACCGGCAAGGCCACGCGCGGCATCGACCGGCGCAGCGGGCGGGTGCTCGTCACCATCAATCCGATCCACTACCGGCCGGCCGAGGTCGACCTGCTGGTCGGCGATTTCTCCAAGGCCAAGGAGCGCCTGGGCTGGCAACCGACGGTGGCGCTGCCCGACCTCGTCGCCATGATGGCCGAGGCCGACGACCGCCGCGTCCGCGACGGCCGCCTGATGCTGTAGGAGATCATTCTCCTCCCCGGCGAGGACGCTGGGGAGGAGAATGAGGAGCGGCATCAGCGGTCGGCGGCCACCAGGTCGATCACCGGGGGTGCCTGCAGCATGTTCCACAGGCGCCGCGACACCACCCGCCAGTCGTATTCGGCGAGCCACGCGGCCTGGCGGCTGCCGAGCGAGGCCAGGCGCTGCGGCGCGCCGAGCAGCTCCTCGATGCCGGCCTCGATCGCCTCCGCCGAGGTGCCGGGCAGGCGGTGCACGACCTCGGCGATGTCGTCGAAGATCGACAGCGGCGTGCAGGTCACCGGCCGTCCGGTGGCGAGCGCGAAGCGTACGGCGGCGCTCGAGGATTCCTGGGTGAACTGGTAGGGGAAGACGATCAGCGACGCCTCGCCCAGGCGCTCCAGCACCTCGCGCTCGCCGAGATAGTCGGTGACCAGCTCGATCTGCGCCGCGGCCTCGGGATGGGCGGCGATCAGGGCCCGGCAGGCCGCCAGCTCCTGCTCCGACTCGGGCACCGGGTAGAGCGCATTGAGCAGCAGCAGCCTGGGCCCGCCCTCTCTCGCCTTCCCGGGCCGCGCATGGAGGCGGACGAACGCCTCGATCAGCTGGCGCACGCCCTTGTGCGGCAGCAGGTAGCCGAAGCAGGCGATCACCGGCTCGCCGGCCGGCGTCGCCGGCCGGTCGAGCCGGAGCGCGCCGTGCGGGAACAGGGCGACGTTGTCGACCAGCCCGAAGCGCTTCAGCTGGTTGAGGTCGGGAATGCCGTGCACCAGGATGCGCCGGACCCGCGCCAGGCTGGCGGCGATCTGGCCGAGCGACATGAAGCGGTCGGGCTTCTGCACGTCCTGCGTCGAATGCAGCACCAGGTGGCAGGCCACGCCGGCGGCCGCCAGGCGGTCGAGCAGGCGGCCGAGCGCCGCCAGATCGAAGAAGCCGAAATTGAACTGGATCACTACCGCGCGCGCGCCGCCGGCGATGATGGCGTCGTGGAGCTCGTCGAGCGGATCTTCCCAGCCCTGGTTCCAGCAGCGCACCACGTTGGCCTCGTCCGGCGCCAGCCGGTCGTTCGACCGGCTGGCCAGCACCTGCAGGCTGCCGGCGGGGAACTCCCCGGCCAGCAGGCGGGCATAGGAGGCGATGCCGCAGCGCACGTTCCAGCTCGACACCCAGGCCACGCGGTCGAACGGCCGCACCGCCGGCTGGCTGTCGAGGCTGGCCACGGCGGCCTCGGTCCGCCGTGCCACCGCCGGCCAGCTGAAGACGCGCTCGACCAGGGCGCGGGCGGCGTCGGTGCGGGCCCGCCGCTCGGCCGGCGAGGCGGCCTGCACGGCGCGCAGCGCCCGCGCCAGATCGTCGACGTCGGGGTCGACCCAGGCCGAGGCGAACACGCCGAAATGGCTCTGCGCCCGGGCGAAGCGGTAGTCGACCAGCCAGGCGGTGTCGGGCGTGCAGAAGTCGCTGAGCCCGCCATGGCCGGTCGCGATCACCGGCAGCCCGGCCAGCATCGCCTCGGCCGCCGGCAGCCCGAAGCCTTCGCCGCGCGACGGCATGACCAGCACGTCGCAGTCGCGGTAGAGGCCGGCGATGCGGCCCTTGTCGACGTCCTCGTCGATCAGCACGATCTCGGCATGGTCGGGGAAGCGCCGCCGCAACGCCGCGACCTGCAGGGCGATGTCGTTGTGCGGGTTGGGGAAGGTCTTCACCACCAGGCACACCGGGTCGGCCGTGGTGAAGGCGCTGCCCCACGCCTCGATCAGGCAGTCGACGCCCTTGCGCGGGAAGCCCGAGGAGACGTGCAGAAAGCGCAGCCTGCCGTCGCGCGCTCCACTTTCCTCCCCAGCTTCGCCGGGGAGGGGTCCCGTAATCGGGACGGAGGGGTCATGAACTTCAGTGGTGGTGCCCTTGACCCCTCCGTCGCCGCAAGGCGGCGACACCTCCCCGGCTCCGCCAGGGAGGGAAGGAGAGGGCGCCGCCGCACCGCTGAAATGCTCGGCGCCGTTGCCGACCACTACAACCGGCACGCGCACGCCGTTGTCGACCAGCGCCTTGGCGACGAAGCGCGACACCACGGTGACCAGGCTGAGCTCGCGGTTGAACTGCTCGATCCAGCGCACCGGGATGCCCGATTCCTCCCAGCCCCAGTTGGCCAGGATCCGGGTCGGGCCGGGCATCGCGCTGACCCGCGGCGGATACAGGTTGCGCAGCACGATGTCGGGCCGCGCCATGCGCCGGCCACGCCGCCACAGCTCGGCGATGCCGGGCTCGCCGGCCAGGAAAGCCTCGTCCGGCGGATAGTCGCCCGGCCCCTCGGTCGAATGCAGCCCGACATCGAGACCGCGCCCGGCCAGCGCCGCGCCCAGGGCGCGGTTGACCAGGGCGAGGCTGTAGCTCGAATCGAACGGCCCCTCGATGCGCCATTGCGCCGGCCGCGCGGCGTCGGCCGGCGGCGCCGGCACCTCAAGCTCGAGGTCGAGCCATTGCCGCAGATGCAGGGCGAGGCGATGGACCGCCCGGGCGCGCTCGAAGCGCCGCACGTTGCGCCGGCCGGCGCTGACCAGGCGGCGCCTGAGCGCCGGCTCCTCGGCCAGCACCTTGAGCACCGCCGCCACCGTGGCCGGCTCCTTGTCGGCCAGCACTAGGCCGCCCTCGCCCACCGTCTCGGCGATCGCCGCCGCGCCGTAGGCCACCACCGGCAGGTCGGCTTGCATGGCCTCGATCAGCGGCACGCCGAAGCCCTCGTGCTCGCTCAGGCACAGGTAGACGTCGCAGCCGCGGAAATAGGCGCGCAGGCGGCGGTCGTCGACCTTGCCGGGGAAATCGACGACGTCCTCGAGCCCGCGGTCGCGGCAGATGTCGCGCACCCGGTCGGCATACTCCGCGCCGGCGCCCAGCCCGCCGATGATGATGAGCTTGACCGGGCGGCGCATCATGGCGCTGAGCCGCTCGGCGACCAGCACCAGGTCCTCCTGGTACTTGTTGGCGACGATGCGGCCGACGAACAGGATGTTGAAGGCGTCGTCCTCGGCCAGGCGGCGGGCGAAGTCGGCATCGCAGGGCGCCGTCTGCCACGCCTCGGGGTCGAACAGCAGCGGCACGATCTCGATCCGCGGGAAGCCCAGCGCGCGCAGCTCGCGGGCATTGTAGTCGGACGGCGCGAAGGCGCCCTCGACCAGGTCGCGCAAGCCGGCGAGCTGCTGGCGGGCGAGGTGGGCAACCCGCTCGAACTCGCCGCCTTCCTCGAAGAACTCGAGCGGCGTGATGTTGTGGTAGACCAGCAGCTTGCGGCAGCTGAGCGTCTTCAGCCAGTCGAAATAGCGGATCGCCCACGAGAAGTGGACGATCAGCACCGTGTCGGGGCTGTCGGGGAAGGACGCCGCGGGATGGAGGTCGGCCGCCAGCTCGGGCGTCACGTCCTCGATGTACATCTCCGAGGCGTAGCCCAGGCCGCGCAGCAGGTCGCGGATGTAGAACAGGCCATTGGTGATGGCGTCGCCAAGGGCGGAGCCGCCATGGAACTGGTGGATGGCGCGCGGCTTGAAGGGCATTGCGCCGCCGCTCACGCCCGGCGCGCCAGCACGGCGATATCCTGCGGCCCGTAGAGCAGCTCGTTCAGCCGCCGCGCGGCCTCGCTGTCCTCGTTGACCAGCGAGGACGCAGGGTAGGGATGCAGGCGCATCAGCTCGACCTCGTGGAAGCCGCGGCTCGACACCAGGTACTCGACCAGGACCGGCGGCAACGGGCGCAGATGGGTCGGGTCCTGGTGGAACGTGAGGGCGCCCACCTTGAGGTTTTCCGGGTTGGGCGTCTCGAGGATCAGGATGCCGTTCGGCACCAGGGTGCGGCGCGCCTCGTCGATCAGCCGCAGCATGTCCTCGAGCGCCAGGTGCTCGATCACGTGGAACGCCGAGATCGCGCCCAGCGCCCCGTCCGGCAGGCGCGCCAGATGGTCGATCGCGTCGTCCCGGCTGACGGCGAGGCCGCGCCGCCGGCAGGCATCGACGATCTGCGGGTTGGCATCGATGCCGTAGGCCGGCACCGCGGCCTCGGCCAGCAGCTCGAGCCACTCGCCGCGCCCGCAGCCGACGTCGAGCAGCGGATGGCGCGGGGTCACGACCGGTTGGCCGCGGACCCGCTCGAGATGCACCCGGAGCCGGCCCTTGATGTCCTCGCGCGACCCGCGGAAGCGTTCCTCGAAGCCCTGGGCGAAGCGGCCGGAGAGCTCGCTGGCAGCCGACAGCGCCGCGGGTCGCGCCCGATCCGGCCGCGCGTGCGCCGGCTCGGCAGGCCGCGATCCGGCGGCGACAGCGTCGCCGGCCCCCGCGTCCTGCGGCCGGCCCCCTCCGGCGGCATCGATCAGCCGGGCGAGCCGGCGATGCTCGAAACGCAGGTCGCCCTCGATGCGGACGGCGGCGCGGTCGAGCCGGGCGAGCCGGCCCTCGAGCTGGTCGTGCAGGACGCGCTGGCTTTCGGCCTGCGTCAGGTTGAGGGCCGCGAGCGCGCGATGCTGGTCGCCGAGCGCGCTCAATTGCAGGCGCAACGCGTCGATCTGCCGGCTGAGGTCATGCACCCTGTCGGCGGTCTCGCCGGCCCATCCCCAGATCTCGGAAAAACGCCGTTGCAGCTGATGATGGCGGCTGTGCTGGCGGTACAGGGCGCCGAGCCGCGCCATTGTCCGGCCGATCAGGCCCAGCGGACCGCGTGGCGTCGGCCCCTCTGGCTCTGGCCCTCCTGGCTCTGGCCCTCCTGGCTCTGGCCCTCCTGGTGGGGCATCGGGCGGCAGCGCGGCCGGTGGGGGTGCCGCCGGCGAGGCATCGCTTGCGGGAAGCGCCGAAATTTCAGCCGCCGGCTGCCCGGCCGTCCGGTCGGCGTTCGGCAGCGGAGGCACGGGATCGGCCGGGTGGGCCGCCAGCTCCTGCCGGACACGCTGCTCGAGCAGGCGCGAATCGATACCGGGTACGTCCGCTCGAAGCATCATTCTATCCTTGTTGCGGGGCGAGCCTTGCCTTCATGTGGCCCGGATGTCCAGATGGTCGGCAAGATGCTGTGGTCGTTCGTGGTCTTACCTCTGGCCTTGCACAAGCTCTTGATCGTTTCGGCCAGGGCTGGCATATAGAAGTTACACAACCTTTTAGAGTTACAATTGTTACAAGGGGTTGTGGCCGGTTCTTCAGCGCCGTTAGCCCAAATCATTTTCGCCATTAGTGGCTGGCGCGATTTGTGAAGCAACTTGCATACTGCGACAGCCTCAGGTAAAACTGCTCCGTTCGTCATAAGACCGGACGTTTGGGTTTTGTTTGGGGATTGCTGTTTTGGACCGACTTAGCAGGACTTCGACCAGCCAATTGGCGAGGAAAGCGCGGCGTCTCCAGGACGGCCCAGACGGGGCGGACTCAAAAAATTTCGTCAACAGTTTCGTCTTCAACCAGAAGCAAGTTGCTTCGAACTAGCTGAGGAGTGGCTACAGCCATGGCATTCCCGATCGACACGCCTGCCGAGATGATTGGTCAGCTCTATGTCGGGTACTTCGGCCGCGCGGCCGACCCGGATGGTCTGAACTACTGGATCACTCAGTTCAATGCGGGCATGTCGCTGCAGGCGATCGCGAACTCGTTCGCGGTGCAGCCGGAGGCGACGGCGCTCTACTCCTACCTGGCGGCGCCGGCGGTGGGCGACCCGGCGGCGTTCGTGACGGCGATCTACCAGGATCTGTTTAACCGCGGCCCTGACGCGGGCGGTCTGGCCTACTGGGTCAACCAGCTGACGGTGCAGGGCACGCCGCCGGGGCAGATGGTGCTGAACATCATCTCGGGCGCGCAGGGTGCGGACAAGACGTCGGTCGAGAACAAGACGCACGTGGCGGTGGACTACGCCCAGAAGTTCGTCAACAACAACCTGACCTGGATCGGCATCGACAACATCCAGGGCGCGCGCGACGTCGTGGTTCCGGTGACCAGCGACCCGGCGACGGTGACGACGGCGATCCTGCAGATCGACGGCATCATCACGCAGGAGCTGACCAACCCGCAGAACATCTCGCTGACGCCGAACCTGTCGACCATCCAGTCTGGCGGCACGGTGGCGATCACCCTGCACGCCGACCCGTCGCAGGCCAACAAGGACTTCCAGTACACGATCACCGGCATCGATTCGTCGGTCGTCAAGGGCGGCCAGCTGTCCGGCACGGTCAAGCTGGGCAGCGACAGCACGGCGGTGATCAACGTCGGCACGGTGGTGACGGCGGCGCAGCTCAACACGCCGAACGAGACGATCAAGGTGACGGTGGGCCCGATCTCGACCAACGTCGGTCTGACCGAGGGCACGCAGGTGGTGACCCAGACGGGTCCGGTGAACGAGGGCAACTCGTTCAACTTCACGGTGACGACGTCGGGGGTCGCGGCGGGCTCGGCCAACGGGCTGGTGCAGACCTACACGATCTCGGGGGCCGGTCTGGCGCACATCCCGGTTGCGGAGCGCTCCGGCACGGTGACGCTGGACAACAACGGCGTCGCGACGGTGACGGTGCACACGCTGGCGAGCCTGGCGGACAGCGGCACGACGCAGGTGACGATCACGGTCGGCAACGACGCGCCGGTCAACGTGGTGATCAACGAGACGGCGGTGCAGACGATCACGCCGAGCTCGGGCACGATCCAGGAAGGTGCGCAGGTCATCTTCAAGGTCACGACGACGGGCGTGGCGGGCAGCGCGGTCGCGGGCCAGGTCGAGAACTGGACGCTGAGCGGCGCGGGCGCCGGCCAGATCAACGGCCCGCTGTCGGGCACGGTGACGCTGGACCAGGACGGCACGGCGACGGTGACGGTGTCGACGCTGGTGAACGGGTTGAACGACCTGTCGCCGGCGAACCTCGTGTTCACGCTGCTGAGCGGCGCGGTGCCGGTGGGCACGGCGACGGTGGGCATCAACCAGGGCTCTCAGGTGACGACGAACACCGGCCCGGTGAACGAGGGCACGGCGTTCAGCTTCACGGTGACGACGACCGGCGTTGCGCCGGGCTCTGTGGAAGGCCGGATCGAAAGCTACACGCTGACCGGCCCCGGGCTGGCGCACATCCCGGTTGCCGAGCGTAGCGGCACGGTCGTGCTGGACGCCAACGGCAGCGCGACGGTGACGGTGCACACGCTGACCGACCTGACCGGCGCGGGCGACACGACGGTCGACATCGCGGTCGGCAACAACGCCGCCTCGACGGTGACGATCCACGAGACGGCGGTGCAGACGGTGACGCCGAACGTCGCGACCATCCTGGAGGGTGGCGCGGTCGTGTTCACGATCAACACGGCGGGCGTGGCCGGCGGCTCCGTGGCGGGTCAGGTCGAGACCTGGACGCTGAGCGGTGCGGCGGCCGACCAGATCAACGGCCCGCTGTCGGGCACGGTGACGCTGGACAGCAACGGCAGCGCGACGGTGACGGTCCAGACGCTGACGGATGCGCTGAACGACTTCTCGCCGCAGGATCTGGTGTTCACGCTGAAGAGCGGCGCATCGCAGACCGCGCAGGCGACGGTGAACGTCAGCCAGGGCTCGCAGGTGACGACGAACACGAGCCCGGTGAACGAGGGCTCGGCGTTCAGCTTCACGGTGACGACGTCGGGCGTTGCGCCGGGCTCGGTGGCAGGCCGGCAGGAGAACTACACGATCACCGGTGCTGGCGTCGACCACATCCCGGTGGCGGAGCGCTCGGGCATCGTGACGCTCGATGCGTCGGGCAACGCGACGATCACGGTGCACACGCTGGCCGATCTGGCCAACCCGGGCGGCACCACGACGGTGTCGATCCAGGTCGCCAACAACGCGGCCTCGACGGTGACGATCAACGAGGTGGCGACGCAGTCCGTGTCGGCCAGCTCGGCGACCATCCTCGAAGGCGGGTCTGTCGTCTTCACGATCAACACGATCAACGTGCTGGGCAGCTCGGTTGCCGGCCAGACGGAGACGTGGACGCTGAGCGGTGCGGCGGCAGGCCAGGTCAACGGCCCGCTGTCGGGCACGGTGACCTTGGACAGCAACGGCAGCGCGACGGTGACGGTCCAGACCAACGTCGATGCGCTGAATGACGGGCTGCTGAAGAACCTGACCTTCACGCTGAAGAGCGGCTCGACCGTGACGGCGGTCGGCGGGGTCGACGTCCTGCAGGGCACCCAGGTGACGACGGCGCCTGCCTCGGTGCAGGAAGGCAATGCCTTCACCTTCGAGGTGACGACGACGGGCGTGGCCCAGGGTTCGGTGGAAGGCCGGATCGAGACCTACACCCTGTCCGGCGCCGGCATCGACCACATCCCGGCAGCGGAGCGCACCGGCCAGGTCAAGATCGACGCCAACGGCAAGGCCTCGGTGACGGTGCACACGCAGGCCGACCTCGGCTCGCTCGGCAGCCATCCGGTCACCATCCAGGTCGGCAACAACGCGCCGGTCACGGTCGACATCCAGGACACGGCGTTCCAGACCGTGACGGTGAGCCCGGCCAGCGCTGACATCAACCAGGGCCAGAGCCTGACCTTCACGATCCACACGTTCGGCGTGGCGGCTGGCGCGCTGGCCGGCACGACGCAGACGTGGTCGCTGATCGGCAGCGGCACCAACCAGGTGACGGGCGGCGTGCTCTCCGGCACGGTGACGCTGGACGCCAACAACAGCGCGGTGGTGACGGTCGGGACCGACTTCTCGATCATCAACGGCCCGCTGACGCAAAACCTGACCTTCCGCCTGAACAGCGGCGGCCAGAATGTCGATTCGCCGACGGTGACGATCCACGAATCGACGCTGACGGTGACGCCGCCGGCGCTGCCGGTCGTCGAGGGCAACCAGGTGACCTACACGATCACCGGCGGGAACATCCCGAACGGCACGACCTTCACCTACACGCTGTCGGGTGACGCGATCGGCAACGTCGTGCCGGCGTCGCAGATCAACGGCACGGTGACGATCAACAACAACACCGCCACGGTGGTTGTGAACACGCTGTCGAACGATCCGAGCGGCCTGACGAAGGGGCTGACCCTGACGATCGACCAGGTGCCGACGGCCAAGGGCACGGCGCAGATCGCCGAGACGGCGCCGATCTCGTTCATCCTGACGACGGGGACCGACAATTTCGTCGGCAACCCGAACGGCAAGAACACCTTCTTCGCCGTGGCGAACTCGAACCCGCTGACGGCCTCGAGCACGCTGGGCCAGAACGACAACCTCGACGGCAAGGGCACGATCGACGGCCCGAACACGCTGTTCCTGCAGACCACCGGTCTGCTGCCGCAGACGATCAACGCGTTCACCACGAACAACATCCAGATCTTCAACATCAACCCGGGCCAGCAGCTGGGTGGCACGACGATCGACATGTCGAGCGTGTTCGGCATGACCAAGGTCATCAACGCCAACGCCAGCGGCAAGCTGACGCTGCTCAACCTGACGCAGGCGGCCGACGCCGAGCTCGTCAATCCGAGCGACATCTTCGGCAGCACCGTCGACATGGCGATGCAGTACCAGAACAACCCGCAGAAGCCGACGACGCAGAACCTGCTGCTCGACCCGACGGTGAGCCCGATCACCGGGCTGCCCAACTCGCGCTTCTGGGTCAACGTCGACAAGCTGTCGATCACCTCGAGCGGCCCCGGCACCAACGGCCTGATCACGATCAACGGCGCCACCAACACCTTCGCTGCGACGGCGTTGACCAGCATCATCATGCACGGCGACACCAGCTTCGTGCTGGGCGTCGACGGCTCCAAGCAGGCCGGCGCGGCCTATACCGGCGCGGGCTTCGGCTCGAGCGCCAACATGCTCGACCTCCGGGATTTCCGCGGCACCTTCTTCAATGTGGGTGATCCGGGCAACTTCCCGGGCATCACCTCGGTCGGCGGCCTCACCATCATTGCCGGCGTGACCGGGAATGCCGGCAACAACAGCATCGACGGCAGGTACGTGCCTGCGGCGGGCTTCACCGGCGCGACCCAGAACGGCGGCCCGGTGACGATCGCCGTCGGCGGCAATTTCGACCTCGACATCTGGAAGAGCAATGTCATCCGCCAGTCGATCCAGGTCTTCGGCAACGTCGACGTGGAAGGTTTCCCGTTCCCCGGCTCGCCCGACGCAAACGGCGGGCTGCTCCTCTCGGCGGTCGAGACGACCGGCGCCGGCAGCGCCCAGAACTACCAGGGCTTCAATGGCGGCCTGACCGGCTCGATCAAGACCAACGACGGTGATCTGTCGATCGGAACGAACTTCCGGGTCAACGGCATCATCAACGAGGTGATCAGCACCGGCACTGGCCAGGCGATCGTCTTCGGCGGCAACAGCCTGTTCACCATCAACGACACGACGCTCGACTTCTCGGGCGCCGGCACCACCGGGTTCCACGGCTCGCTCAAGGGCGGGAACACGATGGACAAGTTCACCGGCGGCAATGGCGTGAACACGCTGATCATCGACCCGATGATCACCAATGCGAACGCCATCAACATCGGTCTGAAGCAATACGGCACGGGCTGGGCGACCGGCGTGCAGCACATCACCCTGGAGTCGCTGACCCCGTGGGGCGGCACCGTGGGCGGTGTCGGCGGCGTGCTGCCGACCAACACGGTTGATCTCGGGCTGCTGAACCTGAACAGCAACTTCGTCGGCATCAACACCGGCTTCGCGCAGACCATTCACATCAATGGCCCGCTCACCGGCATCGGCACCGGCCAGACGTTCAAGGACGCGGTGTCGGGTGACACTTTCATCCTCGACAACAGCCAGACCGGCGTGCCCGGCGGCAGCATGCAAGGTCAGGTGATGGCCTTCGACTTCGCCCTGCCGACCGCCAACAACACCCTGAACTTCACGGCCAACAACGTGAACTCGCAGGGCGGGATCCCGCAGCTGGTGCTGCGCGACTTCGAGATCAACTCTGCGGCCGCGAACCAGCAGAACCCGATCACCACGGCGAACCTGCAGATGAACCGGTCGCCGGGTGGCCAGAACAACATCGTCACGACGCTCGATACCCTGAATCGGCTGTCGACCCTGAACCTGTCGGGCACGTCCAACCGGTTCAACGATGGCACCAACGTCCAGTGGATCATCGCTGCACTTGGTGGTGCTCAGACGCTCTCGACCATCACCGGCGGTGACCAGAACTACAACCTGCTCCAGCTGATCCCGACCTACCAGAGCGCGGCTGGCGGCACGATCACGCTCGGCAACGGCACCAACTCGATGGGCGCCAACGCCGGCAACTGGACGATCACCAGCGGCAAGGTGCCCGGCGGCGGCACCGAGTTCGACAGCGGAAACAACTTCGTCACCCTGAGCCCGCAGCTCGGCAACGTCCATACGGTGAAGACTGGTGGCGGCTGGGACAGCTTCGAGATCGGCTTCAACCTGGCGCCGGGTGGCGGCATCGTCGACATCATGAGCGGTGCCGGCAACGACCACTTCCTGTGGAACCAGGCCGGGATCTTCCCGTCTCTGAACTCGGCCCAGAAGGTCAACGCCGGAGACGGCCGCGATACCTTCGAGCTTGCCAACGGCGCCATCAACGAGAACGACTCGCTGTGGGGTCAGATCACGAACACTGAAATCTTCATGTTCGCGTTCGGCACCTGGAACAACAGCCTGCTGCTGAACTTCTTCGCCAACGGCTCGGGCCTCGACACGATCGTGACCCGCGGCAACGGCTCGAGCAACGTGATCTTCGAGGGCACCGGGTTCACGCACTCGATGCGCTACGAGATCGCGCCGGCGACCATCGGAGGCGGCGACACCGGCCACGACGCCATCATCGTGGCGGCCCTGCCGTCGGGCACCAACAAGATCACGGTGGCGACCGACACCAGCGGCTACAACAACGCCTTCCAGACGGGTCTGAATACCAGTGCCATCAACCCGGTGACCCTGGCGCCGACCAAGTCGGGCATCTTCGCCAACAACTTCTCGCAGAATGCGGCGACCCCCGAGGGCAACGTCCTCGAGCTGCAGGCGGACAACGCCACGGCGAACGTCTTCCAGTTGGGCGGCTACGGCACGCTCAACATGCACACGATCATCGGCAAGTCGGGTGGGGCGGCCAGCCAGACGATCTGGCTGGTCAACGACCCGGCGCTCGGCACCAGGACGACGACGGTCGACCTGACCGATGTCGACGGCAACACGATCGTCTACGCCAACGGCAGCACGCTGCGCGAGACGATCACCGGCGGCAGGGGCGATCTCCCCGGCGGCAACACCAACGTCCTGTTCGGCGGCTTCGCGGCCGACACGATCAAGGCGATGGGCACGGCCCACAGCTTCGGCGCCAACTTCATCTGGGGCGGCGGTGACTTCACCGGCGGCGCGCAGGACACCCTGTCGGGTGTGCAGGGCGGCGCGGACGGCAGCGACCTTGTCGGCACGGTGTTCTACATCAACGCGGTCGCCGAATCGCCCGGCGGTCCGTTCGATCCGACGTTCAACGATCGTGACGTTCACATCACGAACTTCCACGTCGCGACCGATACGCTGCTGATCAACCCGGCCGCGCTGGTCCTGGCCGACATCCCGTTCTTCCTCGGCGATGCGGCGGACTATGGCAATGCGCTGGCCCTGCTGGCTGGCGGCGGTGCGCTGCAGACCCAGGCGGTCTACCAGCTCGACCAGAAGGTGATGTGGATCGACGCCGACAATAACGGGCTGCTGAACCAGCTCGATATCCGGGTGTTCATCGACTTCGCCAGCCCCGGCTTCAATCCCGGCACGTTCAACTTCGGTGCGCTGCTTGGCTTGACCACGGGTGCTCAGGCCGCAGCCTACGCGGACGGCGTGCTCAACCCGTTCAGCAACGTCGACTTCTCCGGCACGCTGCTGCCGGGCGAGTGGCTGTTCGGCGGTGGTCCGGGCAACAACGACAAGCTC
Source organism: Reyranella sp. (assembly GCF_044224635.1). Lineage (GTDB taxonomy): Bacteria > Pseudomonadota > Alphaproteobacteria > Reyranellales > Reyranellaceae > Reyranella. The sequence continues at coordinate 3,323 of NZ_JBGAKA010000022.1, read as the reverse complement.
ACGCTGCTGGGCGGTGACGTTGCCGACGGCATCCTGATCGGCTTCGAGCATCTCGAAATCCCGTTCCTCTCGGAGGGGACGCTGTCGATCCGTCAGTGGAACGACTTCTACCCGAACATCACGGGCGGCGGTGTCTTCAGCACGGTGCACTTCCGTGACGGCCTGGCGCCGTTCGAGAACACGCTGACGATCCTGAACCAGATCGGCCACTACGACTTCACGCAGCTGACGGCGGCCACCGGCGGGATCACGGTCTTCACCGAAGACTTCAACAACACCGGCCCGTCGATGCAGGCTGGCAGCACGCTCGTCGCGACCGACTTCAACGACACCTTCTGGGTCGACGAGGATGATCTCCAGAACGCGATGACGATCGACGGCGGCAAGGGCACCGATACGATCAATGTCGACGTGACGCTGACCTTCGGCTCGAGCTTCGGCCAGACGGCCGGCGGCGCGGGCACGACCGACGCGGTGGTGCTGAACGTCGAGAACCTGAACCTGCTCGACGGCGTCAACAACGTCGGCTTCAACCTCGGCACGCAGTTCACCAAGGTGATCGGCGGCAGCAACCAGGACTTCATCCGTGACCCGGAGAACCTCGCCGGTTCGTGGTTCCTGGATGTCATGGGCGGCTCTGGCCTGTTCGACACCAACATCATCCAGGTGAACAACGCGTCGAACGACCTGAGCCCGGGCACGATCCAGGCGACGGGCGGCTTCGTTGCCCTGAACATCGATGCCGGCGGCCCGTCGAACACGACGATGAAGTTCGGGCAGTACCAGCTGTTCGAGGCCTCGGCGATCGGTCCGTTCCTCGGCATCTTCCTGTCGGGCGGCTCGAACTTCGGCAACACCACGATCACCTTCTCCAACCAGGTGACGGGCGGTGCGGTGCTCGACGAGGACGTCGGCAACTGGGTGTTCTCGTCGGCCGACGACACGTTCGCGCTGGGTGAGAACAGCCAGAGCATCGACGTGAGCTCGGGCGGCGCGGATACGGCCATCCTGAACCTCGGCGGCACCTACAACGGCACCTGGGTCGGTGGATCGTCGAACGACACCGTCGTGTTCGCGGGCAACGTGAACATCTCAGGGATCAACGGCGGCGGCGCCACGACATTCGGCCAGGCCGACTTCACGGGCGTCAACCGCAACGTCAGCATGACGTACGCCCAGCACAACGGCTTTGCGCAGGCGTTCCTGAACACGGGCGGCACGCAGACCATCAACCTGGTCGATGGCGGCACCGCCACCGGCGATGCCGGGATCGAGCAGTACAACCTGAACACCGGTCCGGGCAGCAACGACGACATCTTCACGGTGGCGGCCGACAACGGCGCGCTGACCACCGGGAACCAGAGCGTCAACTTCGACAGCGGCACCGACGTCGTGAAGTTCGGGAACGGCACGTTCTCGGGCACGATGACGGGGCTGGGCGTCGGCGACACGACGTCGTTCACCGGCAACGCCAACGTTTCCGGCGTGAACGGCGGGTCCAAGATCGGCTCCAGCATCGTGACCTTCAACGGCCTGTCGCTGTCGGTCATCATGACGCTGGCCCAGCACAACGACTTCGTGCAGCCGTTCCTCGGAACCGGCGGCAGCACGCAGACGATCACGCTGACGACGTCGGGCACGGCGACGGGCGATGTCGGGATCGAGAACTACGTCCTTGCCAGCGGCAACGACAAGTTCACGGTGACGCCGAACAACCTCGGGCTGGTCGGCGGCGCGCAGAACGTCGACATCAGCTCCGGCGGCAACGACCAGCTCATCTTCGGGGCGGGCACGTTCTCCGGCAAGATGGTCGGCGGCGGCTCGGGTGACACGGTGGTGTTCACCGGCGGCACGACCAACATCTCCGGCATCAACAGCGGTGCGGCGGTGGGTCCGACGGCGGTCGACTTCAGCAACACCGACGTCAATGCGTCGATGACGCTGGCGCAGCACAACGGCTTCAACCAGCCGTTCGGCAACACCGGCGGCGCAGGCAAGACGCAGACCATCAACCTGACGACCTCTGGCGTCGCCACCGGCGACGGCGGGATCGAGCAGTACAACCTGTTCGGCGGGAACGACACCTTCACGGTCGCCCCCGACAGCGGCGCCTTCAAGCAGAACGTCGACTTCGGCGGCGGCACCGACATCGCGGTGTTCGGCACCGGCAAGTTCACCGGCAGCATGACCAGCATCGGTGCCGGCGACACGACGAAGTTCATCGGCAATGCGGACATCTCCGGCATCAACGGCGGTGCGTCGTTCACCGACAACGTGGACTTCAACAACGCCAACGTCTCGGTGTCGATCACCCTGGCGCAGCACAACGGCTACATCACGCCGTTCGGCAACACCGGCAACACGCAGACCATCACGCTCACGACCTCGGGCGTGGCGACCGGCGACGTCGGGATCGAGAACTACGTCCTCGCCTCGGGCAACGACACGTTCAAGGTGACGCCGGACAACGGCCAGCTGGTGGGCGGCTCGCAGAACGTCGACATCAGCTCGGGCGGCGCTGACGTCATCCAGTACAACAGCCCGTTCAGCGGCAAGCTGGTGGGTGCCGGTGCGGATGACACGGTGCAGTTCCTGGGCGGTGCCGGCCTGGTCGACATCGCCAAGGTGAACGGCGGCGCCGCGACGGGTGCCAAGTTCGCGGACTTCAGCGATGCCAACGTCGAGGTGAAGATGACGGTGGCGCAGCACAACGGGCTGCACACGGTCGACTTCAACAAGACGGCCAACACCCAGACCATCTTCCTGGCCGACTCGGGCACTGCCACGGGCGACAAGGGGATCGAGAACTACGTCCTGGCCGCCGGCGACGACACGTTCACGGTGACCAAGGACAACGCCGGCCTGGTGGGCGGCGCGCAGAACGTCGACATCAGCTCGGGCGGCAACGACACCATCAACTACGGTGATGGCAAGTTCACCGGCAAGCTGGTTGGCGGCGGTGCGGGCGACACGGTCCAGTTCACCGGCGGCGCCGGCACGGCGACCGACGTCTCCGGCGTGAACAGCGGCGCGGTCATGGGACCGAAGGCGGTGAGCTTCAACAACGCCGCGGTCGACGTGACCATGACGATGGTGCAGCACAACGACTTCACCAAGCCGTTCACCAACGTGACGGGCACGCAGACGATCACCTTGACGACCGACGGCACCACCACCGGTGACGCCGGCATCGAGCAGTACGTCCTGGGTCAGGACGGCTCGAACAGCAACGTGTTCACGATCGGCAAGCTTGGCCAGAGCGTGACCGGCCGGGCGGATGACGACGTCATCATCAACCCGTTCGGCGGCCTGACAGGCACCAT
>NZ_JBGAKA010000021.1:0-120544 GCF_044224635.1 Reyranella sp. | reverse complement strand
TTGGCCGCAGAGCGGCCAAACGCCTTGGACGCGGACACCTCCCCAGCGAAGCTGGGGAGGAGAAGAAGAGCGCCATCGGAGTGGCGCGCTCCCCGCAAAGAGCTACGTATACAGATCGAACAGCCGCCGGTGCTCGTCGAGGGCGTAGCGGTCGGTCATGCCGGCGATGTAGTCGGCGACCAGGCGGGCGCGGGCCGGGGTCTCGGCCTGCTCGGCGCGCTCGCGCCACGGCGAGGGCAGGCAGTTCGGCTCGCCGAACAGCAGGCGGAACAGGTCGGCGACGACGCGACGTGCCTTGGAGTGCGAGCGGTTGAGCTTCCAGTGCTCGTACATGCGTTTGTACAGAAAGGCCTTCACGGTGCGGTCGGTTGCCGCCATGTGCTCGGAGAAGCCTGCCAGCGGCCGCGTGCCGGCGCGGATGTCGGCCACCGAGCGCGGCGCCGCCTCGGCGAGCCGCCGCCTGGTTTCGCCGACCAGGTCCTCGACCATGGCGTTGATCACCCGCCGCACCGCCTCGTGGATCAGCCGCGACTGGCCGATGCCGGGATACGTGCTCTCCACCAGCCCGAACATCTTGCCGACCAGCGGCAGGTCGCGCAGGTCGGCAATCTCGAACAGGCCGGCGCGCAGGCCGTCGTCTATGTCGTGGTTGTTGTAGGCGATGTCGTCGCTCAGCGCGGCGATCTGCGCCTCCGGGCCGGCATAGCCCGACAGCTCGAGATCGTGGTCGCGGCAGTATTCGACGATGGCGGCGGGAAGATCGTCGAGGCGGCGGCGGCCGCTCAGCAGCGGGCCGTTGTGCTTCACCGCGCCTTCGAGGGTCTCCCAGGTGAGGTTGAGCCCGTTGAACTCGGCGTAGCGCTCCTCGAGCTTGGTCAGGATGCGCAGCGTCTGGGCATTGTGGTCGAAGCCGCCATAGGGCGCCATCGCGGCGTGCAGCGCCTCCTCGCCGGCATGGCCGAACGGCGTGTGGCCGAGATCATGGGCCAGCGCCACCGCCTCGCCGAGATCCTCGTCGAGCCGCAGGGTGCGGCAGATCGAGCGCGCGATCTGCGCCACCTCGAGCGAATGGGTGAGCCGCGTCCGGTAGTGGTCGCCCTCGTGATAGACGAAGACCTGGGTCTTGTGCTTCAGCCGCCGGAACGCCGTCGAATGGATGATGCGGTCGCGATCGCGCTGGAACGGGCTGCGACTTGGCGCCTCGGCCTCGCGATGGAGGCGGCCGCGGCTCTGCCACGGCAGGGTGGCGTAAGGCGCGAGCGTCTGGCGTCGCCACAACTCGTCGGCCACGATCAGCGAACCTCCTGGCGGTACCGCGGGGTTGTACGCCGGCCGGACCGGCACAACAACCGCAGGCCCTCAGCGGTCGCGTCGCCTGCATCATTTTTCGCAGGCGACGAGACAGTCCCCATCCGACAGCGTCTGGCGGCGACATCGGACCGTCACTTTGGCAAGAACCAAAGCGCTCCCAGCGCATGACGTGCTCTCTGACGATGTTACAAGCCGTGGCCTGCCCATCGGCCTCAGGCGCTACTTGACCAGCGTCACCGGCACGCCGACATGGGCGATCACGTCCTGCGCCACCGAGCCCATCAGCACGCCGGCCAGGCCGGTATGGCCGCGCGTCCCCAGGACGACGCTGCCGGCATCGAGCTTCTTGACGAAATCGTTGACCACCGCGCCATGGCGGCCGACGCCGATATGGACCGTGGCCGGAACACCGGCCTTTTGCGCGAGCGCGACCGCCGAGGCCAATGCCTTGTCGCCTTCCTCGCGCCGATAGGCGTCGATCTGGCTGCGATCGACGAAGCTTGAGATGGCGCCGCCGAACGACGGCTGAACGTTCAGGAGGTGCAGCTCGGCGGCAAGGCCGCCGGCAATCAGCGCGAGCGCGTGCGCCACCGCACGGTCTGAGTTTGCCGACCCGTCGACCGGCACCAGGATCGCTTTCTTGGCCATGGCCGCTACTCCTTTCCCGACGATTTCTTGGCGAGGTCGATCGGCTCGGCATGGGCGCGCTGCCTGGCGCGATACTGCAGGAGGTAGCCGATCGCCACGGTGATCACGGCGCCGCCGATCTCGAAGATCATCTTGGCATTGGGCAGCTTGGCGGCGAGCCACTCGGCATAGGCCGGATCGGTCGCCAACACCTCTCCGGCGATGTAACCCAGCAGCGCGCCGCCGGCGATGACGATGATCGGGAAGCGGTTGAGCAGCAGCATGATCAGCGTGGCGCCGAAGATGATCAGCGGAATGCTGATAAGCAGGCCGAGGATGATCAGCGTGACGTTGCCGTGCGCCGCCGCGGCGATGGCGATGGCGTTGTCGAGGCTCATCACGGCGTCGGCGATGATGATGGTGCGGATGGCCGCCCACAGCGAGCCGGCCCCCTTGACGCCGTCGCCGCCCTCCTCCTCGCCCTGCACCAGCTTGATGCCGATCCACAGCAGCAGCAGGCCGCCGATCAGCTTCAAGTAACCGATCTTGAGCAGCTGATCGACGATCAGCACGAAGATGATGCGAAGGACGATGGCGCCGGCGCTGCCGATCAGGATGGCCGGCCTCTGATGCCGCTTGTCCAGGTTCCGGCAGGCGAGCGCGATGACCAGCGCGTTGTCCCCGGACAGCACGATATTGACCAGGATGATCTGGGCGAGGCCGCTCCAGAAGGCCGGTGTCAGCTCAATTCCCATGTTTTCGCGATCCCCGTCCCAGCTTCAAGTGCGCGCGACAACCTTCATTGCATCTGTCGAAGGTGTTAGTTCAGCGTTTGCGGTCCGGCAAGCCAAACCGGACCACGGGGGGAGGCTCGATCGATGGCAAGCAGCGCCGGCTACAACAAGATGTTCCCTGTGTCGTGGAGCGAGCTGCATCGCGATGCGCGGGCGCTGGCCTGGCGGCTGGCCGACCTCGGGCCGTTCAAGGGGCTGGTCGCGATCACGCGCGGCGGCCTGGTGCCGGCTGCCATCGTCGCGCGCGAGCTGAACCTGCGACTGATCGACACTGTCTGCTGCTCGACCTACGACCGCATGGCGCGCGGCGCCAAGGTCGAGCTGCTGAAAGGCACTGCAGCGGAACAGGAAAAAGGCAAGGGCTGGCTGATCGTCGACGACCTGGTCGACACCGGCGTCACCGCGCGCGCCGTCCGGGCCATGCTGCCGCAGGCGCATTTCGCCACCGTCTACGCCAAGCCGGCGGGAAGGCCAACCGTCGACAGCTATATCACCGAGGTGAGCCAGGATACCTGGATCCTGTTCCCGTGGGACCAGGAAGCGGTCATGGCCAAGACCATCGTCGAGCTGAAGGGCGGGCAGTGAGCGGCCCAACCCCTTGTCATCCTGAGCGCAGCGAAGGACCTCATCGCCGCCCGCCAGGAGCGTACTTCGAGACTGCTGGCGGTGAGATCCCTCGCTGCGCTCAGGATGACAGGAAGAGGTAAGCCGACATGAAATGCTACGTCATCCCCACGCCGCAGGGCATCGACTCCCTCATCCTGGTCGAGCGGCCGGATCCGGCGCCGGGGCTGCGCCAGGTGCTGGTGCGGGTGCGGGCGACCTCGCTCAACTATCGCGACCTGATGACCATCCAGGGCAGCTCCGCCCGCGCCGCCCCCAAGCCCGACCTTGTTCCCCTGTCCGACGGCGCGGGCGAGGTCGTGGCGGTCGGCGCCGGCGTCGGCCGGGTCAAGGTGGGTGACCGGGTGGCCGGATGCTTCATGCAGCGATGGCCCGGCGGGGCGATCGACGACGCGGCGACCGCCTCGGCGATGGGCGGCGCGATCGACGGCATGCTGACCGAGCTGGCGCTGCTCGAGGAGGACGGCGTGGTCCGGCTGCCCGACAGCCTGAGCTTCGAGGAAGGCGCCACCCTGCCTTGCGCCGGAGTCACCGCCTGGCACGCGCTGGTCGAGATCGGCCGGATCAAGGCGGGTGACCTCGTGCTGGTGCAGGGCTCGGGCGGCGTCTCGATCTTCGCCCTGCAGTTCGCGCGCGCCTTCGGGGCACGGGTGATCGCGACCTCCAGTTCGGCCGCCAAGGCCGAGCGCCTGCGCCGGATGGGCGCCGAAGCGGTGATCGACTATCGCGCCACGCCCGACTGGGACAAGGAAGCAATGACGCTCACCGGCGGGCGCGGCGCCGATCTGATCGTCGAGGTCGGCGGCGCCGGCACCCTGCCGCGCTCCTTCCAGGCAGCGCGCATCGGCGGCAAGATCGTGGTGATCGGCCTGCTTTCCGGCATGGCCGAGGTCGATCCCATGCCGATCCTGCGGCGCAACCTGCATGTCCAAGGCCTCTATGTCGGCAACAGGCAGATGTTCGAGGCGATGAACCGGGCGATCGAGGCGAACCGCCTCAAACCTGTCATCGACCGAGTGTTTCCTTTCGCTGAGGCAAAGGAAGCCTACCGGCACATGAAGAGCCAGACCCATTTCGGCAAGATCGTGATCACGCATGGCCAAAGTGAGCATTGAGGGGGCGCCCCTTCCTCTTGTCATCCTGAGCGTAGCGAAGGATCTCATCGCCAGAAGTTGCAGAGTGCACTTGTGGCATACGGCGATGAGGTCCTTCGCTGACGGCGCTTGCTTCGCAAGCCCCTTGCTCAGGACGACAAGAAGGCGGCCCTGGCAACCGCTCCTCGCCATGAGCTCGTCATAGAGGAAAATCCAATGCAAAACCTGTGGTCCGACACCGACGCCAAGGACGCGATCGCCCGCCATGCCGCCAAGGGCATCGGCGAGGATCTGGCGCTGCGCGTCTACACGACGCGGCTGCTGGGCGGCGAGCCGCGTCTGGTGCTGCACGGCGGCGGCAACACCTCCGTGAAGACCAAGGTGGCCGACGTCACAGGCGAGCCGGTCGAGGTGCTGTGCGTAAAGGGCAGCGGCTGGGACATGGGCACGATCGAGGCGCCCGGCCTGCCGGCGGTTCGGCTGGCGCCGCTCGGCGGCCTGGTCGGCCTGCAGGCGCTGTCCGACGAGGACATGGTCAACATCCAGCGCTGCAACCTGCTCGACAGCAAGTCGCCCAACCCGTCGGTCGAGACGCTGCTGCACGCCTTCCTGCCGCACAAATTCATCGACCACACCCATTCCAACGCCGTGCTGGCGTTGACCGACCAGCCCGACGGCGAGGAACTGGCGCGCGACGTGTTCGGCAAGCGCGCCGCCCTGGTGCCCTACATCATGCCGGGCTTCGCGCTGGCCAAGAAGGCGAGCGAGGTCTCGCGCGCCCATCCCGACGTCGAGGGGCTGATCCTGCTGAAGCACGGCATCTTCTCGATGGGCGCCACGGCGGAAGAAGCCTACGGGCGCATGATCGACCTGGTGAGCCTGGCCGAGCAGCGGCTGGCCAAGGCGACGCGCAAGATCTTCCCCGGCGCCAACCTGCCCGGCGCGATCGCCGGCGCCGCCGACGTCGCGCCGATCCTGCGTGGTCTTCTCTCATTGCCGGCGAAGAGCGGCGGCCGCGAGGCCGCGCAGCGCTTCATCTTCGAGTTCCGCACCAGCCCGGAAATCGTGGCCTATGTCGGAGGCCGCGAGATCGGGCGCTACAGCCAGCAGGGACCGGTCACACCCGACCATGCGATCCGCACCAAGAACCTGCCGCTGGTCGTGCCGGCGCCCGAGGCCGGCAAGCTCGATGCCTTCAAGGCCGGGGCGAAGCAGGCGCTCGACAATTTCATCGCCGACTACCACGGCTATTTCGCGCGTCACAACGCGCGCCAGCTGCCGAGCAAGACCGAGCTCGACCCGATGCCGCGCGTCGTGCTGGTGCCGGGGCTCGGCCTGTTCGGGCTGGGCAAGTCGTCGAAGGATGCGAAGATCGCCGCCGACCTCGCCGAGACCACGGTCGAGGTGGTGGCCGACGCCGAGCGGCTCGGCACCTATCAGTGCATACCCGAGCCCGACATCTTCGACATCGAATACTGGTCGCTCGAGCAGGCCAAGCTCGGCGCCGAAGCGGAGAAGCCGCTGGCGCGGCGCATCGTCGTGGTGACCGGCGGCGGCTCGGGCATCGGTGCCGCGACAGCGCAGGCCTTCGCCCGCGAGGGCGCCGAGCTGGTGGTGATCGACCAGGATTCTACGCGCGCCAGCGAGATCGCCAGCAAGGTGAAAGGCTTCGCTCTCGCGTGCGACGTCACCAATCCGGCCGAGGTGCGCGCCGCCTTCGATCGCATCGCCGCGACCTATGGCGGCGTCGACATCGTCGTCTCCAACGCCGGCGCAGCGTGGCAGGGAAAGATCGGCGACGTCGACGAGGCGACCTTGCGCAAGAGCTTCGAGCTCAATTTCTGGGCCCATCAGAGCGTGGCGCAGAACGCCGTGCGGGTGATGCGCGCCCAGGGCCTGGGCGGCTGCCTGCTGTTCAACACCTCCAAGCAGGCAGTCAATCCGGGTCCCGATTTCGGTCCCTATGGCCTGCCCAAGGCAGCGACCCTGTTCCTGATGCGCCAGTACGCGCTCGACCATGGCGCCGACGGCATCCGCTCGAACGCCGTCAACGCCGACCGCATCCGCTCCGGCCTGCTGACCGACGCCATGATCGCCCAGCGCTCCAAGGCACGCGGGCTGAGCGAAGCCGACTACATGGGCGGCAACCTGCTCGGCCTCGAGGTGACCGCCGACGACGTCGCGCAATCCTTCGTGGCGCTCGCCAAGGCCTCCAAGAGCACCGGCGCGGTGATCACCGTCGACGGCGGCAACATCGCCGCGGCGTTGAGGTAATCCTGTCATCCTGAGCGCAGCGAAGGATCTCATCGCCGTATCCAACCGAACCTCTGAAGCGACTGGCGATGAGATCCTTCGCTGCGCTCAGGATGACGAGAAGACGCTAGGCTACGGATGACAGAGGAGAGTTTCCTCCCACGCATGACCCGACGGCGCTATAGTCGGCGCATGTCGCTCGCGATCACACCTCTCACGCCGCATATCGGCGCACGCCTGACCGGCATCGATGCCGGCAGGCCGATCACGCCGGCCGAGGTAGCCGCTGTGGAAGCCGGCATGGACCGCCACGCCGTCCTCGTGCTGCCCGGACAGGCCATCACCGACGGGCAGCAGCTTGCCTTCACGCGCAATTTCGGGCTGCTCGAGGAAGGCGCCAACAGCACGGTGCGCAATGCCGAGCTGCGCCTCGCGCCGACCTTCGCCGACGTCTCCAACCTCGACCGGGATGGCACCATGCTGGCACGCGACAACCGCCGGCGCATGGCCTCGCTCGGCAACCGGCTGTGGCATTCCGATGCCTCGTTCCGCGCCGTGCCGGCGCGCTACTCGATCCTGAGCGGCCGCATCGTCACGACGGAAGGCGGCAACACCGAGTTCGCCGACATGCGCGCCGCCTACGACACGCTCGATGCGCGCACCAAGGCCGAGGTCGAGACCCTGGTCTGCGAGCATTCGCTGATCTATTCACGGCAGCAACTCGGCTTCTCGGAATTCCTTCCGGACGAGCGGGTGTCGATGCGGCCGGTGCTGCAACGGCTGGTGCGCACGCATCCAGTGACCGGCCACAAGTCCTTGTTCCTGTCGGCCCATATCGGCGCCATCGTCGGCTGGCCGAGGCCCGAGGCGATGGCCTTCATCCGCGACCTGATCGAGCACGCCACGCAACCCAAATTCGTCTACGTCCATCGCTGGACGCAGCACGATCTGGTGATCTGGGACAACCGCACGACGATGCACCGCGTGCGCCGCTTCGACGATCTCAATATCGTGCGCGACATGCGCCGCACGACCACACGCAGCGACGGGCCGACCGTCGCCCAGGAGGCTGCCTGATGACCAACCTTCCCCGCCGCCAGGTCGGCCGCACCAAGGTCGAGGTCACCACGCTCGGCCTCGGCGGCGCGCCGATGGGCGGCTTTCGCGCCAGGATCTCGGAGTCCAAAGCGCTGGCGATCACCAACCAGGGCTACGAGGCCGGCGTCCGCTACTTCGACACCTCGCCCTACTACGGCTACGGGCGCAGCGAGCTGCGCATGGGCGCGGCGCTGCGCGGCAAGCCGCGCGACAGCTACGTCCTGTCGACCAAGATCGGCCGCATCGTCCACGCCATGAAGCCCGGCGAGCAGCCGCCAGCCGATTTCCGCGACAACGGCCTGCCGGGCTTCGCGCCGGTGTTCGACTACACCTACGACGGCGTCATGCGCTCGCTCGAGCACTCGCACCTGCGCCTCGGCATCTCGCGCATCGACATCGCGCTGGTGCACGACGTCGATTTCTGGACGACCAAGGATCGCGGCGTGCTCGAGGAGCGCTTCAAGACGGTGATGGATTCGGGCTTCAAGGCACTCGACGAGCTGCGCCGCGCCGGCGTGATCGGCGCCATCGGCGTCGGCATCAACGAGGCCGACACCAGCCTGCGCTTCATCAAGGCCGGCGACTTCGACTGCATGCTGCTGGCCGGCCGCTACACCCTGCTCGAGCAGGGCGGGCTCAGCGAATTCCTGCCCGAGTGCGTGACCCGCGGCGTCTCGGTGATCCTTGGCGGCCCGTACAATTCCGGCATCCTGACAGGCGGCGTGAAACCCGGCGCCACGCACGACTATGCCCCGGCGCCCGCCAACCTGATCGAGAAGGCGCAGAAGATCGAGGCGATCTGCCAGCGTCACGGCGTCGAGCTGGGCGCGGCGGCGCTGCAGTTCCCGCTGTTCCATCCGGCCGTGTGCTCGGTCATTCCCGGCGCGCTCGAGGTCGCCGAGGTGAAGCAGAACGTGTCCCGGATGTCGGCCCAGCTGCCGAGCGAGCTGTGGAGCGAGCTCAAGCGGGAGAACCTGATCGATCCGGCCTCGCCGACGCCGAACTGACGCGCGTCTCGGGTGCATGCACTTCATGTCATCCTGAGCGTAGCGAAGGATCTCGTCGCCAGAAGCTTCAAAGCACACTTGCGGCACACGGCGATGAGGTCCTTCGCTGCGCCCAGGACGACAGAAACGCGGTCCCGCCAGACCGCTTTTCACGGTGAGGTCCTTGTGTTTCAACCAAGCAAGATCGAGCCCTAGCGGCGCGCCGTCATCACCAGCGCCCTGATGCGGCCTTCTACGGCGCCGTTGCCGAAGCGCCGAGCCACCGCTTCCGCCGCCCGCTCGGTCGCTTCCTCGAGCCGCGCGGCGTCGCGCGCCTCGATCTCGTTGCGCAGCGGCGTGCCCTGGCAGATGGCGATCGCCGGGATGCGCGGCGAGGATGCCTTGCTCACCCCGTCCACGGCATCCACGGCGATGTCGACGAAGCCCGCCGCCTCGAGCTCGTGCCGGATGCGCGCGACGTCGTGGTAGCCGTGCGGCGTGCGCGCCATGAAGCGCGGCGGATCCTGCGGGAACACCGCGACAAGCGCCTCGGTGACGACGTCGGCGAACTCGTTCTCGGAAATCCTGTCCCACACATTGAACAGGTATCGTCCGCCGCTCCTCAGGACGCGCCGCGCCTCGCGATACCCCTGCACCTTGTCGGGAAAGAACATCGCGCCGAACTGGCAGACGACGGCGTCGAAGCTCTCGTCCGGGAACGGCAGCGCCAGCGCGTCGGCCTGCTTCCACTCGACCCGGCCCGGCGGCTAGCTGGTCGTAAATTTCGGGGATCGAGCCTGCGAACAGCTTGTCGGTCGTCGCCATGGAATTGCTCCACCGAATCGGCGCAGAATGATAGCACATACGACAAGCGCCCCGGGTGAAACGCCATGAAGATCATCGACGCCCAGATCCACATCTGGACAAAGACCGTCACACCGCCGTCCGGCCTGCATCGCAAGGTCGAGAAGTACACCGCCGAGGAGGCGCTGAAGGAGATGGACGAGGCGGGCGTCGATGCTGCGCTGATCCATCCGCCCTACAGCTGGGACCCCGACTCGAATGCCTATGCCGTCGAGTCGGCAAAGAAGTATCCCGACCGCTTCGCCGTGATGGGTCAGTTCCCGCTCGACGATCCGGAAAGCCGCAAGCGCATCGTCGGCTGGCGCAACCAGCCCGGCATGATGGGCCTGCGCTGGGCGCTGCTCTACCCCGACCAGCAGAAGGCGCTGCACGAGGGCAAGCTCGACTGGGTGTGGCCGGCGGCCGAGAAGGAAGGGCTCCCCGTGGCCACCATGGCCGGCCTGTTCCTGCCGCAATTCAAGAAGATCGCCGAGGCGCATCCGCAGCTCAGGCTGATCATCGACCATTGCGGCCTGCTGCGGCTCGAGAAGGATGCCGCGGCGTTCGGCAAGCTCGACGAGCTGTGCGCGCTCGCCAAGCTGCCCAACGTCGCCGTCAAGGCGACCGGCGCGCCGGGCTACTCGACCCAGCCCTACCCGTTCCGCAACCTGCACGACGGGCTGCACCGCATCTTCGACGCCTACGGCCCCAAGCGCTTCTTCTGGGGCACCGACATCACCCGCATGCCCTGCACCTGGCGCCAATGCGTGACCATGTTCACCGAGGAGCTGCCGTGGCTCAAAGGCAACGACCTCGAGCAGGTCATGGGCCGCGGCCTCGCTGACTGGATCGGCTGGAAATACAAGTTCGACTAGGCAGTCCAGCAGCTCGATTGCGGCTCTGCGGTCGAACCCTCATAATGTCGTACCGTTTACGGACATGGATGATGGCCAGCGACCTTGAGGAACTCGCCACGCGCGTGGATGCGAAAACCCTCGCAGCGTTGCGTCGACTCGCCGAGAAGGAGGGTCGACAGCTCGAGGCGCTGGTTGACGAGGCGTTGAGGGACCTGCTCGAAAAGCGTGAGCTTGGACGGCCTCGGGATCATGTCATGGAAGCCTATCAGCGCAGTCATGCCCGATACGGCGAGCTCTACAAGAAGCTGGCTCGGTGAGCGACTGGCTCACCGTCGCCGACGTTCTCGCTATTCACGCCGATCAAATCGAGAAGTATGGGGGCTCGTTCGGCCTCCGAGACGGCAACCTTCTGGATGCGGCACTGTCGCGTCCGCAAATCGGCTACTATGCCGACATCATTGAAGAAGCTGCGGCTCTCTGGGAGAGCCTTGGCCAGAATCACCCCTTCATTGATGGTAACAAGCGAACGGCATTCGCTGCCACCTACACCTTCCTGATCATCAACAACGTTGAGATCAAAGAATCCGCCGACGAAACCTACAGCTTTATCGCCAACCTTTACGAAACGAACTCGTTCCGGTTCGAAGCTCTCGTGAGATGGCTCAGGAGCAACACCTAGCCTCCTACTTCTTCAGCGGCAGGATCTGCCCGCGGATCTCGCCGTCGGGATGGTTCACCGTCAGCACGTTGACGTACCAGCGGCCGGCCAGCACCTGGGCGGCCTGCTGCTCGGTCAAGGTGACGCCGTCCCAGATCGTGTAGTCGTAGATTGGGATGTTGATCGGCGCGACCTGCTGGGCGTTCTCGCCGGGCCCGGCCGGGCCCTGCAGGTAGCCCATGGTGATGGGGCTGCTGAGCCCCACCAGATTCAGGCGATATTCCAGCACCTTGGTCGATGGGCGATAGACCGCCTCGAAGTAGCCCCAGGCGCGGCTGTCGGTGGGCGGTACCTCGCTGGCGCCGTTCAGGGTGGCGCGGAAGTCGGTCTTCGCCACCCTGGGCTCGCCGAGATAGGCCGAGCAGCCCGCGGCGAAGAGGATGGTCAGCGCCAGGAAGGCGCGGGCAACGGCGGCGATCATGCAATGGTCTCCCCGACCATCATACGCAGGAACCGCCGGCCGTCTCCCTGCCACAGCATCATGCGGCGAGGCGCGCACCCTGCGACGCCTCGGCCAGCGTCAGCGAACCGCGGTACTGGCCAACGCTGGTCGCCAGCTGCCCGTGCTCGACAGCCTGCGCGAACTGCACGCCGGCTCGCGCTCCAGTCGCGCCCGCAGCGCCGCGCCGAGCAGCATCATCGATTCGTCCGCGGCCATCCGGAAGCGCGGTGTCCCCGCGACCTCCCGCCCGGCGTCGCGGTGCAGTCGCCAGGTGCTGGCGATCTCGTTGGCCAGCAGCCCGTCATGATCGGCGAGGTCCACGGGCTGGTCCGGCATGCCGCGCGCTGCGAGATAGGCCTGGCGAAGTGACGACAACCATCCTCATGCCGCATCACCGCAGCCAACTGCCGGCGGTGCGTGCGGTCGTCGATTTCCTCGTCGCGAACGGAAAGCCGGCATGAGCCGTGCCCGACGGCGACACCTTTGTTGGGCTCTGACAGGACATTCGGCACTGCTCCCGTCCAAGTGGTCTGATCGTTACGATCCGGCGGTCGGTCCTATCGGGAGAGGTCTATCCGGCTCGCCCGCGAGTGCCGGAGCAACGCACAAAGGAGCGTCGTGCTCGTACCCGATTTGTTTCGCATGAAACGCTAGCGGAATATGCACATGAGAACGCGCGTCAGACGGTCTATCTTCGCCTCGAGTTAAAATGCACCGTTCTCTAGGGGGAGAGAATGCTCGGAACAATTCAAGCCGCATCAAAGAAAGCCGCGATCACCTACCGCATTGGTACCAAAAGCATTCTCGATCTCATCAACCTCTACAACAACGAGCATCTAAATCTTGAACCGGGGTTCCAGCGACAGTCCGTGTGGACCGAGCGCGACCGAGCCAAGCTCATCGACAGCATCCTGCGGAACTACCCACTACCAGCAATCTTTCTCTACCGTCGGGAGGAAAATGGCCACCTCGTGTTCGACGTGATTGACGGCAAACAGCGCCTCGAGTCGATTCTGAAGTTCACCGGCAACATGCGCGGTCGCTTCAGGACTAAAACGCAATTGCCGAGCGACGAGGAAGCGGATTGGTTGGATTGGAGTTGGCTGCGCCGCGCCGGCGAGCAACATCGCATCACGGGCTATGAAATCCCAGTAGTTGAAGTAGATGGTGAGATTGGCGACATCATCGATGTGTTCGTGCGCATCAACTCCACCGGCAAAGCGTTGACCAGTCAGGAGCAACGCCACGCCCGTTACTATAATAGTCCCCTCCTCAAGGAGGCAGCTAAAATAGCTCGGCGATACGAGCGCTATTTTCTAGACAACGGCGTCTTCAGCTCCGGTCATATCAGCCGTATGAAGCATGTAGAGTTGATTTGCGAATTGATGCTGTCGATGGTGCAAGGTGACGTTCTGAACAAGAAGACAGCCCTCGACCGCGTGATGAAAACTCAATCCTTCGATGGACGGCAGATCGGGAAGGCCAACAGACTGGTGACGTCGGCCCTAAACCGAGTCCGTAGAATGTTTCCGCAGCTCAGGACTACGCGCCTACGCCAAGTGACGGATTTTTATTCCCTTGCAGTTCTGATCGGAAAATTTGAGCAAGAAGGATTGATCCTCACGGACCGGCACCGCAACCGGCTGGCTTGGGATCTGCTGAAGGCTTTCGCCACTCGCGTAGATGAAGTGCGCGAGCTGCAGCGCAAAGCTAAAGGCGCCGAGCCGCACCAGGAGCTGTATCGCTCGTATCTCATCACTGTCTCGCAAATGACCGACGACGTGAACCAACGCCGCAAACGGGAAGAAGTCCTACGAGGTATTCTCGGCAGCCTGTTCGCCAGCAAAGACACGCAACGTGGCTTCAGCGCGGAGCAGCGCCGTATCCTTTGGAATACGGCGAATGCCCGCGTCTGCGCCGTCGCCGGCTGCAGTACGAAGCTGTCCTGGGAGGACTTCACCATTGATCACATCGACCCGCACAGCAAAGGGGGCCGCAGTCGGCTCGACAATGCCGCCCTGATGTGCCGCAAGCACAACTCTGCTAAGGGCAATCGGCGGCGATGAAAAGCGTTACTACAAGCGCACTTTATGGCAAACGACGATGAGGTCCTTCGCTTACGACGCTTGCTCCTAAGCGTCGGACTCGGGACGACTGAAAGTCGATGTTACGGGACGGCGAGCACCGTCTCCTATTCCCTGTGATGCACCGGGCCGCGACCATAGACCGGCGTCGGCAGGCCCTCGAGACGCGCCTTGAGCTGCAGGGCGAGGTAGCGCGAGTAATGGCGCGACTGGGCGAGATTGCCGCCGTGGAACCACAGGCCATCCTGCGCCGTCGGCTTCCACATGTTGCGCAGCTCGCCTTCCCACGGGCCGGGATCCTTGGCGGTCTGCGAGCCTAGTCCCCAGCACTTGCCGACCTTGTCGGCGACCTCCTGCGAGATCAACGCTGCCGCCCATTGGTTCATCGAGCCATAGCCGGTGGCATAGACGACGAGGTCGGCGGTGATCTCGCGACCATCCGTCAGCACGACGGCCTGCTCGGTGAGCCGCGCCACCTCGACGCCGGAGCAGAGCTTGATCTCGCCGCTGGCCACGAGCTCGGATGCGCCGACATCGATGTAGTAGCCCGAGCCGCGCCTGATATACATCGGCCCGATGCCCGACTCGTCGTCGCCGTGGGTGAGCTTGAAGCCGGCAGCGGCAAGCCGGGCATAGAACTCGGCGTCGTCGCGCTTGATCTGCTCGACCGTCGGCCGTGAGGCCGCGGGCTGCAGGGCATAGGGTAGCGAGGCGACGGTGAGATCAGCATGATCGGTCGTGATCCCGGCCTTCACCGCGGTTTCCGAATAGAGCGTGCGGAATCGCGCCAGGGTCTCGGCGCGCGCCACCAGGGTCGGCGAGCGCTGGATCATGGTGACGTGGGCGCCGTGCTCCCAGAGGTCGGCGGCAATGTCGTGCGCCGAATTGTTCGAGCCGACGACGACGCAACGCTTGCCCTGCCAGCCTTCGCCGCCGGCGTGCTGGCTGGAATGGTGCTGGGCGCCGGCGAAGCGGTCGGCCCCCGGGATGCGCGGTATCTCCGGGAAGCCCGACATGCCGGTCGCCAGCACCACGTGCTTGGGACGCAGGATATGCGGCTGGCCGGCGCGCTCGACCTCGACTGTCCATTCCTGGCGCTGCTCGTCCCATGCCGCGCGGACGCAGGCGGTGTCCGGCCAATAGTCGAGCTCCATGATGCGCGTATAGGATTCGAGCCAGTCCCCCATCTTGTCCTTGGGCGTGTAGATCGGCCAATGATCGGGGAACGGCAGGTACGGCAGATGGTCGTACCAGACCGGGTCGTGCAGGCAGAGCGATTTGTAACGCCGACGCCACGCATCGCCGGGACGCGGCAGCCTGTCGATGATCAGCGCCGGCACGCCGATCCGCTTCAGCCGCGCGCCCAGCCCGATGCCGCCCTGCCCGCCGCCGACAACCAGCACGAAGGGCTGGCGCGTGATGCCGAGCTCTGCCGCATCGGCGGCACGGCGGTCGCCCCAGGTGCGGCGGCCGCGGAAAGCGCCGTGCTCGACGCCGCTTTCGCGCGTCGGCCCGCTGGTTTCCTCGAACCCGTCGAGGCTCATCAAGGCGGTGAACAGGGTGTGGCACTTGCCATCCTTCAGGCGGATGTGCCCGCGCCCGCGGCCGACCGAGGTTGTGAAGGTGAACCAGCCGTCGCTGCCCTCGAGCTCGAACGAGTCGGGCCGCACGTCGGACAGGCGCGCCGCGAGCATGTCAGCAATCGCACTGCGGCTCTCGAAGGTCACGATGTTCCACGTGAAGGCGACGAGATCGCGCCAGTAACTGGTCTCGTGGAAACCGGCGGCTGCCGCCGCGATATCGCCGCGCTTCAGATCAGACGCGAAGCAGGCGAGCCATTCCGAACGGTCCATCGTTCTTCCATTGCAGCGAAAGGTGGAGGGGCGCAGTCTAAACGGTCACTGGCCTGCGAGGAATGTCGCCATGAAATACGATGTCATCTCCGCCGATGGTCATGTCGATCTGATCTGGCTGCCGCCCGACCTGTTCACCGCCAATGCATCGTCGGCGCTGAAGGACCGCATGCCCCACGTCGTCGAGGGACCGAAGGGACCGGAATGGGTCAGCGCCAAAGGCGCCAAGTTCGGGCTGATGAACGGCATGGGCTCGGCCGGCCGCGAGTATGTGCCGGGCGTGATCCATCGTTCCGACCGCATGGCCTCGACCGGCCTCTACGACGACGGCAAGAAGGGGGTGCGCCGCCTGACCGAGCCGGAGCTGCGGCTGAAGGACCAGGACCGCGATGGCGTGCAGGCCGAGATCCTCTACGGCGTCCTGGGCTCGAGCGGCCGGCTGAACGATCCCGAAGCCGCGTTGGAAATGCTGTGCATCTACAACGACTGGCTGCACGATTTCTGCAAGGCGGCGCCCGACAGGTTGATCGGGCTGGCCAACATTCCCGGCTACAACATGGAAGAGTCGGTCGCCGAGATGATGCGCAACGCCAAGCGCGGCGTGCGCGGCTTCGACGTCGCCAACCGGCCGGACATGACGCCGTTGTGGGATCCGTTCTGGGAACCGCTGTGGAAGTGCGCCCACGAGACCGGCATCCCCGTGCACTTCCACACGATCGGCGGCCGCTCGCCCGACACCAGCAAGCTGCCGCACTACGTCGTGCGCCGCGTGCAGGCCGCACAGATCACCAACTTCCAGATGCACATGAGCTACATGCTGATGTCGCTGATCTACTCCGGCGCGCCCGAGCGCTATCCCAACCTCAAGATCGTGATCGGCGAGGCGGGATTGGGCTGGATCCCCTACGTTCTGCAGCATATGGACCTCGAATGGGAGGACCAGTTCAAGGATCTCGAGCTCAAGATAAAGCCGAGCGAGTACTGGTACCGGCAATTCTACGCCACCTACCAGACCGACCCGATCGGCATCCGCCTGCTCGACGTGCTGGGCGAGGACAACGTGATGTGGGGCTCCGACTATCCGCATCCCGACGGCATCTGGCCCGATTCGCAGGAGTTCCTCGATCGCGAGCTCACCGGTGTCACGCCCGAGGTGCGCCGCAAGCTCACGCGCGACAACGCGATGAAGCTCTATCATCTCGGCAACAACTGACGCTCATTCTCTCCTCCCCAAGCGTAGCTTGGGGAGGTGGCCGCGTAATCGCGGACGGAGGGGTCATGAGCAGCGCGACTGGGGCTCATGACCCCTCCGTCGGCGAAGACGCCGACACCTCCCCAGCGGAGCTGGGGAGGAGTATTCGGGAGGAATGACTCCCCCTGCCATCAGCCCGCGCGTCGTCCTTCTCACCGTGCTGGCGATGCTGGCGTTCGCCAGCAACTCGATCCTGTGCCGGTTGGCGCTCACCAGCACGACCATCGACGCGGCGAGCTTCACGGCGATCCGCCTGGTCTCGGGCGCGCTGACCCTGGTCGCCATTCTGCGCCTGCGCGGCGTGCGCCCGACCACGGGGGGCAGCTGGCCAATGGCGGCCATGCTGTCGGCCTATGCCGCGTTCTTCTCCTTTGCCTATCGCGACCTCACGGCGGCGACCGGCGCACTGCTGCTGTTCGGCGCCGTGCAGTTCACCATGACCGGCTACGGCCTGTGGCGGGGCGAGCGCTT
Source organism: Reyranella sp. (assembly GCF_044224635.1). Taxonomy (GTDB): domain Bacteria; phylum Pseudomonadota; class Alphaproteobacteria; order Reyranellales; family Reyranellaceae; genus Reyranella. The sequence continues at coordinate 103,237 of NZ_JBGAKA010000021.1, read as the reverse complement.
CCACGGCCTGCGGCTGGTCGGCCTGATCGTCGCGGCCGCCGGCCTGGTCGGCCTGCTGCTGCCGGGTCTCGCCGCGCCTCCGATCGCCGCTGCTGTGATGATGCTGCTGGCCGGCGTCGCGTGGGGCGTCTATTCCCTGCTCGGGAGATCGGCCGGCGAGCCGATCGCGGCGACCGGCGGCAATTTCCTGCGCTCCGTGCCATTCGCCGCCGTGCTGATCCTGAGCACCTTCGGCCGCGTCGACAGCGACCTCGCCGGCGCGCTCTACGCCGTGCTGTCGGGCGCCGTGACCTCCGGCCTGGGCTACGTCCTGTGGTACGCCGTCCTGCCGGCGCTCAGCGCAACCTCCGCCGCCACAATCCAGCTCAGCGTTCCCGCCATTGCGGCGATCGGGGGAGCAATGCTACTCGCCGAGCCGGTAACCCCGCGGCTGCTGCTGGCTTCGGCGGCGATCCTGGGCGGCATCGCTCTGGTGATCAACAAGAAGGACTAGAAGAAGACCATGTTCGAAGTCGCCGAGCGTCTCAGGAACGTCAAGGTGTCGGCCTCGGCCGCGATGACCCGCAAGGTGCGCGAGCTGCGCGCCCAAGGCGTCAAGATCGTCGGCCTGTCGTCGGGCGAGCCCGACTTCCCGACCCCAAGCCACGCCATCGAGGCAGCGCACAAGGCGGCCCTGGCCGGCGACACCAAGTATCCGCCGCAGGACGGCGTGAAGCCGCTCAAGGAAGCGATCCAGCACAAGTTCAAGCGCGACAACCGGCTCGACTACGCGCTCGACGAGATCATGGTCAGCAACGGCAGCAAGCAGATCATGTACGACGCGCTGATGGCGAGCGTGAACCCGGGCGACGAGGTGATCATCCCGGCGCCGGGCTGGATCTCCTATGCCGACCAGGCGGTGATCGCCGGCGCCAAGCCGGTGCCGGTGTCGTGCCCGGAGAACAACCACTTTAAGCTGCGCGCCGCCGATCTCGAGGCCGCCATTACGCCGCGCACCAAGTGGACGGTGCTGAACTTCCCCAACAATCCGACCGGAGCGGTGTGCTCGCGCGCCGAGATGAAAGAGATCGCCGAGGTGCTGCTGGCGCACCCGCAGGTGCTGATCATGTCGGACGACGTCTACGAGCACCTCGTCTATGACGGCTTCGGCTTCTGCACCATCGCCGAGGTCGAGCCCAGGCTGCGCGAGCGCACCCTGACGGTGAACGGCGCGTCGAAGGCCTATGCCATGACCGGCTGGCGTGTCGGCTTCGCCGGCGGGCCGAAGCCCATGATCGCGGCGATGACCAACATGCAGGGCCAGATCGGCTCGGGCATCTCGACCATCAGCCAGGCCGCGGCGACGGCGGCGCTGATGGGGCCGCAGGAGCTGATCGCCGAGCGGGCTGCCGACTACTGCAAGCGGCGCGACGAGGTGGTGGAGATGCTGCGCCAGGCCCGCGGCATCACCTGCCACAAGCCCGAAGGCGCATTCTACGTTTTCCCCAACATCGCGGGCTGCATCGGCAAGACCACCAAGGGCGGCCGCAAGCTTGCGACCGACACCGACTTCGTCACGGCGTTGCTGGAGGAGAAGCACGTCGCCACGGTGCAGGGCGCGGCCTACGGCATGAGCCCGTACTTCCGCATCTCGTACGCGACCGACATGGCGAGCCTGCGCGAAGGCTGCCGCCGCATCCAGGAATTCTGTTCAGAGCTCAGCTGAGCGCTGCCGGGAGAGAGCGAAAAAGAGAAAGGTCCCTCGCTGCGCTCGGGATGACACTACTGCCGTCAGGGCAGCAGTATTGTTGTCATCCTGAGCGCAGCGAGGGACCTTTCCCCTTGTCCGAGGCCCGGCGTGTCACCGCACCTGGGCCTGCATCGACAGGATCTTGATGTGGGCCATCTGATCGCGCAGGCCGATCTTTCGCGAGCACAGTGGCCAGTGATACGGCTCCTCGAGCTCGAAGATCATGTACTTCGCCAGATCCATGGCACGCTCGTAGTCGTGCGCCAGCTCGGCGGCTTCGCGGCCATTGAGCTGGGTGCCGTCGCGTCGACGCTGGTAATTGATCACCGTGGTCACCGAGAACTGGAAGCGACCGAGATACGTACCGCGGCCGCCGTAGATCGGCCGATCGGACGGACCCGAGCCGCCCGACTCGCAATGGGCGAGCTGACGCATCATCTCGTCCTTGCGCTCGTCGATCTCCGATTTGAGCGCGTCGTGCATCGAGTACGACACGAGGTTCATGGGTTGCTCTTGCGGCTTGCAGGCGCACAGAGCGAGGGCGGTCGTTGCGAGACCGATGGTCGAGGATATTCTTGTCACCACCGGTCAGTGTTCCCACGATTCGCAACACGAGGTAAACCCACAAAATCCACATCGTTGCCCGCACAACGAGACCGAAGCGGGAACGCGTCATGAACCTGGATGAGCTCTTTTGGTGATCGTCGTGAAGATTCACGCAAGGCGCGCGATCAACCGACCTGTCGTGACTGGCCGCTCCAGTATTTCGCACGCAGCACTTTCTTGTCGACCTTGCCAACTGCGGTGAGAGGCAGCGCTTCGACGAACTCGATCTGCTTCGGCGTGTGTGCGCCGCCCTTGCGTTCGCGGACGTGCTGCATCAAGGCATCGGCCGCGGGTTGAGTGCCCGCCTTCCTCACAATCAGGGCGGTCACCGCCTCGCCCCATTTTTCGTGCGGCACGCCGATCACTGCTGCCATGGCGACATCGGGATGCGAGGACAGAGCGTCCTCGACCTCGCGTGGATAGATGTTGAAGCCGCCCGAGACGATCATGTCCTTCTTGCGATCGACTATATAGAGGTAGCCGCGCTCGTCGGCGCGCGCGATGTCGCCGGTATGCAGCCAACCGCCGGCGAAGGCCTCCTCGGTCTGCTCGGGGCGCTTCCAGTAGCGTTCCATGGCATGCGGCCCGCGCACGCAGATCTCGCCCGCCTCGCCCGGCGCCACCTCCTCGTTGGCCTCGTTGCGCAGGCTGACGCTGCAGGCGGCGACGGGGAAGCCGCACGAGGCGAACAGCTCGGGCCGCGCCGCATCGTGATCGACCCGGCGCAGCACGCTCACCGGATAGCATTCGGTCTGGCCGTAGAGCTGGCTGAACACCGGACCGATCCGCTCCAGCCCCTCGACCAGCCGTGTCGGCGACATCGGCGAGGCGCCATAGAGGATGAGCTCGAGCGACGACAGGTCGGTCCTGTCGAGCCCGGGATGATCCAGCAGCACGTAGATCATCGTCGGCACCATCAAGGTGAAGTTGATGCGCTCGCGCTCGATAGTGGCGAGGAACTTCTCTGGATCGAAGCCCTTCAGCAGATGCACGGTGCCGCCGCGCAGCAGCGAGGGCACCACCTTGGTGCCCGAGACATGGGTGATCGGCGCCGCGGCGAGATAGCGCGGCGTGGCGGGAAACTCGAAGTCGGCGGCGATCGCCAGGGTCGAGGCCACGCTCGAGCGATGGCGGCGGATCGCACCCTTCGACTTGCCGGTTGTACCGCCGGTGTAGTTGAGGATCGCGTAATCGTCGGGATGGCTGACGTCGACCGGCGTGGCAGCGCCGATCGCCTCGCCGGCCAACATCACGTCGCGGCCGAAATCGGCCTTGCCCATGGTGAGCACAATTTCGAGGCGATCAGCCGCCTTGGCCGCGAGCTCGGCGCCGCGCGCCCCGTGGGTGCGCGGATCGACGATCAGCGCCGTGGCGCCCGAATCCTCGATGACGTCGAGATGGTCGGCGAGTGCGCCGAGCGGATGCAGCCAGGTCGAGACAAGGCCGAGACCGCTGCTCGCCACGCCGGCGCACCAGGTCTCGGCGCTGTTGGCGCTGAGGAAGGCCGCGGTCTGCCCCTTCTTCAGGCCGGCCACGACCATGGCCGCCTGCAGCCGGCCGATCAGGTCGAAGGCGCCGCGGTAGGTCAGGCTGCCGCCGTCCCAGACGAAGGCCATGCGGTCGGGGAAGCGCGCCAGCGCGCGCAGGACGAGCGTCGTGGAGGTAGGGATCTGGTGGAGCGCGGCAGTCATGAGGCATCGTTTACCATGGTCGTCTCGTTGCATACGACAGGGCATGATCCCGTCTGGCCAACGTGGCGAGACGACAGGAACCTGCCGTCGCCTGGCGACTTGTTGGCAGCAAGACAGAGGTGAAACCATGACCGAATCGCTCATCGTCGCCTGCCCCTCGTGCAATACCCTGAACCGCGCGCCGCGCGACAAGCTTGCCAGCGGCGGCAAATGCGGCCACTGCAAGTCGCCCTTGTTCTCCGGCCATCCCGTGGCGCTCGATGCGACGAGCTTCGACCCGCATGCGGTGAAGAGCGACATCCCGCTGCTGGTCGATTTCTGGGCACCGTGGTGCGGCCCGTGCAAGGCGATGGCGCCGCACTTCGAGAAGGCGGCCGGCCGTCTCGAGCCCACGGTGCGCCTGGCCAAGATCAACACCGACGACGAGCAGCCGCTCGCCGGCCAGTTCGGCATCCGCGGCATCCCGACCCTGATCCTGTTCAAGCACGGTCGCGAGATCGGCCGGCAATCCGGCATGATGGACGCCGCCGGCATCGAGAGCTGGGTCAGCGGGATGCTGGGCGGGTAGATCTCACTTCGCCCTCCCCAGCGAAGCTGGGGAGGTGTCCGCGTAATCGCGGACGGAGGGGTCATGGGCTCATGGCCGGGAGCGCGCCACTCCGTGGCGCTCAAGGGATAGCGGACACACCGATTGCGGATCGAAGATGAGCATGAGCGCCACGGAGAGGCGCGCTCCCGGCCCATGACCCCTCCGTCGCCGTAAGACGGCGACACCTCCCCAGCGAAGCTGGGGAGGTGTCCGAACTCACCCCTGCGCCGGATGCACCTTCATCCAGTGACGGGCGATCTCCTCGCGGGTTGCCACCCAGACCTTGGGCTTGGAGGCGACGTAGTCGAGGAAGCGGGCCAGGGTGGCGGCGCGGCTCGGCCGGCCGCACAGGCGGCAGTGCAGGCCGATCGACATCATCTTGGGGCTGCGCGCGCCTTCGGCGTAGAGCAGGTCGAAGCTGTCCTTCATCGCCTGCAGCCAGCCGTCGCCGGCCGTGTAGCCGGGCGGCACGGCGAACTTCATGTCGTTCACCTCCAGCGTGTAGGGCACGATCAGGTGCGGCATGCCGTCGACGCTCACCCAGTAGGGCAGGTCGTCCGAGTAGGAGTCGCTCGAGTACAGGAAGCCACCGTGCTTGATCACGGCCGCCAGCGTGTGCATGCCGAAGCGACCGGTGTACCAGCCGACCGGCGGCTTGCCGGCGGTGTCGACGATCGCCTTGACCGCGCGGCGCATGTGCTGGAGCTCCTGCTCCAGGGTGAAGTCCTTGTAGTTGATCCAGCGCCAGCCATGGCTCGCCACCTCGTGACCGGCCTGGGCCATCGCCTTGCCGGCGATCGGATTGAGCTCCAGCGCGCGGCCGACCGCCCATGACGTGAAGCGCATGTTGCGTTCGGCGAACAGGCGCAGGATGCGCCAGAAACCGGCGCGGCTGCCGTACTCGAACATCGACTCGGTCGACAGGTCGCGGCTGCCCTGGATCGGCGTGCCGCCGGGCGTCTCGGTGAGGAACACCTCGGAGGCGGCATCGCCGTTCAGGATGTTGTTCTCGCCGCCCTCCTCGTAGTTCAGCACGAAGCTGACGGCGATTCGCGCCTCGCCGGGCCATTGCGGATCGGGGGTGTTGGGGCCGTAGCCCAGGAAGTCGCGGTCGAGATGGCTGTGCATGGTGGAATCCCCCGGAAAACGCCGACGATTGAAGAGCAACTATGCCGCCGCTATAGCTCGCCGGACAAGGTCGGGGAGACAGCATGAGCGCGTTGGCGAACGCAGTGCGCGAAGATCGTCTGTGGCAGCGGCATGCCGACATGGCGAAGCTCGGCGGCACGCCCAAGGGCGGCGTCAACCGCCAGGCGTTGTCGCCCGAGGACGCCGCCGCCCGCAACCAGCTCGCCGCCTGGGCCAAGGCGCGCGGCTTCTCGATTTCGACCGATGCCATCGGCAACCTCTTCGTGCGCCGCGAGGGCAGCGATCCGGCTGCCCGGCCCGTGCTGAGCGGCTCGCACATGGACAGCCAGCCGACCGGCGGCCGCTTCGACGGCATGTACGGCGTGCTGGCCGCCTTCGAGGCGCTCGAGGCGCTGGAGGATGCCGGCGTCACGACCCGGCGGCCCGTCATCGCCGTCGCCTGGACCAACGAGGAAGGCTCGCGCTTCCAGCCCGGCGCCATGGGCTCGGCCGTCTTCGCCGGCCAATACCGGCTCGACGACATGTTGGCCGCCAAGGACTGGAAAGGCGTGAAGCTCGCCGATGCGCTGGCCGAGACGCTCGGCGCCGCGCCGGCGCCGATGCGCGGCGGCGAGCCGGGCTTCGCGCTCGACTATTATATCGAGGCGCATATCGAGCAGGGCCCGCGGCTGGAGAACGCCAGCACGACGATCGGCGTCGTTACCGGCATCCAGGGCAGCCGGCGCTACATCGTCGAGACCGACGGCGAGGAGGCGCACGCCGGCACCACGCCGCGCGCCGCCCGCAAGGACGCGTTCGCGGCGGCCACGCGCATCGCCGCGGCCATGTACGAGGCGACGACCGACGCCGACGACACGCTGCGCTTCACCATCGGCCGGGTCGAGGTCCAGCCCGGCTCGCCCAACACCGTCCCTGGCAAAGCCACCTTCACCATCGACATGCGCCATCCGCAGGATGCCGTGCTCGAATCGCACGAGAAGAAACTGCGCGATATCGTCGCCGGGCGCGCGGCGCCGTGCGCCGCACGGATCGAGCGCGTGACGGCCGTGGCACCGACCGACTTCGACCCGCGCGTCATCGACCTGGTGCGCGACAAGGCAGGTGCGCTCGGCCTCAGCCACATGGACATGCCCTCGGGCGCCGGCCACGACGCCATGCACATCGCCAAGCTCTGCCCCGCCGGCATGATCTTCGTGCCGTGCGAGCGCGGCATCAGCCACAACGAGATCGAGAACGCCACGCCCGCCGACCTCGCCGCCGGCACCCGCGTGCTGGTCGAGGTGCTGGCCGAGCTGGCGAATCGGTGATGTTCAAAGACTTGCATCGACCCAAAGTCACCTCATCCTGAGGAGCGCCCGCAGGGCGCGTCTCGAAGGATGGGGATCAGGCACGGTGCCGATTGCCCATGCTTCGAGACACTCGCTGCGCTCGCTCCTCAGCATGAGGTGTTTTGGTTGCCACGATGTGGGGCCACTCAACACGATCCTCAAAGGAACCATCTTCCGTGCCCAAGAAACCCGCCTCCGAACTCATCGCTATCCTGTCCGATCTGATCGCGCTGCCGAGTCCCTACCCGCCCGGCACGTCGGTCGAGATCTGCGCCTATGCGGCGAAGCGCCTGAAGAAGGCTGGCTACAAGGTCGAGGTCGCAGCCAAGACCAAGGGCGTCGACAACATCGTGGCGCGGCTCAAGGGCAAGGCGAAGGGACCGGTCGTCGCCTTCAACGCCCATGTCGACACGGTGGGCATCGGCGAACGCGCCAACTGGCGCAGCGATCCGTTCAAGGCGCTGGTCAAGGGCGGGCTGGTCTACGGGCTCGGCGCCGGCAACTGCAAGGGCAGCATGGCGGTGCAGATCTGGCTGGCGGAGGAGATCGCGCGCCGCGGCGGGCCGGCCAAGGGCGAGCTGATCTTCACCTTCGTGGCCGACGAGGAAAATCTCGGACCCGACGGCATGTCGTTCCTGCGCGACTCCGGCCGCGTGCGGCCCGACGCGCTGATCCTGGGCGCGCAGACCGAGAACAACCTGATCGTGGCCGAGCGCGGCGTGATGTGGGCCCGCATCACCACCCGGGGCAAGGCCGCGCACGCCGGCAACCCGTCGGCCGGCGACAACGCCATCCTGCGCATGATGCGCCTCGTGGGCGCGCTGCAGGCGCACTACGACAAGGTTCTGCCCAAGCGCGTCGCCGGCGCGATGAAGTCGACCGTGAACATCGGCATGTTCCATGGCGGGCACAACACCAACGTCGTGCCGTCGGCCTGCACGGTCGAGATCGATCGTCGCCTGCTGCCCGACGAGAAGGTGAAGGACGCCTTCAAGGAGCTGAAGCGCGTGGTCGACGGCGCGGGCGAGCCGCGCAAGCTCTACACCGTCGAGTTCCTGACCGGCACAAACGGCTTCTTTGCCCCGGAGAACGGCGCCGCCGTCGCCGCCTTCGAGGCGGCGGTGAAGGCGCAGACCAGGCGCAAGGTGAAATTCCTCAACGCCACCGGCGTGAGCGACGGCCGCTACTATGCCGACGACGGCATCGAGATCATCAATTTCGGCCCCGGTTCCGGCGCGCAGGGCCACGCCGCCAACGAATCGGTGCCGATCGCCGAGATGGTCCAGGCGGCGGCGATCCAGCTCGACGTCGTGCAGCGGCTGACGGGCACGATGCGATGAGTGTCGTGTTCAGTCGGACCGCCCCTCACCTCCGATGTCATCCCGAGGCCGCAGGCGGAGGGGCCTTTCCTGTGGCCCGAAAGATCCCTCGGCCTGCGGCCTCGGGATGACAAGGGAGTATGCGGCCGGAACGCCCGCGGCCCGATAGACCATGAGCATCCCTCCCTTCCGCGCTGATCACGTCGGCAGCCTGTTGCGCCCGGCGGCGCTCCGGCAGGCATTCCGCGATCACGCGGCAGGGCGCATCGACGACGACACCTTCGCCACGATCCAGGACCATGCGATCCGCAACGCCGTCAGGTTGCAGGAGGACGTTGGCCTGCCGGTCGTCAACGACGGCGAGTTCCGTCGCGGCTCCTACTGGGGACGCTTCGTCAAGCGCCTGCAGGGTCTCGCGATCGGTCCGGCACGCTTCAAGTTCCGCGACGATTCTGGCGCCGAGATCGATTTCACGGCGCCTATCGCCGAGGCGCCGCTCAGCCGCACCGTGCCACTCGCCGCCGACGAGGTCGCCTTCGTGGCGCCGCTCACCTCACGCGTCGTCAAGGTGACGATGCCGGCACCCTCGACCCTGCATTTCTATGCCGGCAGCGGCTTCGCCAAGCCCGGCCTCTATCCCGATCTCGACGCCTACTTCGCCGAGCTCGCGACGATCTATCGCGCCGAGATCGCCGACATCGCCCACGCCGGCGGCCGCTATATCCAGTTCGACGAAGTGGCGCTCGCCATGCTGTGCGATCCCATGGTGCGCGAGCTGGTGCGCAGCGACGGCCTCGATCCGACGCGCCTGATCGCGCTCTACGTCGAGGCGCTGAACCGGGCGGTCGAGGACGCACCGCCCGGTCTTGTGTTCGCGGTCCACATGTGCCGCGGCAATTTCGGGGGCCGCTATCTGTCGAGCGGCGGCTACGACGACGTCGCCGAGCAGCTGTTCGAGCGCGCCGAGGTGAGCCATTTCCTGCTGGAGTACGACACGCCGCGCGCCGGCGATTTTTCGCCGCTGCGCCATGTGCCGCGCGACAAGGGCGTCGTGCTGGGACTCGTCAGCTCCAAGGTGCCGGCCCTCGAGCCGGTCGACCTGCTGCGGCGGCGTCTCGACGAGGCGTCGCGCCACGTCGCTATCGACCGTCTCGGCATCAGCCCGCAATGCGGTTTCGCCAGCACGGTGGCCGGAAATCCGTTGAGCGAGGCCGACATGCGGGCCAAACTCGCCCGCTGCGTGGAAGTGGCAAACATCGTCTGGGGCTGAAGAGCCCTGGCCAAGGAGGAAGCGCCATGCCGACCTATGAAAGAGGCAAAGTCCGCATCCATTACGAAGAGATGGGCTCAGGCTTTCCGCTGCTGGTGATTCCGGGCGGCGGGCTCAACTCGACCATCGCCGGTCTCGACACCAGCCACCCCTTCAACGCCATGAAGGAGTTTGCCAAGGACGGGTTCCGCTGCATCGGCGCCGACCTGCGCAACGCCAATGCCGGCCAGTCGTCAGGCCCGCTTGAGATCGACCGGCCGTGGGATTCCTACACCGACGACCATATCGGCCTGATGGATCACTTGGGCATCGATAAGTTCATGGTGCTGGGCTACTGCATCGGCCAGCCGTTCATCTGGAACCTGATCAAGCGCGCGCCGAACCGGGTGGTCGCCGCCGTGCTGACCCAGCCCAGCGGCCATCGTCCGGAGCTGCCCGACCAGTTCTACCAGAACAACATGAACAACTGGGGCCCCGCCCTGGTCGCGCGCCGACCCGACATCACCATCGACCAGGTGAGCCAGTTCCTCGCCAAGATGTATCGCGCCAACGCCGACTTTGTCTTTACCGTGACGCGCGATTTCGTGCGCGCCTGCCAGATCCCGATCCTGGTCCTGCCCGACGACGTTCCGCCGCATCCCTACGCGGTGGCGATGGAGGTGGCGATGCTGGCGCCCAATTCCCAGGTCAGCATGTATCCATGGAAGGACGTGCCGGAGAAGATCCCGCTGGCCGTGCGCCACATCAGGACGTTCCTCAAGGCCAACAAGCCGGCGACGGCGGCGATCGAGCAGCGGGCGGCGGCGGACTGAGAATTGCCGGGAGCACGGCACTCCGATGGCGCTCTTCTTGTTGATTACACATCCCATGAGTGCCATCGGAGTGGTGCGTTCCCGGCGAAAGATGCGCTCCTGCGGGTGACCACTGATGGCGACTATTGCGGTCCAGCCTTGATGCGACCGCCCTTGTCGACCATCACATCGAAAGTTTCGCTGGGAACCTGGCGGCCGCGGACGCCCAGCAGCAGCCTGCCATCGACGGGCTGAATGAGCGGCTCGTCCGCATCGAGCGCTGCCTCGAGTTGCGCGACGCCTGATACGGGTCATCGTCTTCCGGACCGCGAGCAGCCTGCCCTGAGCTTGCCGAAAGGTCTCGCTTGCTCATGACTCTGAGCGAGCGAAATGCTCGTGGTCCGGAAGACGATAACTACGCCGTCTTCTCGGTCTTCAGGCCCAGCTTGCTGATCGTCTGCTCGCGCATGACGAACTTCTGAATCTTGCCGGTGATGGTCATCGGGAATTCGCCGACGAACTCGATGTAGCGCGGGATCTTGTAATGGGCGATCTGGCCCTTGCAGAACTCGCGGATCTCGTCGGCGGTCGCCTGCTTGCCGTCGTGCAGCTTGATCCAGGCGCAGATCTCCTCGCCGTAGCGCGAGTCGGGCACACCGATCACCTGGACGTCCTGGATCTTGGGATGGCGATAGAGGAACTCCTCGATCTCGCGCGGATAGACGTTCTCGCCGCCGCGGATCACCATGTCCTTCAGCCGGCCGACGATGTTGACGTAGCCCTGCTCGTCCATGGTCGCGAGGTCGCCGGTGCGCATCCAGCCGGCTTCGTCGATCGCCTCGCGCGTCTTGTCCTCGTCGTTCCAGTAGCCCTTCATCACCGAATAGCCGCGGGTGCAGAACTCGCCGGTCTCGCCGCGCGGCACCGCCTTGCCCTCGGCGTCGACGATCTTGATCTCGATGTGCGGCAGCACCTGGCCGACCGTCGAGACCCGCCGCTCGACCGGATCGTCGGTCGCACACTGGGTCGATACCGGCGAGGTCTCGGTCATGCCGTAGGCGATGGTGACCTCGCTCATGTTCATCTGGCTCTGCACCTTCTTCATCACCTCGATCGGGCAGGGCGAGCCGGCCATGATTCCGGTGCGCAGGCTCTTGAGGTCGAACTTGGCAAACTCGGGATGGTCGAGCTGGGCGATGAACATGGTCGGCACGCCGTAGAGGGCGGTGCAGCGTTCCTCGGCCACGGTCTGCAGGGTCGCCAGAGGATCGAAGGCCTCGGCCGGATAGACCATGGTCGAGCCGTGCGTCAGGCAGCCGAGATTGCCCATCACCATGCCGAAGCAATGGTAGAGCGGCACGGGGATGCAGAGCCGATCCGCGGGCGTGAGCTTCAGCCCCTCGGCGACGAAGAAGCCGTTGTTCAGGATATTGTGGTGGCTGAGCGTCGCCCCCTTGGGATGACCGGTCGTGCCCGAGGTGAACTGGATGTTGATGGCGTCGTCGAACTGCAGCTTGGGGCCGAGATCGGCGAGCTTCATCTTCTCGGCATTGCCGCCGGCCGTGGCGATGTCGTCGAAATTGAGCATGCCTGGGGTCTTCTCGCGGCCCAGCCGGATGATGTGCTTCAAGAGCGGCAGCTTGCCCGCCTTCACCAAGTCGGAGGCGATCTCGAGATAGTTCGAGGTCTTGAGCGCCGGCGCCAGCACCAGCGCCTTGCACTCGACCTTGTTCATCGCGTACTCGAGCTCGGCCCGCCGGTAGGCCGGGTTGACGTTGACCAGCACCAGCCCCGCCTTGGCGGTGGCGAACTGGATCAGCGCCCATTCCGAGTTGTTGGGCGACCAGATACCGACGCGATCGCCGCGCTCCAGCCCGAGCGTCATCAGGCCGGCAGCAAGGTCGTCGACCCGCCGGCCGAGCTCGTCCCAGCTCCAGCGCACGTTCTGCTGCCGCACCACCAGGGCCTCGCGCTCGCGGTAGGTATCGACGGTGCGGTCGAAGAACGCGCCGATCGTCTCGCCGATCAGCTTCTTGGTCGATACGCCGTGGTCGTAGGAGATCTGGGTCATGGGAGCGGACCTTAGCGGCCCAGTCGCCGCCCCTCAATTGTCGCGCGGCGGCTTGCTGCCGGGAATCGGCTGCCCGGAATGGCGCTCCTGGACTGCCTGATGAAAGCCCGCCTCCTCGGCCCGCTGCTCGAGCCAGCTGGTGGGCTTGCAGGCCAAAGGTTTTTCCTCGCGCGCCCGAGTTAATCTCGCGCAAGCGGCGGGCGGCAAGCCGCTAGGGTGCCGGCCCATGAAGCTCCCGTTCAGCACCGTCGACGTCTTCACCGATCGGCGATTCGGCGGCAATCCACTGGCTGTCGTCACCGACGGCCGCAGCCTGTCGACCGAGCAGATGCAGGCGGTCGCCGCCGAGTTCAATCTCGCCGAAACCACCTTCGTCCTGCCGCCCAAGGATGCCAGGCATACCGCCGAGGTCCGCATCTTCACGCCCAAGGCCGAGATGCCGTTCGCCGGCCATCCCAATGTCGGCACCGCCTTCGTGCTGGCGCGCGCCGGCGAGTGCCATGGCCGCAAGCTTTCGGGCGACCGCCTGGTGTTCGAGGAAAAGGCCGGTCTGGTGGCCATGGATCTGATGCGCGAGGGCGGTGCGGTCGTAGCAGCCCGCCTTGCAGCGCCGGTGCCGCTCGCCCTGGGCGAGGAGCATCCGGTCGAGCTGGTCGCCGAGGCTTGCTCGCTCGAGCCGGCCGATATCCGGATCGACACGCACCGTCCGCGCATCGCCTCGTGCGGCATCCCGCTGATCTTCGTCGAGCTCGTGTCGCGCGGCGCGCTCAAGGCGGCAGCGCCGCGCGGCGACGTCTTCACCCGCCATCTGCCGCGCGACCGCATCACCGGCATCCACCTCTACGTGCCGGCCAAGGAGCACGGTGTCGAGATCCAGTCGCGCATGTTCGCGCCGTTGCACGGCATCCCCGAGGATCCGGCGACCGGTGGCGCCAACGTCGCCCTGATCGGCCTGCTCGCCCACTACCGGCCCGAGACCGACCTCACGCTCGCCAAGACGATCGGTCAGGGCTTCGACATGGGCCGTCCCAGCATCCTCGAGGCGGCCGCGGAGAAGAAAGCCGGCAAGATCGTCGCCACCTATATCGGCGGTCGCTGCGTGCCGATGATGAGCGGCACGATCGAGGTGTGATCACCTCGTGTGGGCGCAGCCCTCATGTCATCCTGAGCGAAGCGAAGGATCTCATCGCCGTGTGCCACGAAGTGCTCCGGTTCCAGCGGCGATGAGATCCTTCGCTACGCTCAGGATGACAACGGTGGGTGTCTCTTACTCCGCCGCCTCGTCCTGCATCACATGGTCAGCGCGGGTCGGGTAGATGATGCGCTCGGCGAAGCGGTACATGTCCTCGATCTCAGCCTGCGTGCGATAGGCGACCTTGGTGCCCATCAGGGCGGCGTGCTGCTCAGCCAGCAGGCAGCGGCGGACCTCGGCGGTCAGCGTGTTCAGCCGGTGATAGGCTTCCGAGACGGTGCGGCCCAGGGTCGTGATGCCGTGGCCCACCAGCACGACCGAGTTGGTGTTCTGGATAAAGTCGGCCACCGAGCTCACGTCGGCTTCGACATCGACATGGGCCGGCACGAAATGCACAGGCTTGCCGAGCACGAAGGGCGGATCGAGCGACAGCACGTTGAACGCATGTGGCGCACCCGAGCCAAGCAGCGCGATGATCGCATCGTCATGCACGTGGATCGTGGCGTTGATGTCGGGTCGCAGCCGCAGGATCTCGCGGCTGAGATTGTGGCCGACGCTGGTCATGCGCTCGCCCCACACGATCCGGCTGGTCGGCACGTCGGTGATGACGATGTTCTCGAGCTCCATCTCCTCGAGCGAGATCTCGGCGTGCTTGGTGTAGGCGAGCCCGCGCGGATAGTCGGGATGCGGCGCGCGCATCACGATGTTGCCGAGCGTGTTGTGGATATAGCCGCGTCCCGCGACAAGGCGGGCGTACTTGATGAACTGGCGGCCGATGGCGGCATCGAAGGCGACTGGCGTCGGCATGGCTGGTTTCCTCCCGGCGCTGCCGAGCCTAGCAGATCGTCCTCCGTCATACGAACACCGGCACCAGCGACAGGACGAGCAGGCTGGCCATCGATCCGTTGAAGACCAGGCGGGCGCGTCGCCCTTCGCATCGGCACGATCGTGCATGGCGCCGCATCATGGTCACGAAAGGCCCCGCCGCAACTACCTGGGGGATACAGCCACCTAATCTCTCCTCCCCAGCTTCGCTGGGGAGGTGTCGCCGTCTTACGGCGACGAAGGGGCGATGAGCAACGGGACTGAGGCTCATGACCCCTCCGTCCGCGATTACGCGGACACCTCCCCAACGAAGTTGGGGAGGAGAATGATGGGGCCGCTCACATGCGAATGCGTGCCGGCACGATCGGCACGCAGCACGATGAAACGATAACGCCGGCGCCGGGCGAATGAAGTGGACACCGAGACTCAAAGATGAAAGACGCAAATCATGGGAAATTTCGCACTTCCAGGGAACCCTCGATATCAGCCAAAGGACCTGCAGTCGGTCTTCGGTTATGACAATCTCTTTCGCGCCGTTGCCGAAGTCGAGATCGCAACCCTGAAAACGTTGGCCGATATCGGGATCATCCCCGCGGCCAACATCGTATCGCTCACGCCCGCCGTCGAGCAGGAACTCCTGGCCATCACGACGTCAGAAGTCGATGACGTGGAACGCAGGGTGACCCGCCACGACATCCGCGCCTGGGTGCGGATCGCCCAGGGCAAGGTCGACCCGGGGCTGCGGCGCTGGATCCATGTTCCGCTCACGAGCTACGATGCCCTCGACACCGCCCGTGCCCTGCAGTTCGTGCGTGGGCACCAGGTGGTAAGGCGGCTCACCGACAAGGTGGTTGGTCTTTTTGCCGAGCAGGTCAATGCCTTCGCTCGACAGCCCCAGATCGGCCGGACACACGGCCAGCACGCGCTGCCCATCACCGTCGGCTTCTGGTTCGCGACGATCCTCAGCCGGATTCTGGCCAACATCCAAAGCGCCAACAGTGCCGCGGAGAGGTTGGTGGGAAAGATCTCCGGTGCCGTCGGTGTCTACAACGCCCAGGTCGGTCTCGGCATCGCCGCACGCTGCGGTGACAAGACCTTCGAGGCGCGGGTGCTCGAGAAGCTCGGTCTCGAGCCTGCGCCGATCAGCACGCAGATCCTTCCGCCGGAGCCGCTCGCCGACTACCTGTTCTGCTGCGTCAAGCTTTCCGCGGCCTTCGGCCAGTTCGGCCGCGACGGCCGCCATCTGATGCGGACGGAGATTGCCGAGCTCGGCGAACCCTTCGAGAAGGGACAGGTCGGCTCGTCGACCATGGCCCACAAGAGGAACCCGATCAATTTCGAGAACCTCGAGGGGACGTGGATCAAGAATCAGGTCGAGTTCGGCAAGGTTCTGGCGACGATGGTGAGCGAGCACCAGCGTGACCTGGTCGGCAGCCCTATCGCCCGGGATTTCCCGACGATCGTGATCAACCTGGTCAACCAGCTCAACACGCTGCTGCGCGAGGCCGACGGCAGACCCTTCCTCTCGCGTCTCTCGGTCGACGAAGCGTCGCTCAGGCGAAACTTCGACGCTCAAGGCGATGCCATTCTTGCCGAGCCGATCTACATCGCCCTCCAGATGGCGGGCTATGAGGGAGACGCTCACGAGCTGGTCAATCACATTGCCCTGCCCCACTCGAGAAAGGAGGGAGTTACCCTTCTCGAAGCGACGCAATGGGCGCTTCGGCAGCAATCGGCGGACGAGGTGTGGAGCAGGATCCCGCCGGAGACGGTCAAGATGCTGGGCAAGCCGGCGACCTACACCGGTGCCGCGGCCGTGAAGGCGCGCGAGATCGCCGGGAGAGCCGAGGCGTATCTCAAGGCGTAATAAAGGGGCGCTCTTCTCATTCTCCTCCCCAGCGCTTCGCTGGGGAGGTGTCTCGGTAATCCGAGACCGAGGGGTCTGAGGCCCGAGTCCCGCTGCTCATGACCCCTCCGCCCCCGATTACGGGTGCACCTCCCCAGCAAAGCTGGGGAGGAGAATGAAAGGGCGCCACTACCCCCCTCACTCCAGCGGCAGTGCGGTGCCCTGCTTCACCGGGCGCAGCGCGAAGGAGCTTCTGATCTGGGCGATGCCGGGGATCTTGGTGAAGTCCATGACGAAGCGTTCGTAGGCTTCGAGGTCGGGCACGACGACGCGCAGCAGGTAGTCGCTGTCGCCGGTCATCAGGTAGCATTCCATCACCTCGGGCCGCGCCGCGGCGGCGCGCTCGAAGGCCTGCAGCGCCTTCTCGATCTGGGTGGTGAGCGACACGCTCATGAAGACGTTGACCGACAGGCCGATCGCCTTGGCGTCGAGCTGCGCCGTGTAACCTTTGATCACGCCCGCCTCCTCGAGCGCCTTGACCCGGCGCCAGCACGGCGAGGAGGACAGGCCGACCTGCTGGGCGAGGTCGGCATTGCTCAGCCGGCCGTCGCGCTGCAGGCGGTCAAGAATGCGCCGATCGATGGCGTCCAGGTTGATCATTGCGCAAGCTAGCCCATTTCAGGAAGGATTTACCCAATACAGCCTGCCACGAGGCCCAAACGCAAGGACCTTTCACGCCACAAGGCGTATGCCTGCACCATGACCACGATCGCCCCCGTGCAACGTCTCAGGTTCCTGCGCGAGCTCGAGCGCAAGGTGCTGTGGCTCAGCGCCTGGACCATCCATCACGCCAATCATATCCGTCCCAACCGCGACGGGCTGAAGGTCGGCGGCCACCAAGCCTCGTGCGCCTCGCTCGCCACGGTGATGACGGCGCTCTATTTCTCGGTGCTGCGGCCGGAGGATCGCGTGGCGGTGAAGCCGCATGCCTCGCCGGTGTTCCACGCCATCCAGTACCTGTTCGGCCATCAGACGCGCGACAAGCTCGAGCGCTTCCGCGCGCTCGGCGGTGCGCAATCCTATCCGTCGCGCACCAAGGACGCCGACGACGTCGATTTCTCGACCGGCTCGGTCGGCCTCGGCGTCGCCATGACGCTGTTCTCCTCGCTGGTGCAGGACTACGTGCGGCTGAAGGCGCTCGGCGACGGCAATCGCCAAGGTAACGAAAAGAGGGCCGGCCGCATGGTGGCGCTGGTCGGTGACGCCGAGCTCGACGAAGGCAACATCTTCGAGGCCCTGCTCGAAGGCTGGAAGCACGACGTGCGGAACCTGTGGTGGGTGATCGACTACAATCGCCAGAGCCTCGACGGCGTGGTCAACGACCGGCTGTTCGGCCGCATCGGCGAGATGTTCGAGCTGGTCGGCTGGCGCGTCGTCACGTTGAAGTACGGCAAGCTCCTGGAAGCGGCCTTCGCCCAGCCCGACGGCGAGCAGCTGCGGCAATGGATCGATGCCTGCCCAAACTCACTCTACTCGGCGCTGGTGTTCATGGGCGGCGCCGGCTGGCGCGAGGCGCTGACCCGCGATCTCAACCAGTATCCCGGCATCCGCCGCATCCTCGACCAGCACGACGATGCCGCCCTGCACAGGCTGATGACCAACCTCGCCGGCAACGACATGCAGGCCGTGCTCGATGCCTTCGAGGAGGTCGACGACGACCGGCCAACCTGCTTCATCGCCTATACCATCAAGGGCCAGGGCCTGCCGTTTGCCGGCCACAAGGACAATCACTCCGGCCTGATGACGCTCGACCAGATGGCGGGCTTCAAGAAGGGCATGGCGATCGAGAACGGGCGCGAGTGGGACAAGTTCGCCGGTCTCTCGGCCAGCGCCGACGAGCTGCAGGCGTTCGTCGACGCCGCGCCTTTCAATGCCGCCGGGCGGCGGCGCACCGAGGCGCCGGTGGTCAAGATCCCGGCGGCGCTGCCGCGGCCCAACGACCGCAAGTCGAGCACGCAGGAAGGCTTCGGCAAGATCCTGAACGCCATCGCCACCGAGGACAACGAGCTGGCGCGCCGCATCGTCACGACGTCGCCCGACGTCACCGTGTCGACCAATCTCGGCGCGTGGGTGAACCGGCGCGGCCTGTGGGCCCATACCGAGGCCGAGGACGTGTTCCGCGAGCTCAAGGTCGTGTCGGCCCAGCTGTGGCGCAAGACGCCGCGCGGCCAGCATCTCGAGCTCGGCATCGCCGAGAACAACCTGTTCATCCAGCTCGCCGCGATGGGGCTCAGCCATCAGCTGTTCGGCGCCCGCCTGCTGCCGATCGGCACGCTCTACGACCCGTTCATCGCCCGCGGCCTCGATGCGCTGAATTACGCCTGCTACCAGGATGCGCGCTTCATGATCGTGGCGACGCCGTCGGGCACGACCCTGGCGCCCGAAGGCGGCGCGCACCAGAGCATCCACACGCCGCTGATCGGCATCGGCCAGCCCGGGCTGCTGAGCTACGAGCCCGCCTATGTCGACGAGCTCGCCGTGCTGATGCGCCATGGCCTCGCCTACATGCAGCAGGCCGACGGCGGCGCGGTCTATCTGCGCCTGTCGACCCGAAGCCTGGCGCAGCCGGCGCGCACCCTGTCGCCGCAGCAGGAGGCCGACATCGTCGCCGGCGGCTACTGGTACGCGCCGCCCGAGCCGGGTGCCGAGATCGCCATCGTCGCCATGGGCGCGGTCACGCCGGAAGCGATCGCCGCGCATGACAGCGTGGTGCGCGATTTTGCCGGCGCCGGCCTGCTGGTGCTGACCTCGCCCGATCGCCTGCATGGCGACTGGCTCGCCGCCCAGCGCAAGCGCGGCCGCACGGTCGGCCGCCTCGAGCCGGCCGAGAGCGCCGTCGAACGCCTGCTGGCGCCGTTGGCGCGCGAGGCGCGGCTGGTCACGGTGATGGACGGCCATCCGCTGGCGCTGTCGTGGCTCGGCTCGGTGCGCGGCCAGCGGGTGGTGCCGCTCGGCATCGAGAGCTTCGGCCAGTCGGGCGATATTCCCGACCTCTATCGCGCCTATCACATCGACACGGCCGCCGTCATCGATGCCGTGGCGCGCGCGATTGCTTGACGCGAGCGGCAAGAGGCCCGACACATCCTCATCGTTCCTCCCCAGCCCCGCTGGGGAGGTGCCCCGTCTTACGGGGCGGAGGGGTCATGGGCCACGAGCGTGCAACTCTGTGGCGCATGCTTTGCTCGCCGCAGCCGAAGAGTGCGCCACGGAGTAGCGCTCCGGCCCATGACCCCTCCGTCCGCGTAAGACGCGGACACCTCCCCACGCGAAGCGTGGGAAGGAGAGTTTATTGCGAGGCGATGACGTGAAGGTCGACGGCGCCCATTATCGCACCATCTGGCTCGGCGCCGACGGCACGACCGTGCAGGTGATCGACCAGACCCTGCTGCCGCACCAGTTCGTGGTGCGCGACTGGCGGAGCATGGCGGACGCCGAGCGCGGCATCCGCACCATGATCGTGCGGGGCGCGCCGTTGATCGGCGCCGCCGCTGCGTATGGCATGGCCCTTGCGATGGCGACGGATGCATCCGATGCCATGCTGACCGAGGCCTACATCAAGCTCATGGCGTCGCGCCCCACGGCGGTCAATCTCCGCTGGGCGCTCGACGATCTGCGCGCCCTGCTCGCCCCGCTGCAGGCGAGCCGGCGGCGCGAGGCGGCCTATCGCCGAGCCGCCGAAATCTGCGACGAGGATGCCGAGATCTGCCACAGCATCGGCCGGCACGGGCTGGCGCTGATCCGCCGCCTGAAGCCGAAGGGAAATCGCCTCGAGGCGCTGACCCATTGCAACGCCGGCTGGCTCGCCACCGTCGATTGGGGCACGGCGCTGTCGCCGATCTACCAGGCGCACGATGCCGGCATCCCGATCCATGTCTGGGTCGACGAGACGCGGCCGCGCAACCAGGGCGCCAGCCTGACGGCCTGGGAGCTGGCGCGGCACGGCGTGCCGCACACCGTGATCGCCGACAATGCCGGCGGCCACCTGATGCAGCACGGCAAGGTCGATTTCTGCATCGTCGGCACCGACCGCACGACACGCCGCGGCGATGTCTGCAACAAGATCGGCACCTACCTGAAGGCGCTGGCAGCGCACGACAACGGCGTGCCGTTCTATGTCGGCGCACCCTCGCCCAGCATCGACTGGACGATCGCCGACGGCCGGCGCGACATCCCGATCGAGGAGCGGCACGCCGACGAGGTCGGCCGCATCACCGGCCGCACCGCGTCGGGCGAGGTGGTGA
The DNA here is from genome assembly GCF_044224635.1 of Reyranella sp. GTDB lineage: Bacteria > Pseudomonadota > Alphaproteobacteria > Reyranellales > Reyranellaceae > Reyranella. The sequence continues at coordinate 82,530 of NZ_JBGAKA010000021.1, read as the reverse complement.
CGGTCGACGTGCTGCCTGCGGGCAGCGCCGCCGCCAACCCGGCATTCGACGTGACGCCAGCCCGGCTGGTCACCGCGCTGATCACCGAGCGCGGCGTCTGTGCGGCGAGCGAAGCGGGCCTGCTGTCGCTCTATCCCGAAAGGTCCCTGGCGGCGTGATCTTCTCGCCCGCCGTCCGGGCGACGATCGGCCTCGGCTTCACACAAATCGTGGGCTGGGGCACCACTTTCCTGATGCCCTCGGTGCTCGGCCGCCACATCGAGGACGCGCTCGGCATCCCGAGCGAGATCGTGTTCAGCGGCATCACCGTGATGTTCGCCGTCGGCGCGATCTTCGCGCCACGCGTCGGCCGCCTGATCGATCGCACCGGCGCGCGCAGCCTCATGGCGGCGGGCTCGGTGCTTTATGCCCTGTCGCTGGCGGCGCTGGCGCTGTCGCAGAACATGACGACGTACCTGCTGTGCTGGGCCGGCCTCGGCGTCGCCTCGACCCTGGCGCTCAGCACCCCGGCCAGCGTCGCGCTCGCCCAGGTGAGCGGCCCTGGCGCGCGCCGGGCAATTGCGCTGCTGGCGATCATCGGCGGCTTCGCTTCGACCGTGTTCTGGCCGTTGTCGGGCGCGCTCGACGTCGCGGTGGGCTGGCGCGGCACCTTGCTGGTCTATGCCGCGATCCATCTTTTCGCCTGCGCGCCGGTGCATTTCCTGGTGCTGCCGCGCCGGCGGCCGGCGCATCATACTGCCGGGACCGCCGCCGCGGCATCGAGCGGCATCCCGCCCGAGGTGCATTCGCGCGCCTTCCTGCTGCTGTCGCTCACGCTGGCCAGCGGCGCCTTCGTCTTCACCGGTGCGATGGTGCACATGATCGAGATCCTGCGCGGCCTCGGCCATCCGGCGGCCTCGGCGGTGCTGCTGGCCTCGATGATCGGGCCGTCGCAGGTCACCGTCCGCGTGTTCGAGCTGCTGTTCGGCCATCGCTACTCGATCATGCGCTCGGCGGTGTTCGGATCGGCCATGCTGACGCTTGGCCTGGGGCTCGCCATGCTGGCCGGCGTCAACTTCGTGGTCGCGCTGGTCTGCATCTTCGCCTACGGCATCGCCAACGGGCTGAAGGCGGTGCAGCGCGCTACCCTGCCGCTCGCCCTGTTCGGCCGCGCCCAGTTCGGCACCTACATGGGCCGGCTGGCGTTGCCGCAGGGCATCGTCTCGGCCATCGCGCCACCCACGATCGCGGCCGTGCTCAGCCTCTACGGCGCGATGGGCGCGCTATGGTTGTTGCTGGCCGCCGCTGCGGTATCGCTGCTGGCCATGGTGCTGCTGGCCCGGCTCGCGCGAACGGTGCGGTAAGTCGAAAGTTGCATGGAATTGCCATGCAACGCCCCTCGCGGGACGGCGTTCTCTGGCCGTCATCGACAAGGACCAAAGGAGTACGACCATGATCCGCACGACCCTGGCTACCCTCGGCCTGATCTGCGCCGCGGGTGTGGCCCACGCCCAGATGCAGCCGCCCAGCACGCCGGAGGGCCGCGACAACCGCTCCATGCCGGGCGCCACCAGCAATCCGAACACCAACCTCCCCAAAACTTCGCCGAACGCGTCGGCGGCCGAGGCAGCCGCCAAGTCGGCCATCGAGCAGAGAGGCTACAACGGGGTGAAGAGCCTCACCCGCGATTCGGCCGGCAACTGGGCGGCCAAGGCGATGCGCAACAACGTCGAGGTCGCGATCGTGCTTCAACCCGACGGCACGATCGTCGAGCAGTGAGACAGGAGGCGGCTTGCGGACCGCGCGGCAATGGCGCGGTCCGCGAGGCTCATGACGAGACAGCTGCATCGCCCTTCCAGCGCAGCAGCACGGACTCGGCGCGGACGACGGCGAAGTTGAGCGTCAACCCGATGACGGCCAGCACCAGAATGGTTCCCAGAACCCCTTCGGCGCGGAAGCTCGCGGCGTAGAAGGCGATGCGCTGGCCGAGGCCCATGCGGGCCGAGATCATCTCGCCGACCACGACGGCGAGCAGGGCGTAGACCACTCCCAGCCGCATGCCGCCGAAAATGGCCGGCACGGCGCCAGGCAGCATGACTTTCCAGAACAGCTGGCGATCGGTCGCGCCAAGCGCGCGCATGGTCAGAATCAGCTCGCGATCGAGCGATCGGATGCCGGCCTCCGTGTTCAGCATCAGGATGAAGAACACCAGGCTGACCGCGAGCGCCACCTTGGAGCCTTCGCCGACGCCGAACCAGATGATGAACATCGGCGCCAGCGCGACACGCGGCAGGACGTTCAGGATCGTCAGGAAGGGGTTGCTGACATCGGCAGCGAACGGGAACTGCATGCGCAGGATGCCGGCCGCGACGCCCGCCGCCGCCCCGAGCGCGAAGCCGACGAGGGTCTCGCGCAAGGTGACGAAGACATGCGGCCAGATGCTGCCGTCACGGATCTCGTCGAGCAGGAAGCCGCCAATGGCGGTGGGTTGGGAGAAGAAGAAGGGATCGATCAGCCGCACCTGGATCGCCCATTCCCACGAGCCCAGGAACAGCACGAGCACGATCAGGCGCGCCGTCCAGACCCAGAAGGTTCTCCGACGCCGGCGCGCAATGCGCTGCACCTCGCTTCGGGCGAGGGCGTCGAGCACGCGGTCGCCGGCAAGGCTGGTGTGGACGGTCACGGTGCGGCCTCCCCGGCTTTCAGCGCCTGCCAGACCTGTTCGCTGAGCTTGAGGTAGCGCTCGTCGAAGCGGATCCGCTCCGGATCGCGCGGCCGCGCCAGGTCGATGGCGATATCGGCCTGGATTCGACCGGGCCTGCGTGTCAGCACGATCACGCGGTCGGACAGCGCCACCGCCTCCGCAAGATCGTGCGTGACGAACAGCACCGTCTTGCGGTCGCGTTCCCAGATGCGCAGGAACTCGGCTTGCAGCATGAGCTTGGTCTGGGCATCGAGCGCGGCGAACGGCTCGTCCATCAGCAGGGTCTCGGGGTCGATGGCGAGCGTGCGCGCCAGCGCCACGCGCTGGCGCATGCCCTGCGAGAGCTGCCAGGGGTAGGCATGGCCAAAGGCGCCGAGGCCGATCATGTCGAGCAGCCGCCTGCCGACCGCGCCGCGATCGGCAAGCGGCACGCCGCGCAGCTCGAGCCCGACCTCGATATTGGAGCGCGCCGATCGCCAGGGCAGCAACCCGTCGCGCGCGAACATGTAGCCGGTGCGACGCGACGGCCGCGCGATGCGCTCGCCGTTCACCGTGATCGTGCCGGCGACCGGCTGGATCAGGCCGGCCGTCATGTTGAGGATCGTTGTCTTGCCGCAGCCGCTGGCGCCGACCAGAGAGAGGAACTGGCCGCGCGGCACGTCGAACGACACGTCGTCCAGGGCGAGCATTGGCCGGTCTTCCGCCGTCGGAAAGGCGTGCGAGACGCCCTCGACCCGGATGGCGAGGTCGGGCACGGCCGTCATCTGCCGGGCGAGGAGCTCATCGTTCATGCTCTTGCGGACCGCGAGCACATGAGCTCCCATGTTTGGCTCACGGCAGGTATTTCTTTGCTCCCGACCAGGCGAGCTGCTCGCAGCTCTGGACCTGATCCGGCTTGATCAGGCCGTTGTCGACCTGGAACTTGCCGACATTCTCGGTGCCCTTGCAGTTGAACTTGACGTCGAACGACTTGCCGAGCCGCGCCAGCACGCCCTTCATCTGCTCCGGCGTCAGCGCCTTGTTGTACTTCGACCATATCGCGGCCACCTTCTCGGCATTGGCAGGATCGCGCACGAAGGCGATCGCCTCCTCCTGCGCCGCCTGGAAGCGCTTCATCATCTCGGCGTTCTTGTCGGCGTGCGCCTTGGTCGAATGGTAGACGCTCGACGTCCACGACGCGAACTCCGGGATCGTCTTGTCGGCCAGCAGGTCGAGCACGACCTTGCCGCCCAGCGCCTCGAGCACCGTCTGCACCGGCTCGATCGCCATCACGGCGTCGAGCTGACCTGCCTTGAAGGCAGCCACCGCGTCGGGCCCGAGGCCGACTGCCAGGAAGGTCACGTCCTTCTCCGGATCCATGCCGGCGTCGCGCAGGAAGCGGCGCGCGAAGTTGTGGCCGTCGGAGCCGATCGCCGGCACGCCGATCTTCTTGCCCTTGAGGTCGCGCATCGGCGCAGGGTAGCCGGCGGCCTTGTTGGTCGTCGCCACGTCCTTGCCGGCGACCAGGCTCCAGACCGGTGCCGGGAAGTTGTCGACGACCGCCACCAGGTCGCGGCCGCGGCTGTTGACCAGCATCATGTTGCCGGGACTGTTGCTCATCAGGTCGACGGCACCGCTGAACAGGGCGGCGGTCGCGTCAGGCGCGGCACGGAAATCGAGCAGGCTGACGTTGAGGCCATGCTTGTCGTAGATGCCGAGATCCTTGGCGACATAGGTCGGCACGGTGACCAGCGCCCCGGTATAGACCGCGACATTGGCAGGCAGGGCCTGCGCCGCAGCGAGGCCGGGCAGCAGGCCCACCAGGGCCGCGGCGGTCATCATCATTCGCCTGTACATGGTCTTCCTCCCATTCTGATTTCGTGATTGCCCCGACTCTACACCCCGTCCACCAGGCGCACCGCGCCATCGCGCGCCAGCGATGCGATCTCCTCGCGCGCGAATCCCGCTTTCAACAGGATATCCCGCGTGTCGGCACCCAGGGTCGGCGCCCCACGCGGCGCTTCGTTGCCGAGCCCGAGCATGCCGGGCCCGAGCTGGAGAAAATCGCCGTCGCCGCCGACCAGCTGCTGCAGGTCGAGGCCGACATGCCGGCCGGCGCGCGCCTCGCGCAGGAATTCGCCCATGCGCCGCACCCGGGCGGCGGGCACGCCGGCTTCGTTGAGCTGCGCCTCGAGCTCTGCGGCCTTCCTGCCGGCAATGGCTTCATCGAGACGCCGCGTCATCTCGAGCGGCTCGACGTCCTCCTCGGGTGCCGGCAAGTCGAGACGATCGCAGAGCGTGGCGAACTGGCGCGGACTGTTGGCCGCGACGGCAAGCCAGCCATCGAGGCAGCGGAAGGTCGACGCCCCCGGCGAGCCGCTGAAGCCGCGATTGCCCGGCCGCGGCTCGTCGCGGTCGGAGGCGAGCACGCGGCTCGCCACCGGTCGCATCAACTGGATCGCTGCCTGCGCCAGCGAGGTGTCGATGTGGCATCCGAGAGTGGCGGCGTCGCGCCGCCGCAGGGCCGCCAGGACGGACATCGCGCCCAGCATGCCGGTGGCGATGTCGATCACCGGAAACCCGACCTTGGTCGGCGGACCATTCTCCTCGCCGTTGGTCATCATCATGCCGGTCAGAGCCTGCACCACCTGGTCGTAGGCGCCGAAACGGCTCCAGGCGCCCTGCTGCCCGTAACCCGAGATCGAGAGATAGACGATGCGCGGATTAAGGGCGCGCAGCGCCGGGTAGTCGAGCCCGAGCCGCGCGGCGGTGCCGGGCCGGAAGTTCTCGATGAACACATCGGCGTCGCGCACCAGGCCGAGCAGCAGATCGCGCAGCCGCGGGACCTTCAGATCGATGGCAAGTGACCGTTTGGCCGCATTGAGCGTCGCAAAGGTGTTCGAGGTCGCGCCGGCCTCGCCGCCGCGCATCACGTCGGGCGCACGCGGGTTCTCCACCTTGAGAACATCGGCGCCGAGAGCCGCGAGGTACATCGAGGCGGCCGGACCGGCGATGACATGGCTGAGATCGATGACCCGTACATCGGCCAGGCATTGCAACGCCATTGGGTTCGGCCGTCCTCCCTTTTTCCTTCAGGCGAGCATAGGCAATCCGGTGATCGGCTCGTAATACCGAATTTCGATATCTTGATATAAATTGCTTATCGCATGGACCATCTGCGCCTGCGCGCCCTCACCCTGGTCGAGACCTTGTCGACGACCGGCTCGCTTCACGAGGCCGCCCGGCGGCTGAACGTCTCGCAGCCCGCCCTGTCGGTCATGCTGCAGGAGATCGAGCGCGCCCTGGGCGGCCGTCTGTTCGAACGGTCGCGTCGCGGCCTGGTGCCGACCGACAAGGGCGACTACATGATCCGTCAGGCCCGACTCATGCTGGCCGATCTGCGGCGTGTCCGGAGCGAGTTCGATCCGGCGAACGAGGGCCGCGCCCTGCTGCGCATCGGCGCCCTGCCGCTGGTCATGCTGGAGATCGTGCCCAAGGCGCTGGCGCTGCTGCGCCGCAGCCAGCCGGCGGTTCGAGCCGAGTTTCACGAAGGGGCGGCACCGGACATCCTGACGGACCTGGCCGAAGGCAGGCTCGATCTGGTGATCGGCCGCATGCTGCCCGACTTCGCCGACAACGAGGACCTGTCGGCCGATTTCCTGTTCGCCGAGTCGTTCTGCATCGTCAGCGGCCCCGGCCATGCGCTCGCCCGGCGGCGCAAGATTTCCTGGCCACGGCTCGCCGAGGCCGACTGGATCGAAGCGCCGGCCAACACCGCCCTGCACGATTTCTTCGCCGAGGCCTTCCTGCGGCGCGGCCTGCGGCCGCCGCAACCGGCCTATCGCTCGGCCTCGTTCTATTCCTGCGTCGCCATCCTCGGCACGTCGGACTGCCTGATGATGGTTCCGCGCGAGGTCGGCCGGCACTTCGCCCGCCAGTCCCGCCTACGCCTCCTGCCGGTCGCGATCGAGGAGGCCTCGGCGCCGTTCTCGCTGATCGCGCGGCGCTCGCGTGCCCGCACGCGCGCCATGATGGCGTTCGAAGCCGCGGTGCGGCAAGTTGTGAGCGACAGGAGCAAGTCATGACGTCGCCCGCCGCAACAGCAGCTTTCGTCCGTTCGTCGACCGTCCGGCATGTCGGCTGGCTGGACTTCGACCGGCCGCCGGTCAACGCTTTCACCCACGCCATGGTCGACCAGACGCATGATGCGATCGCCGCTGCGCTGTCCGATTCCGAGGTGCGCGTGCTGGTCCTGGGAAGCGCCGTCGAAGCTTATTTCAGCGCCGGCGCCGATCTGAATGTCTTCAAGGGCATGACGCAGGACGGCATGCGGCAGTGGGCGATGCGTTGCCACGACATCGTGCGGCTGCTGCGCGGGTCGCCCAAGCCGCTTCTGGCGGCGATCAACGGCACGGCGGTGGGCGGCGGGCTGGAGATGACCCTGCATTGCGACCTTCGCTTCGCCGCGACCAACGCGCGCCTGGGGCAGCCGGAGATCCGCATCGGCTTCATTCCGCCGATCGCCACCACGCAGGCGCTGGCCCGCCTGATCGGCCGGCCACGCGCAATCCGCTACCTGTACGACGGCGGGCTGGTGCCGGCGACCGAGGCGCTGGGCTGGGGCCTGGTCGACGAGCTGGTCGAGCCGGCGGCCCTGCGCGATCGCGTGCAGGCCTATGCCGAGGAACTCGCGGCCAAGTCGCCCGCGGCGCTCGCCGCCATCCGCCGCACCGTCACCTTGGGCGGCGGCTTGACCTTCGAGGAAGGCATGGCCTACGAGCTCGAGACCGTGACCGAGCTCGCCGGGACGCCCGACTTCGTCGAAGGAGTCGACGCCTTCCTTTCCAAACGCTCTCCAGACTGGCCCAGACCATGACCCAGCTCGCCGAAGTCGACTCCCTCGACATCCAGATCCTCGTCGACAACGTCACCGATTCGCTGTCCTCGGTGCCAAGCTTCGTGGAGACCGAGCTGGGCGGTCTCGGGCGGCGACGCGGCCCCGCCTGGGTGCTGGGCGGCAACTGCCTGTGCTGCGCCGCGCACGGCCTGTCGTGCCTGCTTACGCTTCGCGTCGCCGGCAAGACCCACAGCGTGCTGTTCGACAGCGGGCCGGAGGATCGCACCTTCGAGCAGAACGTCTCGCGCCTGGGCATCGATCTCGGCCCGCTCGAAGCGATCGTGCTGAGCCACGGCCATTGGGACCATGCCGGCGCGATGCTGCGCGCCCTTCAGCTTGCGCTCGACCGCAACGGCGGCCGGACCGTGCCGTGCTACGTGCATCCGGACATGTTCCGCAGCCGCGCCGTGAAGCTGCCGGACGGCTCGTTCCGTCCGATGGAGGACGTCCCTTCTCCGGCCGCGCTCGCCGCTTACGGCGGCGCGGTGGTGAGCACGCGCGAGGCGCAGACGGCGGCCGGCGACACGGTGTTCGTGAGCGGCGAGATCCCGCGCCGCAGCGGCTTCGAGATCGGCTTGCCCGGCCAGCATCGCCGCACCGCCGACGGCAGCGGTTGGGAATTGGACGAGCTCCTGATCGACGAGCGCTTCATCGCCGTGAACGTGCGGGGCAAGGGCCTGGTCGTGTTGACTGCGTGTAGCCACGCTGGCGTGATCAACGTGCTTGCCCATGCGCGCGACTGCTTCCCCGGGGTCAAGCTGCACGCCGTGCTGGGCGGCCTGCATCTCTCCGGCCCCAACGAGCGCATCATCCCGCAGACGGTGACGGCGCTCGGCGGCTTCGGCCTCGACGTCATCGCCGCCGGCCACTGCACCGGCTGGCGCGCCATGACCGCGCTGGCCAACGCCTTCGGCGACAGCAAGCTGGTCCCGCTCGCGGTGGGGAAAAGGCTGAGGTTTTGAGTCTTCTCATCGCTGGCAGCGCGCCGCTCGAGTTTCCTCCCCAGCTTCGCTGGGGAGGTGTCCGCGTAATCGCGGACGGAGGGGTCATGAGCCGCAGTCCCGCTGCTCATGACCCCTCCGTCGCGTATGACGCGACACTTCCCCACGCAAAGCGTGGGGAGGGATCATGAAGGAAAAATGCTTTTCCGCACGATCGCGTGGACGCCCCAGTTGCCGTCGACCACCTGCGCCCAGTTACGTTCACCTGATGCGTCGAGCTCATAGATCGTCACGACCTCGCGCGTGTCGCCGTCGAGGAAGTCCTTGTAGTGGAAGCCCCATATCGGCATTGGCCGGCAGATGATGATGCCGCGGCGCTGACGTCGGCCGCACGGCGCGCGATGCCAGCGTCACGCCGCCGGCGGCCAGCGCTGCAGCGCCGCCTTTCGCGGCAAAGTTGCTGGCAAGGAATTCGCGGCGCTGGCGCGCCATGTCCTCGAGGAACTGCCGGTGATGCGTCTCGAACTCGGCGCAGGTCGGATCATCGCCCTTGCACATCGCACACTCCGGATCAGCGTCGCGCGAGAAGATCGATCTCGACCATAGCGCCGCGCGCCAGGCCGGTGACGCCGATGCAGGTCCGCGCCGGCCGGCGGTCGGCCGGGAAATAGCCGGCATAGACCGCGTTCATGCGCGGATAATTGACCTCGAAGTCGGTGATGTAGATACGCACGCAGACGACGTGCTCGAGGCCGAGCTTCAGGCCCGCGAGCACGATCTTGAGGTTCTCCATCACCCGCACCGTCTGACCTTCGATGTCGGGCGGCAGCGGCCTGGAGTCATCCTCCGGGAAGGTCGGCATCTGGCCGGTGACGAAGCACCAGCCGTCGGCCTCGACGGCATGGCTGAACGGCGCCACCGGCGTCGGTGCGCCGGGGGCCATGAAGAAGATCGGTGGGCTCATGCTGCGACTATGGAACGGTCGTCTGTCGAGCAGCAAGACGTGTGCCAGCAGCCTCTCCCGGACCGCGGGCGTCGTAGTGCAGGAAGCCGCCGTCGGTCGGCAGGTAACCGTCCGAGCCGAACTCGGCCATGAGCTCGGCGCGGCGATCATGGTTGCCGGGCACCAGATAGACCGGCATCGACAGGGGGTCGAGGATATCGCGCAGCACCTCGTACTCCTCGGCGAGGCCGCAATCCGTCAGATCGCCTCGTCGGCCTTCATTCTTGCCGTTCATCATGGCCTGGATCTCGTCCTCCAGCGCCTTGCGCACGGCGACCGTCTGGTAGGGCGCGAGCCAAGGCTTGGCGAACGGTAGCTGATCCAATGCTACTCTGGCATCGGGAGTCTAGGCGATGAACTCCTTCATCTCCGCTTTGTCGTAGGCCGAGTTGAGATAGTCCGGGTGATCCTGCACGGATTCGCGGGCTCCGGCCGCGCCGGCCACGCTCATGCTCATCTCGCGCGCTCCCGCGGCCGGATGGAACAAGGAACGGCTACAGGCCGGCTACCTTTGCGTGACGTCCGGCGCGCGATGGGGATAATCGCCAGCCATGCGAGACCTTCATCCTCTCGTCCCCGGATTCCTGGTGGCGCTCGGCATCGGCCTGCTGGTCGGCATCGATCGCGAGCGCCGCAAAGGCGACGGCCCATCGCGCAGCGCCGCCGGCCTGCGGACGTTCACGCTGGCATCCTTGCTCGGTGCCGTCGCCATGGCGGCAGGCGAAGCGCAGCTGCTCGCCGCAGCCGGGCTTGCGGTCGCTGCCTTCGCCGGCCTGTCCTATTGGCGCGCCCGCGAGGAGGATCCCGGGCTGACGACCGAGACTGCGCTGGTCGTCACCACCCTGATCGGCGGGCTGGCGATCCGCGAGCCGGTCGTTGCCGCCGGTCTCGGCGTGGTCGTTGCCGTGCTGCTGGCCGCCCGCACGCCGCTGCACCGCTTCGCACGCTCGGTTCTCACCGATGAAGAGCTGCGCAGCCTGCTGATCTTCGCCGGCGCCACGCTGGTCGTGCTGCCGCTGCTGCCCGATCATACGATCGGCCCGTATGGTGCGCTCAACCTGCGCAATATCTGGCTGATCGTCATCCTGGTCATGGCGATCAGCGCGCTGGGCTACATCGCGGTGCGCCTAGCCGGCGCAAAGTTCGGGCTGCCCCTCGCCGGTTTCGCCTCCGGCTTCGTCTCGAGCAGCGCCACGATCGGCGCGATGGGCGCACGCACGCGCGGCCACCCCGAGCTGATGAAGCCCGCCGTCGCGGGCGCGGTCCTGTCGTCGGTCGCCACCATCGTCCAACTCGCCCTGCTGATCGCCGCGATCAGCATGGAGACGCTGCTCGCCTTCTGGCTGCCGCTGGTCCTGTCCGGTGCCGCCGCCGTGGTCTATGGCGGCATCTTCACCCTGTGGGCGCTCGAGCATCGGATCGAGGAGCATTCGGCGCCGGGCAGCGCCTTCAGCCTCAAGACCGCGCTCGGCTTCGCGGCCATCCTCGCGGTCATCCTGCTGGTTGCCGCGGCGGCGCAGGACTGGTTCGGCGAGACCGGCGTGCTGATCGCCGCCGCGATCGGCGGCCTTGCCGACACCCACTCGGCGGCCGTGTCGATCGCCTCACTGGTCCAGGAAAAGCGAATCGAGGCGTCGATGGCGGTCGTGCCGATCCTGGCCGCGCTCAGCGCCAACACCGTCACCAAGGCCGCCTTCGCCATCGCTGTCGGCGGGCGGACCTTCGCCCTCTATGTCATTCCCGGCCTGATCCTGATGGTCGCGGCGGCCTGGCTCGGCGCCTTCCTCGCGGGGCCGATCAAGGCCTGAGCATGCGCGCCGCCATCTCGACGACGAGGTCGAGCAGCGCCTCGTCCTGGCCGGCCCGGCGACGATCCCGAGGCCGAGCGGCAAGCCATTCGGGCGGCGATCGGCACGGTCACGGCCGGCAATCCGGCATGGCCGGCAACGGAGCTCAAGGTGAGCGCCATGGCATAGAAGCAGCTCGCTTCCTCGCCGCGCAGGAAGCGGCGCGGCGCGGTCGACGGGGTCGCCGGCAGCAGCAGGAATGTCCCCGGCGGCAGCAGCCCGTGCAGGCGATCGGCCGTCGCGATGCGCCAGCCGTGCCAGCGCGCGGCATTGGCCGGATCGAACGCACATGACCCCTCCGTCGCGGCGATCGATCATTCGCTGACCGACGCCAACTTCCTGGGCTACGGCTGTGTGCTGGTCGAGGATTGCTGTGCCACCACCTCGCCCGATCTCTGCACCGAGGCCACGGTGTGGAACGTCAAGAAGTGCTTCGGCTTCGTCACCGATTCAGGGAAGATTCTGCGGACGCTGAAAAAGTAAGCACACCGGCGCGACGCAACCGCTACAATCCCGCTGTCATCCCAAGACAGGCACCTGACACGCAAGCGGTGTCAGCGCGGGACTTTCATTCAGCAATGAAAGGTCCCTCGCCAGGCTCAGGATGACAAGCGCGTCGTAACGAAGAGTTCAGCTGTCTTGTCACAGACCCCGACCAAGCGTTTGCGCGATCTCGTCCTTCTCCCAGGCTTCATGTGCGATCAGGATCTGTGGACCGACATGGTCCCCGATCTCGAGGCCGCGGCGACCCTGCACTACGGCAACGTCTACGAGGATACCTCGCTCGAAGGCATGGCGCGGCGCGTCCTCAGCTCCTCACCCGAGCGCTTCGTGCTGGTCGGCTTCTCGATGGGCGGTTTCGTGGCCCGCGTGCTCGCCTTGATGGCGCCGGAGCGGGTGCGCGGCGTCGCCTTCGTCGCTTCGTCTGCGCGCGGCTACTCGGCCGAGGAGACAGCGCGGCGCCAGGCCGGCTACCAGCCGGGTGACCGTCCGCCGCGCAAGGCCGGTGAAGAGTCGGTGGCGCGCGGACTGCATCCGGCGCGCGAGACCGATCCCATCCTGCTCGACCGGCTGCGCGGCATGCAGCGGCGGCTCGGCCGTGAGGTGCGGGCGCGCCAGGCCCAGCTGGTGCGCAACGATGGCTACGCCGACCTCGAGCGTATCGCCTGCCCGTCGCTGGTCGTCGCCTGCCGGCAGGACCGGCTGCGCCGGTTCGCCGAGACCGAGCGCATGGCGCAGCACCTGCCAAATGCCCAGTTCGCCGTCCTCGAGGACTGCGGCCACATGGCGCCGCTCGAGCGGCCGCGGGAACTGGCCAGCCTGTTGGTCGACTGGATCGGGGGATCGGGGTTGTAAAGAAGCGTACGCTCCGGGCAGTACCATTGCGCCTCCTGATTGACAGAGCATGGGGCTGGAAACATGCGGCTGCTTGATGCACATCAGTGCCGTGAGTCGCGACCTCTCCGACAAGCTCCCATCCTTCGCAGTCGCAGCAAACGTCCCTCGTTGTCGCGTCGATGACCCTGGCCTATCGTGGCGCGTGACCTCGTTACGCGACCTCTGATGGCGTCTCCGTCTCGCGCTGCCGATTCGGCCGACCGGATCTACTTCACGCTGGTGGCCCTGATTGGCGGCGCCCTGCTGATCTACTTCGCCGCGGTGCCGGCACTCGGGCTCAACGTCGCCTTCCACTTCTACCTGATGCTGTGGATCACCATGGCGTCGGCCTTCAATGTCGCCTCGGGCTTCGCCGGCTACATGCCGTTCGGCTACGTCGCCTTCTACGGTGTCGGCGCCTTCACGACAGCGATCCTGGTCAAGAAGGCGGCCTTTCCGCTTTTCCTCGCGCTGCCGCTGTCGGGCGTTGCCGGCCTCGTGCTGGCATTGCTGTTCGCGCCGACGCTGCGCCTGGCCGGCATCTATTTCGGCATCGTCAGCCTGGCGCTGGCCGGCATCTGCCGGCTCGTCATCACCAACATGCCGGAGCAGATCACTGGCGGCAGCTTCGGCCTGCAGCTCGGCAGCCGCGCCCAGCCCCTGCAGAGCTTCTACGTCATGATGGCGGTGATGGTGCTGGCCCTGGCCACCATCCTGTGGCTGTCGCGTTCGCGGCTGGGCAAGGCGCTGCGCGCCACACGCGATGATGCCGAGGCGGCCGACATGATGGGCGTCAACGTTCCGCGCGTCCGTCTCTATGGCTGGCTGATCTCGGCCTTCTTTCCGGCGGTCTGCGGCGGCATCGAGGCCTGGTACACCAACGTCGTCGACACCGAGACCGCCTTCAACACCCTGATCACCGCCAAGACGGTCATCTACGCGGTGGCTGGCGGCATGGGCACGGTGACCGGACCGATCGTCGGCGCTGTTGCCATGGTGTGGCTCGACGAGCTGATCTGGCGCCAGTTCCCGCTGCTCAATCTCCTGATCCTGGGTGTGGCCACGGTGATCCTGGTGCTGTTCCTGCCGCGCGGTATCGTCGGCACCATCCTGCGCCGCAAGCCGCATTGGCGGCGTTACGTGCCGTAGGCGGTCGCGGTGGAGCTGCTGATCCTGAACGGCCTCGCCAACGGGCTGATCGTGGGCGGAATCTATGCCCTGGTCGGGGTCAGCCTGACCCTGCTCTACGGCGTGCTGCGGGTCGTCAACTTCGCCCACGGCGAGTTCGTGATCGCTGGCTCGTTCTTCGCCTTTGTGCTGTTCAGCACGCTGCACATCCCGCCGCTGCTCGCCGTGCCGCTCGCCGCCGTCGCCTTTTTCGCCGCCGGCTGGCTGCTCTACTACGTGCTGATCCCGCGCCTGTCGCAGAGCGACGATCCCGAGCTGATGTCGTTCCTGATGTTCTACGGCGTCTCGATCGCGGCGGCGGCGCTGATGCTGCTGCTGTTCGAGGCCGATTCGCGCTCGATCGACTTCACCTTCACCCCGGTCTCGGTCCAGGTCGGCCCGATCTACATCTCGACTGCCCGCATCGTGGCGCTCGCCATCACCATCGTGATCTCGATCGCGCTGGCGCTGTTCCTGTTCCGCACGCTCCCCGGCAAGGCCTTGCGCGCAGCAATCATGAATCGCGAGGCGATCCAGATCATGGGCGTCGACATCGTCCGCCTGTCGGCCTTCGCCTTCGCCCTCGCCTCCTCGCTGGCCGGCGTCACCGGCGTGCTGGTCGCGCTGGTATTCCCCGCCTTCAATCCGTTCTCCGGGACGGAGTACACCATCATCGCCTTCATCGTCGTGGTGCTGGGCGGCCTCGGCAATCCGGTCGGCGCCTTGCTTGCCGGCGTGGTATTCGGCCTCGCCGAGCAGATGGCGACGGTGTTCCTGCCTCAGGCCCTGGCGCAGATCGTGGGCTTCGTCATCTTGGTCGGCACGATCTTCTTGCGGCCGTCGGGCCTGCTCGGCACGAGGTTCCGACGGTGACCAGCGTCATCGAAACCCGCGGGCTGATCAAGCGCTTCGGCGGCCTGGTGGCGCTCGACGGCGTCAACCTGCAGGCCGACGCCGGCGAGACCCTGGGCATCATCGGCGTCAACGGCGCCGGCAAGACCACCCTGATGAACTGCATCTGCGGCCTCTACCGGCCGGACGGCGGCGACGTTTTCATCGGCGGCGAACGCGTCACCGGCCAGCCGCCGCACGTCATCGCCCATCACGGCATCGGGCGGACCTTCCAGGTGCCGCGCGTGTTCCGCAGGATGTCGCTGATCGACAATCTCCTGGTGCCAGTGCTCGACCGGTCGGTCTCCGATTCCGAGCTGATCGGTCGCGCCGAGGCGATGCTCGAGCGCATGAGTCTGATCGAGCTGCGCCACAACTATGCCGAGGAGCTGTCGGGAGGCCAGCAGAAGCTGCTCGAGATGGCGCGCATGCTGATGCCCGATCCGGCCATCGTCATGCTCGACGAGCCGTTCGCCGGGGTCCATCCGCTACTCTGCAAGTTCATGATCGAGCGCATCGAGGAAACGGCCCGGGCCGGCAAGGTCGTGCTGCTGATCAGCCACGACTTGACCTCGATCTATCGATTGTCGACCCGCGTCGTTGCGCTCAACCAGGGGCGAGTCATCGCCGAAGGCGGTGTCGACGACATCCGCGGCAATCCCGCCGTCATCGAAGCCTATCTCGGGACATGACGATGGCGACCCACGACTCGACTGGACCGCCGGTCCTTGCGCTCGACAACGTCGACGTCGCCTATCACGGCGACATTCGCATCCTGCGCGGGCTGTCGCTCGCAGTCAGGCCGGGACTGATCACCGGCGTCATCGGCCCCAATGGCGCCGGGAAGTCGACGGCGCTGCGCGCTCTTTACGGCCTGTTGAAGCCGGTTGCCGGCGAGGTGCTGATCGACGGCCGCACGGCGACCGGCCTGCCGCCGTGGAAGTTCATCGAGCACGGCATCGCCCTGGTGCCGCAGCAGCGCAGCCTGTTCAACGAGCTGTCGGTCGAGGACAATCTGCGCCTCGCCTGCTGGTCGTTCCGGCGCGATCGCCAGCGGGTCGAGGAGGCGCTAGAACGCGCCTACGTCCAGTTCCCCATGCTGCGCGACAAGCGCCGCGACCTAGCGGGCTCGATGAGCGGCGGCCAGCAGCGCTTCCTCGAGCTCGGCCGCGCCCTGGCATTGCGGCCGCGGGTGCTGCTGCTCGACGAGCCCACGGCGATGATCGCGCCGCGCATCAGTGCCGACATCTACGACTTCATCAGCGGGCTGCCCGCCCAGGGCATCACCGTGCTGCTGGTCGACCAGAACGTGCGCCAGTGCGTGCGCATCGCCCAGCACCTGTATGTTCTCGAGCTCGGCCAGAACAAGGTCGACGGCTCGGCCCATGCCTTCCAGGAGGATTCGGGGCTGCGCGACCTGATCGCCGAGTGGGTCGACTATCGCATCGACACGTGACCACCCGGCCGCCGGTTGGTAGCCTTCGGCAAAAGGACAAGGAGGGACGCCAATGACAAGCAATCTACCGAGGAGAACGCTGCTCGCCGGTGCGGCCGGTACGCTCGCGATCGGCGGCGCGCGGGCGCAGGACGCCAAGCCGATCCGCATCGGCATGACAGTGTCGTCGACCGGCGCTTTCGCGCTCGCCGCCCAGTCGGGCCTGCGCGGCGCCGAGATCTGGGTCGACGACGTCAACAGCCGCGGCGGCATCGCGATCGGCGGCACCAAGCGCAAGGTCGAGCTGGTGAAGCTCGACGACCGCAGCGACAAGACCATCGTGCCCAAGGTCTACGAGACCCTGATCAAGGAAGAGAAGGTCGATCTCTGCTTCGGTCCGTTCGGCTCGACCCTGACCGCGGCTGCCGTCAACGCCACCGAGGCGGCCGACAAGTTCATGGTGATCTGGTCGGCGTCGGCCGATTCGATCTACCAGCAAGGCTACAAGTACGTCGTGTCGGCGACCCAGCAGGCCGGCACCCTGCTCGGCCGGCCCGGAGTCAAGGCATTCGCCCAGCTCGGCGCCAAGAAGATCGCTTTCGCCTATCTCGACGAGCCGTTTCCCGCCGCGCTGACCAACGGCGCGATCGAGGAGGCGAAGAAGCTCGGCCTCGAGGTGACGATCAACGAGAAGTTCGCCAAGGGTACCAAGGACTTCAACATCCTGATCCAGAAGGCCAAGGCGACCGGCGCCGACGTCTTCATGCCGACCGCCTACGAGGGCGACCAGATGACGATCGCGCGCCAGCTGCGTGAGATGAACGTCGAGTTCAAGGCCGTCTACCTGGTCTATGCCTCGCAACCTCAGTTCCTGGCCATCGGCAAGGACGCGCTCTACCACTTCAGCCAGACCCTGCTGCACGAGCGCATCAACTGGAAGGTGACGGGCGGGCTTGATCGGGCGCAGATGATGGAGCGCTATGCCAAGCTGTTCCCCAATGCCCAGTATGCCGCCGACTTCCAGACCGCGCTCGCCTATGGCGCCGGCGCTGCGCTGGAGCAGATTATCGTCGAGGCGCAGTCGCTCGAGGCGGCCAAGCTCAAGGCGGCGGCGTTGAAGCTCAACAACAAGATCGTCACCGTCACCGGTCCCTACGAGATCGACGAGACCGGCAAGCAGTTCAAGAGCGAGTTCGCCGTCATGCAGAACATGCCGTCCGGCCCCGAGGCGGTCTTCCCGCCCGAGATCGCCACCGCCAAGGCAGTCTACCCGGCGCCCCCCTACAAGGACCGGAAGTAGGTCCCTTCATGCGCTCCTCCCAGCTTCGCTGGGGAGGTGTCGGCGTCTTCGCCGACGGAGGGGTCAAAGGCCGCAGTCCCGCTGCTCATGACCCCTCCGTCTCGGATTACCGAGACTCCTCCCCAACGAAGTTGGGGAGGAGAATGAGCGAGCGCCGCGCCGCTATATCGGAGACGTCGACGTCGCCGGGCGCTGGCGCAGCGCGTCGACGATGGCGACCAGTCGCGCGCCCTGCGGGCTGGCCGGGTCGAGCAGGCGGTCACGTGGCGTTTTCTCGGCCAGGCGGCTCAGCTCCATGAGGGCGCGGATGTGCTGGCGGCGCGTCAGGCGGTGCTCGGCCGAACGATGGCGGAAGAACAGGCGGGCGAGCTGGCCCTCGCCGACGAGGGCGTTGAGTTCCGATGCCGAAACGTAGACCAGGAAGCAGAGGAAGATCCAGATCTGCACCGCGGCGAAGCGATGCCAGGTGAACTCTCGCATCAACGTTTGAAAGACATCGCCGAAGCCGTGCGCCTCGATGGCGAAATCCACGACCTTCTCGACGATGCGCACCACCAGCACGACGAAGGAGTAGAAGATCGACTTGTAGAGGATCGGCAGGATGAGCGGCGCGCCACGATAGCGGTCGATGATGCGCACCCGATCGACCACCAGCACCACCTTGGCAACCACCAGCGCCGTGGTGGTGGACAGGACGACCGAATGGAGCTCGAACCAGACACTGCGAACGGCGAGGTTGGTCGAGAACGAGATGAGGTTGAAGGTGATGATGAAGTAGAGCGTCGGCGGCAGCAAATGACGAACGAACCTCGCCGCGGCGACGCTGGCGCGACGCCAGAGCCTTCCGGCGAATGGCCTCACATTCGGCCCCCGTCGACCACGAAGTTCTGCGCCGTCACCATCCGGCTGTCGTCGGCGGCGAGCCATAGCGCCATGCGGGCGATGTCGGGCGGATAGACCTTCTCCTTGAGGCACTGCGCCTGCATCAGGCCCGCCTCGGCCTCGGGCGTCAGCCACAGATCGATCTGCCGCTGGGTCATGATCCAGCCCGGCGTGATCGAGTTCAACCGGATCCTGTCCGGGCCGAGATCACGGGCGAGGCCGCGCGACATGCCGATCACGGCCGCCTTGGCGGCCTGGTAGACGGACAGGCGGGGCGTCATGGCGTGGTAGCTCACCGAGCTGAAATTCACGATCGAGCCGCCGCCCGCCCGCTGCATGCCCGGCACCACCGACTGGATCGCGAAATACTGGTGCCGGAGATTGACCGCGATGCGCTCGTCCCAGAAGTCCGGCGTCACCTCCTCGAGGTCGTGTCGATCGTCGCGCGCGGCGTTGTTGATCAGCACGGTGAAGGCTCCCAGCTGGCCCGCCAGCTCGGCGAGCACGCCCTGGTAGGCGGCGATGTCACGCACGTCGCAGCGCCGGTAGGTCGGCACCGCATGACCTGATGCGGAGAGCCTGGCCACCAGCGCCTGCGAGGCGGCATCGTCGATGTCGCAAAACCCCACCTTGGCGCCCTGCTCGGCGAAGTGCTCGACGATCGAGGCACCGATTCCCGAACCGCCACCGGAGACGAACACGGCGCGGTCTTTCAGGCTGGGATAGGAGGCGAAGGGCAGCATGGGTCCTCACTGAATGGTCAGGCGGAAGGTGACGTCGCCGGCGATCGTATCACCCGCGGCGAGTCTGGTGGCAGCGATCTGGCCATTGGCATGGCTGACCGGCTCGACACAGAAGAACGGCCGTTGCGGCGGCGTGAAGATCACCAGCGTGCGAAGCGCCTCGCTGGCCGACATCTCGAGCGTCAGTCCGCGACCGGGCCAGGCGATGCGCGCCAGCCCATCCCAGCCCTCGAAGCAATTGTCGAGCGCGACCGCACCGATTCGACGGCCGGCGCTGAAGTCCCAAGCGACAGGGACGTCGATGCGCTCGGTCGGCAAGACCTCGGGGTCGGCAAGCCAGACGCTTTTCGTGCGACACTGCAGGTCGGTCGCCGCGTCGCACACGAAGAAGGGGTGCAAGCCAATCCCGGCCGGCACCGCTCGCGCCTCGCGATTCTGCAGGGAGATGCGCACGGTCAGCCGATCCTCGTCGAGGCGATAGATTTGGCGGGCGCGATAGGCGAACGGCCAGCCGCCGTCGCTTGCGGCCTCGTGGTCATAGGCGATCTCGGCCGACCGCACATCATGACGCTCGACTGTCCAGGCCATCGCCCAGCCGTCGCCGTGCATGGGATGATTCACGCAAGGCCAATTGCGCTGCAGCGCGATCTGTTGTCCGTCGAAACGGAAGCGACCGCCGGCAATGCGATTGGAAAAGGGCAACAGTGGATAGCAGGCCGTATTGTTACCGCGGGTCGCGGCCGTTGCCTCGGCCAGCATGTCGGCGGGCGTCCGGCGCAGCACGTCGCGACTGCCGTCGACGCTGAAGCGGACGATCGATCCGCCCGCCCGAGGTGCGAGGTCGACCTGGAGCCGGCCGGCGCGCAACGACAACAGAAGCGTCATGGAGCTGGTCCTCCGAGGCATGTTTTTTGCTGCCTCGTATCTACTGGCTGGCGTGCCGGGGTGCTAGGGTCCCGTCATCCGGGGGGACTCTCAGGGGGTCGAAATGAATGATGACGTGATCCGCAAATGGGAATTGAGCCGCCGCCGCGTTCTCGCGACGGCAGGCGGTCTCGGGCTAGCCGGTCTGTCCGGCAGCGCCCTCGCGCAACAGGGTGGGCCGTGGAGCGTGCCGCCGAAGAGCAAGGTCGACCGGGTCAATTTCGTGGTCTGGACCTACGGCGACATCTACGCGCGCATCGCCAAGCAGTTCGAGGCCGATTGGGGCGTCAAGGTCGATTCGACGATCTCGTCCTTCAACGACCACCCGACCAAGCTCGCGACCATGTTCGCCGCCGGCGAGAAGATCGACGTTTCGCAATCCTCGCCCTTCTCCTTTCCGAACTTCGTTGCCCAGGGCCTGGCCGAACCGATCGACAACCTCCCCGGTGCCGCCGACTACATCAAGGATTTCACGCCCTTCACCAAGCAGGTGGCGACGGTCGGCGGCAAGACCATGGGCCTGCCTTATTTCTCGGCGGTCTGGGTGTGGAACTACTACGCCGACATGCTCGAGAAGCTGAAGATCGACAAACCGTTCGCGACCTACGACGAGTTCATCGAGCATTGCGTCAAGGCCAAGAAGGACGGCGTGTCGCGTTACCCGATCCTGTGGGTGGCGGGTGTCGGCCTCGAGCAGTTGCCGGGCACCTGGTACCAGATGACCTGGAACAAGGGCGGCACGTTCTTCGACAAGCAGGGCAACCACATGCTGGGCGCCGGCTCGATTGCCCGCGAGACCCTGAAATGGTGGGCCAACACCTTCGAGAAGGGCCTCGACATCGCCGACCCGGAATCGCTCAAGGTCCAGTTCACCACCTCGGCCAAGGCGTTCGGCGCCGGCAAGAACCTCTATCGTGGCCCCAACCATCACTACGGCCTCAACGTCGTCAACGATCCGGCGCAATCGCCGATCGCCGGCAAGGTCAAGGTCCATGGCTCGCCCGGCGAGGGCAAGACGATCGGCGTCACCCACGTCTACTTTCTGTCGTCGGCCAATCGCGACAAGGAATGGGCCTGGAAGCTGCTGCAGTATCTCGGCGGCAAGACCAAGGACGGCACCTACACGCAGGCCATCAGCCTCGCCAAGGACGCCATGCTGGGCTCGGGCTACAACTCGGTGATGAACAGCGATGCCGTCAAGCAGGGCTGGGCGCCGTGGGGCGACGTGCCGGAAATTCTCAAGATCTGGGACAAGGCGGCCTATATCGGCGACGCCTGCTCGTCGGTCTATCAGCCCTGGCATTTCCCGTGGACCGACCAACTCAACATCGAGGTCCAGAAGTGCCTGACCGGACAGCTCACCGCCGATCAGTGCTGCGACAACCTGATCAAGGGCATCGCCGACGCCAAGCGCAAGGTCTGACGTCCTGACCAGCGAGACAACGGGAATGGTGATGACCAGGGCCGGCCGCCGGCCCTGGTATCGGCGCGAGATGTCGGCTCGGCATTTCGCCCTGCTCCTCAACCTGCCCACCCTGCTGTTCCTCGGGGTGGTGCTCGCCTACCCGGTGATCTATGCCGGCTACCTGTCGGTGCACCGGGTCGGCCTGGCGCAGCTTCGCCGCGGCGAGTTCCCGTTCAACGGCCTGGAGAACTATGGCCGCGTGCTCGAGGATCCGCTGTTCTGGGTCGCCATCAAGAACACGCTGATCTTCACCTTCATCACCGTCGGCACCGAGGTCATCCTGGCGATCGCCATCGCGCTGCTGATCAACCAGACCAGCGTCTGGACCTCGCGCGTGACGCGATTCCTGATCCTGCTGCCCTACGCCATCCCGCCGATCTGCAACGGCCTGATCTGGTCGTTCCTCTACAGCTTCCAGTTCGGCTTCCTGAATCGCATCCTTTTCAGCGTCGGGCTGATCGACCAGCCGATCAACTGGGCCGGCAATCCCGACACCGCGCTCTACGCCGTCACCGTGCCCTACATCTGGCGCACCCTGCCCTTCGCCATCATCCTGGTGCACGCGGCGCTGCAGGGCATTCCGCGCGATCTCTACGAGCAGGCGGCGATCGACGGCGCCAATGCCTGGCATCGCTTTCGCCAGATCACCTGGCCGATGCTGCAGCAGATCATCGCCATCATCCTGATCCTGCGCACCGCTTTCGCCTTCGCGGTATTCGAGGAGATCCTGGCGATCACCCAGGGCGGGCCGGGCGACGCCACCTGGGTGGCCGCCTGGTACAGCTACAAGATCACCTTCTCGCCGCCCAACAATTTCGGCATGGGCTCGGCCTCCGCCTTCATCCTGACCTTGATGATCGCGGCGATCGCCCTGGTCTATGTGCGCACCGTCTATCGCCGGGTGACGCTCTGATGTTCAAGGTCACGCCCACCGGCAAGGTCCTGCTGCACGCCGCCAACCTCACGGTGATCGTCTTCATCCTGCTGCCGCTACTGGCCGTGCTCATCGCCAGCATCCAGTCCGAGAAGTCGCTGCAGGCCGACACCCGCCGGGTGCTGCCGGCCGAGGTCACGCTCGACAATTTCACCGTCATCCTGACCAAGGGCCAGCAGAGGGGACGCATCTTCGAGCAGGCGACCTACCTGCCCGAGAACATCAAGAGCTTCTACGCCGCCTTCCTCAACTCGACCATCGTGGCGGTCTCGGTCACGGCGCTGACCCTGCTGTTCGGCTCGCTGTCGGCCTACACCATCGCCCGCCTGCGCTTCCGATGGACGCTGTTCCTGCTGCAGGCCAACATCGTTGCGCGCTTCGTGCCGGTGATCGTGCTGATGATCCCGCTCTACATCGTCATGCGATCGATGGGCCAGCTCAACTCGCTGAGCGGCGTGATCCTGGCCGAGACCGGCTTTCTGCTGCCCTATGCCATCCTGATCCTGGCGCCCTACTTCGACAGCATCCCCTCGGAGCTCGAGGAGGCGGCGCGGATCGACGGCTGCACCCGTCTCGGCGCCTTCGTGCGCATCGTCCTGCCGCTGGCGACGCCCGCCCTTGCCGCCTGCGGCGTCATCATGTTCATCGTCTCCTGGCACGAGTTGCTGATCCCCTTGATCCTGAACGCCCGGCCGGACTTCATGACCCTGCCCGTCGTCATCGCCAGCTTGGTCGGCGACGTGTTCGTCTTCTTCAACCTGATGATGGCGATTTGCCTGCTGGCGCTCGCCCCCACCGTGGTGCTGGTGGTGCTGCTGCAGCGCTACATCGTGGAAGGCCTGTCGGCGGGTGCGGTGAAGGGGTGACTCATGCTTCCTCCCCAGCTTCGCTGGGGAGGCTTCTCATTCTCCTCCCCAAGCGCAGCTTGGGGAGGTGTCCGCGTAATCGCGGACGGAGGGGTCAGAGGCCCCAGTCCCGCTGCTCATGACCCCTCCGTCTCGGATTACCGAGACACCTCCCCAGCTTCGCTGGGGAGGAGAATGAGAAGCTTGGAGGAGGAGGACTGCACAGCGGCAAAGCCCGATGGCCTCACGCCGGCCTGCTGCCTATGATCCGCGCTTCCGGAACACGACGAGCAAGGGAAACGCCGACATGACGAACATGCTGAAGAAGCGGCTGCAGGCGGGCAAGGCCTGCGTCAATGCCTGGCTGGCCATCCCCAGCGGCTTCTCGGCCGAGGTCATGGCGCAGTGCGGCTGGGACAGCGTCACCGTCGACATGCAGCATGGCGTGCAGGACTACCAGTCGATGGTCCAGTGCTTCCAGGCGATGGACAAGCATCCGATCACGCCCTTGGTGCGCGTGCCGTGGAACGAGCCGGGCATCGTCGGCAAGGTGCTCGACGGCGGCGCCTGGGGCGTCATCTGCCCGATGGTCAACAACGAAGCCGAAGCACGGGCTCTGGCCTCGTACGCGCTCTATCCGCCCAAGGGCAAGCGCAGCAACGGCCCGATCCGCGCCGGAGCCTATGGTGCGGCGACGCCCTACCAGGCGACGGCCAACGACGAGGTGCTGATCATTCCGATGATCGAGACCCAGGAGGCGATCGACAACATCGACGCCATTCTCGACGTGCCGGGCATCAGCGGCATCTATATTGGCCCCAGCGATCTCGGCCTGTCGCTCGGGCTGGCGCCGCGGCTCGATCGCGAGGAACCCCAAATCTTGGCGATCTACGACAAGCTCGTGGCCGCCTGCAAGAAGCGCAACCTGTTCGCCGGCCTGCACAACGGCACGGCCTCCTACGCCGCCAAGATGATCGGCAAGGGCTTCCAGTTCGTCACCATCGCCAACGATTCGGGCCTGATGGCCATGGCGGCACGCGCCGCCGTCGCCCAGACCCGCAAGGAAGCGGGCGCGGTCGCCGCCCTCTAGGTCTGGCCCTCTAGGTCTGGCCCTCTAGGTCTGGCCCTCTAGGTCTGGCCCTTTAGGTCTGGCCCTCTAGAACTGGGCCCCTAGAACTGGCACGCGCCTTGCTTTCCTGCGGCCAACAACTGGCTGGCGGAGGAAGCATGAGCGGACTGGGCGGTCTCAACAAGGCGCCGGATGGCATGGTCATCGGGCTGGTGCAGATTCAGAACCCCGTCGTCGTCACGCCCGAGGATCTGGCGCGACAGACCGATCGCATCTGCGGGCTGGTCGCCAAGGCGCGGCGCAACCTCGCGACCATGGACCTCGTGGTCTTCCCGGAATACGCTCTGCACGGGCTGTCGATGGACACCAACCCGGCGATCATGTGCAGGCTCGACGGGCCCGAGGTCGCGAAGTTCCGCAACGCCTGCATCGCCAACGACATCTGGGGATGCTTCTCCATCATGGAGCTGAACTCCCACGGCAATCCGTTCAACTCCGGGCTGATCATCGACAACAAGGGCGAGATCAAGCTTTATTACCGCAAGATGCATCCCTGGGTGCCGGTCGAGCCGTGGGAACCGGGCGACCTCGGCATCCCGGTGTGCGACGGGCCCAACGGCTCGAAGATCGCGCTGATCATCTGCCACGACGGCATGTTCCCCGAGATGGCGCGCGAATCAGCGTACAAAGGTGCCAACATCATGCTGCGTACGGCAGGCTACACTGCGCCGATCCGCCAGAGCTGGCACTTCACCAACCAGTCGAACGCCTTCTGCAACCTGATGTACACGGCCAGCGTCTGCCTCGCCGGCTCGGACGGCTCGTTCAACTCGATGGGCGAAGGCATGATCGTGAACTACGACGGCACCCCGCTGGTGACAGGCAACGGCATTCCCGACGAGATCATCACCGGCGAGGTGCGGCCGCGCCAATGCGACGAGGCACGCGTGCACTGGGGCGTCGAGAACAACATCTACCAGCTCGGCCATCGCGGCTACGTCGCCGTGAAGGGCGGCGCGCGCGATTGTCCCTACACCTACATGAGCGATCTCGCTGCCGGGAAGTACGCCGTGCCATGGGAGAAGGACGTCAAGGTGACCGACGGGACGAGCTGCGGCTTCCCCGCACCGACCCGCCCCTTCAAGCTCGTGCCAACCACGCTGCCACCGGGTAAGCTCGCAGCCGAGTGATCCTCAGCAACGCAACCCTGCCTGACGGCGCCCGGCGCGATATCGAGATCAAGGACGGCCGCATCGCGGCCCTCCTGCCGCCGAGCCATGCCGAGCCCGGCGTCGTGGTCCTGCCGGCGCTGGTCGATGGCCACATCCATCTCGACAAGACGCTGCTCGGCCTGCCGTGGGTGCCCAACCAGGCGGCCGGCAATCGCGTCGCCGACCGCATCGAGGCCGAACGCAAGGTGCGCGCGGCGCGAACCGTGCCCGAGTCGCAGACCGGGGCCAACCTGGTGCGCCAGGTCGTGGCCAGCGGCACGCTGCACATGCGGAGCCACGTCGACATCGACAACCAGCTGGGGCTCAGGAACCTGCACGAGGTCCTGGCGGTGCGCGACCAGTTCCGCGACCTCGTCACCATCCAGATCGTGGCCTTCCCGCAAAGCGGCATCCTCAGCTCGCCGGGTACGGCCGAGCTGCTCGATGCCGCCATTGCCGAGGGCGCCGACCTTGTGGGCGGCCTCGATCCGGTGGGCATCGACGGCGACCTCGACGGCCATCTCGATCCGATCTTCGCCATCGCCGAGCGCCGCGGCGTCGGCATCGACATCCACCTGCACGACGGCGGCGAGGGTGGCATCGCCCAGCTGACGGCAATCGCCCAGCGCACGGTCGCGGCCGGCCTTCAGGGCAAGGTCGCAGTGAGCCACGCCTTCGCCCTCGGCTCGGTGCCGATCGACATGGCGGCGCGCACAGCCGACCTGCTGGCGGACGCCAGCGTCGCCATCATGAGCCACGGTCCCGGCGGCGCCGCCATCCCACCCTTGAAGCTTCTGCACGAGCACGGCGTCGAGGTGTTCGGCGGCTCGGACAACATCCGCGATGCCTGGTCGCCGTTCGGCAACGGCGACATGCTCGAGCGCGCCATGATGATCGGCTATCGCGCCAACTTCCGCCACGACGACGAGCTGGCCTTCGCGCTCGACATGGTGACGGGCGCGGCAGCGCGCGTGCTGGGCGTGGCGCCCTACGGCATCGCGATCGGCGCACCCGCCGACTTGGTCGTGGTCGAGGCCGGCTCGCTGGCCGAGGCCGTCGCGACCCGCCCACGCCGCAAGCTGGTGATCAAGGCGGGTCGCATTGTCGCCAGGGATGGCGTACTGGTCTCCTGAAGAGGCACAATCACTCGCGGACCGCGTGCCCTCATTCTCCTCCCTAGCTTCGCTGGGGAGGTGTCTCGGTAATCCGAGACGGAGGGGTCAGGAGCCTCAGTGGGGCTCTCGACCCCTCCGTCCGCGATTACGCGGACACCTCCCCACGCTTTGCGTGGGGAGGAGAATGAGGCGACGCTCGCGGTCCGGAAGGGCACGAGGATCACGATGGCGTCGCGGCAGGCCGTGCTCGGGATGGAGCGCGGTAGTTTCTTCTTCGGCTCGGTACGCGTCTTCAAGGACGTGTCGTTCCTGCTCGACGGCGCGCGCACGGCTCTGGTCGGCGAGAACGGCGCCGGCAAGTCCACGCTTCTGAAGTGCCTGAGCGGCGAGCTCGAGCTGAATGGCGGCAACGTCATCCGCTCGCGCGGCATGCGGGTCGGCAGCGTGCCGCAGGATGTCCCCGACGGCCTGGCCGGGCGCACCGTGCGCGACGTGCTGAACGACTCCCTGAACAAGGTCGGACTGACCGGCGACCACTGGCGCATCGACATCCTGATGGACGAGATCGGTGTCGAGCCGGCAACCCTGGACGAGCCGTTCGGCAGCCTGTCCGGCGGCTGGCAACGTCTGCTGCTGATCGCCGGCGCCGCCCGCCTGGAGGAGCCCGACATCCTGATCCTCGACGAGCCGACCAATCATCTCGATCTCGCCAATATCAACACGCTCGAGCGCTGGCTCACGGTCGAGTTCACGGTGCCGATGCTGATCGTAAGCCACGACCGCGAGTTCCTCGATCGCGTCACCGAGCGCACCCTGTTCCTGCGCAGCGACGGCGTGCACGCCTTCAAGGCGCGCTTCAGCCAGGCGCGCGAGGAGCTGCTGCGCCGCGACGCGGCGGCGGCCGCGCGCGCCAGGCTGGAGGACAAGGAGATCCGCCGCCTCGAGCAGGCTGCCGCCCGCTACAAGGTCTGGGCGGTCAAGAACCCCGACCTCAACAAGCGCAAGAACGCCGTCGAATCGCGCATCGCCAAGATCGAGAAGGAGCGCACGCAGACCTACGTCGCGCGCGAGCGCCGGCTCGAGCTCGCCGACGGCGACATCGACGCGCGCGTCGCGCTCCGGCTCGCCGGCCTCGAGGTAAAAGCGCCCGGAAGCGAACGCAAGCTGATCGGCATCGAGCGGCTGACGGTCGGCGCCGGCGACCGGATCGCCGTTCTGGGCGTCAACGGCGCCGGCAAGTCGACCCTGCTGTCGGCTCTGGCCGCCGCCTACAACCCGGCGCGCGAGCACTACGACAGCCAGGCGGCGGTGCGGTTCAATCCGGCCTGCCGGCTGGTCTATTTCGACCAGACGATGCGCGACCTGCCGCTCGGCTCGGCGATCCTCGACTACGTGCTCGAAGCGCCCGGCATCACCGAAAAGGACGCGGTCCGCGCGCTCGCCGCGGCGGGCTTCGTCTTCCGGCGGATCGGCGATGCGATCGCGGGGCTGAGCCACGGCGAGCGCGCCCGACTGGTCTTCCTCAAGATGAAGCTGTTGCACCCAAACATGTACCTGCTCGACGAGCCCACCAACCATCTCGACATCGAGGGCCAGGAGGACCTGGAGGAGCAGCTGGAGAAGAGCGACGTCTCGTGCCTGTTCGTGTCACACGACCGCTTCTTCACCCGCAGCGTGGCGACCCGCTTCCTGGAGATCCGCCGCAGCCGCCTGGTCGAGATCGACGACGCCGAGGCCTTCTTCAAGGCTCAGCAATAGGTGCTCGTTCGGGCGATGCCGGCTGAGCCTGAGCAGTGGATTCGCACTCGCCAGGAAAAGCCGTCATCCCGACCCAAGCCACCCGAAGGGCGGCTCTGCTCAGAAAGGAAAGGTCCCCCCGTCTATGCTCGGGATGACAGCAATGTTGTCATCCCGAGCATAGCGGCGCCTTTCCCTTCTTCATTCTACCGCCGAAGACGTGCCTCTTACCTGTCTCCCGCCCTTGTTCGACGGTTGCGGAAGCGACATCATTCGTCGTCAGGACCATGGCCCTCCGGCACGACGCCTTCATCTCCTACAGCCATGCTGTGGACGGGAAGCTCGCCGCAGCCCTCGAGAACGGGCTGGAGAAGCTCGCCAAGCCGCTCCTCAAGCTGCGCGCCCTCGACGTCTTTCGCGACCAGACCAGCCTCACGGCGAGCCCGGCGCTGTGGCACGGCATCGTGGCGCACCTCGAAGTCTCCGAATGGTTCCTGCTGCTTGCCAGCCCGGCGTCAGCCGCCTCCATCTGGTGCAACAAGGAGGTGAGCTGGTGGCTCGAGCACCGCTCCGCCAATCGCATGCTGGTGCTGCTGACCGAGGGCGACATCCTGTGGGACCCCGTCAAGCGCGACTTCGACTGGACGCGAACGACGGCGGTGCCGCGCATCCTGGAAGGACGATGCGAGGACGAGCCGCTCTACGTCGACGCACGATGGGCGCGCGATTCGGACCTGCTGTCGCTGCGCAGCGCGCAGTTCCGCGACATCGTGGTCAATGTGGCGGCACCCATCCGGGGCGTCCCCAAGGACGAGCTGGATGGAGCCGATCTGCGCCAGCTGGCCCGCAATCGACTGCTCGTCCGCAGCGGCGTTGCGGCCGTCACCCTGGCGGCGGGCATTGCCATCTGGCAGGCCGTCGTCGCCGACGAGCAGAGAGTCGAGGCCGTGCGGCAGCGCGACATTGCGATCGCCCGGCAACTCGCAGCCCAGGCCGAACTGATGCGCGCGCAGCAGCCCGATCGCCTGCCGTTGGCCCTGCTGATGGCAACCGAGTCGGCACGCTCGCAGCCGGAGTCGATCGAGGCTCAACAGACATTGCGGGCTTTGCTGTCGCAGTTTCCCCTGCCAGCGACTGTGTTGCAGCACGGCTCGCTCGTCGAGTCGGCAGTCTTCAGCCCCGACATGACCCAAGTTGCGACAGCCGCAGAGGACGGAGCATTGTGGAAGCTGCCGGAAGCGACTCGTATCGCTCCCCTGGCCGGCGCCAGGCACAAGGTCATCTTCTCGCCTGATGGCAGCCGTATCGCCGGGTGCTGCACCAAAGTTGGCGTATGGGATCGCACAGGCGCGCAACAGCTCCTGCTTTCCCCGGCCGACCTGCAGGGGGAACCCGAGAACATCGCCTTCAGTGCTGATGGCCGGCTGCTGGCGATCGGCCTGCGTGCCGCCCAACCTGGTTTTGCCATTTATGATCTGGCGAGCCGCCAGTTCCCTCTGCGCTATGCCATCAAGCTGTCGGGCTACGGGACTGCAATCGCGTTTGCACGGGATGGCACTCTGTATTTCGGCCCGCGCGACAAGATCGAGGTGCACTCAGGCAGTCCGCTTGAACACAAGAAGACCCTGGATCCGCAAATCGGTGCGCTGGATCTGCTCGCCGTCGATCCGACTGGCCGCTATCTCGCCGCCGGCGCGGACCGCAAGATCACCGTGTTCGATCTGACCAAGGAAACGATTGCGGCCCGCTTGCAGGTCCGCGGCTCCGGGCCGGGGCGAATTCGGCAGATTGCATTCGACGCCGCCGGTCGTCACCTCGGCGCGGTCGGCGAGCACGACGTTGGTGCAATCTGGCGCGTAAGGGACTGGGGCGAAGCCGCCATCCCCTCCCATGGCGAGTTCCAGACAATCCACTCCCTCTCATTCGATCCATCCGCGCCGAAGGCCATGACGTGCGGCACTGACGGCAACTGTAGCGCCTGGTCCTTGGTTTCGGGACGCAAGATCCATCAGTTCGCACACGTCTATGCGTTTGAAGGCGCACAAGATAACAAGCGGCAGATGCTCAGCGGCATCTATGGGTCGACCGGCTCCGTCGTCGTCACTGCCGGCACGGACGGCACGGCACGGACGTGGCAAACCTCGACGCCGAGCGAGGCAGGACGCAGCGGCTGCATTTTCGACGAAGTCCTGGTGCGCACCTTCGTCAGCACCGGACGCAGCTGGAGCGGCGAGCTTCTCGCTCCGGTCCAAAGGAATTGCTCGGCCGAGCTTGCCGGGAGGGAACGGTCGCGCGACCTGAAGGTCAGTTCGACGGAAAACGTCGCTGCCTCGCCGCTCCCTGTCGACCTCGTCGAGGTCTGGGACGTGCGCAACGGTGACTCCATGGCTCGACTCGCCCACACCGACCCTGTGGACTGGGATGCAGTGCGAACGATGCTGCGAGGACAAGCTCGCGGCGACCGTGCCGTCTTGTCCATGGTCCGGAGGATGCAGAACGAAGGCAGTGTCAGCGTCCGGGCAATCTCGACCTCCGGCAAGCGAGTGGCCACCGTGCGTGATGCCGACAGGAAGCTGCGGCTCTGGGATACGGGGACCGGACAAGTCACCTATTCCGAAGTTCTGCCGAATAGCGATCCATTGCTGCTCGAGTTCCTGTCGGACGCGTTGCTCCTGCGTGTCGACCCATCCGGCTTGCTGTCGGTGCAAAATTTGCCCAAGGGCGAGGTTGCCTGGTCGGCCCCGGTGGGCAAGATGACTGCTCTGACGTTCAGTCCGGACACACGCCGGATCGCCACGAGCAGTGAATCTTCCACCGTGAAGGTTCATGTGTGGAATGCGACGACAGGTGCCATGCTCCTTGAGCAATCCCCTGAGTCGAAGATCGGCGATCTGGTATTCGATCGATCCGGGCGCTACCTGGTGGCGTTTGGCCCGGAAAGTGTCGTTCCTTCCGGGCTGCCGCAGGGTGTCGCGGCAACCGTATGGGACACTGAAACGAAGAGAGTCGTGTTGTCGGTGCCGAAGGAAGAGGGAATTGTCGCGATCGCCTTCGCTGCGGACGGTGCTCGCTTCGCGATCGTGGGCGACAAGGGCGATGTGAAAGTGTGGGACCTGACGACAGGTACAGTCCGCCGCACTGTCACGGCGGATCCTGGCCCCATCGCGTTCAGCACCAACGGACAATGGCTCGCCCTGGGCAACCGATCCATTCGCGTGCTCGACACGGAGTCCCTGCGGGCGGTCGCGCAGCTGGACATCGGCGGTGAGATCCGGGACCTTGAGTTTCGGGATGAAGATACGCTCATCGCGGCACGCCGCTTCGACAGCGGCGCCACGAAAGGCGTTGTCGAGCTTTATCGCTGGAAGGCCGCCGACTTGCTGGCAGAAGCCTGCCGGCGCCTGCCGGTCAAGGCGGCCGAGGGGCAATGGCGGCAGTTGCTGCCCGACCAGCGCATGCCGACGCCGTGCGCCAACACCACCTCCGTCCCACACTCGAATGGCGTCGTGACGAAAAACTAAATCGGCAACATCATCCGATACGCTCGATGTCGGGCCGCTGAAGGTCCAGATCACCCCTTTATCCAAAAATTGCAGGGTAGGTGCGCGGGCCACGCCGCCCGCGCAGCGTCGTCTCGAGGTCGCTGAAGCGACCCTCGCTGGTCAGCCGATCGCGGATGATGCCGGCCGTGACCGGGTCGTTGTAGAAGCCGAGGTCGCGCACCGTGCGACCGATCACCTGCTCGCGCGCCAACCCGCTTGCCGCGAGCCCCGCCTGATTCATGTCGACATAGCAGCCCTCGCGCAGGGTGATGATCGACATCGGGTGGGCGGTGGCGTTGAATGCCTTGGAGAAGCGTTCCTCGCTTTCGCGCAGTCGCTCCTCGGCCCGCTTGCGCTCGGTGATGTCGATGTCGACGCCGCTGTAGCGGACCGGCTTGCCGGCGGCATCTCGGATGACGCGGCCGCGGCCGAAGATCCAGCGCTGCTGGCCGTCGGACGGCCTCACGATGCGATACTCGACCTCGTAGAGATCACGTCCCTCGGCAAGCGCTTGGCGGAACCCATCGACCACTTTCGGCGCATCTTCCGGATGGCGAATCGCCCTGACTCGATCGTTCGGGAAGGGCTCGTCCGACGGCGGCAGCCCCATGAGCTGGAAGAAGGTGGGCGTGGCTCGGCACAGGTCGGTCGCCAGATCGGTATCCCAGATGCCGATGCCGGCAGACTGCTCCGCCAGTGGCGTGGCTCTCGCTAAGCGCCCGGGCAAGACGCTGCGAATCCCTCTCGTCCTGCGCGAAGACCGGCTTGTCGCCATTCGTCATTGACCGGCGCGCCCCTCCAGTGCACCCGTTGGCAGGGTAGCAGCGGTCGGCGGCGATGGTCACGTCCGATGCTGCGCCGGCCACCTTTCCTCATGGAGGCCCGGCTTCACGGAGGAACCTATCGATGGATCTGCCCCTCGACGATCGGCTGCGCATCGGCATCCAAACGCTTCACCGCCGCACCGAACCGGCCGAAGGACCCTGGCTGCCCGCGATCGACGAGCTTCAGCGCCAGGTCGAGCTGGTCGACCGCTGCGGCTACGATTCGCAGTGGGTCGGCGATCACATCGCCTTCGCGATCCCCATGCTCGACCCGTTCCTGCAGCTCGCACAGGCGGCCATGGTGAGCCGGCGCCTCCAGCTCGGCACCGCGGTCTACCTGGTGCCGCTGCGTCAGCCGGCGTCGATCGCCAAGCAAGTGGCGACGCTCGACCACCTGACCGAAGGACGCCTGGTCTTCGGGGTCGGCGTGGGCGGCGAGTTTGCCAAGGAGTTCGAGGTCTGCGGCGTGCCGGTGGGCGAGCGCGGCCCGCGGCTGGCCGAAAGCCTCGCCGTGCTGCGCAAGCTGTGGACCGGCGAGCCGGCCTCGCACAGCGGCAAGTTCTTCCAGTTCGAGCAGGTGACCATGCAGCCCCCGCCGCGCCAGGCGGGCGGGCCACCGATCTGGTGCGGCGGCCGCTCCGACGCGGCGCTGAAACGTACCGCGCGCCTGGCCGACGGCTGGATGTCCTACGTCGTGACGCCCGACATGTATCGCCAGGGTCTCGACAAAATCGCTGCCGCCGCCAAGCAGTGCGGGCGTGTGTTCGACCGCGGCTTTGCCGCGAGCCATCTCCTGTTCACGCGTGTCGACGATACCTACGAGAAGGCGCTCGACGCAGCGACCCTGTCGCTCAGCACGCGCTACGCCATGGATTTCCGCAAGGCCGCCCAGCGCTACTGCGCCCTCGGAACGCCCGAGCAGGTGGTCGAGCGCATCCGCGAGTTCCATGCCGTTGGCGTCCGCCATCTGATCCTCGATTTCGTCGGCCCCTACGAGGAGCGCTACGACGTGATCGAGCGCTTCGCACGCGACGCGCTGCCGCTGCTGGCGGACCTGCGCTAGGCTCGTTTCGCCACCAAGCTTCATCGCCAATATGGGGACCACATCCATGCGGCTCGGCATGCTGCTGAAATACTCGGGCGCTCCCAACAGCCTGCATCTCGAGGAGGTGCTCGAGGCCGAACGTCTGGGCTACGATTCGGTGTGGAGCGGAGAGGCCTACGGCACCGACGCGGTCACGCCGACCGCCTGGATCCTGGCCCGCACGACGCGCATCCGCGCCGGCACCGGCATCATGCAGATGTCGGCCCGCACGCCCGCCTGCACGGCGATGACGGCGCTGACCCTGCAGGCGCTGTCGAACAACCGGCTGCTGCTGGGCATCGGCGCCTCCGGGCCTCAGGTCGTCGAGGGCTGGCATGGCATGCCGTTCGGCAAGCCGATGGCACGGACCCGCGAGTACATCGACATCCTGCGCAAGATCCTGAGGCGCGATGCGCCGCTGCAGCATCAGGGCGAGCTCTATCAGATCCCCTATGCCGGCCCCGACGCGACCGGCCTCGGCCGGCCGCTCAAGAGCATCCTGCACGGCGACCCCGACATGCCGATCTACGCCGCCTCGATCACGCCGATCGGGCTGCGCACCGCCGGCGAGGTGGCGGACGGCGTGCTGCCGATCTTCATGTCGCCGGAGAAGGCCGATCTGATCACCAAGCCGCTGCGCCAGGGCATCGCGCGGCGGCCGCCCGGCGGCAATCGCCCGCCGTTCGACATCGCGCCCTATGTCCGCATCTGCATGGGCAACGACCTGCAGGCCTGCCGCGACGCGCTGAAGCCCGAGATGGCACTCTATATCGGCGGCATGGGCGCGCGCGCCAAGAATTTCTACAACGACTTCATCAAGCATTTCGGCTACGCCGACGCCGCGGTAAAGATCCAGGACGCCTATCTCGGCGGCCGCCGCAGCGAGGCGATCGCCGCCGTGCCGGATGCCCTGGTCGACGAATGCTCGCTGGTCGGCAGCCCCGACCACATCAAGGACCGCCTGCAGGCCTGGAAAGAGGCCAGCAAGCGCGACGAGGTCGGCTCGCTGCTGCTGAGCGGCGTCACGATCGACTCGCTGCGCATGGTGGCGGAGGCGGTGCTGTAGGCTCTTCTCAGTCTCCTCCCCAGCTTCGCTGGGGAGGTGTCGGCGTAATCGCCGACGGAGGGGTCGAAAGCCCCACTGAGACTCCTGACCCCTCCGTCTCGGATTACCGAGACACCTCCCCAGCGACGCGCTGGGGAGGGGAATGAGATTCAGCTCACCAGCTCGCCTCTGAACGCCCAGCGGGTCATGCGCTTCTCGACCAGGGCGCACACGGCGTACATCAGCACGCCCATGATGGCGATGGCGAACAGGCCGGCGAAGGTGGTCGGCGCATCGTTGCGGGCGCTGGCCGACAGCATCAGGAACCCGATTCCATTGTTGCCGCCCACCGTCTCGGAGATCACCGAGCCGATGAAGGCCAAGGTGATCGCCACCTTGAGGCTGGCGAACAGGTAGGGCATGGCGCGCGGGATGCCGACCTTGGTCAGGATCTCGAGCCGGCTGGCGCCCAGGCTGCGCAGCACGTCGCGCATCTCCGGCTCGATGGTGGCGAGGCCGGTGGCGACATTCACCACGATGGGAAAGAAGCTGATGACGAAGGCGGTGATGACGGCGGGCAGCGAGCCGACGCCGACCCAGATCATCAGGATCGGCACCAGCGCCACCTTGGGAATGGCGTTGAAGGCGATCAGCAGCGGATAGAGGCCGGAATAGACGAAGGGCGAGGCGCCGATCGCCAGCCCCAGCACCAGGCCGCCGGCGATCGCCAGCAGGAAGCCGACGACGGTGGTCCACAGCGTGTCCCAGCAATAGGCCATCAGGATGCCGAAGCGCTGGAAGAAGACGACGAAGATCTTGCTCGGCTTGGGCAGGATGATCTCGGGAACGTCGAAGACGATGCAGGCGATCTCCCAGATCACCAGCAGGCCGACCGTGACCAGCCACGGCATGGCGATGCGCAGCGCCTCGCGCCGCAGATCGGTCATGGCGCGTGCTCCTGGTGGATGCGATCGCGCAGCTCATGGACGAGATCGACGAAGTGCGGTTCGAAGGTGGTGGCGAGCGTGCGCGGCCGCGGAATGTCGATCTTGCGGGAGAGCACGATGCGGCCGGGCCGGCGGCTCATGACGTAGACCGTATCGGCGAGATAGACGGCCTCGCGCAGGTCGTGCGTCACCAGCACGGCGGTGAACTTCTTCTCCAGCCACAGCGCCTGCATGACACCCCACAGCTCCTCGCGGGTGAAGGCATCGAGGGCGCCGAACGGCTCGTCGAGCATCAGCAGGCCGGGCTCGTGGATCAGCGCCCGGCAGAGGTTGGAGCGCTGCTGCATGCCGCCGCTGAGCTGCCACGGATATTTCTCGGCAAAGTCGGAAAGGCCGACGATGCGCAGCAGCGCCATGCCGCGCGCCTCGTACTCGGTGCGATGGCGGCGGAAGCGGCGCTTGTGCGGCTCGACCACCTCGAGCGGCAGCAGGATGTTGCCCATGGTGGTGCGCCACGGCATCAAGGTTGGATTCTGGAATGCCATGCCGACGCCCTTGATCGGCCCGGTCACCTTCTCGCCCGCCACCCGCACCTCGCCGCCCGAGGCGGGCAACAGGCCGGTGACCAGCTTCATGATGGTCGACTTGCCGCAGCCCGACGGGCCGACCACGGCGATGAACTCACCCTTGTCGATACCGAGCGTCGCGTCGGCCAGCGCCAGCGTCGTCTCCTTGCCCAGGCGATAGGTGAGACTGACGCCCTTGAGATCGACGAACGGCATCAGAACTCAGACACCTCCCCAGCGGAGCTGGGGAGGAGAGCTTGCATGACGTCCAACCTCACCGTCCTACTTCACGACCATGCGGTCGGCCTTCGGCGGGAGGTACTTGTTGCTGAAGACCTTGTCGGGCGCCGGGGCAGCCGGCAGGCCGAAGGCTTCGGAGACCAGCTTGACCGAGCGGGCGAAGCGCTCCGGCTCGACGTCGCCCATGCCGTTGGCCTTAACGTAGGGCGTCAGGATGTTGGTCTGCAGCGAGATCTGCAGGCGCTCGGTCTCCAGCGCCTCGTCGATCAGCGGATCGCGCTTCTTGGCGGCGGCAATGCCGAGCTTGTTGTCGGCAATCACGTCCCGCCAACCCTTGAGGGTGGCGGCGATGAAGCCCTTCACGGCCTTCTCGTCCTTGGCCATCTCGGGCGAGATCACGATGCCGTTGCCGTAGACGTCCATGCCGAAATCGACGTAGCGCATGGCGACGATGTCGTCGAACTTCACGCCGCGCGCCTTGAGGTCGAGCATCGAGGAGAAATAGTGGCCGGAGATGAAGTCGACCGTGCCCTGCACCAGGCTCTGCTCGCGCAGCTGCGGCGTCAGATTGACGTGCTCCCACTTGGTGATGCCATTGATCCTGGCGAAGGCCGGGAACAGGCGGAAGCTGGCATCGAACACCGGGGCGCCCAGCTTCTTGCCCTCGAGGTCCTTCGGAACCTTGATGCCGCTCTTCTTCAGGGCATAGACGCCGAACGGCGCGAAATCGTACGCCATGAAGACGCACAGCACTTCCTTGCCGGGGTTCTTGGCATTGTACTCGATGGTGGCATTCACGTCGGCGAAGCCGATCTGGTAGGCGCCGGTGGCGACGCGCTGCACGGCGCCGGCCGAGCCCTGGCCCGGGTCCATAGTGACGTCGAGCCCCTCGGCCTTGTAGTAGCCCTTCTCCAGCGCCACCAGGAACGGCGAGGTCGGCCCCTGGAACACCCAGTCGAGCGTGAATTTGATCGGTGTCTGCGCCGCGGCGGGCAGGCCCAGCACCAGGACGGCAGCCGCCGCCGCAGAGCCCAGCCAGTTGGCGAGTTTGCTCATCTGTCTCATCCCTCGTGAAGTTCCCCGTGCGCCGACTATTAGGCGGGCCGATACGGTCCGCCAAGGGGATATCAGGCAGATTCTATGCCAGCCTGCTGGGTGGCGACGAGGCGGGCAAAGGCGCCGTTGCGCTGGATGAGCTCGCGGTAGCTGCCCTGCTCGGCGATCCGCCCATGCTCCAGCACCACGACCAGGTCGGCGTCGCGGATGGTCGACAGGCGATGGGCGATGATGAAGGTCGTGCGGCCCTGCATCAGGGTCTTGAGCGCCTTCTGGATGCGCGCCTCGGTCACCGAATCGAGGGCGCTGGTGGCCTCGTCGAGGATCAGGATGGGCGGGTCCTTGAGCAGCGCCCGGGCGATCGCCAGCCGCTGGCGCTCGCCCCCCGACAGGGTGGTGCCGCGCTCGCCGACCATGGTCTCGTAGCCCTGCGGCTGGCGCGAGATGAAGTCATGTGCCTCGGCCAGCCGGGCCGCCTCCTCGAGCTCGCCTTGCGTCGCGTCGGGCTTGCCGATGCGCAAATTGTCGGCGATCGAGCGGTAGAACATCGTGCTATCCTGGAAGACGACACCGATATTGCGGCGCAAGGATTCGAGCTTGATGTCGCGATGATCGACGCCGTCGACGCGGATGACGCCGGACTGGGCGTCCCACATGCGATGGAGCAGCGACAGAGCCGTGCTCTTGCCGGCGCCGGTCGGGCCGACGAACGCCACCGTCGACCCTGCCTGCACCTTCAGCGAGAAATGCACCAAGGCTGGCCGCTTGCCGTCGTACGAGAAGTCGAGATCGTCGAACTCGACATCGCCCCTGGCACGACCGATATCGATGCCGCGCGGATTGTCCGGCACGGTCGACTGCGAATCGATGACACGGAAGAAGTCGGCCAGCGCCGGCATCTGGAAGAAGATGCGGCTGACGAAGCCCGAGGCCTGGTCCATGCGGCTGATCAGCAGGGTGGCGAAACCCATGAAGCTCACGATCTCGCCGACCGTCGCCTCGCCACGCACGTAGAGCCAGGTGCCGAGCACGAAGATCAGGATCACGGTGATGGTCGAGGCGGCGCGCGTCAGAACCGAGAGCAGCGCCCACCAGTTGAGCACCGGGAACTGCGCCGCCAGGGTCTCGCGGATGATGCGGTGCATCTCGCCGGTCTCGGCGGCCAGCCGGACGAAGCTCTGGATGAGATGGATGTTGCCCAGCGCGTCGCCGGCGCGACTGGCGAGCTGGCTGTGGTAGTCCTCCACCTCGTGCTGCAGCCGGTCGGTCTTGCCCACCACCCAGGCATTCGCCACGGCGAAGAACAGGATCAGCACGATCAGCAGCGAGCCCAGCCGCCAGTTCATGAACAGGCTGAGCGGCAGCATGACGAACAAAGCGACGAAGGTGGCGAGGTTCTCGCGGAAGAACGACAGCCAGATGCCGAACAGATGGTCGGCGCCGGTCAGCATCACCTTGAGCAGCCGGCCGGAATGCTGGCCGTGGTGGAAGGCGAACGGCAGGATCAGCACGTGCTCGAAGAAGGTCGCCATGGCGCCGAGCCGCCGGCGGTGCGCCATGCGGTCGGCCTGCAGCGACACCACGATGTTGGCGACGATGCCGCCCAGCCCGACGGCCGCCCACAGCACGAGCAACTGGCGCGCCTCGTCCCACAGCTGATCAGCGGTCTTCTCGCGCGCCGTGCTCAAGAGATCGACGACCTTGCCGAACAGCACCGGCTCGTAGAATTGCAGGCCGGCCACGGCGATGTTGGCGATCGCGAGCGCGATCGCGAGCTTGCGCTCGGCCCGCAGCAGCCCGATCACCCGGCTGTAGACGCGGAAGAATTCCATCAACCCTCGCCAGCGATGCCGCTACTCTCTCATTCTCCTCCCCAGCTGCGCTGGGGAGGTGTCGCGTCATACGTGACGGAGGGGTCATGAGCCTCAGTCCCGCTGCTCATGACCCCTCCGCCCCGTATGACGGGGCACCTCCCCAGCGCAGCTGGGGAGGAACATGAGAGAGCGAATGCCCGGCGCAACCGCGGGAGGCGAGCGAGACAAGGCGTGTATCACGCCGCCGGCTCCCCGAGGTAGCGTTCGACCGTGCGCACGAAGAAGCTGACGCCGAACGGGATGGCGAGGTCGTTGAAGTCATAGCGCGAGTTGTGCAGGCTGACCGCCTCCGGCCCGCCGCCATTGCCGAGCCACACCATGGCGCCCGGCACGCGCTCCAGCATGTAGGAGAAATCCTCGGCGCCCATGCTGGGGCGCGAGTTGCCAGATACGGCATGCTCACCGCACACGCCGGCTGCGACGTCGATGGCGAAGCGCGCCTGCTCGGCATTGTTGATGGTCGGCGGATAGCCCGGCTTGTGCTCGATCTCGATCTTGACGCCGTACATCTGCTCGGCGCCGCGGCAGATCTCCTCGATGCGCCGCTGCACCATCGTGCGATTCTCCGGTGTCGTCGTGCGTGTCGTGCCGCCGATATGGGCGTCACCCGGGATCACGTTGTAGGCCGAGCCGGCCTTGAAGAAGCCCACCGTGACGACGGTCGCGTCGATCGGATCGATGTTGCGGCTGACGATGGTCTGCAGCGCCAGCACAATGTTGGCCCCCACGACCATCGGATCAGCGGTGAGATGCGGATGGGCGGCATGCCCACCCTTGCCGGTGATACGGATGTCCCAGCGATCGGCCGCCGCGAGCAGCGGTCCGGGCTTGGTGACGATGTGTCCCAGCGCGATGCCGGGCTTGTTGTGGATGGCGAACACGGCATCGCACGGAAACTTCTCGAACAGCCCGTCGGCGATCATCTCACGCGCGCCGCCGCCGCCTTCCTCGGCCGGCTGGAAGATGAAGTGGACGGCGCCCTCGAACGCGCGGGTTTCACTCAGCACCTTGGCGGCGCCCAGCAGCATCGCCGTATGCCCGTCATGCCCGCAGGCATGCATGCGGCCAGGGTTCTGGGAGCGATGCTCGAAGGCGTTGGTCTCATCCATCGGCAGGCAATCCATGTCGGCGCGCAGGCCGATCGCCTTCAACGAGTTGCCTTTGCGCAGGGTTCCGACCAGCCCGGTCCGGCCCAGCCCGCGCGTCACCTCGAGGCCCCATTCCTGCAGCTTGGCGGCGACGATGTCGGACGTCCTCCTCTCCTCGTAGGCAAGCTCGGGATGGGCGTGGATGTCGCGGCGGATGGCGGCAATCTCGCCCTGGATCTCGAGGGCACGCGGCAAGACAGGCATCGGGAACTCCGGTTGGAACTCGGCGCATCCTAGCCCAAAGTGGCGCGATGTTGTCTCTATCGGAAATCGAGCGCGCGGCCGCCATCGTCTATGCCGCCATGCCGCCAACCGCGCAATATGCCTGGCCGTTGCTGGCGCGGCGCACCGGCTGCGAGGCCTGGGTGAAGCACGAGAACCACACGCCGATCGGCGCCTTCAAGGTGCGCGGCGGCCTGGTCTACATGGACCGGTTGCGGCACGCGACGCCGGGATCGAAGGGCGTGATCAGCGCCACGCGCGGCAATCACGGCCAGAGCATCGCCCTCGCGGCAGCCCGCGTCGGCATTCCTGCCACCATCGTCGTGCCGCTCGGCAATTCAGTGGAGAAGAATGCCGCCATGCGCGCCTTCGGTGCCGAGCTGGTCGAGGCGGGACACGATTTCGACGCCGCGCGCGATGTCGCGGTCCAACTTGCCGGCGAGCGCGGCCTCGACATGGTGCCGTCGTTCCATCGCGATCTGGTGTCCGGCGTGGCGACCTACGCCTACGAGCTGTTCCGCGCCGCGCCGCCGATCGACACGGTTTATGTGCCGATCGGCCTCGGCTCGGGCATCTGCGGCACCATCGCCATGCGCGATGCGCTCAGCCCCGCGACCAGGGTGGTGGGCGTGGTCTCGACCGAGGCGCCGGCCTATGCGTTGTCGTTCGCCGCCGGCAAGGTCGTGCCGACCAACAGCGCCGACACGATGGCCGACGGCATGGCGGTGCGCGGGCCGCACGAGGAAGCGCTGGCGGTGATCCTGAAGGGCGCCGACCGCATCGTGCAAGTGAGTGATGCCGAGGTCATGGCGGCCATGCGCGCCTACTACGAGGATACCCACCAGCTCACCGAGGGCGCCGGCGCGGCGGCGCTGGCCGCCCTGTTGCAGGAACGCGAGCGCATGAAGGGCAAACGGGTCGCGCTGGTCCTGAGCGGAGCCAATATCGACCGGCCGCTCTATCGGTCGGTGCTCGAAGGCTGACCAAGCCTGGCCCGCAGCCTTGCCGGGACGAAGCGTCCCAACCCGAGCTTGAAACGGGCTCGCTTGACGGCAGCCTTGGCATGCAGAAAGAGAAACAACGGCCAGCCGCAGGCACCCGTCAGAACCTGGAACGACGCGATATCGCGCCGGCGCCTGGCCCACACCAACTTGAACGATTGGTCGCCCAGCCGGAAATCGTAGTCGAGCCCGCGCTCCAGGGCCCAGCGCAGACATTCCTCGTTGATGATGTTGCCGACCGAAAAGCGGCTGTAACGCTCGTCGTAGGTCGCGATGAGCGATTCCACGCG
The DNA here is from genome assembly GCF_044224635.1 of Reyranella sp. Lineage (GTDB taxonomy): Bacteria > Pseudomonadota > Alphaproteobacteria > Reyranellales > Reyranellaceae > Reyranella. The sequence continues at coordinate 40,247 of NZ_JBGAKA010000021.1, read as the reverse complement.
CGTGCCGTCGACGATGTTGAACTGCGCTGCCACCAGGACACCGTCGAGGGTGAGAACGAACAGACCGATGCGGCCCAGCGGCAGCGGGCTCGAGGCGAGCGCAACCAGGAAGTCGCGGTAGTCGGAGCGCTGCAGCCATGCGTTCGCGAGCTTGCGTCGCCCCAGCCAGCGTCTCTTGTGGTCGAGGATCCAGTCAACCAGCCCGACTGCCTGGTCCATGCCGAGCTCGGAGAAGCTTACGCAGCCATGGTCGGCGAGCCGGCGCCGCTTGCGCCGCAGTTCGGCGCGGTGTTGAGCACTGACCGACGACTCATAGCTTTTCCAGCTCGGATAGTCGCCGTGCGCAACCCATATGGCTTGGGACGTTGCCGAAGCGAAGACTGGCCGGGTCTGCCGGTGAAGCAGCACGCTCAAGGCCGAGCCCACGGGCAGGTACGGCAGCATGACGATATCGGAATGCCGAATAGCGGCCTGCCACAGCGCCAACAGCCAGGCATCGTGGTCGGCTCCCGGCTCGACGAGGGGCGCACAATATTCGGTCGCTTCCGGGCCGAGCGGTCGGACGATCCGTGCCCCCAATTCGCGATAGGCGACCAGCGGCCAAACAGCGACCAGCCGCCCCTCGGAGCGCAGGGCGACGCCCGCCAGCTTGCGGCCGCGTGGTCGGGCGATGACCTGCCAGGCCACCTCGGCCCATCGATGCGTTTGCGACAACAGGCAACCCGGGCAGCGCCGGGCCAGGGCGTTCCACTCATCGCCAAGGACCATCAGGTCGTCCGCCGAGCGGATCGACAGATACTCCAGCGCAATCACCACCGACCTACCATCAAAGACGCTTGAACAGGAATCCGGCTCCCGTCGTATCTTCAGGTGCGCCCTTGTAGGGCACGACGCCCCACGACATCACCTCGCGCTCGAGGGCAAATCCACAGCCCTTGAAATGCTCGATCAGCTCGTCGCGATTGAGCACATGCGAATAGAAGTCGCCCTGATAGCCCTGGCTGCGCAGGCGCTGGACGACGACGTAGCTTGCGACGCGACGAACGATCGGCTGGCAATTGATGAGCAGCCAGCCACGGGCCGCCGCAGCGAGCCGGGTGGCGATCAACTTCCAGTCCTCGACGTAATGCATCGAGCCGTTGGCCACCACGACGTCATAGGAACGTGCAAAGCAGGCATCGTCGGAGGACACGAACTCGACGCCCGGATTGAGCTCGGCGCCGAGGCGGCAGTTCGTCTCCATTTCCTTGACGACATAGTCGAACGTCACCTCGGGCAGCAACCGACGCGCGACCAGGCCGTAGTGTCCCAGCGCCCCACCCCAATCGAGGACCGACAAGCGATCGCGCCGATGCGCGGCCCGCGCCAGAACGAAGAGGAAGGTGAAAAGCATGTTGTGCGCCGTGAGGTCGGGCTGTTCCGACTTGTACGGCAGCATCGACAATGCCTCCGCCCCCGCGATCCGGTCGGCGATGGTCGGCCAGTTGCGGCGCATGGCCGCCTCGGTCGTTGCGTCGTCCCATCCTTCCTGCAGGTCGCGTGGCCATCGCGGCCCGAAATAGACGCGCTCCGCCGGTCGCATCCTGTCGACCAGTTCGGGCACCAAACCGGGCAGCAGCAGACGCAGCAGCCTCTTGATCCTCATTTCGCTCGTTGCACCGACATTGAGTTCCTCACTTCTCAAAGACCGATCGGGCCGTTGCAAGTGAAAAGCGGTAGACGCCCACGTCCTCGACTTCATCGACCACAACGGCAAGCGTTAGACCGCGATGGTCAGCGCGACAGGACCGGCGCCCAGGCGAGATCGCTCTTCACCGCCTGCATGATGAAGGACGAACGGGTGCCGCGAACACCGGGCATGCGCAGCAGGGCCTTCAGGGCGAACTCGCTGAAGGCCGCGAGATCGGGCGTCTGCACCATCAGCAGGAAATCCATGTCGCCGGTCACCGCATAGCAGGCGACCACCTCGGTGCGCGCCCGGATCGCCGCCTCGAACGCCTCGACGGTCTTCTCGGAATGATCGTCGAGCGTCACCTGGACCAGCGCCTGCAGGCCGAGGCCCAGCGCCCCGGGCGAGATCAGGGCGGCATAGCGGGTGATGACCCCCGCCTCCTCCAGCCGCCTGACGCGCCGCTGGCAGGGTGTTGCGGACAAACCGACCTTTTCGGCCAGGTCGACGATCGGCAGGCGGCCGTCGGCCTGCAGCGCGGCCACAATACGTCTGTCTATGTCATCCAGCTCATTCATAGAGAATATCACTGATTGTTCATAAATTAGTGGATGATATCCCCAAAACTGGACTGCCGAGAGCCGATCTTTGCCGGGATTCACTCCACCCCCCGACACTATATACGGGAGCATGAACGCGCACCCGTTCGAGACCCTGCGAGGCGACTACGCGACCATGACCGCCGACTGGACGGTGGTCCAGCAGATCGACCGCTACAGCGGCGAGGATCAGGCGGTGTGGCGCCTGCTGGCCGAGCGCCAGACGGTGCTGGCGCGGCGGCATGCCTGTCACGAGTTCATCGACGGGCTGGAGATGCTCGGCATCGCTGACACCATCCCCGACTTCGACGCTGTCAACGCCAGGCTGGAGCCGTTGACCGGCTGGCGCGTCGTCGGGGTGCCGGGGCTCATTCCGGACGCCGTCTTCTACGAGCATCTGGCGCATCGGCGATTTCCGGTGACGGTCTGGATCCGCACCCGCGCCGAGCTCGACTATCTGGTCGAGCCCGACCTGTTCCACGATTTCTTCGGACACGTGCCGCTGCTCGGCAATCCGGTGTTCGCCGACTACATGCAGCTCTACGGCAAGCGCGGGGTCGAGGCCGGCGCTTCGATCGATCTGCTCGCTCGCCTCTACTGGTACACGGTCGAGTTCGGCCTGATCCGCACCGCCGACGGTCTGAAGGCCTATGGTGCCGGCATCCTGTCGTCCGCCGCCGAGGTCAGGCATGCGATCGAGGACACCACGGTGGAGCGGCTCGCGTTCGCGGCCGCCACGGTGATGCGCCGGCCCTACGAGATCGACAAGCTGCAGAACACCTACTTCGTGCTCGACGATTTCCGCCAGCTGTTCGAGGCGGCGCAGACGCGGCTGGCGTAGCGATCATCGCTCATCTCATTTTCTTCCCCAGCTTCGCTGGGGAGGGGAATGAGAAGAGCGTCATGGGCGCAGCACGATCAAACCATCCACCGCAACGACGCCCTCGCCGTCGCGCTTGACCAGCAGCGGGTTGATCTCGGCGTCGGAGACGGCAGCGAAGACTTCGTGCGCGAGCGTCGAGAAGGCGGCGACGGTGCGCGCCAATGCTGAAACATCACCGCGCGGCAGGTTGCGGTAGCCGCGCAGGATGGCGAACCCCTTCACCTCCTCGATCATCTGCCGCGCCTCGTTCTCGTCGACCGGGGCAAGCCGCGTGGCGGCGTCCTTGTAGAGCTCGGCCAGCACCCCGCCCAGGCCGACGGTCACGGTCGGCCCGACCAGCGGATCACGCCGGAAGCCCAGGATCACCTCGGCCAGACCGCGCTCCATCTTCTGCACCAGGAAGCCCTCGAGCCGCGCCTGAGAGTTGTGCGCGCGCACCCGCCGCTCCATGTCGCGCGCGGCGGCGGCGGCATGCTGGCCATCCGGCAGGCCCAGCGCCACACCGCCAGCCTCGGTCTTGTGGGCGATGTCGGCCGACAGGATTTTCAGCGCAACCGGACCGCCGATCTCGTCGACGGCGGCAGCGATCCGCCGGGCATCGGCGACCGCGATTGCCTTGGCCATCGGCACTCCCAGCGCTGCGAACAGCGCAGCCGCGCGCCGCTCGTCGAAGCCCGCGCGGCGACCGTCCTCGAGCGCCTCGCGCGCGGCCGCGCTCGGCTTGGACAATTCTGGGACAGGCTGCGGTGTCGGCCGCAGCAGGCAGACAGCCATCGCCTCGGCGCAGGACTCCGGATGACGGAACACCGGCACACCGGCCGCGGTCAGCAACGCCACCGACTTCTCCGCCGATGGCGTGAGCGACACGGCGAACGGCTTGACCGAGCGAGCAAATTTCAGCAGCGGCTCGACGGCGAGCTCGGGATTGAACTGCGCCGACGAGCCGACGACGAAGATCACCGCATCGTTGCCGTCGTCGGCCAGCAGGCGATCGATGGTGCCGGCGACGATCTCGGGCTTGGCGCCGGCCAGGGTGAGATCGACCAGCCTGCCCTCGCCCGCCGCGATGCCGAGCGGCTTCAGCCAGTCGACCAGCTCCCGCGGCGGGCCCACGATGTCGAGCCCGGCCACCGCCATGTTGTCGACCACCATGGCGGCACCGCCGCCCGTCGTGGCGGCGACGGCAACGCGTTTGCCGCGCGCCTTGGGCCGATCGACCAGCAGCGCCGGCACGTCGACCAGCGATTCGAACATCGACACGCGCGCGATGCCATGCCGATGGCAGAAGGCGTCGAACGTCGCATCGGAACCGGCGATCGCGCCGGTGTGCGACTTCGCCAGCTCCTGGCCGATCTCGGACCGGCCGAGCTTGTAGGCGACCATCGGCTTGCCGGCGGCGTGAGCGCGGCGCGCCGCGCGGGCCAGCCGCTCGCCGTCACGCAGGGTCTCCATGAACAGCAGGATGGCGTCGCTGGCCGGATCGTCGACCAGCAGGTCGGCGATCTCGCCGACCGCGAGATCGACCTCGTTGCCGACGGAGATCAGGCGTGAAAATCCGATGCCGCGCGCATCGGCGCGCGACAGCAGCGCGCCGATCAGGCTGCCGCTCTGGCTGACGACGGCCCAACGGCCCTTGCGCAGATGCTCGACCGCGAACGCGGCGTTGGCCGTCAGCGCGACCGGCGGATCGGTGCTCACCGTACCGATGCTGTTGGGCCCGACCAGGCGGATGCCGGTGTCGCGCACGATGCGTACGAGGCCGTCCTGCATCGAGGCGCCCGACGCCCCGGCATCGGCGAAGCCACCGGCCAGGATCGAGGCCACCTTCACGCCGCGCTTGCCGCACGCCGCCAGCGCGTCGACGGCGCCACGGCCATTGAGCAGGATATAGGCATGATCGATGTCGCCCGGCACGGCATCGAGACTGGCGTAGGCCACCTCGCCCAGGATCTCGCGGCGCGACGGATTGATCGGCAGGATCTCGCCGGCAAATCCATGCTTGCGCAGAAAGCGCTGCGGGCGCGATGTCGTCTTGGTGACGTCGGCCGAGGCGCCGATCAGGGCGATGCGCCGGGGTGCGAACAGGGCGTCGAACAGCGTCTTGGGATCGTTCATCAGCCGAGTATACTCGGCGTATGCCGTCCCGCCGTAGCATCATTGCCGCCGTTCCCGTCATCGCCGCCCTGCCCGCGCGCGCCCAGGCCTGGCCGTCGAAGACGCCGGTCGTGAAAGCTTCCGGCGCCAGGCCGGAGTAAGGAACCGTAACAGAATATTCGCTTCAGAGTCCGACATTGGAGGGACCATGACCATCAAGCGCGTGACATCTCCTGCCGCTCCCGAACCGCCGCCCGAGCGCTGGTCCAATTGCCTGCTGGTCGACGGCATCGCCTATGTCTCGGGCATGGTGGCGCGCGGCGACGACGTCAAGGCGCTGGCCGGCATGGACGAGTACGAGCAGGCCAAGGTGATCTTCGGCAAGATCAAGGGCCTGATCGAAGCGGCCGGCGGCACAATGGCCGACGTCGTCAAGATCATCGTCTACGTCGTCGACATCAAGAACAACGTCAAGGTTTGGGCGGCGCGCCGCGAGTTCTTCACCGGCAACTTCCCGACCTCGACCCTGGTCGAGGTGCGTGCGCTGGCCTCGCCGGAGATCCTGGTCGAGATCGAGGCGATCGCACACATCGGCAAGGGCAACTGCGCCTAGCACCGTGTCCGACAAGCACGATCACAAGGACCATGGCCATGGCCATGGTCATGCGCATGGCCATGGAGGTCACAGCCACGGCCCGGCCAACTACAACACCGCCTTCGCTTTCGGCATCGGGCTGAACCTCGTCTTCGTCGTCGCCGAAGCGGCGTTCGGCTTCCTGGTCAACTCGCTCGCCCTGGTGGCCGATGCGGCGCACAACCTGTCCGACGTCGCGGGCTTGGTGCTGGCGTGGGGCGGCGCCTGGCTCGCCCAGCGCCGGCCGACGGCGCGCCGCACCTACGGGTTCCGGCGCGCCTCCATCCTCGCCGCCGTCGCCAACGCCACGCTGCTCATGGTCGCGGTCGGCGGCATCCTGGTCGAATCGGTGCAGCGCTTCCGCTTCCCCGAGCCGGTCGCCAGCAACACCGTGATCTGGGTGGCGACGCTGGGCATCGTCATCAATGGCGTCACCGCGCTGATGTTCATGCGCGGCCGCGAGAACGACATCAACATCCGTGGTGCCTTCCTGCATCTGGCCGGCGATGCCGCGGTGTCGCTCGGCGTGGTGATCTCGGCGCTGATCGCCCAAGCCACAGGATGGCTGTGGCTCGACCCGGCGACCGGCATCGGCATCTCGCTCGCCATCCTGTACAGCGCCTGGGGACTGGGACGCGATTCCTTCAACCTCGCCTTCGACATGACGCCGCCGGGCATCGACCCCGACGCGGTCAAGCGCTATCTCGGCGGCCTGCCCGGCGTGGTCGACGTCCACGATCTCCACATCTGGCCGATGAGCACGACCGAGACGGCACTCACCGCCCATCTGGTGCGGCCGGGCGCTGCGGTCGACGACGCCTTGCTGGCGCAAGCCAGCAGCGAGCTCGAGAAGAAATTCGGCATCCAGCACGCGACGCTGCAGATCGAGGCGGGAGACCCGGCGCATCCCTGCCGGCTCGCGCCGGCGGATGTGGTGTAGGACTGCCAAAAGCTACCTTATCTTGTCATCCTGAGCGAAGCGAAGGATCTCATCGCCAGAAGTTTCCGTAGTCATTCTTGGCGAACGGCGATGAGGTCCTTCACTTCGTTCAGGATGACATGAAAGATCGTCAATCGAGCTTCACGCCGACCCGCGTGACGAGCGCCTGCCCCTTGGCGATCTCGGTGTGCAGGATGGCGGCGAAGTCGGCCGGGGTGTTGAGGACGATCTCCGAGCCGTCGCTGCCCAAGGCATCGCGAAAGGCCGGGTCCTTCGGCGCCTCGGCCAGGGGCGCGTAGAGTCGGGCCACGATCTCGGCTGGCGTTCCGGCAGGCGCGGCAAGCGCCAACCAGCCGTCCAGGGCGAAGCCGTCGGGCAATGCCTCGAGCAGGGTCGGCACGTCGGGCATCACCCTGGCGCGCTTGACACTGGTGACAGCGAGCGGGCGCAAGGTGCCCTGCTGGGCCGGCCGGAATGCCGTCGGCATGGTCGGAAAGCCGACATCGATCTGATTGCCAATCAAGCCAAGGAGGATGTCCGGCGCGCCTTTGTAGGGCACGTGCACGTAGTCGATGCCAGTGGCGACGCGAAACGCCTCGGCCGACAGGTGCGCCAGGCTGCCGACGCCGCCCGAGCCATAATTCAGCTTGCCCGGTTTCGTCTTGGCCAGCGCCACGAACTCGGCGGCGCTCTTCACCGGCAACGACGGCGGCACCACCATCAGCGACGGGATGCGCGTGATCATGGTGATCGGCACGAAATCCTTGGCGACGTCGTAATTCACCTTTGTGTAGAGAAACCGGCTGATCGCATGGCTGTTGGTCAGCAGCATCAGCGTGTAACCGTCGGGCGCGGCGCGGGCGGCGACCTCGGCGCCGATGTTGCCGGCGGCGCCCGGCTTGTTCTCGACCACGAATTGCTGGCCGAGGCTCGCCGTCAGCCGCTGGGCGACCTGCCGAGCAGCGACGTCGGGCGCGCTGCCGGCGATGAACGGTACGACGATGCGCACCGGCTTGTCGGGATACTGCGCCTGGGCCGCATCGGCCGTCAGCAGCACCAGGAACGCAGCAATCGAGGCGAGCCAGCGCATATCAGGTCTCCCGTTGGCGACGCATCAGCTCTGGAAGCGCTTTTCCAGCGTCTGCCAGCGCTCGTTCTCGAACAGCGACCAGAGCTGGCCGTGATCGAGCATCTGGTTGGCCATGGCGGCGGTGTTGCCGGTAGCTTTGAGCGAGCCCAGCAGATCCTGGCCGGCACGGGCAAACAGGCGGGTCAGCGAATTGGGATAGATCGCCACCTTGAAGCCGAGCCGCTCGAGCTCGGGAAACGGCAGCACCGGCGTGCGGCCGCCTTCGACCATGTTGGCGAGGCACGGCGCGCCGAGCCGTTTGGGCACCTCCGCGAGCTCGGCTTCTCCGGGCGGCGCTTCGACGAACAGGATGTCGGCACCGGCCTCGCGATAGCGCGCCGCCCGCTCGAGCGCCGCCTCGAAGCCTTCCGAGGCGATCGCATCGGTGCGCGCCACGATCAGCACGTCGGCGTCGACGCGGGCATCGGCCGCCGCCTTGATGCGCTGCTCCATCTCGCTCGACGACGCGACCCGACGGCCAGGCTCATGGCCGCATTTCTTCGGCCATTCCTGATCCTCGAGCTGGATGGCGCTGACACCGGCGCGCTCGAACTCGCGCACGGTGCGGATGACGTTGAGCGGGCCGCCATAGCCGGTATCGGCATCGGCGATGACCGGAATCGCCACCGCGTCGCAGATGCGGCGCACGCGATCGAGAATCTCGCCGAAGCTCAGCGCACCCATATCGGGCGCCCCAAGAGCGCTCATCGAGACGCCGGAGCCGGTGACGTAGAGCGCCTCGAAGCCCGCGACCTCGACCAGGCGGGCCGTGATGCAGTCGTAGGCGCCCGGCGCCACGACGATGCCCGGCGCGGCAAGCCGTCGACGCAGGGCACGATGCCGGCCGGGCACGTCCTTGAGGCCGGTCGGATAGGCGACGTGACGGTCGGATGTCATGACGGTTCACTCATGAAGGGCCACTCATGTGATGCGGCAGCCAGAGTGCGATCTCCGGCCAAAATACCAGCATGACCAGCAGCACGAACATCAGCAGATGGAACGGGATGGTGCCCCAGACGATGTCGGACAGCTTGCCGTCCCAGATGCTCTGGATGACGAACAGGTTGATGCCGATCGGCGGCGAGATCTGACCCAGCTCGATGAACAGCACCAGGATGATGCCGAACCACACCGGGTCGATGCCGTATTTCAGCAGGACCGGGTAGAGCAGCGGCACGGTGACCACGATCATCCCGAGGCTTTCGACCAGGCAGCCGAGAACCGTGTAGAGCACGAACAGCGCGAAGAAGAACTCGAGACGCGACAGCTTCAGCTCGACCAGCCAGCTGGTCAGCGCCTCGCCGACGCCGGCCACGCTGATGGCGTAGGAGAATACGAAGGCGACATAGACGATCAGCAGGATGTTGCCGCTGATCATCACCGACGACGTCATCGCCGTCTTAAGCTCGTTCCAGCCTAGCCGGCCCCAGATCGACGACACGACGAGGGCCGCCAGGCAGCCGACCGCGGCGGCCTCGGTGGGCGTCGCCCAGCCGAAATAGAGGCTGCCCATGGTGCCGCCGATGACCACGACGAAGGGCACAAGGTCGGCCAGCGCCGAGACGAACTCGCCGAGGCTCTGTGGTCCGCGCTCGCGCGGCGCGATCTCCGGGCGCAGCAGGGCATGCACCAGGACGTAGGACATGAACAAGCCGGTCAGCACCAGACCGGGCACGATTCCAGCCATGAACAGGCGCGACACCGAGGTCTCGGTGAAGGTGCCGTAGACGATCATGGCGATCGAGGGCGGGATCAGGATGCCCAACGTGCCGCCGGCAGCCAGCGAGCCGGTGGAAAGCCGCCGGTCGTAGCCGCGCTGCAGCAGTTGCGGCAGGGCCACGGTGCCGATGGCGGCGGCGGTGGCGACCGACGAGCCGGAGATCGCCGCGAACAGGGCGCAGCCGGCGATATTGGTCTGCAGCAGGCCGCCCGGCACGACGCAGACGAGCTTGCTGAGGCCACGATAGATCCGGAAGCTCAAGCCGGAGTGCTGCATGATCTCGGCCATCAGGATGAACAGCGGGATCGCGGTCAGCGCGAAGCTGTTCATCGAGCCCCAGCTCATCAGCCCGATGCCCTTGAGTGCCGGCACGCCACCATGCAGCAGCAGGTAGACGATTGCCGGGACGCCGATGGCGAAGGGGATAGCCATGCCCGCGGCCAGCAGGCCGAGGAAGATCGCCAGGACGATGAAGATCTCGAGGCCGCCGCTCACGACACCACCTTGCGGACATCGTCGACGATCGCCTTGCCGAGCATGATCAGCAGCATGGTCGCGCCGACGATCATCACCGATTCGGGAATCCACAGCGGCGTCGCCAGCACCGTGCTGGCCATCGCCTCGCGCCGGTAGGAGCTTATGACGAACTGGATGAAGTACCAGTTGGTGAGTGCCACGTAGGCGAAGGAAAGAATGTCGAAGACCAGGTTCGAGATCGCCCTGCCGTGCGGCCCGAGCCGCATCTGCACCATCTCCACGCGGTGGAAGGCACCGCGGCTCTGGCACAAGGCGAGGCTCAGGAACGAGATGCCGACCAGCAGGTAGCCGACCAGCTCGTCGCTATGCTCCGTGGTGAGATTGAAGACGCCGCGCACCACGACCTCGGCCAGGATCAGAACGACCATGCCGATCATGCAGAAGGCCGAGGTCCACAGGCTCACCCGCTCGATCGGGCCGAGCGGTTGGCCGTCCGCAGGACCGGACATCAGCGCCCCAGCACCTCGCGCACCTTCTTCAGCGCTTCCTGCGTTTCCGCGCCCTTGGTCTTGGCCCAATCGTCCCAGTAGCTCGCCATGCGCTCGGCGCCGAGCTTGATCTCGGCCGGCGTGGCCGTGGTCTGGACCATGCCCTCGGCCTTGCGCTTGGCCTTCTCCTCGCTTTCCTCGTCGGCCAGCATCCTGGTGATCTTGGGCGACAGGTCGACCACCGCCTTGGTGAGCACGTCGCGATAGTTGGCCGGCAGCTTGGCGTAGGCCTCCTTGTTGGCGATGACGTTGCCTTCGAAGTAGTTGAGAGGAATCTCGTAGCAGTATTTCAGCAGGTCCTTCCAGATCTTGCCGCCGCCGGCATTGGCGGTCAGCACGCCATCGACCACGCCGCGCTCCAGCGCCGACGGCACCTCGGGCGCACCGACCGTGAGCCCGTTGGCGCCGAAGCGCTTCAGGAACTCGATCTGCTCGGGCGAGGTGGCGCGGATCTTCTGGCCCTTGAGCTCGTCGAGCGAGGTGAGCTTCTTGCTCGACCAGGCGATCTGCACCGGGAAGTAGTAGGTCGACAGCAGCACGGCGCCGCGCTTGTCGTAGGCGCGTTCGACATAGGGCTTCATGATCGCCAGCACCTTCTCGAATTCCTGGGCGTTGGTGATTAGCATGGGCAGGCGCAGGATGCCGGTGATCGGCACGTTGCCCTGCTGGAAACCGTCGTCGGCGAGCTGGACGACGTTATCGCCCACCGCGGTGGTGATGTCGGTGACCTTGATCGAGAGCGACCCGCCCAGGTGATACTTGATCTGGAAACCGCTGCTGGTCTCCTTGGCGATGCGCTCGATGATCTCCTGGAACACGCGCGCCGGCGCCAGGGTAGCCGCCGGCACGTAGCTGTAGGCCAGCCAGTTCACGGTCGACTGGGCGCGCAAGCCCGCCGGTGCAGCGATGGTGCTCGCAGCCAGCGTGGCAAAGGTGTGACGACGCGTGATCATGCTGTCCTCCCGATCGATCCTGGCTTGCTCTCCTCCATCGGGAGATGACCCAAAGCTTAGACCTGCCTCGGCAGGATTGTCAGGCACGCCAACGGAGACCTTCCGCCTAACGGCATCGACTTGGTGCGGATGAAATCCTGGCGCCACTTGAAGCTCAGTTCGTCATCATCGGCCAGGAAGCTCCGGGGAAAGCCTCCTCGCACCCACAGAGTGTCGAGATCAGCTCGCGACACTTCCAGCGCGTCGAAGGGGCGCAAGCTCGAGATAGGAGATGCGGCCCGCCAGCGTCTCGCCGGACTGCTTCAGAAGGTCGATGGCCGCCGAGCCAAGCAGCAGGAACCGGCCCGCCTTCTTGCCGCTTCTGCGTCCGCGATCGATGACGCCGCGCAACGTTCGAAAGAGTTCCGGCGCGCGATGCACTTCATCCAGGATGGCCAGCTCGCTGTCATGATCTGCGAAGTATCTATCCGGGTCGGAAAGCCGGGCTCGATCCGGAACGGACTCGAGGTCCAGGTAGACCGAGCGGCGGTCCCCGGCGATCTCCAGGGCAAGCGTCGTCTTCCCGACTTGTCGAGGTCCGAGCAGGCCCACGGCGGGGTAGCGATTGAGCGCGAGGGGTCATGAGAGTCGTTGCTCATGGCTCATGACCCCTCCGTCGGCGAAGACGCCGACACCTCCCCAGCAGAGCTGGGGAGACCCCCAGCACGCCGGCGCGCACCACGATGCTGAGAAAATCGGGGCGGTGCCCGCCCCGATTTTCATAGGAGGAAAATGAGAAGGTCGGCGGAGAAGTCATTCCTCATCCTCCTCCCCAACTTCGTTGGGGAGGTGTCCGCGTCATCGCGGACGGAGGGGTCGAAAGCCCCAATCGCGCTGCTCATGACCCCTCCGCCCCGTATGACGGGGCACCTCCCCAACGAAGTTGGGGAGGGAGATGAGAGGCGAATCGACTACGCCGCCTTGACTTCGCGCTCCGCCTTCAGCGCGCGTACGGTCTGGCGCAGCGCATGCACCGTCTTCTCGATCTCCGCGCCGCCATGGGTCGCCGAGACGAAGCCGCCGGGAGCGCCCATGACGTCGACGCCGTGACTCATCAGGCCCATGCGGATCTTGCCGGTGAGCGGGCCGGAGCGCGCGCCCTTCAACTTGGCGAAGCCCAGCTTCAACGGGTCGAAGGTCGCGGGGTCGACCTTCTCGCCGGTCGGGTTCGGATAGATCAGGAAGGTCGAGGACTGGCCGTAGATGCCCCACGGCACGCTTTCCTGAACCAGCACCTCGCGCAACGCATCGCGCAGCTCGGCAGCCGTGCGGTTGGCCTTCTCGGCGAGATCCTCGTCGCGCACCAGCGACAGCGCCGTCACCGCTGCCGCGGCCGACAGCGGGTTGGCGTTGTAGGTGCCAGGATGGGCGATCTTGTCGCGCTTCTTCGCCGCCGAGGCGGCATGGTCGATCTGGTCGAGGATCTCGCGCTTGCCGGCGACCGCGCCGCCCGGCAGGCCGCCGGCCACGATCTTGGCCAGGATGCAGAGGTCCGGCGTGACGCCCAGCGCCTTCTGCGCGCCGCCCGACGACCAGCGAAAGCCGGTGATGACCTCGTCCATCAGCATGACGATGCCGCGCTTGGCCGTGACGTCGCGGATCGCCTGGGCGAAGCCCGCCGGCAGCGGCACCTGGCCCCACGAGGCGCCGGACGGCTCGAACATCACCACGGCGATGTCGTCGCGGCTCTCGAGCAGGCGCACCACGGCGCCGACATCGTCGGTCGGCATCAGGATCGACAGGTCGGTGACGCTCTGCGCTACGCCGGGCGGCGAGGAGCCGTCGTAGTTCGAGGTGGCGCCGGCGGCGACCGCGTCGTGCCAGCCGTGGAAATGGCCGACGAAACGCACGATCTTGTCCTTGCCGGTATGCGCACGCGCCAGGCGGATAGCCATGTGCGAGGCTTCGGTGCCCGATGCCGTGAAGCGCACCTTCTCGGCCGACGGGATCAGCTCGCACACCAGCTCGGCCCAGCGCACCTCGAGCTCGTGGCTCGAGCCGTAATGCGTGCCGAGCTCGATCTGGCGCTTCACCGCCTCGATGATGGCGGGATGGGAATGACCCAGCAGCATGGCGCCGTGGCCGCCGAAATAGTCGACGTACTCGTTGCCGTCGACGTCCCACTTGCGCGGGCCGCTGGCCCGAGAGACATGAATCGAATAGGGGTCGAGATAGCGGGCGTCGTGCGTGATGCCGCTCGGCAGCACCTTGCGGGCACGCTCGAACAGGGCGCCCGAGCCGCCGGTCCGGGCGCGATAATCGGCCACGATGGCGGAATTGGTTCCGGTCGAATCGGTCTTGTCTGCGGTCATTTGCCCTCATCCAACTAATGCCGGAGCATCGCAAGCCTCGCTTGCTTCGCCAAGAGGCAGGAGACTATGTTCGCGCCCTTCGCAAACCGGAGCATTTCGTGAACGCCAAGCCTCGCGGACGCCAGTTCTTCAACAATCCCGGCCCGACCAACATCCCGGACCGCGTGCTGCGGGCGATGGACCGCCCGGTGATCGATTTCATGTCGGACGAGTTCGTGGCCATCCAGCATGCCTGCCATGCCGGCGTGAAGCGGGTGCTGAAGACCGACCAGACGCTCTACTTCTACAATTCGAGCGGTCACGGGGCCTGGGAAGCCGCTCTCGCCAACCTGTTCTCGGCTGGCGACAAGGTGCTGATCGTCGAGACCGGCTACTTCTCCCAGAGCTGGGAGGAGATGGCGGTCAATCTCGGCATCATCGTCGAGACCTTCGCCGCCGATTGGCGCAAGGGCGCCGACATCACCAGGCTCGCCGAGCGCATCGCCGCGGACAAGGCGCACGAGATCAAGGCGGTGCTCACGGTCCACAACGAGACGGCGACGGGCATGGTGCTGCCGGTGGCGGAAATCCGCCGCGCCCTCGACCAGGCGCGGCACCCTGCCCTGCTGCTGTCCGACACCATCTCCTCGCTGGGCTCGATCGACTACCGCATGGACGCCTGGGGCGTCGACGTCACGGTGGGCGGCAGCCAGAAGGGCCTGATGCTGCCGACCGGTATGGCGCTGACCGGCGTCAGCAACAAGGCGCTCGATACGGCGCGCAAGAACAAGGCGCCGCGCCATTACTGGAACTGGGAGCTGATGAACGGCCGCGCGCCGCAGAAATTCATGGGCACCGCGCCGGTGCACATGTTCTTCGGCCTGCAGGAATCGCTCAAGATGCTGGAGGAAGAAGGCCTCGACGGCGTGTTCCAGCGCCATACGCGCCTGGCCGAGGCGACCCGTGCGGCAGTGCGCCAGTGGGGCAGCGACGGCAAGGGGCCGCAGCTCTACTGCCAGGCGACCGACCGGCTCTCCAATTCGGTGACCGCCGTGGTGATGCCCGAGGGCACCAGTTCCGATCCGCTGCGCAAGGTGGCGATCGACCGCTACAACCTGTCGCTGGGTGGCGGCCTCGGCCCGCTGATGGGCAAGGTGTTCCGCATCGGCCATATGGGCGATCTCAACGAGCCGATGCTGCTGGGCTGCCTCGCCACCACCGAGCTGGCGATGAAGACGGCGGGCGTTCCCTTCGTGAAGGGCGGCGTCGATGCGGCAATAGAGTCGCTCGCTGGCTAGGCGCCGCGTCTGGACGGAGAGGGGGGAGCATCGCTACATCCTCTCATGGCGCTGGGCAGACTGCTTCAAGGCTTTGCCGACTTCCGGCTGGGCTATTATCGCAACCACCTCGACCTGTTCGAGCGGCTGGCAAACGAAGGCCAGTCGCCGAAGATCCTGATCATCGGCTGCGCCGATGCCCGGGTCGATCCGGGAATCCTGACCCAGACCAAGCCAGGCGACATCTTCACGGTGCGCAATGTCGGCGCCCTGGTCCCGCCGGCGCAATTGCCGCCCGACCAGCGCCATCACGGCACCTCGGCCGCCATCGAGTTCGCCGTACGCGGCCTCGAGGTCGAGCATGTCGTGGTGCTGGGCCATGCGCTGTGCGGCGGCATGGCCGCCCTGGTCGACGGCAGCAACAGCGAGTTCGCCCGGTTCGACTATCTCTCGACCTGGACCAGCATCGCCCGTGAGGTGCGGGACGAGGTGGTGCAGGCGCTCGACGGCCAGCCCCGAGAGCAGGTTCTGCGGGCGGTCGAGCAGGCAGCCGTGGTCAACAGCATCCGCAACCTGCTTGGTTTCCCGTGGCTCGCCGAGCGTGTCGCGGCGGGCAAGGTGGTGCTGCACGCCTGGTGGTTCAACCTGACTGAAGGACAACTCTATGCCTTCGAGCCCGACTCGGCCCGCTTCAAGCCGGTGCTGGGCGTCGAGCTCGCGCCCGCGGTCGGGCAGGCAACGCCGCTCTCCGCGATCGCGCCAGCCCGACTGGTCGCGGCGCTCGCCGGCAAGCCGCCGGCGTTCTAGGTCTCAGGAAAGCGCCATGACCGAAGAGCTGCTTTACGAGACCCGCGGCGAGGCGGGCTGGATCACCTTCAACCGGCCGGCCCAGCGCAATGCCCTCACCTTCGCCATGTATGAAGGCGTGGCCGAGATCTGCAGCAGGGTCGACCGAACCAAGGAGGTCAAGGCCCTGGTGATCACGGGCGCCGGCGAGAAGGCGTTCGCCGCCGGCACCGACATCGCCCAGTTCCTCGACTTTCGCGACGGCGAGGACGGCATCGCCTACGAGCGCAAGATGGATCGCACCCTCGATGTCATCGAGCGGTGTGCCGTACCGACGGTGGCCGCCGTCGCCGGCTTCTGCACCGGCGGCGGGGCGGCGATCGCGGCGGTCTGCGACTTCCGGATCGCGACCGCGAACGCCCAGTTCGGCTTTCCGATCGCCCGCACCCTCGGCAACTGCCTGTCGCTTGCCAACTATGCCCGTCTGGCAGCCCTGATCGGCCCGCAGCGGGTCAAGGAGATGATCCTGCTGGCCCGGCTGTTCGACGCCCCGACCGCCCTCCAGGTCGGGCTGGTGAGCGAGGTCCTGACCGACGTCCAAGCGCTGCACGCCCGTGCCGGCGAGCTTGCCGCCACCCTCGCCGGCCATGCGCCCTTGACGATGCAGGTCACCAAGGAGGCGCTGCGCCGCCTGCAAGCAAGGATGGCAGAAGACAATATCGACGACCTGATCCGGTTGGCTTACGGTAGCGCCGATTTCCGCGACGGCAGGACGGCTTTCCTGGGCAAACGGGCGCCGAGATGGACGGGTACCTGAGCGGCCAGTTGAGGAGGAATCGAATGTATCGTGTCGTGACCATGGCTACCGTGATGGCCCTGAGCGTCGGCTTGGCCGCCTGCGAGACCAAGCAGGAGAGGGTCGCCAACAAGGAGGACATGCTGGCCGCCGCCGGCTTCAAGTTCGTGCCGGCCAACACGCCGGCCCGCCAGGCCTCGTTCAAGCAGCTGCCGCCCTACAAATTCTCGCGCCAGATCCGCAACGGCCAGGTCTTCTATGTCTACGCCGATCCAACGGTCTGCGTGTGCGTCTATGTCGGCGACCAGACGGCTTACGGCACCTTTCGCAAGAACATGTTCGACAAGCAGGTCGCTGACGAGCAGCTGATGGCCGCCCAGACCATGGAAATGTACGACTGGGATTGGGGTCCCTGGGGCGGCTGGCCTTACGGCTGGTACTACTAGCGAACGGACGGCCCAGCCGCTTCCCAGCACAAGCCCGGCTTGAAGAGCATGAAGATCCTCCTGCCGGTGGCGGTGATCGCCACCGTGCTGGCGGTGCTCGCGGGGTTCGCGAGCAGCCAGCAGATGGATGGCGGTGGCGATCCCCAGCAGCTGATCGCGCAGTGGCAGGCGACCGACGCCACCTGTCGCAATCCGCAGACTTCCGCGATCGCAGCCATCGGTGCCTGCGAGCAGCGTGACGTCTTCTCCAAGCTGCTGACCTTGCAGCGCTACTGCCATCGGCCGTCGGAGAGCACGGCCAACGCCGGATGGGCGCCGTGCGGCCCCGACGCCGCCGCGCTCCAGGCGGCGGCCCGCACCACTGCCCAGTTCCAGCGCATGGGCGGGGTGTTCCTGTTGCCCGCCACGGTCAACGGTTCGTCCAACGTCTATTTCATCGTCGATTCGGGCGCGACCAACGTGCAGATTCCCGAGGACATCGCCGAGCAGATGAAACAGGCCGGCACGCTCACCGACGCCGACTTCCTCGGCCAGCGCCGCTTCATCCTGGCCGACGGCAGCGGTGTCAACCAGCGCATTTTCCGCCTGCGCAATCTCAAGATCGGCAACCGCTCGATGGAGAACGTGCTGGCCGCGCTCAGCGCCCCGCGCAGCCGGCCCTTGCTGGGCCAAAGCTTCCTGCGCCGCCTCGAATGGTGGAAGATCGACAACGTCAAGAACTCGATCGAGTTCGAGTTCACGGGGGCGTTTTAGATCTCATCGCGGGGAGGGCGCCACGCCTGTGGCGCTCATGGGCTTTGAGATCAACAAGAAGAGCACCTCTGGAGTGGCGCGGTCCCAGTGAAGATCAGAACGTCGCCTCCACGGCGCCAAGTCCCGCGAACTCCCCGCGCGCGCGGGCGCCCGGCGGAAAATAGCGCAGTCCGGTCCAGGATCCCGTCGTGATCGCCTGGCCGGCGCGGATGCCGCCGCGCTGGCGAACGGCGTGGTCGATCATCCAGGCCAGCGGCCGCACCGGGTCGACGGCGCCGAGCCCGCCCTTCTGGTCGAGCACGACGCCGCTGTCGATCACGAGCTTCACCTGGAGGTTGGGCCAATCCAGGCCGCGCCAGCTGGCGATCGGATCACCGACCACCAGCGCATGGTTCATCTGGTTGTCGGCCAGCAGCCATTCCGGATCGGCTTCGCGAAAATTGGCGAGCCGCGTGTCGACCACTTCCATTCCGACGAAGGCATTGCCGACGGCGGCCAGCGCCTCGTCGCGGCCGACCGGCGCGCTGCGCGCCGCGATGTCCTTGGCGATATGGAACGAGATCTCGATCTCGACACCGATCATGTGCATCGCCCTGCCGTCGAAACGCGCCGGCGACGGCACCAATGCTCCGGCCAGCAGCGGCGCCGGATTCGGTTCGGCCTCGGGTGTGCGCGCGCCGACCTTCCAGCCGGCGACCGGACCGGTGGCCGCCGCGACGCCATCCTGGATGGCATAGACCGCAGAGCGATCAGGCAACGGAAAGGGCGGCGCCACCTGCGTGCCGGACCGGCGCGCTTGAAGCAGGCTGTTCACGGCGTACGAAAGGTCAACTGTCATGCTAGGCTCGCGCAAACGACGAAGAGAACCGGAGGGACAATGCCCTACGCCAGCGGCCGCGTCATTCACGACGCCGACGCGCATATCATGGAAGTGCCGGGCTTCCTCGACCGGCATCTCGAAGCAAGGTATCGTGCCAGCGTCTCCGATGCCGTGCTGTTCCCGCGACGCGAGGGCTTTCATGGCCATCTCCGCGACGAGCACCGGGCGAGTGGCACGGCGGGCGACATCGACGAAGGTCAGATCATGCTGCGCAAGAACTGGGATGCGCTCGGCGCCTATGCCGCGCCGGACCGGCCGCGCTCGATCGACCTCCTGGGCTTCGCCAGCCAGCTCATGTTCACCACGGCCCTGCTGAACTATTCCAACGTGCTGGAAGGCGGCCGCGACGTCGACCTCGCCTATGCCGTGGCGCGCGCCCACACCCGGCACATGGTCGAATTCTGCTCGATCGATCGACGCCTGCTGCCGAGCGGCTACGTGCCGCTGATCGATTTCGATCGCACCGCACGGGCGGCGCGCGAGACCATCGAGCTTGGCGCCAAGGCGCTGCTGATCCCGTCACGCTGCCCCGACGGCCATTCGCCGAGCCATATTGGTTTCGATCCGCTGTGGGGAGCCGCCCAGGAAGCCGGCCTGCCGATCGTGTTCCATGTCGGCGGCGGCGGGAAGCTGCTGGAGGATGCGTACTTCGAGAACGGCCTGCCGCCGGTACCGGACTTCCACGGCGGCGACGACAATTTCCGCTCGATCGACTACATGGCCATCGCCTACCCGCCGATGAAGGCGCTGACCGCGCTGATCGTCGACCGCGTGCTCGACCGTTTTCCCAACCTGAAGTTCGGCGTCATCGAGCAGGGTGCTTCGTGGGTGCCGGGCTGGATGCGCAACATGGATTCCGCGCACAACGCCTTCTACAAGAACGAGGAGCGGCTGCAGAAGATGTCGCTCAGGCCCAGCGAGTTCGTGCGCCGCCAGGTCCGGGTGACGCCCTACCCGCACGAGGACGCGGGCTGGATCATCGCGAACGCCGGCGGCGAGGTCTGCCTGTTCTCCTCCGACTACCCGCACGTCGAGGGCGGCCGCAATCCGATCAAGCGCTTCGAGGCCTCGATGGAGGCGGCCGGCATCGACGAACGCCGCAGGCAGCGCTTCTACTGCGACAATTTCGTCGACCTGATGGGCGCCGGCCTTTCCTCCGACCTGCGAGTTGCCGCATGAGCTACACGACTCTTCTCACCGAACGCACCGGACCGGTGCTGAAGATCACGACCAACCGGCCGGAAGTGCTGAACGCGCAAAGCCGCATCCTGCTCGAGGAGCTCGACGACGCCTTCCTGCGCGCCGTCGACGACGAGGCGGTGCGCGTGATCATCCTGGCCGGTGCCGGCAAGCACTTTTCTGCTGGCCACGATCTCGGCAGCCCGCAGGAGATGGAGGACCAGAAGAAGACGCCGCTCGAGCCCGGCTTCAAGGGCGAGTACCGGCGGCTGTGGGAGCGCTTCTTCGAGAACACGATGCGCTGGCGCGACCTGCCCAAGCCGACCATCGCCCAGGTCCAGGGCTACTGCATCATGGGCGGCATGATGATCGCGTCGGCCTGCGACATCATCATCGCCAGCGAGGACGCCCAATTCGCCGACCGCGCGGTGAAGTGGGGCGGCTCGCACGTGCAGTATTTCTCGATGCCGTGGGATTTCGGGCCGCGCAAGACCAAGGAATATCTCTTCACCGGCGACTTCATCGGCGCTGCCGAGGCGGAGCGAGCCGGCCTGGTCAATCGCGTGGTGCCGCGGGCGAAGCTGGAAGAGGAGACGATGGCGCTCGCCCAGCGCATCGCCGAGCGCGATCCCTATGCGCTGAAGCTCGCCAAGGCGTCGGTCAACGAGACGCAGGATGCGCAAGGCTGGCGGGCAGCGATGGAGAACGCCTTCAAGAACTACATGCTGACCATCCCGCACCGCATCGAGATGGGCACCTATGGGCCGAAGGCCCGCGAAAAGGCCCCGAAGGACCGCTTCGCGGTGCTCAACGAGAAGCGGCGCTAGAGCGAGTCTCTGCAGGGGCGCTCATCTCATTCTCCTCCCCAGCAAAGCTGGGGAGGTGTCGCGTCATACGCGACGGAGGGGTCATAGGCCTCCTCACGTGACTCATGAC
Organism: Reyranella sp.; assembly: GCF_044224635.1. GTDB lineage: Bacteria > Pseudomonadota > Alphaproteobacteria > Reyranellales > Reyranellaceae > Reyranella. Next base: position 19,218 of record NZ_JBGAKA010000021.1, on the reverse strand, counting down.
CCCTCCGCCCCCGACTACGGGGGCACCTCCCCAAGCTACGCTTGGGGAGGAAAATGACACTCACGCCGCGCGGCGCTTGCGCTCGGCCATCTCGACGACCATCGCCTGGGCGACTGCCGGCCGGGCGAGATGCTTGGCCTGGTAGGCGGCGATCTTGGGCCACTTCTTGAGGTCGACGCCGATGAAAGCGTACCAGTTCAGCATGGTGACGAAGTAGGCGTCGGCCACGGTGAAGTGCGATCCGACCAGATAGTCGCCATCGCCGAGGCGCCGCAACGACTTGGGCGGCGCGTGGTTTCCCCACTGGTTCGACGGTGACGGCATGATCTCGGCCATCCGCTTCGACGATGCCGGCACCCACTATCGCAACCGCTTCATCACGACGGAGAACTATCGCGACGAAACGCGCGCCGGCCGGATCCGCCATCGCGGCTTCCAGCTTCTCGAAACCAATTCCCCCGCAATCAGCGTGGATACCCTTAGGCAGTACCCCGAGTTCATGGCCTTTATGGGCAAGACATCGGCGGACGGGGCGTCTCCGGAGATCCAAGCGGACGGAATACACGAGAAGGATGACACACCCGAGGAGACTCTCGAGGCGGCCTACAGTACGGTGCGCGCGTCTCTGGGTCAGCAGCTCCTGGCGACCATCATGGCGGCAACGCCGGCATTCTTCGAGGGGCTGGTGTTGGACCTGATGCTCGCGATGGGGTACGGCGGCTCGCGCGCCGACGCTGCCAGGAACGTTGCAAAGTCCGGTGACGGCGGGATCGATGGGATCATCAGCGAGGACCGGCTGGGATTGGATATCATCTACCTCCAAGCCAAGCGCTGGACGGCGTCCGTGGGTAGCGACGAGGTACGCAACTTTTCAGGCAGTTTGGACGCCCACGGCGCGCAAAAGGGGGTGTTCATCACCGCGTCCACCTTCACCGCCAGCGCCACCAAGTACGTTCATGACGTGAAGCATAAGAAGATCGTGTTGATCGATGGCGAACGGCTTTCCCAACTCATGATGGACTTCAACGTCGGCGTGTCGCCGGCCAAGACCTTTGAGGTCAAACGGATAGATCTCGAATACTTCGAGGAAGAGAGCAGGTAAACCGCACCTTGCTCAGGATGAAGGTCGAAGTGCCCTCACCCTGCCCGCGCGCGGCGGCGCAGGTACAGCAGATGGGCGATGATGAACAACAGCGTCAGCACGATGAGGACCGTCGCCATCGCCGCGACCGACGGGCTGATGTTGTCCTGGATGCCGTCCCAGATCTTCCTGGGCAGGGTGTAGACCCGCCGGCTGGTGATGAACATGGTCACCACAAGCTCGTCCCACGAGGTGATGAAGGCGAACACCGCGCCGCTCAGGATGCCCGGCCGGACCGATGGCAGCACCACGCGCCATAGGGCGGAGCCGACCGTCGCGCCCAGGCTGCGCGCTGCCTGCTCGAGGCGGACGTCGAAATTGGCGAGCGACGCCGACACCGCGATCACGACATAGGGCACGCCCTTCAGCGCGTGGGCGATGATCAGGCCGGGGTAGCTGTCGATGAGGCCGAACTGCACCCAGGCCTGGTAGAAGCCCAGCGCATGCACGATCGACGGCACGATGATCGGCGCCAGCATGAGGAACCGGATGGCTTCCGACAGGCGCGAGGAGATGCGCCAGCAGCCGATGGCGCACAAGGTGCCGAGCAGGAGAGCGAGCACGGTCGAGCTCGAGGCGACGACGACGCTGTCGAGCACGCTGTTGCGCCAGGCCGGGTCGACCAGGATCGCCTGGTAATGGCGCAGCGACCAGCCATCGGTCGGCAGCGAGAGGTAGCGGTTGGCGGTGAAGGAGACCGGCACCACGACGGTCACCGGCAGGATCAGGAACAGGAGGCCGATCCAGGCGATGAAGCTCGCATTCGAGCGGCCGGCGGCGAGCGGGTCGGGGTTCACGCCTTGGCTCCGAAGACTTCGCGCAAATTGGCGAAGCGCGACAGCAGCGCCAGGATGGCGATGACGGCCAGCAGCAGCGCGCCCGCCAGCATCGAGCCCGTGCCCCAGTTCAGCGTATCGAGGACCTGCACGGCGATGTATTCGGCGATCATCACCGTCTTGCCGCCGCCCAGCAGCGCCGGCGTGATGTAGAAGCCGAGCGAGAAGATGAACAGCAGGATGCCGGCGCTGACGATGCCGGGCAGGCTGAGCGGCAGGAAGACCCGCCAGAAGGCGCCGAAGCGGCTGGCGCCGAGGCCGCGCGCCGCCGGCACGAGGCGCGGATCGATACCCTGCATGTTGGCCCAGATCGGCAGCACGGCGTAGGGGACGAGATAGTGCACCATGCCGAGCACGACGCCGAACTCGTTGCGGGCCAGCGGCAAGGGAGAGTCGATCACGCCCAGCGTCATCAGGGCGCTGTTCACCACGCCGCGGCTCTGCAGCAGCGTGATCCAGGCGAAGCCGCGCACCAGCACCGACAGCCAGAACGACAGCAGCACGATGAACAGCATCCAGAGTCGCGTCGACGGCCGCGCCTGCATCATCGCGTAGGCGATGGCATAGCCCACGACCAGGGCGACCGCCGTCGTGATCAGGCAGATCCTGAGCGTTGTCAGCAGGATGCGCTGGATGGCCTCGCTGGTGAGCAGCCGCTCGTAGTTGCCGAAGCCCGGCGCCGGCACGGTGACGCTGAGCCACAGTACCTTGAACAGCGGATAGAAATAGAAACAGGCAAGCACGGCGAGCGGCACCAGCACGAACGCCCAGTAGGTCCGCCTCGCCTTGGCCGAATCCATCACTTATCTCATTCTCCTCCCCAGCTTCGCCGGGGAGGAGAATGAGAAGAGGCCATGAATTCCTCGTGTCGTCAGGACACCGCCTCGATGTAGGCGGTGAGCGCGGCGGCGCTGTTCTTGGCGTACCACTCGACATCGGCCGGAACCTGCATGGCGTAGTTCGCGGGCGAGCCGGGGTCGATCGGCCGCAGGTCCTCCGGCACCATCGGCGCGGCGGCGGGATTAACCGGGCCGTTGCCGAGCAGCTTGAACAGCTCGACCTGCCGTCCCGGGTCCTGTGTCGAGGCCATGAACTTGAAGACATCCTTGCCGGCCGGATTGTTCTTTGGAACGATCCAGGCGCCGACCCACAGCGACGCCTCGTTGAAGTGAAAGTCGATCTTCTGCTTGCTCTCGCGCCGAAGCACCGTTGCCCGGGTGTTCCAGAGATTGGCCATGACCACTTCCTTGTCGCGCAGCACCTGCTGGCTTTCCGCGCCGGTGCTCCAGAAGATGCAATGCGGCTTCAGCTCCTTGATCTTGGCGAGCGCGCGCTTGAGGTCGATCGGATAGATATCCTTGGGCGGCACGCCGTCGGCGAGCAGCGCCGCCTCGAGCTGGCCGTCGATGTGCTTGCGCAGGGCGCGCTTGCCGGGGAAGTCCTTGACGTTCCAGAAGTCCTTCCAGGTCATCGGCTTGCGCCCGCCGAACGCATCGGCTTGATAGGCCAGCACGTTGGAGTAGACATAGCTGCCGCAGCCCCACTTGCCGGCATGCTCGGGCCGGAGCTTGTTGCGGTCGACGACCATGTAGTCGATCTCCTGCAACAGGCCCGGCTCGCCGAGCTCGAGCGCCGCCGTCAGGTTGCGATCGCAGATGTCCCACGTCGTGTTCTTCGCCTCGACCATCGCCTTGATCTTGGCCGACGACGGGAAGGTGCCGTCGATCACCACCTTGGTGGCCGGCACCTGCTTCATGTAGGGCTCGCCATAGGCCTGCCCCATGGCGGTGACGGCATCGCCGCCGGCATTGGCCAGCACGATCTCCTTGGCCTGCGCCCAGGCTGTGCGGCCCACGGCGGTCGTGGCGCCGAGCAGGATCGCGCCCTGCAGGAAGCGCCGGCGATCGATCGCCCGTTTTGCCAGCTGCTCGCCCAGCAGCGCGACGCTGTCTTCCGAATGGGTCTGATGTCGGCTCATGTCCGCCCCCTCCTGTTGAAGCCCCGCCGCCATTCTTCACGGCCCTGTCACACGCTTCAATCCCGCAACACGATGATCAGTCACGAGCCGCCGCGCGCCGACATGGCACGAAGCTTGCGGCGGCGACCCTCCCCAAAACTATGATTTGTGATTCGTGCGGGCTTGAGCCTAGCATGACCGCGTCAACGTCGGGAGGATCGATGGCCAAGGGGCGTCAGTCATTGCGCAATCTGGCGAAGTTGCTGCCGTCCGGAGCGGCCGGACTTTCGATGAGTCTTGCCTGCGCCGATGCCTCGGCCATGGCCGTTGGCGAACCTGCGACCAAAGATGCTGCATCGGTGAACGAGCGGCTGGAATCCATCCGTCGTGACGTGACGAGCGTCATGGAGCAGTACGCCAGGGATCGCGAGCCCGTGGTCGGCGTCGATCCCGAAGAGCGCCTCGCGTGGTGGGGCAACGCCTGGCGCAATGGCGGCGGCGGCTGGCACAATGGCGGATGGGCCAATGGCGGCGGTGCCTGGCACAATGGCGGCTGGGCCAATGGCGGCGGCGCCTGGCACAACGGCGGCTGGGCCAACGGCGGCGGCGGCTGGCACAATGGCGCCTTCCGCAATTGGTAGGCCTCGGTCCCCTGCTCGCGGTTCAGACATCGAGGCTGCCATGATCCCGCTGAAAGCTCTCACCCTGGCCGGCCTGCTGGCTGCAACGATGCTGAGCGCTCCGGCGCTGGGACAGCAGCAGCAGTCCGGTCCGCCGCCCGGCCAGCAGGGCGGTCCGCCGCCGGGCTATGGCGGCCCGCAATCGGCTCCACCGTCCGGGGACGGTCCCCCTTCGCCGGTGCTGATCGTGACCAGCGTCGAGGTCCTGCGTTCCGAGCGCGGGCCGGGCGGCCTCGACCTCGTGCGGGCCCGCGGCCTCGTGACGTCGGGCGGCTGGGGCCAGCCCCACCTGTTGCCGATCACCCAGGGGCGACCGCTCGACGGCGTGCTCGATCTCGTGTTCCAGTCCACTGCGCCCGGTAGCGCCGCACCGCTCGGACCGTTCTTGCCGGTGGAGGCCATTCTCCAGGTCGAGCCCGGCCATCCCTACTCGGGCGTTCGCGTGCGCGCCGCCAACAACGTGGTCGCGCTCAAGGCCATGCCTGGTTATGCCGAGACGGCACCGCCCAAACAGGACTGCGCCAAGTGCATGGGCAAGCACTTCGTCGCCAAGGGGGCCGGCCTGCCGGCGGGAGCCACGGCGGAAAATTCGGTGCGCGAAGAGGACCTGCCCTACAAGCTACGCGTCATCAAACCGACCGACGGCATCGCGAGCTACACCCTCGACGCCAACCGGCTGACCCTGGTGCTGGCGGAGGACGGCCGCATCATCGACGCGGCCTGGGATTGAGATAGCCGGGAGCGCTCCCTCTCGTCCTTGTTCCCAACTTTGCTGGCGAAGTGTCCGCGTAATCGCGGCGGTTTTCTCTTTCTCCTCCCCACGCAAAGCGTGGGGAGGTGTCTCGGTAATCCGAGACGGAGGGGTCATGAGCCTCAGTCTCGCTGCTCATGACCCCTCCGCCCCCGCTTACGGGGGCACTTCCCCAGCGAAGCTGGGGAGGAGAAAGAGGAGCGCGCCAGCTCTAAATCATCTGCGAAGCTACCGTCGCGGCGGCGCGCTGCATGTCGCGGACCAGCGCCAGCGACGCCTCGCGTCCCAGGCGGCTGCCGAGGCCGACGGCAGCGAGGGCGTGGCTGATCGTTCCCTGCGCATTCAGGATCGGCACGGCGGCGATGGTCACGCCGGCGATGTAGTTGCCGCGATCGATGCTGAAGCCGTGGCGGCGCGCCTTGTCGACCTCCCTGCACCATGACTCGTAGGTCGGCGGATCCTCCCAGCGCAGCGCGCGGAACCGTTTCTCGACCTCGGACCACGGCTGTCCGGTGAAGGCCGCCACACAGCGGCCGGTGGCGCTGATCAGCGCTGGAAAACGGCTGCCGACATCGACATGCATACGCACCGGCGCCTGCGCCCGCGACAAGGCGACCACCAGCATGTGATCGAGGTCGGAGAGCTCCACGCCGATCGCCGTGATGCCATGACGTTGCGACAGCAGATCGAGCTCGGGCTGCACGATATTGCGAAAGCCGCTGTTCTCCAGCACAGCGCGCGCCAGCGGCAGCATGCCCGTGCCGAGGCCGTACTTGCGCGACACCGGGTCGAGGCTGACCAGCTGCTCCGACACCAGCACCCGCAGGATGTGCAGGGCCGTGCTGGGCACGATCTCGAGCGACTCGGCAATCGCCTTGACGCCGAGCGGCGTGCGCGCGCGGCCGAGCAGGCGGAGGATGGCGATGGCGCGGCTGACAGCCGGCACCGGCCGCACGCGCGACCCCGCGGCGGCGCGTTTTGGTTTGTTGGACATTTTTGTACATATACAAACATATACGCTATTGTACAAGCAGAGCCGGTTGGCCATAGTCACCCCCGATGACCAGGCTGACCGAGTACACGAGCTATGCCGACGCGCAGGCGCAGTTTTCGCCCGCGCGACTGTGGGATCTGTTCGACGGCGATCGCCGGCATCTCAACATCGCGCACGAATGCATCGACCGTCACGTCGCTGTCGATCGCCCCGCCGTCATCGTCGTCCATGCCGAAGGGCCCGACGAGATCATGAGCTATCGCGAGATTTCCGAGGGCTCGGCGCGCTTTGCCAACTATCTCCTGGCCCAGGGCATCCGCCCGGGCGACCGCGTCGCCATCATGCTCGACCCGTCGCGCGCCTTTTACGTCGCGCTGTTCGGCACGATGAAGGCGGGCGCGATCGCCGTGCCGTTGTTCACCCTGTTCGGCCCCGACGGCGTGGCGCTGCGCATCGAGGACTGCACGCCACGCCTGCTGATCACCAACGAGGCCAAGGCGGCCACCGTGGCGCCGCGCGCCGACCTTCGCGTCGTCGTCGCCGACGCGGCCTTCATGACAGGCCTCGATGCGTTCGCGCCATCCTTCACGCCGGCCACCGAGGCCGATTCACTGGCGATCTTCCAGTATACGTCGGGGACGACCCGCCAACTGCCCGAGGCGGTCAAGCACTCGCACCGCGCCCTGGTCACGGTGATGGTCGCGGCACTCTACGGCACCGGCCTGCGCCCTGGCGATCGTTTCATTTGCCCGTCCTCGCCGGCCTGGGGGCACGGCCTGTGGCACGGCACGCTGCCGCCGCTCGCCATGGGCCTCACGGTCGGCGTCTATGCTGGAAAGTTCGACGCCGAACGGCTGCTGCGCGCCCTTGAGGAGCACCGCTTCACCAACATGTCGGCGGCGGCCACGCACTACCGCATGATGCGAACCTCCGGGGCCGCCGCGCGCTATCGCTACGCCATCGAGAAATTGTCCTTCACCGGCGAGCCGATCGACAGCGAGACCGCCCGTTTCGTCGAGGCGACGTTCGGCCGGCCAGTGTGCAGCATGTACGGCACGACGGAGATCGGCGTGATCCTGGTCAGCTATCCGGGCGCCGCCGATTTCGTGGTCAAGCCCGGCTCGCTCGGCAAACCGGTGCCAGGCAGCCGCGTCGAGGTGCACGATGCCGCCGGCAATCCCTGCCCGCCCGGCGTGACCGGCGAGCTCAAGGTCTGGCGACGCAACAGGTGGATCGCGACCAAGGATCTCGGCCGCGTCGACGAGGACGGCTACTTCTTCCACGGCGGCCGGGCCGACGACGTGATCATCTCGGCCGGCTGGACGATGAGCGCCGTCGAGATCGAGGACGCCATCCTGAAGCATCCCGACGTGCGCGAGGCCGCCGCGATCGGCGTGCCCGACGCCTTGCGCGGCCAGGTCGTCAAGGCGTTCGTCGTCGCCCGGCGCGCCGGCGACGAGACGTTCACGCGCGAGATCCAGGATCGGGTGCGCCAGCGTCTCAGCCAGCATGAGTATCCCCGCCTCGTCGCCTTCGTGGCGGAGCTGCCCAAGACGCCGGCCGGCAAGGTCAACCGCAAGATCCTGCGCGAGCGCGAGAGCAGCAGCGCCGACGCGACCACTTGAGCCATTCCGAGGAGAAGCCGATGCCCGATACGACAGAACGCCGATTTCCCAAGATTACCGAGCAAGGCCTCGACCTGCTGCGCAAGCGCATCGGCGTCAAGATCGGCACCACGATCGAGCCGTGGTGCCACGAGGCGACGCGCGACAATATCCGCCACTACGCGCACGGCATCGGCGACGACAATCCCCTGTGGTGCGTGCCGGAGTATGCGGCGAAGACCAGTCACGGCGGCATCATTGCCCTGCCGAGCTTCCTGTTCAGCACCAGCCGCATCATCTCGGGCTATGTCGGCGGCCTGCCCGGCATCCACGCCATGTGGTCGGGCGCCGACTGGACGTGGCACAAGGCGGTGCGGCGCAACGACGAGATCTCGACCGATGCCTGGCTGAAGGACGTGATCGAGCACAACACGCGCTTCGCCGGCCGCGCCGTGCAGCAGATCTATCATGTTGACTTCTTCAATCAGCATGGCGACCTGGTCGCCGAGGCCGACAGCTGGTGCTTCCGCACCGAGCGCGACCACGCGCGCGAGCAGGGCACCAAGTACCAGGGGCTGAAAGCGCGTCCCGTTCGGCGCTACAGCGACGCCGAGCTGGCCGACGCCTACAAGCTCTATGCCGAGGAGCAGATCCGCGGGGCGACGCCGCGCTACTGGCAGGATGTCGCCGAGGGCGAGGCGCTGCCGGTGATGCTCAAAGGTCCGATGACCGTCACCGGCTTCATCGCCTACGCCCAGGGCTGGGGCGGTCTCTACATTCGGGCCAACAAGCTGGCCTGGAAGCTGATTGACGCGCATCCCGGCACCGGCATCAAGAACCGGTTCGGCATCCCCGACTGTCCGGAGCGCGTGCATTGGGAAGAGGAATTCGCCCACGAGGTCGGCGCGCCCGGCGCCTACGACTACGGTCCCGAGCGCTGCTCCTGGCTCACCCATCAGCTCACCAACTGGATGGGCGACGACGGCTTCCTCCGCCGCGCGACCTGCAAGATCCGCCGCCACAACCCGGCGGGCGACATGCTGTTCATCAGGGGCAAGGTGAAACGCAAGTACGTCGAGGACGACCGCCATCTCGTCGAGATCGAGCAAGAGGCGCGCAACCAGGACGACGAGCTGTCGATCCTGGGCAACGGCGTGGTGGAGTTGCCGAGCCGCACCTGAAACCGAGCGACACCGGAGGAAACAATGCGAATGAAGATCGTCGGGCTGGCCGCCGCCATGCTGGCCACGCTGCTGGCCGCCGTGTCGGCGTCAGCCCAGACCTATCCCGCCAAGACGGTGCGGATCATCGTCCCCTACCAGGCCGGCCAGGGCACCGACGTGATGGCGCGGTACTTCGCCGAACGCCTGACCAAGGCGCTGGGCCAGACCTTCTACATCGACAACAAGCCCGGCGCCGGCGGCAACATCGGCACCGAAGCGGGTGCCCGCGCCACGCCAGACGGCTACTCGCTGACCATGGGCACCAACGGCACCCACAGCATGAACGAGTTCCTCTATCCGTCGACCGGCTTCGACCCGGAGAAGGATTTTGCGCCGATCATCCTGATCGGCATGCTGCCGATGGTGATCGCCGCCAATCCGTCCTTCGCGCCGAGCTCGGTGGCCGAGCTGATCGCGACCGCCAAGGCGAAGCCCGACAAGATCGACGTCGCCCTGCCCAGCACGACGGCCCGCATGGTCTTCGAGCTGCTGAAGGCGCGCAGCGGCGCGCCGCTGTTCGGCATTCCCTACAAGGGCTCGGCGACCGCGCTCACCGAGGTCACGGGCGGCCAGGTGCAGACCCTGGTCGACACGGTGGCGGCGGCGCGCGGCCAGATCGCCGCCGGCAAGCTGAAGCCGCTCGGCATCACCACGCTGAAGCCGAGCGAGCTGCTGCCTGGCGTGAAGACCGTCGCCGAGCAGGGCCTGCCCGACTTCGAAGTGACCGGCTGGATGGCGCTCTACGCGCCCAAGGGAACGCCTGCGCCGGTGATCGAGACCCTGAATGCGGAAGTGGCCAAGATCCTGGCCGATCCCGAGACGCGGGCGCGCATGCTGCAGCTCGGCGTCGAGCCCGCCGGCGGCGCGCCGCAACAGCTGGCGCAATTCGAGCAACGCGAGCGCGCCAAGTGGGGTCCCTTGATCAAGGCGGCCGGCATCAAGGGCGATTGAGCGCCACTGTCAGGGTCGGAAAAAGACGGGCCCGGAGTCACACGCTCCCATCGTGCGGCTCCGGGCCCGACGCCCCCTCGGCAATCCTGCGGAAGAAGGTTCTGATCCGCTGCTTCCGTCTCGATCCGCTTCTTCCGTCTCGATGGCCGCATGATACGGAAGCCGCTGCCGACGAGACAGCGCCGGATGGTATCAATTGTTGTGTGGCCGTCGGTTGCGCTCGGCGAAGCTCGCGCGAACATGGTCGGCGAGATCGCGCGCGGCCGGGCCAAGGCCGGGCGGTGCGTAGAGATTGATGCGGAACTCGGGCAGCGCCGGCAGGCGGGCGTCGCGACCCAGGATGTCGAAACGCTCGGGCACGGAGGAGCGCAGCAGCGGCGCCACCGCCAGTCCCGCCTCGATCGCCGCATAGACCGGCTCCATGCGACTGACCTCGCACACCGCGCGCCAGTCGCGGCGCGCCTTGCCCAGCGCCTCGACCGCGACCGGCCTGAACACGCAGGTCGACGCGCCGAGCGACACCGGCAGCGGATCCTTGAGATGGGCGTCACCGCCCGGCACACCGACCCAGACCAGCCGATCGGTGCGCAGGGTCTCGCCATGCCGGCCGCACTCGCGCTCGGTGGTCAGGGCGAGATCGACCTGCCCGGCAGTCAGCTGCTCGCGCACGATCCGCGAATCCTCGCAGACCAGGCTGACGCGGACGAGCGGCTGGGCCTTGGCAAAGCGGCGCAGGATGGCCGGCACGAAACTCGCGATGATGTCGTAGGGCACGCCGAACCTGACCTCGCCTTCGAACGACGGCGTCCGCATCGACGACCACACCTCGTCGTTGAGCGCCAGCAGGCGGCGCGCCTGGGCCAACAGCCGCTCGCCGGCCGGCGCCAGCACGAGCCGGCGGCCAGCACGCTCGAACAGGCGGCAGTCGAGCGATTCTTCCAACCGCTTGACCTGCTGGCTGGCGGCTGCCTGCGAGACGCCGAGCGCCGCGGCGGCGCGGGTGACGCCGCCGGCATCGACGATGGCGGTGAAGGCCCGAAGGAGCGAGATGTCGAGGTCGTTGCGCATGCCGAACACATAAGCATATCAGAATGAATATATCAAAAACATTAGATTTTTTTATTGATCGAAGCCTGCCACTCTGTGGTTCGACTTCCTGGCAAAGGGGCTCCGCACATGATCACTGGCCTTTGGCTGCCGCTCGTCACGCCGTTCAAGGACGGCGCCGTCGACTATGCGAGCTACGACCGACTGATCGAGCACTACATTGCGCTCGGCGTCGACGGCCTGTTCCCGCTCGGCACCACCGGCGAGCAGCCGACCCTCGACGAGCCCGAGATCGACCGCCTGGTCGAGCGCACGGTGGCGCGTGCCGCCGGCCGGGTGCCGGTGTTCGTGGGCGTCGGCGGCAACGCCACGCACAAGGTCGAGAAGGCACTGCGGCGGCTCGAGCGGCTTGCCTTCGAGGGTATCGTCTCGGTCTGCCCGTACTACAACCGGCCGAGCCAGGACGGCCTGGTCACCCACTTCCGCCGCATCGCCGGCGCCACCGACCGCCAGATGCTGATCTACAACATCCCCTACCGCACCGCCGTGAACCTCTCGAACGAGTCGCTGCTCGAGCTGGCCCAGGTGCCCAACATCGTCGGCGTGAAGGACAGCTCCGGCAGCATCGCCCAGTCGCTCGACCTGCTGGCGCGCAAGCCGCCAGGCTTCTCGGTGCTGACCGGCGAGGATGCGCTGTTCTTCACCATGATGGCCAACGGTGCCGAGGGCGGCATCCTGGCGGCCAGCCATGTCATGACGGAGCGCTTCGTCGAGGTCACGCGACGGTTTGCGGCGAACGATCTCGCCGGCGCCCGCGCCGCCTGGGCGCCGCTCGCCGGCATGGTTCCGCTCCTGTTCGCGGAGGCCAACCCGATGCCGATCAAGCATCTGCTGTGGCGGCAAGGGCTGATCGCGTCTGCGGAGTGCCGGTTGCCCCTGACCCGGATCTCCGACGGCCTCGCCAAGCGGCTCGATGCTTTCGTCGGCGAGCGGCTGGCAGCCTAGCACACTGCCCGACATGGCAGAGATACAGCCGCCTGGCCAAGCTGGTCGGCCGGACCTTCGTTGCCCGCCGGACCGGCACCGTCGACGCAGGTATCTCGCTCGCCTGCTGGCCGGCTAAGCCCTCGCCTTCAGCAGATCGCGGATCTCCGTCAGCAGCTCCTGCTCCTTGGTCGGCGGTGCGGGTGGCGGCGGGGCCGCCTGTTCCTGGCGCAGCAAGCGGTTCATCGCCTTGATCACCAGGAACAGAACCCAGGCGATGATGATAAAGTTCACCGTGACGGTGATGAAGCTGCCGTAGCCCAGAGCGGCGCCGGCCTTCTTGGCGGCGTCGTAGTTGGAGGCTTGGCTGGCCGCCGGCGTGAGGCCGATGAAGTAATTGGTGAAATCGAGCCCGCCGAACAGCCTGCCGATGACCGGCATGATGACGTCGTTGACCAGAGAGTCGACGATCTTGCCGAAGGCGGCGCCGATGATGACGCCGATCGCTAGGTCGACGACGTTTCCCCTCAGAGCGAATTTCTTGAATTCCTGGAGCATGGTTGTCCTCTGCGGTTGCACAGCACCCTGTCACGCCACGCGCAACCATACCAGCAAAGCAGAAACCGTGATCACCGAGAAGGCTGTCGAGATCAGAACGGCGGCGGAATTCTGCTCGACCGATATGCCAAACTGGCAGGCCAGCACGAAAGCGTTGGCGGCGCTGGGCAGGGCCGCCATGAGGATCGCGATCCGGCCGGCGATCGACTGCAGATCGAGGAAGAACGGCAGGATCAGCAGGATGAGCAGCGGCTGCAGCACCAACTTGATCACAGTGGCCATGCCCGCCTCCACGAGGCCGCTGCGCACCGATTGATCCGACAGGAAGAGGCCGATGGCGAACAGCGCGCAGGGGGCCGCCGCCGCCCCCAGGAGATCGAGCCACTTTTCCACCGGGCTCGGCATCGGCAATTGAACCGCCGAGGCGGCAATGCCGAGCGCCATCGACAGCGGCAGCGGGTTGCGCGCCACCTTGAAGGCCGCCCGCAGGAAGGTGCGCAACGGACCGTGGCCGGCGGCGACCTCCAGCTCGACCAGCATGACGCCGATCACCATGCAGAGAACCGAGATCACGATCACCGACAGCATGGCGGGCGGCAGGCTGCGCTCGCCGAACGCCGCAAGGCAAAGCGGCACGCCCATGTAGCCGACATTGCCCCAGGCCGCGGCGATGCCCTGCAGGCTCATGGCCGCCAGGCTGGTGCGGCCCGCGAGCCGCGTCGACAGCATGCCGAGGGCGAAGGTCGCCAGGACCGTGAGGCTGAGGCCGGCGATCAGCGGCGGGTCCAGCACGGCTGCCACGGGGGCGCGGGCCAGGCTGCCGAAGAACAGCACCGGCAGGGCGAAGTAGCTCACGAAGGCGTTGAGCGCCGCGCTCGATTCGGCGCCCAGGATGCGCCAGCGGCCGGCCAGCCAGCCGGCCAGGATGATGCCGAAGATCGGCAGCGCGACGTTCAGAATGGCTTGCACGACGACCTTCCTTGCAGTTCCAGTGACCGATTAACAATTTGACATAAATGGCCCATACGCCATAAAATTTGTTCCTAAATCGAGGCCGTACCGTCCCCTTCCGCGAGCGGCCCGGGAGTGATTTTCATGCGTCTCTTGATTGCCGGTCTGGCCGCCCTCGCGGCCGTCTCGTTTGCTGCCCCCTCGTTCGCCCAGGATGACCCCTCGGCGGCCCCGACTCCGACGCCCAAGGCCAAGTCTTCGACCAACTGCCAGAGCCAGAAGAGCGCGTCGGCGCGCAATTCGTGCCTGAAGAGGGCCCAGACATCGACGCCCAAGGCCGTGCCTTCGACAACGTCGAAGAAGGCAAAGAAGACGACAACGACTCCGGCCACCACCCCTGCCACCGCCAAGCAGCCGGAGACCAGCCAGATGACGCCTCCGCCGAGCGCCGCGCCTCCGGCCGCTGCCTCGGTACCGCCGTCGACAGGCGGAACGGTCGCCATTCCGCCGCTGCCGCAGAAGACCATCTAGCTTTTGCCGCCGGCGGAGTAGAGTTCGCCCTCCCAACCAAGGGGGGCGATATGCCGGCTCATTCTGCTGCCTTGATCCAGACCGAGGAATTCGCCCGTCGCATGGGTGCGCCGGCGCTGCGGGTTTTCGACTGCACCGTCTACCTCAAGCTCGGCCCCGACGGCCGCTACGTCGCCGAGAGCGGGCGCGCCAACTATGACAGGGGCCACATCCCGGGCGCCGCCTTTCTCGACCTGCAGGCCGAACTGTCCGACAAGCGCTCGAAGCTGCGCTTCACCCTGCCGCCGCTCGACGAGCTCACCAAGGCGTTCGCCGCCAAAGGCATCGGCCATGGCACCTCCGTGGTGCTCTACAGCCATGCCACCCCGACCTGGGCGACACGCATCTGGTGGATGCTGCGCGCCGTCGGCTTCGACGACGCGGCCATTCTCGATGGCGGGCTCGACAAGTGGAAAGCCGAAGGACGTCCGCTCGCAACCGAGGAGACGATCCATCCGCCGGCCACCCTCACCCTGCGCGGCCGCCCCGAGGTCTTCATCGACAAGACGGTGGTGAAGGCCGCGATCGGCCAGGCCGGCACGCTCACGCTCAACGCGCTGAGCCACGACCAGCATGCCGGCCGCGGCGGCGTCACCTATGGCCGTCCCGGACGCATTGCCGGCTCATCCTGCGTGCCGGCGGCGAGCCTGGTCGGCCCCGACAAGACCTTGAAGCCGATCGCCGACCTGCGGGCCGCCTTCGATGGAGTCGGCGCGGCGCCGGACAGGCGCGTGCTGGTCTATTGCGGCGGCGGCATCGCGGCCTCGCTCGATGCCTTCGTGCTGACGGCGCTGCTCGGCCACACCAACGTCGCGGTCTACGACAATTCCATGCAGGAATGGTCGAACGACGCCAAGCTGCCGATGGAAGTCGGCTGACCAATCCCGTTCGAAGGAGGAAATATCGTGCCCGCCTACATGATCGTCGAGGTCGAGACGACCGACGAAGCCCTGATGGCCGAGTACCGCAAGCACACGCCCGGCCTGGTCGCCAAGTTCGGCGGCAAGTTCATCGTGCGCGGCGGCAAGACCCGCACGCTCGAAGGCGGCTGGAGTCCGCCTCGCATGGTGGTGCTCGAGTTTCCCGACATGGCGTCAGCCGAGCGCTTCTACGATTCGCCGGAATACGAGCCGGTGCTCGACATGCGCCTGCGCGCCGGCAAGTCGAGGGCAATCCTCGTCGACGGACACGACGGCTGATGGCGCCATCGCCGTCGGAGCTGGCCGCCTATCGCGCGGTCGGTACGCTCTACAACGCGCTGATGACGGCGCTTATCCTCGGGCTGATCATGCGCCGCGGCGAGGCGACGGCGCGCGATTACGTGTTCCGCCACTTCCGCCGTCAGCATCTCGAGAAGTTCCTGCCCGGCCTGCAGAAGCTCGGCCTGGCGGATCAGCCGGATGCCCCCGCGTGCGCGCTCTACCACTACCATTCCAACGCGCTGGGCGGCGTCAAGACGGGTTACCTGCGCGAGAGCGACCGCAAGGCGTGGGTACGCTATCCGCCGCCACGCTGGATCTGGCGCGGCACCGCGATCGCCGCCGTGCCGCATTCTGTTTCGGCCGCCATGCTGCACGGCTGGCACGGTCACAACGGCGTCTCGCTCGGCAATCCCGCCCTGGGCTTCGTCTGCACCGGCATGACGGTCGACGGCATGCCCGGGCTCGAAGGCTACTACTGCGACTACGGCCGTCCGATCGCCGAGGACGAGCGCGTGCGCTTTGCCTACGGCACCGAGGAGATGCCGCGGGTCGACTGGCAGCGACAACCAGCCCTCGAGACGGCGAGCTGGCCCGAGGAACGCCGCCAGCGCACCTTCCGCGCCTACGCGCTGGAATACCTGCGCACCATGCTGCCCACCCTACAGGAGCTGCTGGGCGCGCCGGAGGCGCAGCAGGAGCTTGGCCGCACGGCGCGCCTGATCGGGTTGCAGTTCCATGAGCAGACGGCGCGTGACATGGACCTGCCGACCGATCTGGAGCGCGGCGATCGCGCCAGCGCGCAAGACTTCGCGCGCTGGCTGACCGCGGTCTTGCGCGCCCAGGGCGAGGACGTCGCGACGCAGGAGAACGACGATGCCATCGTCGTCACGCAGAGCGGATGGCGCGCTGTCCGCGATCTTGAGCTGGCAGACCCGTTGAAGGCGTTCGACGGCTACAACGAGCTGTGGCTCGGCGCCGCCGCCGCGCATGACCGGTTTCTGCGCGTGCAAACGGCCCGCCGCCTCGACGACAGGGGCTGGCACGTCAGCTGGACGATCACGGGGCGGTAGACACCCGTTCATCACAGGGAGCGCGCCGCGCAAGACGGAGTAGTCTCCGCCGCCGTGGCGTTCATGGCCGGGAGCGGCGACTCCGTGGCGCTCAACGGATAGCGGACACAGCGATGGCGATCGGAAGAGAGCCTGAGCGCCACGGCGTGGCGCGCTCCCGGAGATGAGTCTTATGTCGGGAGCAAGGCCCGCCGCACAGCCGCGAGATAACCATCCGGCAGTCGATGCCCTGCGATCATGCCGTCGCCCAGCTCATCGACGGGCAACCAGCGCGCCTCGAGATGCTCGACGCTGAGCACGGCCTCTGCATCCGCCGTCACGTGACAGGCAAATGCCACGATGCGCACGAACCGTCCGGGCAGCACCTCGAACAGGTGCTCGCCGAGCGCTGCGCCGACATCGACGGTGAGGCCAGTTTCTTCCATGACCTCGCGGCGCAGCGCGGAGCGAGGTTCCTCGCCGGGATCCGGCCGGCCACCCGGCAGATCCCATTCGCCGCGCCCGTTCAGCAACAGCAGGACGCGGCCGTCACGCATCAGCACGCCCTTGATCGAGGTCGGCAGCTCATCCATCGGACATCTCGCCTCGGTCAAAGAAGAAAGGCCGGGGATTGCTCCCCGGCCCTTCCGCAATTTCCAAAGACGGGCTGGACTTAGAAGTCCATGTCGCCGCCCATGCCGCCGCCCGGCGGCATCGCCGGGGCCTTCTTCTCCGGCTTCTCGGCGACCATGGCTTCGGTCGTCACCAGCAGGCCGGCCACCGAGGCGGCGTCCTGCAGCGCGGTGCGCACGACCTTGACCGGATCGATGATGCCCGACTTCACCATGTCGACATAGTCGCCCTTCTGGGCGTCGAAGCCGAAGTTGGAGTCCTTCTGGTCGAGCATCTTGCCCGCGACCACCGCGCCGTCGAAGCCGGCGTTCTCGGCGATCTGGCGGACCGGCGACTGCAGCGCGCGGCGCACGATCTCGACGCCGACCTTCTGATCGTCGTTGGCCGTGCGCAGCTTGTCGAGCGCGCGGATGGCGTAGAGCAGAGCAGCGCCGCCGCCGGCGACCACGCCCTCCTCGACCGCCGCCTTGGTGGCGTGCATAGCGTCGTCAACGCGGTCCTTCTTCTCCTTGACCTCGACCTCGGTGGCGCCGCCGACCTTGATGATCGCAACACCGCCGGCGAGCTTGGCCAGGCGCTCCTGGAGCTTCTCGCGGTCGTAGTCCGAGGTCGTCTCCTCGATCTGGGCGCGGATCTGGCTGATGCGGCCCTCGAGGTCGACCTTCTTGCCCGAACCGTCGACGATCGTGGTGTTCTCCTTCTCGACGAGGACCTTCTTGGCCTTGCCGAGCATGTCGAGCGTGACGTTCTCGAGCTTGATGCCGAGATCCTCGGAGATCAGCTGACCGCCGGTCAGGATCGCCATGTCCTCGAGCATCGCCTTGCGGCGATCACCGAAGCCCGGCGCCTTGACGGCAGCGATCTTGAGGCCGCCGCGCAGCTTGTTGACCACCAGGGTGGCCAGCGCCTCGCCTTCGACGTCCTCGGCGACGATCAGCAGCGGCTTGCCCGACTGCACCACCGCCTCGAGCACCGGCAGCATCGCCTGCAGGCCCGACAGCTTCTTCTCGAACAGCAGGATGTACGGCGAGTCGAGCTCGGCGATCATCTTGTCGGCGTTGGTGATGAAGTACGGCGAGAGATAGCCGCGGTCGAACTGCATGCCCTCGACGACGTCGAGCTCGGTCTCGAGGCTCTTGGCCTCCTCGACCGTGATCACGCCCTCGTTGCCAACCTTCTTCATCGCCTCGGCGATCATCTTGCCGATCGACCTGTCGCCGTTCGCCGAGATCGTGCCGACCTGCGCGACCTCGTCGCTGCCGGTGATCTTCTTGGCGTGCGACTTGATCGAGTCGACGGCCGCTTCGACCGCGATGTCGATGCCGCGCTTGAGGTCCATCGGGTTCATGCCGGCGGCAACCGACTTCACGCCCTCGCGCACGATCGCGGCGGCGAGCACGGTGGCCGTCGTCGTGCCGTCACCGGCGACGTCGTTGGTCTTGCTCGCAACCTCGCGCACCATCTGGGCGCCCATGTTCTCGAACTTGTCGGCGAGCTCGATCTCCTTGGCGACGGTGACGCCGTCCTTGGTGATGCGCGGCGCACCGAAGCTCTTGTCGAGCACGACGTTGCGGCCCTTCGGGCCCAGCGTCACCTTCACGGCATCGGCGAGAATGTCGACGCCGCGCAGCATGCGCTGGCGGGCGTCGCCGCTGAAGCGGACTTCCTTGGCTGCCATTGCTTAATCCCCTCTATGGATGGATGTGTCTGGAATGATTGATTGATGAACGACGATCAGGCGGCCTTCTTGGCAGCGCCGGCGGAACCCTCGAGGATTCCCATGATGTCGCTCTCCTTCATGATCAGCAGCTCGTCGCCGTCGATCTTGATCTCGGTGCCCGACCACTTGCCGAACAGGATGCGATCACCCTTCTTGACGTCGAGCGGCACCAGCGTGCCCTTGTCGTCGCGGGCGCCCGGTCCGACGGCAACGATCTCGCCTTCCATCGGCTTTTCCTTGGCCGTGTCCGGAATGATGATGCCGCCCCTGGTCTTCTCTTCCTCCGCGACGCGCTTGACCACGACGCGGTCGTGAAGCGGACGGAACTTCATGTTCTTCCTCCAATATCCGTTGAGCCCGAAAAATC
>NZ_JBGAKA010000080.1:0-26680 GCF_044224635.1 Reyranella sp. | reverse complement strand
TGGGTCGAGCATCTGATGTCGAGCCTGCCGGGCGGCGTCTGGGGCTTCCTGATCGTCGTCAACCTGTTCGTCTTCTTCCTGGCCTTCTTCCTCGACTTCTTCGAGATCGCCTTCATCATCGTGCCGATGCTGGCACCGGTGGCTCAGAAGCTGCTGACGCCGGTGGTCGGCGCCGACGCCGCCCTGATCTGGTTCGGCGTCATGCTCTGCGTGAACGTCCAGACCTCGTTCATGCATCCCCCCTTCGGATTCGCGCTGTTCTATCTTCGCAGCGTCGCTCCCAAGTCGGTGAAGAGCTCCGACATCTACTGGGGGTCCATCCCGTGGGTGCTGCTGCAGCTCATCATGGTGGCGGTCGTGATCGCCCTGCCGCAGTCGGTGACCTACTTCCTCGACAAGCCGAGCGGTGTCGACCCGAGCAAGGTCAAGATCGACATCCAGGCGCCGCCGAGCGACGATGCCCCACCGCCGATCTTCGGCGCGCCGCCGAAGAACTGATCGCTTTGCTCGCCTCCCCCGTAATCGGGGGAGGAGAAAATGAAAAAGCCCCGCCGGGGGACCGGCGGGGCTTTCTCGCAAAGGCTTGTCGTTCTCTAGCGACCCTGGGCCGACATCGAGAAATTGAAGTTGTCGAAGGTGTTCTCGGCGACACGGAACCACAGGTTCTGGTCGGCGCGGAAGGCCTTCATGTTGTCGTAGATTTTCTTGAACTTCGGATCCTTGGCCGAGAGCTCGTCATAGTACTTGTAGGCTTCGTTGAAGCACGGCTCGAGCACCGAACGCGGGAACGGACGCAGTTCCGTGCCTGCGGCCACCAGGCGGCGCAGCGCTGCCGGGTTGCCGGCATCGTATTTCGGCACCATCCAGGAGGTGACGAGACCTGCCGCGGTCTCGACCATCGCCTTGTATTGCTTGGGCAACTCGTCGAATGCCTTGTTGTTGATATAGAGCGAGCCGACCGACGCGCCTTCCCACCAGCCCGGATAGTAGTAGTACTTGGCGACCTTGTTGAAGCCCAGCTTCTCGTCGTCGTACGGGCCGACCCATTCGCAAGCGTCGATCGTCCCCTTCTCGAGCGCGGGGTAGATGTCGCCGCCGGCGATCTGCTGTGGCACCACGCCAAGACGCTCCAGGATCAGGCCCGCGAAGCCGCCGACGCGGAACTTCAGGCCCTTCATGTCGTCCATCGACTTGATTTCCTTGCGGAACCAGCCGCCCATCTGGCAGCCCGTGCCGCCGAAGACGAAAGAGCGGAAATTGTAATCCTTGTAGAACTCGTTGATCAGCTGATGGCCGCCGCCGAAATAGAGCCACGCGTAATATTGGCGCTGATTCATGGAAAACGGCAGGCCGGTCTCGAACACGAAGTTCGGATGCTTGCCGAAATAGTAATAGGCCGCGGTCTGGCCGGCTTCGACGGTGCCGTTCTGCACCGCATCGGCGACCTGCAGGCCGGGAACGATTTCACCGGCAGCAAATACCCTGATCTGGAACTTGTTGTCGGACATCTCGCCGATCATCTTGGCGAACAACTCGGAACCGCCATACAGGGTATCGAGCGACTTGGGGAAGCTCGACGTCAAACGCCATTTCACTTCCGGCATGCTCTGGGCGATGGCCGGCGCGGCGACCGTGGTTGCGGCGGCCACGCCCGCGGCGCCAACGCCAGCGGTGCGGATAAACTTTCTACGCTGCATTTCTACTAATCCTCCCTACGGGACACCCCATGGTCCCGCTTGCGGTGCAACACTGGCATGCACAGTAGGGTTTGAAAAGGCACCTTGACGGCAAAAACAAGACCGTTGACCGCAACGGCCTCGTTCCGCCGGAGATGCAACAATTTCATCGGCAGGCGAGTGCAAATGCTCGCCTGCCCTATTGCCGCGAGAAGGTCAGACCTTGCCTGCTCCGTACATGCGGGCCATGAAGCCGTCGAAGCCACCTTCTGCGATGCGCGACCACAGGACCTGCTCGGAGCGATACGGCTTCCACATATCCCAGACCTTCTTGAACTTGGGGTTCTTGGCCTGGATCTCATTGCACAGCTCGTTGGCGGCATTGAAGCAGGCCTCGAGCACCGGGGTCGGGAATGGCAGCAGCTTGACGCCGCCCGCCACCAAGCGCCGCAGCGCCACCGGGTTGCCATTGTCGTACTTGGCGAGCATCCACAGGGTCACTTCGTTGGCGGCGACCTCGATCGCCTTCTGATACATGGACGGCAGCGCGTCCCACGCCTTCTGGTTGATGTACGCCGTCCCCATTCCGGTGCCTTCCCACCAGCCGGGGTAGTAGTAGTATGGCGCCACCTTGGCGAAGCCGAGCTTCTCGTCGTCATACGGGCCCGACCCATTCGGCGGCATCAATCGTTCCCTTCTCAAGGGCAGGATAGATCTCGCCGCCCGGGATCTGCTGGGCCACCACGCCGAGCTTGCCGAGAATCTGCCCGGCAAAGCCGCCAACCCGGAACTTCAGGCCCTTCAGGTCGTCGACCGTCTTGATCTCCTTGCGGTACCAGCCGCCCATCTGCGCGCCCGTCCCGCCCATCATGTGACCAACGACGCCGTAGTCCTTGTAGAATTCGTTCATGATCTGACGGCCCCCGCCGTGCATCCACCAGGCGACGTGCTGGCGGCTGTTCAGGCCGAACGGCATGGCGGTATCGAAGGTGAAGGTGATGTCCTTGCCGATATAATAATAGGCCGCTGTCTGGCCGATCTCGACCGTCCCATTTTGAACGGCATCGAACACCTGGAAGCCCGGAACGATCTCGCCCGAGGCGAACGGCGTGATCTTGAACTTGCCGTCGGTGATCTCGGAGATGCGGCCGCAGAAGAGTTCAGCGCCTCCCCACAGCGTGTCGAGCGACTTCGGGAAGCTCGAGGTCAGGCGCCATTTCAACTCGGGCATGCCTTGCGCAAGGGCCGGTGCCGCGACGGTGGTCGCTGCAGCGCCCACGCCAGCGGTCTTCAGGAATCTACGACGTTGCATTTGGTCCCTCCCTGGGATGTGGAGCAGCTCGGCGTCAATCGCCATTTGAGCTCCGGAGCCGATTGGGCGATGGCCGGCGTGGCGACACGCTGGCTGCATCGCCGACCGCGGCAGATGCCACGAACTTCCGACGTCTCATGATTGTTGCCTTCCATCGTTTCTCTTGCTTTGTCGCCTCAAGCAATCCGATGCGACGGAACCGCAACCGACTCCGTCGCATCGGGAATCGGCGCTAACCCAGCTTGTTGGCCGCCGACTGGCGCGCCATGAAGCTGTCGAAGGTGAACTCGGCAACGCGGAACCACAGAATCTCCTCGTTGCGGAAGGGCTTCCAGCTCTCGTAAACCTTCTTGAACTTCGGGTTCTTGGCGGAGATTTCAGCGTAGAGCTCATTGGACGCGTTGAACGCCGCTTCGAGCACCGACTGCGGGAACGGCATCAGCTTGGTGCCAGCCGCCATCAGCTCGCGCAGGGCCTTGGGATTCTCCGCGTCGTACTTCGAGAGCATCAGGGCCTGCGCCCGGGCACACGCCGCTTCGATCACCGCCCGGTAGTACTTGGGCAGCTCGGTCCATTTCGTCATGTTGACGTAGCATGAGGTTTGCGGACCGCCTTCCCACCAACCAGGATAGTAGTAGTACGGCGCGATCTTGTTGAAGCCGAGCTTCTGGTCGTCGTAGGGACCGACCCATTCGGCGGCGTCGATGGTGCCCTTCTCGAGCGCCGGATAGATGTCGCCGCCGGCGATCTGCTGCGGCACCGACCCGAGCTTCGCGCAGACCTGGCCGGCAATGCCGGCGATGCGGAACTTCAATCCCTTCATGTCTTCGGGAGTCTTGATCTCCTTGCGGAACCATCCACCCATCTGCGCGCCGGTGTTGCCGGCGGGGATCGAGATGGTGTTGTATTCCTTGTAGACCTCGGCCAGGGCCTCGCGCCCGCCGCCCCAGTTCATCCACGCTTCCTGCTGGCGGGCGTTCATGCCGAACGGAAGGGTCGTGTCGAAGGCCAGCGTTGGATCCTTGCCGATGTAGTAGGTGCCGGCCGAGTGGCCCATCTCGACCGTGCCATTCTGCACCGCGTCGAGCACCTGCAGCCCGGGAACGATCTCACCGGCGGCAAAGATTCGAACCTGGAACTTGTTGTCCGTCATCTCGCTGATGAACTTGGTGATGTTCTCACCGGCGCCGTACAGCGTGTCGAGGGACTTGGGAAAGCTCGAAGCCAACCGCCACTTCAGCTCAGGCATCGATTGAGCGATTGCAGGGGCGGCAAGCGTACCAGACGCGACGACAGCACCCCCGCCGACAGCGGCGGAGCGCATGAATTTGCGACGTTGCATTTGTGTCCTCCCAGGACATTTCTTTGTTCTGCACGAGTGGTTTTCCACTTCGCGAAACCAATCTGCCACGCGAAACACTGATTGGCAAAAGGAGAAACCTCACAGGAGCGGGGCTCAAAGCGCGGGTCCGGACGGCCGGTGGCATGACGCACGCGTCCGGACACAAAAAAAGCCCCGCCGAAGCGGGGCTTTGACCGGGCATCCGCCGGTTGGTGTCAGAGCTTGTTGGCCGCCGACTGGCGGGCCATGAAGTTGTCGAACGTGTTCTCGACGACCCGGAACCACAACACCTCTTCGTTGCGGAACGGCTTCCACGAATCGAAGACCTTCTTGAACTTCGGGTTCTTGGCGACGGTCTCGGCATAGAGCTCGTTGGCAGCGTTGAAACAGGCTTCCATCACCGACTGCGGGAACGGCAGGAACTTGGTGCCGGCGGCGACCAGCTCACGCAGCGCCTTGGGATTCTGCACGTCGTACTTGCCGACCGACTTGACGTTGGTTTCAGCCGCGGCGCTGGCGACCGCTTCCTTGTAGATGGCCGGAAGCGCATCCCAGGCCTTGAGGCCGACGAACAGCGACAGTGCGGCGCTGCCCTCCCACCAGCCGGGATAGTAGTAGTACTGCGCGACCTTGTTGAAGCCGAGCTTCTGGTCGTCGTACGGGCCGACCCATTCGGCGGCGTCGATCGTGCCCTTCTCCAGCGCCGGGTAGATTTCGCCGCCGGCGAGCTGCTGCGGCACGACGCCGAGCTTGGCCATCACCTGGCCGGCGAAACCGCCGATGCGCATCTTCACGCCCTTCATGTCCTCCGGCGACTTGATCTCCTTGCGCCACCAGCCGCCCATCTGGGCACCGGTGTTGCTCATCAGGAAGGAGGTCATGTTGTAGTCCTTGTAGAACTCGCGCATCAGCTCGAGCCCGCCACCGTGGTAGACCCAGGCATTGTGCTGGCGGGTGTTGAGCCCGAACGGCACCGCGGTGTCGAAGGCGAAGGTCGGGTCCTTGCCGACATAGTAGTACGACGCGGTATGGCCGCATTCGACGGTCTCGTTCTGAACCGCGTCGACGACCTGCAGGCCGGGCACGATCTCGCCCGCGGCGAACACGCGGATCTGGAACTTGTTGTCGGTCAGCGCGGCGACGCGCTTGGCGAAGTCTTCGCCGGCGCCGAAGATGGTGTCGAGCGACTTGGGAAAGCTCGACGCCAGGCGCCATTTGATCTCGGGCATCGACTGGGCGATGGCGGGCGCAGCAACCGTTCCGGCGGCAGCGACCGCTGCACCGCCCACCCCGGCGGTACGCAGGAACTTGCGACGTTGCATCTTGAATCCTCCTGATGGAAATCTGCAGGCGGCGCGCATCCGGCGCCGCAAGCCGCTTCGGCGGCGAGCTTATGGCACAGCGGCCGGGGGTTGCAAAGCACGCCCCTGCAGACCTGCTGCAGCGGTAATTCAGCGCAGCGTCAGCAGAATCAGGGCCAGCAGCCCGAGCGCGATCCGGTACCAGGCGAACACGCCGAAGCCGTGCCGGCTGATGAAACGCACGAACGGCCCGACCACCAGGGCAGCCGACCCGAAAGCAACCAGGAAGCCCAGCGCAATCACGCCGCTGCCGTGCCAGTCGAGCGTCGTCCAGTTCTTGTAGAGATCATAGACCGAAGCGCCGATCATGGTCGGGATGGCGAGGAAGAACGAGAACTCGGCCGCCGTCGCCCGATCGACGCGGAACACGCGGGCCCCCATGATGGTGGCCCCGGCCCGCGACACGCCGGGCACCATGGCGAGGCACTGGCAGAGGCCGATATAGAGGGCCGTCTTGAGATCGACCTCGTCGACCGACTTGATGCGCGGTCGCTCGGCAAACCGCTCGATTGCCAGGATGGCGATGCCGCCCACGATCAGCGCCACCGCGACGACCCAGGGGCTGAACAGCACCGACTTGATGTACTTGTGCGCCACGACACCGATCACCGCCGCGGGCAGGAAGGCAATGACCACCGCCGTCGCAAAGCGCAGCGCGAGCGGCTCGCGCCGCAGCACGCCGGTTGCCGTCGTCCAGAGCTTGGCGCGGTAGAGAAAGCAGATGGCGAGGATGGCGCCGAGCTGGATGACGATCTCGAAAACCTTGCCGGGCGGTCCCTGGAAATTCAGCACCTCCTCGGCGAGGATGATGTGCCCTGTCGAGGAGACCGGCAGGAACTCGGTGAGGCCCTCGACGACGCCGATCAGCACCGTCTTCCAGATCAGCGTCAGGTCCATCGCTCAGTCCTTGAAGCGTCGGGCGCGCGGCCAGCCTTTTTCGGGCATGCGCCCCGCCTGGGCGCGCTCGCCGCGCCAGAACTTGAGTTCCGCGGCCGGAATGACGCGGTTCGACCAGGGCAGCCCGTCACGCAGCAGGAAGGCCTGGACGTCGGACAGGCGGTCGGCCTTGGAGCGCTGCAGCAGCACCCCCCGGCCACGTCCCATCTCGGGCACCTGCTCCAGCGGGAAGATCAGCAGCTTGCGGCCTTCACTCAGCGCCGCCACCGAATCGGCGTGGTCGGGCACGATCGACAGAGCCTGGGCCTTCTCCTTGTCGGCGAGGTTGAGCACCTGCTTGCCGTTCTTGGTCTGCGCCACGACCTCGTCCTCGGGCACCACGAAGCCGCGGCCGGCATCGGACGCGACGAGGAACTTGCGGCCCCCCTTCAGGACCTGGAGCAGGACGATGTCCTGCTCGTTGCCGAGCTCGATCATGAGCCGGATCGGCTCGCCGTGGCCGCGCGCGCTCGGCAGCTTGTCGCAGCTCAGCGTATAGAAGCGTCCGTTGGTGCCGAACACCAGGATCTTGTCGGTCGATTGCGCATGCACGGCGAAGCGCGGCCCGTCGCCCTCCTTGTACTTGAGGTCGGCCGCCGCCTGCTCGTCGAGATGACCCTTGGCGGCCCGGATCCAGCCCTTCTCGGAACAGACCACGGTGATCGGCTCGCGCTCGACGAAATCCTCGACGGCGTGCTCGACCTCGGCCGGCGCATCGGCGAGATCGGTGCGCCGGCGGCCGATCTCGGTCTTGCCGCCGAACCGCCGCTTGGTCTCCTGCACCTCTGCGGCGATCGACTGCCACTGCAGCGTCTCGTCCTTGAGCAGCCCCCGCAGATCCTTGCGTTCCGCGGTGAGCTTCTTGTGCTCGCCCTTGATCTCGAACTCCTCGAGCCGGCGCAGGGCGCGCAGGCGCATGTTGAGGATCGCCTCGGCCTGCAGATCGGTGAGCTTGAACGCCGCGATCATGTGCGGCTTGGGCTCGTCCTGCTCGCGCAGGATCTTGATCAGCTTGTCGAGGTTGAGATAGGCGATCAGATAGCCGTCCAGGATCTCGAGGCGGCGATCGATCTCCGCCAGACGGTGCGTCGACCGCCGGACCAGCACCTCGCGGCGATGATCGAGGAAGGCCTGCAGCGCCTCGCGCAGGTTCATGACCCGCGGCGTGTTGTCCTTGTCGAGGACGTTGAGGTTGAGCGGGAAGCGGATCTCGAGGTCGGTCAGCCTGAACAGCTGCTCCATCAGCAGCTCCGCCGGGACGTTGCCGGTGCGCGGCTCCAGCACGATGCGCACATCGTCGGCCGATTCGTCGTGCACGTCCTCGAGGATCGTGAGCCTCTTGGCGTTGATGATCTCGGCGATGCGCTCGATCAGCTTGCCCTTCTGGACCTGATAGGGGATCTCCGTGACGACGATGCGGTACTGGCCGCGCGGCAGCTGCTCGACCGACCAGCGCGCGCGCAACCGAAAAGCGCCGCGGCCGGTGCGATAGGCCTCGACGATCGACTCGCGCGGCTCGACCAGCACGCCGCCGGTCGGGAAGTCCGGGCCCTTGACCAAGTCAACGAGCGTCTCCACCCGGGCATTGGGGGTGCGGATCAGATGCAGCAGCGCATCGCACAATTCACCGGCGTTGTGTGGCGGGATCGATGTCGCCATGCCGACGGCGATGCCGGCGGCACCGTTGGCCAGCAGGTTGGGGAAGCCGCCGGGCAGGACGACCGGCTCCTCGGTCGAGCCGTCGTAGTTGGGCCGAAAGTCGACGGCGTTCTCGTCGATGCCGGCCAGCAGGGCCTCGGCGACCTCGGTGAGCCGCGCCTCGGTGTAGCGCATGGCGGCGGGGTTATCGCCGTCGATATTGCCGAAATTGCCCTGACCTTCGATCAGCGGGTAGCGCGCGGCGAATTCCTGGGCGAGCCGCACCAGAGCGTCGTAGATCGACTGGTCGCCGTGCGGATGGTATTGGCCGATCACGTCGCCGACCACTCGGGCGCTCTTCTTGAAAGCGCTGCTGGGGTCGAGCCGCAACTGGCGCATGGCGTAGAGCAGCCGCCGATGGACCGGCTTCAGGCCGTCGCGCACGTCGGGCAGCGAGCGCGCCATGATCGTCGACAGCGCGTAGGACAGGTAACGCTCGCTGAGCGCCTGGCCGAACTGCACCGGCTTGACCACCGCCAGCGGGACGACGTTGTTGCGTTTTGCCATGTGCCGGTTCGAGGGGATGGAGGGCGGTTCGAGCCGCGATCCTTGTTGTTTCTAGCGCTGCAGCGTTTCCATAAATCTCGCCCGCGCGGCAGGCAAGGGCTTGTTGTGTGGCCAAAAGACGTGCCGCTCGAGAAAGAATGCGGTCAGATCGAGGCCCTGTCGCAGGTCCTCCGCGCCCGATGCGAGGCCGCCGGTGGACAGAAAGCCCGGCAGGGCGACCAGCTTCTCCTTGTAGGGTCCGGCCGCAGCGCGGCAGACCGCCCGGCCGGTCTTGGGCGACACGTAGGCGAGATCGGTCGTAGCGCCGGTCAGGGCACAGGCCGCGAGGTCCAGGCCGAAGCCCAGCTCCTGAAGCAGCCCGAGCTCGAGCCTGACGTAGATCGTCGGCCAACCCGGATGGCCCAGGGCCGTCAGGAAGGCCAGGAAGCCGTCGAACATGGCCGGATGGGGTTCGCGCTCCGGCAGGGCCGCGTCGATCACCGCGCAGGCCGCTGCAAGCCCGGCCAGCTCGCCCGCATCTTCCAGGGCCCGCGCCGCGTGGGGCTCGCGCAGCTCGGCGGTGTAATTGCCGAGCTGTTCGGCCAGGCGCGCCCGCCACGTGAGCGCCACCAAGTTGCCGGGTTGCCAGATCGGACGGGCGCGCCGCGACACGCCGCCGTTAACGAACCCTGCGTGCCGGCCATGGTCCCGAGTCAGCAGCGATGCAATCAGCCCAGTTTCACCATGTGCCCGCGCCGACAGCACGATACCCTCGTCGCACCAATCCATGTCGACGGTATGCCGCGTTTAACAATTCGGCGCTAGGCTGGCAGCCCATGACGAAGCTCAATCGACGCCGCCTGCTGGCCGCCGGCACGGTGGCCGCCGCCTTGCCGACCCGCATCTTCGCCCAGACCTCGGAGTCTGCGCGGCCGCGCCTGCTGCAGGGCGTGCAGTCCGGCGACGTCATGGCCGACGGGGCCATCGTGTGGAGCCGGGCCGATCGTCCGGCGCGGATGTACGTGGAATATGCGACGACCGAGAAATTCGCCGATCCCAGGCGGATCGTCGGTCCCCTCGCGCTGGAAGCGACCGATTTCACCTCGCGCGTCCAGATTCGCGGCGTGGCGCCCGGCCAGACCGTCTTCTACCGCGTGTCTTACCTCGATCTCGGCGATTACAAGACCATGAGCGAGCCGGTCTCCGGCCAGTTCCGCGTCCCGCCGTTGGCCAACAACGACGTGAGCTTCGTCTGGTCGGCCGACACGGTCGGTCAGGGCTGGGGCATCAATCCCGACCTGGGCGGCATGACGATCTACGACGCCATGCGCCGGCTGGCGCCGGACTTCTTCATCCACAGCGGCGATTCGATCTACGCCGACAATCCGCTGCAAGCGGAAAAAAAGCTCCCCGACGGCAGGATTTGGAAGAACATCGTTACCGAGGCGAAATCCAGGGTGGCCGAGACGCTCGACGATTTCCGCGGCAATCACCGCTACAATTTTCTCGACGACAATCTGCGCCGCTTCAACGCCGAGGTGCCTATCCTGGCGCAATGGGACGATCACGACGTGATCGACAACTGGTACTGGGAGCGGCGTCTCGACAGCGACGCGCGCTATCGGCAGAAGAGCACCGCCGTTCTGGCCGCCTACGGCGAGCGGGCGTTCCGCGAGTACATGCCCCTGTCGGGCGACCTCGACGGGCCTATGCGGCTTTATCGCAAATTCTCGTTCGGACCTCGTCTCGACGTCTTCCGCGTCGACATGCGCAGCTACCGCGGCCCGAACGGCCCGAACCGCCAGACGGCCCTCGCACCGGATACAGCCTTCCTCGGCAATGAACAGATCGAATGGCTGAAAGGCGCCCTGAAGGAGTCGAAGGCGACCTGGAAGATGATCGCCGCCGACATGCCGATCGGAGTCGTGGTCTACGACGACTGGCGTAGCAAATCGGGCTCGGAAGCAGTGGCCAATGGCGACGATGGCCCGCCGCTCGGCCGCGAGCTGGAGATTGCCGACCTGCTCGCCTTCGTCAAGCGCGAGGACATCCGCAACGTGCACTGGCTCACCGGCGACGTGCACTACGCGGCAACCCACCGCTACGATCCCAATCGCGCGTCGTTCACCGACTTCACGCCGTTCTACGAATTCGTCTCGGGCCCGCTGTGCGCCGGCGGCTTCGGCCCCAACATCCTTGACCGCACATTCGGACCCGAGGTGATTTTCCAGAAGGTCCCGCCACCCGGCCGCTTCGACCTCGCGCCGTCGGAAGGCTCCTGCCATTTTGGCCATGTCAAGATCGATGGCGCCACCGGCGGCCTGACGGTCAGCCATCGCGACACTGCAGGTGGCGTCCTCCACGCCCTCAGCCTGGCACCGGGCTGAGGCCTATAGGCGCTACATCAGGAGGAAATCTCATCCCGAGGACTTGCTGGGCTTTCGACCAAATTAAACGCCCATGGGGCTGAGCCCCAAAATTACAAAAGGACCTCACCCTGAGGAGCGGCCTGGGGGCCGCGTCTCGAAGGGTCGGCAACAGAGCGGGTGCTGCGACACGCCATTTCAGCGACTCTGTGCGGCCCATCCTTCGAGACGCCCTTCGGGCGCTCCTCAAGGTGAGGATATTGTTGGGTCTTCGACCAAATCTAACGCCTATAGGGCGAAGGCCGGCGCTGCTCAGATCTCACCAAGCCTATTTCGGGCAGTTCGGCGCTTCGCGCATTTCCAGGTTGCGCAGGTATGCGGCCACCGTGACGACACCGGCATCGACGACCAATCCGTCCATGACACCCGAATCGAAGAGGCGGCCGCGCAATGTCAGGATCGGCTTGCCGTCCCGCTGGGCCGGGCGCGTAATCGCCGAGACGAATGGCCAGGATTGCCTGCCAGGCACCTTGACGAAGCGTTGCGAGGGCGGCGATGCCTCGGGCGTGCCGTCAGCGGCCTTCCTGACGTCGACCAGAAAGGCGGCGCCGTCCGCCTCGGCGCCAAACAAGAGCACCGGAAAGGCTTCGCTGCCCGCGATCAGCCGTCGGACCACGTAGTCCATCGCGGCGACCGGCATCAGCGTGAGCGGAGGCAAGATCGACTGCTCCGGACCGTCTTCCATCTTGAGGTCGACGCGGTAGCCGCTGACGCTTCTCTGCACCGTGCCCCCCACCTCCCGCCTGGAGCCGTTCACGACCTGGGCGGTCCGCCACGTGAAGCCATTGCCCCCGCGCTGCTCTTCGCCTTCCATGCGCGAGGTGATGCCTACCTTGAGCGTGGGCGTGAGCGACATCTCGACGGAGAGCTCGCGGCGGACCCGCCAGCCGTCGCAATCAAGCCGGATGTCTTGGACGATTCTGCCAATACGCGTTGCGTTGAGGGCAGTGCCGAGACGCAACGAATACTCCGCCCGATGGGGCTGCAGTTGTGCCGCAACCGGGCTCGCCGCCAGCATCGCGGGGGCGACGGCAGCAGCCAAGGCCGAGACGAGCCGCGTGAACCGCTTCATTGTCTCGCCTCGCGCCCCGCGCCCTTGGCGGATGGCGGGACGGCGAGCAGCGCAGGCCGGAACAGCAGGGTCACCAGCAGCTCCCAGCCGAGCGAGATCATCAGCAGGCGGCCCATGCTGGCGGTGCCGGGATGGTTCGAAAGCCAAAGCGCGCCGAATGCCGTCGCGGTGGTGAGGGCGCTGAACACCACGGCCCGCATGAGGCTCGACTGCAACGGCGCGGTCTCGCCGGCGCGCCATGCCATGACGAAGTAGATGTTGAAAGCCACGCCGACCCCGAACAGCAAAGGCAGAGCGATGATATTGGCGAAATTCAGTGGCAGGTCGAGGGCCGCTGTGGTCGCGAAGGACAGGAGTCCGCTCAGCAGCACCGGAATCATGGTCAGCACGACGTCGCGCACGCGGCGCAGCGCCAGCAGCAGGATCAGCGTGATGGCGACGAACGAGTAGACCCCGGCCTGCAGGAAGGAGGCGACGATCGTGTCGCCCGCCGCGTGGATCGAGATCGGCACGCCCGTGGCGTCGGGAGCGACAGCCTGGACGGCGCGGGCGAAGCGCCACAGCCCGTCGTCGGTATCCAGCTCGGGCCGCGGGAACACCTGTATCCGGGCGCGACCATCGCTCGCGATCCAGTCGCTGACAATTTCGCGCGGCAGCGTCTCGATCGACACGGGACCTGCCTGCAGCATCGTGCGCAGCCGCTCGAGCATGATGCCGAGCGGCAAGACGACGGCCGTGGCGGCGGCGGCCCGCACATCGGGCGCGGCCTCACCCAGGCGATCGAGGGCATCGGCCAGCCGACGCGCGTCGTCCGACGCCGGATCGGAAACCTTCGTCGCGACAGGGTGCAGCCCCGCCACCTGGCGCAGCAGCGACGCCGTCTTGGCGAGAGCCTGCTTCAGGTCCTCATCCGACGGCGGCGGCACACGCGACACGCCGAGCGAAGGTCCAAGGCGCTGGGCAGCGGCGCGGATGACCGCGAGCTTCTCCGCCTGGCCCTCGGGGACGAACCTTTGCAAGGTCACGATGCGCGACACTTCCGGCAGGGCCGCGAGCCGGCGCTCGATCGGCTCGGACGCCGCGAGCGACGGTACGAGCACGTTCAGGGTATCGGGGGTCCAGGCGGGATCAGACGTGAGATCCTCGAGAGTCGCCATCGATTCGACCGTCAGGCTCTTGAGGTGGAGCGGATTGAAATCAAAGCGCACGAACGGCAGCGCCGCCGCCGAGACGATTGCCACGAGCAGGCCGGCGCCCAGTACGGCGTGGCGGTGGCGGCGCAGGAAGGCTTCCACTGGCGCCAGCCGGGCATAGCCCACTTCCGACATCATGCCGACGGGTGGATGCAGCAGGACGAGCAAGGCCGGCAGCAACGTCACGGCGAGCGCAAAAGCGACGGCCATGCCGAGGCCGGCGATCAAGCCGAGCTCGGCCACGCCGACATAGTCGGTCGGCAGGAAGGCGAAGAAGCCGACGCCGATGGCCGACGCCGCCAGGGCCAGCGGCAAGCCGACGCCTCGGCCGGCCGCGGTCAGGGCTTGTCTGAGACCCAGGTCGAGATGCCGTTCGGCCAGGAAGCGCACGCTGAACTGGATGCTGAAGTCGATGCCGAGGCCCACGAACAGCGGAATGAAGGCGACGGAGATCAGGTTTAGCCTGCCTGTCACTAGGAGCCCGAGGCCGGTCGTCATGAGCAGACCGACGAAAGTCACCAGCAGGATCGCGCCCACGACTCGGCCCGAATGGACCGCCCACCACAGGATGCCGAGCAGCGCGATGACCATTGCCGCCGCCACCACCTGCCAATCTTCCGCCAGGGAGGCAAATTCCTCGTCGGAAAGCGCCACCGGCCCGGTGAGACGGACGTTCACGCCATGCGCCGGATCGGGCCGGAGCAAACGCGCCGTCTCGCGGATCGCGCTGCTCGCCGCCTGCCCGGGCTGCAGGGCGGTGTAGTCCAGGACCGGCTGGACGAGGAGGACACGTCGCGTGGGGCGCTGGCCGTCCAGCCTTCCCCCGTCCGTTCCGCCGCCAGCGCCACCAATCACGTCTTGCCAGGAGAAGAACGCTGGCTGACCTGCCGCCGCCTTCTCGAACGTGCCGGCGAGCGCCGCCATGAGCGGCTGGAAGTCTCCCAGCTTGGCCTGGCCGTGCTGGACGCCTTGAAGCGCCCTTACGACAGTGGCGAGAACACCGCGCAGCGACGGATCCGCAGCCAGCGATGCAAGCAGGAATTGCTGGCGCAGCAACCCTTCCGTCGTCGCCTGCAGCTCCGGCAGGGAACGAAACAACAGTCCGTTACGATCGAAGAATGTTCCGCCATCGGGACGCCGCACGCTCCGGAACCGTTCGGGATCCCGTGCCAGGGCCATCGACAGCTGGCTTGCCGCATTCTCGGTGAGCTCCGGCGTCGCCCCGTCGATAACGACGATCATCAGTTTCTGCAGCGACGGGAAGGCCGCCTCGATGGCGAGCTCCCGCTTGCGCCATCCATCGCCGGTCGAGATCAGCTCGGCGGTGTCGGTGGTCATGCGGAAATGGCCGGCAGAAAAGATCACCACCACCGCCGTCATGGCGAGAGACAACAACAGAGCGATGAATGGATGCCGTACACTGGTCGCGACGACGCGGCCGACCCACGCACTCATGCATCAGCTCGTGCTGGCGAGCGCGCCTCCGACGGAACGTTCATGATCGATCCTTCATTGCGCGCTTGCTTGTGCTTGTTCACTGCGCATTTGAAGCGACAATCGCGCGACATCTTGCCACCGCCGCGCCTGCAAGGATCGCGGCAATGAACTCGACCTCAATCGACTCCGCGCCTGGCGGACTCACCGGCCTGCGCCCGCGATCCTTGCATGCAGCGAGATGCATGCAGTCGAGGACAACCCCCAACGTCTTCAAAAGTTCCTGGGAATCTCGCTAGCGCCCTTTACCCGGCCAGAGCTTGCCAAGGGCCAGCACAAACCGCGCTAAAGCGGGAACCCGGGTCGGCCGGCACAGACGCGGGTCATAGCCCGCCAGTCGCCGGTCGTTTTCCTCCAGGCAAATCTGCATCAGGTCGAAGAATCCGATCTTGACCGGCGTCACGGCCTGCGCGCCGTTGACCGTGAAATTGCTTTCCTGCTGCGAGGCGGTCTTGTTGGTGCCCACGCTGCGTGCGAGCCCGACGCGCAGCCCCGCGATATAGACCCAGGCACCCGCGACGCGCAGCTCGAACCGGAGGCGCCGCCACCAACCGAGATTGGCGCGATGCCACGCCAGCCAATTGGCGAAGAGCAGGATGTGGCGGCATTCCTCCTGGATCACGGGCTCGAACGTGTCGACAAGCTCAGGGGGGAAGAAGCCGGATCGTTTGGCCAGCTCGAAAAGCCCGAAGGCGAAGAAGCTGTCGATCGACTCGGAATAGCCGGTGACGAGAAACGCAAACTCCCGATCGCGCGGCGTCAGGTATGCCGGCTCCTTGGCCAGCTCGATGCCATAGGCGCGCACCAGATGCGAGAGGACCTCCTTGTGGCGGTTCTCCTCCCATGCATTCAGCATGATCGTCGACCGCATCGCCGGGTCGTCGAGCGCGACGGCGAAGGCGGCAAAGCTGAGCCGTGCCCTGCCTTCGGTCTGAACCGCGATATCCCAGATGGGCAGCGACCTCAGGCGCTGCAATGCGTCCGGACCAAGCGTTGGCCAGGCAATCACCGAGGGGCGGTAAGGATTGAACGTCTCTTCGAACATCGCGCAGATCGCGCTCTTGTGGGCCGCCGAGCCCGGCGTCAGTGGGCCGACCTCCGCGCTCGTCCAATGCCTTGCCGCGCGGTCGGCTGCTGCGACAGCCGACAATGTCGCGGGATGCCCGGCGACTTCCGGCGGAACAAAGCGCAACACCGTTTCCTCGAGAAGCCGCGCGCCACTGCCCTCAAGCACATTTTCCGCAGTTCGCTGCGTCGTCGACATCCAAGTGCCCCCGCCTCACCGGCAATTGAAGAATACCGACTTTGACGTGAGCATGGCAGTTCCCAGGTATGCACGCCGAATGCACGGGGCGATCTCATGAGCCAGGCGCGTGACGGGCTTTCCGTCGCATCGTGCACACCTTAAGTTGACGCGAGAGGTCACCAGGCTGCTTTCGTCGTTGACCTGCTCAACCGACTGCAAACGAGGTCCTCAATGACTTCCGACAAACGTGTCGCACCGCTCGACCAGGCGGCACCAAGCAACCTTGGCGGCTAAAGCCAAATCCAGGCTGAAAGGCCTGTTCAGCGTTCTCGGCCAGGCCTGTGCGATCCTCGCCATTACCCTGGCACTGGATTACATCCTGCTGGCCTCGGTGTTTTCCGACTGGAAGCGCAGCTGGGCGGACGCCGCGACGGCCTATACCCAGGCTTATGTCCATGCTCCCTGGCATCACGACCTCGCGCCGAACCAGAACTCCATGCGGCCATGGGGCAAGATCCTCTATCCCTTTCGAACCGACCGGTATGGTTTCCGCACGGGTACCTGTGCCCCGGGCGAGGCCGAGAAGGGCAAACCCGCCATCTTCGCCGTCGGTGATTCGTTCACCGAAGGTCTGGGCGTCCCTTACGAGGAAACTTTCGTCGGCCTGATGGCATGCCAGGCGATCAAGGAAGACAAGGCGGCATGGGACCTCGGCGTCATGTCCTTCAGCCCGGTCATCTACTATCGCAAGATCAGGGCGGCTGCCGAGAAACTGGGCATCAAGCCCACGGAAATCTACGTCTTCCTCGATCTCTCCGACATCACCGACGAAGCTCTCGTCTATCGCGCCAACGAAGACGGCACGATCGGGGTGGCACCGTCGCACCACTGGTTCGACACTGGCCAGTTTCTGCTCGGTAACTTCGCGACTTTCAGGCTGTTCTACAATCTCTGGCTCGACACGCCGTTCGGCTCGGCCGCGCCCGATGAAAGCTGGCGCGGCCGCTGGAGCCTCGACCCCAAGATCATGAACGAATGGGGTCACCGCGGCCTGAAGCTGGCGGACAAGAACATGGACAAGATCGTTGAGCTCTGCCGGGAGTGGCAATGCCACCTCACCCTGGTCGTCTATCCCTGGCCCGACAATGTCAGGGCGGGCGATCGCAACGGAATCCAGGTCACCCACTGGCGGCAGTGGGCGGCGAAGCGCGGCGTAAGCTTCGTCGATGGCTTTGCCCCCTTCTTTCGCGAACCGCCGGACGTCGTTGTGAGGAAGTACTTCATCGCCGGCGATGTGCACTTCTCGGCTGAAGGGCATCGCTTGCTATTCGAGGAGATGAAGCGCCTGGTTCGTTCCTTCTGAGCACCTGTGACGCGGCAAATGCGCGACATCTTGCCACCGTCACGCGCCGCGGACATGGCAGCAGCGCAATTCTGCGCCTCCGTCGATGTGCATGCCCGCGCTGACGCACGATCCTTCCATGCAACGGAGATGCTTGCGACCACGACCGCCGTATCCGACAATTAACGGTGTCTGCGATTGTCCCTGCTGGCGCTGGGTGTTTCGACCCGAGCGCCTGGTTTGCCAGACACAGCTTGTGTTGGCCCCCTGGCAAGGCCGCCCGCGAATGCCGACATCATCCGCGTCGTTGCGTCATCGAGGGTTGGATCTGGTAGGAGTGGATCGGGAATGCGGGTTATCTTGGCTCAACCTCGGGGTTTCTGTGCCGGCGTGGTGCGCGCGATCGAAATCGTCGAGCGGTCGCTCGAGAAGTTTGGCGCACCGGTCTACGTGAGGCACGAGATCGTACACAACCGCCATGTTGTCGAGCGCCTCGAGCGGATGGGTGCGGTATTCGTCGAGAAGCTGGACGAAATCCCGGACGGCGCCGTCACGATCTTCAGCGCTCATGGCGTTGCGCAGTCGATCATCGACCAGGCCAAGGCGCGCGGCCTGCCCGTGCTGGATGCGACATGCCCGCTGGTGTCGAAGGTCCATCTCCAGGGCAAGCGCTACGTGGCGCGCGGCCGGGCGCTGATCCTGATCGGCCATGCCGGCCATCCCGAGGTGGAAGGAACCATGGGCCAGGTCGGTGCGGCCATTCATCTGGTCTCCACGGTCGAGGACGTCGCGCGGCTCGCCCTGCCGGACGACGCCCCCGTCGCCTACGTCACCCAGACGACGCTCAGCGTCGATGACACGCGCGGCGTCATCGCCGCCCTCGAGGCGCGCTTCCGCGACCTGGAAGGGCCGGATGTTTCCGACATCTGCTATGCCACGCAGCATCGCCAGTCGGCGGTGCGCGACCTCTGCGCGCAGGCAGACCTCCTGCTGGTCGTGGGCAGCCGCAACAGCTCGAACTCGAACCGGCTGCGCGAGATCGGGATCGAGCAGGGACTGCCGAGCTACCTGATCTCGGACGGCAGCGAGCTCGATGCGACGTGGCTCCGCGGCGTGCGGACCGTGGCGCTCACCGCTGGCGCCTCGGCGCCCGAGGAGCTCGTCCTGGACGTCATCGAAGCTCTGCGCCGCCTCGGCGCGATCGACGTCGAGACGATGGACGGTGTCCAGGAAAACATCGAGTTCCGCCTGCCCTCCGAGCTCAGGTCGGGCGAGATCCGGGGGCGGACGGCGCGCAAGACCACTGCCATGCCGGCCGGCAGCTAGAGGAACGTATTTTGGGAATCCCTCTCCACCAGGCCGCCCGAATCGGCGCCTATCTGCTCCGCCAGCATCTCACTGGCCGCGAGCGCTACCCGCTGGTGCTGATGCTCGAGCCGCTGTTCCGCTGCAACCTGGCTTGCGCCGGCTGCGGCAAGATCGACTATCCCGCCGAGATCCTCGACCAGCGCCTGTCGTACGACGACTGCATGGCGGCGATCGACGAATGCGGCGCCCCCGTGGTCTCGATCGCCGGCGGCGAGCCGCTGCTTCATCGCGAGATGCCGAAGATCATGAAGGGCTTCCTGGCGCGCCGGAAGTTCGTGATCCTGTGCACCAATGCGCTGCTGCTGGCCAAGAAGATCGACGATTACCAGCCGCATCCGTCGTTCACCTGGTCGATCCACCTCGACGGCAATCGCGCCATGCACGACAAGTCGGTGTGCCAGCAGGGCACGTACGACAAGGCGGTCGAGGCCATCAGGCTGGCCAAATCGAAGGGCTTCCGCGTCAGCATCAACTGCACGCTGTTCAACGATGCCGACCCTGCCGAGGTCGCGGCGTTCCTCGACGACATGAAGGCGCTCGGGCTGGACGGCATCACCGTGTCGCCCGGCTACGCCTACGAACGCGCGCCGGACCAGAAGCACTTCCTGAACCGCAACAAGACCAAGGAGCTGTTTCGCGGCATCCTGGCGCGCGGCAATGGGGGCCGCGCCTGGCCGTTCAGCCAGTCGATCAACTTCCTCAACTTTCTCGCCGGCAATGAGAGCTACCAGTGCACGCCGTGGGGCAACCCGACGCGCACCGTGTTCGGCTGGCAGAAGCCCTGCTACCTGCTGGGCGAAGGCTACGCCAAGACGTTCCGCGAGCTCATGGACACCACCGAATGGGACAAGTACGGCGTCGGCAAGTACGAGAAGTGCGCCGACTGCATGGTCCATTGCGGTTTCGAGGCCTCGGCCGTGAAGGACATGGTCCGGCGTCCGCTGAAGGCCTTCGGTGTGGCGCTGCGCGGCGTACGCACCGAAGGTGCGATGGCGAAGGACATCCCGCTCGACGGCCAGCGGCCGGCGGAGTTCCTCTTCTCAGACCATGTCGGACGAAAGCTCGCCGACATCCGGGCCGCCAAGTCCGGGACCCGCAAGTCCGGGGCCCAGCAGTCGGTGGCCGCGGAGTAAGGCGCGAAAGGCCGTCTCGGCCTCCAGGCCGGTACGGATCAGCGCCGGAAGCTGTCCCGGCGCCGCCATCAGGGAGCGCAGGACAGCCGGCAGGTCGACGCCGCCATCCGCCCGCATGCCGACGCGTGCAGCCGGCGGCAGCGTGCGATGGGCCGCGTCGGAAATGACGCGCGCAGCAGCGAACGGCACGCCGCGGCGGCGGGCAACCCGGGCCGCGACATGCGATTCCATGTCGACGGCGATCGCACCGCTGGAGCGACGCAGCTCGTCCTTCTGCACGGCCGTCGCCGCCACGCTGTCGACGCCGAGCACCATTCCTCGAACCGCCTCCGGCAGGCGGGAGACGAGACGCCCGCTCCAGTCGGGATCGGTCGGCAGCTTGATCCCGTCATCCCCCACGGCGGTCGCGACCACCCACCTGCCGGGCCGCAATCCGGGTGCCAGCGCTCCCGCGATGCCGATGCTGATGATGCCGCGCGTGCCTGAGGCCAGGCGCTCGACGTCGCCTTCCAGCCGAGCCTGATCGCCGCCACCGGCAACCACCACGACACCCGGCCCGACGAGGATCCGCCGTTCGCGCTGCAGCCCGGTGACCGCGAGGATCATCACATGCCGTAGGCCACGCGCCGGCTGTTGGCGCGGCGCAGGTTGCGATAGCGCGCAAGAGCCCACAGAGGAAAATACGCCGGGTAGCCGTGGTAGCGCAGATAGAAGACACGGGGAAAACCGCCGCCGGTGTAGGCGTCCTGCCGCCACAGCCCTGCCGTGTCCTGGTGTTGCCTCAACCAGGTGATGCCGCGCGCGACGGCCGGATGGTCCACCTCCCCTGCCGCCATCAGCCCCAGCAGCGCCCAGGCGGTCTGCGAGGCCGTCGAGGGAGCGGGTTCATATCCGCGGTAGTCGAGCTTATAGCTCGTGCAATCCTCGCCCCAGCCGCCATCGCCATTCTGGATGGCGATCAGCCAATCCGCGGCCTTGCGCACGCTCGGCGTGGTCCCGTCCAAACCGATGGCGCCCAGCGCGCACAGCGCCGACCACGTGCCGTAGATGTAGTTGACGCCCCAGCGGCCGAACCAGCTGCCGTCCGGCATCTGCTCGCGCTCGAGGTAGTCGAGGCCGGCCCGGACAACGGGATTCTCCGTCGTCTCGCCCAGCTGGGCCAGCATGCTGATACAGCGGGCGCTGACATCGGCGGTCGGCGGATCGAGCAGCGCGCCGTGATCGGCAAACGGGATGTTGTTGAGATAGTGATCGACATTGTCGGCATCGAAGGCGGCCCAGCCGCCATTGCCGCTTTGCAGGCCCGCGATCCATTCGACGCCGCGCGCGATCGCCTGATCGTATCCCGGCCCGGGGCCTGCCGCCATGGGCGTTGATGGTCGCAGGCCAAGAAAATCCTCATCCTGAGGAGGCCGCGCAGCGGCCGTCTCGACGGATGGGCTACACACGACATCGTTGGAAAAGCGCTGTCGCAGCCCCTGTTCTGTTGCCGACCCTTCGAGATGCAGCCCTCCGGGCCGCTCCTCAGGGTGAGGTTGCTTTGTAATTCTAACGCCTAAGGCGCCTGCCCCCGTCTCACCTGCCCCCATGTCGCCCAGTTGGCGTCGCGCGCGGTCCATCGCCATGACGACGACGGCGGTGTCGTCGAGATCCGGATAGTGCGCGTTGCGATACTGGAAGGCCCAGCCACCGGGCCTCACCTGCGGCCGCCGCTCGCTCCAGTCGCCGCGCGCCTCGAGCTCCTGCAAGGGCCTCAGCCAGTCGAGTCCGCGCAGCGCGGCGGCCTCCGCCTCGTCCTGCTGGACCTCCAGCATGGCCTGGGCGGCGAGCGCAGTGTCCCAGACCGGGGACACGCAGGGCTGGCAGTACGCCTCGCCGTCGTGCACCACCAGCAGCTTCTCGATCGAGCGGCGCGCCGTGGCGTAGCTCGGATGATCCGACGCATAGCCCAGCGCATCGAACATCATCACCGAGTTCGCCATGGCGGGATAGATTGCGCCAAGCCCGTCCTCGCCGTTCAGCCGCTCGGTGACGAAGCGCACACAGCGCTCGACGGCGCGCTGGCGCATCTTCTTCGGCCATAGCGGCTCGACTGCTTTCAGCACGCAGTCGAGCCCGTTGAAGAACAGCGCCCAGCCGCGATGCACATGGGCGGCCAGCCTGGGTTCGGACCGGCCGGTTGTCGCGAACAGCTCCTGGATGTCGACGCCGCGCGGATTGCGCGCGTGTTTGCGCAACGCCGCCAGCACGAGCAGTGGAACGATGACGGTGCGCGCCCAATAGGACATGCGCGACAGGTGGATCGGGAACCAGCGCGGCAGCAGGATGATCTCGACGGGCATGGTCGGTACGTGCGCCCACGAGAGTTGGCCGAACTGGGCCAGCAGGATGCGCGTGAACACATTGGCCCGCTCGGCGCCGCCGTGCGCCAGGATTGCGCTGCGCGCCCTGGCCATGTGCGGCGCTCCCGGGCTGTCGCCGATCATCTTCAGGCAGAAATAGGCCTTCACCGACGCGCTGATGTCGAAGGCGCCGCCGTGGAACAGTGGCCAGCCGCCATGCTCACCCTGGATGCGTCGGAGATAGACGCCGATCTTGCGCTCCAGCTCGGGCGCGTCCGGCTCGCCGAGATACTGGCGCAGCAGAACGTACTCCGACGGGATCGTGGCGTCGGCCTCGAGCTCGAAGACCCAGTGGCCGTCGTGGCGCTGCCGGCGGATCAGCGCCTGCACCGCGCGCGAGATGTCGCCCTCGATCTGGTCGAGATCGTTCCGGTCGGTCGTGGCTGGCGCGCTCGACATCGGTCAGGCAGCCTCGATCGCAAGCGTGGCCGCCCGGTTGCCCGACCGCAGCGCGCCCTCGATCGTCGCCGGCAGGCCGGTATCGGTCCAGTCGCCGGCCAGGAACACATTGACCCACTCGGTCCGTGCCGTCGGCCGGCGCGCATTTTCGG
This sequence comes from Reyranella sp., assembly GCF_044224635.1. Taxonomy (GTDB): domain Bacteria; phylum Pseudomonadota; class Alphaproteobacteria; order Reyranellales; family Reyranellaceae; genus Reyranella. The sequence continues at coordinate 3,642 of NZ_JBGAKA010000080.1, read as the reverse complement.
TCGGAGTCGCGGCAAAGGTGGCGCGCTTCTCCTTCACGATGCGGCAAGGCGGCATCGGTCCCGTGAGGTCGTGGACCGCAGCGACGTCGCGCCACAACAGCGCGGCCAGGGCATCGTTCCCGGTATCCATCAGATGATCGGCGGCGCTGACAGTGACCGATACTCGGTCATCAAAGGCAAAGACCCATTCTGCCGTGCCGCCGATCAGGCCGATCATGGAGCACGCTTGTGGCGGTGGAACGATCTGAAAGTGCGCATTCAGGATGGCGCAGAATGTTTGCGGCGCGCTCACGCCCGGCAACAGCTTCTCGGCAGCCCAGGGCGGCACGGCGACGATCACTCGATCGTCGGGCTGCAGGCTCTCCTCCTCGCCGTCGAACGCCAGGGCCACCGCCCTGCCGTCGGCGAACCTGACGGCGCGCAGCGAACGGCCGAGCCGGATGTCCACGCCGTTGCGGCGCAGCCGCTCCAGGGCCGGGTCGACGAAGGCGGCGGCGAGATTGGGCGAGCTGATAAGAGGGCGCATGTGGCGCCCGCCCCTGGCGAAGGTCTCGCGGACGATGGCGCCGGCCAGGTCGGCCGAGGCGCCTTCGGGCGCCGTGTTCAGGGCGGACAGCAGCACTGGCCGCAGGAATTTCTGCCACAGGACCGTATCGCCGCGAACGACCTCGTCGAGGCGGCGCCCGGGATGGCGCCGCATCAAGGCGAGCAAGGCCAGGTAATCGCGAAGACGCGTGCCGGGCACGCGACGGTCGGCATGGAGAATCCACCACGGCACGACGCCGTCGTCGGGCCGCAGGGTCCAGCGAACGCCGCGCTTGAGGTCGAGGAAGTTGAATTCCGGCCGGTCAGGGCCGGACACCCGGCCTTCGGCGCCGATGTCGCGCAGGTAGCGATCGACTGCCTTGTTGCCGGACAGGACGAGATGGTTGCCGTTGTCGATCGTCATGTCGAGGAGGCCGTCGTGATAGGAGCGGCAGCGGCCGCCGGCATGCCTGGCGGCTTCGGAGACGATGACGGACTCGCCGCGGCCCGCCACGGCGATCGCCGCGGACAAGCCGGCCAGCCCGGCGCCGATGACATGAACGGTCATCCGAACACGCTGCAGCGAACGACGAGATAGAGCAGATGAGGCTTGCCGATGCGCGCGCGGCGGCGCGGCGGCGCCCAGCCTTCAACCAGCATCTGCCGGAGCAGGGCGCCATAGACGGCCGCCATGAGCCGTGGTGCCAGCAGGCGACCGCGCGGCCGCGACTTCATCAGACGATCGGCCGCAACGAAGTAATCGAGCGACCGTGCGGCCAATTTCCGGCAGGCCTGATCGACACGCGCATCACCGATGACGGCATGCGGCTCGGTCGTCTCGACTCCCGCCTGCATCAGGAGCTCGCGCGGCAGATAGAGGCGGCCCATCCCGGCATCCTCGTCGAGGTCGCGCAGGATATTGGTCAGCTGAAGCGCGCGCCCGAGATGGTGCGCCAGTTGATTGCCGGGCGCCTCCTCCATGCCGAAGACGCGAGTCGACAGGCGGCCGACGGCGACGGCGACGCGGTCGCAATACAGATCGAGCGTTGCGAGATCGGGCGCGCGGATGTCGGCAGCGACGTCCATTTCCATGCCGTCGATCACAGCCAGGAAATCGGCCTGTGCCAGGCCGAAGGCCCGCATCGGCCCCTGAAGAAAGGCCGCCTCGCCTGCAGGCCGGCCGGCATAGAGGGCATCGAGGTCCTTGCGCCATTCCGCAAGCGCCGCGGCGCGGTCCGGGCGCGGCCGCGTACCGTCGTCGGCAATATCGTCGACCAGGCGGCAGAACATGTAGATTGCGAACATCGCCTCGCGCTCGGCCTTCGGCATGAGGCGCATGGCGGTGTAGAACGAACTGCCGGATACTCTGTTCCGGATGTCCGCGACCGCGACGTCGGATTGCGTCGTGCTGGTCATCCCCGACTTCCGTGCAAGCCAGGCTGCCGGGCCCCGACGATCCGCACCAACCGCCGCATCGCCACGACAAGGCCGCCGCGCAGGGCGAGGCAAGCGGCCTCGAGAGCATTATGGTGCACGCGCTCCGACAGGGGATCGCGCCGCTCCAGGCGACGCACGAGACTCTCCGCCAGGGCCTGAATGACACCGACCTCCAGAGCCAGCCGGCGATCGACGATGCGCTCTGCGAAGGGTCGCGAACGGTCGAGCAAAGCACCAGCCTGCCGCGCCAGGCCAGCGATCACACGACGCAGTTGGGGCGATCCCTTGCTCCGGGAAAGGCAGTCGACGTCGAGTCCTTCGGCAGCCAGGCGATCGACGGGAACGTAGACACGGTCGAGGCTGCGGTAATCCTTGGCACAATCCTGCAGATGGTTGATCACCTGCAGCGCCGAGCACAGCGCATCGTTGAGCGGCCACAGGGCATCCGACTCGCCGTGCAGATCGAGCACGAAGCGGCCGACCGGTGCAGCGGAGAAGCGGCAATAGTCCATGAGCTCGGACCAGTCGGCGTAGCGCCGCTTGGTGACGTCACGCCGGAAGGCTTCGAGGAGGTCGTGCGCGTGCCGATCAGTGAGACCCCTCTCCTGCAAGACCGATCGCAGATCTTCACCTTCAACACTGAAGCCGGCTTCGCCGTGCAATCCCGCCTCCAGGCGGTCGAGCTGGGCGAGCTTCTGCTCGGCATTGGCCGTCGGGTGGTCGGCGACATCGTCGGCGGCGCGCGCGAAGCGATAGAAGGCGAGGATTGCCGGGCGCAATTCGGCGCGCACGAGGCGCGAGGCCACCGGAAAATTCTCGTCCCGGTGCCCCTTGCCGGAGGTGAAGTCGGCGGCGCCCATCACACGTCACCCGTCATGCCTTGCCTGTCATCGCCTGGGCACGCCCCTTCCACAAGCCGCCGCGGCCGCGCCAACAGTCGATCGCCGACTGCACCGTGAAGAAGGCATAGGCGGCACCGATGGCGGGGAGCGCCAGGCCCCAGAGCGGCGACTGACGATAGAATCGCAGCATCGGCTGGAAGGTGAGCGCCATCACCAGCCAAGCGCCCAGCCCCAGCCAGCGCGCCGGGTCATCGTGGAAAAGCGCAAGCAGCGGCGGCACCAGATAGACCAGGGTCATTCCGGCAATGGTGCCGGCGAGAGCGAGCGGCGAATAACCGAGCTGGGCGTAGGCGGAGCGCGCGATCATGCGCCCGATCTCCCGGAAGCCGCCGTAGGGCCGCAGGCTCGTGGCTCGCCGCGTCAAGCCGAGCCAGATCGGTCCCTGCCCCTTCAGGCGACGGGCCAGCGCACAGTCATCGATGATCTCCGACCTGATCGCTGCGATGCCGCCGGCGCGCGCCAGCGCGTCACGCCTCACCAGCGTGCATCCACCGGCGGCGGCGGCCGTCCTGCGGTCCCGCCGTGCAACCCAGGCGAACGGATAGAGCATCTGGAAGAAGTAGACGAAAGCCGGAATGAGGAACCGCTCGGCCCAGCTCGCGCAGGAGAGCTCGGCCATCAATGAGACCATGACGCGGCCGTCGTGCTCGGCGCGCGCGATCAGCTTGCCGAGATTGTCCGGGGTGTGGCCGATATCGGCATCGGTCAGCAGGAAGTAATCGACGGCGTCGCCGTGGGCATTGGCATGCCGGATACCCTGCTCCAGGGCCCACAGCTT
>NZ_JBGAKA010000020.1:0-127045 GCF_044224635.1 Reyranella sp. | reverse complement strand
GGGCGAGCGTCATGCTGTCGACCCCGCCGCTGCCCGCGATCGCGAGGTTCGGCAGGTCAGCGAGAATGGCTTCCAGCGCCGTCATGGCCATGCGCATATGGGTGCGCCTTTCATTCTCCTCCCCAACGCTTGCGTTGGGGAGGTGCCCCGTCATACGGGGCGGAGGGGTCATGAGCAAACACCCGGGTGATTGAATATGCGTCACGGCGCTTCGACTGAGGCTCTTGACCCCGCCGCCCCCTTGCGGGGGCACCTCCCCAGCGGAGCTGGGGAGGAAAATGAAAGGCGCACCCATATGCGCATGGCCATGACGGCGCTGGAAGCCATTCTCGCTGACCTGCCGAACCTCGCGATCGCGGTCAGCGGCGGGGTCGACAGCATGACGCTCGCCCATGCCGCGCACCGTGCCGGCCTGCCCGGCCTGCTGGTCGTGCATGCGCTGTCTCCCGCCGTGCCGGCGGAGGCGACGGCCCGCGTGCGCGATCATGCGAGCCGCTTCGGCTGGCGGCTCACCGAAGTGGACGCGGGTGAATTCGCCGATCCCGCGTACCGCGCCAACCCGGTCAATCGCTGCTATTTCTGCAAGACCAATCTCTACGCCCGCATCGCCCACGTGACCGCGGGGCCGATCGCCTCGGGCGCCAATCTGGATGATCTCGGCGACTACCGGCCCGGCCTGATCGCCGCCGCCGAGCACCGCGTCCGCCACCCGTTCGTCGAGGCCGGCATGGACAAGGCCGCCGTGCGTGCCCTCGCGCGCGATTTCGATCTTGCCGACATTTCCGAGCTGCCCGCGCAGCCCTGCCTGTCGAGCCGCGTCGAGACAGGCATTGCGATCAGTGCCCGGGACCTGGCCTTCGTCGCGCGCATGGAGCGCGCACTTGCCCCCCACGTGCCGCAAGGAGCGGATCTGCGCTGCCGCATCACCCATGGCGGTATCGTCGTCGAGGCACCTGACTCGGACGAGGCGATGCGACACATCGCGGATGAGTTGTGCGCCAGCGAACGGCGCCGCTTCCTGGGCTTCCGCCCCTATCGCCGCGGCGCCGCTTTCCTGCACGGACCTTCCCTGAGCCGACGGGCGTGAGCGACTTCGTTCTCGACTGGGACCGCGAGGCGCGCACCGGAGTCGCCGAGGCCGTGCTGTGCGAGCCGAAGACGCCGGCACAGATCGCCGCAATCCTGGAGGCCGCGGCCACATCAGGCGCGCGCCTGCTGCTGACGCGGCTCGCGCCGGCGCAGCACGATGACCTGCCGGAGGCGCTGCGCAGGCGGCTCGATTTCGACGCGCTGTCGCGCACCGCGATCCTGGGTGGACCGCATCCCGGCACGCCGGTCGAGGGCACCTTGATCGTCGCCGCCGGCACCGCCGACCTTGGCGCCGCGCACGAGGCGGCGCGCACGCTGGCTTTCCACGGGCACGCCGCGCCGGTGATCGCCGACGTCGGGGTCGCCGGGCTGTGGCGGCTCGACGCGCAGGTCGGCCGGCTGCGCGACGCCCGCGTCATCATCGTGGTGGCCGGCATGGAAGGCGCGCTGTTCAGCGTCATTGCCGGCCTGGTTGCCGCGCCGGTGATCGCGCTGCCGACCTCCGTGGGCTACGGGGTGGCTGCCGGCGGCGCGGCGGCCCTGAATGCCGCGCTGTCGAGCTGCGCCCCGGGTGTCTTGGCGATGAATATCGACAATGGCTTCGGTGCCGCGGCGGCAGCGATCAAGATCCTGGGAATCGCACGCCGATAGCGGCTGCTCATCGGCGCAGGCCGCTCTCGGCTGCTTGTACCACCCGTCAACTTGACGGGTAGGCGGTGCTCGAAGACGGTGTCGTCGTGATAACGGTGTTCTGGAGCCTGATTGGTTTACGTGAAACCACTCGGTATCCATTCTGTCATCCTGAGCAAGGCACTTGCTTCGCAAGTGCCTTGCTCAGGATGATAGAAGTTCGAACGCCGGCCCAAGGGAGGCGCTTCAATCCAATCCAAGAGAAGTTCTGCTCCAGGTACAGGGAAAGTGGTCTGGACAATGTATGGCTGGTGAACGGTTTCCACACCAGGATCACATCCTACGGCGAGGCAATTGCCATCGAGGACGTCGAAGGATTGTACAACGCCATCGCGCGCAGCCTGGTGGAGAAGGCCGGCATGCTCGGCGGCAAAGAGATCAGGTTCTTGCGCAAGCACCTGGGTCTTTCCCAACGTGCGCTCGGTGCCGTGCTGGGATCGAACGAGGAGACGGTCTCCAATTGGGAGAGGGGCAAGTCCGAAATCCCGCCAGGCGCGGATCGCCTGCTGCGAGCCTACTGGCGCGAGTCCAAGCAGGGCGACGCCAGGCTGAAAGACCTGGTCGAACGGCTCGCCGAGCTCGACGACCCCATCGACGAGCTCGAGTTCAGGCTGAGGCGAGCGTCGGAACGCGAAGGTCACGCGCAGAAGGGGTGGCGGCTGGTTGCCTAGCCGCCGACGTAGGCCACGGCCTCGATCTCCACCTTCATGCGCGGATCGACCAATGCCTTGACCTCGACGAGCGTCGACGCCGGCCGATGTTCGCCGAAATAGCGTTGGCGAATCGGGTTGATGCTCGCCCTTTCGGCAATGTCGGTCATGAAGACCAGCACCTTGACGACCTGGTCGGCCCGTCCGCCGGCATGGCGCAAGCAGGTGTCGATCGATTTCAGCGCGATCTCGAACTGGCTGACCGTGTCCGCCGGGATGGTCCCGTCCGCCCGCATGCCCACCATGCCCGAGAGGTAGACGAAGTCGCCGGCGCGGACGACATGACAGTAATGGCTGACCGGCTCGAGCTCCCCGGCAACCATGAAGCGCTCGATGGGCATGAACGTGTTCTCCTCTCTTCAGACATTTCCCCGGACCTCCAGGGCATTCGCATCTCTCACTTTCCTCCCCAAGCGCAGCTTGGGGAGGTGTCGCCGTCTTCGGCGACGGAGGGGTCATGAGCCCCAGTTCCGCTGCTGATGACCCCTCCGCCCCGTATGACGGGGCACCTCCCCAGCGAAGCTGGGGAGGAGAATGAACGGCGCGCCGATATGCGAACGCCCTGCCCGGACCCCGGGCAACGACGTGCCAAATTCCCGCTTCTCCGCGGCTGTTGTCGCGGCATGCCGATCATAGCAAGCTCGGCCGCATCGACGATCCTCTTCGGGAGAAGCCGTGCAAGACAATCCGACAATTCGGGCCTCCCTGACGCCGCGGTCCTCCCAGACGACACGGGCCTCGCTGATGTCCAGCTTTCCGCCGCCGACCGAGGGGCAGGTCACGCTCGCCAACTGGCGGACGGCGCCGTTCAATCGCTGGTCGTTCCACCATGTGCGCGAGATCGTCCCGTCTGCCGACATCCCGCACGACCCGGCGCGCGTATGGCCCCTGGGCGCGCGCGGCGGCAGCCTCGAAGCGCTTCGCATCGGCGTGCCCGATGGCGCCAACTCTGGCCTCGACCCGGGCCTCGACCCGGGCCTCGACTCGGGCCTCGACTTTGGCCTCGACGATTTTCTCGCGGCGACGGGCACCGACGGCATTGTCGTCCTCCATCGCGGCGCCATCGTGCTCGAGCGTTACGCCAACGGCATGAACGAACGCTCGCCGCACATCCTGATGTCGGTGACGAAGTCCATGCTCGGGCTGCTGGCGGCCGTGCTGAGCGCGCAGGGCGCCCTCGACGTCGATCGCCTTGCCGTCGACTATGTTCCCGAGCTGCGCGAGACCGCCTGGGCTGGCGCAAGAGTCGGGCAGCTGCTCGACATGCGCACGGCGGTCGCCTTCGACGAGGATTATCTCGCCACCTCGGGGCCGATCGTCGCGTATCGCAAGGCGACCGGCTGGAACCCCCTCGAGCCCGGCGAACGGGCGAGCGATCTGCGCAGCTTCTTCTCCACGCTGACGCAGTCCAACGGACCGCACGGGGGAAAGTTCTCCTACGTGTCGCCCAACACCGACCTGCTCGGCTGGATCATCGAGCGCGCGGCGGGCAGGCGCTACAGTGATCTCATGAGCGAGCTGGTATGGCAGCCGATGGGCGCGGCCGAGCCCGCCTGCATCACGGTCGATCGGCTCGGCGCGCCGCGCTGTGCGGGCGGCATGTGCACGACGACGCGCGACCTCGCGCGCGTCGGCCAGCTCATCGTCGAGGGCGGTGCCCGCGGCGCCCGACAAGTGGTGCCGACGGCCTGGATCGAGGACATCACCCGCAACGGCGACACCGAGGCCTGGAATGCGGGGAGCTTCGTGCCGTATTTCCCGGGTGCGGCCATGCACTACCGCGACAAATGGTACGTCGAACGCGGCGCGGCGCCCCTGCTGTTCGGGCTCGGCATCCACGGACAGAACCTGTTCATCGATCGCAAGCGGGAGATCGTGATCGCCAAGCATTCCTCGCAAGCCTCGCCGCTGGACGCGGATCTCATCGCGTTGACCAGCCGCTTCGTCAGCGAGGTTCGCAAGGCACTGTCCTGACGCGGTCCGATGCCGCCCGCTAGACGGCAGGCCGGCTGCGGATGTCGTCCGCCACCCTGCGCTTGAGGAATTGCCCGTCGCGCAGGTCGCCGTGGAAGGCACCGTCCTCGACGACGACCTTGCCGCGCAGGATGGTGACGGTCGGCCACGCCGTCACGACGTGCCCATCCCAGGGCGAATAATCGGTCTCGTGCAGGTCGGCGGCGCGGATCGTCTTCGAGAGGCCGGTCTCGAGCAGCACGATGTCGGCGTCGGAGCCCACCGCCAACGCGCCCTTGCGCGGATAGAGGCCCAGGATCCTGGCGGCGTTGCTCGAGATCATGTCGACGAAATGCGCCGGGGAATAGCCGCGCCTGGTGACCATCTGCGTGTACATCAGGCCGACGCGCGGCTCGACGCCGGCATTGCCGCCCGTCACGTCGTCGATCCGGCTGCCCTGGAGCTTGGCGCGCAACGGGCAGCACAGCTCGTCGGTGGCGATGGCCTGGATGGCGCCTCGGTTGGTCGCTTCCCAGAGCCGCTTCTGGTCTTCCGGATACTTGAGCGACGGATAGGTGTGATACATCTGCCCGCCCGGCTTCTTGTAGTCCTCGGCGTTGTACATCAGGTACTGGTGCAGGGTCTCGCCATACATCGGGAAGCCACGGGCGCGCGACGCCTCGAGCGCCGCCACGCCGGTCGCCGCCGAGACGTGCACCATATAGAGTGCCGCACCCTCGACGTTCTCGGCGAGCCGGATCACGCGATTGAAGGAGAGCTCCTCGCTCAGCGTGTTGTGGACCTCGGCCAGGTGCTCGAAGTTGACGCGGTTCTCGCGCATCAACTTGTCGTACATGAACATGACGATGTCGTTGTCCTCGGCATGGATGCACGCGATGCCGCCCTCCGCCGCCACCACCTTCAGGGCTTCCCAGATATGGCCATGCGGCATCATGAGCTGGCTGCCCATGCCCGGGATGATATCCGTGGTGAAGATCTTCACGCTGGCATGGCCATCCTGGATGGCATCGGCGAGCTGGCCGAAATGTGCCGTCGGCGCGGCACCCACCAGCATCAGGTGAAAGCCGTAGTCGCAGTGGCAGGCATCTTTCCACGTCGCCTGCCAGCGCTCGATCGACTGCTGGATCGTCCGCTCGTGCGTGCATTGCACGAAGTCGATCAACGTCGTGGTGCCGCCGTGCAAGGCCGCCCGGCTGACCTGCGCCGCCGGATCGGTGTGGACGACGGGCTGCCCCGAGACTTTCCATTCGAGCCCGCAATGAATGTGCGGGTCGATGCCGCCGGGAATGACCAGGCGGTTCCCGGCCGATACCGTGCGCACCGACGGGGGCAAGGTGCCGGGCCCGCCGACCAGAACGATGCGCCCGTCCTTGACGCCGATATCGGCTGCCTGAGTTCCGCTCGGCAGCACACACGTGCCGCCCGTGATGGCAAGGTCCAGCATCAGGTTGCTCCTGCCGGAGGGGAGCCGGAGGAATAAGGGACGCGGGTCGCCGCGCCGCGATGCGTCGGCGAATCTCGTCCGGCTCGAGATCCGGCAGATACTCTGCCGCCCGCCACGACGGAGTCAATCGCCGGGAGCGCGCCACTTAAGGCAGAGTAACCTCAGCCGACGTGGCGCTCATTTACCTCCCCAGCTTCGCTGGCTAACTTGAGCACAGATGTTGCGCTGCGAGATGGTAACCATCAGCGATAGCGTAGAAGCGTTCGAGTCCGTCGCGCATAGTGATGGGGCCATTTGATTTGTGGTATCCGGTCCATCCGCCGAGTCGAGCGATGATCCAGGCAGCGGCAGCGAGACTGTTGGGAGGAAAGGGATTTCGCTGTTTTGCGGTGCGCCCTTGTCTGGTGCTGAGCAAGGCGGCGATGACGATGAGCTGCTGAGATGAGAAGACGCGGCTTGCCGGGGTGGCTTGTTGGTCGGCGGAGCGAGCGGCGACGAGCTGCATGGTGATGGCAGCGGTGATGAGAGCGATGGCGGCGAGCTTTTCGAGAGCGTTGCCGTCCTCGAGGACGCTCTGTTCGAGGCGCAGGCCCTGTTGCTTGAGGGTTCGAAAGAGCTGCTCGATGTCCCACCGCCTGCGGTACCAGCCGATCACGGTGACGGCCTTTTCGAGGCTGTCGAGGCGATGGGTGGTCAAGAGGCGCCAGATGATGGGTGTCTGGCCGGGCGGCGGGTCGATCTCGCGGGCTTCGATGGCGAACAGGTCGATCTCGGGCGAGGCTTGGCGATCGGAGCACGATTTAGGGCGTCGAATGGTGAGCGGTCCGAAGCGGACGGCGATCGTGGCCTTTCGGGCGATGCGCTTCTTGCCTGGTCGGGCGGTCAGATCGAGCTCGAAGCGGTGGACCTCGTCGAAGCTGGCCAAGGTTTCGAACAATTTGCGGCCGTCGCCCAGGCTACGATTGCGACAGGCGCGGGTCAGCAGGTGGGTGTGTTGGTCGGGCAGGCGATCCCATTTCTCGTAGATGTCGGCCTCGCGGTCATCGACGACGGTGATCAGGGCGGCGTCGGCCAGGACGGCCTTGGCGCGGTCGGCTCCCTTGAGCCATCGATTGGACTCCTTGCACTCGATCGGCAGTTCTTTGTAGTTGGCGGCCTTGCCGGTGGTGCGGCGCCAGATCTGTGCGTCGACCAGGCCCAGGCATTCGCCGTTGTCGGCGTCGACAGCGAGCACCGGATGGATGAACAGCCCGACGTCGGTGCCATTGCCGACCGTGCCGAGCGAGTGCTTGCGGCGGCGTTGTGCTGGTAGCGATCTCGCTGGTGTCCTGGATTGCCAGCACGTGGTGTCGACCGCAGCGACGCCGGCCAGGAGGGCGCGATGCGAGATCATTTCCTCCACTGTGACCTCCTTGCTCGACAGAAAGCGCAGGAACTCGACCTGTTCGGCCCGGACTCGGTGAGCTTGCGTATACAGACAGTTCGTGGTCGTTGGTGCATGCGCTCGAGCAGCAGTGGGCGCCAGGGCCAGCCGAGCGTTGCCGAAATAACCGATCTCGCCGATCATGGTGATCCTCTTTGGGTTGAAGAGGATCGTCAGAGATCACATTGGCTCTGCCGCTGCAACAGGGGGTTTCGAAGTGATCTGCCAGGCGATCTGAGGATCTTTATTGTTGCTCTCGACAGTTGTATTGGATTCCAAAATTATAGGAGAAGCGTGCTCCTCAACACACACTCCCAACCTCCCCCCGTCTTCGTGCGGCGCAACATCTGTGCTGAAACTAGGCTTCGCTGGGGAGGTGTCGCCGTCTTCGGCGACGGAGGGGTCATGAGTCATGGGAGAGGGTTGAGCCTGAGGCTCATGACCCCTCCGTCGCGTATGACGCGACACCTCCCCAGCGAAGCTGGGGAGGAAAGAATATGAGCGCCACGTCGGCTGAGGTTACTCTGCCTTAAGTGGCGCGCTCCCGGCCGTGAGCATCGCCGCCGGCGGAGGTTACTCCGCCCCAAGTGGCGCGCCCTTGATGGAACCGCGAGCGGTTCCATCAAATTGTCTTCGCGCAGGCCTCGAGCGCCGCGAAGACCGCGGCGGCGTCGGTGACGTCGAAGTAGAGCTTTCCCGCCACGCCCTCGGCGCGGACCTCCATCTCGCCTTTGGGCGCAGTGGCTACATCGCTGCGGAAGCTCGCGCCGACGTTCGACAGGATCACCAGATAGTCGCCGGCAGCCTTGCCCAGCGCCCTCACGTCCTTCGCGCCGCCAAAGCTGAAGACGAGCGGTATGTCGGCATCCGGCGTGACGGTTTTTGGCCAGAAGTGGACCATGACGTTCCAACGCCCTTGCTTGTTCAGCTGGACGGAGAGCGCATTGAACGGCGACGCGTTCAGCTCGTAGGCCGGGCGGTTGAACGCGATGCAGGATGCGCCGCCGGCGCTGACGCGCCAGTGGGCGATGCGCTGGTCGAACCCGGATTGCGCGGCCGCAGCCGACGGCAGCGCGGTGGCGGCAAGCACGGCGATGCGAAGCCAGGGGCGCATGCTCATCTCCTGCGTGTCAGGTCGCCGGCCGCATCGAACAATCCTCGACCGACACGGAAGCCCGGTCCGGCCAGATCCGGCATCGGCTTGCTCCGCTCCCGGCAGCCGTGGTCGGCCATCGGCGCATCCTGCTCCCGGCCTCGCGTCGTGGCGAGGTCCCTTCGCGGAGCAGCGCGTTGAAGACGGCGTCAGGGTGTCGTCATCCGTCGCGCAGAAATCGTACCGCGGTGCGGGCCGGGCGGGCTCTTCCCAGCCCATCTTCCTCCATAGGCAGTCCGCCGCTCAGTCGCTAGAGCATGATCGTCTTTGATCGAGACACTAAAAATGACCTCACCCTGAGGAGCGGCCGCAGGCCGCGTCTCGAAGGGTCGGCTACAGCAACGCTGCTGCCCTTCGAGACGCCACGCTACGCGTGGCTCCTCAGGGTGAGGTTTCCCTTGAAGCAATCACGCTCTAGAATTGCCGCCGTCCGGGGTCGGTGTGCCGCCGCCCGATACGGCCGCGAAATCTCGAGGAGGATCAGCCAAATGGTCAATCGCACGAAATTCTATATCGACGGCGCCTGGGTCGACCCGGCCGTCATGAAGACGATCCCGGTGGTCAATCCGGCTACCGAAGAGCCGATGTACGACGTTGCCGTCGGCTCGAAGGCCGATGTGGACAAGGCGGTTGCCGCCGCCCGCGCGGCGTTCGCGACGTTCTCGGTCACGACGCGCGAGGAGCGCATCGCGCTGCTCGAGAAGATCATCGACGCCTACAAGGCGCGCGCCAAGGAAATCGCCGCCGCCGTCTCGGACGAGATGGGCGCACCGATCCCGATGGCCGAGCGGGCGCAGGTCGGCGCCGGCCTCGGCCACCTGATGTCGACCCTGCAGGTGCTGAAGGACTATCACTTCGAGGAGAAGGTCGGCGCGGCGACCGTCGTGCGCGAGCCGATCGGCGTGGTCGGCATGATCACCCCATGGAACTGGCCGCTGAACCAGATCGCCTGCAAGGTCGCGCCCGCGATCGCCGCCGGGTGCACCATGATCCTGAAACCGTCGGAGTTCACGCCGACCTCGGCCCTGATCTTCGCCGAGGTCATGCACGCCGCCGGCGTCCCGAAGGGTGTGTTCAACCTCGTCAACGGCCTCGGCCCCGAGGTCGGGGTCGCGATGAGCGAGCACGAAGGCATCGACATGATCTCGTTCACCGGCTCGACCCGCGCCGGCATCGACGTCGCCAAGCGTGCCGCCAATACGGTCAAGCGCGTCAGCCAGGAGCTCGGCGGCAAGTCGCCGAACGTCATCCTGGAAGACGCCGACTTCACGAAGGCGGTGACCGGCGGCGTGGCCCAGGTGTTCCTCAACTCGGGCCAGTCCTGCAACGCACCGACGCGCATGATCGTGCCGACCGGCAAGATGAAGGAAGTGGCGGCGATCGCCAAGGCGGTCGCCGACAAGACCAAGGCGGGCGATCCGAAGGCCGAGGGCACGACGATCGGTCCCGTGGTCAATCGCATTCAGTGGGACAAGATCCAGGCGCTGATCAAGAAGGGCGTCGACGAGGGTGCGACGCTGGTCGCCGGCGGTCCGGGCCTGCCCGAGGGCGTCAACAAGGGCTTCTATGTTCGCCCGACCGTGTTTGCCGACGTGACCAACGACATGACGATCGCCCGCGAGGAGATCTTTGGACCGGTCATCGCCATCCTCGGCGCCAAGGACGAAGCCGAGGCGGTCAAGATCGCCAACGATACGCCGTACGGCCTCGCCGGCTACGTTTCCGCCGGCTCGGTCGAAAGCGCCAAGCGCGTCGGCAGGCAGATCCGCGCCGGCAACGTCAACCTCAACGGCGTTCCCAACGAGCGCACCGCCCCGTTCGGCGGCTACAAGCAGTCCGGCAACGGCCGCGAGTGGGGCAAGTACGGCATGGAGGACTTCCTCGAGGTGAAGGCGATCGCCGGCGCCTAAAACACGTCCCTTCCCCAGCTTCGCTGGGGAGGTGTTCATGCTCCTCCCTGGCGAAGCCGGGGAGGTGTCGGCGTAATCGCCGACGGAGGGGTCAGAGGCCACCTCACGTGACTCGTGACCCCTCCGTCTCGGATTACCGAGACACCTCCCCAGCGAAGCTGGGGAGGCGAAGAGATCTACTCCTTGAACGGCAGCTTCTCGCCCTCGGGCAACGGCACCTGGAACACATTGAGCGTCATCGACACCAGGCCGTAGTAGCCCATCACTCCGACCAGATCGACCACGCCGTTCTGCCCAAACAACTCCTTCGCCCTGGCGAAGGTCGGCTCGGACACCCTCTGCGTCTGCAGCAGCTCCCTGGCGAACTGCCAGATCGCTTCTTCCTGGGCGTCCATCGTCTTCGGCTTCTCGCCGCGATGGATGGCATCGATGATGCCCTGGCTGATGCCGGCGTTCCTCGCCAGTTGCGCGTGCGCGTACCATTCGAACTGCGCGCGCCACTGCTGTGCCACCATCAGGATGGCGATCTCGTAGTGTTTCGCCGGAAGGCTGGATCCGAACCGGGTCTGCGCCCCCAGCGCCTGCGCCAGATCGGCGAATTTCGGCGAGGGCAGCCAGGCCATGAACGGCCCGCGCGTGGCGGAGCCGCGCGGCCCGGCGGTGACATTGTCCACCACCTGGCGTTGCTCGGGCGTCATCTGTTCCGGTGTCAGGGTTTCGTGGCGGGGCATGGCCGTTCCTCCAGAGTGAGAGCGTAGCGTTTCTCGCCGTAGGGCTGTTCAAGCGCCCGTCGGGCCGGATTGTTCCTGTTCGTCGGTCGCGTGTCGGTCGCGTCAGGCCGCGTTGCGGTCGACCAGCTCGATGGACACGCCTTGCGGCCCGCGCAGGAAAGCAATGCGCACGTTGGGCCGTATCGTCGTGGGCTCCATGGTGAATTCCGCGCCCTTGGCCTTCAATTCGGCCACCGCGGCATCGATGCCCGTGACCGTCAGACCGATATGGTCGAGGCCGAGATAAGGCGACGTCGGCGCCGCGCCGATCTTGCCGTCCGTCGGTGCCTGGGCAATGAACACGTTCAAGCCGCAGAGGTCGAGATCGACGCGCGGCTTGCCCTGCTGCACGGACCGCAGCACCTCGGCGCCGAACATGCGCTCATAGAACTGCGCCGTCGCCTCCGGATCGGGGCTGCGAAGGTGCACGTGGTCGTGGGTGAATTTCGCCATGGTGGTCTCCTTGTGGTCGCATCAAAAGTATCCCCAGCGCAATCGTGGCGCCATTGCGGCTTTTGTTGGACGGCCATCCTCCCCTCGATCAGGATTGCAACGTCGACGGCAGCTCAGGGGGAGACATGGCGGACAGTGCCGGACGCAGCAGGCTCTCTTCGAGCCTGCTGGCCATCATGCAGGCGAGCGCCTGTCTGAGTTTCGCATTAGCAGCCACCCTGCTGTCCGGCGTCGCTTCACCGGCGATGGCTCAGGTCAAGGCTCCCGCGAAAAGCACCTTGAAGCCGATCGCCAAGGCGCCTCCCCAGACAGATCCATCCGACAGTATAGCCGACCAACTCAATGCAAAATGGCAGAAGGAAAATGGCGTCGCTGCCGAGCCGCCGAGAAAGGAAGAGGCACGCCTTCAAACGGTGTCTTTGCAACAGTCACCTTCCACGAACACGCAGTGGGGAGAGCGCCTGGTCTCCCATGCCAGGAAGTATCTGGGGACGCCGTATCGCCATGGCGGCATCTCGCCGGCCACCGGCTTCGACTGCAGCGGCTTCGTCTATTACCTCTACGGGGCGACCTTCCAGCAACGCATTCCGCGCATGCCGAACGACATGGCACGCGAGGGCATGGTGGTCGCGCGCAGCGACCTGAAAACCGGCGACCTCGTGTTCTTCGGCAGCGCTACCACCTTTACGCATGTTGGAATCTACGTCGGCAACGATTCGTTCATCCATGCAACGCACAAAGGCTCGCCCGTCCAGATAACGCATCTCGACAGCGACTATTATCGCCAACGCTATGTGACCGCCGTGAGGCTCGCTCCCTCGGGCCCCTGAACCCCCTCCCCAGCTCCGCTCTTCCCTCCTCCCCAGCTTCGCTCTTCCCTCCTCCCCAGCTTCGCTGGGGAGGTGTCCGCGTAATCGCGGACGGAGGGGTCAAGGGCCACAGTCACGCTGCTCATGACCCCTCCGTCGCGTCGCGTTTTTGGCCGTAGGCCAAAATCGCTTTACCGCGACACCTCCCCAGCGAAGCTGGGGAGGAAATTAAAGGCGAAAAACTGACGCGCCCATCCGGACGCTGCTATGAAGCGCGCCCTTCCCCATCTCGGGCCATCCGAAACTCCCGCGTATGCGTACGACCAAACCGCCGATCTGGCTGCTGATGAGCGCGACCGTGTCGTCGCAGCTCGCGCTCACCATCTTCCTGCCGTCGCTGCCGGCCATCGCGCGAAGCTTCGATGTCGCCTACGGCACGGCGCAGCTCACGCTGTCGGTGTATCTGTTCGCGTTCGCCTTCGCGCAGCTTGCCGTGGGCCCTCTCTCGGACAGCATGGGCCGGCGGCCGGTGCTGCTGGCAAGTCTGGTCGTGTTCACGATCGGCAGCCTCTGCTGCGCCGTCAGCCCGACGATCGAGGCCCTGATCGCGTCGCGCCTGATCCAGGCCTGCGGCGCCTGCGGCGGCGTCGTGCTGGGCCGCGCCATCGTGCGCGACAGCCGCTCCGGCCCCGAAGCGCCGCGGGCAATGGGCTACATGGCGTCGGCCATGGCGGTGGCGCCCGCGCTCGCGCCGCTGCTGGGCGGCCAGCTGCTCGGCAATTTCGGTTGGCAGAGCAGCTTCTGGTTCACGGCTGCCGTCGGTTTCGTGACGCTGGTCGCGGTCTGGCACATCCTCGGCGAAACGGCGCCGAAGGCAGCGCCGCGCACGACCGGCGTGGTGCGCGATTACATCGACGGCTTCCGCGGGGTGCTGCGTGAACGCCGGTTCGTCGGCCTCATGATCGCGGCCACCTGCGCCTCCTCCGGCTTCAACGTCTTCTTCTCCGGCGGACCCATCCTGCTGATCCAGGGGATGGGCGTGGCGGCGGAACTTTTCGGCTGGTTCACGCTGGCGTGGGCGGGCAACTTCGTCGTCGGCAGCCTGGTCTCCAGCCGCCTGCAGGGCCGGGTGCAGAGCCTGCTCCTGATCCCCGTGGGCCAGGGCATCCTCACAGCAGGCGCGGCGGCAATGATCGCGACGGCCTTGCTCGGCTTCGTCACGCCGCTCGCCCTGATCGTGCCGCTGGTCCTGATGGGCTGGGGCAACGGCCTCAACATGCCCAACGCGATCGCCAACGCGCTCGCCTCGGTGCCCGCCAACCGCGTCGGCGCGGCCTCGGCGCTGATGGGTTTCGTGCAGATGATCGCGGCCGCGCTGCTGACCTTGCTGATCGGCTACCTGCCGCACACCACGCAGTTGAATATCGGTCTCGGCGTCGCCGTGACCGGCATCGTCGGGCTGGCGGGCTGGTGGACACTCGTGCGCAGGCTGCCCAAGGCGACTTGACGCGATCCCCGGGATAGCGTCATCGCATCGGAAATGTCGAAGCGTTGGCCTTCAGCGCTTCCCCAATAACGAATACCAACGCTGAGCGGCCGAACGTGAGGGCCGATCCGGTGGATCAAGCTCCTCGCCTTCGGGAAGCCCGGCTCGGCCCAAATCGAGCGGCCGACGGGTAACCGATCCCCTCGTCGCCTCCCTGGCCCAGCGCTGATGCTTGGCTTCCTCCTTCGCGCGTTCGGCCTTGGATCGGGCTTCTGCCTTCGCACGCTCGGCCTTGGATCGGGCTTCCGCCTCGCGTCGTTCCTTCAGCTTTGCCATCCTCAGAGCCCGATCTTGCGACTCCTTCTCTTTCCTAGAGCGAGCCGGGCACGATCGAGATCCGTCACGTCGTGGACGGCGTGCAGGGACTGTCGCAGCGCCGCCGGATCGACCTGCTGCTCGGGGCGCCGGCGCTGGAAGCCGGTATGGGTCTCCATCGTCATCGTCTCCACCGTTTCCAACCGATGGCCGCCGGCCAGCGCCTTCCAGGACCCCGTGCGCCAGGCTTCGAGGATGGCGTTGGTATCCAGCAGGACCGGACGGCCGCGCAGAGCCACGGCGCCCTCACAGCTCGAACGGAGTCGCAACCCCGTGCCGCTCGAACAGGTCGGCGAGGTCGTCCAAGGTCAGGCCGACCAGGTCGGCGGCGCGCCGGGCGGAGACCCGGCCGGTGTCGATGGCGCGCGCCAGCACCTCCAGGAACGGCCGCGAGAACAGTGGCGGCAGGCCGGCCCTGGCAGCCTTGGGTTCCTCGGACCTCAGCAGGCGATCGTCGAGCGCGCGCGCCGCCTTGACAGACAGGTGGCCGAGGGCGACCAGGCGCCACTTGAGCGCCGTCGCCGTCACCTGCAGGGCGCGAGCGACCGATTTCAAGCGACGAACCAGCGCCTCGCCCTCGGGCAGCCGCTTCCAGTCGCCATGCTGCTCCAGCACCGTGCGCGGCATGAGAAGCGCGCTGGCGAAGTTGTTGGCGAGCTGCTCGACGCGCCCGCGCCCGGTCTCGCTCGACTCCTCGACGTGCTCAGGCGGCATCGCATCCCAGGTCAGCAGGTGGAACAGCTCGTGGGCGAGATCGAAGTGCCGCCGGCCCGCGACCTCACGACGGTTGATCAGCACGGCGTCGAGCTCCGGCAAGCGGCAGGCCGCCCCCGAAACGCCCTCGGCGGCATCGACCATCAACACCAGGATCGCGAGCTCGCGCGCCATCACCTCGGCGAGCCGCGCCGCCGGCACATCGCCGAGCCCGAACTCCTCGGCAAACCGTTCGCCCGCTGCCATGGCCTCGTCGAAGCTCGAGCCCTTGTGCAGGGAAAGCGCACGGCGCAGCAGCGGCGCCCGCTGCCCGACCTGCGGAGCAATCTCGCGAAAGGCCGCAATCCAGCGGCCCGCCACCGCCTCGAAGCTCTCAAGGCGACGTGGTGTGACATTGGTCTGCCGCCACGAGAAGCGGCCCTCGCCTGTCAGCCTGAATGGATCGACGAGGTCGTCGAGCGTGATGCCGAGCTTCTGGACCGCCAGGATCAGCTCGTCGGCCGACAGCCGCCGCTCGCCGGTCTCGATGGCAGACACAGTCTGGCGGTCGTTGAAGCCGAACAGGTCGGCCAACTGCTCCTGCGACAGGCCGCGCTGTTCGCGGATGGCACGCAGGCGCGCACCGAGACGGGCCGAGGCATTGGGCACGTCATACATATAGTCTTGCGTTTTCCTTCTTGCAAGAATTTCTTGCAGTTAGATAAGGACCCCCTGATTCTCCGAGAATCCCGTCTTTCGACGCCCCCGTCTTGCCTTTGGGACCACTGGCCCAACCGCCGCCTCCGCGACCACCCTCTTCGAATTGAGATCGAGAAGACGAGCCAGCACCTCGTTACGGAAGTCCGCCGGTCAGAACAGCCGGCCTTGGTACTTCGGCTCGTCCTCGTCGCGCTCTGTCAGGTGCAGCGACTGGGCTTGTGCAGCGAGGTCGCGCCAGCCATAGGCCCCCAGGACAGCGCAGTCTATGTCGTGGTGGAGCTGACGCAGCTTAACGATGTCCGACGCACTCTCGTCAGGATCATGAAACCGGTTGTATGTCTTCGTCAGCCCGAGATTGGCGCTTATCAACCCCGGTCTCTTTTCAGCATATTGCCACCAACGCTCCCTGAGAGCGTCGCGCTTCTGAACATCGCGTTCTGGCTTGACCTTTCTCTTAACGATCTCGATGAGATCTGGATACTCTTCGCTCACCACCTTCAAGGGCCGATCGAAAAAGTCGATTACGTAACGATGAGGCTTCTGCTCAGGGTCATTGTTGACCTCCTCGCCGCCGATGTAGGGAAAGATGCGTTCCTGGTTCCGCGGATTCGTGGCTATGAGCCGGCGCATCTCGGCGAGCGAGGTGGGCCGGCCAATGCCATCGCCTGCACCTTCGTCGTCGAAGGTGAATCCCATACCGAGAGCATACGAGCCGATAAAGGCCTCGCCCGAGTGCTCCGATAGCGGTTTAGGCAAGTCGTCGAGGTCGCCTTCAACCAAGTACGCCGAAATTCGCTGCACAGGTTTGCCGTCCAATCGAGGACGCCATTCGTCAGCCTGTTTGCCGATATGCACCACGGACACGACCACCGCCGCTTCACCAGGCCACACCAGGCGACGCGTTGCTGCGTAGACGCGCCCACCATCGCGCAGGATGGGCGCAAGTCCGGTTTCTCGGGTATCCTCCTGGCCGATCGTGTTAGTGGCGATCAGTCCGAAGGCACCGCCATTGGCGATCAAGCTTCAGGCGCGCCGCAAGAAATGCGCGACATAATCGGCATTGCCGTGTGATCCAAGATGCAAGACCTTGAGCCAATCGAGAATCGGTTCGGGATATGAGCTGATGACCGTATTCTTGCCGGCGAAGGGCGGGTTGCCGACCACGGCGTCGAAACCCGGTTTGTCGCCATCAAACACCTCCGGAAACTCCAGCTCCCAATGGAATGGACGTAGAGGGTAAGCTTGGCCGCCGGTCCTTGGCGTGCTATCTTGGTGACCAGTTTTCTGGTCATGGGGGGCGACGGTGGTTACCGTGAGTCTGGCGCAGGCAAAGGCGCATCTCAGCGAGCTGCTGGACAAGGTGGAATCGGGCGAGGAAGTCGTCATCACGCGACACGGTAAGCCCGTGGCCCACATTCGAGCCGTCGTTCAGCCGAAGATGCCGCTGCCTCTGGAGAAGCTCGCGGCCTTTCGAGCAGGCAGATCGCCATGGCGCAAGGATAGCGCGACCCTGGTGCGCGAGATGCGCGACGACGAGCGCTACTGACGAAATGAACTACTTCGACACCAGTTTCCTGACGCCACTCGTCCGCAAGGAAAGAACAAGCGCGCAGATCGCCCGGTTCGTGGCAGGGCTGCCGACCGGCCACCTGGCGATCAGTCGCTGGACAGAGGTGGAGTTTGCCTCGCTGCTGGCGCGCGATGTTCGGATGGGCGCCATGAATGCCGCCGAGGCGCGCGCCACGGAGACGCTCTTCGAAGAGGTCGTCACCCAGTCGCTGATCGTCTGGCTTCCCGAGGCCGAGGACTACGATTTGGCCAAGCGCTACCTCCGGCGGCACGAGACAGGGCTGCGAGCCGGTGACGCTCTGCATCTCGCGATCGCGGCCAACCATGATGCCCGGGCCATCCACAGCCTCGACAAGACGATGATCAAGGCCGGCAGGCTGCTCGGCCTGCCGATCAGCGGCAGCCCGGGCGCTGCGTAGGCGGCGGGTGATAGCACCGAGGCGTGCTGACCAACCGACAGGACGCTGCGGGGGCCTCTTGCCTTCTCTTCAAACGTGGACATAGTCAGATTTGGATGGCTTCATCGGCGAGAAGGTAAGCGCGCGGGGACGCGTGCAATCAATTGCACAAGGTCATGGCTGCAAATGCGAACCAGGCAGGCTGGCTCGCCTGCTTTCGAGGGCGGTGCTGTGATAGCTGCGTACGGCAAGATGCAGCCTCTGCCAGCAGCCACGACAATGACCAGCAGCACTGACGCACGCCACTCGACTGACGCAACGATCTTCGCTTGCGTCAGCGCCAAGTCCTTGATTCAAAAGGCCACTGACGCACGGACGCAACTGACGCAAGGATCGGCACCGAATCTCCACGGCCGCTCCAGTGACGTGAAGGTGACATTGCGAAGGAGCGGACATTGGATGACCTCGACCGCAAGACACAGCTCCGACCGCACGGTGCGGTCGCGACGGGTCACTTGCGGTCGGTCCAGACCGTTGATTCGACAGGCTTCGACCGCAACCGACTGCACTGACCGCAAGAAAGGGGGGCGCTTTACTTTGTTGGGGCGCGAGCGCTCCCTCCGCCGACCAGAGTGTGCTCCGACATCAATCCGAGGCGGCGGGCTCCCTGATCGCTGCTCCAGATAGCCTGATCCGATGACTCGAAATCCCTGCTTCGGTGCGAGCAATTCCCTGATAATTTTCCCTGTTCCGCGCTATCGGGCGGCTGCAAAAGCCTTGCTCCACGGCACTTTCTCGGCCTCGTCCCCGCTACCGGCCCGCCGGCTGGCCCTCATGGTTGAAACTCATCGCCGGGAGCGCGCCACTTGAGGCGGAGTAACCTCAGCCGACGACGGCGCTCATCTTATGGATCACAGATCCCATGAGCGCCATCGGAGTGGCGCGCTCCCGGCGGAAGAGCCATGGCTCCGCCGGTCGATTGACTGTCGGGCGGGCAGCGTTAGGCTCACCGCAAAACCCACGCGAGGAGAGGATTTTTGCCTGAAGGCAGTCGGCCGGCGCACCAGCCCCGGCATCCCGGCTCGAGCCGCCGCCGCGGCCGGACGATCCCCAAGGGCCGGCAGCTCGAGACGACGGCCCAGGCCGACGTCCGCGCGCTGCTGGGGACGGCCGAGCGCCGGCGCGATCTGCTGATCGAGTTCCTCCACCTTATCCAGGACAAGTACGGCCACATCTCCGCCGCCCACCTGATGGCGCTGGCCGACGAGCTGCGCATGGCGCAGGCCGAGGTCTACGAGGTCGCCACCTTCTATGCTCATTTCGACGTCGTGCGCGAGGGCGAGACGGCGCCGCCGGCGACGACCATCCGGGTGTGCGACAGCCTGTCGTGCGCGCTGGCCGGCGCCGAGGAACTGCTGGCGACGCTGAAGGCAGGCCAGGACCCCGATGTCCGGGTCGTCCGCGCGCCGTGCGTCGGGCACTGCCATACCGCGCCGGTCGCCGAGGTCGGGCACAACTTCATCGACCACGCCGATGCCGCGTCGGTCGGCGAGGCTGTGCGCTCGCCTCTTCACCATTCGGCGATCCCCGACTACATCGATTTGGACGCCTACCGCGCCAACGCCGGCTACCAGACCCTGGCGCGGCTGCGCAGCGGCGCGCTCTCGCGCGAGGCGCTGGTCGAGATCGTCGACAAGGCGGGCCTGCGCGGCTGCGGCGGCGCCGGCTTCCCGACGGCGCGCAAGTGGCGCTCGGTGCTGGGCGAGCCGGGGCCGCGCCTGATGGCGGTCAATGCCGACGAAGGCGAGCCCGGCACCTTCAAGGACCGGCATTTCCTCGAGACCGACCCGCATCGCGTGCTCGAAGGCATGCTGATGGGCGCGCACCTGGTCGAGGCGGCCGACATCTACTTCTATCTGCGCGACGAGTACCCGGCCTGCCACGCGATCCTGAAGCGCGAGCTCAGCCGGCTCGACGCCGCCGGCCTGCTGGCCGGCGTGCGGGTCCATCTGCGGCGCGGCGCCGGCGCCTATATCTGCGGCGAAGAGTCGGCGATGATCGAGAGCATCGAGGGCAAGCGCGGCCTGCCGCGCCACAAGCCGCCGCTGCCCTTCCAGGTCGGCATCTTCGGCCGGCCGACCCTGATCAACAATGTCGAGACGCTGTACTGGGTGCGCGACCTGGTCGAGCGCGGCCCCGAATGGTGGCAGGGCCAGGGACGCAACGGCCGCAAGGGCCTGCACGTTTATTCGGTGTCCGGGCGCGTCGCCGATCCCGGCGTCAAGATCGCGCCTGCCGGGGTGACGGTGCGCGAGCTGATCGACGAGTTCTGCGGCGGCATGCTGGCCGGCCACGCCTTCAAGGCCTACGTGCCGGGCGGACCGTCGAGCGGCATCCTGCCGGCCTCGCTGGGCGACGTGCCGCTCGATTTCGGCACCCTGGAGCCGCACGGCAGCTTCATCGGCTCGGCCGCCGTCGTGATCCTGTCCGACCAGGACGACATCCGCGCCGCGGCGGTCAACCTGATGCGCTTCTTCGAGGACGAGAGCTGCGGCCAGTGCACGCCCTGCCGGGTCGGCACCGAGAAGGCCGTCAAGCTGGTGCTGCGGAAGGGCTGGGACGAGAAGCTCCTGGGCGAGCTCTCGGTGGCGATGCGCGACGCCTCGATCTGCGGGCTCGGCCAGGCCGCGCCCAATGCCTTGAGCACCGTGATGAAACACTTCCCGGCGGACGTGGGGATCGTGCGATGAGGGGGATCGTGTGCGCCACTCAGGGGCGCCAACTTTTGCATCTCCTCCCCAGCTTCGCTGGGGAGGTGTCGCCGTCTTACGGCGACGACGGAGGGGTCAGAGGCCACGGTCCCGCTGCTCATGACCCCTCCGTCCGCGATGACGCGGACACCTCCCCAGCGAAGCTGGGGAGGAACGCTTATGCGGAGATCGTGCGATGAGCGTGGCGAAGTTCACGATCGACGGCGTCGAGGTCGAGGGGCGGGACGGCGAGACCATCTGGCAGGTCGCTCAGCGCAACGGCGTCGACATCCCCCATCTCTGCTGGTCGACGGCGCCGACCTATCGGCCCGACGGCAACTGCCGGGCCTGCATGGTCGAGATCGAGGGCGAGCGCGTGCTGGCGGCCTCGTGCCTGCGCAAGCCGGCGCCGGGCATGAAGGTCGGCGTCGCCACGCCGCGCGCCGAGGCCTCGCGCCGCATGGTGTTCGAGCTGCTGGTCGCCGACCAGCCGGCGCGCGCCACCTCGCACGATCCCGACTCGCGCTTCTGGAACTGGGCCGATGCGGTCGGCGTCACGTCGAGCCGCTTCCCGGCCGACGAGCGGCCGGCGAGCGACGTCAGCCATCCCGCCATGGCGGTCAATCTCGACGCCTGCATCAACTGCACTCTCTGCGTCCGCGCCTGCCGCGAGGTCCAGGTCAATGACGTGATCGGCATGGCCGGGCGCGGTCCTCTCTCGAAGATCGTGTTCGATTTCGACGACCCGATGGGCGAGAGCTCGTGCGTCGCCTGCGGCGAGTGCGTGCAGGCCTGCCCGACCGGTGCGCTGATGCCGGCCACCCTGCTCGACGCCGCGCAGACGCGCACCGAGTGGGCCGATCGCACGGTCGACAGCCTGTGCCCGTTCTGCGGCGTCGGCTGCCAGCTCACCTATCACATCAAGGACGACCGCATCCTGCACGTCACCGGCAAGGACGGGCCGGCCAACCATGCGCGGCTGTGCGTAAAAGGCCGCTTCGGCTACGACTATGCGAGCCATCCCGATCGCCTGACGGTGCCGCTGATCCGCAAGGACGGCGTGGCGAAATCGGCCGACGACGAGGTCGATCCCGCCAACCCGTGGACGCATTTCCGCGAAGCCACCTGGGAAGAGGCGATGGAGCGCGCCGCCCGGGGCCTGATCGAGATCCGCGAGCGCCGCGGCGGTCCCGGCCTGGCGGGCTTCGGCTCGGCCAAGGGCTCCAACGAGGAAGCGTATCTGTTCCAGAAGCTGGTGCGCACCGGCTTCGGCACCAACAACGTCGATCACTGCACGCGGCTCTGCCATGCCTCGTCCGTCGCCGCGCTGTTCGAAGGCATCGGCTCGGGCGCGGTGACGGCGCCGTTCTCGGCGGCGCTCGACGCCGAGACCATCATCGTGATCGGCGCCAACCCGACCTCCAACCATCCGGTCGCCGCCACCTTCATCAAGAACGCCGTCAAGCGCGGCGCCAAGCTGATCGTCGCCGATCCGCGCGGCCAGGGCCTGTCGCGTCACGCCACCATCGACCTGCGCTTCAAGCCGGGCAGCGACGTCGCCCTGCTGAACGCGATGCTGCACACGATCATCACCGAGAACATGACCGACAAGCAGTACATCGCGGGCTTCACCGAGGGCTTCCCCGACCTGGTCGAGCGCATCGGTGGCTTCTCGCCCGAGGCGATGGAGCCGGTGTGCGGCGTGCCGGCCGACACGATCCGCGAGGTCGCGCGCCTGTATGCGCGATCGAAGAGCTCGATCATCTTCTGGGGCATGGGCATCTCCCAGCACGTGCACGGCACCGACAACGCGCGCTGCCTGATCGCGCTCGCCCTGGTGACCGGCCAGATCGCGCGGCCGGGCGCCGGCCTGCATCCGCTGCGCGGCCAGAACAACGTGCAGGGCGCCTCGGACGCCGGCCTGATCCCGATGTTCTTCACCGACTATCGCCCGGTCGAGCTGGCGAGCGCGCACGACTACTTCGAGGCGACCTGGGGGGTGCCGCTCGATCCCAAGCGCGGCCTGACGGTGGTCGAGATCATGAACGCGATCCACGCCGGCCAGATCGAGGGCATGTACATCATGGGCGAGAACCCGGCGATGTCGGACCCCGACGTGCAGCATGCCCGCGAGGCGCTGGCCGAGCTGAAGCACCTCGTGGTGCAGGACATCTTCCTGACGGAGACGGCGTGGCACGCCGACGTCGTGCTGCCGGCGTCGGTGTTCCCGGAGAAGACCGGGACCTACACCAACACCGACCGCCGCATCCAGCTCGGACGCACGGCCCTGCCCCTGCCCGGACAGGCGCGCGTCGATCTCGACATCATCATCGATCTCGCCAACCGGCTGGGCTGCGGCTGGACCTATTCGGGTGTCGGCGACGTCTACACCGAGATGTCGGGCACCATGCCGTCGCTCAGGAACATCAGCTGGGAGCGGCTGCAGCGCGAGGGCGCGGTGACCTATCCGGCCGACGCCGCCGACAAGCCGGGCAACGAGATCCTGTTCAATTCAGGTTTCCCGACGGCGAGCGGGCGCGGGCGGATCGTGCCGGCGCATGTCCGGCCGCCGGATGAAATTCCGGACGAGACCTATCCCTACGTGCTGTCGACCGGCCGCGTGCTCGAGCACTGGCACACCGGCGCGATGACGCGGCGCTCCGCCGTGCTCGACGAGCTCGAGCCCGAGGCGATGGCGTTCCTGTGCCCGCGCGACGTCGAGAAGCTCGGCATCGGCCGCGGCGACATGATCCGGGTGTCGACGCGGCGCGGCGCCATCGAGCTCAAGGTGCGGGTCGACCCCGATGTGCCCAACGGCATGGTGTTCATCCCGTTCTGCTACGCCGAGGCGGCGGCGAACATCCTGACCAACCCGGCGCTCGATCCGTTCGGCAAGATTCCCGAATTCAAGTTCTGCGCCGCCCAGGTCGAGCCGGTCGCCGTCGCCGCCGAGGCGGCGGAGTAAGGGCCTGTGACAGTGGTTCCTCCCTCTCCTGTCATCCTGAGCGGAGCGAAGGATCTCATCGCCAGACGGTCCAACGTACACTCGTACCAGGCGGCGATGAGGTCCTTCACTGCGTTCAGGACGACAGAAAGGTTCGCGATGGCGAACTCACCTGCCGCCACAGAACGACGGCGATAGCGGAGACGCGAGCGCATGGCGCAGCTATCCGATGATTGCTTTGCCTTCGGCGGTGCCCTTCTCGGCATCGATGCCGCGCGCGACATGATCTTCGAGCGGGTGGTGCCGGTCGCCGGGATCGAGCAGGTGCCACTGCGGCGCGCGCTTGGCCGCACACTCGGGCAGGACATCACCGCGCCGATCGCCGTGCCGGGCTACGACAACTCGGCGGTCGACGGTTATGCCGTGCGCTTCGACGATCTCGATTCGGTGCGCGAGACGGTGCTGCGCTGCGTCGACCGCGCCGCGGCGGGGCATGGTGCCACGATGGCGCTCGGGCCGGGCGAGGCGATCCGGATCTTCACCGGGGCGATGCTGCCCGACGGGGCCGACGTCGTGATCATGCAGGAGGATTGCCTGCGTGATCACGACCTGGTGACGATCCGGCCGGGCATCAAGCGCGGCGCCAACCTGCGCCGCGCCGGCGAGGATATCGCCCGCGACTCGATCGCGCTCACCGCGGGCCGCCGCCTGGGACCGGCCGATCTCGGCCTGCTGGCGGCGCTGGGCTTCGTCAAGGTGCCGGTGCGCCGGCGCCTGTCGGTGGCGCTGCTGTCGACCGGCGACGAGGTGCGCGAGCCCGGCGAGCTGCTGCGGCCGGGCCAGGTCCACGACGCCAACCGCTACGTGCTGGCCGGCATGCTGGAGCGGCTCGACGTCGACGTCGCCGACCTCGGCATCGTGCACGACGACCCGGCGAGCCTGGGCGACGTGCTGCGCCGGGCGGCCGAGAAGAACGACCTGATCGTCACCTCGGGCGGCGTCTCGACCGGCGAGGAGGACCATGTCCGCGCCGCGATCGCCAATCACGGCTCGCTCTACTTCTGGCGGCTGGCGATCAAGCCCGGCCGGCCGGTCGCCATGGGCCAGATCGGCGCCACGCCGCTCGCCGGTCTGCCCGGCAATCCGGTCGCCGCCCTGCTCACCTTCGCCCTGGTGGCGCGACCGATGATCGAGGCGCTGTCCGGCACCGAGCCGCACATCGCCCGCCGGTTCCGCGTGATGAGCGCTTTCGACTACAGGAAGAAGGCCGGCCGCCGCGAGTTCGTGCGCGTCTCGCTCGACCGCCCCGATGCCGGTCTCGCCGTGGCGACCCGGTTCGCCAAGGAGGGCGCCGGCATGCTGACCTCCCTCACCGAGACCGACGGCCTGGTCGAGCTGCCCGAAGAGTTGACGAAACTGCAGTCGGGCACCGAGGTCGATTTCGTGCCCTACAGCGAGCTGATGTGAGCGATGGTGAGCGACATTCTTAGTCTCCTCCCCACCTTCGGTGGGGAGGAAACCATCGCCCCATGAGCGACGCCGACCTCCCGCGCTTGCGCGACCGCCTGCTGCAGTGGCTGCACGCCGATGCCTTGCCGACATGGTGGGACGTCGGCGCCGATCAGTCGGCCGGCGGCTTCCACGAAGCGATCGACCTCTCCGGGCGCCCCGTGCTTGGCGAGCGGCGCGCGCGGGTCCAGGCGCGGCAGATCTTTTCCTATGCCGTCGGCGGCGCGCTCGGCTGGTCGGGACCGTGGCAACGCGCCGTCGGGCACGGCCTCGACTACTATCTCGACCGCTACCGCCGCGCCGACGGTCTGTTCTGGAATGCCCTGGCCAGCGACGGACGGCCGGTCGAGAAGGCGCCGCACCTGTACGAGCAGGCCTTCGCCTTGCTGGCGCTCGCGACAGTCGCCAGCAGCAGCGCCGCCACCGATCGCAGCCTCGAGCCGATCGCGGTGGCGATCGTCGAGCGGCTGCTGGCCGAGCGGCGATGCCCGCACGGCGGCTTCACCGGCTTCGCCGACGACGCGCTCTACCAGTCCGACCCGCACATGCACCTGCTGGAGGCCGCCCTGGCCTGGGAGCAGGTGTCCGCCGACGCCCGCTGGGGCACCCTGGCCGACGAGGTCGCCGAGCTCGGCCTGCGCCGCTTCGTGGTCGCCGATGGACGCTATCTGCTGGAATACTTCAACGCGGACTGGTCGCCGGCCGCCGGACTGGCCGGCCGCCTGGTCTGGCCGGGACACCAGTTCGAATGGGCCGGCCTGCTCGAGCGCTGGGGCCGGGCGCGCGGACGCGACGACGCGCGGCGCATGGCGCGGCGCCTCTACCGCACCGGCGCCGACCATGGCATCGATCCGGTGCGCGGCGTCGCCGTGTTCGAGCTGCTCGACGACATGTCGGTGCACGATCCCAAGGCGCGGCTGTGGTCGCAGACGGAATGGCTGAAGGCGGCGCTCATCCTGGCCAACGCCGAGGAGGACGCCGCGCTGCGGCGCGGCTACCGCAGCGATGCGGCCGCGGCCGCGCGGGCCTTGCTGCACTATCTCGAGACGCCGGTGCCCGGCCTGTGGCGCGACAAGCTCGCCGGCGACGGCACCTGGATCGAGGAGGCGGCGCCGGGCAGCTCGTTCTATCACATCATCGATGCCCTGCGCGTGCTCGCCGCCAGCCCCGATGCGTAGCACGAACACTTCATTTCACGAGATCAGTGCATCCGGCAGATTGTCATCCCGACCACAGCGAGGGACCTTTGAGGCAGCAGGAAAGGTCCCTCGCTTGCTTCGCAAGCGCCTTGCTCGGGATGACAACAGCGCCGTCACAACTGAAGCCCTGGCTCGTTACAGGTCCCTACTCCCCGCGCAGGCTGCGGGCGCGGCCGCCGAGCGCGTTGGGGTCGTTGAGCTCCTTGCGGTAGTCCTCGCGGCGCTGGTGGATCGAGGCGATCACCAGGCCCATCGGCACGCCGAGCCCGACCAGCAGCGATTCGGAGAGCTGCAGGGAGGCCTCGATCGTCTCGGGCACGGCATCGGAGGCGCCGAGGCTGTAGAGCCGCTTGGCCTGGCGGGCGTCGCGCGCCCGCGCCACGATCGGCAGGTCGCGGTGGATCTGCCGCGCCGTCGCCACCACGGCTTCCGTGCCATCCGGCGAATCCATGGTCACCACGACGGCGAGCGCGGTCTCGAGCCCGCAACGCTGCAGGAACTCCGGCCGCGAGGCATCGCCGTAGAGGATCTCGTGGCCGGCGCGCCGCGCCTCCTCGATCTGCCGGGGCGTGCGATCGACGGCGAGCCAGGGGATACCGTGCGCCGTCAGCATCTCGGCGACGAGATGGCCGACGCGGCCGTAGCCGACCACCAGGACTCGCGGCGTCGTCGTCGGGTCGTGCGGGATGGGCGGATGCTCGGCCGGCGCGGCGCGCCGGTGAAGGGCAGCGCCGGCGGCGGCAAGCAGCGGAATGCAGAAGATCGACAGCGTCGAGGAGACCAGGATGGCCTTGCCGAGCGATGGCTCGACCAGGCCCTCCGACATCGCCGAGTGGAGGACGACGAAGGAGAACTCGCCGCTCGCGGCGAGCAGCAGGGCGATCTCCGTCGCCGCGGATGCGGCAAAGCCGAAGAGCCGCGCCAGCCCGAAGATGACGCCGCCGTTCAGCACCATGAGGCCCAGCAGCAGGCCGATGATCTGCAGCGGCTTGGCAACCAGCAGCGACAGGTCGAGGCCGATGCCGACCGAGACGAAGAACAGGCCGAGCAGCAGCCCCTTGAACGGCTCGACGGTGGTCTCGACCTCCTTGCGGTACTCGGTCTCGGCGAGCAGCAGGCCGGCGATGAAGGCGCCGAGCGACATCGACAGGCCGCAGATCGCCGCCACCAGGCCGGCGCCGACCACGACCAGGAGACAGGCGGCGACGAACAGCTCCTCGCTCCTGGCCTTTGCCACCAGGGCCATCAGCGGCCGCAACGCCAGGCGACCCAGCACGACCAGCGCGACCATGCCGATAGCGGCCGGCGCGAAGGCCAGCAGCAGGCGCGGCGAGAAGCCCTCGCCCATACGGTAGCCGAGGAAGGCGATGGTGATCAGCAGCGGCGCGACCGCGAGATCCTGCAGCAGGAGGATGGCGAAGGTCGCCCGCCCGGACGGGGTGTATTGCCGCTTCTGCTCGGCCAGCAGGGGCATGACGATGGCGGTCGATGAGAAGGCGAGCGACATGCCCACCAGGGCGGCGGCCGTCGGGTCCTGTCCCAGCGCGATGGCGGCGGCGGCGATCACGGCCGTGCAGATCGCAACCTGCAGCCCGCCCAGGCCGAACACCAGGCGGCGCAACGACTTCAGGCGCTCCCACGAGAGCTCGAGGCCGATGCTGAAGAGGAGGAAGACGACGCCGAGATCGGCGAGCTGCGCCACGCTCCTGGGGTTCTTGATGGTGACGTAGCTGAGCCACGGAACCACATCCTGCAGGGAGCCGAGCCCGGAGGGTCCGAGCAGCACGCCGGCCGCCAGGAAGCCGAGAATGGGGCTGAGCTTCCATTGCCGGAACAGCGGCACCACGAAGCCGGCGGTGACCAGGAAGAGGACGACGTCGCCGTAGTCGCTGGCCTCGACGTTGGTCACTCTGACGCAGTCCGCGATGGCGGCAGAGCGCCGCCAAAATCAGGCATCACGGCGTTTGCCCGCTGCACACGCCGCACGGCCGCTCCATATGGAACGGCAAGCGACGACGACGCGACGACGGGAAGCATCATGAATCGGCTATACGACACACGCGATGAAATGCGAAGCGAGATTGCCCGGCGGAGATGCGCGCCGTCGCTGTCCGGCCGCGTTGCCGGCCGGTAGCAGTCGAGCCAACCACGCCGTAGAACAGACCTGTCGTGGCCCACACCGTCAGCGCCTTCGCTCTTCGATCCAGACGGATGTCGACGTCCGCGCTGGCGCTGACGCTGGCGTTGCATGGATTTATCGGGGCGGCGCTCCTGTGGCTGGCGACCAACCAGCCGCGCGAGCCGCTGCCCGAGACAGCGATCGAGGTAACGGTCGTCGAGCCGCCCAAGCCGCCGGATCCTCCGAAATCGCCCGAGCCTCCGAAGCCACCCGACCCGCCCAAGCCGGTCGTCGAGTCTCCTCCGCCCGCGCCGCCGATCCCGCCGGGATTAAGACCGCCCGCCGAGTTCACCGCCGAGAAGCCGACCCAGGTTCCGCGGGCCAGCGAGCAGCGCAACACGCCGCCGGCGCCGGATCCGGCGGCCCAGCGCGACGCGGCGGCGCCGCCGCTGAACGCGCCGGCGCCGCCGCCCGCACCGACCGTCGAGCCGCCCAAGCAGGCCGCGCCTCCGCCGACGCCTGCTGTCGAGCCGCCCAAGCAGGCTGAGCCATCGCCGAGGCCACCCGTCGAGCCCGCCAAGCAGATGGCGCCGGCGCCAACGCCGCCCGTCGAACCGCCCAAGCAGGCGGAGGCGCCGGTCGTCCCGCCACCCAAGCCGGCAGCGAAGCCGCAGGCACACGCCGCCCTCGCTCCGCCGCCGGTCAGGCCGGCGCCGGCGCCCCAGCGGCCCGAGCTCCGCCCTTCTCCCCTGGCCGCGCCGAGCCAGCGCCCGCCGTCGGCGGCTCCGCGGGCCGAGGAGGTGTCGCCCTCACCCTTCGTCAATCCCGCCGACAGCTACAATCGGGCGCGAATCTCCGACAATTATCTCTGGCAGGTCGTGCGCAAGCTGGCCGGCTACCGCTATCACGCGCGCGCCAATGTGAGCGAAGGCATCACGGTCGTCCGGATCGTGATCGCGCGCGACGGCCGCCTGCTCGATGTCGGCATCACCAGCTCGAGCGGCGTCCCGGCATTCGACCAAGGCGTCATTGCCGGTGTCCGCGCCGGCTCGCCCTACGCGCCCCTGCCGCCCGAGATCAAGGGGGAGCAGGCGACCTTCACCCTGCCGCTCGTGTCGTCCACCGTCAGGTGATCACATTTCAGTGATTGTGCATGCCCCTTTTAAATGGGAGAGTTGCGAAACTTGCGTAGCGACAAAACGAAGACCGGAGCGGCCCGCAAGAGGCTCGATCCCGGCCCCGATCGCGAGGCCACGGCGAGGAGACACGATGATCCGGGAGGACGAGACCCCGATGCCGCCGCCCGATTTTTGGGCAACTCGCGCCGACGAGGCGCGCGCCCTGGCGCATCGGCTTCGCGATCCCGTTGCCCGGACGCTGATGCTCGACATTGCCAACAAGTACGACCACATGGCCGCCCGCGCGGCGCGCTTCAGGTCAGCTTGCCCGGGCTGACCGACGGCGCCTTCATTCCGCCTCAGCCGGGGCACAGCATCGCCGTCATGCGACCTGCGCTTCTGAGCACCCTGCTCCTCGCCCTTGCCGCCGCGCCCGCAGCGGCCCAGACCGCGATCAGCGGCGACGTCCTCAAGCTCCACGGCACGATCTACCAGCTGTGGGCGATCGACACGCTCGAGACCCACCAGTCCTGCGCCGACGGTTGGCCGGGTGGCGTCAAGGCCAAGTCGGCCTTGCGCGGCTTCATGCGCGACAGTCGCATCGCCTGCGAGCCGGTATCGCACGACGCCAACGGCCGCGTGGTTGCCCGCTGCACGGCCGACGGCGCCGATCTCGGCGCCGAGATGGTGGCGGCCGGCCTCGCTCTCGCCGTCGATCCCACGGCGGCCGACTATGCCGACGAGGAGGCGCTGGCCAAGCAGCATCATCGGGGGCTGCACGCCCACGACTGCACGGCCGCCTGGGAGTGGCTGGCGCACAGCCGCAAGAGCCGCTGATCCCACGCCACGGGCTGCCGCGCGCATGGTTCTGGCGCCGACCTGCCGATAGGATGCCGGGCCTCAAGTCCATCGGAGGGACCGCATGCCCGACCTGTTCGAGACCATCGAAACCCTGCGCTCGATGCGCCGCCTGAAACCCGACCCGGTACCCGACGCGCTGATCGCCAAGATCCTGCGCGCCGGCGTCTGTGCCCCCAACGGCGGCAACAGCCAGCGCTGGCGCTTCCTGGTGATCAAGGATCGCAAGATCAAGGAGGCGGTGCAGGTCTGGTACAAGCGCGCCTACGACGAGATCATCGGCCCGCGCTACGCCAGCAGCGAACCGCCGCCGGGCGCGACCAGGGACGGCTACAAGCGCCAGCACTCGGCGGTCGAATACCTGACCGAGCATTTCCACGAGGCGCCGGTATGGATCGTCGCCTGCCTGGAGGACGGCCCCAACCCCAACCGCATGTCGGGCGCCTCGATCTACCCTGCCGTGCAGAACATGCTGCTGGCGGCGCGCGCGCTCGGCCTCGGCTGCACGCTGACGACCCGCCACATGCTGTTCGAGAAGGAGGCCGACAAGGCGCTCGGACTGCCCGACGGCGTCCACTCCTACGCCATCCTTCCAATCGGCTATCCGATGGGCAAGTTCGGCCCGGTCGGCCGCGGCCCGCTCACCGACTTCGTCTACCAAGACCGCTGGGGCCAGCCTTACACGGCGGCGTGAACAGCCATCCCTCCCCCGATTACGGGGGAGGCACATGAGAGCCGTCGCGCTGCTCGAGCGTGCGGGCGACCTGGCGGCGGAAGCGTTCGAGTTCCGGCCCTTGCAGGCGCTCCCCCTTGAACAGCGGATGGCGCATCGGATCGACTGGCCTGTCGTCGGTGCGGAGCTCGAAATGGAGGTGGGCGCCGGTCGAATGCCCGGTGTTGCCGACCAGGCCGATGACGTCGCCCTGCGCCACCGTGCGGCCGGGCTCGATGTGGGCTGCGAACTTCTCGAGATGGCCGTAGACGGTGGCGAGCTTGCCGGCATGCTCGATGCGGACCCAGTTGCCGTACGGCCCGTTCGGCGCCGCGTCGGAGACGACGCCATCGGCGGCAGCATGGATCGGCGTGCCGGCCGGCGCCACGAGGTCGATGCCCTGGTGCAGGCACGACGCACAGGGACCGCGCGCCGCTTTCTTCAGGGCGGCCACCGACCGCTCGTCCAGGCCCAGCAGCACACCGAGCGGCGTGTTGATCGGGAGGGGAGCATCGCTGTCGCTTGCGCCTAGCGGCTTGGCCGGCGCCGCGCCTTTGAGGCTCACCATCGAGGCCGCCTTGACCGACCTTGCGGGCTGCTGGTCGAACGGATCGGGCCGCACGCCAAAGCCGGACGACACGACCACACTGTCGAGCGGCATCCGCATCGCCGGCGGCCGCGCCGCCTGCCCATCGGCCAGCCACAGTTGTTCGCTCTGGTCACGGCCGCGAAAGCGATGAATGGAAACGCTGCCCTTCGCCTTGGTGCGAAACTCGGCCCATAAGAGCCAACGCGCGATCACGGTGCCTCGCGGCGTGCGGGTTTCGGCGTAACGGAGAGAGAAGGCGTCGCCCGCCTGCACGTCGCGTTCCAGATCGAGGGCAGCAGCGAAGGCGCTGCGCAAGTCCGCCGACAGGCCCGCGCTCACGCCGGCGCGCACGAAGGCGAGGTCGAGCAGGCCCACGACAACGCCGTCCGCCGCGACTTCGCGCGTCACCGGAAGATCCTCGTCGCGCGCGCCCAACACACGCTCTTCCGCACTGACCTGCTCCGAAGACCGGGCCGCTGGGTCGAGCGCTGCCGGTCCGGCCAGCAGCGCGAGAGCAGCCGCCGCAATGAGCGGGACCTCTTTCATGCCGCCCTCCTGTACGACCGCCTTTCCGACATGCCTGATCGCCTGACTCTAACGCACCCCCTGTGGCGAGACTGTGGTCACTTGCCCAACGCAGCCTATCCGCGCAGGACCTTGCCGGCCTTGGAACCGGTAAGCTTGCCCTGCTCCCACGTGACGGCGCCGTTGACGACGGTGTACTCGACGCCCTTGGACGGCATGACGATGCGCTTGGCGCCGCCCGGCAGGTCGTAACGGCGCTCGCCGTGGTTGGTCGAGCCGATGCGCTCGGGATCGAAGATCGCGACGTCGGCCGGCGCGCCCTTGGCGAGGCGGCCGCGATCGGCGAGACCGAACAGGTCGGCCGGATCGGAGGTCAGCTTGCGCACGCCTTCCTCCAGGGTGATCGCCTGCTTCTCGCGCACCCAGGTGCCCAGCAGGTAGGTCGGGTAGCCGGCGTCGCACAGCATGTCGACATGCGCGCCGCCATCGCCAAGCGCCATCAGGATCGACTTGTTGTTGAGCAGCTCCTTCATGCGATCCTCGCGGGTGTTCCACGAGGCCATGGTCAGCTCGCATTCGAGATTGTCGGCCAGCACCAGGTCGAGGAAGGTGTCGACGCCGTCCTTGCCCTGCTCCTGGCCGATCTGGGCGATCGACTTGCCCTCGAGCGCCTTGAGCGCCGGATTGCGCACGGCGTGGACGCCGATGCGGCCCCAGTTGCCGAAGCCAAGGGGATTCTTGAGGTCGTCGCGGAAGGCGTTGCGGAAGGCCGGATCGGCATAGACCTTCTTCTGCGCTTCTTTCGCGGTGTCGGCGAACACCCGCTTCCACGCCGGGAAGGCGGCGAAGGAAAACGGGTTGTTCATGTCGATCTCGCGCGTCAGCGGCAGCGGCGAGGTCTGCGGACGCGCGCCCTTGGCGATCATCGGCGCGGCGCGGCGCAACGTGTCGCGCACCGCCTCGGGGATGTCGTCGCGATCGAACAGGGCGATGAAGGTCACCGGCCGGCCGCTCTCGGTCAGCAGGAAGTCGAGCAGCTCGCACTGGTCCTGCTCGAGCACGCCAACCTGGCGGGTCAGCGCGATCTCGATGGCGCCCTTGCCGCGCACCTTGAGCGCGTTCGCATAGGCCTTCATCTCCTCGCGGCTGGCGTTGCGACAGGCCAGCGGCTTGCCCTCGAAGCCGATATGCTGGTTGAGCGTCGTGCTCGAGAAGCCGAGCGCTCCGGCATCGACTGCCTCGCCGATCAGCGCGGCGATCTTGGCCGTCTCCTCGGGCGTCGCCGACCGCTCCATCGAGGCCTCGCCCATGACGTAGTGCCGGAACGGCGTCAGCGGCGCGATGAAGGCGAGGTTGAGTGACGGGTTGCGCGCCGCGGCGGCATCCATGAATTGCGGGAAGGTTTCCCAGTCCCAGGTGATGCCCTGGTTGAGCACGTCGAACGGGATGCCCTCGACATTGACCAGATCGCGCATGGCGATCTCGCGGGTCTCGGGCTTGCAGGGCGCGATGCCGACGCCGCAATTGCCCATCACCACGCTGGTGACGCCGTGCCAGGACGACGGCGTCACCGCGCCGTCCCAGCAGATCTGGGCATCGTAGTGGGTGTGCGGATCGACGAAACCCGGCGCCACGACCAGCCCGTCGGCGTCGATGGTGCGCCTGGCCCCCTCGCTCACCTTGCCGATCTCTGCAACCTTGCCGCCGGCGATCGCCACGTCGGCCTGGTAACGCTTGGCCCCCGTGCCGTCGACGACCGTGCCGTTCTTGATGACGAGATCGTAGCTCATCGATACCTCCGCGGAGTTTGGCGCATGGCTTGGCGCAGGGTTGGGCCCCAGGCTCAGGCCGAGCGTACCCCGCCCGGCCGTTCGCGTCGTATGCGAAAACCACAGGCGAGCTAGCGAACTCGAGCCCGCCAGAGCTCACTGGGGATGGTGCTGCGACGGGCATACTCGGTTCAGAATGGAATATGCTCCAAGCCGTGAACCCGTAAATTGAGCCACCTCGAGATAATCGACTTGAATAGGCGATTCGAGAGGTCGTGAAATGACTAGATTGGATTGAATTGCACCCGCTATTCGCAGATCCCAGGTCGACACTCCGTAGACGCAACAGCCGGACAGGTTTGCCTCTTCCAAGTTGGTACCTACCAGTTTCGCCCCGTACAACTTTGCGCCGGCCAAATTTGCCCCCGAGAAATCCGTCTCAGTCAGGTCGGTGTCGCTAAGGTCAGCGTTGCGAAGGTCTGCACCCCGCAACTGAGTTTGCCGAAGGGACGCTCCGATCAGGCGCGATCCAGCGAGACTCGCCTGCGTGAAGTCTGCATCCTGGAGTTGGGCTCCGGGCATCCATGCGTCTCTTAAGATCGCCTCGGCCATGGTGCGGATGCGCCCTTCCGACGGATGGTCCTGAAACACGAAGAAGCCGCGGTCCTTCAAATGCGGATCGTCGAGCACGGAGTCGAGCGTGTGCGGCACCATGCAGGGGATATCGGCCCCTTGCAGCAGTTCCAGCCATTCGCCGGTGGTACGGGCCTTCAGTTCCTCGCCGATCATGTCGTAGAGCGCGTCGATATTCGCGGTGCGCGACGTGATGTCGGCAAAGCGCGGGTCCTACTTCAGCAGGTGGCCCTTGCCGATGGCCTCGAAGAACCGCCGCCATTGGCCGTCATTGTAGGGCAGCACCGCCAGGAAGCCGTCCTTGGTGGCATAGGGCTTGCGCGAGCGCGACAGGGTGCGCGGATAGCCGGGCGGGCCGGTCGGCAGATCGAAGGTCGTGCCCTGCAGATGCTCCGACAGCACGAACTGAACCATGGTTTCGAACATCGGCACCTCGATGCGCTGGCCGACGCCGGTCCGTTCCCTGGCCAGCAGCCCGGCCAGCAGGGCGTCGGCTGCCGCGCCGCCGACGATCCGGTCGATCGCCGACATCGGGATGAAGCGCGGCTCGCCGGTCGAGCGCTGCAGCAGCATGGTCACGCCGGACGCCGCCTGGATCAGGTCGTCGTAGGCCGGGCGGCCGGCGTAGCGCCCGCCGCTGCCGTAGCCCACCATGCTGAGATAGACGATCGACGGATTGGCCCGGCGCACCGCCTCGTAGTCGAGCCCCAGTCGATCCAAGGCCGCGGGGCGGATGTTGGAGGCGAAGGCATCGCACTTGGCGGCGAGCCGCAGGATCGCCTGCTTGGCCTCGGGCCGCTTGAGATCGAGCGCTTGCCCCTGGCGTTGTGCTGGAAGGTGCCGCTCATGCCGCGATGGCGCGGCACGCCGGTGTAGCGGCTCGAATCGCCTTCCGGCGCCTCGACCTTGATCACCTCGGCGCCGAAATCAGCGATGATGCGCGTGCACCACGGCCCCATCTGCACGGTAGTGAGGTCGAGGAGGCGAAGGCCGGCGAGAGGTCCGTTCATGGCCGGATGCTAAAGCACATTTCGGTCGGCTGGAATCAGGCGACCGAAATGTGCCTGCTGCAACAACTAACGCCAGTGCGCGCCTTGTCGATCTAGCGGTGCGGCCGAACCGCGTGCAATTGCCAGACGCGCCTCAATTCCGCTTCGGCCGCGTCCGCCAGAAGCCGACCAGGCCGCCCAGCGTGCTCACCGCGCAGACGAGCTTCAGCATTTCGACCACGGGGCCCGCGTCGATGTCGAAGAGGATGAACAGCAGGCACCCTGGAACGAAGACCGCTCCGGCGATCAGCGCGAAGCGCAGGAACTGGCGCCGGATCTTGGCGTAGAGGTCGTGATCGCCCGGCTCGGCGGCGGCGCACGTGCCCCCGCCCCACGCATCGCCGAGGCGCGCGCCGATTGCGAGCGACAGCGGAAAGCTCAGGGCAAGGGAGACGATGATCACCAGGGCCATGGCCAGGACGAAGGGCAATGGCGTCAGGTCGGCCGGGTTGGGAGCCACCAGGGCCAGGATGGGCAGCAGGATCAGGACCACGGCAAGCGCTGCCATCACCAGGAACACGACGACCGTGGCGGCGAAGAACACCCACATCGCCTTGCCGGGAAGGTCGTCCGTAATCGATATGAAGCGCGCCTGCTCGGCCTTGCTGTAGCGGAACATCGGCCACGTCGCGCCGCCGGACATCTCCATGGCAATCCCCATGTTGAGTCCCCAATAGCGCAGCAGGCGCTCCTGCGACGTCGACAGCATCGGGGACAACGATACACAATGCGCGGCCCATATGCAGTCATCCGCGAGGACCCCCATGTTCGACAAGGATCAGTTCGTCGCCGATTGCCAGGCAGCCCTCGCCGGCCCGCAGGCGGCGGTGGCCGTCCGCGAGTTCGTTGCCCGCTCGGTCTCCGAGCCGGCCGCCGTGAAGCGCGGGCTGGGCGAGCCGCGGCCCGGTGGCATCGACATCCTGCATCGCTCGCCTGAGCTGACGATCCTCAACCTGATCTGGCCGGCGAACTTGATCGTCATGCCGCACGATCATCGCATGTGGTCGGTGATCGGCATCTACGATGGCCGCGAAGACAACATCCTGTGGCGCCGCCTGCCCGATCGAACCGACGGCCGTATCGAGGCGGCCGGCGCCAAGTCGATCTCGACCGGGGAGACCGTGGCGTTCGGCGCCGACATCATCCATTCGGTGGTCAATCCGATCGCGCGCGCCACCGGCGCCCTCCACGTCTATGGCGGAGACCTGCTCGGCATCGAACGCAGCGAATGGGACCCGGACTCGCTCGGCGAAAGAGCCTACGACACCGAAAAAGTTCGGCAGAGGTTCAAGCGCTCGTAAATGCCGATTGGCTGAGATCATCTTGGATCCGGCGACTTCCCCCGAACCCGACCTCGCCCTGATGCCGGCACCGCTCCGAAGGGGAGACAAGGTGCGATTTGTGTCTCCGGCAAGCCCACCGCCAAGAGAGTGGGCTTGCCATTGCGCAAGCGTGCTCGAAAGCTGGGGACTCGACGTCGAGTTCGGCGAGCATGTTTTTCGCAAGGTGGCCTGGCTCGCGGGCACCGACGAAGAACGCCTGGCGGATTTCAACGCCGCCTTGCGCGACCTGAGCGTGCGCGCCCTCTTCACGGCAGCCGGCGGCAAAGGCTCCTACCGCATCGCCGATCGGCTGGATTTTGCGGCAGCGCGCAGCGACCCAAAATTCCTGGTGGGCATCAGCGACATCACGGCTCTCCAGCTCAGCCTCTTGAAGCATTGCCGATTGATCAGTGTCCATGGATCGCTCGTGCCCGACGGCCAAGGCGGCGAGACCCTGCGAAAGGCGCTGATGACGTCCGAAGGCATCTGTCTTCGGTCGAGGGCGGATGAGCCGACTGCCGCGCTGACCACCGAGGGGACGGCCAGGGGCAGGTTGATCGGGGGCAGCCTGTTACCGATGTCGGCTGCCGCTGGCTGGGCCTTGCCGTCGTTGAAGGGCGCCATCCTGCTGCTCGAGGCGGTCAACATGACTCCAGGCGTGATGGACAGCCAGTTGACCATGCTGCGCAAGGCCGGCCATCTGGCGGGGCTCGCGGGGGTGGCGGTGGGCCAGTTCACCGACTGCTTCAAACCGATCAATGGTTTCACCGTCGTCGACCTGCTGCGTGGTCACCTCGAGCAGCTTGGCGTTCCCATTCTCGGCGGATTGCCCGTGGGCCACGGCCACCAGCCCGAGACCACGCTTGTCGGCGCGATGGCGTTCCTGGACGCAGCTTCAGCGACGTTGATTGTCCACAGGCGCTAGCGCGGAACCGTAGGCGTCCGCCGCCGTTTGTCCGCCGACAGCGTCGGGTGCCGCCGGGCCAGAGCCGTGCCGCCGCGCAGTGAGCGGTCAAGAACAGGGGAGAATGCCCGGTGAAGCCGACCGGCGGCAGCACGATCGAGGCGGCGTTGCCCATCGGCCAGGACGTGCCGGCGGCAGAGTTCTTCATTCCCGCCGTCACGTCGCTGGCCGAGCGGCGCCTGCGCACGCTGAAGCACGCCGACTCGTTCGGCATCTTCAATCCAAGCGGCGACGCCATCGCCGGGCCGGCAAGCCCCGAGGGCCTGTTCTATCGTGACACACGTCATCTCTCGCATTTCGTGCTCACCCTCGACGAGCAGCTTCCCATCCTGCTGGCCTCGACGGTTCGCGACGACAACGCGCTCTTGACGTGCGACCTCACGAACCCGGACATCCACGCCGCCGACGGCCGGCTGATGCTCGAGCACGACGTGATCCACATCCGCCGCCAGCGGTTCCTGTGGAAATCGACCTGCCACGAGCGCCTGGCGCTGCGCCATTTCAGCACCACACCACAGACCTTGCGCCTCGGGCTGTCCTTTGCCGCCGACTTTGCCGATCTGTTCGAGGTGCGCGGCTCGCGCCGCGAGCGCCGCGGCGTGCGCCAGCCCGCCATTGTCGGCAAGACGCAGGTGGAGCTGGGCTACGTCGGTCTCGACGGGCTGCGCCGCCGCTCCGTGCTCCGCTTTGGCTCAGCCGTCGAGAACCTCTCGGCAAACGGCGCGGTGTTCGCGCTGGTTCTGCAGCCCGGCGAGACCCGGATCATCGACCTCGCGGTGGAATGCACGGCGCAAGAGGAGCCGAGGGCCCCCGGTCGCGCCGAAGCTTTCCTACCGGCCCTGCGGCGGGCGCGCCGCGCCATGCGGATCTCCGCCGCGCGTGCCGCTGTCGTAACCAGCGCCAACCCGACCTTCAACGAGGCCTGGCGCCGCGCCATCTCCGATCTCTACATGCTCGTCACCGAGACCGAGGACGGACCGTTTCCCTATGCCGGCATCCCGTGGTTCAGCACCGTCTTCGGCCGCGACTCGCTGATCACGGCGCTGCAGACCTTGTGGCTCGATCCGGCGATCGCCCGCGGCGTGCTGCGCCACCTGGCGCGCCATCAGGCGACCGCGTTCGATCCGGCGTCGGATGCCGAGCCCGGCAAGAT
Source organism: Reyranella sp. (assembly GCF_044224635.1). Classification (GTDB taxonomy): domain Bacteria; phylum Pseudomonadota; class Alphaproteobacteria; order Reyranellales; family Reyranellaceae; genus Reyranella. Next base: position 88,166 of record NZ_JBGAKA010000020.1, on the reverse strand, counting down.
CCTGCACGAGACCCGCAGCGGCGAGATGGCGCTGCTGGGCGAAGTGCCGTTCCGCCGCTACTACGGCAGCGTCGATTCGACGCCGCTGTTCGTCATGCTGGCCGGCGCCTATCTCGAGCGCACCGACGATGTCGACACCTTGCGCGCGCTGTGGCCCAACATCATCGCGGCGCTGCGCTGGATGGACGAGTCAGGCGATCGCGACGGCGACGGCTTCATCGAGTATCGCCGGCAACGCGACACCGGCCTGGTGAACCAGGGCTGGAAGGACAGCAACGATTCGATCTTCCACGCCGACGGCAGTCTCGCCGAAGGATCGGTCGCCCTGGTCGAGATACAGGCCTATGCTTTCGGCGCATGGCGGGCGGCCGCGGTCGTTGCGCGCCGCCTGGGCGATGGCGACGCCGGGAAATACGCCGAACGTGCCGACCATCTGCAGCGCCGGTTCGACGCCGTATTCTTCGACGCGGCCATGGGCACCTACGTTCTGGCGCTCGACGGCAACAAGAAACCCTGTCGCGTGGCTGCGTCCAACGCGGGCCACGCGCTGTTCACCGGCATCGCCCTGCCCGAACGCGCAGCACAAATCGTCAAGTGCCTGTCGCGGCCCGAGTTCTTCTCGGGTTGGGGCGTGCGCACCCTGGCGACTGACCAGCCACGCTACAATCCCATGAGCTATCACAACGGCTCGGTGTGGCCGCACGACAATGCCCTGATCGCCGCCGGCTTTGCGCGCTATGGCTTTCGCCGCCAGGCCGCGCGGATATTCGACGGGCTGTTCGCGGCGTCGCGCTACATCGATCTGCAACGGCTGCCCGAGCTGTTCTGCGGCTTTCCCCGCCGGCAGAGCCACGGCCCCACGCCCTATCCCGTCGCCTGCTCGCCGCAGGCCTGGGCCACCGCCACACCGGTGTCGCTGCTGCAGTCCTGCCTCGGTCTCGGCTTCGACACGGCGCGCGGGTCGGTCGTCTTCGCCGATCCACTGTTGCCCGATTTCCTCGACGATGTCGCGCTGCGCCGGATCTCGCTCGGCGGCTCGTCGGTCGACGTCGCGCTGCGCCGCAGCGAATCCGAGCTCGCCGTCGAGGTCACCGGACGGCGCGGTCGGATCGGCGTCGATCTGTCTTGAGGGCAGGCTAATCGCCTACGCCAGCGCCGGCGATGATGTTCATGGCCGGGAGCACGCCACTCCGTGGCGCTCTTCTCATTCGCCTCCCCAGCTTCGCTGGGGAGGTGTCTCGGTAGTCCGAGACGGAGGGGTCAGGAGTCGCAGTGGGGCTTTCGCCTCCTCCGTCCGCGAAGACGCGGACACCTCCCCAGCGAAGCTGGGGAGGAGAGTGAAAAAGCGCCACGTCCGGTCGTCAGCGCCGGGCCTTTGCCTCGGCCCGCTCGATTGCCTCGACGATGAGGCGGCGCGCCTCGTCGACGTCGCCCCAGCCCAGCAGCTTCACCCACTTGCCCGGTTCGAGATCCTTGTAGTGGATGAAGAAATGCTCGATCTGATGGCGCGTGATCTCGGGCAGGTCGGCGGCCGTCACCACCTTGACGTAGCGCTGGGTGATGCGTGACGAGGGCACGGCGATGATCTTCTCGTCGCCGCCGCCGTCGTCCTCCATGCGCAAGACGCCGATCGGCCTGACATTCATCACGGCGCCGGGGATGATCGGGCGGGTATTGGCGACCAGCACGTCGATCGGGTCGCCGTCGTCGGACAGCGTGTGCGGCACGAAGCCGTAGTTCCCCGGATAGCGCATCGGCGTGTAGAGGAAGCGGTCGACGACCAGCGTGCCAGCCGCCTTGTCCATCTCGTACTTGATCGGCTCGCCGCCGATCGGCACCTCGATGATGGTGTTGATGTCGTCTGGCGGCTGATGGCCGATCGTGATGGCATCGAGGTTCATGGCTGCGATCCCGCTTGGCTGAGACATTCCCAGCATGCCCGCCACCGGCTCCAAAGAAAACCGGCGGCCCGTTGGGCCGCCGGTCACAGTTTGCCGAGCGGCTGCCCGTCAATCGTCCTTGTAGATGTCGCGATCCTTGGTCTCCGGCACGAACAGCAGGCCGATGACGAAGGTCATCCCCGCCACCGCGATCGGATACCACAGGCCCGAGTAGATGTTGCCGGTCGCCGCCACGATGGCGAACGCGGTCGGCGGCAGGAAGCCACCGAACCAGCCGTTGCCGATATGGTACGGCAGCGACATGCCCGAGTAGCGGATGCGGGTCGGGAACAGCTCGACCAGCATGGCCGCGATCGGGCCGTAGACCATCGTCACGTAGATCACGAGGATGGTCAGGATACCGATCACCATCGGCATGTTGATCCTGGCCTTGTCGGCGGTCGCCGGATAGCCGGCGGCGCGGATGGCCGCGGTCGCGTCGGCGTTGAACGCCTTCTCCTTGGCGGCGCCCTCGGCCCCGGCCTTCGCCTTGTCGAACGAGGTGATGACCTTGTCGCCGATTTTGATCTGCGCCGGCGTGCCCGGGGCGGCCTTCTCGTTGGAATAGTTCACCGAGTTGCGGGCGAGGAACGACTTGGCGATGTCGCACGAGCTCGTGAAGCTTGCCGTGCCGGTCGGGTTGAACTGGAACGAGCATTCGCCGGGATCGGCCACCACGGTGACGGGTGACTTCTCGAGCGCCTGCTCGAGCTGCGGGTTCACGGCGTTGGTGAGGGCGTGGAACAGCGGGAAGTAGGTCACCGCCGCGAGCAGGCAGCCGGCGAGGATGATCGGCTTGCGGCCGATCTTGTCGGACAGCCAGCCGAAGAAGATGAAGAACGGCGTGCCGATGGCGAGCGCCGCCGCGATCACGATGTTGGCCGTCGTGGGATCGAGCTTCAGCGACTGGGTGAGGAAGAACAGGGCGTAGAACTGGCCCGTGTACCAGACCGCCGCCTGGCCGGCGGTACCGCCGAACAGGGCCAGGATGGCGATCCTGGCGTTCTTCCAGGTGCCGAAGGCCTCCCGCAACGGCGCCTTGGAGCTCTTGCCTTCCGCCTTTATGCGCTGGAAGGCGGGCGACTCCTGGAGCTGCAGGCGGATCCAGATCGACACGCCGAGCAGCAGGATCGACAGCAGGAAGGGAACGCGCCAGCCCCACGCCGCAAACTGCTCGGGAGTCAGCCAGAAGCGCAGGATCAGGATGACGATCAGCGACAGGAAGAGACCGACGGTCGCCGTTGTCTGAATCCACGAAGTATAGAAACCGCGCCGGTTCTGCGGGGAATGTTCGGCGACGTAAGTCGCCGCGCCGCCATACTCGCCGCCCAGCGCCAGGCCCTGCAGCAGACGGCAAGCGATGAAGGCGATCGGTGCTGCGATGCCGATCGAGGCGTAGCCCGGCAGCAGGCCAACCACGAAGGTCGCGATACCCATCAAGGTCATGGTGACCAGGAAGGTGTACTTGCGGCCGATCAGGTCACCCAGGCTGCCGAAGAACAGCGCGCCGAACGGGCGCACCGCGAAGCCGGCGGCGAAGCCCAGCAGCGTGAAGATGAACGCCGCCGTCGGATTGACGCCGGAAAAGAAGTTGGCGCTGATGTTCGCGGCGAGCGAGCCCGCGAGGTAGAAGTCGTACCACTCGAACACGGTGCCGACGGACGAAGCGACGATGACCTTCCGCTCCTCGCGACTCATCGGCCGTCCGGGTGCGTCGGCCGCTGCTGCCATTGCCATATGCGTTTCTCCCCAAAGCTCTGTACGGGCGCCCGTACAAAGGTCCCGACTTATGGCGTAGTGTGCTGGGCGGTCCAGGTGGGATGCAATTCGACCAAGGTCAAAGACCATCGATTGTGCGCTGCCGAACGGGATTGCCGCGACGCAACATGCGCACGGAGGCCGACGCAAGGGAACGCGAATGCCGGAGGACGCCCTTTCCTTCCTGATTGCCGACGATCATCCGATGGTGCGCGAAGCGCTGGCCTCGGCTGCGGCACAGGCCTTCGCCGGTGCCCGCATCGACACCGCGGCAACATTGCAGCAAACCAAGGCGGCACTCGAACGCCGGCCCGAGACCGACGCGTTGCTGCTCGACCTCGACATGCCCGGCATGGATGGTCTCACCGGACTCGCCTTGCTGCGGTCCAGCCATCCAACGGTACCGATCATCGTGGTGTCCGCGGCCCGCGATGCCGGTATCGTGCGCCGCACCTATGATCTCGGCGCTTCGGCCTATATCGACAAGTCTGCGTCTCTGGGAAAAATCGTGGAAACGGTTCGCGCCGTGCTCGGCGGCGAGATCATTGCGCCTCCTGACGAACCCGCCGATTCTTTCGCGCAGCGCGCCAGCCAACTGACGCCGCAGCAATGGCGCGTGCTGGCGCTGATGGTCCAGGGCGATCAGAACAAGCAGATCGCCTACAAGCTCGGCGTCGGAGAGGCGACTGTGAAGGCGCATGTCACGGTGGTCCTGCGCAAGCTTGGCGTCCGTTCGCGCACCCAGGCGGTGATCGAGGCGCGGCGCCTGTCGCTTCCTCCGACATAAAGGACTGGACGAATAATCCAATATACTGGATAAGAGCGGCAAAAGACTGGAAGCTGCCGCGTGACAGTGAAAAACCTCGACCAGCAGATCGCCACCCGGGTCCGACGCCTGCGGTCTGAGCGTGCTCTCACTATCGAGGCCTTGGCGGAACGAAGCGGCGTCAGTCGATCGATGATCTCGCTGATCGAACGCGGCGAGACAAGCGCGACCGCCGTCGTGCTCGAAAAGGTCGCCGGCGGCCTCGACATCAGCCTGGCAGCGCTTTTCGAGCCTGCGGATAGTCCTCCGACGCCGGTGTCGCGGCGAATCGACCAGCACGCCTGGCGCGATCCGGACTCCGGATATCTCAGGCGCAACGTATCGCCTCCCGGCTTTCCGTCGCCAATCCAGATCGTCGAGATCGAGTTTCCACCGGGCGCGCTCGTCGCCTACGAGGGGACGAACAGGCAGACGCCCGTGCACCATCAGGTCTGGGTGCTCGACGGCAGCGTCGAGGTCACCGTGGGCGAGCAACGCCATCGCCTCAATTGCGGCGACTGCCTCGCCTTTCTGCTCGATCGACCGGTCACCTACCAGAACCCAACGCGCAAGCCGGCGCGCTATACCGTCGTCATCGCCACACGCTGAGGGCGCTCCTCAATGATTCCCGCCGAAGCCATCACCATCGACCTGGTCGCAAGTCGGCGCGAGCCCGAGCGCCTCCATGCTGGCCTTGGCTGGAAGCCTATCAACGGCATGCCCGGCTATGTCTCGTGGCCGCAAGGCGGCCCCCGAGGCACGACCATTTTCCACCGCACCCTCGCGTGACTCGATGGACTCCTGGCAGGTTGCCGCGGCGCTGGCGAGTGCGCTTCTCCACGCTGGCTGGAATGCGGCGGTCAAGGCGGGTTCACACCCCAAGGACTTGATGACCGCCCAGATGGTGCTGAGCGCGGCAATCGTCCTGCCCGGACTGTTGTGGACAGGCCTTCCTGCACAGCCAGCGTGGCTATGGATTGCGGCATCGACAGCCTTCAACCTTGCCACCGTGACGGCACTGTTGCGCGCCTATCAGGTGTCGGGCTTCGGCGTTGCCTATCCCGTGGTGCGGGCTTTGTCGGTACTTCTCGTCGTGCCTCTGGCGGCCCTTTTGTCCGGCGAGACGCTGAGCTCCTACGGCGCCTGCGGCATCGCCCTGATCTCGACATCCCTTCTGCTCCTCGCCATGGGCTCGCCGGGACGCGTGGCGCTGCCGCGCCGGGCGCTGGGCTGGATCGTGCTCGCCGGCGTCACGACTGCCGGGTACGTCATCTGCGATGCCCAGGGCGTCCGCCGCGCAGGTTCGCCCCTGGCCTACGGATTCGCGGTGTCCATCACAAACGCTGCCGCAATGTTCTGGGCGCCGCACGCAGGCGGCGGATCATGGCGCACGCTCGCCGTCCAGGCCCGCCGGGCGCTTCCCATCGCCATCGCGTCGGTGACGTCGTACCTCCTGATCTTGTGGGTCTGGAGTCGTGCCGCCATCGCACCCGCCGCCGCGCTGCGCGACACCAGCGCAGTGTTTGCCCTGGTGATCGCGATCATCTGGCTGAAGGAGCCGTTCACGCGACGGCAACTTGCCGCCATCCTGCTCTCGGCTGCAGCCGTTCCCCTGCTGCGGATGAGCTGAAGGGGAATCTCACGCCGGGGTAGTCGCCGTCCGGCTGCTGGCTTCTTGGGTACGCAACCGCAACAAGGCGCGCAACGCGGCGGGCTTGACCGGCTTGTGCAGCAGCTCGACCTGGCGTGCCCGGGCGCGCACCCTGAGCGTCGGATCCCGATCGGCCGTTACCAACGCCGCGGGCACCGCGCGCTGCCACGACCGGCGCAAAGCCTCGACGACTTCCAGCCCATCCGGCTTGTCGTTGCCGCGGTCATGAAGATGCAGATCGGCCAACACGAGGTCGGGTAGTCGTCCGGCACCTGTCACCTGGTCCAGTGCTTCCTCCTGAGAAGCTGCGGTGGCGACCCGGCATCCCCAACCGCTGAGCAGGGCAGCCATGGCCTCCCGTACCGTCGCTTCGTTGTCGATGCAAAGCACGAAGCTCTCCGCCTCGATCGACGGTGTTGGCTTCGGCGTCGGCGGCGCGACCAGCAAGGTCGCCACTGCTGGCACGGACGGAACGGTGACTGAAAAGATCGAGCCCTTCCCCAGCGCCGACTTGATACCGACCGGCAGGTCGAGCATGCGGGCGATGCGATCGACGATCGCCAGCCCAAGCCCGAGTCCCCGCTCCTCGCGCGGCGCGTCGTCCTCCGCCTGCAGGCGCACGAACTCATCGAAGATCACCGCCTGCTTGTCCGCTGCGATGCCTGGACCGTTATCCCTGACCTCGATGCGCAGCGCCTCGGTGCCCACGCGACGACACCCCAGCAGGACGCGGGCCTGGCGCCCTTCGACCCGGCCGTAGCGCAACGCATTCGACAGGAGGTTCTGAAGGATGCGACGCAAGAATGCCGGATCGGTCGACACGAAGGCGCTCGTCGGGACGACGACGAGCTCGACGCCGCGTCGGGCTGCCACCGGAGCAAAGGCGGTCGCCAGCGAATCAAACAGCGGCTGCAACGGGAAGGGCCGCTTCTCCGGCCGGAACGCGCCGGCATCGAGCTTGGAGATATCGAGCAGCGCATCGAGCAGGGATTCGACGGCACCCAGGCTGGTTTCGATCTTGGCGCCGAGATCGTTGGCCGGATCACGATCGATCAATGCTGCCGTGAACAGGCGCGCCGCGTGGAGCGGCTGCAGCAGGTCGTGACTGGCGGCAGCAATGAAGCGGGTCTTGCCGAGATTGGCCGCCTCGGCCTCGGCGCGACTCGCTTCGAGCTCTGCCGTCCGCTCGGCCACCCGCTGCTCGAGCGTCTCGGCCGCCTGGCGCAGGCGACGGTCCCCTTCGCGCAAGGCTTCCGCCGTGCGCACGCGCGCCGTCACGTCATTGCAGGTGACGACAAACCCGCCACCAGGCAGGGGATCAAGGCGTAGTTCAATCACCCGTTCCTCGCGGGTGTTGATCTCGTGGGTCTGTGGCGCCTCAGGCCGGCGCAGCAGGGCGGCTACGTCGGGCGATGCGCCGAACTGCAGGGGCGAAGCGCCGACCGCCACGGAGTCGGCGTCAAGCGACAGCAGCAGCGTGAATCGGTCATTGAAGATCTCCAGCCGACGGTCGCGGTCGAAGGCGGCGATGCCCATGCCGACATGGTCGAGCGTATTGCGCAGAATCTCGTAGTTGTAGCCGATCGCCTCGGAGGCCTCGTCGATCAGGGCGCGCGCGCGTCGTGGCAACAAGCGGCCCCGCCGCCCGAAGGCGGCGACAATGATGCGGGCCGATGCGGCGCCCAGCGCACCCGACAGAACGCGCTCCGTGCGCTTCAGGGCCGCGTCGGTAGAGAGCGGCTCTACCGACAACGCCCTGAGCGCCCGCTCGGCGCCGACGAAGCGCGTCAACAGCTCGCGCAACTCCGCAATCCGGGCGGCGTCAGCCGGCGCCGGCCGCTGCGGCCGTTCGGCGGCCTCGCCCGCGTGGTCGGAGCCGAGCACGAAGGCGCGCGCCTGCTCGGCGTCGGCGCCGACCGCCTGCACCAACCTCGACACCACGACCAGCAGCAGGGTGTTGACCAGGATGCCGACGACAAAGCCCTGGCCGACCGGATCGAGCTCGGCGAGCGGCGCCGGCAGCCAGCGCTGCAGCGGCACCCTCTGCCCACCTCCGGCGCCCTGGTTGAGGGTCGGCAGCAGCAGGGCATAGAGCCAGACGAGGAAGCCGCCGGCCAGGCCGGCGACGACACCGTAGCGATGGGCGCGCCGCCAGTAGAGACCAAGCACCACGCCGGGCGCGAAGTTGGCAACGGCGCAGAAGCTGATGAGGCCTATCGAGGCGAGCGGCAGGTAGCCCGAGATGATGCGTTCATAGGCATAGGCCGCCATCAGGATGAGCACGACCGCGGCGCGGCGCACGAACACGACCAGCGGGCCCATGTCACGCGCAGTGCCGGCACCCCATCGACCCTGGCGGCGCAGCAGGTAGGGCATCACCAGCTCGTTGCCGATCATGCCCGACAGCGCCATGCAGGCCACGATGACCATGGAGGTCGCGGCCGACAGGCCACCGATGAAGACGAACGCCGAGAGCCAGGATTGGCCGTGGGCGATCGGCAACTGAAGCACGTAGACGTCGGGGTTGACCCGCGCCTCGAGCAGCAGCAAGCCAGCTGCCGCGATCGGCACGACGAACAGGTTGATCAGGATCAGGTAGAGCGGAAACAGCCAGCGCGCCGTCTTGAGGCTCGAGGGATGGTCGTGCTCGACGACGGCGACATGAAACTGCCGCGGCAGGCAGAGAAAGGCCATCGCCGACAGCAACGTCGTCACGACCCAGGTCAGCGGTGCCCCCTCGCGCGACACACGATCCGCCACCGCCGGCGTGTCGGCGACACGGGCCAGCAGGTCGCTCGGCCCGTCGAACAGCACGAACAGGACGAACGGCCCCACAGTCAGCAGCGCGAGCAGCTTCACTACCGATTCGAAGGCGATCGCCAGCATCATGCCGCGATGCTGCTCGGAAGCCTGCACGTTGCGCACGCCGAACAGGATGGTGAAGACCGCCATGAGCGCCGCGACGATCAGCGAGGTATCGGTGTGCACGACGCCGCGCGAGCCGTCGAGCCACGGCGTCGGTTCGGCGATGGTCTTGAAGGTCGACGACACCGCCTGCAGCTGCAGGGCAATGTAGGGCAGCACGCCGACCGTGGCGAACAGCGTGGCAGTCACGCCGACGGCGCGGCTCTTGCCGTAGCGCGAGGCGAGAAAATCGGCGATCGAGGTCACGTTGTGCTGCTTGGCCAGCCGCACCATCTTGCGCAGCATCGGGTAGCCGACAAGGACGACCAGGGCAGGACCGGTATAGATCAGGATGAAGTCGATGCCCGACGTCGAGGCGCGGCCGACCGCGCCGTAGAACGTCCACGACGTGCAGTAGATGGCGAGCGACAGGCCGTACACCGCCGGCGCCAGCGAGCTCGCCGACCAGGTGCGCGCATGCCGGTCGCCGATCCAGGCGACCGCGAACAGCAGCCCGAGATAGGCGAGAGACAGCGCCAGGACGGTTGGTTCCGCCAGCATGCGTGAGCGTTTCTCCCGCCGTCATTCAACCCGTTCGGCGGGGCGGCTACAAGCAAGTCATGCTCCTCCCCAGCTTCGCTGGGGAGGTGTCCGCGTAATCGCGGATGGAGGGGTCTGAGCGTCAGTGGTGATGCCCATGACCCCTCCGTCGCCGTAAGACGGCGACACCTCCCCAACTGCGTTGGGGAGGAGAAGAAGAAGGCGATCAACCCAGATCGAACCGGTCGAGATTCATGACCTTGGTCCAGGCAGCGACGAAGTCCTTCACGAACTTCTCCTGCGAGTCGGCGCAGGCGTAGACCTCGGCCAGCGCGCGCAGTTGCGAGTGCGAACCGAAGATCAGGTCGACGCGGGTGCCGGTCCACTTGACCTGGCTGGTCTTGCGGTCGCGTCCCTCGTAGACGCCTTGCGTGTCGGCCGACGGCAGCCACTCGGTGGCCATGTCGAGCAGGTTGACGAAGAAGTCGTGGGTCAGCGCCTCAGGCTTCGTCGTGAAGACGCCGTGCTTGGCCTTGCCGGCATTGACGCCGAGCACGCGCAGGCCGCCGACCAGCACCGTCATCTCGGGTGCTGTCAGCGTCAGCAGTTGCGCCCGGTCGACCAGCATCTCCTCGGGCGACAGGCGCGGCCTGCCGCGCAGATAGTTGCGGAACCCATCGGCGAGCGGTTCGAGCGGCGCAAACGAATGCGCGTCGGTCTGCTCCTGCGACGCATCCGTGCGGCCCGGCGCAAAGGGAACCTTTACGTCGTGCCCGGCCGCTTCAGCAGCTTTCTCGATGGCCGCGCCGCCGGCGAGAACGATCAGGTCGGCCAGCGAGACCTTCTTGCCGCCCGCCGCCGATGCGTTGAACTCCTTCTGGATCGCTTCCAGCACCTGCAACACCTTGGCGAGGTCGGCCGGGTCATTCACCTCCCAGTCCCGTTGCGGCGCGAGGCGAATGCGGGCCCCGTTCGCGCCGCCGCGCTTGTCGGATCCACGGAACGTCGACGCCGACGCCCAGGCCGTCGAAACGAGCTGAGAGACCGACAGGCCCGACGCCAGGATCTTGGCCTTGAGCGCCGTGACGTCGGTCTCCTCGACCAGCGGGTGATCGACGGCCGGGACCGGATCCTGCCAGATCAGATGCTCCTTCGGCACGAGCGGCCCGAGGTAACGCACGACCGGCCCCATGTCGCGGTGGGTGAGCTTGAACCACGCCCGCGCGAACGCGTCGGCGAACTGGTCGGGGTTCTCGTAAAAGCGCCGCGAGATCTTCTCGTAGGCGGGATCGAAGCGCAGGGAAAGATCGGTGGTCAGCATGGCCGGCGGGTGGCGCTTCGACTTGTCGAACGCATCCGGGATCGACCCGGCGCCCGCGTCATGCTTCGGCTTCCACTGGTGGGCGCCGGCCGGGCTCTTGGTCAGCTCCCAGTCGTAGCCGAACAGGTTCCAGAAGAAGTTGGTGCTCCACTTGGTCGGCGTCGACGTCCAGGTGACCTCGAGGCCGCTCGAGATCGCATCCTTGCCCTTGCCCGAGCCGAAGCTGCTCTTCCAGCCGAAGCCCTGGTCCTCGATGCTGGCGCCTTCCGGCTCGGGTCCCACAAGGGCCGCATCGCCGGCACCGTGCGTCTTGCCGAAGGTGTGGCCACCGGCAATCAGCGCCACGGTCTCCTCGTCGTCCATCGCCATGCGCGCGAAGGTCTCGCGGATGTCCCGCGCCGCGGCGACCGGATCCGGGTTGCCGTTCGGCCCTTCGGGATTGACGTAGATCAGGCCCATCTGCACCGCGCCGAGCGGATTCTCGAGATCGCGGTCACCGCTGTAACGCTCGTCGGCCAGCCACTTGCCCTCGGGTCCCCAGTAGATGTCCTGGTCGGCCTCCCAGACGTCCTTGCGGCCGCCGCCGAAGCCGAAAGTCTTGAAGCCCATCGAATCGAGGGCGACGTTGCCGGTCAGGATCAGCAGGTCGGCCCACGAGATCTTGCGGCCGTATTTCTGCTTGATCGGCCAGAGCAGCCGAAAGCGCTGCTGACCGGACCCGGCGCCACCGCGGCCGTCGCCGACCCGGTACGTGCCGGCGGCGTGCCAGGCCATGCGAATGAAGAACGGCCCGTAGTGGCCGAAATCGGCCGGCCACCAATCCTGCGAGTCCGTCATCAAGGCATGCAGGTCCTTGATCACGGCATTGAGGTCGAGGCTCTTGAATTCCCTGGCGTAATCGAACGCCTTGCCCATCGGATCGGACAGCGTGGAGTGCTGGTGAAGCACCGAAAGGTCGAGCTGGCTCGGCCACCAGTCACGGTTCGTGGCCCTGCGGGTGTCACCTGTAAACGGGCATTTGCTTTCGTCTGGCATGTTTTCCTCGGTCGTTTGCAGCCTTGAATATGCACCTACTTTAGAATTATTCCAACTTTATCGCGAGCACCGTCTGCCTGAAGGCATCGGAAGGTCTCAAGAAGATGCAGCAACTCCCTCAAATCGCACTGGAATGCCTGCCGGAGGCCGCCTATCTAGGCGCCTTCCGATCTGAAGCGAGTGGCCCAAGGAGGAGCCTGGAACCTGACGGGGATGGGAGACTCGAATTCGCCCAGAAGCAACAACAACGCGACCTCGACCTCACCCCTTCCCGCGCAGGCCCGCTCGGGCTCGAAGCATAAGGAATCAATAACATGGCAGCTTATCAATACATCTACGTGATGAAGGGCCTGAACAAGACCTTTCCGGGCGGCAAGCAGGTCCTGAAGGACATCTGGCTGTCATTCTTGCCAGGCGCCAAGATCGGTGTGCTCGGCCTGAACGGCGCCGGCAAGTCGACCCTGCTGCGGGTCATGGCGGGCCAGGACGACAATTTCACCGGCGAGGCCTGGGCGGCCGACGGCGTGAAGGTGGGCTTCCTCGAGCAGGAACCCAGGCTCAACGCCAAGAAGGACGTGCTGGGCAATGTCATGGAAGGCGCCGGCGAGATGGCGCAGATGCTGGCCCGTTTCGAGGAAGTCTCGAACGCCTTTTCCGATCCCGATGCCGACATGGACAAGCTGATCGCCGAGCAGGCCGAGCTGCAGGAGAAGATCGACGCCGGCAACGGCTGGGATCTCGGCCGCACGGTCGAGATCGCGATGGACGCGCTGCGTTGTCCGCCGGGTGACGCCGACGTCGAGAAGCTGTCGGGCGTCGAGCGCCGCCGCGTTGCGCTGTGCCGCCTGCTGCTGTCCAAGCCCGACATGCTGCTGCTCGACGAGCCGACCAACCATCTCGATGCGGAATCAGTCGCCTGGCTGGAACGCCATCTCGGCGAGTTTCCGGGCACCGTCGTGGCCGTCACCCATGATCGCTACTTCCTCGACAATGTCGCCGGCTGGATCCTCGAGCTCGATCGCGGCGCCGGCATCCCGTGGGAAGGCAACTACTCGTCGTGGCTGAAGCAGAAGGACCAGCGGCTGGCGCTCGAGGAGAAGGCCGCCGATGCCCGCCGGCGCACCCTGCAGCGCGAGCTCGAATGGATGGGCCAGAGCGCACAGGCGCGGCGCTCCAAGAGCAAGGCGCGCATCGCGGCCTACGAGCAGATGGTGGCGGAAGAGAAGCAGGCGACGCTCGACCAGGCGCAGATCGTCATCCCGGCCGGGCCGCGGCTGGGCGATCACGCGATGATCGAATACGACAAGATCTCCAAGGGCTTCGGCGACCGGCTGCTGATCGACGATCTGTCGTTCAAGCTGCCGCCCGGCGGCATCGTCGGCGTGATCGGCCCCAACGGCGCCGGCAAGACGACGCTGTTCAAGATGATCACCGGCCAGGACAAGCCCGACTCGGGCACCTTCTCGGTCGGCCCGACGGTAAAGCTGGGCTACGTCGACCAAAGCCGCGAGACGCTCGATCCCAACAAGACCGTGTGGGAGGAGCTGTCGGGCGGTCTTGACATCATCAAGCTCGGCACTCGCGAGGTGCCGAGCCGGGCCTACTGCGGCTCGTTCAACTTCAAGGGCGCCGACCAGCAGAAGAAAGTCGGCCAACTGTCTGGCGGCGAACGCAATCGGGTCAATCTGGCCAAGATGCTGAAGAGCGGCGCCAACGTGCTGCTGCTCGACGAGCCGACCAACGATCTTGACGTCGACACGCTGCGCGCGCTCGAGGAGGCGCTGGTCGATTTCGCCGGCTGCGCCGTGATCATCAGCCACGATCGCTGGTTCCTCGACCGCATCGCCACCCACATGCTGGCCTTCGAGGGCGACAGCCACGTCGAATGGTTCGAAGGCAATTACCAGGACTACGAGGCCGACCGCCACCGCCGCCTCGGCTCCGACGCCGACCAGCCGCACCGCATCAAGTACAAGCCGCTGGTGCGGCGGTAGGTCGTCGAATCATCCCCCAGCGCTGCTCGGGAGCGGCCACGAGTCCCCTCCGTCGCCGTCGCCGTATCGGCATTTTGGCCGCTACGCGGCCAAAAGCCTTTGACGGCGACACTTCACCAGCGAAGCTGGGGAGGAGAAGGAAGTGGCGTTTGTCTAGCGCCCGTCACCCGGAGTAGCGTCATCAGGGGAGACGATCGATGCCGCTGCCGCCGATGACCATCCATGCCCTGCGGGAATGGGCCGACAATGTGCGACGCGACATCCTCGGGATCCGCTTCTCGGTCAACGTCTTCATTGCCTCATCGATCGTCTGGGACGTGCTGGTGCACATCGCCGACACCAATCCGATCTGGGCGATCGCCTCGATGATCGCTGCGTCGGATCCCCAGGTCGAGGAAGCCGCGCGCATGTTCAGGAGCCGCCTCATCAACGTGCTGGTCGGTTGCGTCGTCGGGCTGGCGTTCCTCGCCGTCGGCGATCCCAGCGAATGGAAGCTTCCGGTCGCGCTTGCCGTCGCAGTCTTCGTCTCGTCCTATGTCATCCACATCCAGACCATGTGGCGCCAGGCGCCGATCACCGCCGCCCTCGTCATCGCCTCGGGCCTGGAAAGCCATTCCAAGCTGAGCGGGCTCGAGAACGGCCTGCACAAGGTCGGCGAGGTCCTGTTCGGATGCCTGGTCGGCCTGCTGGTGAGCTGGCTGATGGCCAAGATCTGGCCGGTGAGGAAGCCGGCGGCTCCGGCGCATTCCTGACATCGCCGCAATTGGACCTCCAAGCGCCGCGGGCCGGCCCCTCAACGGCCGGTATTTGGATGTTGTATGGCCCTTGTGACAACCGATCTCGCTTGCAACCAAGCCTCAAGTGCGCTTGCTTGCGGTGCGGGAAGCGTTGGGTACTTGGGTGGCCGGGCGACCTGGGAATCGCTCGATCGAGGGTGGTTGAGACATGAATACGTTCCAGCAAACGCGGGGAACGTCGCTGAACGACGTCTTCCGCACGGGAATCACCCGGCCGCAGCTTCTGCGCGGGATTGCAGCCGCCGTCAGCGTCATTGCCGGTTTCGCATTGGTGCTGCTCGCCGTGGCGGTCAGCCGCTTCCTGGCCGAACCGGGGCTCGGCAGCCCGGGCCACGTCGTCGGCCTTCGGTTGCTCGGCATCGCCCTCTTCGCCGTCGGCGTCGGCTTCTGGCCGGCGCTGGGCGGCAAGCGGGCAAGTCGTGGCCTGCTGTTCTACAGCGCGCTCGCCACGCTCTACCTCGCCACGTTGATGCTGGCGACCATGGTCAGCACCGGGACCTGGCCCGCCCGTCTTCTGGTCATCGGAGCGGCCGGCCACGGCATCGCCACCTGCCTGTTCGCCTGGACCTGGCTCAGGCGATAGCGCCCGCTCTTGCCCAGGCGGTCGCCGGACGCCTCAGATCCGCTGATCCATCTCCAGTGCCGGCTCGGGCACGTCGACGCAGCCGATGATGCGCGCCGGGACCCCGGCCGCCGTGCAGTCGGCCGCAGTAGTTCGAGCACGCTGCCGGCGGCGATCTTGGCGCGGCGCCGATCTCGATGTTGCCCAGCCTTGGCCCCGGCACCCAGAAGCACGCCGCGCCGCACCTGGGATGGCGATCGCCGCGTTCGTTGCCGGTGCCGCCCAGCGTCCGCGGCGCAGCATGGACACGCCGTCCTCGACCACGGCGGTCATCACCGATCACCACGCCGGTGCCGTGATCGATGAAGGTGCCTTGCCGGATGCGCGCGCCGGGATGGATGTCGAGGCCGAATGGCGCTGGCGCGGCTCTACGCAGGAATGGGCGAGCGTCTGCCGCCGCTGCAGCAAAGCCAATGAGCCACGCGATAGGTCTGGAACGCATGGTAGCCCTTGAACCACAGCAGCGGATCGAGGTGCGACGTGCAGGCTGGATCGCGATCCGTCACCCCAACGACGATGTCGGCGCGCGCGCGACAGCCCGATCGCCGGATCGCTGGCGAACGCTTCCTCGAAGATCTGGCGGATCAGCGCCGCCGGCACCTCGGTCGTCGCAACCAGGCGCGCCAGATGGTAGCTGAGCGCCTTCAGATCTGGTCTGGCTCAGGATCGTGGCGTGCAGGACGCCCGCCAGCACCGGCTCGGCCGCGGCTGCCGTGCGCGGCCTCGCGAACGCGCCCAGACCGGATCTACCGAGGCATGTTCTTTGCGACGGCGAGCTGTCCATGGCGCTCTCCTTCGACCGGCCGAGCTTCCTACGGAACGGCGGACCGGGAAAACGCCGCCACTCTCCCACCGGCTAGCTCGTCTGTCGGGCGCCTGCACCACCAGCGGCCCGCGCGGGACTCTGAGCTCGTCGATCAACACGTCGGCTGCACCTTGCCGCCGTTGTTCTGGATGTAGGAATGAAATCCGAACGTCTAAGTCGCGACCATGCTGGACGCCCTCGACCTTGACGTCAGCGAGGCAGGCGGCGAGCTGCCGGACCTCCCATTCGCTTGATCGGCTGACCATTGGCCTGGTTGATCCGGCTGTCCATCCACACGCCATTGGGCCGGGACGTCGTCTTGCCGACGGTGA
Organism: Reyranella sp.; assembly: GCF_044224635.1. Classification (GTDB taxonomy): domain Bacteria; phylum Pseudomonadota; class Alphaproteobacteria; order Reyranellales; family Reyranellaceae; genus Reyranella. The sequence goes on along the minus strand of NZ_JBGAKA010000020.1, from coordinate 71,662 downwards.
GCGTCTGGCCGTTGTATTGGCCGAACCGTAAAGTACGGCCATGCCTCAACTGGTCGACTGCCTTGAGGAATCGTACCTGCTGCTGCTGGTCGGTCTTGTTCCAGTTCGCGCCGAGCGCCGTCTGGCCCATGTAGGGCAAGTCGAAGCTCGTCTGCAGCACCTTCTGCATCGCGGCCTGGCGGGCCGGGCCAGGCGGTGTGGCCTTGATGATCTGGATGACTTCGGTGGCCGTGCGCTCGATCAGCTGCGCGGCCGGATCTCGCCGCTGACCGGCAGCGTACGCACGTCACAACGGCGACACCGGCGGCGAGACCGAGGACAACACGACGACTGGCGAGCAGCGACACTGTTCGCTCCCTTGCAATGGCCTACTGACGGAACGCTTCCAGCACGGCGTCGATGCCGATGCCGAACGGCGAAAACCTCATTCACCAGGGCGAGATTGTCGCGGCGATCGAGCTCGCCCTTGGTGTCGGTCTTCTCGCGCTTGGCGCGGATCAGCTCGGCCCGGTTCTGCGTGTAGGCAGATCGCAGGGCGGCGTAGTAGTCGACGCTGTTCTTCTCGAGATCGTCGAGGGCGAACATGGTGCGCGAACGATAGTCGATGACGGTGAGCCCGTAGCGCGGCGCCGAATAGTAGAACCAGTCCCAGTTGAAGGCGATTGGCAGGATCTGGAAAGGATCGATGGCGTAGTCGATCATCAGCCCGGTGGCATCGCGGGCATTGGATGGGCCGGCGAGCGGCAGCATGAGGTAGAAGCCGCCATTCTCCGGCTCGACGCCCTTGCCGGCCCACATGCCGCTGGTCTTGCCGGCGTCCTCCTTGGTGCGCGTCAGGCCGAATCTGGTGGCGACATCGAACAGCCCGCCAAGGCCGATGGTCGAATTGACCAGGAAGCGCGCCATGGTGGTAGCGGCCCGGCTCGGGTCGCCCTGGAACACCTCGTTGATCGCGGTGACCGGCTCACCGAGGTTGTCGAGCACGTTGCGGACGCTCTTCTGCGCCGGCTCGGGCACCCAGTCCCGATACAGCACCGTGACCGGCCGGATCGCCATGACATCGATCGCCCGGTTGAACGAGAAAATGAAACGATTGGGGGTCTCGATGGGATCCCAGACCTCGGCGGCCCCGGTGTCGCCCGAGGCACAGCCGCCGACCAGGGCAGCTGCCAGCGCGGCCGCAGCAACGGATCGGCGAGCGCCGGCCGCCATTCCCTTGGACACGCTTGCAATCATGAACGCCAACCCCAGTGCATCCCCAGGCCCACGAAGCTCCGGGCCGGTCGTGAGCGCAGTCTTGCACAGGGCGCCTGTACTTTGAAGAGCGCTGACCGCGGCGATTCAGGGATAGATCGCGATTGCAAACATAAAGATATGCTTATATGCTTTACTTTATGGATCATCTGCTCACGCTTCTGCGCGCCGCGGCCGAGGATACGCGCTTGCGAATTCTCGCCCTGGCGGCGCGCGAGGATCTGACCGTCAGCGACTACGTCCACGTCCTGGGTCAGAGCCAGCCGCGGGTGTCGCGCCATCTGAAGCTCTTGGTCGAGGCGGGGCTGCTGGAACGGTTCCGCGAAGCCCAGTTCACGCGCTTCCGCCTGGTCACGGCGGGCGACGATGCGGCGCTGGTGCGCGAGTTCGTGCGCCGGCTCGATCCGCGGCACAGCCGCATCGCCGCCGACCGCGCCCGGCTCGATGCCCTGCAGCAGCGCCGCCAGACGGCAGCAGTGCGCTACTTCCGCGACAATGCCCAGCGCTGGGACGAGGTGCGCGCCCTGCATGTCGCCGACCGCGAGATCGAGCGCGCGCTCGCCCATCACCTGCCGATCGGCGCCCGCCGGCTGCTCGACATCGGCACCGGCACCGGCCGCCTGCTCGAGGTGCTGGCGCCCAAGGTCGAGCAGGCACTGGGCATCGACCAGTCGCGCGAGATGCTGGCGCTGGCGCGCGCCAACCTGGCCCGCGCCGGCATCGACAATGCCGACATCCGCCAGGGCGACATGTATGCCCTGCCCGTCGACTCCGACAGCTACGACGTCGTCACCATTCACCACGTGCTGCATTACGCCGACGATCCGGCGGCCGCGCTGGCCGAGGCGGCGCGTGTCGTGCGCCTGGGCGGTGTCGTGCTGGTGGTCGATTTCTCGCCGCACGACCTGGTCGAGTTGAAGCGCGAGCACGCCCACGTCCATCTCGGCTTCGCCGACAACCAGGTCCAGGGCTGGCTCAGGAGCGCCGGCCTCAACCCGCTGGAGCCCATCCACTTCCCCGGCCGGCGCCTGATGACCGGCATCTGGCGCGGCGAGCGCGACGTGCCGGAACGCAATGCGGCCCGGTCGACCGTCCTTTCCTCGCATGGAGTGTCGCGATGAGTCCCGATACCGGCCCGCTGGGCGGCCCGCTCAGCATCGCTGCTGCCGAGTTTCCCGCGCGGGCGCCGCAGCGCCTGAAGGTCTCGTTCGAATTCTCCCCGCCCAAGACCGAGGCGGCAGAGCGCACGCTGTGGGAGACCGTGGTGCGTCTCGCGCCGCTGCGTCCAACGTTCTTCTCGGTAACCTACGGCGCCGGCGGCTCGACCCGCCAGCGCACGCACGAGACCGTCGTCCGGCTGAAGAAGGAGACGGGAGTGGATCCCGCCGCGCACCTCACCTGTGTCGGCGCCACAAGGGACGAGATCGATGAGATCGCGCGGAGCTATTGGGACGCCGGCATTCGCCACATCGTGGCGCTGCGCGGCGATCCGCCGTCCGGCATGGGCGGCAAGTACTCGGCGCATCCCGGCGGCTATGCCAATGCGGCCGAGCTCATCACCGGCCTGAAGAAGATCGGCCCGTTCCAGATCAGCGCCGCAGCCTATCCCGAGAAGCACCCCGACTCGGCCGACACCGCGGCCGATCTGGAGAACCTCAAGCGCAAGGTCGATGCCGGCGCCGACCGCTGCATCACCCAATTCTTCTTCGAATGCGACGATTTCCTGCGCTTCCGCGACCGTGCCGCCGCGGCCAGCATCGCCGCGCCGATCGTGCCCGGCATCATGCCGGTGTCGAATTTCCAGGCGGTGACGCGCATTGCCGGCCTGTGCGGCTCAAAGGTGCCGACCTGGTTCGCCAACCTGTTCGACGGGCTCGACGAGGATGTCGAGACGCGCCGCATGATCGCCGCCACCGTGGCCGGCGATCTGTGCCGGCGGCTGCGCGACGAGGGCGTCGATCAGTTCCACTTCTATACGCTGAACCGCGCCGATCTCACCTTTGCGATCTGCCACTTGCTGGGAGTACGTCCGCAATGACCCATCGACAAGGCTCAGGGCAGAGCCGCATCGAAAAGGCGCAGCTCCTGCGCGATATTGCCGGCGAGCGCATCCTGGTCAAGGATGGGCCGTACGGATCGATGATCCAAAGCTACCGGCTCGACGAAGAAGGCTTCCGCGGTGGCCGCGACTTCGCCCATGACCAGAAGGGCAACAACGACCTGCTCAACCTGGCGCGGCCCGATGTCGTGGGCGAGATCTGCAACGCCTACCTCGATGCCGGCGCCGATATCCTGGCCACCAACACTTTCAACGCCAACGCCATCAGCCTGTCCGACTACGGCATCCCCGGCATGGCGCGCGACATCAACCTTGCGGCGGCGAAGCTGACGCGCGCCTGCGCCGACGTCGCGACCGCGCGCGATCCCGACAAGCCGCGCTTCGTCGTCGGCGCCCTGGGGCCGACCAACAAGACCCTGTCGGTGTCGCCCAACGTCAACGATCCGGGCTTCCGCGCCGTGACGTTCGACGAGGTGAAGGGCATCTACCGCGAGCAGATCGACGGCCTGCTCGACGGCGGCGTCGACTTCATCCTGATCGAGACGGTGTTCGACACGCTGAACGCCAAGGCGGCCCTGGTCGCCGCCGACGAGGCGGCTGAAGCGCGCGGCGAGGCGCTGCCGGTGATGGTGTCGATGACCCTGACCGATCTCGCCGGCCGCAATCTTTCCGGCCAGACCGTCGAGGCGTTCTGGCATTCGGTGCGCCACGCCCGGCCGCTCACCATGGGCTTGAACTGCAGCTTCGGCGCCACCGAGCTGCACCCCTATGTCAATGCACTCAACCCGCAGGTCGACGGCATGGTCTGCGTCTATCCCAATGCCGGCCTGCCCAACGAGCTCGGCGCCTACGACGAGCCGCCGGAGATGACGGCCAAGCTGGTGCGCGGCTGGGCCGAGAATGGCTGGCTGAACGTGGTCGGCGGCTGCTGCGGCACGACGCCCCGGCACATCGCGGCGATCGCCGAGGCGGTCAAAGGCGTCAAGCCGCGCCAGTGGCACGCCTTGCCGCCAGCGCTCAGGCTTTCCGGCATGGAAGCGGCGAGCTTCTTCTGATGACGCAGGATCGGAACGACGGCGCCCCCGAGGCACAGCGCGCCACCTTCATCAATATCGGCGAGCGCACCAACGTCACCGGCTCGGCGAGGTTCAAGAAGCTGATCCTCGAGGGCGACTATGCCGCCGCGATCGAGGTGGCGCGCCAGCAGGTCGAGAGCGGCGCGCAGATCATCGACGTCAACATGGACGAAGGCCTGCTCGACGCCGAGAAGGCGATGGAGACGTTCCTGAAGCTGATCGCCTCGGAACCCGACATTGCCCGCGTGCCGATCATGATCGACAGCTCGAAGTGGAGCGTGATCGAGGCCGGGCTGAAGTGCGTCGCCGGCAAGCCGATCGTCAACTCGATCTCGATGAAGGAAGGCATCGAGGCTTTCATCGAGCACGCCCGCAAGGTGCGCCGCTACGGCGCTGCCGTCGTCGTCATGGCATTCGACGAGAAGGGCCAGGCCGACACCAGGCAGCGCAAGGTCGAGATCTGCGCCCGCGCCTACGACATCCTGGTGAACCGGGTGGGTTTCCCCGCAGAGGACATCATCTTCGACCCCAACATCTTCGCTGTCGCCACGGGTATCGAGGAACACAACAACTATGGCGTCGATTTCATCGAGGCGACGCGCGAGATCAAGCAGCGTTGCCCCAGCGCCAAGATCTCGGGCGGCGTCTCCAACCTGTCCTTCGCCTTCAGGGGCAACGAGCCGGTGCGCAAGGCGATGCACTCGGTGTTCCTCTATCACGCCATCAAGGCGGGCATGGACATGGGCATCGTCAATGCCGGCCAGCTCGAGGTCTACGACGAGATCCCGAAGGAGCTGCGCGACGCCTGCGAGGACGTGATCCTCAATCGCCGGGACGATTCCACGGAGCGCCTGCTCGAGCTGGCGCCCAGGTACAAGGGTACCGGCGAGGTTGCCGCCACACAGGACGCCGAATGGCGCAGCTGGCCGGTCGAGAAGCGGCTGGAGCACGCCCTGGTCAAGGGCATGGACCAGTTCGTGGTCGAGGACACCGAGGAGGCGCGCCGGCAGATCGCGCGGCCGATCGAGGTAATCGAAGGTCCGCTGATGGCCGGCATGAACGTGGTCGGCGACCTGTTCGGCGCCGGCAAGATGTTCCTGCCGCAGGTCGTGAAGAGCGCCCGCGTGATGAAAAAGGCGGTGGCCCACCTGCTGCCCTACATCGAGGCGGAGAAGACTTCCACGTCGCGCAGCAAGGGCCGCATCGTCATGGCGACGGTCAAGGGCGACGTCCACGACATCGGCAAGAACATCGTCGGCGTGGTCCTGCAGTGCAACAACTTCGAGGTCATCGATCTCGGCGTCATGGTGCCGTTCCAGGACATCCTGAAATCGGCCAACGACAATCGTGCCGACATGATCGGCCTGTCGGGCCTGATCACGCCGTCGCTCGACGAGATGGTGACGGTGGCCGAGGAGATGAATCGGCAGGGCTTCAAGGTGCCCCTGCTGATCGGCGGCGCCACGACCTCGAAGGTGCACACGGCGCTGCGCATCGCGCCGCGCTACGAAGGGCCGACGGTGCACGTGCTCGACGCCTCGCGCGCCGTCGGCGTGTGCACCGCGCTCACCTCGGAGTCGAAAGGCCAGGCGCGCGAGTTCACCGCCCGCGTCGCCGCCGAGTACGAGGCGATCCGGGTCGAGCGCGGCGACGGCAAGAAGGACAAGCTGGTCTCGCTCGAGATCGCCCGGGCCAACGCCTATGCGATCGACTGGTCGAAATATACGCCGCCCAAGCCGGCGGTGACGGGCAGCCGCATCTTCGCCGAGTATCCCCTGCACGAGCTGATCGAGCGCATCGACTGGACGCCGTTCTTCCGTGCCTGGGAGCTCGCCGGCATCTATCCCAGCATCCTCGAGGATAAGGTGGTGGGCGAGAGCGCGCGCAAGCTCTTCGGCGATGCGCGCAAGATGCTGGAACGCGTGGTGCGCGAGAAGTGGCTCACCGCCAAGGGCGTGGTGTCGTTCTGGCCGTGCCGGCGCGACGGCGACGATGTGGTGCTGTACGAGGACGAGGCCCGCGACAAGGAGATGTCGCGGCTCTACTTCCTGCGCCAGCAGGTCGAGAAGCGTTCGGGCCGCGCCAACATGTGCCTGGCCGATTTCGTCTCGCCGGAGGCCGACTGGATCGGCGGCTTCGCGGTGACCGCGGGCCACGGCATCGAGGAGCATCTCGCGCGCTTCAAGGCCGACCACGACGACTACTCCGACATCCTGCTGAAGGCGCTAGCCGACCGCCTGGCCGAGGCGTTCGCCGAACGCCTGCACGAGCGGGTGCGCAAGACCCTGTGGGGCTACGCGCCCGACGAGGCGCTCGGCAACGACGAGCTGGTGCGCGAGAAGTATCGCGGCATCCGGCCGGCGCCGGGCTACCCCGCCTGCCCCGACCACAGCCAGAAGCCCGAGCTGTTCCGCCTGCTCAATGCCGGGCAGAATGCCGGCATGATCCTGACCGAGAGCTTCGCCATGCTGCCGACCGCGGCAGTGTCGGGCTACTACTTCGCCCATCCCGAGGCACAGTATTTCGGCGTCGCCCGCATCGGCCGCGACCAGGTCGAGGACTTCGCCCGTCGCCGCGGCGTGACGATCGAGCAGGCGGAGCGATGGCTGCGGCCGAACATCGGGTATTGAGCCTTTCGTGCGCCTCCCCAGCTTCGCTGGGGGAGGCGTCCGCGTCATCGCCGACGGAGAGGTCATGGGCCGGGAGCGCGCCACTCCTGTGGCGCTCTTCTTGTCGATCACACATCCCATCAGCGCCACAGGAGCGGTGCGCTCATAGGCGCCAACTTTTCAGCTCTCCTCCCCAGCTCCGCTGGAGAGGAAAGGAGGAAAGCGCTTATGAGTGTCGCGCTCCCGGCCCATGACCCCTCCGCCCCGCGAGGCGGGGCACCTCCCCGGCGACGCCGGGGAGGAGAGGACATGACATGCTGACCTACGCCCTGGTCCTCGTCGTCGGCCTGGTCGCGGGGACGGTGAGCGGCATCGTCGGCACGGGCGCCACCATCATCCTGCTGCCGATCCTGGTCTACACGTTCGGGCCGCGCGAGGCGGTGCCGATCATGGCGATCGTCGCCCTGATGTCGAACTTCGCCAAGATCACCTCGTGGTGGAAGGAGATCGACTGGCGGGCCTGCGGCGCCTATGCCGTGGGCGGCATCCCGGCCGCCGCGCTCGGCGCGCGCACGCTGCTCGTTCTGCCCGAAAGGCTGATCGACATCGCGCTCGGCCTGTTCTTTCTCGCCATGGTGCCGGGCCGGCGCTGGCTCGCCAGCCGCAACATCAGGTTCGTCGCCTGGCACCTGGTCGTTGCCGGCGCCATGATCGGATTCCTGACCGGCATCGTCGTGTCGACCGGACCGCTCAGCGTGCCGGCATTCGCCGCCTACGGGCTGGTCAAAGGCGCCTTCATCGCCACCGAGGCAGCGGGCTCGCTGGCGCTCTACATCAGCAAGGCCGTCACCTTCCGCCAGTTCGGCGCGCTGCCCGTCGACATCGTCACGAAGGGCCTGATCACCGGTTCGTCGGTCATGGCCGGAACCTACCTGGCGCGGCTGATCGTCGAGCGGCTGAGCGTCGCCACCTTCCAGCGCCTGCTCGATGGCGTGATGGCGATCTCGGGCCTCTCGCTGCTGTGGGCGGCCGTGCGCTGAGAGGCGAACTCCGGCACCATCAACAAGTTCGGGGGCGACATCGGCCGCACCAAGGCGGTGTTGTCGCTGAGACTGAAGTAGCGGGCCCGGATCGCTACGCCGTCGCCGGCTGCAGGGCGCAGCCGGAGACGGTGATGCGATGCATCAGGCGGCGCTCGCCGTGATAGTCGTTGGCGGCGTAGTGCCAGGTCGCCCGGTTGTCCCACAACGCGATCGAGCCTTTGCCCCAGCGGAATCGGCAGGTGAATTCCGGCCGCGTCGCGTGGCGGTACAGGTACTCGAGCAGCGGCCGGCTGTCCTCGGCCGTCCAGTCCTCGAAGCGCAGGGTGAACCCCGGATTGACGTAGAGCGACTTGCGGCCGCTCAGCGGATGACGGATCACGACCGGATGGAGCACATCGTCTCCCACCAGGTGCTGATTGCCATACCGGCTCGCCGACTCGGGATTGTCCTTGTGGACGCCCTTGGCGCCGAAGATGTGGGCCGAGCCGTGGACGGCGCGCATGCCTTCCAGGGTGCGTTGCAGCCCAGGCGAGAGCGTCTCGTAGGCGCGATACATGTTGGCGAACAGGGTATCGCCGCCCTCCTCCGGCAATTCGCGGGCCAGCAGGATCGAGCCCATTGCCGGCTCGGGGTCGTAGCTGTGGTCGGTGTGCCAGCCGCCGCCGATATTGGTCTTCTGCTGCGGCTCCTTGCGCACCTCGGCGATCTCGGGATAGCCCTTCGCGGCGGTGAAGAAGCGGTTGACGTCGATCGGCGCCCAGCGCCGCGCGAACGCGATGTGCTGCTCGGGCGTGAGTTTCTGGTCGCGGAAGAAGACGACGCCGTGCTCGCGGAAGGCGTGCTGCACCTCGTCCCATTGCCGATTGCTCATCGCCTTGAGGTCGACCCCGAGAATTTCGGCGCCGCAGCCGCCGGTGAGCTTGCGAATCTGCACGGACTCATAGGTCATGGGCCGTCCTCCGGATGCCTTGCGCCTAACGCGCCTGGACACCGAGCAATAGCAGCGTCAACGACAGGGTCAATACGCTGCCGCCGGTCGAGATCACGACGGCATTGGTCGCGAGCCCCACGCCGGTTCGATAGAGCTGGGCGATCAGATAGACATTGGCTCCCGCCGGCATCGCCGCATTCAGGGTGGCGACGGTGAGCCACAGCGGATCGAGCGTGAACAGATAGCGCCCCACGCCCCACACCAGCAGCGGCATGACGACGAGCTTCACGACCGTTGCCACGGCCGCGGTCTGCCAATGCTCCTTGATGCCGACATGGGCGAGCGAGGCGCCGGCCATGATCAGGCCGCAGGGCGGCGCCGCGAGCGCCAGCGCCTGCAGGACGCGGTCGATGACGGCAGGCGTCGCAAGCCCGGGCACCAGGGACGTCAGCTCGGCCCAGGCGAGACCGGCGAAGATCGACGGAATCACCGGATGCTTCAGCATCATCAGCGCCGCCCCGCCCAGCTTGGCGAGCAGGCGGCCGCGCACGCCGCCCTGGGCGCCGATCTCGAGCAGGAACGACGTGAGCGTCAGCATGACCAGCGAATTGACGCTGATGATCATCAGCAGCGGGACCAGGCCAGCCTCGCCGAAGGCATAGGTGATGAACGGAATGCCGATGCCGACGCCGTTCGCAAAGGTGCCGGACAGGGCGAACACGGCGCGGTCACCGAACCGCATGCCGAGCAGGCGGCCGAGCGGGATCAGCAGGAGGAAGAGCAGCAGGCCGGTGCCGAAGAACACGACCAGGATGTCGAGCTCGAGCGCCTGGAGCCGGACCTTAGCCATCGAACGGAAGAGCAATGCCGGAAACAACGCATAGAAGGCGACGTTGGTCAGCCCGCGCAAGCCGTCGGTGGTGAGCAGCCGCGACCGGCCAAGCGCCCAGCCGACCGCAACCGTGCCGAACACCGGCACGATGATGTCGAGGATGGCGTTCAATAAATCAGGCTCCTCCCCAGCGAACCTGGGGAGGTGTCCGCGTCTTCGCGGACGGAGGGGTCATGAGCAACGGGACTGGGGCTCATGACCCCTCCGTCCCGTAAGACGGGACACCTCCCCAGCGAAGCTGGGGAGGAAAGTCTTCGTCACGCTGCCATGGCGAGGTTGCTGTAGCGCGTCAGGTGGTGCTGCTGGTTGCCGAACATCAGGTCGATCATGGTCAGGCGCTTGAAATAATGGCTGACCGAGAGCTCGTCGGTGACGCCCATCCCGCCGTGCATCTGCACCGCGCTCTGGCCGCAGAACTTGCCCGACTTGCCGATCTGCACCTTGGCGCCGGAGGCCGCCTTGGCGCGCACCACCGGATCCTTGTCGTCGATCTTGAGCGACGCCATCAGGGTCATCGAGCGCGCTTCCTGGGCGTTGGTGAAGCAGTCGACCATGCGATGCTGCAGCACCTGGAACTTGCCGATCGGCACGCCGAACTGCTTGCGCGTCTTGATGTATTCGAGCGTCGCCGCGTTGATCGCGTCCATGCAGCCGGTGGCCTCGGCGCACAGCGCCACGATGGCGCGATCGACCGCGGCTTCGACAATCGGGAAAGCGCCGTCGACCGTGCCCAGCACCGCATCGGCGCCGACCGAGACCTTGTCGAAGGTGAGCTCCGAGGCGCGCAACGCGTCCTGGGTCGGGTAGTCGCGCCGCGTGATGCCCTTGGCCTTGGCGTCGACGACGAACAACGTCAGGCCGTTCTGCTCGCGCGCCGCGCCGGAGGTGCGGGCGAGCACGATGATGTCGTCGGCCGACGGCGCGTTATAGACGACGCCCTTGTGGCCGGAGAGCGACCAGCCGCTGCCTTCCGTGGTCGCCTTGAGCGACACGTCGGCCAAATTGTAGCGCGACTGGCGTTCCAGCCAGGCGAAGGCGAACTGCTTCTTGCCCTCGATCATGGGCGCCAGCAGGGCCTGCTTCTGGGCCGCGCTGCCGGCCGCCGCGATCATGCCGCCGCCCAGCACCACGGTGGGCAGGAACGGCTCGAGCACCAGGCCCTTACCGAACTGCTCCATGACGATCATGGTCTCGATCGGACCGCCGCCATAGCCGCCGTCTTCCTCCGAGAAGGCCATGCCGAGCCAGCCGAGCTCGGCGAACTGCGCCCAGTTCTCGGGCAGCCAGCCGCGCTCCGCGGCGGCGATCTTGCGCCGTGCGTCGAACGGGTACTTGTCGCGCACGAAGCGCTCGGCCGCCTCCTGAAGCTGCTTCTGCTCGTCGGATAGGGACAGATCCATTCTTTCCTCCGGAATCCTGCCGTGTCTTATCGCCCCGAGGCCTAAAGGCCTAGCACCATCTTGGACACGATGTTCTTCTGAATTTCGTTGCTGCCGCCATAGATGCTGGTCTTGCGCATGTTGAAATAGCGCGGCGCCGCCGGCGGCGCATGGTCGGGCCCGACCGGCGTCTCGTTGGTGTCCTGGAACAGCATGCCGGGCTGGTAGGGCGCCGCGTATTCGCCGACCGCCTCCATGGTGAGCTCGGCGATGCGCTGCTGGATTTCCGAGCCCCTGATCTTCAGGGTCGAGACTTCCGGTCCCGGCGCGCCGCCTTGCGCCATTGTCGACAGCACCCTGAGCTCGCTCATCTCCAGCGCCTGCACCTGCAGGTCGAGGTCGGCGATCTGGCCCGCGAAAGCAGCATCGTCGGCCACGGTCGCCCCGTCGGCCGGCTCGCTGCGGGCGATGTCGCGCAGCGAGCGGACGCCGCGCTTGGAGGCCGGCACCTCGGCAATGCCCAGCCGCTCGTTGGCCAACAGGAACTTGGCGCAGGTCCAGCCCTCGCCTTCCTTGCCGATGCGGTTGGCGACCGGCACCCGGACGTTGTCGAAGAACACGTCGTTCACGTGATGGGCGCCATCGAGCATGATGATCGGCCGCACGGTGATGCCGGGCGTCTTCATGTCGATCAGCAGGAAGGAGATGCCCTCCTGCGCCTTGGCGTCCGGGTTGGTCCGCACCAGGCAGAAGATCCAGTCGCCCCAATGGGCGAACGAGGTCCACGTCTTCTGGCCGTTGACGACGTAGTGATCGCCGTCCAGCACCGCCCGCGTGCGCAGGTTGGCGAGGTCCGAGCCGGCGCCCGGCTCGGAATAGCCCTGGCACCACGACACCGTCGACTGGCGGATGCCCGGCAGGAAGCGCTCTTTCTGCTCGTCCGTGCCGAAGGTGTAGATCACCGGCCCGACCATCTTGACGCCGAACGGGATGATACGCGGCGCGCCTTCCTCGGCCAGCACGTTCTCGAACAGGAAGCGACGAGTCACATCCCAACCCGGGCCGCCGTACTTCTTCGGCCAGGTGTAAGCAAGCCAGCCCTGCCGGCCGAGCGCCTGCTGCCAGGCAACGTGGTCGTCGCGATCATAGTGCTTGCCCGACAACGTTTTAGCCCGCGTGGCCGGCGACAGGTTCTTATGCGCGAACGCGCGCACCTCGTCGGCGAAGGCCTTGTGTTCAGGGCTGAGAGCGAGGTCCATCTAACTTGTCCTCAATATGGATACGGACCGAGCAGTCTTTTCTTGTCATCCTGAGCGTAGCGAAGGATCTCATCGCCGGTCATTCCGGAGTACGCCAGTGGCCCGCGGCAATGAGATCCTTCGCTGCGCTCAGGATGACAGGAGGGAGTGCTCGGCAGGTCCGTCACAGTCCCAGCACCATCTTGCTGATGATGCCCTTCTGGATCTCGTTGCTGCCGCCGTAGATCGTGGTCTTGCGCGCATTGAAGTAACGCGGCGCGGCGAGATGGGCGTACGACGGGCCGACCGGCTCCTCGTTCGAGCCCTGCCACAACAGCCCCGGCAGATAAGGTGCGGCATACTCGCCGACCGCCTCCATGGTGAGCTCGGTGATGCGCTGCTGGATCTCCGAGCCGCGCACCTTGAGCCCCGACACTTCCGGCCCGGGCTGGCCGCCATGCGCCATCGACGACAGCACGCGCAGCTCGGTGAACTCGAGCGCCGTCACCTGGATCTCGAGATCGGCGATCTTCTCGGCGAAGGTCTGGTTCTCGATCAGCGGCTTGCCGTCCTCGCGCTCGGCGCGGGCGATGTCCTTCAGCGCCGCGACGCCGCGCTTTGATTGCGGCACGGCGGCGATGCCCAACCGTTCGTTGGCGAGCAGGAACTTGGCGCAGGTCCAGCCCTCGTTCTCCTTGCCGACCAGGTTGGCGACAGGGACCTTGACGTTGTCGAAGAAGACCTCGTTCACCTCGTGGCCGCCGTCGGCCATGATGATCGGCTTCACGGTGATGCCTGGCGTCTTCATGTCGATCAGCAGGAAGGAGATGCCCTCCTGCGGCTTGGCCTTGGGATCGGTGCGCACCAGGCAGAAGATCCAATCGGCCCAATGGCCCATCGTGTTCCAGGTCTTCGAGCCGTTGACGATGTAATGGTCGCCCTGCTTCTCGGCTTTGGTGCGCAGGCTCGCCAGATCGGAGCCCGAGCCCGGCTCGGAATAGCCCTGGCACCACCACACCGTGCTCTCGCGGATCGCCGGCAGGTACTTCTGCTTCTGCTCGTCGTTGCCGAACGTGTAGATCACCGGCCCGACCATCTTGGTGCCGAACGGGATGATGCCCGGCGCGTATTCCTCGGCGCAGACATTCTCGAAGATGTAGCGCTCGGCCGGCGTGAAGCCCGGTCCGCCGTGCTTCTTGGGCCACGTGTAGACCAGCCAGCCCTTCTTCCCCAGCGCCTGCTGCCAGAGCATGTAGTCATCGCGAATCAGGTGCTTGCCGTTCTTCACCTTGTCGCGCGTGTCGGCCGACAGGTTCGCGCGCACGAAGGCCCGCACATCGTCGGCGAATTGACGTTCCTCAGGCGTGAAAGCGAGATCCATCTGCCCCTCCCGGGCCGGGTTTTCGATTTGGCCGGAGTTTAGCCGCGAGGCCGCTCGGGACAAGCAGAACAAAACCGAATCGCGGCTCATGACGCCGTGATGCGGAACGAGTTTACGTAATGACGTGCTTACGTCAGATCGACTTTCACGCTGGTGTCGCGGGCATAGTCATACGCCACATGAGCAGGCGGAAGAGCTTGATTGCCGTGTTGATGCTCACATCGGCACGGCGCGAGCCGCCGCCCCCAATCCGCCCGGAGACCAAGCGGCCCGCCCCCTAAATTCTCACGATCGGCTGGATGGCATAGGATGCCGCGCCATGAGCATCCCGCCCGATTTCACGATGCAGACGCCACGCCTCCTGCTGCGCGCCTTCACGCCGCAGGACGCCCAGCGCGTCTTCGAGATCCGGTCGGATTTCGAGGTCACGCGCATGCTGGTGTTCCCGGCCTATCCGCCAGTGCTGGAACACGTCGCCGCCTGGCTGAGAGAGCACGCGGTCGAATGGCGGGCGGGCACGGCCTATCGTTTCGCTGTCGTGGCCGACGGCCGGGTCATCGGCTGCGCCGATGTCGACGAGATCCAGGACGGGTGCGGTGAGCTAGGCTACTGGCTTGAACGGGACTACTGGGGTCGCGGCCTGGCTAGCGAAGCCGCCGGCGCGGCGCACAATTTCGCGACCCGGACTCTGGGCCTCCGGCGGCTGGTGGCCGGCCACGCCGCCGACAATCCCGCCTCGGGCCGGATCCTTCTGCGGCTCGGTTTCCGTCACGTCGCCGACCGCTCCCGCTTGTACCGCTCGCGCGGCGCGGAGGTGGTGCGCCGCGAGTACGTGTTCGACGGCGACGGTCCGTGAACCAGAGTTTTGCTGCGACGCATCCGGCCGATCCGCACAGTCCGCGAGGTAGGTGTCTCAGTCAGATATTCAGACTGAGACACTACCGGACATCGACGCCGCAGGCTGCCGTGCGGTCCATCGAACAGGGGGCCGCGCCCATCCGGAAACAAGAAATCATCCGGGCAGAAGGCGACCGTCAGCCAGACGCTGCGCCGGGCTGCCTCGACCGCTTCGCCGACGCGACGCGCGATCTCCTCGCCGTCGATCAGCGCCCGAACGAGATTGCCGGGCCGCGCCGGATACGGACCCCATGTCGTGCCCGGAACGTACGAGGCCGCCGAGGCCGTCGTCACGAGCCCGTCGGCGCCGGCACCAGCAGGGCCTTCTCCGCCTTGAGCTTCTCGATTGCCGCCTCGCTCACGCCGGCCTCGCGCAGCACTGCCTCGCCGTCCTCGCCGATGCGCGGGGCGTGGCGGCGGAACTCGACCTTGGTCTTCTCGAAGTCGAGCGGGCTGGCAAAGGTGATGATCGGCCCTTCGGTCGGATGCTCGCGCGCGGTGAAGAAGCCGGTCGCCTTGAGATGCGGATCGTCGCGCAGCTCTTCCAGCGTCCGCACCGGCATGGCGGGGATGTCGGCCTTGTCGAACATCTCCAGCCATTCCTCGGTCGGACGATGCTCAAGCAGCGAGGCCAGCACCTGGTAGAGCTCGCTGAAATGCTTGGCGCGCTCGTTGCGGTCGATGAAGCGCGGTTCCTTGGCCAGGTCGGGTCGGCCGGCGAGCTCGAAGAAGGTCAGCCAGTGCGTGTCGGTGTAGGGCAGCGCGCAGATGTAGCCATCGCGGGTTTTGAAAGGATGGCGGAACTTGTTGATGATGCGGTCGTAGCCCATGGCGCCGCGCTCGGGTGTCCAGGTGGCGCCGAACAGATGCTCGGTGAGCCAGAACGAAGCCAGCGTCTCGAGCATCGGCACCTCGATCATCTGGCCCTCGCCCGTGCACTTGCGATGATAGAGTGCGCCCAGCACGGCGATGCACAGATGCAGCCCGGTCGTCTTGTCGGCGATCAGGCTCGGCATGAAGCGCGGCGGCAGGCCGTCGACGCGGCTCTGCAGCGACGCCGCGCCGCTCACCCCCTGCACCAGGTCGTCGAAGGCGGGCTTGTGGCCATAGGGTCCCTTGCGCGCATAGCCCAGCGAGTAGGCGTAGATGATCGACGGATTGATCTTCTTGAGATCTTGGTAGCCGAGGCCCAGCCGCTCGATCGCCTGCGGGCGGCTGTTGTGGATGAAAAGGTCGGCCCCCTTGATCAGCTCCTTCAGCACGGCGCACGCGGCTTCCTTCTTGAGATCGAGGCAGAGCGAGCGCTTGTTGCGGTTGGCCGCCATGTAGATCGGCCCCATGTTCTTGTCGCGCCCCATCGAACCGCCCGACACGCGCAGCAGGTCGCCCTCCGGCGGCTCGACCTTGATCACGTCGGCGCCCATGTCGGCCAGATGCTGCGTGGCGAACGGCCCCAGCAGGACCGCCGTCAAGTCGATCACACGCACACCTGCAAGCGGTCCCGGCATCCTCGCTCCCTCTCTGCTGTCGCGGCCGGCGCGCACTATGGCACAGGCACGCTCTTGCGCGCAGGCCGCGCGTCAGCCGCTTCCAAGGAGCGAACGACTGCAACGACTTGTGCAGGGCGCGGATTTGGGACACTACCGCCCTGCCGCACGGGACCTGCGATCGCGCCCGGTCGGCGGCGCGGTGGATAGCGAAATCGAGGTCACGGAATGCCCGGTGCACTGGACGGTCTGCTGGTGATCAGTGTGGAGCAGGCTGTCGCCGCTCCCTATTGCGCGGCTCGCTTGGCGGACGCCGGCGCGCGGGTGATCAAGATCGAGCGGCCCGAGGGCGATTTCGCGCGCGCCTATGACAGCTATGTGCACGGCCAGTCGAGCTACTTCGTATGGCTCAATCGCGGCAAGCAGTCGGTCACGCTCGACTTCAAGAAGGACGACGATCTCGCCCTGCTGCATCGCCTGATCGCGCGGGCCGATGTGCTGATCCAGAACCTCGCGCCGGGCGCGGCGGAGCGCGCAGGCTTCGGCTCGGCGGCGATGCGCGCCCGGCACAAGCGCCTGATCACCGTCGACATCTCGGGCTACGGCGATCACGGGCCCTACAAGAACCGCCGCGCCTACGACCTGCTGGTGCAGGCGGAGAGCGGCCTCGCCTCGATCACCGGCACGGCCGAGGCGCCGGGCCGCGTCGGCGTCTCGGCAACCGACATCGGCACCGGCATGTATGCCCATGCCGCGGTGCTGGAAGCCCTGCTCGCCCGCCAGAAGACCGGCGAGGGCCGCGCGCTCGCGGTGTCGCTGTTCTCGTCGATGGCGGAATGGATGACGGTACCCTTGCTGGCCAACGACTACGCCGCATACGACTGGCCGCGGCTCGGCCTCACCCATCCCTTCATCGCGCCCTATGGCGTCTACCGGACCCAGGACGATGTGCCGGTGCTGATCTCGATCCAGAACGACCGCGAGTTCGAGCGGCTGTGCCATGGCGTGCTCGACAAGCCGGGCCTGGAGAAGGATCCCGACTACGCCACCAACAAGGCGCGCAACGCCCGGCGCGACGACACCAACGCCATCGTGCAGGCGAGCTTCGGCGCCCAGCGCTTCGCCGACCTCGCCGCCCGGCTCGACGCCGCCCAGATCGCCTGGGCGCGCGTCAGCACCGTCAGGGACCTGTCGACCCACCCCCAGGTCCGCCGCGTGGTCTTCGGGTCGCCCGGCGGCGACATCGCCATCCCGGCCCTCGCCGCCTCGTGGCCCGGCGAGCCCGAGCGGTTGGGCGAGGTCCCGTCGGTCGGGCAACATACCGAGCAGGTGCGGCGCGAGTTCGGCGCCTGATGGCGCCTCTCGTCACGGGCATCAGGCTCTCGGGCTACGGCGTCGCCTACTTCTTCGCCGCCGGCGCCTTCATGAGCTTTTGGCCGGTCTGGCTGCGTGATCGCGGCATCAGCGATGCCGAGATCGGCACGCTGTTCATGAGCCGCCAGCTCGTAGGCATCGGCGCCATGCTCGCCATCGGCTGGATCGCCCATCGCATCGGCAACGTCCGCGGCGTCATCCTTGTCCTCGCCGGCGCGGCCACCATCTTGTTGACCGGCTACCAGGTCGCCACGACGTTCTTCGCCATCCTGGCGGTGACGCTCGTGTGGGGCGGCGTGTGGGCGCCGACCCTGGCGCTCTATGACGGCATCCTGGTCAACGAGACGCGAGCGCGCGGCATCGATTACGGCCGGCTGCGCGCGTGGGGCTCGGCGGCCTTCATCGCCGGCACCGTGGCGTGCGGCGTCGCGGTCGATCGCAACGGGCCGGCCTGGATCCTCTATGTCAGCTTCCTCGGCATCGTGCTGCTGGTCCCGCTCGCTCTGTGGCTGCCCAAAGACGGCACACGGGACGGCGAAAAAGAGCACGCACCCTTCGGCATCGCCGATCTCCTGACCTCGAAGCCCTTCCTGCTGTTCATGATGGCGGCCGGCTTATGCCAGGCCAGTCACGCCGTCCTCTACAGCTTCGGCACCTTGACCTGGCGCGCTGCCGGCATCGACGACGTCACCATCAGCCTTCTGTGGGGCGAGAGCGTCGCCGTCGAGGTCCTTCTGATGCTGGCGAGCCCCTGGCTGCTGAAGCGGCTCGGCGTGTGTGGCCTGATCGCGTTTGCGCTGGGCTGCGCCATGGTGCGCTGGCTCGGCATGTCGTTCACCACCGAGCTGTGGGCGCTGATCGCCCTGCAGGCCCTGCACGCCGGCACCTTCGCCGCCTGCCATCTCGGCGCCATGGCCTTCATCCAGCGCGCCCTGCCGCCGTCGGGCGTCGCGCTGGGGCAGAGCGTCTACTACGCTCTCGGCACGGGTGCCGCGCAGGCGATGGTCTTCCAGCTCGCTGGCCTGCTCTACGCCGCGTACGGCCAGCGCGCCTTCCTCGGCATGTTCGTGGTGGCCGCCCTCGGCATGACCGCGATCATCCTGCTGGCGCGCACCTGGAACGGCACGTACGTGGTCGGCACGCGATAGAACGTCAGGCCCCGTTCGATGCCTCGCGCCGGCGGGCGACGTAGCCGCGGTAGACGCAGCGACCGAGCCCGGGATGAGTCGGGATGTTGTGGCCGAGCGAGTCGATGATCCAGCTGTCGATGATGTCGTAACCCAGCGCCTCGAGTGCGGCCGGCACTTCGCCCTCGCTGCGAATCTGATAGGGCACCTCGGCAACCCCGAAATTCTCGAGGGTGACCACGGTCGACCCGTCGCGCGTGACGACCTTGTTGAGGAGAATGTAGCGCGGCGACGCACGCATCGGGCGCACCAGATCCACCAGCGAGCCGGGAAGATAGGGCATCAGGCCGGAGGCCAGCAGCAGGTCGGCGGCGGGAGCATCCTCGAGGCGCTCGACGAACGAAAGGGTCCGGTCCTCGGGCCGTACCAGCGCCTGTCCCGCGCGCACTTGCGCCGGCAAGTCGTAGACGATCCAGTCGACGCGCTCGAGGTCGAGGTAACGGTGGAACGCGCGGTACTTCACACCGGTATGACCGCCGGCGTCGACGACACGCGAAAGCTCGGGAGCGAGGCGCATCAACCAGTAGAGGATCGGGTAGTCCCACAGCGGGACCTGCTCCATCACGCTCCTGGAGACGTCCGAAACGCTGTCGTGATCGTAGCCGGCCAGCATGCCTGTGCGCACATCGGCCATGGCCTCGTCGAACGAGGCAAAGGCGCCACGGAACCGAAGCTTGCCAGGCCGAAGGGCAAGATAGTGGCCGTAGACCATTCTCGCGGCGTGTTTGAGTTCTTCGCGAAGCCTCATCTGTTTCCACTCGAAGCAATCACACTCTAAGGCCGGACCCGGGCGGTGCCGGGCGGCTGCGGCGTCGCGTTGACCCAGCGCACGCTCTCACCGTCGCGACCACGCAGATCGCGCAGCGGCCCCGGCTCGCCCAGAAGAACGGCGCGGAAGAACGCGACCTCGAGCCCCTCGATCGCCGCGTTGATCGATTGCCGCTCGGCATTGGTCCGGAACAGCTTATGGCGCGAGAAGACGAACAGTTGGTCGGACAGGTCCCCATGATCGGCCCTGTCCACGACAGCCCAGTAGCTGTCCGGCCGTTCCATGCGGCGCGCATTGCGCGGCAGATCCTGCGCGCTGATCAGGGCGTAGTTGCGCGTGAACGGGTCGGTCGACGCGAGCTCGGCCTCGCTCGGAAAGGCCTCGCGACTCGACAGAAGAAAGTACGCCTCGTTCCCGATCTGCGTGGCCGGCGGGCCAAACAGGCCGCCATCGACGCTGAACACCCCCACGATGCGCGGGTCCCGCAAAGCGGCCTGCAAGCCAGCCGCGCCGCCGAGGGAATAGCCCAGCACGCCGACACGGGTGAAATCGATCCGATCCTTCAGGAACGAAGACTGGCCCGCCTCGAGGGCGCGCAGGACGTCGAGCAGGCGATTGGCTTGGTCAACGACCTGTCGGCCGGCACGCTCGATCGTTGCGGCCATCGCCGCATCCGACGACAGCTCCAGGCCGGCGCCCTGACCGCCGCCATGATCATCACATGCCACGACCACGAAACCGTGGCTGGCAAGGTTCGCCGTCTGAATGCTGCTCTGCAGGCGCGAGCCGCCCCAGCCCGGCGAGTACAGGATCAGGGGCATCCGTCGAGTGGCGTCGATCGGCGCGTTCTCGATGGATTGGCTCGCCACGCGCGGCCCTGCCGCCGGGTACCAGACTGTGATCGACACGGATCGTCCCTGCGCATCGCGCAAGTCGAGATCGATCCGGCCGACGGCGTGCTGGCCCGTCGGCGGCGGCCAGCGCGGCACGAGCATGAGCCAGCCGACCATGCTCACGGCCAGGACCAGAGCGATCGCGACGACGAGAATGAGACGCACCGGTATCACCACGATCCGTTGGCTAGGTGCGGTCGCTCCTGCCAGCAAGGGCTAGAGCTGTGTTGAAACGCCATTCTTACGCCGACGCCCGAATTCTTGTCGTCCTGAGCAAGGCGCTTGCGGAGCAAGCGCCGTAGGCGAAGGACCTCATCGCCGCCTGCAGCGGGAGCACTATGAAACTCCTGGCGATGAGATCCTTCGCTGCGCTCAGGATGACAGTTGGATTCACGTAAACCAATCCTGCTTTAGCTCTTGGCCCCGTCGCCCAACCTGGCGCGCAAGACGGCGGCGATGTCGCGCGCCGGCCGATCGCGAAACATGTCCTGATGCGCGCTGTCCACTTCCACTTTCACCAGATTGCCCGAGACCAGCGGACCCCAGCCCATCAGCTCGTCGAACAGCCGTCCGCGCAGCGTCTCCTGGCTGCGGAACAGGATGACGTCGCCTTCATAAGGTTCGGGCCGGTATGCTTTGGCGGCATCCGTCACCAGATCGTCGAACTGGAGGTCCGGTGACTTCTCCGGCGCGGGCTCCGGACCGAGCCGGCCGAGGCGGCGGAGAATCGGCTTGCGGACGATAGCATCGAGCCCGACCTCGCCCCTGCGGTACTGCTCCAGCCGCTTCTTGTGCTCCACGGTGTCGATCCTCAACTGGCGGAGCTTGCGGTCGAGCGGCGACATGTCCTCGCGGTATCCCGGCGCCCAGGAGTCGAACAGGGCGACGAGCGTCGTCGTTTCGCCCATCGTCTGCAGCTGCCTTGCCGCTTCGAACGCCACGGTGCCGTACACGCAATGACCGCCCAGGATGTAGGGACCCTTCGGATGCACCGAGCGGATGAGGTGAATTGCGCGGGCAGCGAGCTCCTCGAAGCGATGCGCCTTCGCATCGCAACGGCTCGACGGATGATAGAGCTGGATATCGATGAAAGGCCGATTGTCGCCGAGCTCGCGAGCGAGAGGATAATAGACTGACCGATTGTTGAGCACGACCATGGGCGCGCTCGTCCCCGTCTCGTGAAAGCGCACGATGTGACGGGCGGGATCGTCGAGGTCGGTCGGCTCATGGCGCTGCACGGCGGGCGCCGAGAGCCCCGGCTGCGCGGATTCGGCGCGCACGACAACGGCCAGCAGCCAGGGACAGTCAGCGAGACCGCGATCAGGTGTCGTCACGAGCCCGTGCAGGCACTCCTGCCACGCCTGCAAGAGGCTTTGCACCGTGCTCGGCTCGTAGAGGTCAGCGTTCGCCTCGCACGACAGGCGCCACCCCTCGTCTCGTCCGATGAGATAGAAATTCAGATCCCAGGGAGATCCCGCCGGGTATGACGGCAGGGAAACCAGGTTGAAGCGACCGGAAGTCCCCGCCTCGGTTTCGGCGGTGCCCGAGTACGAACGGTGCACGACGAGATTCACGGCATGCAGCGGCCTGCCCTCGCCGGTGGCAGCGAAACCTTCCGCAATCTCGAGCGGCAGGCGCTGATTCTGCAGCGCCGATTGAACAATTCCGGTCGCCGTCGCGGCGAACTGCCGGAGCGACGCATCGACCGCCACGGGCACACGCAACGTGATGGAGTTGACGGTCGGTCCGACCAGCCGCTCGGCCGCCGGCTCCTCGCGGTTGGCCACCTGCGATCCGAACACGATTTCCCGCTCGCCGGTTACCCGATGCAGCATCAGGGCAAGACCGGCGGCGGCGAGAGCAAACCGCGTCGCGCCCTGCTGGCGCCCGAAAGCATCGATCGCGTCGCTGACGGTCGCCGGCAGCAGGACCGACGCAATCGAGCTGCGATCGTTGTCGGCCGATGCAGGCTTGTGATCGGGCTGGACACGCGTGCCGACGGCGCCGGTCAGGTGCCGCCGCCAGAAGGCCCGCGAGTCATCGAGTGCGTTGCTCGCCAGCAGCTCCTGCTGCCACAGCGCATAGTCGACGAACTGCAGCTCCGGCTCCGACTCGTCCGGCGGCGTGCCGGCGTCGATCGCCCGCGCGGCGGCCTGGAACTCGCCGGTCAACAGACCCGTCGACCAGCCATCCGCCACCATGGCATGCAGGGTAAGCAGCAGCTCGCCGCGCCCCTGACCGAAACGCAGCAGCGTCGCCCGCATCAGGGGCGCCTGCCGAGGATCCATTGGATCGAGAGCCTCGGCCCTGGCCATCTGCTCGGCGCGGGCCGCCCGCTCGGCCGGCGGAAGAAAGGACAGGTCGACGTCGAGAAGCCTGAGCGTGCAGGACGGCGATACGATCTGCTGGAGCTTGCCATCGACCTCGCGAAAACCGGTGCGCAGGATTTCATGCCGCCGCATGAGCGACTGCAGCGCCCCTTCCGCAGCCAGCCGCGAGAGATCCCCGTTCACGGCCCAACGCATCGCGATGTTGAAGCCGGAGGGACCATGGAGCTTGTACCTGGCCCACTGGCTCTCCTGGAACAACGTACAGGGAAATCCGTCGAGGGCCTCGGTCTCCGGCGACGTCATGCGGTCATTGGGTTCACCAGCTTTCATGGTTTCCCCCTGCTCCGGCGGGCTCGGTAGCGAAAATCGGCCAGCGAAGGACCTGATGCGGCCGGCGAAACGGAGATGGCGGGCACGCTTTCCTGAATCGCCCTGGCCAGCATTGCCACCGTGGGATTGCTCATCAGCGCGCGAGCGTTGACGGCGATGCCTTGCTGCCCGAGCCGCGCAGCGATGCGATAGACCTGCAGGGAGTCGGCACCCAGCGAGAACAGCGGCGAGTCTATCTCGACGCTCGGACGACCGATCACGCTGGCCCACACGTCGGCGATGGCGGTCTCCAAAGGTGTCCGCGGCCGCTCAGCCGTCGGCTCGGCAGCGTTCGACGCCGCGCGGGCCGGAGGCGGCAGCGCGTTGCGATCGAGCTTGCCGCTCGAGGTCAGGGGCAGCACCGCAAGCTCGATCCAGTGCACAGGCACCATGTAGTCGGGCAGGCGTCCGGCGAGATGGGCCATCAGGTCGGCAGACTTTGCGCTGCCGTCGGCGACCACATAGGCAACGAGCGACGGATCGGTCCCGGCATCGTCGCGCAACAACACGGCGCAGTCGCGCACACCCGGCGCCCGACGCAGCACGGTCTCGATCTCCTCCAGCTCGATCCGGAAGCCGCGCAGCTTCACCTGGCGATCGGCACGGCCCAGCAGCTCGAATTCGCCCGACGGCAGCAGTCGCGCGAGATCGCCCGTGCGATAGAGACGCTGCGGCGCGCGCCCGGCGACAGCGATCTGCGGGAAGGCGTGCGCCGTGAGATCGGCGCGGCCGACATATCCCTTCGCCAGACCGTCGCCGCCGATCACGAGGTTGCCGACAACTCCGGCAGGAAGAACGGAGTCGCGATCGTCCAGCACGAAGAGCTGGGTGTTCGCGAGGGGGCTGCCGATGGTGATGATGTCCCCGCCGGCATGCACCTCGACGCCGCTGGAATAGATCGCCGTTTCGGTCGGTCCGTAGAGGTTCCACAGCCGGCCACCGCCTGCGAGCAGCCGATCGGCCAGGTCACGCGGCAGAGCTTCGCCGGCCGTGATCATCTTCAAACCGGGATGGGAGCGGAAACCCGCCTCCAGCAGCATGCGCCACAGGGTTGGCGTCGCCTGCATCAAGGTGGCGCCTTTCGTGCCGGCCAGTTCCACCAGCTCGACGCCGCTCATGACCTGTTGCCGGTCAACCACGATCACACGCCCACCCGATATCAGCGGCGTGTAAAGTTCCGTTGCGGCGACATCGAACGTGACGGCGCTCGACGCCACGGCGCGGTCGGCCGACGTGACGCCGCACATGCCGGCGACGCAGCTGATCACGTTCGTCAGCGCCCCGTGGCTCACCTCGACGCCCTTGGGAGCTCCTGTCGAGCCTGATGTGAACAGGATGTAGGCGGAGTCGCTCGCTGAGACGGCGGGAAGGTCGGGAAGCGCAGTCGGCCGTGCCCGGCCGAGGTCGAGCCGATCGAGGCGCACCGCGACCGCCGTGCCGGCAACCGCCTGCATCGCCTCGTCCTGGCAGACGATGCCGTCGATCCCGGCTGCGTTGGCGATCTGCCGGAGACGCTCGCCGGGCTGGCGGACATCGAGCGGCACGTAGGCGTGGCCGGCCTTCATGACGCCGAGCAAGGCCACCAGCATCGCGCGCGACCGGTCGGTCGCCACGGCGATCCTGCCGTTGCGTACCGGACTTGCGGCCAGCATCTCCTGCGCCAGGCGCGTCGAGTGGAAGTCGAGCTCGGCGTACGACATTTCCCCTGCGCCATCGATGCAGGCCACGGCCTCCGGATCGGCAGCCGCCCGAGCCGCGAACAGCTCGTGAATGCACCTGTCCTTCGGATAGGGGGCGGCGCTGTCATTCACCGCATCGAGGACGAAATGCGCCTGCTCGGCGGACAGCATCGGCAGAGCCGACAGCGTGCACTCGGGTGTCGTACAGATGCCTTCGAGGAGCGTCCGATAGTGCGCCATCCAGCGATCGACGGTCGCTGCATCGTACAGATCGGTGTTGTAATCGCAATCGATGCGCAGCCCGGCGGCCGATTCGATGACATTGACGAACAGGTCGAAGTTGACCGCGGCCTTGGGGTTGGGCGTGACGGCACCCTCCAATCTGCCGAAATCCAGATCGTCGCCCAGGCGTTCGAGATTGAACTGGAACTCGGTGAGCGGCAGGCGGTTGGCGACGCGCTCGATCCGCAGCGCGCGCACCAGCGTGCCATAGGTGCATTTCGCATGGTCGAAGCCATCGAGCAGGCGCTCCGCCACGGCACCGACATGCCGGGCGAAGGGCGCTTGCCAGTCCAGTGGCGCGCGGAACGGCAGCAGGTTGACGCAATGGCCGACCAGCTCCGGTGCGTCGTCGACGGATTGACCCGCCACCGGCACGCCGATGACGACGTCGCTGCTGCCCGACAGGCGCCCGAGAACGGTCTGCAGGGCCGTGAACAGCGTCGCGAACAGGGTCGCACCGTGTGCGGCGCCGGTCTTGCGCAGGGCCTTCAGAAGGCGGGCGTCGAGATGGGTCGACAAGGTCGCCCCGCTGAACGTGCGGAGCGCGGGCCGCGGGCGATCCGTCGGAAGATCCGGCAATGCCGGAAGCTCGCGATAGAGCGCGGTCCAGTAATCGAGGTCGACCTGTCGCGTGCCGGACGCCGCCGCCGATGCCAGCGCGTGCTGCGAGAACCGCGGAGCCGGCGGCAGTGTTTCAGCGCTGCTCGCACCCGGCATCCGATAGAAGGTCGCAAGATCCTTCAGCACCAGGTTCATCGACCAGCCGTCACAGACGATATGGTGCGCGGTGAACAGAAGGACATGGCGCCGCGTCGACAGGCGGACCAGCCTGGCACGCACCAGCGGTCCAGCCATGAGATCGAAGGGGGTGCACGCATCGGCGGCGACCAGCGCTGCCAGCGCCGAATCGGGATCGCTGTCGCGCGAAAGATCCTCCAGCGCCACATCGAGCGCCAGCGACGCGGCGAACTGCATGCGCTCGCCCTCTTGGTCGATTCGCCCACGCAGCGCCTGGTGACGGGCAACGACGGCGTTGACGGCGGCGACCAGGGCCGTCACGTCGAGCGCCCCGTCCAGCGAGATGCTGACCGACTCGTTGAAGGCGCACGAAGCCTCGTCGCCCAGCCGCGCGGCGGCCAGCACCTCGACTTGAGGCTCGGTGAGTGGTGCCCACTCGTCTGCGACAGGCGACGCCGAAGGCATCGAGACAGCGGCGTCTCGGTTGGCATTCAGCACACCTGCAGTCTGCATCGCATCGAGCACCGCGACAAAGGCGGATTCAATGGCCGCGATGTCGGCGTCGGAGTGTGCCGACGTGAGGAAGCAGGGATAGCCTTCCTGCACGTGAATGCCGAGCAGGCGCATGTGCGCCCAGAACAGGGACGCCAGGGGACCCTCTGCCGCGAAGGTCACATGGAACCAGCTCGAGTAACCCTCGACGCGCGTCGCGAGGCCGCGCCGCTCGAGCTCGCGGTTGAGCGCGTCGACCAGACCGCCCATGCGCCGCGCAAGGCCTTCCTGCAGCTCCGGTCCCGCGGCCTCGATGTGCGTGAGCACGGCCTTGGCGGCTGCCAGCACCAAGGGGTGGCGCACGAACGTGCCGGCGAAGAAGGTGGGCGCGGTCTCCGGCACCGACTCGTCGCCGTAGCGCCACACGCCGCCGTCCAGGGCATCCATGAACCGGGCCGTGCCGGCGAGGATGCCGATCGGCATGCCGCCCCCCACCACCTTGCCATAGGTCGCAAGGTCGGCCTTGACGCCGAACACCGCCTGCATGCCGCCGGGATGCACGCGGAAGCCGGTGACGATCTCGTCGAACACGAGGGCCGCGCCCTTGGCCTCGGTAATGGCGCGCAAGCGCTGCAGGAATGCTCGAGGCTGCAGCAGCGGATGGCGGCTCTGCACCGGCTCCACCAGGACAGCGGCGATATCGTCGCCATTGGCCTCGATCCAGTCGAGGCTCTGCGCATCGCCGTACGGCAGGACCGTCATGTTGGCGACCGATTCGGGCGGAATGCCGGGCGCCACCGGCAAGGCGCGACCGGCGGACCGGCCGGCGGCCTTGACCAACACCTCGTCGAACTGGCCATGATAGTCGTTGGCGAAGACGACGACACGCTCGCGTCCGGTGACGGCGCGCGCCACGCGCATCGCCGCCATCACCGCTTCCGAGCCGGTATTGCAGAACGTCACCCGCTCGTTGCCGGTCAGCCTTGACACCAGGACCGCCACCTCTCCGGCGAGCGGGCTCTGCGGTCCGATCGGAAAGCCTTCCTCGAGCTGCACTGCAATCGCCGCTGCGACGAAGTCCGGCGAATGCCCGAACATCGTCTGGCCATAGCCATTGACCAGATCGATGTACTCGTTGCCGTCGAGATCCCAGAGCTTCGCCCCCTTGGCCCGCGCAGCGATCACCGGATAGACCAGTTCCTTCCACTCCGGCCGGAAGCCCGCGACCGTGCGCGGGTCGGCCAGGACGGACCGATCCTGCTGGGTCTTCGCCTTCGCCGTCGGGGTCCGGGCGTTGGAGCACTCGACCAGCTCCTCAATGTAGCGGCGCTGGCTCTCGGTCAGCGCGTCGTGCTCCCCGGCTGCTTGCGGTCGGTAAAGCCGCACGCGCGCCTCTCCTTCCGCGACTGGCGGTGCCGAAACGGCGGCAGGCGGAGCTGGCGTTGCCGCTTGCTGGACCGCAACGGCGCCCGCCTGGGCCTGAAAGGCCCGCAGCTGCTCGGCGAACAGCGCATTCATGGCAGCGATCTGCGTCTGGACGAGCGTGGAGAGCGCGTCGCCCATCGGACCGGCTGCTGCTGCTGCTGCTGCTGCTGCCGTTGTTGTTGCCTGCACGGGCAGCGGTTGCGCTGGTGCCGGTTGTGGCGCCTGTGGCGGCAGGATCGCGTCGAGATGCGCGGCGAGTCGCGCCGGCGATGGCAATTCCTGCAGCAGCTGCCGGAACGTGATCTTGACGCGGAACTTCTTCTCGATTGCGCGAGCAACTTGGCCGAGCATCAGGGAATCGAAACCGAGCTCGACGAAACTCGCCTGCGGATCGATGCCGGAGGCGCCAGAAAAGTGCTCGAGCGTCTCGATGATCTGGTCTTGCAGCGCGGCAGTCCGCGACGCGGCAACCGACGGGTTCAAAGTCATGACTTTTTCCGGGGTGGCAGCCGCCGACGGTCGACCGAGCGGCAGCGGTGACGTTGTGCTGCCACTTAAGGCCTGTACTGCGTAGCGAGGGACCTTTAGTGCTGCCTCAAAGGTCCCTCGCTGCGCTCGGGATGACAGCAATCTTGGATCGACTGTTTCGTCACATGCCCTTTCGCGCTCGATCCAGCAGCGCGTGCGTTGGAAAGGATAGGTCGGCAACGGGATGCGCTGGCCGTGCGCTGGCAGGACGACGGCCCAATCGGGCGTGAAGCCCGCGCTCCACAGAGCGGCCAGCGACTGCGAGAGATCGCCGGCATCTGAAGAGCCGAGGCTCGCTGCCACGCAGCGCAGCCGGTGCCGGTCGACAATCTGGGCTGCCAGGGCCGACAGCGTTCCGCCGGGACCGACCTCGAGCAGGAACGGAGGACGATCCCCGACGACCGTCGAAAGGGCATCGGCGAAGCGCACCGAGGCGCGGCCGTGCCGGGCCCAGTAGTCCGGATCGGTCGCCGCTGCGCCGGTCCAGGTTCCGGTCACGCCCGAAGCGAAGGGAATCTGTGGCGCGGCAAGCGAGACCGCGCGGACAGCCGCCCCGATCCCGGCCACCACCGGGTCCACGGCGCGGGAATGGAACGCATGCGAGACGGCAAGACGACGGCACGCCACGCCACGCTCAGTGAGCCTGTCGGCCAGAGCCTCGATTGCCTCGAGCGGTCCCGAAGCGACGCAAAGCGACGGAGCGTTGATGGCGGCAATGTCGAGTGCGTCGCCAAGCTCTGCCGTCAGCTCGGCTTCGGAGAGACGGACCGCCAGCATCGCGCCCGTCGGCATGCCCTGCATGATCCGCGCCCGGGTGGCGACGAGTCGGCAGCCCTCTGCGAAGGTGAATACGCCAGCGAGACAGGCGGCCACGAACTCGCCGACGCTGTGGCCCACCATTGCATCGGGCGCGATCCCGGCCGACATCCAGTGCCGCGCCAGGGCGTATTCGAAGATGAACAGCGCCGGCTGGGCCAGCAGCGTCGCCTCGCCACCCGTTGCCGCAGGATCGAGCAATTGTGCGCGCAGGCCGTCGCCGACGATCGGCGTCGCGATCGCGATGCCCTCGTCGATCGTCTGCCGGAAGGAGGCATGGTCCCGATAAAGGATGCGCGCCATGCCCGGCTGCTGCGCACCCTGGCCGGGAAACATGAACACGAGGGGCGGCGGTCCGCTTTGCGCGGGCGAAGGCCCTGCGGTCGACAGTGCACGCAACGCCCCGATCGCCTGCTCGCGCGAGGCGCAGGCAACCGCGGCGCGACGCTCGAAGGCGCGCCGGCCCGCCTGCAAGGTGAAGGCTGTATCGGCGAGCGTTACTCCGGCGTTGTCGGCCAGATGATCGGCAAGCGCCGTTGCCGTCGCGGCGAGCGCGGCGTCGGTCCTGGCCGATAGCGGCAGGACATGATGCTGCCAGCCCTCGGCCGCCGGGCGCGGATCGGCTGGCGCTTCCTCGAGCACGACGTGGACGTTCGTACCGCCGACCCCGAACGAGCTCACGCCGGCACGTCGCGGCGCGCCGCCCTCCGGCCACGCCTGCAGCGCGGTCGGGAAATAGAACGGGCTGCCGGCGAGATCGATGTGCGGATTGGGAGCGTGGAAGTTCGTCAGCGGCGGAATCTCGCGATGATGCAGCGCGAGCACGGCCTTGATCAGGCCGGCGGCGCCCGAGGCGACGTCGAGATGGCCGACATTCGCCTTGACCGAACCAAGGGCGCAAGACGGCCGCCCGACCGGGCGTGATCCGAAGCCCTGCACCAGACCGGCGAACTCGATCGGATCGCCGAGCGGCGTCGCCGTGCCGTGGCATTCGACGTAGCCGATCGTCTCCGCCTCGACTTCCGACACCGCAAGTGCGGCCGCGATGACGTCGGCCTGTCCCTGCACGCTCGGCGCGGTGAAGCCGACCTTGTCGCTGCCGTCGTTGTTGACCGCGCTGCCGCGGATGACGGCATAGACATGGTCGCCATCCGCAAGGGCATCGGCGAGGCGCTTCAGCAGAACCATCGCCGCACCGTCGCCGAAGATCGTGCCGGCGGCTGAGGCATCGAAAGGCCGGCACACGCCGTCGGGCGAGACCATGCCGCCTTCCTGGTGACGATAGCCGCGCTTCTGCGGGAAGGTGATGGAGACACCGCCCGCCAGGGCCATGTCGGACTGATGCAGGAGGAGGCTCTGGCAGGCCTGGGCGATCGCCAGCAGCGAGGTCGAGCAGGCGCTTTGGACCGTCATGGCCGGCCCGCGCAGGTTCAGCTTGTAGGCGATCCGCGTCGCCAGGGTGTCGGACAGCGCGCCGAGCAGCGCATCGTAGGAACCGACCTGGTAGTCGCTGGCGAACCTGTCCGGGTCCAGGCGCTCGGCCAGGACATTGGAGAGCAGGTAGGTGTTCAGGCTGCAGCCGGCGAAAACGCCGATCGCGCCGGGATAAAGCGCGGGCTCGTAGCCCGCATCCTCGAGCGCAACCCAGGCGCATTCCAGCATCAGCCGGTGCTGCGGATCGGTGAGCGCCGCCTCGCGCGGCAACATGCCGAAGAAGGCAGCGTCGAACTGGTCGACGTCGTCCAGGATCGGGCGCGCCCGGACGAAGCCGGGGTCGCGGCGGACCTCCGCGGAGAAGGCGTCCTCGAGCTCGGCCTCCGAGAAACGGCGGATCGAGCTCACGCCGGCGCGGATGTTGCGCCAGAACTGCCCGACATCGCGGGCGCCGGGAAACCTGCCGGCGAGCCCGATGACGGCGATGGCGTTGTCCGGGATCGTCATCGTGCCGTCCGGGCACGCTGCAACCGCCGGAGCGCCTCGGCCTGCTGCTGCCCGCGACGCTGCGGCGCCGCATCGGCCGGCACGCTGCGGCGTTCGATGGCGCGCGCCAGGCCGCGGATCGTCGGCTGACGGAAAAGCTCGACGATGCCGACCTCGGGCCAGATCCGCTCGATGGCGGCGTGAGCTTCCATCAACTTGAGCGACGTGGCACCGAGATCGAAGAAATTGGTGTCCGGCGAGAGGGCGGCGACGCCGAGCACCCGCGAGACGATCCCGCTCAGCACACTCTCGGCGCCCTCTTGCATCACCGGAGCCGGCCCAGTCTGGACCGGCTCCGGCGCCGGCAGTCGGGCGTGATCGACCTTGCCATTCGGCGTGAGCGGAAATTCCTCGAGGACGACGATCTGCGACGGCCGCATGTAGGCCGGCAGGCTCAGTTCCAGCCCGCTTCGAACCTCGGATATCAGGGCTGCGCGATCGATGCTCCCCGGCGCCGGCGTGACGTACGCCGTCAGCGCGGGCTCGCCGCTCAGAGCGCGGCCGACGGCGACCACGGCATTAGCAATCGCCCCGACGCGACGCAGCGCATCCTCGATCTCGCCAGGCTCGACGCGCTTGCCGTCGATCTTGACCTGCCGGTCCTGGCGACCCAGGAAATCGAAGGCGCCGTCCGCGCGGCGGCGCGCCAGATCGCCGGTTCGATAGAGAACGGCGTCGCGATGCTCCGGATCAGCCACGAAGCTGGTCGCCGAATGCCGCGCCTCCCCGAGATAACCCGACGCAACGCCGAGACCGCCGGCAAAGAGCATGCCTGTCTCGCCATCGGCCACCGGCTTCATGTCGTCGTCGAGCAGGCGGACATGGGTGCCGCGAATTGGCGTCCCGATCGGCACCGGCCCGCCACCCCAGCCGTCGCGCGGCACCCGGTAGCAGCAGGTGAAGGTCGTGTTCTCCGTTGGTCCATAGCCGTTGATGAGCTGGCAGTCGGGCAGCGCCGCCTGGGCACGCAGCACGTGCGACGGCGACAGGACGTCGCCTCCGGCCAAGATCTGACGAAGGCCGGCCAGCGCCGCGAGCCGCTGCTCGACCAGCAGATGGAACAGCCCTGCCGTGAACCACGCCGTCGTGACGCGATGGCGGGCAATTGCGGTGGCGATGTCGTCGAGCGAGGCGTGGTCGCCGTCGACAACGGCCAGCCGCGCCCCGTGCAGAAGCGCGCCGAAAATCTCGAACGTGCTGGCATCGAACGAGAGGGCAGCCGCGTGGAGGAAAACCTCGTCGGCGGCAAAGCGGGCATAGTCCTGGCCGACCACCAGGCGCACCACGGCTCGATGGGGAATCTGCACGCCCTTGGGCCGCCCGGTCGACCCGGACGTGTACATCACGTAGGCGATGTCGGCGGGCGACGAGCAGTCCTCGAGCGGCGCCCCGGAGTCGGCCTCGGCGGCAGCCAGGGCGGCGTCGATATCGATCGTCAACACGGGCCGGCTGCCCGCCAGGCGGCGATCCGTAAGCAACAGCCGGGCGCCGCAGTCGCGCAGGACCCAGTCGCGATACTCGGCCGGCGCGGCCGCATCCAGGGGGGCATAGGCGGCGCCGGTCTTGAGGATGGCCAGCAGGCTGGTGAGCGCGCCAATCGACCGGCTCGCGTACACGGCGACGACGCTGCCCGGCCCGACTCCTTGCCGCAGCAGGACGCGGGCGAGCTGGTTCGAACACCGGTCGAGCGTGGCGTACGCCAGGGCTTCATCTCCCTGAACGACGGCCACCGCTGACGCGGCGCCTTGAGCGATCGCGGCGAATCGCCTCGTTATCGAGGCGGCGACGATCTCGCAGTCGAGATTGCCGCCGGCCTGCCACAAGGCAGACGGCGCTGCGCCAAGGTCAAACCCAGCCATGTGATCCACACCCACTTGCAGCCACCTGCGCCGCGCTACGCTGCCTCGGATCCCAACCGATGCGCGCGACGGTAGCGTTCACCAAACGCTACAGGCACTGACGGAACCCACGGTAGCAAAGCCACTGGATACGTCAATGTCCGCATACAGTACGCGACAATAAAAGCGGCCGTTCGGCGAGATTCCGACAATGCAGCGGCGGCAGGGCCGCATGGCGGTCTCGCCAGGGCCAGCGACGACCGGATGTTCATGCCTATGGCTTGGCCGATATAGGGGAAATCCATACACTCATGCCACAAGGAATAGAAATTGCTCGATGGCAGGTTCCATCCACACGGCACGCTTGAGATGCAAGGCGCAGGTCGTGCTGCCAAAGGCCGTCTGGCAAGCCCTTTACCTGAAACCAGGCGACACGCTCGCCTTTGCTATCGATGGTACCGACGTGCGCGTCGTCCGCGCGTCCTCAGAATCATACGACCTGTTTGGCTGTTTCTCCGAGTGGGCTTGCGAGGCCGACCGAAAGGGCTATGCCGACCTTTGATCCTTTCGCTGAGCTTCGCCACCAACCTTGCTCCGGAGCACCTAGGACCTCTCAGGAAACAAGTGCTCCAGAATCGTTGTCATCCCGAGCGCAGCGAGGGACCTTTATTGCTGCCTCGAAGGTCCTCGCTGCGCTCGGGATGACAGAGGCGTTGTCACAGCTGGAGCACTTTATTTGTGACAGACCCTCAGCGCGACCGACCGCGCGCCGTGACCGGCCAGATGTCGACCAAGGTGTCGCCCTTCACCACGTGATAGCTCTCGTACATGTTGACGGTGGGATCGCAGTGCGGCGGGGTCAGGATCACCTGCTCGCCGTGCCCGGGTGACGCCTGGCCTTCGGGCGCGATGACCGCCAGGTGCTCGTCGCCCATGAAGCGGGTGGTCGAGCCGTCGACGGCGCCCTTGAGGATCGGCGGCGGGCCCTTCTCGGTCGCCATTGCCTTCAGGCCGGCATCGACCGTGACCAGACCCGGCGTGTTGGCGCTGACGACGCGGGCATCGATCTGCAGCGCCTGCTCGAAGGTCGGTTTGTCGAGGCCGCGCAGGTCGCAGACATTGTAGTCGTGGTCCATGAAGACGTAGGAGCCGACCTGCAATTCGGTGAAGACGCCGAGCTTGGCGTCGATGAAATGCGTGCCGGTGCCCGAGCCGGTGACGATGCCGGGCTTCAGCCCGGCCGCGTCGAGCTTGGCCAGGATGCCCTTGAGATACTCGGTGCGCTCCTCTATCTCCGCCTTGCGCTCGGCGAAGCTGATGATGTGCTGGTGGCGGCCGCAATAGAACTGCACGCCGGCATATTTCAGCGACTTCGATCCCACGACCTTGCGCACCAGCTCGACCACGCCGTCCGGCGTGGCGACGCCGGTGCGATGCATGCCCGGATCGATGTCGATGACCACCGTGAGCGGCTTGCCGGCCTTGCCGGCGGCGGCGTCCAGCGCCTCGACGTTGGCCGGATGATCGACCACCACCATGAGGTCGCTGACCTGGCCGTTGAGCGCGATCAGACGGGTGATTGCCTGCGGCGTCACCACCGGCGAGGTGATGTGGAGCTGCTGGATGCCGGCTTCGCCCAACGCCTCGGCTTCGCCCAGCTTGGCGCAGCACACGCCGAGCGCGCCGGCGGCGATCTGGCGGCGCGCGATGTCGGCCGACTTGTGCGTCTTGGAATGCGGCCGCAGCTTGACCTTGTGCGCCGAGGCAAACGCCGCCATCTCGGCGATGTTGCGGTCGAGCATCTCGAGATCGAGCACTAGCGCCGGCGTGTTCAGCGAGCGCCGCGAGCCCTGCTGGCCGATCAGGTGACGGTGAAGACGTTCGGCTTCGCTCATGATCTTTCGTCCTTCAGGTTGCGCACGACCATGGCCTCGCCGGTCGTGCCGCGGTTGACGCCGGCGGTCCGTATGAAGGGATTGTCGCGGCTGTTGCCCCACAGGGCGATGCCCTGGGCGAGCAGGCCGCCATCGACCTTGATGGTCTCGCCGGTGATGAAACGGGCATCGTCGGAGCACAGGAACGCCGCGACGTCGGCAATGACGTCCGGCTCGCCGCGGTCGGGCCACGGCTGGTGCTGGAACTGCTTCTCGTAGCGATCGGGCCGCCCGCGATGCAGCAGCGGCGTCGAGATCACACCCGGGGCGATGCCGACCACGCGGATGCGGTGCGGTCCGAGCTCGACCGCGACATTCTCGATCAGGCTGATGACGGCGGCCTTGGCGGCCGAATAGGCGTGACTGCCGCCGCCGCCCACCATGCCGGCGATCGACGCCGTCACCAGAACGACACCCCCATCGCCGTGCTTCTTCATGGCCTGCGAGGCGTGCTTCATCCCGAGAAACACCGAGCGGGTCAGAACGGCGAAGGTGTAATCCCAATCCTCGACGCTGGTCTCGGCGATCGGCCCGAAGGCGCCACCGACGCCGGCGTTGAGATAGGCGATGTCGAGCCGACCGAAGCGGCGCTCGGCCTCGGCGATGGTGGCGATCATGTCGCCTTCGCTCGCGACGTCGCAGCGCACGAAGGCGACGCTGTCGCCGTATCCGCCTGCTCTGGCGGCGGCCAGGGTTTCGGCGCCGTTGGCCTCGTTGAGATCGGCCACCACCACCTTCGCGCCATCGCTGAGGAAGCGCATGACGGTGGCGCGGCCCATGCCGCTCGCCCCGCCGGTGACGATCGCCACCTTGCCCGCCAGTCGCTGCATCTCGATTTCGCCCTCCGAAGTCACCCGCATTTGGCGCCGCATGGTGCTGTTGCATGGCCCGGCGGGCAAGCCTAGCGTTTTGCAACTCTGCGGGAGGGCACTATGAAATTTGGCCTGTTCTACGAGATCTCGATCCCGCGGCCGTGGACGCCGGAGAAGGAGTACACGGTCTACAACAACTGCCTCGAGCAGGTGAAGCTCGCCGACGAGCTGGGCTTCGACCATGTCTGGGCGGTCGAGCACCATTTCCTGGAGGAGTATTCCCACTGCTCGGCACCGGAGCTGTTCCTCACCGCCTGCGCCATGGTGACCAAGCGCATCCAGGTCGGGCACGGCATCGTGGTGTGCGTGCCGGAGTTCAATCATCCGATCAAGATCGCCGAGAGGACGGCGACGCTCGACATCCTGTCGGGTGGCCGCCTGCATGTCGGCACGGGACGCTCGGCGACGTGGACGGAGCTCGGCGGCTTCCGCGCCAATCCCGACACCACCAAGAAGAGCTGGGACGAGTTCGTGCGCTGCCTGCCCCGGATGTGGACGCAGGAGACGTTCTCCTACCGGGGCGAGTTCTGGTCGATGCCGGAGCGCACCATCCTGCCCAAGCCCTATCAGAAGCCGCATCCGCCGATGTGGGTCGCCGTCACCAGCCCCGGCACCGAGATCGATGCCGCCGATCGCGGCCTGGGCAGCCTCGGCCTCTCCTTCGCCGGCTTCGACGAGCAGGAAAGGAAGATCAAGGAATACCGCCGGCGCATAAAACTCTGCGAGCCGGTCGGCGCCTTCGTCAACGAGCAGGTGGCAACAACCAACTTCCTGTTTTGCCACGAGGACGAGAAGACCGGTGTCGAGATGGGCAAGCGGCTCGGCAACACCTTCAATTATCTCGCGACCCAGCTGATCTCGACCCGCGAGGTGTTCTCCTCGCCGTCCTACCAGTCGCTCGGCCTGCTGCCGGCGCTGCGCCGCGCCGCCACCGGCCCGGATGCCGGCGAGCAGCAGACCGAGGGCATGGCCTACGGCGATCCGGCACGCATCATCCGCGCCGTCAAGCGCTGGGAGTCGCTGGGCGTCGACTGCATCAACTTCATCCTCAATGCCAACGAGGTGGTGCCGCAGGACCAGGTGATGGCGAGCCTGCGCCTGTTCGCCAAGGAAGTGATGCCGGTGTTCGCCAACAAGCCGGCCAACGTCGCCGCCGCGGCGGGAGAGTGACATGCCGCTTTATGGAACGCTCGATCTCACGACTGTCGCGCCCAAGCTGCCGACGCTGCCCAACCTCGACACCGAGGCGTGGACTCTGCCGAAGGCAGAGATGCTGCAGCTCCTGATCGAGGTGCCGCGCAGCTCGACTGACGGCCTGCTGCCCAAGGCGATGCATCCGGCACTGCCGTCCTACGTCATCCTGGCGGTGACGCGATATCCCGAGAGCCCGGTCGGCCCGTTCAATCTCGCCGTGCTGCGGCTCGGCAGCCGCGCCGGCGCCCATCCCCGCGGCTTCCTGCTCGGCGCAGTGACCAACAGCGACGGCGCGACCCGGGAGTTGCGTGCCCGCTGGGGCTTGCCGGTCGAGACCGGCGAGGTGAAGTACCTGCGCCGCCACGATCGCGTCATGGGAACGGTGACGCGCGGCGGCACGACCATCCTCGACTGCGCGCTGGTCGATCCGCAGCCCGTGGCCGGCAGCGACGTGCAGTACATCAACTGGGTGACGGCGGCCAATGCGCCGCTCGATGGCCAGACCCAGCCGATGCTGATCCAGGTCGATCCCAAGTACACCTTCTACAAGGCCGAGCGCGGCAAGCCGCAGGTCTCGACCTTCGACGCCGCGGCGTGGAACGCCACGGGCCTGCAGCTCGCCGACCCGATCGTCGGCACCTGCTGCACGGTGGACACCGACCTGCCGCGCATCCGCTTCGTGATGGATCCGCTGAAGCCGGTGTTCCAGGGCACGCGGCGGATCAGGGAGTCGCGCGCGGACGAGTAGGTCACGCGCCGAGACGAGTTACGCCGCCGTCATTGCAATCGCCTGGGCGGTGTCGGTGTTCTGGCGGACCTGGACGATCTTGCCATCGCGGAACTGAATGTGATCGAAGAAGTCGAATATCTCCGACTTCCCGTTCGGCCGGAACGTCACGCGCGCTTTCCAGTGCAATGCCGCTCGCTCGCCGTCAATCACCAGGGAGCATTCCCTGAAGTCGCTGAATCTCCAGGTCGCAATCAGGCCACTGGCGACTGCCTTCACAGCCGCCTTTCCTCTGGCCACTTCACTGAGCGCCGGCACGCCGGTGCCGCGACCATTGAGCTCGAACACGACGTCCTCAGCGAGGTGCTTCACCGTTGCGTCGACGTCATCGTTCACCCGCGCGGCATAGAAGGCTCTCACGGTCTGCTCGATTTCGCTGCGGTTCGTCATGAGTCTCTCCCTCCCGCGCAATAAGTCGATACGCGTCACGCAGCGCCACCGATCGAGAATGGCAAATAGGCAAGCCCTCAACAAGTAGCGAGAATGACGAGTAACTCCCTCATGTGGGAGTTAGATCAGCCCTCGACGATCAGCTTCGCCAGCGCCTCCGGTTCGCTCAGCATCGGATAGTGGCCGGTGTCGAGCTCGTGCCAACGCGCCTTCAGGCGGTCGGCGCAGCGACGCTGGTGGGCGACCGGCGGGTTGGCGCTGCGCTTGCACCAGATCACCGAGGCGTTCCACGACTGGCCCCAGAAGCGCTCGAGCTTGACCGGTGCACGCATGGCGGCGATCGGGTGCGGCGTGCAGCGCTCGATCGCCCACCGCCGCAGCGCCGGGTCGAGATCGGCGAACAGGCGGGTCTCGAAATCGTGCTGCGAGGGGCCGGTGCCGAACTCGGTGTCCACCGCGGTCGGCCGCTTGACGATGTCGGGCAGCTTCTCGCCGTCGAGCAGCGCCAGGGCATCGGCGAACACCACCCTGGCGACGCGCTCGCGCGCCAGCTCCGCGGTGCGCGCCATCACCATGCCGCCGGTGCTGGTGCCGACCAGCACGACGTCCTTCAGATCGTCATAGAACAGCAAGCCGGCAACCTCGTCGGCGTGCGTCTCGGTGGTGATCCCGGCGCGGATCTGCCCCTTGCGCTCGGCGCAGCCGTCGAGGCTCGGCGCCAGCACGTGATGGCCCTGCGCGCGCAGGCGCTCGGCGACCGGTTTCCAGATCCAGCCGCCCTGGTAGGCGCCGTGGAGCAGCACGAAAGTCGTCATCACTTGTTTCCTTCCCTGACCGAGACGCCGGCGAGGCGCTCGTAGATCTTCACGATGGCCGAGCCGTCCTGCTTGTTGAGGCCCTGGGCCCGCGCCATCTGGTAGACCTGCTGGGTGACGTTGGCGAGCAGCACCGGCACGCCGAGGCGCTTGGCGAACGCGGTCTCGAGCTCCTGGTCCTTGTAGGAGATGTCGACCGTGCCGCCCGGCTCGTAGTCGCCGGCGAGGATGCGCGGCACGCGCAGCTCCCAGGCCGCGCTCGCGCCGGTCGAGACGCGCACGACGTCGTAGATCATCTGCGGATCGAGGCCGGCCTTCACGCCCAGCACCATCGCTTCGGCCACGGCCACCGTGTTGACCTGCACCAGCATGTTGTTGACCAGCTTCATGGCGAGCCCGCTGCCCAGCGGCCCGACATGGAACGAGCGATTGCCCATCGCCGAGAACAGGTCCTGGCACTTGTCGAACACGGCGCGCTCGCCGCCCACGATCACCGACAGCTCGCCGGATTGCGCCCGCCCCGTGCCGCCGCTCACCGGCGCATCGAGCATGGCGATGCCGCGCGTCTCAAGCCGCTCGGCGATGGCGCGGGCGGCGAACGGATCGATGGTCGCCATGCAGAGCACGATGTGGCCGGCGCGCGCACTGTCGAGGATGCCCTTCTCGCCGACGATCACCGCTTCGGCCTGCGCCGTGGTCTCGACGATGACGATCGTGCGCTCGACCTCGGCGGCCACCGCTTCCGCCGACGCCGCCACCGCCGCACCCTTGACCTTCAGCGGCACCGTCTTCGAGGCGTCGATATCGTTGACCACCAGCGAGAATCCGGCCTTCGCCAGGTTGAGCGCCATCGGCCCGCCCATGGCGCCGAGCCCGATGAATCCGACCTTTCCTGCCATGCTCCCCTCCCCCGCTACACGCCGCCGGTGACGTCGATGGTGAGCCCGGTGACGAAGTCGGCGTCGGCCGAGGCGAGGAAGCAGATGACGCGCGCCTGGTCGGCCGCTTCGGCGACGCGGCGCAACGGCGTCCTCTCGATCTCCTCGGCCTGCGAGGCCTGCGTGCGCTTGTCCCAATGCGGCCGGATGCGCTCGGTCAGGGTGATGCTGGGCGCGATGGCGTTGACGTTGATGCCGTCGATCGAGGCCAGGTTGACGATCTTGCCGCTGCGCTGGCGCTTCATCACCGGGATCACGGCATGCGTGCACAGGAAGGTGGCGTCGAGGTTGAAGGCGATCAGCTTCTGCCATTCGGCGAAGGTGAGCTGCTCGGTGGTCGCAGTCGGCCGGTCGATCACCGTGCTGCCGCCCACGGCATTGACCAGGATGTCGATCGCGCCGTGCGTGCGCGCCACCTCGTCGATCAGCGTGTCGACCACCGTGGCGTCGAGGGCATCGGCCAGCGTTCCCAGCACCTTGCCGCCCGACGTGCCCGCGGCGGCGCGCAGCGACGGCACCGCCTCGTCGAGCCGGCCCTGGTTGTTGTCGACGGCGATCACCGTCGCCCCCTCCCGGACCATGATGCCGGCCGTGGCGCGGCCGATGCCGTTGGCCGCCGCCGTGATCAGGGCCACCTTGTTCTTGAAGCGCATCGGTCCCTCGCTGTCCGGCTTGTCGTGGTTGACGCGACGATTGTGCCTCGGGGTCCTCGAGTCAATTCGCG
This sequence comes from Reyranella sp., assembly GCF_044224635.1. Taxonomy (GTDB): domain Bacteria; phylum Pseudomonadota; class Alphaproteobacteria; order Reyranellales; family Reyranellaceae; genus Reyranella. The sequence continues at coordinate 31,062 of NZ_JBGAKA010000020.1, read as the reverse complement.
CCACGTCGATCGACCTCGCAGCGGAATTCGCCAGGCCCCGGCATGGCGGTCCGGCCCGCCGGTTGGCATCATCGCGGAAATCATCGGGAGGAGCGAGATCATGGAACCGGGCAAGAGACTGATCGGCAAGGTCGCCATCGTGACCGGCGGCGCCTCCGGCATCGGCGCGGAGACGGCGCGGCTGTTCGCCCGCCATGGCGCCGCGGTGCTGCTGACCGACAGCAACACCGCACTGGGCAAGCGCATCGAGGAGGAGATCATCGCCGCCGACGGAACGGCGCTGTTCGCCAGCCAGGACGTGCGCGAAGAGGCGAGGTGGTCCGAGATCGTCGGCCTCGCCGAGAAGACCTACGGTCGGGTCGACATCCTGTGCAACATCGCCGGCATCTCCGGGCGCGACCCGAAGCAGAACATCCAGACCACCATGACGGCCGGGCCGCGGCTCGCCGACCAGACCCTGGCGCACTGGAACCAGGTGATGGAGATCAATGCCACCGGGGTGTTCCTCGGCACCAAGGCGGCGATCCCGGCCATGCAGCGCGCCGGCGGCGGCTCGATCATCAACATCTCGTCGATCTGCGGCATCGTCGGCAGCCACGCCAACGCCGCCTATCACGCCTCGAAGGGCGCCGTGCGCCTGTTCTCCAAGGCGGCCGCCATCCAGTACGCGCCCGACAGGATCCGCGTGAACTCGGTCCATCCCGGCTTCGTCGACACGCCGATGACCCAGCCCGGCCATTCGAACCCCGAGGTCGCCAGCCAGCGCCTCGCCGCGACGCCGCTCGGCCGCTTCGGCACGCCGCACGACATCGCCGCCGGCTGCCTCTACCTGGCGTCGGACGATGCGTCCTGGGTCACTGGCAGCGAGCTGGTCATCGACGGCGGCATGACGGCGAACTGACCGCGGGCTCAATCCTGGTTCATCGACGTCACGGCGCCCGGCGTCGCGGTGCGGCCGCCGTCGATCACGTAGTGCGCGCCGGTGATGTTGCCGGCGAGATCGGAGCACAGGAACAGCACCGTGTTGGCGACTTCGTCGGGCGTGCCATAACGGCCGATCGGGATCGACGACTGGTAGCGCGCCGTCACCTTTCCCGGGTCGGCCGGATTGAGCTGCGCCTCGAGCGCGTGGATCATACGCGTGTCGATCGGCCCGGGGCACACGGCGTTGACGCGAATGCCTTGCCGCGCCACCTCGCCGGACGCGGTCTTGGTCAGGCCGAGCACGGCGTGCTTGGACGCGACGTAGGCCGGCATGCCGGGCGACCCCATCAAGCCCGCCGTGGACGCGGTGTTGACGACCGCGCCGCCCTTCTGGGCGATCATCTGCTTCAGGACGTACTTCAGGCCCAGGTAGACGCCGCGCACGTTCACCGCCATGACCGAGTCGAACATCGCATCGTCATAGTCGACGATGGGCGCCACCTTGCCCTCGATGCCGGCATTGTTGTGGAAGCAGTCGATGCGCCCGAACGTGGCCACCGCCTTGTCGACATAGGCTTTCACCGAGTCGGCCTGCGTCACGTCGGCCTGGACGAACAGGGCCTCGCCGCCCTGCTGGCGGACGATGCCGGCGGTCGCCTCTCCCGCCGTCGAATCGCGGTCGACGACCACGACCTTGGCGCCGCGCGAGGCAAAGCCCAGCGCCGTGGCGCGGCCGATGCCGTTGCCGCCGCCCGTGATCAAGGCGACCTTGTTCTTGAAATCCATGGTCCGGTGCTCCCTCTTTTCCTGCCGGTTCATCATCGCCAAGCCGTCCGGCGGCGGCAATCCTCGCTTGCTGCATTGCAGCTCACACGAAACAATTGGACCTCCCCATCAGAAGGTTGAAGGTCGAGGAGGAAGCCATGCCGGACATCACTGTCGCGAAATTTCGCGACGTCGCCAACGGACTCCAGGAGGGCCAGTTCGCCGTCGGCGAGCGGACCAGGATCAAGGGCCTGTCCGATCTCGATCCGATCTACAAGGCCCTGCTCGATCGGCCGATCACGGTGACGCTCGGCCTGATCGGGCCGGACGGCCGCATCGGCCTCACCCCCATGTGGTTCGACTACGAAGGCGACAAGGTGCTGGTTAACACCGCGTCGCACCGTCCCAAGTGCGGCTGGATCCGCAAAAATCCCAGGTTCACCATCCTGATCGTCAATCCCGACAATGCCTATCACTGGGTCCAGCTCAAATGCACCGTCGAGCGCGAGGAGCGCGAATGGGAGCCGGGCGGCGAGCGCATCACCCGCCAGCTCGACAAGATCTGGACCAAGTACACCGGCAATCCGCCGCCCTACGGCCTGCGCGATCCGGCGATCGACGAGAAGCGCGTGCTGTTCATCTGCACCGTCGATCGCATCGCCACGTTCGGCAAGCCGTGAGCTAGATCACCTTGCGCACGATGTGGCGGCGGTTGGACGTGTAGGGACGCACCTCGCCCGGCCAGCGGCCTTTCTCCGCCGCCTCCGCCCATTCCTTGCTGAGCAGCACGTCGGGGCTGTCGAGCTCGTAGATCGCGACGTAGGTCGGCTCGCTGCCGCCGTCGAGCATCTTGCGCTCGCCGGCGAGGTTGAAGGCGGCGGGCTCGGTCTTCAGGCGAGTCACCGCGCCCACACCCGGGACCTTCTGCAGCAGCGGCACGTGCTCGGTGTCGTAGACCTCGTTGAACAGCGCCTCCTTGTCCTTGGCGACGTCCATGCTGACGATGAACAGGTACTTGGCTCCGATTGCCATGGTTTCCTCCGTTACCACTGTTGCCGAAAGGTCCCTCGCCGTCGGCTCGGGATGACAGCATTGTCGTCATCGAGAGGGCTCCTACCCACTGTTCCGCAAACCGGCGGCGATGCCGTTGATGCTGAGATGGATGCCGTCGACCACGCCGGGATCGGTGTCGCCGGCGCGATGACGTTTCAGCAGCTCGATCTGCACGTGGTTCAAAGGGTCGATGTAGGGAAAGCGGTTGCGGATCGACCGAGCCAGCAGCGGGTTGCCTTCGAGCAAGGTCTGCTGGCCGCTGATCGCCAGCACCGCATCGATCGAGGCCTGCCACTCCTGCCGCACGCGGCCGAACACCTTTTCGCGCAACGCCGCGTCACCGACCAGCTCGGCGTAACGCGAGGCGATGGCGATGTCGCTCTTGGCCAGCACCATGTCCATGTTGGAGAGCGTCGTGCGGAAGAACGGCCAGTCGCGGTACATGGTCTGCAGGGTGGCAAGCCCGTCCGGCCGCGCTGCCGTCAGGGCCGACACCGCTGCGCCAAAGCCGTACCAGCCGGGCAGCATCAGGCGGCACTGCGCCCAGCTGAACACCCAGGGGATGGCCCGCAGATCCTCGATGCGCCGCCGGCTCGAGCGTGACGCCGGGCGGCTGCCGATGTTGAGGGTGGCGATCTCCTCCAGCACCGTCGAGTCGCGGAAGTATCGGTCGAAGCCTTCGGTCTCGTAGACCAGGCTGCGGTAGGCGCGGAAGGCGTGCGCCGACAGCGCCTCCATGATGGCGAGCCAGTCGGCGGGCGGCGGCGCATGGCCGGCCTCGAGCAGGCTCGCCTCGAGGGTGGCCGCCGCCAGGGTCTCGAGATTGCGCCGGCCGACCTCGGCGTTGGAGTACTTGCCGCCGATCACCTCGCCCTGCTCGGTGATGCGGATGGCGCCCTGCAGGGCGCCCGGCGGCTGCGCCAGGATGGCGTCGTAGCTCGGCCCGCCGCCGCGCCCGACCGAGCCGCCGCGCCCATGGAACAGGCGCAGGCCGACCTTGTGCCTGGCGAACACCTCGATCAGCGACAGCTCGGCCTTGTAGAGCTCCCAGGTCGAGGTCAGGTAGCCACCGTCCTTGTTGCTGTCGGAATAGCCCAGCATGACCTCCTGCACGTCGCCGCGCGAGGCGACCAGGCGGCGATAGGCGGGCAGGCCCAGAAGCTCGTCCATGATGCGGCCGCAGTGCTGCAGGTCGCCGATGGTCTCGAACAGCGGCACGATGTCGACGTCGAGCCGTTCTTCATGCGGGCGCAGCAACCCAACCTCCTTCAGAAGCACCGCCACCTCGAGGATGTCGGAGACGCTGTCGTTCTTGGAGATCACGTAGTGCGGCATCGACGCGCCGCCGTATCTCTGGTGGGCGTCGGCGGTGACGTTCAGCATCGCGAGCTCGCCCGCCGTCTCCTCGCCATAGCCATGGTGCGGCGCTGCCAGGGGTCGCGGGTTGGCCATTTCAGCCGTCAGGAGCGCGATGCGGGCGGGCTCGTCGAGCGCGCGATAGTCCACGGGATCGCCGGTCGACGCCGCCTCGAGCAGCTCGGCGATCACGCGCTCGTGCACGTCGGAGTTCTGGCGCAGGTCGAGCGCGGCGAGGTGGAAGCCGAACACGTCGACCGCCCGGCGCAAGCCGCGCAAGCGGCCGCGCGCCAGGGGCAGCGAGCCGGCCTGCACCAGGGAGCCGGAGACCGTGTCGAGATCGGCCTGCAACGCCGCGACCGACTCGTAGGCCGGCGCCTCGCCGACCGCCGGATAGGGCGGCTCCAGCCGATCGAGCTTCCAGGCGGTCGCGGCGAGCCGGGCATAGATGCCGATCACGGCCCGCCGGTAGGGCTCGTCCTGGCGCTCGGTCGAGCGGTCCGGCGAGGTCTTCGCCAGCGCGGCCAGCCCGTCTGATACCGGCACCGATCGGCCGTCAAGCGACAGCTCGCTGCCCAGCCGGTGCAGCTCCTCGAGATAGAAGCGCATCGCCCGCTCGCTGTGCATCCCGAGCGTCTGACGCGTCACCTCGGCCGTCACATAGGGATTGCCGTCGCGATCGCCGCCGATCCAGCTGCCCATGCGCAGGAAGGACGGCACCTCGATGCCCTGCCATTCCGGCTCGATGACGCCCAGGCGATCCTCGAGATCGGCGTAGAAGGCCGGCAGGGCGCGCAGGAACGTATGGTCGTAGTAGGCCAGCCCGTTGTTGACCTCGTCGATGACCCGCAGGCGCGTGCCGCGCAGGATGCTGGTCTGCCACAAGGTCAGCACGGCGCGGCGCAGCGCCCGCCGGTTGGCCGAGAGCTCCTCCGGCGTGTATTCGACCCGGTCCCGGTCGTCGAGCAGATGGGCGATCTCCATCTCGCGATCGATCGAGCTGCGCCGGCGCACCTCGGTCGGATGGGCCGTCAGCACGGCGCTGCACAGCGCCCGGGCGAAGAAGGCCTCCAGCTCCTCGCGCGTGACCCCGCCATCGCGGGCGCGCGCCAGCGCATACGCCATGGTGCCCTGCCGCGCCGGCGCCCGTGCCTTGGCATAGGCGCGCGTGCGGCGGATGTGATGCTGGTCCTCCGCCAGGTTGGCGAGGTGGGAGAAATAGCCGAAGGCGCGGATGATCTTGATCGCCCGGTCGATCGGCAGGCCGCTCATGATCGCCTGCAGCTCCTGGCGCGCTGCCTCGTCGGCATTGCGATGGAACTGCACGCCGGTGCGGCGGATATGCTCGACCAGCTCGAACACCGCCTCGCCTTCCTGGTCGCGCACCGTGTCGCCCAGGATGCGCCCCAGCAGGCGCGTGTCGTAGCGCAGCGGGGCGTCCTTCTCGACGCTCTCGGCGGGGGGCTCGGTTCGGTCCATATCCTGACTATAGCCAAGGATTGGCCGCACGCCCGATCTCAAGTTCGTTCGCCTGAATATGCGCCAGGAGGGTCCCGTGCGGGTTGGGCCGCCCCGCTCGCCGAGAAAAGAACGACCCTGCAATTTTGCGTTCGCTGCGTTCGGAGCCTTTGGAATCAAGGACTTAGTCGACCGCAAGCGACCGCACGGCTTCGCCTTTTGCGGTCGGGCCGGCGATCTTGCGGTCGGGGCCATTGGGCGCGCGCGACTCCCCGCCGCCCTCGTGCGCCCTCACAAGCGGCGGAGAATAGAAGACGCAGGTCACCGGGAAAGAGTGACGCGAGAAGCGGGCAGTCATGGATGCCACGCTAACGCGATCGTGGCGACTGTCTCCCTGCGTGCGCCGCATGGCTGCAACCCGCCAGCACGAGCCTGTGCAATTGATTGCACAAGCACCGTGGGAGCGCGCCACTCATAGGCTCTAACTTTGGCAAGAACCAAAGTGCGGTCGGTGAATCATACGCTGAGAGCGCGTCACTCCTGTGGCGCCCTTCTTGTCGATCGCGCATCCTATGAGCGCCACAGGAGTGGCGCTCCCAGCGAAGGCTATGACCCCTCCGTTGCCGTAAGATGGGGTCACCTTGCAGGCGGAGACCAAGACCTCACGCCGAACGGCCCACGAGTCGGTCGCGCTTGATGACGATGCCGGCGGCCTCGCGATCCCAGGTGTCAGCCGTGATGCCCTCGCCGCGCAGGATGTGCTTCTGCACCTTCTGGGTCGGCGTCTTGGGCAGGTCGTCGAGCACGCGGACGTAGCGCGGCACCATGAAATGGGCCATCCGCGATCGCAGGAACTCGATCAGCTGAACCGGATCAACCGTCTGACCCTCGGCGAGCGAGATCGCCACCAGGATCTCATCCTCGCTGAACTCGCTCGGCACCGCGACGACGGCCGCCTCGCGCACCGCCGGATGGGCAGAGACCTCGATCTCGACCTCGAATGACGAGACGTTCTCGCCGCGCCGGCGGATCGCGTCCTTGAAGCGGTCGACGAAGAAATAGTTGCCCGACGGGTCGATGCGGAAGGCATCGCCGGTGTGGAACCAGCCGTTGCGCCAGGCCCGGGCGGTCGCCTCGGGGTTGGCGTTGTAGCCGTGGTTCTGGGTCCACGGCACGTCGGTGCGCACGATCAGCTCGCCGACCTGGCCGGGGCCGACCTCGCAGTCATTGTCGTCGACCAGCCGCACCGTCACGCCGGCGCGCGGCCGGCCGCAGGTCGCCACCACGGCGGGATTGTCCTCGGCGATCAGCGGGCACGACACCTCGCTCATGTTGAACAGCGTGTGCGTGGTGACGCCGAAACGCTCGCGGAAGGCGATGCCCTCGGCGGTGAAGGGGATGATGAGGGCATGGCGCAGCGACGTCTCCTGCTCAGCCGGCCGGACCGGCTCCTTGATCAGGAAGGTCGCCATGACGCCGAGCAGGATGACGCAGGTCGTGCGCGTGCCGCTGACGGTGCGCCAGAACGAGCCGGTATCGAACGCCTCGAGCAGAACGATCGCTCCGCCCAGCACCAGCATGGCGTAGGTCGGCGCCGTGCCGCCGACATGGAACATCGGCAGGTTGACCATGAAACGGTCGGACGCATCGAGATAACAGAGCCCGTCGTTGCTCGAGCACAGCGTCGTCGCGGTCGCGTGCAGATGGGCGTAGGACGACAATACTCCCTTGGACGGCCCGGTCGTGCCCGACGTGTAGATGATGCTTTGCGTGTCGTAGGGCTCGATCGGCCGGTCGAGCGGCAGCACGTCGCCGGCCGAGCGCAATCGATCCTCCGGCAGGACCTCGATGCCGGCAATCGGCGCCGCGGCACCCTGCAGAGCGACGACCGTCTTCAGGTCGGTCTTGCCGATATCGGCCAGCCTGCCGGCCAGCTCGGCGTGGGCGAGCATCAGCGCGGCGCCCGCGTTGCGCACCACGTGCTCGAGGATGCCGCCGCGATACCCCGTGTTGATCGGCACGTAGATCGCGCCGACATAGTTGATGGCGAACCAGAGCTTCACCGCCTCCAGGCCGCTTGGCATCCAGACCAGGACCGGGGCGCCCTGCTTGACGCCGAGATCCTGCAGCGCCCGGGCAATCGCCCGCACGTCGGTGCGCAGGCTGGCATAGGAGATCTCCCGGCCGTCGCGCAGCACGATGAACGGCCGATCGCCCGCCGCCTCGGCGTGACGGTCGAGCAGGCAGCGCAGGACGCACTCTTCACGGTCGGGAACGACACCAGTGCTCATCGGGGGACTCCTGGACGCGTCAGACTTCGATACTGGCACGTGGTGGGCGCGACAGAGAATCTGTCATCCCGAGGCCGAAGGCCGAAGGACCTTTCCGTTGCCTCAAAGGTCCCTCGGCCTTCGGCCTCGGGATGACAATTTTTCTGATTGCAGCCATCTCGCAAGAATTGAAGCGCTGTTTCATCACGAACCCTACCGCGCCGACAGCGAGCGGCGCGTGAACTCGGCGTAATGGTCCGCAAGCCAGGCGGTGCCCTGCTTCTGCCAGAGCTGGCTGAGCTGGGGGATCATCAACGGGGCGCTCACGATCCAGCTCACCGCGACCCGGCTGTCGGAGACCTGGATGCTGCCATCCTCCTGGCCGAGCTGGACGAGCTTGATCAGGCGCCGGCTGAACACGCGCTGGCGCGCCCGCACCGCCTTGAGATCGGCCTCGTTCAGGGAATTGAGGTCGGTGAGCACGGCGCAGGTGCCGAGCTCCGAGGTGATGTTCTTCACGTACGTGCGGGTGAACTCGACCACCTTGGCGAGCGCCTTGCCGTCGCTCGCTTCGGCCGCGGCGAGGGCGTGATCGGCCAGCTCGAAGCCGATCTCGACGCACGACAGCAGCAGGTGGTTCTTGTCGCGGAAATAGTAGTAGCAGACCGTCTTTGAGATCCCGAGCTTCACCGCGACCTCGTCGAGCGAGACGTTGTGGAAGCCGCGCTCGTTGAAGGCCGCGGCGGCCTCGCGCAGGATCAGGCGGCGCTTCAGCGCCTGGTCCTCGGTCGAGGGCTCGAACTCCCCGTTCCATCTCCGTCGTACGCGCGTCACGGTGTCGTCGCCTCTCCCGCGGGGGCAGGGCGCTCGCCGATGAGCACGCCTTTCATTCTCCTCCCCAACTCTGTTGGGGAGGTGTCGCCGTCTTCGGCGACGGAGGGGTCATGAGCAGCGGGACTGGGGCTCATGACCCCTCCGCCCCGTATGACGGGGCACCTCCCCAGCGAAGCTGGGGAGGAGAATGAAAGGCGCGCCCATACGCCGGGCTTCGCTGGGGATGACGGAAAAGAAAGGACATGGAATCGCGCTGGCCCGCCTGTTCTACAGGCTGGTCGGCCAGGTCGACAGGCGATGCTGGCCGATGCCGCCGGTCAGGCGCCGCGCATAGACATCGAGCATGCGGCTCACCCACTGCCGCGTCTCGCCGGGCCTGATCACCGCGTGGCCGGCAAAGATGCCGGCGAGCTCGTACGGCGAGTTGCTGACCACCATGCCCTGCAGCAATGCCTGGTATTCCTTGTCGCCGTCCTGCCGGCGGCGATTGTGGACCACGCTGACGGCAACCGACGGATCGACGAAGCCGACCTCGCCGGTCGTCATCACAGCCAACGCGTCGGCGAGCCCGCCGCCGAGGTTGAGATAGGCCTGGCCGTAGCTCTTGCGCACCACCACGGCGATCCTCGGGACGGTCGCGAGCGCCAGGGCGCGCAGGTTGTTCATGATCTTGCCGGCAACGCCCTCCTGCTCGGCCTGCAGTCCGACCAGGAAGCCCGGCGTGTCGGCGAGCAGCACCAGCGGGATGTTGAAGCTGTCGCACAGCACGATGAACTCGGTCATCTTGTTGCACGACGGGCCGTCAATGGCGCCGCCCTTGCGCCGCGGGTTGCTGGCAATGATGCCGACCGTGCGGCCGTCGATGCGCGCCAGCGCCGTCTCCAGCGTGACGCCGTAGCGCGGCCGGAATGGCATCACCGAGCCGACATCGGCCAGCAGCTCGACCAGCTTGCGGCCGTCGTAGATCTTGTTGCGGGCCGCCGGGACCAGCGCGTCGACGGCCTCCGCCGGATGCGCAGCCACCGGCCCGCGGCCGGCCGGCGGCGCCTCGCGGCAGTTGGCGGGCAGGAGGGCGAGGAAGGAGCGCAGCGCCGCGATCGCCTCGGCATCGGTGTCGGTCACCAGGTCGATCTGGCCGGTCGTGTCGGCATGCAGGTCGGAGCCGCCCAGCTCCTCGGGCGTCACTTCCTGGCTCAAGGCCACCGAGGTGACCTTGGGGCTCGATACCGAGAAGGTCGCGTCACGGCGCATCACGGCGAAATCCGACAGCACGGCGTACCACGTGCCCATGCCGTAGCACGGCCCGAGCACGGCCGAGACCCAGGGCACGTCGCGATCACGGCGCGTGCCCGAGAGCTGGCCGATGCGGCCCATGCCGACCGCGCCCTGGATGTCGGGCATGCGCGCACCGGCCGATTCGATCAGGAAGGCGCAGGGGATGCCGGCGCGCGAGGCGCTGTCCTTGAGGAAGCCGAGCTTGCGGATGTTCACCACGGACGACGAGGCGCCGAGCGTCGTCAGGTCGAACGACGCCATCGCGACGTCCCGCCCGTCGACCTTGCCGAAGCCGGTGACGATACCGTCGGCCGGCGTGCGATGCTTGTCCTCGACACGCGCCGAATGGGCGAACTCGCCGATCTCGCTGAACGTGCCGGGCTCGCACAGGAGATCGATGCGCTCGCGCGCATTCAGGATGCCGCGCGCGCGGCGCGCCTGCAGCTTGGCGGCGCCGCCCATCGCGCGAATCGCGCGGCGGCGGGTGTCGAGGTCTTCGCCGGGATCGGTCGTCATGGGGCCTTGCTGGTTCGATGGTCATTCTCCTCCCCAACTTTGTTGGGGAGGTGTCGCCGTCTTGCGGCGACGGAGGGGTCATGAGTCATGGGACCGCTGCCTTTGTGACTCATGACCCCTCCGCCCCGTATGACGGGGCACCTCCCCAGCGGAGCTGGGGAGGAGAATGAAAAAGCTGGGGAGGAGGATGAAAATGCCGGGGAGGAGAATGAAAAGTGATGAATCACGCCGTCGACCTCTGCGCCAGCCGCTCGCGCCTGATCACGATGCCAGCCTTCTCGCGATCCCACGTGTCGGCGGTGACGCCTTCGGAGCGCAGCAGGTGCTTCTGCACCTTCTGGGTCGGCGTGCGCGGCAGGTCGGGGATGATGCGGAAGTAGCGCGGCACCATGAAATGGGCGAGCCGCGGGCGCAGGAACTCGACCAGGGCGGGGAAATCGATGTCGCGGCCCGGCACGGGGCTCATCACCGCCATGACCTCGTCCTCGCCGAACTCGCTCGGCACGGCGACGACGGCCACGTCGCGCACGTCGTCATGCGCCACGATCTCCTTCTCGACCTCGAAGGAGGAGATGTTCTCGCCGCGCCGGCGGATGGCGTCCTTCATGCGGTCGACGAAGAAGAAGTTGCCCTGCTCGTCGCGGCGGAAGGCATCGCCGGTGTGGAACCAGCCGTTGCGCCAGGCGCGGGCCGTCGCCTCGGGATTGCGATGGTAGCCGTGGTTCAAGGCATACGGCATGTCGGTGCGCACGATCAGCTCGCCCACGACATTGGCCGGCACCTCGCAATCGTTCTCGTCGACGATGCGCAGCTCCACGCCGGCGCGCGGCCGCCCGCAGGTGCCGTCGATCGTCGGGTTGGCGCCGGAGGCCAGCGGCGAGGAGATCTCGGTCATGTTGAAGCCGGTATGGATCTCGACCCCGAAGCGTTCGGAGAATTCGCGGTGCTGGTCGCTGAGCGGGATCATCGACACGCGCTTCAAGGGATGGTCACGATCGTCCGGCGATGGCGGCTCCTTGAGCAGGAACGAGGTCATGGCGCCGAGCAGGATCGTGTGGCTGACCCCGAAGGCGCGGATGGTCGGCCAGAACTCGCTGGTGCGGAACGATTCGACCATGGCGAACGAGCCGCCGCGCATCATGGTCGCCCAGATCGGCCCGGCGCCGCCGACATGGAACATCGGCAGGTTGACCAGCGTCCTGTCCTCGGGGCGCAGGATGTTGTTGGGGATGAAGGTCGAATACATCTGCAGCGACGACGACAGCACGCCCTTCGACGGCCCGGTCGTGCCCGAGGTGTAGATGACGGACAGCGTGTCCCACGGCTCGACCTCGCGCTCGAACGCCGGCAGGCGCCTGCCGTCGCCGTCGAGGACGCCCTCGTCGAGCATGGAGAGGCCGGGGACCTCGGCCGTTCCGCCGATGGTGACGATGCTCCGCAGCTCGGCGTGCTTGACGTCGGCCAGGCGCGGCACCAGCGTCGCATCGCCGATCATCAGGCGGGCGCCCGAGTTCTCGACCACGTGCTCGAGCAGGCCGCCGCGATAACCGGTGTTGATCGGCACGTAGACCACGCCGAGATAGTTCAGGGCCAGCATGACCCTGAGGCACACCGAGCCGTTGGGCAGCCAGACCAGCACGAAATCGCCCTGGCGCACGCCCAGCCGGTGCAGCCCCTCGGCGCAGTCGCGGACCCGGCGCCGCAGCGCGCCGTAGCTCCAGCTCGAGCCGTCGGCGAAGATCGCGAAGGGCTGGTCGGGGACCTCGCGGGCGCGCCGGTCGATCAGGTCGCGCATCACGCATTCATCGCGCGGCGGCATGCGGGGGTCGAGCATGGCCTGGCCCTACCCCGCCGCGACGGTCTCGTAGCGCGGCCGCCCGAACAGGTTGGGCTGGAAGCCGGTGAACTTCTTGCTGACGCCGATCACGCTCACCTCGAACAGCAGCGGGATGAACACCGCCTGCTCGCAGGCGATGCGCTGGACCTTGGACAGGCCCTGCTTGCGCTGCTCCTGGGTGGCGCCCGCCCGCGACTCGGCCAGCGCCGCCTCCATGCCGGGGATCTCCTGATGGCCGCCGTTGTAGAACGAATCCTTGCTGAACAGGATGAAGCAGCCCATCGACGGGTCGGGCCGCGCCGTCAGCGCGGCGATGAAGAAGTCGGTCGAGCGCTGCGCGAAGAAGGCGCTCGAGGCTTCCGGCGTCGAGGTCGAGCGCACGCGCGCCTTGATGCCGACGCGCTGCCACATCTCGATCAGCAGCTCCTGGCGCTGCACCGAGGCCTGGTCCGAGGCGGAGATGCCGTTGATCGACACTTCCGTGCCGACCTCCTTGATCAGCGCCTTTGCCTTGTCCGGATCGTAGGCGAGGATGCTGGTCAGCGACGCGTCGTGCGGCCAGTAGCTCTTGGGGTACAGGGTTGTCCCCGGCTCGCCGAGGCCGCCCATCGTCGCCGTGTTGAACACGTTGCGATCGATCGCGAGGTTCATCGCCCGGCGCACGCGGATGTCGTTGAGCGGCGGCTTGGCGTAGTCGAGATAGACCATGTGCAGATAGAGCGACGGGTTGGCGAAGACGTTGACCTTGCCCGAGCGCTCGAGCACGACCTTCTGCACCGGCGGCACCGTCACGACGATGTCGTTCTCGCCGGCCAGCACCGAGCGCACGCCCGTCGCCACCTCGGGGATGATCCGCATGTCGAGCTTGTCGACCTTGGGCTCGCTCTTGTTCCAGTAGGCGGGATTGCGCTCGTAGGCGACGATCGTGTTGTCCTCCCACTTGACGAACTTCCACGGTCCCGCCCCTACCGGATTTCGGTCGATGGCGCCGCCGCCGGCCTTGATCGCCGTCGGCGAGGCCATCATGCCGGCGCGATCCGACAGGATCAGCGGCAGCGACCGATCCGACGCCTTGAGCTTCAGCGTGACGGTGGTCGGACCGGTCGCCTCGACCGAGTCGATGGAGGCGAGATCGACCTTGATGTTGGAGCGCTGGTCGGTGCGGCTGCGATCGAGGTTGAACTTCACGGCTTCGGCGTCGAGCGGCGTGCCGTCATGGAAGGCGAGGCCGGGGCGCAGCTCGAGCACCAGGGTGGTGTCGTCCTTGTAGGTCCATGATTGGGCAAGCCCCGGCCTGGGCTCGCCGGTCTTCGGCTCCCACTGCACCAGGGTGTCGTACAGCGGATAGAGGAACTGGTGATCGCCGCCGCTGCGCCCGGTCGTCGGATCGAGCGTCGACGGATTGACGTTGGCCGACACGCGCAGCAGCCCGGCCGTCTGGGCGCGCGCGTCGCGCGATCCCGGCAGATCGAAGGCCAGCAGGCCGATGCCGCCCAGTCCCGTGCCGATGAAGCGACGCCGCGCGAGCGCGCCCGCGGATGAACGATCGGCCATTGTTTCCTCCGTACTTATTCTTGCGTCTTTTCGACTTACGCTGGCGTAAGTTCCGTAGCGAGCATCGATATTGCAGGACAGCGTGTCAACCTTTGCAGGGACGCCGTTTCGCCAGTCGCGGACCTCTCATCCCCTCCCCAGCGAAGCGAAGCTTCTCTGGGGAGGTGTCCGCGTAATCGCGGACGGAGGGGTCACGAGTCATGGGAGGAGGTTGCGCCTGAGACTCATGACCCCTCCGTCGTCGTATGACGACGACACCTCCCCAACAAAGTTGGGGAGGACCATGAACTACCCGATCTCGATCACGCCCTCGCCGCCGGCGTAGAGCCGGTCGACCAGCGCCTTGCGGCGTTCGAGGGTGGCGCGCTGGTTGATATAGCCCTTGTCGGTGATCTCGTGGCCGTCGACCGAGGGCGGCTCGGCCATCAGCACTGCGCGCTTGATGCGCATCGACGAGCCCTTGCCCTCGCGGTTCATGCGGCCGAGCCCCTCGCGCAGGGCGCCGACCACCGCGGGATGGGCGAGCAGCTCGGAGGGCGGGAGCTTGGCACCCTCCGCGCCGGCGAGCTGGCGGCAGGCGGCGATATTGGGAAAGCCCAGCAGGCCGGCATAGTCGCGGTCCTGGCCGCAGATCACGGCGTCCTGAAGCACCGGGCTCGCCGCCGCGATGGCCGTCGTGCGCAGCGTCCCCACCAGCACGAAGGTGCCGCTCATCAGCTTGAAATCCTCGACCACCCGGCCGTCGAAGATCAGGCCCCAGCTCGGGTCCTCGGGATCGACGAAGCGGCCGGCATCGCCGATCCTGTAGAAGCCCTCCTCGTCGAACATCTGCGCCGTGAGCTCGGGCTGGCGGTAATAGCCCGGCGTCACGATCACGCTCTTGAGCCTGAGCTCGTAGCGCCCCTCCTCGCCGGTCGGCACGAGCTTGAGCTGCACGCCGGGGAACGGCAGGCCGATCAGGCCGACCCGCTCGGAGGCCCAGTGCACGGTGGTCGCCGTCGGCGCGGTCTCGGTCGAGCCCCAGCCGGTGACGAAGGGCAGCCGGAAGCCGGTGTACTTGACCGCCAGCGTCTCCATGCGCTCGTAGAGGTCGGACGGCAGGGTGGCGCCGCCATAGGCGAGCGAATTCAGGTTCTTGAAGAACCGTCGCGCCAGGGCGTCGTCGTTCTCCAGCGCCGTCGCCAGCATGGCGTAGCCGGCCGGCACGTTGGCGAAATAGGTCGGCGAGATCTCGCGCAGATTGCGCAGCGTCTCCTCGAACAGGCCGGGCAGCGGCTTGCCGTCGTCGATGTAGGTCGTGCCGCCGTCGGCAAGATTGCCCTGGAAGGTGGCATTGCCGCCCATCGTGTGGTTCCACGGCAGCCAGTCGAGCATGACCCCCGGCGGATCCTCGGGCCGGCGCGTGCGCGCCATCTGGCCCATCGCCAGGTTGGCGCACATCATCTCCTGGGTGTTGATCACCGCCTTGGGCATGCCGGTGCTGCCCGAGGTGAACAGGAACTTGGCCGTCGTGCCCGGCTCGATCGCCTCGACCGAGCGGTCGACGGCCTCGGTCGGCCGCGCCGCGAGAAGCTCGCTCCACGGCAGCGACTGCCTCTCGGGCGGCGCCTTGTCGACATGGACCAGCAGCACGCCCTCGAGGTCGAGCGCCTTCAGGGCGCGGGCGTAGATTTCGCCGTTCTGCACGAACACCAGGCCGGGCTTGATGAGGTCGAACACATAGCGCAGCTTCGCATGATCCTGGCTCATCACCGAGTAGGCCGGCGACACCGGGGCGAGCGGCGCGCGCGCCTGCATCGCCGCCATGCTGAGAAGGGCGAACTCGATCGAGTTCGACGACAGGATCATCACGGGCTTGTCCGGCCCGAAGCCGCGCTCGATCAGCGCCTGCGTCACCGCATCGACCTGCCGCTTGGCCTCGCCGTAAGCAAGCTTCAGCCATTCGCGGTCGGGCCCTCGGCGCTGCGCCAGCCACACCCGGTCGGGCGCCTGGGCCGCCCACTTCGCCAGGAACGCCGGCACGTGCCTCTCGTAGGGTTTCAGTCGGTGGTTCGACTGCAGGATGATGGTGCCGTCGTCGCGCCGGTCGACGCGCACGTCGCGGCTCAGGAACTCGATCGGCTTGAAGGGCGTGCTCATGACAGCGTCCAACGGCGTTACTCCCAAAGCAATCTTTGCCAGATTTAGGAGCGCCCGCCTTCGGCAGGCAAGCCTTTAGGACGATCGTCTTGCGCGACTGCTTCAGCCATGGCTGCGAGCACCCGGATCGGTCAAGAAGCTCAGGGGCACGAGCTCCAACCGTGGGAATGGCCTACGGATCTGGCTTGCCCTGGCGGAGAAGGCGAAAGCCGGCGTATCCAGCGATGATGGCAACCAGGGCAGCGACGGGAACCGTCAAGCCCCACAGCGCGAACTCCATCATCGTCACGTTGCGGGACGCAAGAAAGGCGGAAATGTGCTGCAGGAAGTCGGGACGGCAAACCAAGGCTTCAGAGTGTCCCGACGCACAATTGCTGTTGATCATGATGATCCATCCGATCATCCAGATTGCACTCGCTATCAGCCACAGCTGCAACAGGGCCAAACCGCTCTTCATCGGGCGCGCGCTCCGCTTCTGGGACACCAATGTCGATAGCGACAACCTGATCCCATGGCCTGCCACTCTATCTTGTATCGGCCTGGCATCGGCCGACGCTTGACGTAAATCAAGAAGCTGGCACGTGGTCTTCCTGGCCGCCGCCATGAACGCGCTGGCAGCCGTCCTGGCGCTGCTCGTGCTGCGGCCGATGCGCCGCAACCATCTGACGCACGCCCATTCGCTGCGCGAACAGGCGGGTGCGGCCTGAATGCCCGTTCACATCGGCCCGGTTTTCGGCCACATTCCGCCGCAGCACTGAGAGGGAGAGGCCATATGGATTTCGAATACTCCGATCGCAGCAAGGCGCTGCTGGAGAAGCTCAACAAGTACATGGACGAGGTCATCTACCCGGCCGAGCCCGTCTACGAGGAGCAGATGGAGAAGGCCAAGGACCGCTGGTCGCTGCCGCCGGTTCTCGAAGAGTGCAAGGCCGAGGCGAAGAAGCGCGGCCTGTGGAACATGTTCCTGCCGGCCGACCGGGCTTCGGGCGACACGCATGGCACGATGGGGCTCTCCAACCTCGACTACGCTCCGATCTGCGAGGTGCTGGGCCGCTCCTCGATCGCCTCGGAGTCGGTCAACTGCTCGGCCCCCGACACCGGCAACATGGAAGTGTTCGCCCGCTACGGCTCGGCCGAGCACAAGGAGAAATGGCTGAAGCCGCTGCTCAACGGCGAGATTCGCTCGTGCTTCGCCATGACCGAGCCGGCCGTCGCCTCGTCGGACGCGCGCAACGTCGAATGCCGCATCGAGGCCGATGGCAACGATTACGTCATCAACGGCCGCAAATGGTGGTCGTCGGGCATGGGCGACCCGCGCTGCAAGGTCATCATCCTGATGGGCAAGTCCGACCCCAACGCGCCGGCCTACCGCCAGCAATCGATGATCGTGGTGCCGCGCGACACGCCCGGCATCAAGATCGTCAAGATGCTGCACGTGTTCGGCTACGACGACGCGCCGCACGGCCATGCCGAGGTGATCTACGACAACGTGCGGGTGCCCAAGTCGGCCATCCTGCTGGGCGAGGGCCGCGGCTTCGAGATCGCCCAGGGCCGCCTCGGCCCGGGCCGCATCCATCACTGCATGCGCGCCATCGGCGTCGCCGAGCGGGCGCTCGAGATGGCGATCAAGCGCGCCAAGAGCCGCGTCGCCTTCGGCCAGCGCATCTCCGAGATGGGCGTGACCAAGGCCCATGTCGCCGACATGCGCATGGAGATCGACATGGCCCGTCTGCTGGTGCTGAAGGCGGCCTGGGCGATGGACAAGTACGGCAACAAGGAAGCGCGCCAACAGATCGCCATGATCAAGGTGGCGGTGCCCAACATCAGCTCCAAGGTGGTCGACCGCTGCCTGCAGCTGCACGGCGCGGGCGGCGTCAGCCAGGTCTTCAAGCTCGCCAGCATGTACGCCCACCAGCGCACGCTGCGCCTGGCCGACGGCCCGGACGAGGTCCATCGCGACCAGGTCGGCCGCATCGAGATCGCGAAGTACAACTGACGGTCTTCGCTCTCTCATTCTCCTCCCCAGCTTCGCTGGGGAGGTGTCGCCGTCCCACGGCGACGGAGGGGTCATGAGCAGCGGGACTGGGGCCTATGGCCCCTCCGCCCCCCGATTACGGGGGCACCTCCCCAGCCGAGCTGGGGAGGGGTTTAATCAGGGCGCGATCCTGCCGGGGTCGCGCCCTTTTCTTTGCCCGCCCGGGAGGCCTCAGTGGATCAGCCGAAGCCCAAAGCCCAGCACGTGACCGAGCATCTCGCCAACGAGCGGACCATCCTGGCCTGGGTACGCACGTCGATCGCGGTCATGACCTTCGGCGTGGCGCTGAACCGCTTCAGCCTGTTCCTGCTGGAGTTCCATCGCACGCCGGCGTCGGAGCAGGCCGTCAATCGCCACGCCGAGACAGTCGGCATCGGCATGATCGCGTTCGGCATCCTGATCATGCTCGGCGCCTCGTGGCACTATCTTCACGTGGCGCGGACCATCGACCAGGACACCTACCGGCCACGCCGCTTCATGATCATCGGCGTAGCGTTCGCCGTCGTCGCCATCGGCGGGACAGCGCTGGTCCTACTGTTCTCGAGCTAGCCCGATGACTAGCGACGGGCCGAGCCGAGCGGCGCCGGCGGCCCATCGGGCAACTTCATGAGGTCGCTCTCGGGCATGCCCGCCTCGTAGGCGGCAGCCATCTCGGCCGGATCGTAGGCAACGCCGATCGGGTTCTTGCGGAAGGCGTCCGAGGTGAAATAGGCCGCGCACTCTTCCTTGGTCTTGAAGCGATCGACCTGTAGCTCGACCGAATTGCCGTCCGGATCGCGATAGTACATCGAGATCGTCGGGCCGTGATGGATCGGCCGGTAGGGCTCGATGCCCTGGTCCTTGAGGCGGCGCCAGGTCGACAGAAGCTGGCCGATGTCGCGGAAGGTGTAGGCGACATGCGCCAGGCCCCACGACTTCTGGTCGGGCTCGTGCAGGCCCTCGACATTGACGACCGCCAGCCGGTGATGCTCGTCGTCGTAGGTCATGAAGCAGATGAAGTCGTTGCGCTGCACGACGTGCATGTTGAGCACGGTGCAGTACCAGTCGACCAGCTTCGGCATGTTGGACGAGCGCAACACGAAGTGCGCGAACAGAGAGGGCGCGACGGGCGTCGTATCGAGGGTGCGGCGGGCAACGATGGTGTCCATGGAGGTCCTCCTCGGGCTCGCAGTCTATTCCACCTTGATGCCGGTGTCGTCGATCATGCGTTTCCAGTAGGCGAGGTCGGCCTTCTGGCGCTCGGCAAAGGCCTCCGGGGTGGTGCCGATCGGATCGAAGCCCAGGGTCTTCCAGCGCTCCAGCGAGGCCGGCTCCATCAGCACCTTGTTGATGTCGGCCGAGAGCTTGTCGACGATCGGCCGCGGCGTCCTCGCCGGCGCGAAGATGCCGTACCAGCCTTCGATCGCGAAGTCGGGGAAGCCCGCCTCCTCCATCGTCGGCAGGTCCGGTGCCGATGGCGAGCGCTTGGCGCAGGTCTGGGCCAGCGCCTTGACCTTGCCGGCCCGCGCCTGCGGCAGCGCGGAGGGCAGATTGTCGAACATGTAGGCGATGCGACCGCTCATCAGGTCCGGCATGGCGGCTGCACTGCCGCGATAGGGCACGTGCGTGGCCTTGATGCCGGTCCGCTTCACCAGCAGCTCGGCGGCGACATGCTGGGAGCTGCCGGGCGCGGCCGAGGCGTAAGCGACGCCGCCGTCCTGCTTCTTGACCCAGTCGACGAACTCCTTCGCCGTATTCGCCGGCACTGACGGCGGAATCACCAGCGCCATGCAGGCCGTGCCGATCAAGGTCAGCGGCTGGAAGTCCTTGATCGGATCGTAAGGCAGGTTGGGAAAGAACAGGATGTTCGACGCATTGGTGCTCTGCGTGCCCAGCATCACCGTGTAGCCGTCGGGCGCCGCCTTGGCCACGAGGTCGGCGCCGATCGCGCCCGACGCGCCGCCCTTGTTCTCGACCACGACGCTCTGGCCCCAGATCTCGCCGAGCCGCGCCGTGAGGATGCGCGACAGCGTGTCGGTCGGCCCACCTGCCACGAACGGCACGATCCAGCGCACCGGACGGTTGGGGTAGGACTCCTGCGCCGCCGCCGTGCCAGCACAGGCCAACAGAATGGCGATCGACAATCCGTACAAGCGAAGCCGCATCGAGAAACCCCCTCCGTGCCGCGAGCTTGACCGTCGCTCGCCGCACAGGCAAGCCCGGTGCCAATGTCTGCCCCGGCCGTCGAAATCGATTCGCTCTCGCGCCTGATTCCCTCGCGCACGGCGCGCGGCTTCGTGCTGGCCGTCGTCTCGGGCATCTTCTTCAACTTCCTCAACGGCTCGGTGAAGGAGCTGGCGAGCGAGATGCCGCCGCTGTTCGTGGCCTGGGGACGCTGGATCGCCGGTCTCGCCGTGATCACGCCCTGGCTGCTCTGGCGCACGGGCATCGCCGGCCTCCACACGCAGGATCTGAAGCTTCACGCCTTCCGCGGCCTGTTCCACACCACCGGCTATGGCCTGTGGTACGAGGCGGTGGTGTGGCTGCCGCTCGCCACCATGGCGGCTCTGGGCTTCACCGGGCCGATCTTCGTCACCATCGGCGCCGTGGTCTTCCTGCACGAGACGGTGCACTGGCGACGCTGGGCCGCCGTCGCCGTCGGCTTCGCCGGCATGCTGGTGATCGTGCGGCCGGGCTTCGGCGAGCTGAACCCCGGCATCCTGATGATGCTTCTGGCAGTGCCGCTGATGGCCGGCTCCAACCTCGTGGGCAAGGTGGTTTCCGGCCGCGATCGGCCGGCCGGCGTGGTGTTCTGGCAGAGCCTCGTCGGCATGATCTGCTTCGCGCCGCTCGGCTTGTGGTATTGGCAGACGCCGAGCCTGGCGCAACTCGGCCTCTTCCTGTCCATGGGCGTGTTCGGCACGCTGGGCTACTTCTTCATCACCTGGGCCTATCGCCTGCTCGACATTTCCGCCCTGCAACCCATCACGTTCCTCGGCATCGTGTGGGCCGCCTTGATGGACGTCGCGGTCTGGGGCAAGACCTCCGACATCTGGACCTTCGTGGGAGCCGCGATCATCGTGACCGCCACGAGCTACATCGCGCACCGCGAGGCAAGAGCAGGAAGGAAACGAGCATGACCGACCGGCTGGCAGGCAAGGTGGCGCTGATCACGGGCGGCGCATCGGGACTGGGCGCGAACGCGGCCGCCCTGATGGCCCAGGAAGGCGCCAAGGTCGTGGTCGCCGACATCGCCGTCGACCGCGGCAGGGCGGTGGCCGACAAGCTGGGCTCGGCCGGCCATTTCGTGAAGCTCGACGTCACCAGCGAGGACAACTGGAAGGCCGCCATCGCCGAGGCCATCGACAAGTTCGGGGCGCTGCACGTGCTGGTGAACTCAGCCGGCATCGGTCTGGGCAAGACGGTGGAGGACATCACGCTCGAGGAATGGCGGCGCGTCCATGCCATCGACCTCGACGGCGTCTTCCTCGGCTGCAAGCACGGCGTTGCCGAGATCAAGAAGCACACCCATCGGCTGGGCGGCTCCGTGATCAACATCTCGTCGATCTCGGGCATCATCGCCGGCGCCAACATGGCGGCCTACAACTCGGCCAAGGCGGGCGTGCGGCTGCTCAGCAAGTCGGTGGCGCTGCACTGCGCCAAGTCGGGCTACAACATCCGCTGCAACTCGGTGCACCCGACCTTCATCGATACGCCGATTCTCGACCGCTACCGAGACCGCTTCGGCAACGAGGTGATGCAGCAGAAGCTCGGCCGCCAGGTGCCGATCGGCCGACTCGGCCGGCCCGAGGAAGTGGGCTGGGCCCTGGTGTTCCTCGCCTCGGACGAATCGAGCTTCATGACCGGCTCGGAAGTCGTCATCGACGGCGGCATCTCGGCGATGTGAAGGCTACAATATCGGAGGCACGACCCATGCTGCTCGCTCACGACAACCGCAAGATCTACTTCGACCTCGCCGGCCCGCAGGGTGCGCCGACCGTTTGCTTCACCCATTCGCTCAATGCCGATGGCGGCATGTGGGTCGAGCAAATGGTGCCGCTGCTCGGCGCCGGCTATCGCGTGCTGCGCCTCGACATGCGGGGCCACGGCGGCAGCAGCCCGGTCGAGGGCGACTACACGATGGACGCCCTCGCTGCCGACGTCAAAGGCGCGCTCGACGTGCTGGGCATCGCCAAGGTGCACTATGTCGGGCTGTCGATCGGCGGCATGATCGGCCAGGGCTTCGCGTTGGCCAATCCCGATCGGCTGCTGTCGCTGACGCTGTGCGACACCCAGCCGTCGACGCCGCCCGGCTCGACCGGGGCGTGGGACGAGCGCAAGGCGGTCGTGCGCAAGGCCGGCACCTTGGCGGCGCTCGCCGACAGCACCATGGAGCGCTGGTTCACCGACGAGTTCAAGCAGGTCAACGCGACGCGCTGGCGCGAGGTGCGCGACACGATCAGCAACACGACGCCGGCCGGCTTCCTCGGCTGCGCGTCGGCGATCCAGAACTTCAACTACGAGGATCGCCTGCCCACCATCAAGGTTCCGACCCTGGTGATTTGCGGTGACGAGGATGCCGGCACCCCGCCTGACCGCAACCAGCTCATCGCGTCGAAGATCCCTGGCGGCCGCTACGAAGGCATCGCCAAGGCGCGCCACCTGCCCAACGTCGAGCGGCCCGAGCAGTTCAACCGCCTCCTGATGGGCTGGCTGGGGGTGAATAGGTAGCAAACCTTCCTCCCCAGCGCATCGCTGGGGAGGTGTCGCCGTCAAAGGCTTTTGGCCGCTCTGCGGCCAAAATGCCGATACGGCGACGGAGGGGTCATGAGCCTCAGTTCCGTTGCCCATGACCCCTCCGTCCGCTTCGCGGACACCTCCCCAGCGAAGCTGGGGAGGAACAGATTGAAAGGACCGACATGGATTTCGCCTTCTCCGAAGACCAGCTCGCGATCAAGGACAGCGTCGCCAAGCTGTGTGCGCAATTCGACGACAAGTATTGGCTGAAGAAGGACAAGGAGGGCGGCTTCCCGGCGGACTTCTACCAGGCGATGGCCGATGCCGGCTGGCTCGGCATCGCCATGCCGGAGGAATATGGCGGTGCCGGGCTCGGCATCACCGAGGCCGCGCTCCTCATGCAGACCGTGGCCGAGTCGGGTGCGGCCCTGCAGGGCGCATCGGCGATCCATCTCAACATCTTCGGGCCCAACCCGATCGTCGTGTTCGGCACCGACGAGCAGAAGAAGCGCATCCTGCCCGACATCATCAAGGGCAAGGTCAAGGGCTGCTTCGCCGTCACCGAACCGGATGCCGGGCTGAACACCACGGCGCTCGACACCAAGGCCGAGCGCGACGGCAACGGCTACATCGTGCACGGCAAGAAGACCTTCACCACCACGGCACAGATCGCCGACAAGATGCTGCTGATCGCCCGCACCACGCCCAAGGACAAATGCCGGCGGGCGACCGACGGCCTGTCGCTGTTCTACACCGACTTCGACCGCTCCAAGATCGAGGTGCGCGAGATCGACAAGATGGGCCGCAAGGCGATCGACACCAACCAGGTGTTCATCGACGGCCTCAAGGTGCCGCTCGAGGACCGCATCGGCGAGGAAGGCAAGGGCTTCCACTACCTGCTGCACGGGCTCAACCCCGAGCGCGTGCTGATCGCCGCCGAAGCAATCGGCATCGGCAAGGCCGCGCTCGCGAAGGCTACTCAATACGCCAAGGAGCGCACCGTGTTCGGCCGGCCGATCGGCAAGAACCAGGCGATCCAGCATCCGCTGGCCGAGAGCTGGATGCAGCTCGAGGCCGCCAACCTGCTGACCTTCAAGGCGGCCTGGCTCTACGACAACGGCCGCGAATGCGGCGCCGAGGCGAACTCGGCCAAGTACCTCGGCGCGCGCACCGCCTACGACGCCTGCGAGCGCGCCATCCTCACCCATGGCGGCTACGGCTACGCCAAGGAGTTCCACGTCGAGCGCTTCCTGCGCGAGGTCATGATCGCCCGCATCGCGCCGGTCAGCGAGCAGCTCATCCTGTGCTACGTCGCCGAAAGGATGCTCGGCCTGCCGAAGAGCTACTGAGCGGTTCCTGTCATGTCATCCTGAGCGTAGCGGCGGATCTCATCGCCGTGGGACAGGCAGCACTCTGCCGCTCCCGTTCCTGAAACTATGCCCGATTGCGGCCGAAAAGTGTCATTGCGACCGGAACAGCGCGGCAACCTGTCCCGTACCAGCCGCGTTCATTGGCACACGACCTCCCGCGAGGGGTTTGAGGAGGATCCTATGACTCACAGTCAATTGCATGCCGGTGCAGCGCTCGGAAGCGCGCTGCTGGTCGCGGCTTTTGTCGCCTTCCTGCCACCCGTGCCGCCGGTATCGGCCCAGAGCCTGGCCCAGCGGATCTGCCGGGAGCAGGGATTGAAGCCGGGAATGGAGGGCCATGAATACTGCCTGTCGCAGACTACCCGCTCGCTCGAATGGGGCGAGCCGGAGATGGCTTACAAATTTGCCCGGGTCGCGGCCCGCGCGCGCGAAGCCTGCCTGTCGTACGGCCTGCAGATGAATACGTCCGGCCTGCAGGCCTGCATCGACAAGGAAACCGCAGCGCGGGCCCTGCTGGTCTTCGCCACCGAGGAGCCGAAGTATGGGCCGCAGGTCGCCAACGACTAGTCGCTGAGCGGCCTCCACAGCTCGCCACCCACCGCGGCCGTGGTCCGGAAGGAGGACGCATGACTCGCAAGATGATGATCATCGTCACCCTCGGCGCCCTGGCGCTGACCGCCGCGGTGCTTCCTCGGGCTGATGCCCAGACGGGACAAGCGCTGGTTCTCGCCGAGCAGGTCTGTCTCGAGAACGGCGTGACTCCGAGCACGGCTGCGTTCGAGGGCTGCGTCGCCCGCGCGGCGCTGGCCTTCGATCGCGGCCAACCCGACGTTGCCGGCCGGCAGGCGCGCGCGACGCGAGAGGCGCGCGAAGTCTGCCTGTCCTACGAACTCTCGCCGGAATCGCTGGGTTATCGACAGTGCGTCGTCGCCGAGGTCGAGCGGGCGCTCAACCAGCTGGCCGAGCACCACGAGTGACGGGCTTCACTGTCTGTGTCACAGGCCGAATGTCACGCGACCATCGACGGAGATCGGCCAGGCCGGATTGAAAGCGATTTCCCACACGTGATCGTCAGGATCGGCGACGTAGCCGCGTAAACCGCCGGGCGGCGGCTTATCCGCGGCACGCAGCGGCATGCCGCCGTACGCCGCCAGTCGATCGAGCAGAGGCTGCACGTCCTCTTCCGAGCGAACATTGTGCGCGACAGAGAATGCGCCTTGCCGGGCGAGGCCGGACCGTTGCATGTCAGCTTCCAGCGCGCCGGTGAGCCATGTACCCAGCATCAGGCCGTTCATCTGGTAGAAGACGATCTCCGCGTTCTCGAACACAGGCATCCAGCCGAAGCCGCCGACATAGAAATGCTTCGAGCGCGCGACGTCCGCGATGCCGAGCGTGATCACCGAAATCTGCTGCTGCATGACCGAGGTCCTCTTCCCTTGCCGGCGTGACAGGGATGCCGGCGCGGGCCGTGGCGGCAGGGAGCGTGGCGCTGATCCTTCCCGCAGGAGTCCGGCGCGTCCAATGCCGGGTGACCCACGCCGGCCTGCCATTTTCGACAGCTTCAACGTAGGCTGTGACCGTCCTTTTGCAACGACCCACGGATTGGAACCATGGAAGCGCTTTCCGCCTCTGTCTTGCCCGCCGGCGTGCGTGCGCGCATCCTGCCTGGGATCAACGGCCTCGACATCCACGTGCTGGAAGCCGGCTTCGAGACCAAGGGCCGGTCGGCGGTGCTGCTGCTGCACGGCTTTCCCGAGCTGGCCTACAGTTGGCGCAAGGTGCTGCCGGCGCTGGCGGCGGCCGGCTACCATGCCATCGCGCCCGATCATCGCGGCTATGGACGCACGACTGGCTGGGACGCCGACTACGACGGCGACCTCGCGAGCTTTCGCTTCACCAACCTGCTGCGCGACGCGGTCGGCGTGCTGTTCGCGCTCGGGCACCGAACGGCGGAAGCTGTCGTCGGCCACGATTTCGGCGCCTCCATCGCCTCGTACGCCGCCCTGGTGCGGCCCGACATCTTCAAGCGCATGGTGCTGATGAGCGCTCCCTTCGGCGGCCTGCCCGCCCTGCCGTTCGACATCGCCGACAAGCCATCCGCATCGGGCGCGCCCCCCGATATCCATGCCGCGATGGCAACCCTGCCGCGGCCGCGCAAGCATTACCAGTGGTACTATTCGACGCGTCCCGCCAACGCGAACATCTGGCATGCCCGGCAAGGCGTGCATGATTTCCTGCGCGCCTACTACCATCACAAGAGCGCCGACTGGAAAGCCAACAAGCCGTTCCCGCTGAAAGGCTGGATCGCCGAAGAGCTCGCCAAGATGCCGACCTACTACATCATGGATCTGGCCGACGGTATGGCCGAGACGGTGGCCAAGGAGATGCCGACGCCGGCCGAGATCGCCAACAACACGTGGCTGCCCGATCGCGAGCTCAAGGTCTACAGCGACGAGTACATGCGCACCGGCTTCCAAGGTGGCCTCAACGCCTATCGCGTGCGCACCACCGGCCGCTTCGGTGCCGAGCATGAGATCTTCAGCGGCCGAACCATCGACGTGCCCGCGACCTTCATCTCGGGCCTGAGCGACTGGGGCATCTACCAGAATCCCGGCGCCATCGACCGCATGCAGAAGACGGCCTGCACCCGCATGAAGGAAATCCACCTCCTCGAAGGCGCCGGCCACTGGGTGCAGCAGGAGCAGCCAGACGAGGTCAACCGCCTGCTGCTGCAGTTCCTGAGGACGGCGGCGATGTGAGAGGAGCGCAAAGGTTCCTCGCTGCGCTCGGGATGACATCGAGGGTGTTGCTACAAAGATGATGTCATCCCGAGCAAAGCGAGGACCTTTGCTTCGTCGCCCGGTCAGCCCTTCTTCATCGCCTGACTAGCTGCGCCACCTCTCCACTTCCGCCGGGTCCGCATTGCAGGCGGCGGCGACGAGGGCCGCCGTGAAGATCGTCGCCGTGCGCAGCTCGCCCTGGCCGATCTTGTCGCGCGTGTCGGCGGGGGTGAGGACGAGGCGGAGGTTGGCGGCGGGGTCATCGAAGCCGGCGACGAGGCGCAGGGCGGGGATGCCGGCCTGGGCGAAGTTGGCGTGGTCGGAATTGGTCATCAGCGGGCGCACGGTGCGCACGCCGAGCCCGTTGGCTTCGGCGACGTCCAGGACGAATGGCTCGACGCCGCCGAAGCCGCTGGTCAGGGCGGCGAGGTTTGGGCTGCCGGCCACCGAGTCGAGATTGACGTTGAGCGCGATGCGGCGGCGCTCAGCCTCGCCGAGCGACTCGACATATTGCGCCGATCCGGTGAGCGCCCACTCCTCGACGCTGAAGAACATGACCCGCAGGCCACGACGGAAGCCCGCCACGTGCGGCGCCAGCGCCCGCGTCACCGCGAGCACCGAGGCGAGCCCGGTGCCGTTGTCCATGGCGCTCTCGGCGAGGTCATGGCCGTCGACATGGGCGCTCAGCACGACCCATTCGCCGGTCCTGCCGGGATAGTCATAGAGCAGGGTCTCGGTCTCGGCCGGCCCCTCCTCCGTCTCGATCGTCATGGTGACGGTGGGATAGCCCTTCGCGCGACGGGCAAGCCGCGCCGCCGTCTCGGGCGCGATGCCGAGCGCGGGAATGCCGTCGCCCGCCTGCCGGCCCGAGGATCCGGCAACGACATGGCCGAGCAAGGGGCCGGCGATCAGGAACCCCGCCGCGCCATGAGCACGCGCGGCGTCGTACTTGCGCCGGCGATGGATGGTGCCGGCCGCGAACATCAGCTCGTGGCGCACCAGGACGATGCGGCCCCCGATCTCGGCGGCGTGCGCTTCGAACTCCTCGGGCGTGCCGCGGCCGAGATCGATCACCTCGGCCGTGAGACCCTGCGGCGGCGTCGCGATGGTGCGAACCAGCGGATGGCACGCCGCGAGGCTGCCGTCGGGCAGGCGCAGGAACGCCCGCTTCGCCCGCCAGCCGCCGTAGGGCACGGGAATGGAGCGGCCGGAATTGGCCGGCGACGCCGCCCGCACGCGCTCGCGCAGCAGGGCGAAGGCGCGCTTCTCGCTCTCCGTGCCGGCCAGCCGGCCGCCGCAATCGCAGATGTCGTTGAAGTCGCGCCACAGGCCGGGATCGGCCAGCAGCTCAGCGGCGATGGCCGGGTCGAGCCCGAGCGGTCCTCCTGAGGCCATGGACACTGTCGCGTCAGCCACCGAGCTTGCCCTCCAGCAGCTCGAGGAAGGATGCCGCCAGCACCGACGGCTCGCGGTCGGCGCGATGGAAGACGCCGATCTCGTAGACGATCGCCGGCTCGAACGGCCGGATGACCAGGCCGAGATGGGAGAAGCTCGCGGCCGACAGCCGATCGACCAGCGACCAGCCGGCGCCCGCCGCCACCAGCGCGCACAGGGTGGCGAAGAACTCGGCTTCCGCCACGATGTTCAAGGCCGCGCCGGCCGAGGCGAAGGCGGCGAAGATCCGCGTCGGGACCTGCTGGGAGCGCACCGGCAGGACCATCGGATGCTCGGCCACCAGCTTGGGCGTCAGCACCTTGCGCGACACCAGCGGATGGCGCGGCGGCAGGATGGCGACGCAGCGCATGCGGTATTTCACGAGCTTGACCGCCGTGTCGTCGATCGGCAGCTCGGCGATGCCGATATCGAAGCTCTCGCTCGGCAGGAGCTGGCTCACGACGTCCGAATGGCGCGATACCAGGCGCACCGAGACGCCGGGCCGCGACTGCAGGAAATCGGCCACCAGCGGCGGCAGCAGCGAGATCGCCGCCGACGGGTGGCTGGCGATCACCAGCCGCCCCGCCTGGCCTTCGCGAATCTGGGCCGTGGTCGTGGCCAGACGATCGACCTCGCTCAACACGCGATTGGCTTCGGCATAGAACAACAATCCTTCAGGGGTGGGCTTGAGCCGGCCGCCCGAGCGCTCAAACAGGGCAAAGCCGATCATCTCCTCGAGGCGCGCGATCTGCGTGCTGACGGCCGGCTGGGTGACCCCCAGCACGCTGGCCGCCGCCGTGACCGAGCGATGGTCGACGACCGCCCGGAACGCTTCCAGCAGCTTGACATCCATGGACGTATAAGCACCCGTTATCGGAATTCCCGCCCCTTCTGTGAGCGTTTGTAGCAAAGCATCTGCCAAAGCTGGAGAGGAATAAGAGCGGGCATAGGAATTGCTTATGTCAGCCGGACGAGTAACCTTCGCTTCGGGAGGGGACGGGATTCATGGCGCTAGCGCCGCTCATCAGCGAGGAACCAACAAGCGTGACGACGCCCATCATCGTGGCGGAAGAGGTGACCAAGCGGTTCGGCACGCACCAGGTGCTGACCCGGGTCACGCTGCCGGTCATGGAGCGCGACGTCGTCTGCGTGGTCGGCCCGAGCGGGTCGGGCAAGACCACGCTGCTGCGCTGCTTCGCCCTGCTGGAGGCGCCGAGCGAAGGCCGCATTGTCATGCAGGGCACGACGATCGCGACGCCCGAGCCCGATCGGCGGACCAGGGCGGCGCAACGCGCCGTACGTTCCGACATCGGCATGGTGTTCCAGCATTTCAATCTGTGGCCGCATATGTCGGTGCTGGAGAATCTGATCGAGGCGCCGCTCAGGGTGAAGCGCCTGCCGCGCGACCAAGCGATCACCGTCGCCGAGGCACTGCTGGCCAAGGTCGACCTGTCGGACAAGCGCGATGCCTATCCGGCGCGCCTGTCGGGCGGCCAGCAGCAGCGCGTGGCGATCGCCCGCGCGCTCGCCATGTCGCCCAAGGTGCTGCTGTTCGACGAGGCGACCAGCGCGCTCGACCCTGAATTGCGCCGCGAGGTGCTGATGGTCATGCGCCAGCTGGCGAAGGAAGGCATGACGATGCTGGTGGTGACCCACGAGATGGGCTTCGCGCGCCATGTCGGCACGCGCACGGTCTTCATGGATCACGGCGAGATCGTCGAGCAGGCCCCGGGGGCGCAGTTCTTCGATGCGCCGCAGACCGAGCGGGCCAGGCGATTCCTGCAGCAGTTCGAGGATTGACGGGGAAGAGTGACGAGAGGAGGCCGATCATGGGTGTGAGGACGACAGGTATGAGGATCATGGGTATGAGGGCGATCTGGGGGGCGCTGGCCCTCGCCGGCATGGCCGGGCTGACGATGGCGGCGCCGGACGCCGCGGCGCAGCAGACGCAGTCGCGTCTCTACGACGTGACCAAGAGCAAGAAGCTCAGGGTCTGCCAGTTTCCGCTCTACTACTCGATCTCGTTCCGCAATCCCAAGTCGGGCGAGATCGAGGGCATCGATGCCGACCTCGCCAAGGAACTGGCCAAGGAGCTCGACGCCAAGCTCGAGATCGTCGAATCGAGCTTCGCCACCTTCATCGCCGACCTGCAGGCGGGCAAGTGCGAGATCGGCATGTTCGGCGTCGGCGCGACGCTGAAGCGGGCGCAGGCGGTCGAGTTCTCCAAGCCCTACCTGATCACCAACATCTACGTGGTCACGCGCAAGGACAGCAAGGTCAAGAAGTGGGAGGACCTCGATCAGAAGGGCATCAATGCCGCGGCCTCGCTCGGCAGCTACATCGAGGTGTTCATGAAGGGCTACCTCAAGAATGCCACGGTGGTGTCGATCGCCCCGCCCAACACCCGCGAGGCCGAGCTGGTGGCCGGCCGCGTCGACGCCATCCTCACCGACTTCCCGACGGCCATCAAGGTCACCGACGAGTTCGACTGGGCGACCTACATCCTGCCGGCCGACAAGCTCGCGGTGACGCCCTACGCCTATGTCGTGCCGCCGGGCGACCAGATCTGGCTGAACTACATCAACCTGTTCGTCGACACCATCAAGCTCGACGGCCGGCTGTTGAAGTACGCCAAGAAGCACAAGCTCGACCCGATCGTGGCACCGTGACGATCTCTCATGCTCCTCCCCAGCTTCGCTGGGGAGGTGTCCGCGTCCAAGGCGTTTGGCCGCTTTGCGGCCAAACG
>NZ_JBGAKA010000019.1:0-129851 GCF_044224635.1 Reyranella sp. | reverse complement strand
GCCTGGGCCAGCTCGATCTCGTTCAGCACCGCGACATCGACGTGGCTCATCAGTCGATTGGAATGCGCCACGTAGGGCGCCAGGTTCAGGACCGTATGGGCCCGGGCCGCCTTGGCCCGCTTCAGGATGGACTCGGTCTCATCGACCGGGATTTCGAACTGCGCTACCCACACTTCGCCGCGGTGCGGCGCATGGCGGATCATGCGCCGCATGAATCGGTGATTGGCGCCGGAGGCGACGGTGATGGCGTTGTCCTTCCCGGTGACCTGGATCAGGGCGACTCCGGTCGCCGGGCCGTCGATCTCGCGCACGCCGGTGGCGTCGATGTCCTCATTGGCGAGGAAACTGCGCAGGCTGTTGCCGAAGGCATCGTTGCCGACTGCGCCGATCATCGCCGTCGGCACGCCGAGGCGTGCGGCGGCGACCGCCTGGTTGAGGCCCTTGCCGCCCGGCAGGAACGACACGGTCGCGCCGAGCAGCGTCTCGCCGGTCGCCGGCCGACGCGCGCTCTGGACCACGACATCCATGTTGAGGCTGCCGCAGACGACGACCCGGCTCATGATGCACGCCCGCGAGACAGCACGTTCATTTCATCCAGGGCGGCAGCGGCAAGTTCTTCTCGCGCAGGAATGCCGGGTTGAATAGCTTGGACTGGTAGCGCTGACCGCCGTCGGCCAGGATGGTGACGACGGTCTTGCCGGGTCCGAGGTCGCGTGCGAGCCGCATGGCGCCGACGACGTTGATGGCGGTCGAGCCGCCCAGCACCAGGCCCTCGTGCTCGATCAGGTCGAACAGGACGGGCAGCGCCTCCTCGTCGGTGATCTGATAGCCGAGATCGATCGGCGTGCCGTCGAGGTTGGCAGTCACCCGGCCGTTGCCGATGCCTTCGGTGACCGAATTCCCCTCGGCCTTGAGCTCGCCCTTGGCGAACCAGTTGTAGATCGCCGAGCCCATCGGGTCGCTGACCGCGATCTTGACGTTGGGATTGCGCTCCTTCAGGGCACGCGCGATGCCGCCCAGGGTGCCGCCGGTGCCGACCGAGCAGGTGAAGCCGTCGACCTTGCCCTCGGTCTGGTCCCAGATCTCCGGCCCGGTGGTGCGGTAGTGGCCGTCGCGGTTGGCGGTGTTATCGAACTGGTTGGCCCACACCGCGCCGTTGGGCTCGCTCGCCGCGAGCTCTTCCGCGAGCGTGCCCGAATAGCGCACGTAGTTGCCCGGGTTGGCGTAGGGCACCGCGGGCACCAGCCGAAGGTCGGCGCCGCACAGGCGCAGCATGTCCTTCTTCTCCTGGCTCTGCGTCTCGGGCATGACGATCACCGAGCGGTAACCGCGCGCATTGGCGACGAGGGCGATGCCGATGCCGGTGTTGCCGGCCGTGCCTTCGACGATGACGCCGCCGGGCCGGAGCTTACCGTGCTTCTCGGCATCCTCGATGATGGCGAGCGCGGCGCGATCCTTCACCGAGCCGCCGGGGTTGAGGAACTCCGCCTTTCCGTAGATGTCGCACCCAGTCGCCGCCGAGGCGGCGCGCAACTTGATCAGCGGTGTGTTGCCGATGCTGTCGATGAAACCCGACCGGACGTTCATGGAGTGCTCGCTCTGCTAGGCATTTGCTTCCCTGACGGACGGTAGACAGGGAGCCGCCTCGAAGGCAACCACGAGAGATGGAGACGGGAGATGTCAGGCGGAATGGTCGGCGGCTGCGTGTGCAGAGCCTTTTCATTTTCCTCCCCAGCTCCGCTGGGGAGGTGTCGCGTCATACGCGACGGAGGGGTCATGGGTCTCAGTGGGGCTCTCGACCCCTCCGTCCGCGATTACGCGGACACCTCCCCAGCAAAGCTGGGGAGGAAGATGATCAGCTCCAGCGCGCCCTGATCTGGTCGCGGTGGAGGGCGAGCCACTGCAGGGCGATCACGCCGATCGCGTTGCCGATCTCGCCGTGCTCGAGCATCGACCGGGCCTCAGCGAACGACAGGACCTTGACCAGGATGTTCTCGCCTTCCGACGCGAGGCCGAACACGCCGCCGGCGTTGGTCGTGTCGACGTGGCCGACAAAGATCGCGCAGCCTTCGGAGCAGGCGCCAGGGCTCAGGATCACGTCGTGCACGGGAACGACATCGTGAATTTCCAGGGAGGCTTCCTCGACGGCCTCGCGGCGCACCAGCGCCTCGGGCGTTTCGCCGTCCTCGACGATGCCGGCCACGATCTCCCACGTCCACGGATGACGCCCGGCGACGTAGGCGCCGGCGCGGAACTGGCGGATCAGGACGACCTCGTCGCGCCGCGGATCATAGGGCAGCACGGCGGCCGCCTGGCCGCGCTCGAACACCTCGCGCCGCAATACGCCGCTCTGTCCGCCCTGATAGAGCCCGTGGCGAAAGAAGTAACGGCCGACCCTGAAGTAACCCTCGAACGCCACGACATGATCGACCAGCTCGACGGTTTCGTTGGGCAAGGGACGAGACGACATGAACGGACCCTGGATGCAAGAAGGGCCGCTCCCTTGCGAGAGCGGCCCGAAAATTGGCTCCGGGGGCCGGATTCGAACCGGCGACCGATCGGTTAACAGCCGATTGCTCTACCGCTGAGCTACCCCGGATCAAGAGCCCCGCGCCGGTGCGGCAGACCGGATGCGAAGGCGCGGTGTTTTGACAGAGCCGACCTGCCCACGCAAGGCCTGCGATGATCGGTCTCGCGCCGGCGTCGCGCTGGAGGCCTGGGCCGGAATCGAACCGGCATTCGCGGATTTGCAGTCCGCTGCATCACCACTCTGCCACCAGGCCCTTGCCAACAAAATCAAAGCGTTAGCTTCGACCCTTAAGCGCAGGGCGGCGTCTTGTGACACAAGTTTGGGCACAGTGAAAGCGCGATGTTCACCCGCGGTTCCAATGCGCAGCATGTCCACAGCCTCGAAGCGCCGCAGTCAAGGCGCACGACGGCCGGGGCTCCCGGTAGGCTGTCCTGAGGCGAAGACACGGTTGCTCCATTCCTTCGCCACAGGCGGAGGTGAGCAGCGACGGCGACAGGAGCGTGCGGGCAACACGCCGGCTCGGCCGTTCGCGATGAGCTCGAGCACGGGCGCCCGCTCGACCCTGATGCCGAATCCGGTCGACCCTGATGCCGAATTAAGGACGATGCCGTTCGGAAAGTCGGCGACCTGCGCGGCGCCGTGCTGGTCGAGATCGACGGAAATTCCCGCCATGCCGGCGCCGACCTCGCTCATCGCCCATGTCGATGCTGACGGGGGTTCACACCGCCTGCGAGCCTGAGCAGGCCGACCGCGACCGCGCGGCCTTTGACGCTCTCGCTGCCTGATGCGTATAAGATCGTACGATATCTTGAGGTAGGCATGGCGGATTTTGCTCTGGCGCGTCGCAACATGATCGACGGTCAGTTGAGGCCCAACCGGGTGACCAATGCCCAGCTTCTGGCGGCCGTCAGCGACCTGCCGCGCGAGCGCTTCCTTCCGGAAGGCTTGCAGTCCATCGCCTATGCCGACGACGACGTCCCGCTGGGCGGCGGCCGCTACCTGATGGAGCCGATGGTGCTGGCGCGCCTGATCCAGGCGTTGCAGGCGCAGCCCGGCGACCACGCGCTGGTCGTCGCTTCCGGGCGCGGCTATGGTGCGGCATTGCTGTCGAAGCTCGTGAAGTCGGTGGTTGCCATGGAGAGCGATGCCAGTCTCGCGGCGGCGGCCGAGCGGACGGTGAAGGAGCTGGCGCTCTCGCGAATACGGCAGGTCGTCGCTCCGCTGGAAGGCGGCGACGGGGCCGGCGGACCATTCGATGCGATCCTGATCGAGGGGGCCGTTCGCCAGGTGCCGCAGGCCATTCTCGGCCAGCTGGCGGCAGGCGGACGATTGACCACCGTCGTCGCCGGACCGGCGGGGGTATCGGGGGTCGCCCAGCTGTTCGTGAAGGAGGGCGATGTCGCGTCGGCGCGTCCGCTGTTCGATGCCAACACGCCCTTGCTGCCCGGCTTCGCCCCGCCGCCGCGCTTTACATTCTGAAACATTGACTGGTCAGTTGCGGGGCTACCCATGCCATTCCGACCAGTGATAGGCTACGATGAACAGATGAGGGTATTGCAATGCGTATCCGACCCAGCTTGAGGGTCGCGCGCACACTGGCTGTGTGCGCCCTCGCCGTCGGATTGGGGTCCGGCTCGAGCGCCTGGTCGCAGAGCCTGATCGAGGCGTTGTCGACGACCTACAACAGCAACCCCGATCTGCTGGCGAGCCGTGCGCTGCTGCGTCAAACTGACGAAGGCTTGGCGCAGGCGGTCGCCAACTGGCGTCCCCGCATCACGCTCACGATGGAGTTCAACAAGGTCGAGCAGGATTCGCTCCCTATCCGATCGGCGCCCACCTACTATATCTTGAACGGCCGGTTCACCACTTTGCAGATGGTGCAGCCGCTGTTCCGCGGCGGCAAGACGGTGTCGGAAACCAAGACGGCGCAGGCGAACATCCAGGCCCAGCGCGCCGCCCTTGCCGACACCGAGCAGAGCGTCCTTCTGGCGGGGGTCACCTCGTATGCCGACCTGGTGCAGAACATCGCCATCGCGGATGCCCGGCGCAACAACGTCAAGGTGCTGATCCAGCAGCTCGACGCCACGCGCGAACGTTTCCGGGTAGGCGAGCTCACCATCACCGACGTCGCCCAGGCCGAGGCGCGCCTCGAAGGCGCCCGCGCCAGCCTGGTGCAGGCCGAGACCGACGTCCGCATCGCCGAAGCTGCCTACCAGCGCACCATCGGCCAGAAGCCCGGCCGGCTGGGCGAGATCCCGTTGATCGGCGGACTGCCGGCCAGCGAGGACGAGGCGATCGGCCTTGCCATGGACATGGGTCCGCGCGCGGTTACGGCGCAGTATCGCATCTCGTCGGCGACCTACAGCGTCAACACGGCAATCGGCGACCTGCTGCCCCAAGTCAACCTGGTGGGCGTCATCCAGCAGCAGTTCGACCTGTCGGTGCCGACGGACCAGTACTACACGTACGGCATCCGCGTGCAGGCCGTTGTTCCGATCTACCAGAACGGCAGCGAATGGTCGCGCGTCCGCCAGGCCAAGGAGCTGGTCGCCCAGCGCCGCAACGAGCTCGACAGCGCCCGACGCGCCGTCGCCGAGAACGTGATCAGGGCGTGGCGTCAGCTCGATTCGTCGCGCTCGCGCGTGACCTCGTTCGAAGCCCAGGTCCGCGCCAACGAAGTCGCGCTGAACGGCGTGCGCCAGGAAGCCCTGGTGGGGTCGCGCACCACCCTGGACGTATTGAACGCCGAGCAGGAGCTGCTCAATGCCCAGGTCAGCCTCGTCCAGGCCCGTCGCGACGTCCAGGTCTCCTACTATGGCGTCTTGGCCGGCGTTGGCCGGCTCACGGCTCGTGCACTGACCCTGCCGGTCGAGTATTATGATGAGGAGAGGTACTACAACGAGGTCGGGTCCAAGTGGATTGGTTGGGGGACCAGCGATTCCGGCGGCAAGCCGCCGGTGGCCGCGCCGACCACGACGACCAGCGCGCCCTTTGGAAGCAGATGATGAGCGATTCCAAGAATGCCGGCGGCGACCCGTCCATGGACGATATCCTGGCATCGATTCGCAAGATCATTTCTGACGACGAGGCCCGAGCCCAGATGACGAACCAGAGGACGAGCGGACCGCAGGCGCCCGGACAACCGGCCAGGCTCTCCGTCGTGCCGCCGCCCGAGGCGCCAAGGCCGGAGCCGAGGCCGCGGTCCGCTGGGCATGACGACGTGCTGTTGCTCACCGAGGATTTGATGGAAGACCCCAAGGCCCCCCCGATCACAGCTGACGCTGCGCCGCCGCCCAGCTTGCAGCCGCGCAGCGAATCGTCGCGTCCGGTGGAGGCGTTGCGGTCGGCAGAGCCGCAGAATCTGGACAAGACGGTCGTGCGCGCCCCCGAGCGGGCGCGGGCCCCGGTATCCAACCCCGAGGCACCCTTGATCGACGGATCGGCGGCCGGCGCGGCGGCAGACGCCTTCTCGCGATTGAGCCTGGCGGTGCAGGAAAGCGTCCCCACGCCTGCCGCCGGCGACCCCGGATTGCTGGTCGGCGGCAACCAGCAGACGATCGAGGATCTGGTCAAGGACATGCTGCGGCCGATGCTCAAGGACTGGCTCGATCGCAACCTGCCTGGCATCGTCGAACGCTATGTCGAACGTGAGATTGTCCGGCTGACACGCCGCTGACCCCAGGCGCCCACCGAATTGAACGCCACGGCGCCAGACCGTGGCGTTTTTGTTTTGAAGGCCTACCGATGCTCGACAAGACCTACGACCCGAAGGAAATCGAAGCCCGCCTCTATCCGGAGTGGGAGAGCGCGGGCGCGTTCCGCGCTCACCCTGGATCGCTCAAGCCGCCATACTGCATCGTCATCCCGCCGCCTAACGTCACCGGCAGCCTGCACATGGGCCATGCGCTCGACAACACGCTGCAGGACGTGCTGGTCCGCTGGCGTCGCATGAAGGGCGACGACGTCCTGTGGCAGCCCGGTACCGACCATGCCGGCATCGCCACCCAGATGGTGGTGGTGCGCAATCTGGCGCAGGAGGGCATCGGCCTTGCCGTCGAAGGCGCGAGCACCGGCGACGGAAACAAGCGGCTGCTGTCGCGTGAAGAATTCCTGGCCAAGGTCTGGGAGTGGAAGGCCTATTCGGGCGGCACCATCACCGGGCAGTTGCGCCGCCTCGGCGCCTCGTGCGACTGGAGCCGCGAGCGCTTCACCATGGACGAGGGCCTGTCGGCCGCGGTGCTCAAGGTGTTCGTCGATCTCTACAAGGCCGGCCTGATCTACAAGGATAACCGGCTGGTCAACTGGGATCCCAAGATGCTGACCGCGATCTCCGACCTCGAGGTCGAATCGCGCGAGGTCAAAGGCCATCTCTGGTACTTCAGGTACCCGATCGAGGGCAGCGACGAGCACATCGTCGTCGCCACGACGCGGCCCGAGACCATGCTGGGCGACACCGGCGTCGCGGTGCATCCCGACGATCCCAAGTGGAAGCACCTGATCGGCAAGCACGCCATGCTGCCGCTGGTCGGCCGGCGCATCCCGATCGTCGGCGACGAATATTCCGACCCGGAGAAGGGCTCGGGCGCGGTCAAGATCACCCCCGCGCACGACTTCAACGACTTCGAGGTCGGCCGCCGCCACAGCCTCGAGGCGATCAGCATCTTCGACAGGTTCGCGCGACTGAACGACAAGGCGCCGCAGAAGTATCGCGGTCTCGATCGCTTCGACGTGCGCAAGCAGGTCGTCGCCGACATGGAAGCGGCGGGGCTGCTCGACAAGATCGAGCCGCACAGCCATTCGGTGCCCTACGGCGATCGCGGCGGCGTGCCGGTCGAGCCGTTCCTGACCGAGCAATGGTACGCCGACGCCAAGGCGCTGGCCCAGGAGCCGATCGCGGCGGCCCGCGACGGTCGCGTGACCTTCGTGCCAGAGCGCGGTCGCGACGAGTTTTTCCGCTGGATGGAGAACATCGAGCCGTGGTGCATCTCGCGCCAGCTCTGGTGGGGCCATCAGATCCCGGCTTGGTACGGACCCGACCGCAAGATCTTCGTGGCGATGTCGGAGGCCGAGGCCAGGGCCGAGGCGCGCGCGCACTACGGCAGGGACGTGGCGCTGGAGCGGGACCCCGACGTGCTCGACACGTGGTTCAGCTCGGCGCTGTGGCCATTCTCGACGCTCGGTTGGCCGGAGGAAACCGCCGCGCTGAAGAAGTACTACCCGACCGACGTCCTGGTGACCGGCTGGGATATCCTGTTCTTCTGGGTCGCCCGCATGATGATGATGGGCCAGCACTTCATGAAGGATGTACCGTTCCGCACCGTCTACCTGCATGGCCTGGTGACGGACGAGAAGGGCCAGAAGATGTCCAAGTCCAAGGGCAATGCCATGGACCCCCTGGAGCTGATCGACAAGTTCGGCGCCGATGCGTTGCGCTTCACCATGACGGCGCTGGCGGCCAACAACGCGGGTCGCCTGCGGCTCGCGCCGGCGCGCGTCGAGGGCTCGCGCAACTTCGCCACCAAGTTCTGGAACGCCACGCGCTTTGCCGAGATGAACGGCGCTGCGCTGCCTGAGAATTTCGACCCGGCGACGGCCCGGCTCACCATCAACAAGTGGGTGCTGGGCGAGCTCGCGCGCGCCAACGCCGCGATCGACACGGCGATCGCCGAGTTCCGCCTGAACGAGGCGGCAAGCGCGCTGTACGAGTTCATCTGGGGCATCGTCTGCGACTGGTACGTCGAGCTCAGCAAGCCCGTGCTGGGGGGCGAGGACGGCCCGGCCAAGGACGAGACTCGCGCCGTCACCGCCTTCGTGATCCGCGAGACGGCCAAGCTCCTGCATCCGGTGATGCCCTTCATCACCGAGGAGCTTTGGGACAAGCTCGGCCATCGTGCCCGGCACGGCTTGCTGATCGGCCAGCCGTGGCCTCAGCCGGCGCCGACCGATGCGGCGGCCGACGCCGAGATCGGCTGGCTGGTGAGTCTGATCTCCGACATCCGATCGGCGCGCGCCGAGCTGAACGTGCCGGCCGGCGCCAAGCTCAAGCTGCTGGTGGTCGGCGCCGAGTCGACGACGCGCCAGCGCCTCGACACGCACCGCGCGGCGATCGAGCGTCTGGCCCGCGTCGACGGCATCGAGACCGCCGCGGCGGCACCGAAGGCTGCCCTGCAGATCGTCGTCGGCGAGGCGACCTATGCCTTGCCGGTGAGCGAGGTCATCGACCTCAAGACCGAGAGCGCGCGCCTGCAGAAAGAGATCAAGAAGCTGGGCGACGAGGTCGGCAAGATCGACGCCAAGCTCGGCAACGCGGCTTTCGTGTCGCGCGCCCCCGAAGAGGTCGTCGAGGAGCAGCGCGAACGCCGCCTGGCGGCCGAACAGACCCGCGCCCGCCTCAGCACCGCGCTGGAGCAGCTGGGGACGTGAGCCTTCCAGCGTAAGGGCCGGGACGTGAGGGCCGAGCGCACCAACAACTACCTCACGCTGAGGAGCCGCGCGCAGCGCGGCGTCTCGAAGGGTTGGCAACACCACGGGCGCTGCGACGAGTTTGCTCCGCGATCTTGTGTGCGGCCCATCCTTCGAGACGGCCGCTGCGCGGCCTCCTCAGGATGAGAGCGTTGTTGGTTTGGCTGCCGGCTTGAGGCTAGACGCGTGAGACCGACCTTCCGCCCCATCGAGCCGGGCGACGGCGATGCTCTGCACGCCGTCTTCACCGAGCCCGGCGTGAGACAATACCTGTTCGATGACATCCTGCTCAGCCGCGACGAAACGCGGGCACATGTCGAGGCCGCGTGCGCCCACGGTGCGTGGGCGATCTGCCTCGATGGTGCCGTCGTCGGCCTCGCCTCGCTGCGCCCGACTGGAGTCTCCGATCGTGAGCTGATCATCGCCGTCAGCGAGCGCTGCTGGGGCAGGGGGGTGGCCTATGAAGCCGCGCAAGCCGCCCTGCATCACGGCTTTGAGGCCCTCAATCTTCGCCGCGTCTTGGCGGGAGTTGATCTGCCCAATCAGCGCTCCCATCGTCTTATGGCCCGACTTGGCTTCGTGGCGATCGGCGACTGCGACGGGCCGAAGTACCGGGCGAGACACTATGAGCTGGTGCGACCCGCAGGTCCGTCACCTTGTCAAGGAATGGCGTAGCAAGCTCTCGCTGTCATCCTGAGCGCAGCGAAGAATCTCATCGCACAAGCTTCGAACCCGATGATGGCTCGCGGCGATGAGATCCTTCGCTGCGCTCAGGATGACAGTGGGTGAGGACGACGGCGTCGCTGTCGCTGGCGCAGCCGGCGCCGCAGTGGCATAAGCCGCCGCTCGACCCCAACCCGGACACCCCAATGAACCCGTTCTGGAGCCAGACCGCGCGCGAGCTTTCGCCCTACGTGCCGGGCGAGCAGCCGCGCATTGCCAACCTGGTGAAGCTCAACACCAACGAGAGTCCGTTCGGTCCATCGCCGCGCGCCCTCGAGGCGATGCGGGCCGCCGCGGCCAACATCCAGAGACTCTACCCCGATCCCGAAGCGACGGAATTGCGCGAGGTCCTTGCCGCGCACCACGGTATGAACCCCGAGCAGGCGTTCGTCGGCAACGGCTCGGACGAGGTGATCGCCCATGCTTTTGTGGCGCTCCTGAAGCAGCCGAAGCCGCTGCTGTTTCCCGACGTCACCTACAGCTTCTATCCCGTGTGGGCGCAGTTGTTCGGCATCGCCTGCGAGACGGTGCCGCTCGACGGCGACATGCGCGTGCGGATCAAGGATTATCGTCGAGCGGCCGGCTCGATCGTGATTGCCAATCCCAATGCGCCGACCGGCATCGCCCTGCCGCGCTCGGAGATCGCCCGACTCCTCGAAGAGCATCGCGACATCCCGGTACTGATCGACGAGGCTTACGTCGATTTCGGCGGCGAAAGCGCAGTCCCGCTGATCGCCGACCATCCGAACCTG
Source organism: Reyranella sp. (assembly GCF_044224635.1). Lineage (GTDB taxonomy): Bacteria > Pseudomonadota > Alphaproteobacteria > Reyranellales > Reyranellaceae > Reyranella. The sequence continues at coordinate 119,384 of NZ_JBGAKA010000019.1, read as the reverse complement.
CTGGTCGTGCAGACCATGTCGAAGTCGCGCGCCCTGGCCGGCCTGCGCGTCGGCTATGCGCTCGGCGATGCGGGGTTGATTGAGGCGTTGCGCCGCGTGAAGGACAGCTTCAATTCCTACCCGCTCGACCGCGTCGCCCAGGCGGGCGCGACGGCTGCGGTGCGCGACGATGCCTACTTCCGTGAAGGCTGCGCCCGGGTCATTGCGGCACGCAAAGCGATGACGCAGGCCTTGACCATGCTGGGCTTTGTCGTCCTGCCGTCGAGTGCGAACTTCGTTTTCGCCCGGCATCCGAGGAGGAGCGGTCCGGAGCTCGCGGCGGCGCTGCGCGAGCGTGCGGTGCTCGTGCGGCATTTCAACAAGCCGCGCACGGCCCCCTATTTGCGTATCACGGTCGGAAGCGACGACGATACCCGACGGCTTATCGCCGCGGCGGCGGATATCCTGGAGGGATAAGGAGCGAACTCGTCCAGGATTGATTGGGCCGGTTGGCGTCGGTTTCAACTGGCTGCTTCGCGATCAACCCAACGCCCTGGTCCACCAGTTCGTCGCAATGGCGAGACCGGAGCGGCGCAACATCTCTGCCTTGCCGAGATCGCGGTCGGCCGAGACGACCAGGATCTGCACGCCGCCATGCTCGTGGATCAGGGTCGAGACGTGTGACAGTAGGGCCTCGCCGACGGTCAGCCAGAGGTGTGGCTCCAGCATGCAGAAATCGTCGATCAGGTAGGTGTCGCCGCCCGGATCGAAGACAGGGGAGCCGGGGAACTTGCGGGCGACCAGGATGCCCTGCAGCTGCCTGCCTTCGAGGGCCACCAGGAAATACGTGCCGGGCTCGCTCAGCAGCTCGACGAAGGACGTCTCCGTTGCTGCCGCCGAGTTGGCCGCCTTGCGCCACAGGGTTGGTTGATGCTTGTGCAGCAGCCGGCGGCTACGCTCCGCCAGCTCGACGGCTGCCTTGATGTCGCTCGCCTCGGCCTTTCGGACGTCCACGGGACCGCGCCCTTGGCTATGAGGCCTTGCGCAGGTCGGGAACGTACGGCCGGCTTGCGAAGTGCTCCTGGTCGTCGCCGCGGGCGAAGCGCAGGCCGGCGCGGCGGAGCGCATCGTCGTCGACGGCGTCGAGCGGCACGAAGTAGCGATCGTCGGCTTTGATGAACGTGTCGTTGTCGACGCGGTTGTAGCAGATCAGCAGGGTCCAGCGGCGGTTGGCCGAGCGGTTGGCGTCGGAGCGATGGATGGCGTTGCAGTGGAAGATCAGCGCATCGCCCTTGTCGAGCTCGCAATACTCGATCGGGCATTTGTCCAGGATGTAGGGCATGCGCTTGGGATCGACCTCGTTCTGGCTCGGCGACAACGGCGTGTGGTCGATGCGCCCGAGCTTGTGCGAGCCCGCGGCGATCTGCAGGCAGCCGTTCTCGCGCGTCGTCTTGTCCAGTGCGATCATGACCGAGAGCAGGTCTGGTCGGAGGCAACCGTTGTAGTACCAGTAGCCGTAATCCTGGTGCCATTCCCAGGCGCCGCCGACCTCGGGCTCCTTGGCGGTGAGCTTGGACTGGTAGTGATAGACCGGTCCGCCCAGCAGGGTCGCCGAGGTATCCACCATGCGCCGGCAGCGCGCCGCCAGCCCGTAGACGCTGTCACCGGCACGATTCCACAGCGCGATGCGGGTCGAGCGGCCCTCGCCGTCGCGCCGGTCGAGGATGCTGCCGCGCACCGCGGGATCTTCTTCCATCGCGCGCGTCAGCAGGTCGATTTCGTCGGGGGCGAACAGGCCGCGCGCGTAGGTGAAGCCCTTTTCGTTGAACTCGGCCATCTGCGCCTGGCTTAACTGGTTCGGCATGTTCCCTCGCTGCTGGTCGGCCTGAACGTCCGATGTGGAGCGCCAACTCGCGATAGGCGGCATCATACGCGGTCAGCTCGTGCCCGGTCGAGAGCTGGCGGTTCGGCTCCCAGGCGTGCGTGGCGCTCTTCTCATCCTCCTCCTCCTCCCCAGCTTCGCTGGGAAGGAACAAGAACGTCGACGTATCGACGACGATGCTCGTCAGCGTCGACACCCGGCAATCAGCTGCAGAGTCCAGACGATGGCGCTGCCGACATCGGTCGTGGCGGGCTCAGCCGAGGGGCCGGAAAACGTTGCGGCCGTCCAGCTGTTCGACGGTCACGCGGCGTCCCAGTTGCTCCCTTGTCAGCATGTCGGACAGCAGCGCCGGATCGCGGCCAGCCGTCGCGATGAAACGGTCTCCCGTGGCATCGAGCCGGCCCAAGACATAGGCCCGTTCGGGTGCGTCCTTGCCGTAGGCGATGCAGTAGGTCTCGATCGTGCCGGTCCCGGCCGGCCGGGTGTCGACACGCTTCTTCGGGGCGGCATCAAGTTCGGCCTGGAGCTTCGTCGGGTCCTCGCGCCGCCACGGGCCCTGCACCGGCGTGGTCGAGTAGAGGCCGGCGGAATGCTTGGTGAGATAATTGCCATTGGCCGTCACCAGGCCGAACGAGCCGGGCGTCTTGCGCACGACGTTCATCATCTCGGCGATCGAATGCGTGACGTAGTTGTTGCCCGGGCCGCCGAAGAAGGGCAGGCCGCCGGTGACGCTGATCGGGCGCGGGTCGTCGTCGGCGAGGCCGATCTCCTTCATCGCCACCTCGACCGCCGACGGGAAGCAGCTGTAGAGATCGAAGGCCGCGACGTCGGCGACCGACTTTCCGGCCATAGCGAGGGCGGTGCGGGCGCAGCCGCGGATCGCCGGCGAGGCGTCGAGCCGCGGGCGCTCGGACACCACCCAGGTGTCGGTGCCGTCGGCGCAGCCGTGCAGGAACACCCAGCGCTCCGGCGGGATGCCCCACGCGCGCGCCTTCCCGACCGAGGTCACGAGCACGGCCGCCGCCTGGTCGATCATGGCGTTGGCGTTCATCAGCCGCGGGTAGGGGAAGCAGATCCACCGATTGTCGTCTGAGATCGTGGCCAGCCTCTCGGCACTGTAGCCCTCGCGCCGGGTCGCCAGCGGATTGTCCTTGGCGACCTTGGCGAGTCGCTCGAACAGGCGGCCCATCGCCGTCATGTGACTCTGGACATCGCGCCCGAGGCCGCCGCGGATGGCGTTCTCCAGCAAGGGATAGAAATGGATCGCCGCCCTGAGCTCGTGGCGGTTCTCCTCGTCGGAGAAGCCCATGCGCTTGTCGCCGACCCGCGTCGGCTCGCCGCCCGGATCCTCGTTGTGGTCGATCGCGAGGCCGGCCTTACGGGCATTCTGCGTCGAGCGCAGCAGCTCGGCGCCGCAGATCAGCGCCAGCTCGGTCTCGCCGCCGGCGATCTCCTCGGCGAACCGGTTGACCATGTACTGGGGCGTGTTGCCGCCCTGGTGGGTGTAGATCAGCTGGCGGGGCGTCGCGTTCAGGCGGTTGGCGACGGCCTTGGGTGGGTTGGTGCAGCGGCCGAACGGCGAGGCGAAGCGCGGGCTGATGTCGGGAAAGAATTCCAGCACCGCGACCGCGTCGATGTTGCGGCCCAGGGCGTCGGCGCCGATCGACGCGCCGGCATCGGCAAGCGCAAGGCGGGCTGCCTCGGCGGAGAAGGCGACGTTCGAGCGGGTGCTCGAGGGCTTTCCGGTCGTGTCGGTGACCTGGCCGCAGCCGACCAGGATGGGCGTGCGCGGATCGATCATTTGGCCAGTGCCGCGATCTCGGCCGCCGAGAAGCCGGCCTGCTCGAGGATTTCGCGCGTGTGCTCGCCCAGGCTCGACACCTTGGGGCCGCTCTGCAGCGCCGAGCCGGAGAAGCGGAAGGGTGGGGCCGGCGACTTGTAGGAACCGGCGCTGTCCTCGATGGTGCAGAGCGTGCCGCGATGAGCGACCTGCGGATCCTGCAGAGCCTCGGTGACGGTGTAATAGGGCGAGCAGGGCACGCCATGCCTGTCGAGCGCCGCCACGCACTCCTCGACCGTCAGCGTCTTCGACCACGCCTCGAACTCGTCGACGAACTGGTCCCAATTCATGCGCCGGTCGGCGTACTTCTCGAAGCGCGGATCGGTCAACCAGTCGCGCCGGCCGGCCGCCGTCGCCATGTCCTGGAAGGTGCGCTCGCTCGCGGTCGCCAGCATGACGTAGCCGTCCTTGGCCTCGACCGGGCCGTACATCGGCCGCGATGGCATCTCGAAGTCGAATTGCGCGCGATTGACCTCGCCCAGCAGCATGCCGACCAGCGACTCGAACATCGAGACGTCGACCATCTGGCCCTTGCCGGTGACGTGGCACTGATGCAGCGCCGCCAGGATGCCGCCCAGTGCGTAGGCGCCGCTCGCATAGTCGGCGACGAAGATGCCGCAATTGTCGGGCCGCTCGCGGCCCTGCTGGTAGAACAGGTGCGCCCGGTCGAAGCCGGTCGCGGCATGGATCACCGGCGCATAGGCCGGCCGGCCGGCGCCCGGCCCGGTCTGACCGTAGCCCGAGATGGCACAATAGACGAGCTTGGGATTGATCCTGGCCAGCTCGGGATAGTCGAGCCCGAGCCGCTTCATCACGCCCGGCCGGTAGTTCTCGACCACGATGTCGACGCCGGCCACCAGCTTCTTCACCGCGGCGACCGCCTCCGGCCGCTTGAGGTCGAGCACCAGCGAGCGCTTGCCGGCATTGAGCTGGCCGAACATCGTGCCGGCGCCGTTGCGCTGCACGGGGCGGCTGCGCATCAGCTCGCCCTCGGGCGCCTCGATCTTGATGATTTCGGCGCCCATGTCGGCCAGCAGGCGGGTGCAATGCGGGCCGGCGATGGTGGTCGAGAAATCGAGGACGCGGACGCCGTGCAGGGGCCGCGGATTGGCTTCGCTCATTCGGTCACCGGAAAAGCAGGATGAGGACGACGCCGCCGATGATGAGAATGCTGCCGATCCACTCTCCGGCGGACGGCCGCTCCTTCAGCACGACGTGCGAGGAGATGAAGGTGAAGACCAGCTCGATCTGGCCGACGGCGCGCACCAGGGCAGCGTTCTCGAGCGTCATGGCGAGCGCCCAGCCGGCCGAGCCGAGCACGCTGAAGATGCCGACCCACACCGAGGAGCGCCAGTTGACCCAGACCTTGCCGAGCTGCGGCCGGTCGCGGCGCGCGAGGTAGGCCGCCATCAGCACGACCTGGATAGTGTTCATGCAGGCGAGCACGGTGATGCCGCGGATCATGAAGTCGCCGTCGGGCAGCAGCTTGGAGGCTTCGCGGATGGTTCCGGCGGCAATGGCGAAGATGGCTCCCGAGAGGATGCCGTAGAGCGCACCCTTGTGGGTGAGGTCGGCAAGGACCGAGCGGATGTTGGCGAACGAGCCGCGTACGCTCAGGATCGCCACGCCGCCCAGGCAGATCAGAATCCCGGTCCATGCGCCGAGCTTCAGCGGCTCGTGGGCGATGAAGGTGGCGAACAGCGCCACGAACACTGTCTCGGTCTTCGAATAGACGGTGCCGACCGCGAAGTTGCGCAGCGAGAAGGCGTGGATCATGAGCGATGTCGCCACGATCTGGGCGATCCCGGCGATCGTGACCAGCAACAGGAACGACGCCGACAGGCTGGGCACATGGCGGCCGGTGCCGAGGACCAGGAAGGTCAGCGCCCCCAGCGCCAGCGGCGCACCATAGAGGTAGCGGACGAAATTCGCGCCGTCGACGCTCAGCACGCCGCGAATCTTCTGCTGCATGGTGGTGCGGATGTTCTGACACAGCGCGGCGAAGACGGTTATCGGTATCCAGAGCGGCACGGTTCCTCCGCCGGCCAGTCTATGGCGTCGGTGTTGCGCCGTCTGCTAGATTGATTTTCACGATGCGACAAGAACTGCGCAACGCACTCGCCGTGGCATGGCGGGCGCTGGGCGAGCCCGGCGAATGGTGGTCCGGCGCCGAACGCGCGGCGATCGCGTGCGAGACGCGCACGGCGCGTGCCTGCGCCCTGTGCAGGGCACGCAAGGCGGCCTTGCTGCCGAGTCGCCCGAGGTGCTTCCTGGCGGCCCGACGCGACGGCGACCGAAAGGGGCGAAGCCCGGCCTCGGCTGGATGCCCATGCTGGCGCCTGCGGATGTCGGCGCGGACGATCCGCCGCTCTACGCATCGGCCGGACGTAGCGGCGGCAACGTGCACCGTGCGCTGAGCCTGGTGCCGCGGGCGATGATGCAGTTCTGGGACCTGTTCGAGACGATGTACCTGCCGCAGGACGCCATGCGCGACTTCGCCCGCGAGTACCGCGCCATCGAGCATGCACAGATCGAGATGCTGGCCGCGCGCGTGGCGGTGCGCAACCAGTGCGTCTATTGAACGACCAGCCATCTGCACCTGCTCCGGGCGAGCGGCAGGCATAGCGGCAAGGACTACGACTTCACGGGCATCGTCCAGGGCGACGGCAGCCACCGCGTCGCGAGCAGTGGCGTTGCGGCGGAGACGGCGCTGCTCGCCTTCGTCGATGCGGTTCTCGACGGCGCAGCGGAGATCGATGCGGCGCGTGACGCGGTCGTCGACCGGCTGGGCGAGCGGGCGATGATGGATGCCGCCGCGGTCATCGCCGGCTTCGATGCCATTACCCGCGTCGCCGACGGCTCGGGCATTCCGCTGGAGCTGGAAAAGGCCGCCGCCACCGCGGACTGGCGTTTCCACCTCGGCATCGATGATTTCTGGGCAAGGAAGGTGTAGGAGCCGGGGATTGGGAGTGTGGACATGAATCAGAAAATCGGGAGACGAGCTCTCGTCGCCGGCGCGCTGGCGATGCCGTTCGCGGCGCGCGCCGAGACCACGTGGCCGACCAAGCCGATCCACATCATCGTGCCGTTCAATCCGGGCGGCGCCATCGACGCGCTGGTGCGGGTCATCGCCGAGGGGCTGACGCCGCGGCTCGGGCAGCAGGTGCTGGTCGATCCCAAGCCCGGCGCCAACACCATCGTCGGATCGGAGATCGTCGCGCGGGCGGCGCCCGACGGCTACACCTTCCTGATCACGACCAACTCGACGCACACCAACAATCCCAGCCTGCACGCCAAGCTGCCGTTCGATCCCGCCAAGGAGCTGATCCCGGTTTCGCTGATCTCGCTCGGCACGATTCTGCTGGCGGTGAAGGCCGACGCGCCATTCGACGACCTGCGCGGCATGGGGGTGTGGGTCAAGGGCCTCGGCCGGCCGGCGACCTACGGCAGCTGGGGCATCGGCTCGAGCGGCCATCTGTACGGCCTCATGCTGGAGAGCGCCCTGGGCGGCAAATACAACCACGTGCCTTACCGCGGTGATGTGCCGGCCCTGCAGGATGTCGCCAACGGCACGCTCGACATCACCTGGGCGAGCCCGACCAGCGCCAAGCCGCAGATCACGGCCGGCCGCATCAAGCCGCTGGCCGTCGCCGGCGCCAAGCGGTCGGCGTCGATGCCGCAGCTCAAGACCTTTGGCGAGCAGCTCGTCGCCGGTTTCGACCTCAACCTGTTCGTGGCGGCCTACGCGCCGGCCGGCACGCCAGCCGACATCATCGACCGCCTGCAGCGGGCCATCAAAGCCGTCATCGACGAACCTGCCGTCGCCGACAAGCTGGTCGCCCAGGGCCAGACGCCGGTCGGCTCGACTCCGAAGGAGCTGGCCGACGTGCTGGCCCGCGAGACGCCGGTCTGGGCCGAGCTGATCCGCCAGTCGGGCGCCAAAGTGGAGTAAGTCTTCGCTGGGAGCGCGCCACTCCTGTGGCGCTCCTTCGGTAGAGTTAGCGCCTATGAGTGGCGCGCTCCCAGCGAAGAGCTTGAGCCGACGCTACAAATCTGCGCCCACCGCGTCGCTGACCGAGGCGAAGCCGTCGCGGGCCAGCAGGGCGGCCAGCTCTTTCTTGATGCGGCGAACCAGCGTCGGGCCTTCGAAGACCATCGCGGAGTAGAGCTGCACCAGGCTGGCGCCGGCGCGAATCTTGGCGTAGGCGTCGGCGCCCGAGCCGACGCCGCCGCAGCCGATCAGGGGGAACTGGCGCTCGACCCGCTGCGCGGTACGGCGCAGCACCTCGGTTGAGAGCGCCATGAGCGGCGCGCCGGACAGGCCGCCCGCCTCGGTCCGATGAGCACTGCGCAACGACGGCGGCCGCGACAACGTCGTGTTGCCGACGATGATACCGTCAATGCGCTGGTCGCGGCACACCGTCACGATGTCGTCGAGGTCGTCCTCAGTGGCGTCGGGCGAGATCTTGACCAGGAGCGGCGGGGCCTTGATGCCGATGACCTCGCGCACGCGCCTCAGCAGCTCGGCGAGGGCGGCGCGGCCCTGCAGATCGCGCAGCCCCGGCGTATTGGGCGAGGAGACGTTGCACACGAGGTAGTCGGCATGAGGCACCAGGACGGCGGCGCAAGCGACGTAGTCCTGCACCCGATCCTGGCTGTTCTTGTTGGCACCGATGTTGATTCCGACGAAGCCCTGGCGCTTGCGGCCGATCAGGCGATTGCGCACTGCCGCCAGTCCGTGGCCGGGAAATCCCATGCGGTTGATGACGCCGCGATCCGCGGGCAGGCGGAACAGGCGCGGCAGATCGTTGCCGGGTTGAGGTTGCGGAGTCACGCTGCCGACCTCGACCAGACCGAAACCCAGGCCCAGCAGCGCATCGGGAACTTCGCCATTCTTGTCGAACCCGGCGGCCAAGCCGATTGGATTGGGAAGGGTCTTGAACCAGATCTTCGTCTCGAGCGAGGGCGGGTCAGACCCAGGATCGCCGCCTGCCCATCCTTTCGCCAGCGCCTTCAGGGCGAAGGCGTGCGCCTTCTCCGGGTCGATACGCGACAGGTACAGGTTGGCGAGGGGGTACCAGACGGCCATGCTGCCTGGTTACCAGAGCTTCCCTGTGGAGCGTTAGCGGCGATCGTTGCCCTGCTGCGGTCGCAGTGCCGGTGAATCGCTGAACACGACCTGGAACAGCTCGCGAAACAGCTGGTTGATGCGCGGGTCGTTGGGTCCGGTCGCCTGCGTCCAAGCCGTCGTCTCCGACATCACCTGGTCGTTACGGCAATAGACGGCGTAGACGTAGAAGGTGCCGGGCTGACCGGGCCTGAACCGCGTGATGCCCTTGCAGACCGAATCGGAACCGAGGTCGAGCGCGGGATCGGCGATCAGCACCAGCCGGTAATCTGGCCGCGGCCTCTCGGCGGGCACATCGTAGGTGAAGGTGAGGGCGGGCCGAGGCTTGGCCGCCTGCATGACCGGCAGCAGGTCGCGCGCCACCGTGGCCGGGTCCTGACCCGGAAAGGGGGTGCCGGCCAGGACCACCTGGAAATTGCGGCCGTCGGTCGCCGCAAAGAATTCGCGATAGTCGTACTGCGGCGCATAGTACGTTCCGCCGATGACGGCCGCCGCCGCCGCGGCCGGGATGGCCGCAAGACCGAGCAATGCAGCGGCTAGCCTGTTCCTGAGACGCATGAAGGACGTCCTCTCTGGTACGCGCTGTCAATAATAGGCGTCGATTGCGGTCACGTCACTTTGCTGCGCGCACTTCGTCAGGTCGGCGTAAGGGCCTCAGACGTCGAGGTCGCGGGCGAACCTGGCGTTCTCCTGGATGAAGGCATAGCGCTTCTCTGGCTTGCGCCCCATCAGGTCCTCGACCAGCGACCGTGTCCTCATGGCGTCGGTCCTCGCTTCGACATCGGGGGCCGTCGGCACGTCGACCTTGAGCAGGGTGCGCCGGGTGATGTCCATGGTGGTCTCGCGCAGATGCACCGACTGCATCTCGCCCAGCCCCTTGAAGCGGGTGATCTCGACCTTGGCGCCGTTGAACACGTCGCGGATCAGCTCATCCTTGTGCGCCTCGTCGCGGGCATACTCGATACGATCGCCGCGGCTCAAGCGGAACAGCGGTGGTTGGGCCAGGAACAGATGGCCGTTCTCGATCAGCTTCGGCATCTCGCGATAGAAGAACGTCATCAGGAGCGAGGCGATGTGCGCGCCGTCGACGTCGGCGTCGGTCATGATGATGACGCGCTCGTAGCGCAGGCGTTCGTCGTTGTAGTGGGCCCCGGTGCCGCAGCCCAGCGCCTGGATGAGGTCCTGGATCTCCTGGTTCTCGCGCAGGCGCTCGGCACTGGCGCTGGCGACGTTCAGTATCTTGCCGCGCAGCGGCAGGATCGCCTGGGTCTCGCGGTTGCGCGCGGCCTTGGCCGAGCCGCCCGCCGAATCGCCCTCGACAAGGAAGATCTCCGTCCCCTCGGCAGCGGTGTTGCTGCAGTCGGCGAGCTTGCCGGGCAGGCGCAGCTTGCGCGTCGCCGTCTTGCGCTGCTGCTCGCGATCCTGCTTGCGGCGCAGGCGCTCCTCCGCCTTGGCGACGACGTGCTCGAGCAGCACGTTGCCTGCGTCCTTGTCGCCGGTCAGCCAGTGCTCGAAATTGTCGCCGACGATGGTCTCGACGAGCTTGGTCGCCTCGACGCTGACCAGCTTCTCCTTGGTCTGGCCCTGGAACTGCGGTTGCTCGATGAACAGCGAGACCAGGCCGGCCGCCCCGTCGAGCACGTCGTCGGCGGTGACGATCGAACCCTTTCGGTTGCCGGTAAGTTCGGCATAGCGCTTGAGGCCGCGCACCAGCGCGCTGCGGAAGCCCGACTCGTGGGTGCCGCCTTCGGCCGTCGGCACGGTGTTGCAGTAGGAGCGGATGAAACCTTCCTCGTCGGTCGGCCACCACACCGCCCATTCGACCCGGCCGCCGGCCGTTCCGTTGGTTTCGCTCCTGGCTTCGCCGGCAAACGGCTGCGGCACCACAGTCGGCCGCTCGCCGACCTCCGACATCAGGTAGTCCTTCAGGCCGCCGGGGAAGTGGAACGACTCCTCCGCGGGCACGCCGCCGCCCTTGGGCAGCAGTGCCTGGCCACAGCGCCAGCGGATCTCGACGCCACGGAACAGGTAGGCTTTCGACCGCGCCATGCGGTAGAGGCGTTCAGCCGCAAAAGCCAGCTTGCCGAATATCTCCGGGTCAGGATGAAACGTTATGGTCGTGCCGCGCCGGTTGGGCGCCGCGCCGGCCGACTTCAACTTGCTTGCGGGCTTGCCGCGCGAATAGGTCTGGATCCAGGCCTGCCGGTCGCGCGCGACCTCGACAACCAGGTCGTCGGACAGCGCATTGACCACCGACACGCCGACGCCGTGCAGGCCGCCCGATGTTGCGTAGAGCTTGTTGTTGAATTTGCCGCCTGAATGCAGCGTCGTGAGGATGACCTCGAGCGCCGACTTGGTCTTGAATTTCGGGTGCGGATCGATCGGGATGCCGCGGCCGTTGTCGCGCACCAGCACCCGGTTGCCCTCGAGCAGCTCGACATGGATCGTATCGGCATGGCCGGCGACCGCCTCGTCCATGGCGTTGTCCAGCACCTCGGCGACGAGGTGATGCATAGCCCGCTCGTCGGTGCCGCCGATATACATGCCGGGGCGCTTGCGGACGGGTTCCAGACCTTCCAGAACCTCGATGTCGCGCGCCGTGTAGGAGTTGTCCTTGCTCGTCGCGCGCTTTCCGCCCGCTCGATCGAACAGATCGCCTTCTTTCGCCATGGCTGCTTCTTGTCTTTCCGCGGCCGCGCGAGGGGATCGCTTGTTGGCCGGTCAAACATCGATATGGTAGGAAAACCGCGGAAAATCAACCAAATCCGGGGAAGGTTTGATGGCTGAGAGGAGCCGCGATCCGATCATCAGGACGGTGCCGCAGCCTGCCGACATGAACGGCAATGGTGACATCTTCGGCGGCTGGGTGCTGTCGCAGATGGACGTCGCGGGCGGTGTTCTGGCGGCCCGGGTGGCCAAGGGCAGGGTGGCCACGGTGGCGATCGCCGCCATGACCTTCGTCCAGCCGATCAAGGTCGGAGACATGGTGTCGATCTACGGCGAGGTGAAGAAGGTCGGCCGGACCTCGATCACCATCGACCTCGAGACCATGGTCCAACGGCGTCACGAGGCGACCGACATCCAGGTCACCCACGGCACCTTCGTGTTCGTCGCCATCGACGAGGAGGGGCGGCCGCGACCCGTGCCGGCGGGAGCGGCGGCATGAGGCCCGTTCTGGCGTTCGCCAGCCTGATCGTGGCCTGGCTGGCCGGCGGCGTGGCCCTGGCGCATCCGCATCTCTGGCTGCAGCAGCACGTGCGAGTCGTCGCCAAGGACGGCAAGTACACTCATATCGAGATCGAGTGGCGCTTCGATCCGTTTTCCAGCGAGATCGAGATCCCGCTGATCGACGAGGACAAGGACGGCAAGTTCTCGGCCCGCGAAATCAAGGTGCTGGGCGGCGAGATGCTGCCCGAACTGGCCAAGGTCGGTTACCTCACCTGGATCAGCACCGGAGACAAGGATTTCCGGCCGGCCAAGCTGCCGCAATTCTCCGCCCGCATCGACGATCCGGCGAGCTTCACCTTGCCCGACTGGGATCGCTCGGCGGGCGACAGCGGCATGGCGATGCCGCCGAACAAGCGGGCGAACGCGCCATCGTCACCGCACAAGCGAGGGCCGCGCAATCTCGTTTACGTCATGAAGTTCGCTCTGCCCGAGCCGGCGAAGATGGTGTCGGTCACGACCTACGATCCCGACGATTTCATGCGGATCGAGGTCGACAAGGCCTCGCTGCCGGCCGGCTGCACGCTGGCCAAGCATTCTACCTACAAGGCCGAGTTCGTTCGTGGCCATCCCGTCTTCGCCGACAAAGTGACGTGTCAGTTGCCATGAGGCCAGCTACCGTGAACTCTCGCGCGCTGCGTTCGCCGTTCCTGTGGATCGGCGTCCTGCTGGTCGCAGCCCTGGTGGGCGCGCTGACCTTCAGCGACAGCGCGGCCGAGCTGGCGCGCTTCTCGGCGGACTATCAGCGGCGCATCCAGCAGGTGCTGTCGACAGCGCTGCGCGATGTCCAGTCGGGCTCCGGATCGGCGGCGCTGTGGACCCTGGTCGTCGTCTGCTTCGGCTATGGGGTGGTGCATACGCTGGGGCCGGGCCACGGCAAGGCCGTGGTCGTCGCCTATTTCCTCGACAGCAGCCGACCGCGCGCCTGGATCGAAGGCATCTTCGCCGGCGCCTGGATCGCGTTCACCCATACGCTCGCCGCCCTGCTGCTGGCCACGGCGCTGAAGGTCTTCTCTGTCGTCGGCCTGTTCGGGGCGCTGCGCGAGGTCCGCAACGTCGAGATCGTCTCCTACACGCTGATCCTGGCGATCGGATTCTGGCGCCTGTGGGCCGGTATCACCGGCCGCTTGCACGAGCATGGCCATGGGCATGGCGACCACGATCGCCATGGCCACGATCATCACCCCCACGCTCATGATCACGACCACGATCATCACGATCATCATCATCATCATCATCATCACGATGGCGGGCAGCGCCAGCGCACCATTGCCGGATGGCTGCTGCTGACGGCGGCCGGCATCGCACCCTGCGCCGGCGCCCTGGTGGTGGTCCTTCTCTCGATCGCCCTGAACGTCGTCTGGGCCGGCGTGGTCGGCGTGCTCGCCATCGCCCTTGGCATGGCGATCACCCTGGCGGGGATCGGCATGGCGTCGATGGCGGCCCACCGGCTGATCATCGGCGACGGCAGCGCGCGCGAGATCGGCCGCTACACCGCGATCGCCGCGTCGCTGATCGTGATCGCCACCGCCGGCACCCTGCTGCTGGGCTCCCTCGAACGCTTCTTGCGCTGAACCAGTATGGCGGTTTCCCAGGCGCCCGCCCGGGTGTCGCGGCCGGTCGTCGGCCTGGTGCTGATGTGCGCGGCCTGCGCGCTGTTCCCGATCATGAACGGCTTCGTGAAGCTGCTGGTCCAGACCTACGATCCGGCGCAGATCGTATGGTTCCGCATTGCCATGCATCTCGTGCTGGTGCCGCTGGTGTTCGTGCCGCGCCTTGGCCTCGGGCTGTTCCGCACGCGGCGCATCGGCCTGCAGGCGGCGAGCTCGGTCATGATGCTGCTGTCGACGCTTTGCTTCTTCTTCGCCGTCAAGGACATCCCGGTCGCCGAGGCGATCGCGGTCAGCTTCGTGGCGCCGCTCGCGGTCGTGTTCCTCGCTTGGCCGTTGCTCGGCGAACGCATCACGCTGGTGCGTCTCGGGGCGGTGCTGCTGGGTTTCGCCGGCGTGCTGGTGGTGATCCGGCCGGGCAGCGCCGTGTTCCAATGGGCCTCGATGCTGCTGGTCGGCAGCGCGCTCTGCTATGCCATGTATCAGATCATCATTCGCCGGGTCGCCGGCACAGACCATCCGGCGACGTCGATCTTCTACAGCGTGCTGCTGGGCACGGTCCTGATGTCGGTCGTGGTGCCGTTCGTGTGGAAGACGCCGGTGAACTGGGTAGACTGGGCATTGCTGTGCTCGCTGGGCGCCTTGGGCGGCCTCGGTCACTACTGCATCGCCCAGGCGATGACCTACGCCTCGGCCAATTTCCTGGCGCCCTTCAACTACACGCAGATGATCGGCTCGGTGATCGTGGGCTACCTAATGTTCGCCGAGATGCCCGATCTTTACGTCTGGCTGGGCTCGGGCCTGATCGTCGGTGCCGGTCTCCTGGTTGGATGGCAGTCTCGCAGGATCTGAGCTCGAAGGAGGAGAGGATGCCTTATCTCGTCGCCGCCGACCTGCCGAACGCGCCTGCCGGGCAGCGTTTTCGCGAAATGCTGACGCGGCCCGGCATCCTGCAGCTTCCCGGCGTGCACAACGGCATGGCGGCGCTGCAGGCGCGGGCGGCGGGCTTCGATGCGCTCTATTTGTCGGGTGCGGCGATGTCGGCGTCGATGGGGTTGCCCGACCTCGGCGTCATCACGGTCGAGGATGTGTCGTTCTTCGTCCGCCAGATCGGCCGCGCCAGCGGCTTGCCGCTGCTGGTCGACGGCGACACCGGCTACGGCGAGGCACTGAACGTCATGCACATGGTGCGGGCGTTCGAGGATGCCGGCGCCGGCGCGGTGCACATCGAGGACCAGATCCTGCCCAAGAAGTGCGGCCACCTGAACGACAAGAAGCTCGCCTCGCCGCACGACATGGCGGTCAAGGTGGCGGCGGCGGCGAAGGCTCGGCGGCATCTGTTCATCATCGCCCGCACCGACGCGGCGGCGAGCGAGGGCATCGAGGGCGCGGTGGCGCGGGCGCGTCAGTACCTCGCGGCAGGCGCCGACGCGATCTTTCCCGAAGCCCTGAACGACGCCGAGATGTTCCGCGCCTTCGTCCGCGCCATGCCGGGCGTGCCGCTGCTCGCCAACATGACGGAGTTCGGCCGCACGCCGTTCTTCACCGCCAGCGAGTTCGAGGCGATGGGCTACAAGATGGTGATCTGGCCGGTCTCCTCGCTCAGGGTCGCCAACAAGGCACAGCACGACCTCTACGCCGCGATCCGCCGCGACGGCGGCACCCAGAACATGCTCGACCGCATGCAGACCCGCGCCGAGCTCTACCAGACAATCGGCTACCACGAGTTCGAGGCGCTCGATTCGTCGATCGTCGAGACGGTCGTACCGCAGGGCATGCCGCAGGTGTGATGATCATCCTCCTCCCCACGCGAAGCGTGGGGAGGAGAAGAAATTTACAACCCCAGCGCCGACAGGTCCGGTGCGCGCTTGTGCTCCCGGGTCGCGTCCTGGAAGGCCTTGCCGAGGCGCAGGACGGTGCCTTCGGCGAACGGCTTGCCGACGATCTGGATGCCGAGCGGCAGGCCGCCCGATTGGCCGGAGGGCAGGGCGAGGCCGCACAGGCCGAGATAGTTTGCCGGTCGCGTGAGATAGCCCGGGATCGGCGAGGCTTCGTCGACCTCCGACAGGGGGATTGCCGGCACGGCGACCGTCGGCAGCAGCAGGGCATCATAGGGTGTCATCCAGCCCGCGAAGGCGCGGCGGCGGGCGTCGACGGCGCGCAGTTCTTCAGCATAGGCGGCGGTCGGCAGCCCCTTGGCGGCGAGCGCGCGGCTGCGCACGCCGGGGCCGATCGGCTTGCTGGTGTCCTCGATGTAGTCGCGATGCAGCGAGTAGGCTTCAGAGGCGATCAGGGTTCCGGCCGGACGCGACAAGTCGAAGAACCAGCCGGGCACGCGCACCGCCTCGACCGTGGCGCCAAGGCTCTCGAAGGTGAGGCCGGCCGCTTGCCAGGACTTGACCACGTCCGGATGCATGAAGTTCGGCAGCTGGTCGGTATCGGGCATGGCCACGCGCATGCCTTCGATCGAGCCCGGCTGGGTGGCGAGGGTGAAGTCCTCGAGCGGCTGGCCGAGCGTCGTGGGGTCGCGCGGATCGGGCGCGGCGAGGGTATTCAGCATCAGGGCGCAATCCTCGACCGAGCGCGCCATTGGCCCGATCGAGTCGAACGTCCAGCTCAGCATGATGGTCCCGTGCAGCCCGATGCGTCCGAATGTGACCTTCAGGCCGACGAGGCCGTTGAAGGCCGATGGAATACGCACCGAGCCGCCGGTGTCGCTGCCGATGCCGGCGGGCGCGAGGCGCGCCGCGACGGCCACGCCGGTGCCGCTCGACGAGCCGCCCGGCACGCGATGTGTGGCGAGGTCCCACGGGTTCCACGGCGCGCCCATCAAGGGATTGGTGCCCCAGCCGCCGAACGCGAACTCGACCATGTGCAGCTTGCCGAGCGGCACCATGCCGGCGGCGGTGAGTCGCTCGACGGTGGTCGAGGTCTCGCCCGCCACGCGCTTCTCGAACATCTTGGAGCCGCCGGTGCCGACCCGCCCGGCGATGTCGCACAGGTCCTTGTAGGCGACCGGCAGCCCGTGCAGGGGGCCGAGCGGAAAGCCCGAGGCGCGGGCAGCATCTGCCGCATCAGCGAGCGCGCGGGCCTCCCGGGCGTAGACCTCGGTGAACGCATGCAGCTTGCCGTCGGCCTTCTCGATGCGCGCCAGCAGCCCGTCGACGATGTCGCGCGAGGAGAAGTGCTTGGCAGCAAGCCCGGCGCCTAGTTCGACCAGGGTGAGATCATGCAGGTTCATGGTGGGGAGGGTCCTCTAAAGCTAATACGTCGCCCGGCCGCCGGACAGGTCGAAGGTTGCGCCGGTGGAGAAGGTGCAGAGGTCGGAGGCGAGCCAAGCGACCATCTCGGCAACCTCGTCCACCTCGCCGAAGCGGTTCATCGGGATCTTGGAGAGCATGTACTGGATATGCTGCTCAGTCATCTGGCTGAACAGCTCGGTCTTGACCACCGCGGGCGCCACGCAGTTGACCAGCACGCCGGTGGCTGCCAGCTCCTTGCCGAGCGACTTGGTGAGGCCGATCACGCCCGCCTTCGACGCCGAGTAGGCGGAGGCGTTCGGGTTGCCTTCCTTTCCGGCGACCGACGCGATGTTGACGATGCGGCCGCGCCCGCGCACCGCCATGCCGCCCGCCACCGCGCGATTGCACAGGAAGACGCCGGTGAGGTTGATGTCGATCACCTGCTTCCACGCATCGACCGGATAGGCGACGACCGTGGTGTTGGGACCGGTGATGCCGGCGCTGGCCACCAGGATGTCGGGCGGGGCGATCTGCGCTTCCGTCTCGCCGAGGGCGCTGTTGATCGACCCCTCGTCGGTCACGTCGACCTCGACGGCGATAGCGCCGGGGAGGGAGGCGGCCGACTGGCGCGCGCGCGTCATGTCGCGGTCCCACAGGGCGACCCGGCCGCCGCCGGCGGTGATCCGGGCGGCGCAGGCAAGGCCTATCCCGCGCGCGCCGCCGGTCACGATGGCGGTCCGGCCCTTGAACAACTCAGCCCCCATGGCTGCCTCCCAAATCCTTGAATTCGCTGCCAATTCCTACCATATCGGCACGCCGCCCCATCGGCTACACTGAGCCTCGGCGCCATCGGGCGCCGCATTGCATTTCCCGGGAGCTTCATGTCCTCCGCAACGCCGGCATCCATCGACGCCACCCTCGATCTCCTGAAGGGCGGCAACTATATCGCCGACCGCAGCCTCGCGACCGTGCTCTATCTCGCGCTCAAGCTCGGCCGCCCGCTGTTCTGCGAAGGCGAAGCCGGCGTCGGCAAGACCGAGATCGCCAAGGTGCTGGCCGCGACCCTCGGCCGGCCATTGATCCGCCTGCAGTGCTACGAGGGCCTCGATGTCGCGTCGGCAGTCTACGAATGGAACTATGCCCGCCAGATGATCGAGATCCGCTTAGCCGAAGCGCAGGGCGTGCACGACCGCGGCCAGCTCGCCGCCGATATCTTCGACGAACGATTCCTGATTCGCCGTCCTCTGCTCGAGGCGCTGCAGCCCCATGCCGAGGGTGCGCCGATCCTGCTGATCGACGAGCTCGATCGTACCGACGAGCCGTTCGAGGCCTACCTCCTCGAGCTGCTGTCGGACTTCCAGGTCACCATTCCAGAGCTCGGCACGGTCAAGGCGGCGCAGACGCCAATCGTCATCATCACGTCGAATCGCACCCGCGAGATCCACGACGCGCTGAAGCGACGCTGCTTCTACCACTGGGTCGACTATCCCGACCTGAAGCGCGAGTTGCAGATCCTCGAGGTCAAGGCACCCGACGCTGGTGCGCGCCTGTCTCGCCAAGTCGTGGGCTTCGTCCAGGAGCTGCGCAAGCTCGACCTGTTCAAGTCGCCGGGCGTCGCCGAATCGATCGACTGGGCGACGGCGCTGTCGGAACTCAACAAGCTCGACCTCGACCCGCGCACCATCAACGACACGCTGGGCATTCTGCTGAAGTACCAGGACGACATCCAGCGCCTGCAGGGCACGGAAGCAGCCGAGATCCTGCGCAAGGTGAAGTCGGATATCGCCGCCGAGCCGCTGGGGTGAGACGGTGGCGAGACTTTCTTCTTCTGGGCCGCCTCATTCTCCTCCCCAGCTTCGCTGGGGGGTGTCGGCGTCTTCGCCGACGGAGGGGTCATGAGCCTCAGTCCCGTTGCTCATGACTCCTCCGTCCGCGATTACGCGGACACCTCCCCACGCAAAGCGTGGGGGGGAGAAGATGGCTCGCGGTCCGCAAGACCATGAACGCTCCCATGTCTTCCGCGGGACCGGAGCCCCCCGGCCGGCTCGCCACCAACATCGTTCACTTCGCGCGGACGCTGCGTACCGCCGGCCTGCGGGTCGGGCCGGGCCAGGTGCTGCGCGCCATCGAGGCGGTGGAGGCGGCGGGCCTGCGCAAGCGCGACGATTTCTACTGGACGCTGCACTCGGTGTTCGTGAACCGACGCGACCAGCGGGAGATCTTCGACCAGGCGTTCCACGTTTATTGGCGCAATCCGCGCCTGCTCGAGAAGATGATGGAAATGCTGCTGCCGCAGGTCGAGGTGCCGGGGCAGCAGGAGAAGGGCAAGCAGCTTAGTCGTCGCCTGCAGGAAGCACTGCAGCCCGGTCGGGGCGAAGGGCCCAAGGACGAGAACGAGCCGCCCGAGGTGGAAATCGAGGCGACCTTCACGGTGTCTGACCGCGAGGTGTTGCAGCACCGCGACTTCGAGCAGATGTCGCAGGCGGAGATCGACGAGGCACTGCGCGCGATCGCGCGCCTGCGCCTGCCCGTGCCAGAGCGACGCACGCGACGCTACCAGGCGGCGCGGCGCGGCCCGCGCGTCGATTTTCGCGCCTCGCTGCGCCGCGCCTTGCGGCCGGAAGGCTTGACCGAGCTGCGCAAGCGCGAGCCGCGCCGCCGGCCGCCGCCGCTCGTCATCCTGTGCGACATCTCCGGCTCAATGGCCCGCTACACGCGCATGTTCCTGCATTTCATGCACGCCATCACCAACGACCGCGACCGGGTCTACTGCTTCACCTTCGGCACGCGGCTGAGCAACGTCAGCCGGGCGCTGCGCAACAAGGACGTCGATGTCGCTTTGCAGAAGGCCTCCACCCAGGTCGAGGACTGGTCCGGCGGCACGCGCATCGGCCAGACCCTGCACGAATTCAACAAGAATTGGTCGCGCCGCGTCCTGGGGCAGGGCGCCGTGGTCCTGCTGATCACCGACGGGCTCGACCGCGAGGGCGCGGCCGGCCTGGCCGAGGAAATGGAACGCCTGCACAAATCCTGCTCACGCCTTATCTGGCTCAACCCGCTCTTGCGGTATGGTGCCTACGAGCCCAAGTCTCAGGGCAACAAGGCGATGCTGCCTCACGTCGATGAATTCCGTCCGGTGCACAATCTCGATAGTCTTGCAGGACTTATCGCAGCCCTGGGGACGGTGCCGACGGCCGGCGACAAGCGGCTGACAGGCTGGCAGACGGAACTGCGCAAGGAGAGGAACTAGACCATGAGCGACGCACTCGATGTCCTGGACCAGGTCGGCAAGTGGAAGGCGAGCGGCAAGGGTGTCGCGATCGCCACCGTTATCACCACCTGGGGCTCGTCGCCGCGTCCCGTCGGCAGCCAGCTCGGCGTCGACGAGACGGGTGCCATGGTCGGCTCCGTGTCGGGCGGCTGCATCGAGGGTGCGGTGGTCAAGGAGGCCTTGGCCTCGATCGCCGACGGCCAGCCGCGGCTGCTCGATTTCGGCGTCACCGACGAGCAGGCCTGGGATGTCGGCCTGGCCTGCGGCGGCAAGGTGCAGGTCTTCGTCGAGAAGGTGAACTGACCATGAAAGCCAAGACCCTGGCCGCTCTGCAGGACGCCCGCACGCAGCGTCAAGCCTTGGCGCTCGCCACCCGGCTCAGCGACGCCGCCGAAGCGCTGATCTACACCGACCGGGCCGAAGGCGCGCTCGCGGGCGATGCAGCCGTTGTCGCGGCCGCACGGCGCGCGCTCGGCATCGGCCGCAGCGAGACGGTCGAGGTGGGCGGCCAGCGCATTTTTCTCAATGTCTACGTGCCGCCGCCGCGCCTCATCATCGTCGGCGCGGTGCACATCGCGCAGTCGCTGGCGCCGATGGCGTCGCTGCTCGACTTCGATGTGACCGTGGTCGATCCGCGGCGCGCCTTCGCCACCGACAGCCGCTTCCCCGGCGTCAAGGTGATGCAGGACTGGGCCGATGAGGCCTTCGAGAAGATGGGCCTCGACGTCTCGACGGCCGTGGTGACCCTGACGCACGATCCCAAGCTCGACGATCCGGCACTCGAAGCGGCGTTGAGGTCGGACGTCTTCTACATCGGCGCGCTGGGCAGTCGGCGCACCCATGCCAAGCGCAAGGATCGTCTGGCCGAGGCCGGCATCACTGACGAGCAGTTCGCGCGCATCCATGGTCCGGTCGGCCTCAACATCGGCGCCAAGTCGCCGGCCGAGATCGCCGTATCCATCATGGGCCAGATCGTCGAGGTGCGGGCGCGCAGGATCGAGGAGCTGGCCGGGCCGAAGGTGGTTGCGGCGTGAAATTCGGCGAAACCCCGATCGACGAGGCGACAGGGGCCATCCTGGCGCACAGCTGGCGCGCCAACGGAGTCAACTTCGCCAAGGGCCGTGTGCTGTCGGGCGAAGACGTCGCCAAGCTCAAGGCGGCAGGCGCCGAAAGCATCATCGCCGCCCGCCTCGATGCCGAGGATTTGCACGAGGACGAGGCGGCGGCGACCCTGGCCCGCGCGCTGGCCGGCGAGGGCATCGAGGTCACCGCGCCCTTCACCGGCCGCTGCAACCACTTCGCCCGCGATGCCGGCCTGGCCGTGGTCGATCACGCGCGCATCGATGCGCTGAACGAGCTCGACGAATCGGTCACCGTCGCCACTCTGCCGCCGTTCGCCCGCGTCGAGCCGCGCCAGATGGTTGCGACCATCAAGATCATTCCCTATGCCGCCCCGCGCATGGCCGTGCAGCGCGCCCTCGAGGTCGCCAAGGAAGCCAACCAGCCGCTGGTCTCGGTGGCGCCGTTCAAGGCGATGCGCGCGGGGCTGGTGCAGACACGGTTGCCTGGGACGCGCGACAAGGTGCTCGACAAGGCTGTCGGCACGACGACCAAGCGGCTCACCTCGCTCGGCAGCAGCCTGGTCGGCGAGCGCCGCGTGGCGCACGAGGCCGAGGCGATCGCTGGCGCCCTCAGGGAGCTCAAGGGCGAAGGTTGCGACATCTTCCTGATCGCCGGCGCCTCGGCGATCGTCGACCGCCATGACGTCGTGCCGGCCGGCATCGAGGAAGCGGGCGGCGAGGTCATCCATTTCGGCATGCCGGTCGATCCGGGCAATCTGCTGCTGACGGCCAGGCTCGACGGCAAGCCTGTGCTCGGCCTGCCGGGCTGCGCCAAGTCGCCCAAGTACAACGGCTTCGACATGGTGCTGGAGCGGCTGGCGGCAGGCCTGCCGGTCGGCCGTGCCGAGATCGTCCGCATGGGGGCAGGCGGCCTGTTGGCCGAGATCGCGAGCCGTCCGCAGCCGCGCGACGACAGCGAGGCCGAAGGCGAGGGGCCGCAGCAGGCGCCGCGCGTGGCCGTGCTGGTGCTGGCGGCCGGCCGCTCGACCCGCATGGGCGGCCCGAACAAGATGCTGGTCGAGGCCGACGGCGAGCCCCTGGTCGTGCATGCCGTGAAGGCGGCGCTCGCCTCGCAGGCGGTCGAGGTCGTGGTCGTGCTGGGCCATATGGCAGGCGAGGTGCGCGTGGCCATCGAGAAGGCCATCCCCGCCGGATCCCGCCTGCGCTTCGTGGTCAATCCCGATTTTGCCGACGGGCTCAGCACCTCGGTGCGCACCGGCGTTGCCGCCCTCGGGTCGACGATCGACGCCGCCGTCGTGCAGCTCGGCGACATGCCGGGGGTCGGCGCGCCGCTGCTCGACCGCCTGATGGCGGCGTTCAGCCCGGTCGAAGGGCGCTCGATCTGCGTTCCGACGGTCGGCGGCAAGCGTGGCAATCCCGTCCTGTGGGCGCGCCGGTTCTTCCCGGAGATCACCAAGCTGTCGGGCGACAGTGGCGCCAAGCACCTGATCGGCGAGCATGCCGACCTCGTCTGCGAGGTCGAGATGAACGGCGAAGCGGCCGTCACCGACATCGACACGCCGGAGGCGCTTGCCGCTTGGCGAGCGCGGAGCACGACATGAGCTTCAACGTCGCCGGAATCCGCCGGCAGTTTCCCATCCTGTCCGCGATCATCGGCGGCCAGCCCGTCCATTATCTCGACAACGGCGCCTCGGCGCAGACGCCTGACGCCGTGCTCGAGGCGGTGCGCACCTACGAGACGACCGGTCGCGCCAACGTGCTGCGCGGCGTCCATCGGCTCGCCGAGCGCGCGACCGAGGCCTACGAGAACGCGCGCGCCGAAGTCGCGGCGTTTCTCGGCGTGGCGCCGATGGAGATCGTGTTCACCGGCGGCTGCACGGCGGCGATCAACCTGGTGTCCTATTCCTACGGCTCGCTGCTGAAGCCCGGCGATCGCATCCTCCTCTCCGAGCTCGAGCACCATTCCAACATCGTGCCCTGGCAGCTCCTGCGTTCCCGCAGCGGGATCGAGATCGACATGATCCCGGTGACCCTGGACGGCCGCATCGATATCGAGGCCCTGCCGCGCCTGCTGACGCCGCGCACCCGGCTGATCTCACTCGCCCATGTGTCCAATGTCACCGGCGCGCTGCTCGACGTGCGGGCCGTGGTCGCCGCGGCCGGGACGGTTGGCGCGCGGGTGATGCTCGACGGCGCACAGTACGCACCGCATGGCCCGGTAGACCTGCCGGGGCTCGGCGTCGATTTCTACGCCTTCGCCGGCCACAAGGCGTATGGACCGAACGGCATCGGCGTGTTGTGGGCGCGGCCCGAATTGCTGGAAGCCATGCCGCCGTTCCATGGCGGCGGCTCGATGATCGGCCGCGTCACCTTCGCCGAGACGACCTGGGCGCCGCCGCCGCGGCGCTTCGAGGCCGGCACGCCGCCGATCGGCCCGGCGATCGGCCTCGGCGCAGCCTGCGCCTGGATGCGGCAGCTCGACTGGCCCGACGTCCATGCCCACGAGATGGCGCTGGTGCAGCGGCTGATGGACGGCCTGCAGGAAATCGATGGCACCAAGATCCTCGGGCCGGCCAGCCTGCAGAACCGCTATCCCGTCGTGTCCTTCATGCTCGATGGCGTGCACCCGCACGACGTCGCCCAGACCCTCGATTCATTCGGCGTCGCGGTGAGGGCGGGCCACCATTGCGCCCAACCGCTGATGGATCGCTTCGACCTCGACGGCACGACGCGGGTCTCGATGGCACCCTACAACGACAACACCGACATCGACGCCCTGCTCACCGGCGTGAAGCACGCGGCCCGCACCCTCCGATGAACGACCAGCTCTACCAGGACCGCATCGTCGCCCTTGCCAAGGCCAAGACCGGAGCGGGCAAGCTGGCGCCGCCTGCCAAATCGGCGCGGCGCGACAACCCGCTTTGCGGTGATCGCGTCACCATCGACGTCCGCCTGGGCGACGACGGCCGCATCGCCGAGATCGCCCATCAGGTGCGTGGTTGCCTATTGTGCCAGGCTTCAGCGTCCGCTCTGGCCTCGGCCGCTGTCGGCCGCGACAAGGCCGGTATCGCCGCCCTTCGCCACGACGCCGAACGCGCCATCGGCCGCGAACTTGGCGAGCCCGCCGGACCGTTCGCTGCATTCGCCCCGGTGAAGTCCCACAAATCCCGCCAGGAATGTGTTTTGCTGCCGTTCGAGGCCCTCGGAGAGGCGCTCCGCTGAAGAAGGGAAAGGTTCCTTGGTGCGCTTCGGGATGATAGCAGTGATGTTTGGGGCGACAGTAATACTGTGACGCCGGGGAGTGATGCCAGGGTCAGGTCCCTGGCCATAGGGGAACGTGCGACCAGTCTGGCTGCGGGGGTACGTCGATGCTCAACGAACAGCGCTTCCAGGAGTTTGCGCTCATGGGCGCCGACTGGTTCTGGGAGACCGACAGCGACGGTCGCTTCACCTACTTCTCCAATACCGAGACACAGCAGGGCCTCGACCTGGCGGGCCTGCTGGGCCGCGCCCGCAGCGACTTCGCCCGGAAGGACCCTGAAAATCTCGCCCGCCTCGAAAACATCAACGAGAAGGTGCGGGCACGCGAACCATTTCGCAACTTGCCGTACGTCATCGATTCCAGGGATGGACGGGCACGGTGGTGCGAAGTGAGCGGAAACCCGAAATACGCCAGCACCGGCGCCTTCGAGGGTTATCGCGGAGTCGGTCGTGACATCACGGCTTTGCTGGAAGCGCGCACCGCGCTCGAGCAACGCCAGGCCGAGCTCGAACGTCAATCGGATCTGCTGCAGGCCGTGTTCGCCAATGTCCCGGCCGGCATCGCCGTTTACAACAAGGACTACGAGCTGGTCGCCTGGAACGAGCGTTGGATTGGCATAGCCGGATTGGATTCCGCCGGTGTCCATGTCGGAATGACCTGGCGCGATGTCGCGGTCGCTCGGGCAAAGGCCGGCGAGTACGGTCCATGCGACGATCCGGAGGCGTTTGCCGACCGGATGGTGGCGCGCCTGCTCGCAGGCGAAATCGATCTCGCCGAGCAAGTCCGGCCGAACGGCCTTGCCTTCGAGGTGCGCCGGGGCCGGCTCTCCGGACCGGGCGGGATGGTGTCGATCTACCTCGACGTCACCGAGCGCAAACGAAGCGAACGGCAAGCGCGTGAAGCAGCCCAAGCCCTGGCGGAGATGAACGACACTCTCGAGAAGCGCATTTCCGAGCGGACTGCGGAGCTTGCCGAGAGTGAACGCTTTCAGCGTACCCTCATGTCGAACGTGCCGGGGATGGTCTATCGCACCAACAAGAACGGCACGCTGTGGACACTGGAGTTCGCCAGCGAAGGAAGCCGTGCCTTGATCGGCGTGCCCCCCGACGATCTCATGAGTGGCCGTGTATGCGCGCAGATGTTGATCCACCCTGACGAACAGGCGGGGGTTCGAGCGAAGGTGCAGGCCGACCTGGCGATAGGTGACTCCTTCGAGGCGGAGTATCGGGTACGTCGGGCCGACGGGAGGTGGCGCTGGGTCCTGGACCGGGCCAAGGCGATCCGTTCGGAGAGCGGCGAGGTCATGGCGTTAGAGGGCGTCGTGCTCGACATCGATGACCGCAAGATGATGGAGCAGCAGCTTTACCAGGCGCAGCGCATGGAGGCGATCGGCCAGTTGACCGGCGGGCTGGCGCACGATTTCAACAACTACCTGGCCGTGATCATGGGCAACCTCGACATGCTCGCGGAGCGTGGACAGGGCGACCCGGAAGCGACCAAGCTGGTTCAGGCAGCGATCTCCGGGACGCAGCGCGGCGCGGAGCTGACGCGTAGCCTGCTCGCCTTCTCGCGGCGTCAGCCACTCGACCCCAAGGTGCTCGACGTCGGCGAACACATCGGCGCCGTCGTGCGGCTGTTGAGGCGTACGGTCGGCGAGCGAATCGCGCTGGAATTGCGGGTGGCGCCCAACCTGTGGCCGGTCAAGATCGACGGAGCGCAGCTCGACAGCACGATGATCAATCTCGCCAACAATGCGCGCGATGCCATGCCGTCGGGCGGCACGGTGACGATCGAGGTGCGCAACGCGTCCGCCGACATGGCCGACGCTCCTGCCGGAGATCACGTTCTGGTTGAGGTCAGGGATTGCGGGATCGGTATGGACGCCACGACGCTGGCGAGGGCCTTCGATCCCTTCTTCTCGACCAAAGGGGCTGGTCGCGGCAGCGGTCTCGGCCTCAGCATGGTGCATGGCTTCGTGCATCAATCGGGCGGCGCGATCCGGCTCGCCAGCACGGTGGGCAAGGGCACAACGGTGCGGGTCTTCCTGCCGCGGTCAGCCGTGCCGGCGGCAATCCCGGTGAACGCCGCCGCCGCGAAGTACCCCCGCGGCACCGAGAACGTCATTCTCGTCGACGACAACGATGCCGTGCGGGAAACCGTGGCCGAGACGCTGAAGTCGCTGGGCTATCGCGTGACCGAGGCGGTCAATGGCGATGCCGCCTTGCAGCTGCTCGAGGAGAGCGCCGGCAAGTTCGATCTCCTGATGAGCGACATGGTCATGCCAGGCAAGATCGATGGCTCGGCGCTCAGCCGGATCGCGCGCGGACGTTGGGCACGTCTCGGCATCCTGCTGACAACCGGCTTTGCCGGCGACAATGACGGCGCTGCCCGCGATCGTGTTGCAGACTTCGACATCCTGGTGAAGCCCTTTCGCAAGGAGGATCTTGCGCGCGCCGTTCGGCGGACGCTCGAGAAGGCAAGGTAGGGGGAAAGGGGCTCAAGCCCTTCCGGACCGCGGGCGAGACGGCCGCGGTCCGGAAGAGCTTGAGCGCCACTGTCGGCGGAGGTTACTCCGCGGAGAACTGCGCTCAGTTTCGTCGCGCTCTCGCCGCGGTGGGGTCACAGTCGGCGCTCACGGTAAGCGAGCATCGCCTGGGAGTGCTCATGCATTATCCTCTGTTCGTCATGGCCCTCGTGGGCCTGTTTGCGTTTTCGACCCTGGCCACCGCCCAGGATCTCGCGTTGAAGCGCGTCATGCTGTCGTCCGGCGGCCTGGGATATTTCGAGTACGAGGCCACGGTCGAGGGCGACGCGACACTCAAGCTCACGGTTGGGCTGCAGCAGGTCGACGACGTGCTGAAGAGCTTGGTTGTCTATGACGACAAGGGCGGTGTCGGCGGATTGAGCCTGCCGGGGCGCGAGCCGCTGGCGCAGGCCTTCAAGGATCTGCCGTTCGACCAGGAATCGCTGGGCTCGCCCGCAGAATTGCTGTCGACGCTCAAAGGGGCGGTGGTCACCGTCGGCGGCGGCCGGTCCATGACGGGCCGGATCGTCTCGGTTCAACAGGAGACGGCGGCTCTCGGCGACGGCAAGGCCACGACGACGCGCACGCGGGTGACGCTGCTCACCGATCGCGGCCTGCAGCAGTTCATTCTCGAGGATGCCGAGAACCTGCAATTTGCCGATGCCGCGCTGCGCGACAAGGTCGGCCAGGCCTTGCTCGCCATCCAGACCAACCGCGCCAAGGAAGCGCGCACGCTCGACCTCGCGATGCGTGGGGAGGGAAGGCGCACGGTACGCGTCGCCTACATCGTCGAGGTGCCGGTGTGGAAGGCGTCCTACCGCCTGACGCTCGGCGCCGATCCGGCGGCGCCGCGTTCGGGCCTGCAGGGCTGGGCCACGGTCGAGAACATGAGCGGCCAGGACTGGAAGAATGTCGAGCTGACCCTGGTGTCGGGCCGGCCGGTGGCGTTCCGCCAGGCTCTCTACAATGCCTACTACGTGGCGCGTCCGGAGGTGCCGATCGAAGTCGCCGGCAAGCTGATGCCGGGCGTCGATCGCGGCGGCGTGAATGCGAACAACTACCAGCGCTACAAGGAAGCGCCGCCTCCGCCGCCGGCTCCGGCCACGGCGCCGATGCAGAATCGCCGCGCTCAGGCCGAGACGACAGCCGGCGGGCGTGCCGCACCGGCCGACATGGCGGCTGGCGCCGACCAGGTCGAGGCGACCGATGCGGCGACCCAGGTCGTGTTCAAGTTCCCGCGCGCGGTCACCGTCGACAACGGGCGTACGCTGTCGATCCCGATCATCGATCGCCAGGTGCCGGCCATGCGGTTGGCGCTCTACCAGGCCGAGACAGCGGCGCGCAATCCGCTGGCCGCGGTCCGCCTGACCAACGACGGCGACACCGGCCTGCCGCCCGGCATCATCACGCTCTATGAGCGCGACAAGGCGGGCACGGTGGCCTATGTCGGCGACGCCCGGCTGTCGGTGTTCCCGATCGGCGAGACCAGGCTGCTGGCCTATGCGCTCGACGAGAAGATCGTGGTCGAGCGCGATACGGCGCAGACCGACCGGCTGGCCACGGGCACGATTGCCCGGGGCGCTTTGCAGATCGCGCGTGTCGCCCGCCAGACCATGACTTACCGCGTCAAGGGCCCGGCCAAGGAGCCGCGCCAGCTGATCGTCGTGCAGCGCCGCCTGCCGGGCTGGACCCTCGTGAAGCCCGAGCCCAAGGGCGTCGAGTTGAGCGAAGGCAACTATCGCATCCCCTTCCAATTGCCCGGCGGCGAGCAGACCCAGGTCTTCGAGGTCGTGCAGGAGCAGACCCAGCACCAGGAGCTGCGCCTGATCGATGCTTCGGCTGACCAGATCCGGGTTTACGTCGATGCGCGCGAGTTCGATGCCAAGACCCGCGAGGCGCTGGCGCGTGTGCTGCAGCTCCAGGCCAACGTTGCCGACGCCCACCGCCGGCTGACGCAGACCGACCAGGAACGCCAGCAGATCGTCCAGGAGCAGTCGCGGCTGCGCGACAACCTGGCGCGCGTGCCTGCCAACAGCGATCTGCAGCGCCGCTACCTTGCGACGCTCGACAAGCAGGAGACCGAGCTCGAGGCGATCGCCAAGCGCCGCGCCGACGCCGACAAGGCCGTCGAGGCGGCGCGCGATGCGCTGCGAACCTACGTGGCGCAGCTCGGGTAGAGCGCTCGTCTGCCAGGACCACGCTGCTCGTAGGCGCTGGCAGCACGGGAGTTCCAAGAGCAACTCTCATCTTGAGGAGCGGCCCCATGGCCGCTCTTCTGTCGTCCTGAGCGCAGCGAAGGACCTTGTTGTCGCTTGCAGCTGATGTACGTCGAGACTTCTGGCGATGAGATCCTTCGCTGCGCTCAGGATGACAAGAGATGAATGCGGCCATGAGGGATCACCGCATGGCCGCATAGTCGCAGAGGATCTTCTCATGCGCTTTGGATTGTTTGGCGGCGCCTCGGCGCTGCAGCTGCCCGATGTTGCTGCGTCCGGCAAAGCTGGGGAGGAGGGAAGCGTCACCCCGCCCGCAATGTCCGCACCGCGTCGTCCCGGCGGAACAGGTAGAGGAGGGCGCGCAGGGCGGCGCCGCGCGGGGATTCCAGGTCGGGATCGCGGTCGATCACCAGCCGGGCATCGTCACGCGCCGCCTGGAGCAGCTCGGCATGCGCGGCAAGGTCGGCCAGGCGCATGTCGGGCAGGCCGCTCTGGCGCGTGCCCAGAAGCTCGCCGGCGCCGCGCAGGCGCAGGTCCTCCTCGGCGATGCGAAAGCCGTCCTCGGTCTCGCGCATGATCGCCAGGCGGGCACGGGCGGTCTCGCCGAGCGGCTGGGCATAGAGCAGCAGGCAGGTCGATCTGACACTGCCGCGGCCGACGCGGCCGCGAAGCTGGTGAAGCTGCGCCAGGCCGAAGCGCTCGGCATGCTCGATCACCATCACGGTGGCGGCGGGCACGTCGACCCCGACCTCGACGACTGTCGTGGCGACCAGCAGCGACAGGCGCCCCTCGGCAAACGCCGACATCGTCGCCTCGCGCTCGGCGCTCTTGAGGCGACCATGCAGCAG
Organism: Reyranella sp.; assembly: GCF_044224635.1. GTDB lineage: Bacteria > Pseudomonadota > Alphaproteobacteria > Reyranellales > Reyranellaceae > Reyranella. Next base: position 89,275 of record NZ_JBGAKA010000019.1, on the reverse strand, counting down.
ACCGACCTTTCCCGGAAAGCGCACCTTCAACAGCTCAAACCGTTCCTCGACATTGGCGAGGTCGATTTCCTCCGATTCCTCGATCAGGGGGCAGACCCAGTAGACGCGGGCGCCGCTGGCGATCTGCCGCCCGACGCCATCGGCCACCTCGCCGATCCGCTCCAGGGGCAGCGCGCGGGTGTCGATCGGCTGCCGGCCGGCCGGTTTCTCGGTGAGCTTGGAGACGTCGAGATCGCCGTAGGCCGCCAGCATCAAGGTGCGTGGGATGGGTGTCGCCGTCATCACCAGCAGGTCGACCGCGTGCCCCTTTGACGACAGCGCCATGCGCTGATGCACGCCGAAGCGGTGCTGCTCGTCGACGACCGCGAGGCCCAAGTCGGCGAACTCGACATCCTCCTGGACCAGCGCATGGGTGCCGATGACCAGCGGGATCGAGCCGTCGGCGAGGCCCTGCAGGGTTTTCCGCTTCTGCTTCTGGCCATCACGGCCGGTAAGCAGCGCCAGGCGCACGCCGGCCGCCTCGGCGAGCGGCGCGATGGTGGCGTGATGCTGGCGGGCCAGCAGCTCGGTCGGCGCCATCAGCGCCGCCTGGGCGCCCGCCTCGACGCCGATCAGCATGGCGAGGAAAGCGACCAGAGTCTTGCCGCTGCCGACGTCGCCCTGCAGGAGTCGCACCATGCGTTCAGGCTTGGCCATGTCGCTGGCGATCTCGCCGAGCGCCGTGCGCTGGCTGCCCGTCAACGCGAAGGGCAGCGCCTCGAGCGCCTTCGCGCGTAACCGGCCGTCGCCCTGCGTGACATGGCCGGCAATCGTGCGGTTGTGATGGCGGACCAGCGCGACGGCAAGCTGGCTTGCCAGCAGCTCGTCGAAGGCGAGGCGGGCGCGGGCAGGATGGTCGGGCGCGAGATCGGTTTCCTCACCCGGCGCATGGGCCTGTATCAGCGACGATCGCCAGCCGGCCCATCGGTTGCGCGCGAGAAAGGCAGGGTCTTGCCACTCGGGCAGCTCGGGCGCCCGCTCGAGGGCAGACGCGATCGCCTTCTGCACGGCCTTCTGCGTCAGCCCGGTGGTAAGGCCATAGACCGGCTCGACCCGCAGGACCTGGTCCCGCTGCTCGAGCGGCACGACGTGGTCGGGGTGGGTCATCTGGACCTCGCCCTGGTAGAGTTCGACCTTGCCGCTCACGATGCGCTGCTCGCCGACGGGCAGCAGCTTCTTGAGGTAATCCTCGCGCCCATTGAAGAACGTGAGCGTGATCCGGCCGGTGTGGTCGCTGCACGTCACGCGGTAGGGCTGGCGCGGCGAGCGCGGCACATGGTGCTCGTCGACCGTGACGGTGAGCGTCGCGATCTCGCCGGCCTGTGCCTGGGCGATCTCGGGGGCATGGCGACGGTCGATGACGGCAAAGGGAAGGCGCCACAGCAGATCGACGAGAAGGGGGCCGGCCAGCTTCTCGAACAGCTTGCCCAGACGCGGCCCGATTCCGGGCAGCGACGTCGTTTGGGCGAAGAGGGGGATAAGGCTCTGCGGGCGCATGGTTGCCAAGCTTGGGCCACGTGACTTGGCCATTGCTGCCGCCTATATGCTACGCCCCTTTTGGGCCGGACCTGGGGAAAACATGACGGGCGAGGCGGACCTCGACTTCAGACGCAAGCGGCTGCTTTACCGCAGCGTCTACCGTGGCAACAAGGAGAACGACATTCTCCTGGGCCAGTTCGCGCGCGCCCATATCGCCACCTTGGATGAGGCCGAGCTCGACCAATATGAACGCCTGCTGGCGGCCGCCGACAACGATATCTTCGACTGGGTCTCCGGCCAGGCTGACGTCCCGCCGGAGGCGGACTCGCCGGTCCTGCGCAAGCTGATGGCGTTCCGCGTGAGGTTTTAGGGTCATGAGTGCGTTTCTCTACTGTCCTCCCCAGCTACGCTGGGGAGGTGCCCCGCCTTACGGGGTGGAGGGGTCATGAGTCATGAGTGATGATTTCGCGATTCATGACTCATGGCTCATGACCTCTCCGTCGCCGTCAGACGGCGACACCTCCCCAGCGAAGCTGGGGAGGAGGATCTGAGATGACCCCGCTTTCCGAAACCCTCGCCGCGATCCCGCGGCGGGCCGGGCGGTGGACGGTCGCCGGCCTGCCCGAAGGTGCCGACGCCCTGGTGCTGGCCGAGCTCGCGCGCACGACGGGCGGGCGGGACATTCTGCACGTGGCGCGCGACAGCCAGCGGCTGGAGCGGCTGCAGGACGGCCTGCGCTTCTTCGCGCCCGATCGCGAGGTGCTGGTCTTCCCGGCCTGGGATTGCCTGCCTTACGACCGCATGTCACCGCATCCTGACATCGTCGCCGAGCGCCTCGAGACGCTGGTGCGCCTGGCTGCGTCGCGCAAGCCGGGGGCGCCGGCCCGCATCATCCTCGCCTCGGTCGGCGCGGCGCTGCAGAAGGTCCCGGCCCGCGGCCTCTATGCAGAAGCGGCCGTCGTCCTGCGGCGCGGCCAGACCGTTGACGTCGCCTGGCTGACCGGCTTCCTCGGCGAGAACGGCTACGGGCGTTCCGAGACGGTGATGGAGCCCGGCGAATACGCCGTGCGCGGCGGCCTGATCGATCTCTATCCGCCCGGCACCGACGAGCCGTTGCGCCTCGACCTGTTCGGCGATTCGCTGGAGACGATCCGTTCGTTCGATCCCATGAGCCAGCGCTCGACCGGCACGCGCGACGAGGTCGTGCTGCTGCCGGTCAGCGAGGTGCTGCTGACGGAAGCCTCGATCGCCCGCTTCCGCAGCGGCTATCGCGAGCTGTTCGGCAACGCCGCCGACGATGCGCTCTACGAAGCGATCTCAGCCGGCCAGCGCCATGTCGGCATGGAGCACTGGCTGCCGCTGTTCCACGAGCGCCTGGAGACGCTGCTCGACTACTGCGACGAGGCGATCGTCACGGCCGACCACCAGATCGCCGAGGCCTTCCAGGCGCGCCACGAGCTGATCGTCGACTACTACGACGCGCGCCTGAGGACCGGTGCCAAGGGCGGCATGACCGGCGCCGCCGACTACCGCCCGGTGCCGCCCGAGCGGCTCTATCTCAAGCCGTCCGAATGGGAGCGCCTGCTCGACGGCCACACCGTGGCACAGCTCACCACCTTCGACACCACGCCCGACATGGCCAACGCCGTCGATCTGCACGGCCGCCGGCACGAGGGCTTCGCGCGGGCGCGCACCGCGCAGGGCGTCAACCTGTTCGACAAGGTGGCCGAGCACGTCAAGGCGGCGAACGATTCCGGTCGGCGGGTGGTGATCGCGGGCTATACCGAGGGCTCTGCCAATCGCCTGCAGCACCTGCTGCAGGAGCACGGCGCGACGACACCGGTGCCGGTGGCCGATTTCACCACGGTGCTCGGCCTGCCGCCGGGGGCGCTCGGCATCGCCGTGTGGCCGCTCGACCACGGCTTCGTGCTCGAGGCGCTCGAGGTCATCGGCGAGGAGGACATCCTCGGCGACCGCCTGTCGCGCCCGGCCAAGAAGCGGCGGCCGTCCGAACGCTTCATCGCCGAGGCTTCGGCACTGAGCGAGGGTGACCTCGTGGTCCATCGCGAGCACGGCGTGGGCCGCTACGAAGGGCTGGTGACGCTGGAGATCCAGAACGCCCGGCACGACTGCCTGCGGCTCACCTACGAGGGTGGCGACAAGCTCTTCGTGCCGGTCGAGAACATCGACGTGCTGAGCCGCTACGGCGCCGCGGAGGAGGGGGCGCCGCTCGACCGGCTGGGCGGCGTCGCCTGGCAGTCGCGCAAGGCGCGGCTGAAGCAGCGCATCGCCGACATGGCCGACCGGCTGATCAAGATCGCCGCCGAGCGCGCCGTGCGCCACGGCGAGACGATGAGCCCGCCCGACGGGCTGTACGAGGAGTTCTGTGCCCGCTTCCCCTACGCCGAGACCGACGACCAGCTGCAGGCGATCGCCGACGTCATGGAGGACCTGTCGTCGGGCAAGCCGATGGACCGCCTGATCTGCGGCGACGTCGGCTTCGGCAAGACCGAGGTTGCGCTCCGCGCCGCCTTTGCAGCGGCGCTGTCGGGCAAGCAGGTGGCGGTGATCGGGCCGACGACCCTGCTGGCGCGCCAGCACCATCGCACCTTCGCCGAGCGCTTCGCTGGCCTGCCGGTTCGCATCGGCCGGCTGTCGCGGCTGGTCGGCGCCAAGGAGGCCAAGGCCACCAAGGAGGCGATGAAGGAGGGCACGCTCGACATCGTCGTCGGCACCCACGCGCTGCTGGCCAAGAGCGTCGAGTTCAAGGACCTCGGCCTCCTGGTCGTCGACGAGGAGCAGCATTTCGGCGTCGCCCACAAGGAGCGGCTGAAGGAGCTTCGCGCCGACGTCCATGTGCTGACGCTGACGGCGACGCCGATCCCGCGCACGTTGCAGCTGGCCTTGACCGGCGTGCGCGACATGAGCGTGATCGCCACGCCGCCGGTCGACCGGCTGGCGGTTCGTACCTTCGTCACGCCGTTCGACGGCGTCACGATCCGCGAAGCCCTGTTGCGCGAGCAGTATCGCGGCGGCCAGAGCTTCTATGTCTGCCCGCGCATCGAGGACATGGCACAGGTCGCGAACGACCTGCGCGAGCTGGTGCCCGAGATCCGCCTCGCCATGGCGCATGGCCGGCTGCCGCCGACCACCATCGAGAACACCATGCAGGAATTCGTCGACGGCAAGTTCGACGTGCTGCTGTCGACCAACATCGTCGAGAGCGGGCTCGACATCCGCAACGCCAACACCATGGTGATCCATCGCGCTGACATGTTCGGCCTGGCCCAGCTCTACCAGCTGCGCGGCCGCATCGGTCGCGGCAAGACGCGGGCCTATGCCTATCTCACCGTGCCGCCGGGCAAGGCGCTGAACGAGGCGGCGGCCAAGCGGCTCGAGGTCATGCAGACGCTCGACACGCTGGGCGCCGGCTTCCAGCTCGCCAGCCACGACCTCGACATCCGCGGCGCCGGCAACCTCCTGGGCGAGGAGCAGTCGGGCCATATCCGCGAGGTCGGCATCGAGCTCTACCAGCAGCTCCTCGAGGAAGCGGTCGAGGCGGCGCGCGGGCAGGCGCGCGAGGCCGAGCGCGCCGACTGGTCGCCCCAGCTCAATCTCGGTATCCCGGTGCTGATTCCCGAGGAGTACGTCTCCGACCTGTCGGTGAGGATGGGCCTCTACCGGCGCATCGGCGCGCTCGCCAGCCAGGGCGAGATCGATTCCTTCGCCGCCGAGATGGTCGACCGCTTCGGCAAGATGCCGGCCGAAGCCGAGTTTCTGCTGAACACCGTGGCGCTGAAGCTGTTGTGCCGCGCCGCCGGCGTCGAGCGCATCGACGCCGGCGAGAAGGCTGTCGTGCTGTCCCTGCACGACAACAAGTTCGCCAACCCCGACAAGCTCATCGCCTGGCTGCAGAAGAACGCGCCTTTGGTGCGCCTGCGGCCTGACCACCGCGTGATGGTGCAGCGCGTTTGGAACGACGAGCGCCAGCGGCTTTCCGGCGTGACCTCGATCGTTTCCGCTTTGGCGAAGCTCGCGGCTTGAGGAGCGGCAGCGCGGCACGGCGGGCCGAGCGCAGCAGCCAGTCGGAGAGCCGGGTGTCGCCCGACGCCCGCGCCAGCGTGACCGCGCCGACGGCCAGGATCGCCGCCGCCGTGGCGTCGGAATCGAGCTTGCGCACCTTGGCCCGCGCCAGCGCGGCGATGGTGGCGTAGAGCATGCCGGCGTAGGCCAGCCGCGCCGTCAGCGGCGCTCGCGCGACGTCGCCTGGCAGGGCGGCCAGGGTGCAGCCCTGCGCCGTCTCGCCAAGATTGGCCTTGTCGAGATAGGCGCGCAGCACGGCCGCCGGCTCGCCGCCGCGAAGCTGCGCCAGCAGCCCGGGCCCCGTCCGCACGATCTCGGCGAACAGCGCGTCCTTCGAGGCGAAGTGGGCATAGAACGCGCCGCGCGTCAGCCCGGCCGCCAGCATCACATCGTCGATCGTCGTCGCATGGTAGCCGCGCAGCCGGAACAGCCGGGCGGCATGCTGCAGGATCTCGGCGCGGGTCTGTGCCTTGCGGAGGGGGGAGGGCGGCAGGGGGACACCAATGGTATGATTATGATCATATCATATGATTATCATCATATCCTGGCTTCTAGCGAAGCTGGGGAGGAACAAGAGCGACAGTGGCGCTCTTATCATTCCCCTCCCTAGCGAAGCTGGGGAGGTGTCGGCGCAATCGCCGACGGAGGGGTCAGAGGCCGCAGTCCCGCTGCTCATGACCCCTCCGTCCGCGAAGACGCGGACACCTCCCCAGCTTCGCTAGGGAGGAGAGGAAGCTCGGTCGGATTGCGCCGACACCCCCAGCGTCGCTTGGCGAAGCTGGGGAGGGGAGTTGGAGAGCTGGCCTCACGCCGCCGACTGGGCGGCACTGGTCGCGGCGTCGCGTTCGGCGAGGTTGAAAACCTCGACGAAGGCCGATGGCGGTTGGGCGCCGGAGACGGCGTACTTGCGGTTGACGATGAAGCAGGGCACGCCGTTGATGCCGAGGCGGCGGGCGTAGACGTCGGAGGTGACGACCTCGTGGCGGCCCTCGTCGCTCAGCAGGAAGCTGCGCGTGCTCTCGGCGTCGATGCCGGCGCGGCGGGCGCATTCGACCAGCGTGTCGAGGTCGCCGATGTCGAGACCCTGCTCGAAATAGGCCTTGAACAGCTCGTCGACGACCTCTTCCTGGGCCTCGCGCTTGGCGCCCCAATGGACGAGTCGGTGCGACAGCACCGTGTTGGGCGTGCGCCGGATGCGGGAGAACTGGAACTCGATGCCGGCCTCGCGGCCACTCTCGGCGATCGCCTGGTAGATCTGGCGCGGCCGGTCGCCGCCGCCGAACTTGGCGCGGATGTAGTCGTCGCGTGTCATGCCTTCGGGCGGCATGTCGGGATTGAGCTGGAATGGCCGCCAGGCCACGGCGATGTCGGTGCGGCCCGCCTGCACCAGCGCGCGCTCGAAGCGCCGCTTGCCGATGTAGCACCACGGGCAGATCGTATCGGAAACGATGTCTACATAGATCATCTTTGCAGCCTACGCCTTTCGCGCCGGTGCAGGAAGATGCCGGCGGCCGCCGTCACCCCCAGGGAGATCGATGTCAGCCATGCGGCGGACGACCAGCCGCCCGCCGTCACCAGGGCGCCGGTGATCGGCGGGCCCAGCAGGGTGCCGATGTTGGAGCCCTGGAGCATCAGCCCGGTGGAGGCGCCCATCAGCTCCGGCCGCGGCGCATGGACCGGCAGCGCCGCAAACAGCGCCCCGGGAATGACGCCGATCACCGCGGAGTAGATCGCAGCGAGTATGAGGCGCGCCAGGTCGGGCACGCCGTCGGCGAAGATCCCGGCGGCGCAAAGCGACATCGACAGGGCGGCGCCGACGATGAGAGTGACCCGCGGCAAGCCGCCGCGGAGCAGCCATCCCGCCATTTGATTGCCGACGATGTTGGCGATGCAAACTCCGGCGGTCACGATCGCGGCGATCGACGTGGCCATGCCGAGGCGCTCGACCTGCAGGGTCGGGAGGAAACCCACGATCACGAACCAGCAGCAGGCATAAGCGCCGAAGCAGATTGCCAGAGCCAGCGGACCGCCGCTGCTCGCGACCTCTGCCATCTCGTTCAGGATGGGCCGGCGCTCGGAGGGCTGTGGGTCGAGTTTCGGTCGCGACGACATGCTCAGCATCAGCACCGCGACCATCGCGGCGGATGCGCCGGCTGCGACCAGCCAGACGACCCGCCACGACGTGCTGGGCAGGATGACGGCGGCGATCAGCATCATGAGACCGGTGCCAGCCGGAAAGTAGGAAGACCACAGGGTCATCACCCGGCGGTGATCACGGGCGGCGGCGAGGCGTATCAGCAGGGGCGGCGCGGCCACCGTCATGGCAACGAACCCCAACCCCTCGGCGATGCGCGTGAGCAGCAGCATCTCGATGCTGCCGGCGAAGGCGCCGAGCAGGCTTGCCAAGAGGCAGATCGCGGTGCCTGCCAGCACCAGGCGGCGATGGCCGATGCGGTCGGCGGTGAGCGCGATCACCATCCCGCTCAGCGCCGTGGTCAGGTTGAGGATCGACAGGATCCAGCCCGCCTGGCTGAGCGTCGCCCCCAGCTCCTCGCGGATCGACGGCAGTGCGGGCGGCGCCTTGCCGACATTGAAGGCGCCGACGATGCCGGCGACGACCAGCAGGCCGACCAGGCCCCAATGCGTGCGGGTAGGCGGATTCAGTATTGCACCCGCGCCGTCATGGCGCCGTCGACGATGAAATTGATGCCGCTCACGAACGATGCCGGCGCGCCGGCCAGGAACACGGTGGCCGCCGCGACTTCCTGCGGCGTGCCCATGCGGCCGCTCGGATTGCGTGCCAGCATGCGCTTGTAGCGCTCGGAGCCGGCGTCGCGCTGGCGGCCCCAGGTATTGCCGTCCTCGAGGATGGTGCCGGGCGAGACCATGTTGGCGCGCACGCCCTTGGGAGCCATGTCGATGGCGAGCGACTTCACCATGGGCATCAGCGCACCCTTGACCGAGCGGTAGGGCGCGGTCGGCCCGGAGACTTCGACGAACGACACGGTGCCGATGATGGTGAGGGTGGAGCCGCTGCCGCGCTGCTCGAGATGCGGGCGGACATGGAGCACAGCGTTCACCGTCGAGGCCAGGTCGACCTCGATGGAACGGCGCCAGCCGGCCGGCGAATTCTCGGTGCCGAGCGCGCTGACATTGGCGACGAAATGGTCGAGGCCGCCGTCGCCGGCAAACCCGTCGATCCAGCGCTTTAGCGCGGTATCGTCGGTGACATCCAGCATGGTGCCGGTGACCCGGGCTTGGTTGCCCTGCCATTCCGCTTCGCGCTCCTTCACCAGCTTGCCGTCGCGCGCGCAGAAGCCGACGACGGCCCCTTCGGCGACGAAGGCGTCGACGATGGCGCGGCCGATACTCTTCGTGCCGCCGGTGACCAGAACGCGTTTGCCCGCCAGGCCGAGGTCCATGGTATCTCCCGCAAGTTCATTCGCTAGTCGGCGGGCATGAAACAGGGGAGCGACCGATATGTCCAAGCGTTTCGATCTCGAAGGCAAGGTGGCGCTGGTCACCGGGGCGTCGTCGGGGCTGGGCGTCCATTTTGCGCGCACGCTCGCTTCCGCCGGCGCCTCGGTCGCTATCGCGGCGCGCCGCGCCGTGCGGCTGGCGACTCTTCAGGCTGACCTGGAGAAGGGCGGAGCGAAGGCCATCGCCGTGTCGCTCGACGTCCAGTCAGGCGAGGCCGTGCGTGCTGCCTTCGACGCGGCCGAGGCGGCCCTCGGCAAGCTCGACATCGTCGTCAACAATGCCGGCATCTCGATCGTCAAGCCGGCGCTCGTCATGCCGGAGGAGGATTGGGATGCCGTGGTCGACACGAACCTTCGCGGCGCCTGGCTGGTGGCGCAGACCGCGGGACAGCGCTGGGTCGGCGCGAAGCGACCGGGCAGCATCGTCAACATCGCCTCGATCCTCGGCCTGCGCACGATCGGCCAGGTGGCGCCCTACAACGCCTCGAAGGCCGGCCTCATTCACCTGACGCGTGCGCTCGCCATGGAATGGGCGCGCCACGACATCCGCGTCAACGCGATCTGCCCGGGCTACATTGAGACCGAGATGAACAGCGACTTCTGGAAGACCGACGGCGGCAAGCGCCTGATTGATCGCATCCCGCAGCGCCGCATCGGCAAGCCCGAGCATCTCGACGGCGCGCTGCTGCTGCTGGCGTCGGAAGCGGGCTCATTCATGACCGGCAGCGTGATCACCGTCGACGGCGGCCACACGGTGAACTCGCTGTAATTTCATTCGCCTCCCCACGCTTTGCGTGGGGAGGTGTCGGCGTAATCGCCGACGGAGGGGTCATGAGCATCGCGACTGTAACTCATGACCCCTCCGTCGCCGAAGACGGCGACACCTCCCCAGCTTCGCTAGGGAGGAAAGCTCTTCCTCCTCCCCAGCGAAGCTGGGGAGGAGGAAGGTAACTCACCACCCGTTTATGCGGTCGTACGTCGCCACCACCGAGCGGCCGCCGTCGAGCTCGCTGTCGACGACGAAGTAGCGGTCGTAGGCGGCGGCGGTGATGCAGGCGTGGTTGGGCAGGATGCGCACCCGCGCGCCGACCGGCAGGTTGCCGAACGGGATCGGCTCGTCGGCGCCGACAAAGCCGTGCTCCTGCGAGCAGGCGACCACCGCCATGTCCCTGGCCGGCGCATCGACGATGGTGCCGAAGCCGACCTGCGGCTTGAACTCCTGGGCGCTGATGTCCTTGGAGAGGGCCAGCGCGCCGGCATCGACCAGCACCTGGTTGCGATGCGGGTAGTGGCCGATCACCGAGGCCAGCACCGAGAGGGCGAGGTCGCCCGCGCCGCAGGCGCCGATGAATTCCTGGTCGAGGTCGTTGAAGACGTAGACGCCCGGCCGCATCTCGGTAATGCCGGTGAAGTCGCGCGAATGCACGGCGGTCGGCGTCGAGCCGGCCGAGACGATCGGGCAGGGGATGCCCGCCGCCCGAAGCCGGTCGGCGGCGCCGACGATCGCGCGGCGTTCCTGCTCGGCCACGACGGCGATGCCGTCCGGCGTGTTCTCGTGATAGGAATGACCGGCGTGGGTCATCACGCCCGCCAGCTCGACGCCCGAGGCCTCGTGGAGGACGCGCGCGATGTCTAGAAGCCCGGCCAGCTTGGGGAAGGGCAGGCCGGCGCGGCCGGCGCCGCTGTCGATCTCGATCAGCACCGAGAAGGTATCGCCATCGCGCCCGGCGTCGGCGATCGCCCGCGCCACGGCGAGATTGTCGGTGACGACGCGCAGATTGACGCCCTGGCGGCGCAGCGCGCTGACGGCGGCGAGCTTGGAGGGCACCACGCCCACGGCATAGAGGATGTCGGTGAAGCCGCCCTGGGCGAAGTAGCGGGCCTCGGCCAGGGTCGACACGGTGATGCGGCCATCGTGGCCTTCGACGGCCATGCGGCCGATCTCGATCGATTTCGCCGTCTTGACGTGCGGCCGCAACATGACGCCGGCATGCTTCAGCCGCTCGCTCATGCGCTTGAGGTTGCGGCGCAGGATGGCGCGGTCGAGAATGAGGGCGGGTGTCGGCAGGTCGTCGAGGGTCTGGCTGGCCATTGTCTGTTCTTTCGTGGTCGTTCCATTCTTTCCATCATCCTGCAGGCGGTCAAATCGAGCATGCCGATCGAAAACGAGCGCAAGTTTGTCCTGAACGACGACGGCGGGCTCGAAGCGCGCGTCGGCGCCGCGCCCGGCGTCGAGCGCAGCCTGCTGCAGCAGGCCTACCTGGATTCCGCCGGCGTGCGCATCCGCTCGGTCGAAGGTCCCGACGGCACGCGCCACGTCTTCACCTACAAATGCACCGTCGACGGCCAGGTCGTCGAGATCGAGACGGCGATCAGCGCCAGCGACTTCGCGCGCCTGTGGACGCGGCGCCAGCAGAGCCTCAGCAAGGTGCGCTACTCGTGGCCCGACGGCGCCTTCCACTGGGACGTCGATTTCTTCAAGCGCGACGACGGCAGCACCTACTTCGCCCAGGCCGAGGTCGAGATGCCGGAAGACGATACCGAGCCGCCGCCGCTGCCGGCGCTGCTCGCCGGCCATCTGCTGGCGACCGTCCCGGCCGGCGATTCGCGCTTCGCCTCGAAGTACCTGACCGACCAGGCGCACGCCCAGCGCCTGCTGGCCGACATCCATCGCAAGGGGAGAATTGAATGAAGATCGCGCGCGTCGACAGCCATTCGATCAAGGTGCCGTTCACCTTCGACGGCAACCCGACCGGCTATGGCGGACGCAACTGGACGACCAACAACATCCTGCTGGTGCGGGTCGAGACCGACAACGGGATCGTCGGCTGGGGCGAGGCGTTCTGCTACGGCTGCACCGACGCCGTGCGCGCCGCCCTGCACAACATGATCGCGCCGATCGTGGTCGGCGAGGACGCGTCCAACATTGCCCGCCTGTCCTACGACCTGCAGCAGAAGCTCCATCTGTTCGGCCGCTACGGCATCACCATCTTCGCGCTGTCGGGTCTCGACATCGCGCTGTGGGACATCGCCGGCAAGGCGGCCGGCCTGCCGCTGGTGCAACTGCTGGGCGGCAGCGGCCACGCCAGGCTGCCGGCCTATGCCAGCCTGCTGAAGTACCGCGATCCCGAGCGGGTGGCGGCACGCACCCGGCTCGCCGTGCAGCAGGGCTATCGCCATATCAAGCTGCACGAGACCGAGGAACCCGAGATCAAGGCGGCGCGCGAGGCGGCCGGCGGCGACGTCGCCATCATGGTCGACACCAACTGTCCGTGGACGCCCGAGCAGGCGCGACTCATGACCCTGAAGCTCAGGCCTTATGATCTGCACTGGCTCGAGGAGCCGATCTTCCCGCCGGAGGATTTCGCCGCCATCGCGCGGCTGCGCGAGGGCACCGGGGTCGCCATGGCGGCGGGCGAGAACAACTGCACCTCGTTCCAGTTCCGCGACATGTTCGCCGCCGGGGCGGTGGACTACGCCCAGCCCAGCGTCACCAAGGTGGGCGGCGTCACCGAGTTCCTGAAGGTGGCGACCTTGGCCGACGCCGCTGGCGTGACCCTGATGCCGCACTCGCCGTATTTCGGCCCGGGCTTCCTCGCGACGCTTCATTTGCTCGCGGCGCGCGGCGGCCCCGGCGGCATGATCGAGCGCTACCACATGGATCTGGAAGCGAGCCTCTCCGGCGATCTCGTGAACCCGGTCGACGGCGGCTTCGTGGTGCCTACGGGACCGGGGCTTGGGTGCGATCCGGATCCGGATGTGATGAAGACGTACGGGGATTAGGCGTCGTCTTCGCCGGGAGCGCGCCACTCCGTGGCGCTCTTCTCATTCTCCTCCCCAGCTTCGCTGGGGAGGTGTCGCGTCTTACGCGACGGAGGGGTCATGAGCCATGGGCCCCGCCATCTCTCATGACTCATGACCCCTCCGTCCGCGATTACGCGGACACCTCCCCAGCGAAGCTGGGGAGGAGGAAGGCGTCATGCCTTCCGCGGCCGGATACGCGGCACTTGCACGATCGACCATGGGTCGGGCAACTCGCCGACCGGGCAGTCGATCAGGGTCGGGCCGCCGCGCGCGAGGCCGCGCGTAATCGCAGCCTTCAGCTCGTCCGGCGACTTCACCCGTTCGCTGGCGAGGCCGAAGCTTTCGGCCAGCTTGACGAAGTCGGGGTTGCGCAGGTCGCTGGCGATGGTGCGGTTGTTGAACGATTGCTGCTGGATGCGCCGCACGTTGCCGTAGGCGCCGTCGCTGAACACCACGGCGACGACGCCGATGCCGTGCTGCGCCGCCGTCGCCATCTCCATGGCGGTGAACAGGAAGCCGCCGTCGCCGTTGATCGACACGACCGGCGTGTCGGGCTTGGCGACCTTGACGCCGAGCGACGTGGCATAGCCCCAGCCCAGGGTGCCCTGGTAGCCCGGCGACAGGAACGTGCGCGGCTTGTAGGTCGGATAGGCGAGGCGGGCGGCGTAGCCCATCTGCGTCAGCTCGTCGACCAGGATGCCGTCTTCCGGCAGCGCCCCGCGGATCGCCTCGAGATAGCCGATCTGCGGCCCGAGTTTTTCGCGCAACATCTTGGTCGCGGCAGCCTTGGTCTCGGCGACGTGCTCGGCCCGGCCATTGGGCTTGCCGGCATGCTTGCCGATCCGGCTGGCGAGCGCCGCCAGGGTCGCCGTCGCATCGCCGACGATGCCGATCTCCGGCCGGCGAAAGCGGTCGAGCTCGGCGCTGTCGGCATCGATGCGGATGATCTTGAGATCGTCGTCCATGCCCCAGTTCTGCTGCTGCGGCTGCAGGCGCGTGCCGACCGCCAGCACGACGTCGGCCTCGCCCCACAGGCGGTAGCCGGCCGGCATGGTGACCGAGAGCCGATGCCGGCCGTCGATCACGCCCTGGCCCATGCGCCCCGTCATGACCGGCGCCTCGAGCACCTCGGCGATCGCCTGCACCGACGCGCCGGCACCCTGCGCGCCGCCGCCGACCACGATCATTGGCCGCTTGGCGCCACCCAGCAGCTTGGCCGCGCGCTCGACGGCGTCCTCGTCGACCGGGCTGGGATCGGCTGCGGCCGGCGTCGTGATCAGCTCGACAGGACCGCGCCGCGCCCAGGTATCCATGGCGCATTCCAGGCCGACCGGACGGCGCCGTCCCGACAGCATCCGGCGGAACGCCTCGTTGACCAGGCCAGGCGCCTCGGCGGGGGCGTTGATGCGGTCGGCCCACTTGGTGAGGCCGCGCATGATCGACAGCTGGTCCGGCAATTCGTGCAGCAGGCCGGCGTTGCGGCCGATCATCGCCTGCTGGATCTGGCCGCTCAGCGCCAACACCGGCGCGTTCACCGCATAGGCGGTGGACAGCGCCGCCGTGGTGTTGAGGAAGCCGGGGCCCGGTACGACGACGTAGGCGGACGGCTGGCCGCTCGCCATGGCGTAGCCCAGCGCCATGTAGGCGCAGGCCTGCTCGTGGCGGCCATGGATCGGGCGGATCGCGTTGGTGCGGTCGTAGAGGGCGTCGAAGAACGCATCGTTCTGGACGCCGGGCAGGCAGAAGATCGTGTCGATGCCGTTCACTTCCAACATCGACACGACGGCTTGCGCGGTGGTGAGGGTTTGCATCCGGCTACTCTACACGCGCGCCCGACGCCTTGATAATGGGCGCCAGCCGCGCTTCCTCGGCGTCGCGATACGCGAGCGTGGCGGCCGGCGTGTTCCACCACGCCGTGGCGCCGAGGTCGGCGAACTTGGCCTTGAGGTCATCGCTCTCCAGCGCCTTCTTGGACAGCTCCGAGAGACGCGCGACGACATCGGTCGGCAGCTTGGCCGGCCCGGTCAGCGTGGTCCACGACACGATGTCGAAGCCTTCGATGAACTCGGCGATCGCCGGCATGTCCGGGGCGACCGGCGTACGCTTGGCGGAGGTGACGGCGAGCGGCCGCACCTTGCCCGCGCGCACCTGGGCAAGCGCGCCAGGGATGTTGTCGAAGATCATATGGACCTGGCCGGCGAGGATGTCCTGCATCGCCGGTGCGGCGCCGCGATAGGGTACGTGCTGCATGTCGACGCCGGCCTTGATCTTGAACAGCTCGCCCGACAGATGAAGCGTCGTGCCCGGTCCCGCCGAGGCATAGGAGTACTTGCCCGGGTTCTTCTTCAGGAAGGCGATCAGCTCGGGCAGATCCTTGACCGGCAGGTCGAGGTTGACCACCAGCAGGTTGGGCAGGAACCAGATCGTGCTGACGAAGGTGAAGTCGGTGCGCGGATTGAACGGCAGCTTGGCGTAGAGGGTCGGCGCGATGGCGTGGCTGGCGATACCGCCCAGGCCGAGCGTGTAGCCGTCGGGCGCCGACTGCGCGAGCGCGTCGACGCCGACATTGCCGCCCGAGCCGCCCTTGTTCTCGACGATCCATTGCTGGCCGGTGAGCTCCGCCATCTTGGCGCAGAACAGGCGTGACAGGGTGTCCGTGGCACCACCGGCCGGAAAGGGATTGATGTAGCGCACGGGCTTATTGGGGTAGGTACCCTGGGCGCGGGCCGATCCCGACAGGATCGCCGGCGCCACCAGCGCTCCACCCATGCTGGCTAACACGCGCCGGCGATTTGAATTCGTCATCTTGTTTCCTCCAAAGTCTTCCATGAAGCCGCGCGAAAGTGACAAACCTCGCGGGCGCCGTCGACAACAGGGTGTGCGCAATCGTCCGACGACGCCCTTCAATAGCTTGAAAACTCGCAAAATCTTGTCATTTTTGCCGCTACACTGCGGTTTGGTGGGTGCAAGCCGCAGGGCGAGCTGTGAAAGGTGCGGGTGATGGGTGATAACGGGACCAGGGTCGCGAGCCTCGGCACGTGCGCGGTGGCGTTGTGCCTTGCCGTTTCGGCACTGGTCGGGCCCGCGCCGCCGGTCGCCGCGCAACCCAAGCCGCAGCAGCCTGCGGTGCCCGCGCAGACACCGGCCCAGGGAAAGCCTCCGCAACCCCCGGCTCCTGGCCAGGCTCCAGCGCAAGCCAAGCCGCCGGCCCAGGCCGGACTGCCCAACGCCAAGGACCTCCCGAGCTCCTTCGACGTCTGCACGGGACTGACCGGCGCCAAGGCAGCGAAAAAGGTCGAGGCCTGCAACGAGGCCATCGCCCAGGGCGGCCTCAGCATGCCCGAGCTCGCCGTTGCGTACCTTCAACGCGGTCTGTCCGAGAGCGGGCCGAGCAGCGACACCCGCTCCAAGGCCGACTACCGCCAGTCGATCCGCATCCTGAGCGATCTGATCCTGGCGCAGCCGCTCAATCCCTACCTCTACATCCAGCGCGGCGTGGTCCACCAGCAGATCGGCGAGGCCGACCGCGCGATCGTCGATTTCAGCGACGCCATCCGCCTGGCACCCAAGGAGACGGCGCCGCTGATCCATCGCGGCATCATCCTGTACATCCGCAAGGACAACAGCGACGGCGCCATCGCCGACCTGACGGCCGCGCTGGCGCTCAAGAACTGCGAGGTCTCAGCCTGGATCAACCGCGGTATCGCCTACAAGCGCAAGGCCGATCTTGACCAGGCGATCAAGGATTTCACCGACGGCATCAAGTGCCTGCCGCCCAACGTCCAGCCGGTCAACACCAAGGAGTTGCCCGACAACGTCACCAAGGTGCTGCTGAAGCAGCGTGACAAGGACAATCACTGGGCGCTGCTCGCCGCCTTCGCCTACTACCAGCGCGGCCTCGTCCTCTACGACAAGCAGCTCTACGACAAGTCGATCGCCGACTTCACCCAGGCGATCTACTACAACCCCGACGATGCGGCTCCCTTCGTCGGGCGAGGCGCTGCGTACATGTACAAGAACGAGACCCACAAGGCGATCGCCGACTTCACCGAAGGGTTGCGGCTCGCGCCCAAGCAGGCCTTCGCCCACATTCAGCGCGGGATCGCCTACCAGCTGACCGGCGATCCGGACGCCGCCCTGGCCGACTACACGGCGGCGATCGAGATCACGCCCAAGGATCCGCTGCCCTACGTCAATCGCGGCATCGTGCTCTACGCCAAGAAGGGCAAGTTCGACGCCGCGATCGCCGACTTTGACGAAGCGCTGAAGCTCAATCCCGAAGAGATCAACGCCCTCATCAACCGCGGTATCACGTACCGCCAGAAGAACGAGCCGGATCGCGCCATCACCGATTTCCGGCGCGCGATCTCGCTCGGACTGCGCACGGCCAACCTGCTCGCGGTGCTGCCCAAGAACCGCGACCGCAAGGCGGCGGCGCTGGCCGAGCAGGTCGCCCATGCCTACTACCAGCGCGGCATGGCCCTGATCGACAAGCAGGACTACGACGGCGCGCTTGAGGATTTCAACCGAGCGCTCGAGATCACGCCCGATGAGGCGCGACCCTACCTGGGGCGCGGTGCAGCCTACCTCAGGCAGGGCAAGGCCAAGGAGGCGCTCGCCAACTTCGACAAGGCGATCGAGCTGGCGCCCGGGCGGGCCAATGTCTATTTCGAGCGTGGCTCGGCCTTCCATCGCGTCGAGGACTACAAGCGCGCGATCGCCGATTACACCGAGTCGATCCGGCTCGATCCCAAGGAGCCGCTGGCCTACATCAACCGCGGCATGGCGGAGATCTTCGTCAACAAGATCGACGATGCGATCGATGATTTCGATTCGGCGCTGCGCATCAGTCCCGACGACGTCAACGCGCTGATCCAGCGTGGCTTCGCCTACGGCCTGAAGAAGGATTTCGGCGACGCCTTCGCCGACAATACCAAGGCGCTGGAGCTGGCGCCGGACAATCCGACGGCGGTCTTCTACCGCGCCCAGATCCAGGCGCTGCGCGGCAACACCGAACAGGCGCTCGAGGACTATAACACCGCCCAGCGCCTGCAGCCCGCCAATCCGCGCACCTACGCGGCGCGCGCGATGATCTATCTCGAGCTCGGCGACTACGACAGCGCGATCGACGATCTCGACCAGGCGATCAGGCTCAGGCCCAAGGACGCGACGCAGTACCTCAATCGCGGCATCGCCTATTTCGGCAAGGGCGACTGGGCGAATGCCATCACCAACTACGGCGAGGCGTTGAAGGCCGATCCGAAGATGTTCCAGGCGCTCAACAACCGCTGCATGACCAAGGCCGTCCTGGGCAAGGATCTGGACGGCGCGGCAGCCGATTGCGATGCGGCGCAGGCGCTGAGCCCGCGTGATCCGTTCACCATCCTCAATCGCGGCCTGATCGAGCTCAAGCGCGGGGAGTTCGCGCGGGCGATCGCCCAGTACGACGCCGCGCTCGCCATCGACGGGCGCCGGGCGCGCGCCTACTACGGCCGCGGCATGGCCAAGCTCAAGATGGGCGACAAGTCGGGCGGCGACGCCGACATCGCCATGGCCAAGGCGATGCTGCCGAACGTCGCCGAAGAATTCGCGAATTACGGCGTCCGCTGACGCCTGACTTGGAGGAGAGGGGCATGCGGCACTTGGCGGCTGTTCTGGCAGCGATCGGCCTTGCGGTGGCCGCGCTGCCGCAGGAAGCGGCGGCAGGTGCCGTGCTCGATTCGATCAAGGTGCGCGGCGAGCTGAATTGCGGCGTGCGCGGCGACACGCACGGATTTGCCCGCAAGGACGACAAAGGCCGGTTCTTCGGCTTCGAGGTCGACATCTGCCGGGCCGTGGCGGCGGCGATCCTGGGCAACGCCGACAAGGTCAGGTTCTTTCCGCTGGACGCACCGCGGCGTTTTCCGGCGCTGCAGAACGGCCAGGTCGACCTGCTGGTGTCGGGGACGACCTATACGATGGGGCGGGCGCTTACTGCCGGGCTCGATTTCGTCGCCGTCTACTACTACGACAGCCAGGCCTTCCTGGTGCCGCGCAAGCTCGGCAAGAAGAGCGCCAAGGACCTGAGCGGCAACACCGTCTGCGTGCAATCCGCCACGACCACGGCGGAGAATGCCGAGGAGTACTTCCGGAACAACAAGATGACCTACAGCCCGGTGAGCTTCGACAAGCTCGAGGACATGCGCACGGCGTTCTTCGCCGGCCGGTGCGACGCCCTGACGGCCGACCGCTCGGCGGTCTATGCCGCGCGCGCGTCGCATGCCAGCAACCCGAACGATTTCCTCGTCTTGCCGGAAAGCCCGTCGCGTGAACCGCTCGGCCTGATCATCAAGCAGGGCGATACCGCCTTCCGGGAAATCGTCCGCTGGTCGCTCTACGCCATGGTCGAGGCCGAGGAGCTCGGCGTCCGCTCGACCAACGTCGACGGCATGCTGAGCAGCGAGAGCTCCAGGATCAAGCGCCTGCTGGGCGCGACGCCCGGCATGGGCAAGTCGCTCAATGTCGACGACAAGTGGGCCTACAACGTCATCAAGCAGGTCGGCAACTACGGCGAGGTCTATGATCGCAATGTCGGCAGCGGCTCCAACCTCCGGATCCCGCGCAGCCTGAACGCCCTCGCCACCCAGGGCGGCATGCAGTACGCCCCGCCGATGCGGTAGCCCGCTTTCCTCCCCAGCTTCGCCGGGGAGATGCATGATTCACTTCACCCCTTCCAGGTGAACGGAAACAGTTGCTGGCGGACGAAGCCCGGCGGCATGTAATCGCCAAGCACGCCGTACTTGCCGGGAAAGCGGCGGTCCGACTTCACGGCTGTGCCGAAGATGTAGTCGATGAAGGCGAAGTGGGCGGCGTAGTTGCGATCGATCGCCTCGCGCTCCGAGCTGTGATGCCAATGGTGGAAATCGGGCGTCACGATCAGCCATTTGAGGGGCGCCCGGGCGAATGCCTCGGGCAGCCGGACGTTGGCATGGTTGAAGACGGCCTGGAAGCCCACGATCACGATGTAGACGTTCATCGCGGCCTCGGTGAAGCCAAGCACGTAGAGCACCCCCAGGATCGACACGCGCGTTGCCAGCAGCTCGAACAGGTGCAGGCGCGAGCCGGCCATCCAGTCCATGTACTCGGCGCTGTGGTGGACGGCGTGGAAGCGCCAGAGGAACGGAATCTCGTGGTAGGCGCGGTGCGTCCAGTACTGCACCAGGTCAGCGACCAGCAGCACCAGCAACAGCTCGGCGAAAAAAGGGAGCCCGCCGATCCATTTCTGCAGGGGCGGCCAGACCAGCCAGCCGAACAGGCGATGGATGGCGAAGTTCACGATGATCAGCGCCAAGCCGACCATCAGGTGGTTGACGATGAAATGCGTGAAGTCGGTCTGCCAGCCCGGCCGGAATACCGGCTGGTCGCGATGCAGCGGGAACATCTTCTCGATCAGGATGAACACCAGGCTGGACCCCAGAAGGTCGAGCAGGAACCAGTCGAGACCGATGTATGGCGTGTTGCCGGGGAAGTCGCCGACCTGCACGCGATGACCGCCCAGCGCGGCGGCGAGCAGGACCAGCGCCAGCGCCATGCCGTTCAGCCAGCGATTGCGCAGCCGGATCAGGTTAGCCAGCGCAAGGCCGCCCGCGATCACCATGCCGACCAGCAGCACCTCGCGCAGCAACTCGACGTCGTACTGTTTCCGCAGGTCCGGTGTGGTGAGATATTGTGGGAAGTGGAAGGCCAGAACCGACAGCACGGCCATGCCGCCCAGCGCAAAGGCGATCACTCCGGTGATCTTGCCCTTGCCGACGTCCATCGCGCCGCTCTGGGCGAATACGGCGGTGGTCTTCCGGGCGAGCTTTGGCGTCTTCATGAAAGACAATGTTACCACAGTCCGCGTCGCCATCTTGCCATGCGATCTGCCGGTCCTGGCTCCGTGCACACGGCAACCCGATCGATGCTGGAGTGTTGACTTGGCATCGGCGGAGCGAAGGTCAGGCGAGGGACCGCGTGCTTGCCTGGGGCGCCACGAGCATTTCCAGCCTCGCCAAGGATCCTGACGGCATCTGGCGCGGTACTGCCGAGTGGAACGGCAAGCCCGGTCAGGTCGCCGTCGACTACAAGGGCAACGTGGTCTTCAAGGCGGGATTCTGATCACTCATGCCGACAAGAGCAGGCCATGCAGGCAATTGCCCGTGTCGATGACACCTACGATCAGGCCCGCCGCGCGGTGGAAGCGATGGAGGCCGCCGGATTCTCCGGCACGCAGATCAGCCTGGTCGCCAACAAGAATGCCAATCCATCGACGAGCGCCTCGAAATCAAGCAACTGGAACCGGGTAGAAGCACCAGCTAATGCTTTAAAGAGCTGACAATCGCAACTTATTGATATCTCGGCAGTTTTTGGTTCGATATCAGAGGTACAGGCTTGTCCGCAAAGAAATCTGCGGAAAACCGGCGAAAGAAGCCAAAAACCGCTTGAGTTAATAAGTCACTGTACTAGAGTTTGCGGGCGGTCATTCCGGGGCCGCAGGGCATCAGGCCCTTCTTCTCCCCTCAACTCCAGGCGGGTCGCCAGTTTAGACCCGCCTTTTTCTTTGTACAGCTGATGTGCGCAAAGCTTCGTCACCAGGATGCGCGCGGTCCGTTTCGACCCTGCCCGGTAGGCCGAGCGCGGGTCGTCATAGAGGCTGCACAGCAGCCCGATGCGGGGTCGGCCGGCATCCGATCGGGATGGGCCGATCGACGCGCGGAGGGGGGGGCGTACTCGATGCGGAGCTGGATGGGGCTGGCACCCCCCGGCGGATCACAGGTTGATCACTGGCAAACCTGCACTGTTCATCGCACCTTCCCGTCACCCACAGCACGGGGCACACACCCCAAATTGCCCCGTACCAGAAGGGCCGCCGCACCCACGGCGGCCCTTCCTCCTTACTGCGGCAGATATTCGCTGCCGGCAACGTTCCTCGCGCGACAGTGTCCTGGCTCGTTACCGAGCGCCGACTTTGCCACAACCGGCGCGGCATCCAGTCCAGGCCCGCAGGCAGCAGGCCCGCCAAGGGTACAGCGGCCGTTGGATCAGGAACGCATCGACCTTTCG
Organism: Reyranella sp.; assembly: GCF_044224635.1. Taxonomy (GTDB): domain Bacteria; phylum Pseudomonadota; class Alphaproteobacteria; order Reyranellales; family Reyranellaceae; genus Reyranella. The sequence goes on along the minus strand of NZ_JBGAKA010000019.1, from coordinate 67,310 downwards.
TCCAGGACCCATGGGCCTCACGCGATCGCCCTACGTTGACAGGACCCGCGCGGACCTCTGACAATCGCCAGCCTCGCATGTGCGGGCGGCACAATGGTGGATGGCCATCCTGATGACATGGCTCAGGCTGATGCGGCCCGCGTTGTTGAAGTTCGCCATCCTCCTCGGCGCGTCCACCCCCGTCGCCGGGCAAAACTTCTCCGCCGACGACACCACAGCCTATTGTCGCCAGCTCGCCGATCTCTATCGCCGTTTCGTGCTGCCTCCTGCGGGATGGGGCGCCGACCTTGACGCAACGTACGCACTCGAAGCCTGTCGGAAGGGCAACCCCGAGGGTATCCCGGTTTTGGAGAAAAAGCTGCGCGAGAACCGGGTCTCGATACCGGGCAGGGAGTTCAAGCCATAGACGACGCCTCGGTGGCTCGCTGCCGGCTATCCGAAAGCCGCCGCGCTGCTAAGGTCGCGCCATGTCGTCGCGCTATCTGTTGGGTGCGCTTTGCGCTGTCGTCACCATCACGATCTGGGCAGGCTGGCTCGTCGTCATGCGCGTGGGCATGGCAAATCATCTCGCCGTCGTCGACCTGATTGCGTTGCGTTTCGCCGTCGCCGGTATCGTCATGGTGCCGGTGATCGTGCGCCGGGGCTGGGCGCTCGACCAGCTTGGGCCTACGGGCTTTGCCGCCATCGCGATCGGCGGCGGCGCGGCCTACACGCTTGCCGTTGGCGCCGGCTTGTCCTTCGCGCCGGTGTTGCATGCCAGCGCCTTCACCCAGGGCGTGCTGCCGCTGACGACCGCGATCATGGCGGTGATCGTGCTGAAGGAAAGGCTCACCGCGTGGCGCAGGATCGGCATCGTGTTGATCATCGCCGGCGCCGTGATGATCGCCGGCCTCGGCCCCGGCGATTTCGGCGGACGCGAGAGCATCGGCCAGGCGATCTTCCTGTCGGCCACCTTCCTGTGGGCGGCCTATACCGTCGCTTTGCGGAAGGCACGGCTCGACGGCCTGCATGCCACGGCGATTGCCTGCGTCGCCTCGCTCATCGTCTACATCCCGATCTATCTCGCCCTGTTCGGCCCGCGCATTCTCGCAGCACCCTGGCACGAGCTCGGATGGCAGGGCCTCTATCAAGGTGTGCTGACGGGAGTCGTCTCTCTCGTCCTGTTCGGCCGTGCCGTTGCGTTGCTCGGCGCATCGGCCGCAGGCGCCTTCATCGCGCTCGGCCCGGTCATTGCCACACTGCTCGCCATCCCGATCCTGCACGAATGGCCGGCCGCCGAGGAATGGATCGGGATCGTCGTTATCAGCGTCGGCGTCTACTTGGCCAGCGGAGGCCCATTGCCGCGCCGGTCGTGAAGAATTCCGGCAGTGGCACGCGTCTCTGTCCGCTCGGCCATCCGCCAGGCGGCCGCTCATGGTTGACGAGCCGGCGCTCGGGAACCGTATTCTGGGAACGAGCCAATTGGGAGACGAAGGGAAGAGCGTCCATGCAGGCCAACAAGCGTTCGCGCCGTACACTCGTTGCGGCAGCCATCTCCGGCATTGCCGCCATGGCGATGGCTGCTGCGGCAGGAGCGCAGGACTTTCCGGCCAAACCGATCACCATTGTCGTTCCGTTCGGCCCCGGCACGGCCAACGACATCATCGCCCGCCAGCTTGCACAGGACATGACCGGCACGCTCGGCCAGAGCGTCATCGTCGAAAATCGCGCCGGCGCCACCGGCAACATCGCCACCGACTTCGTCGCCAAATCGCGGCCTGACGGCTATATGCTGCTGATTGCTTCCACCAGCCTGCTACTCAACCAGGTCACGGGCAATGCGACCTCCGACCTGACCAAGGATTTCGCGCCGGTCGCGTTCAGCGGCGGCACATTCTATTCGACCTTCGTGCCGAACGAGCTTCCCGCCAAGACGGTGGCCGAACTCGTCGAGCTCGCCCGCCAGCAGCCCGGCAAGCTCAACTACGCAGGCTATGTCGGCGGCCTGCCGCAATTTCTGGGCGAGATGCTCAACCGCGCGGCCAAGATCAATACGGTCATGGTGCCGTACAAGAGCACGACCGATGCACAGGTCGATCTGATGGCCAATCGCATCCAGATCTGGTTCACCCCCATCGCGTCGGGCATCCCGGTCCAGAGCGCCAAGCAGGCCCGCATGATCGCCGTCACCGGCGACGCGAGAGCCCGCGTGCTTCCCGATATCCCCACCTTCAAGGAGGCGGGCTACCCGGACCTCACCGTCGACGTCGCCTACTTCCTGCTGGCGGCCAAGGGCACCCCACAGCCGGTCGTCGACAAGCTCGCCGGCGCGATCAACAAGGCGCTGCAGAATCCGAAGATCAATGAAACGCTCCTTGCCCAGGGCGTCGAGGAGAAGCGGGGCAGTCCCGGCGAGGTGGCGGCTTACCTTGCCGGGGAAGTCCGCCGTTGGAGCGACATCGTCAAGCTTTCGGCCTCGACTGCTGGGGCAAAATAGCCGGCAAGCAGACGGAGAGGTGCCGACTCGAGCCGGGGCAGGCGGGAGTCCTGGCGCCGCATCGGCTTGCCCATCGGGTACGGGCGGCCGCCTGGAGCATCTAAGTGCCGTGAAGTTCGAGGCCGCAAGCCACCTTTGCGCCCGTGGTGCGTTTCCCCGGAGGTGACCACGGAGGGCTGAACATGGCAGCACGCAAGACAGCGGAAAAGCGCAAGCCGGCAGCAAAGCGGGAGCTGATCGACACTGGCACGAACAAGCTCTACGTGCGGCGCAACGAGCGCGGGACGTCCTTCAAGGAAGTGGTCGACGTCAGCCGGTCACTTGCTTCCGATCGGCGCCGCAAGGCCAGGACGGTGGCCAAGCCCGGGCAAGGCGACCGCGGTGACCGGAGGAAGCGTTGAAGCGCCGGGACGATCGAGAGCAGGAGCGGCTCGAGCCCGGGACTGCGCCGCTGACTAGGCCGCGACTGCCCAGGCTTCGAAAGCGAAACGCTGCGGCGCTGCCCGGTAGCCAAAATGCCGATCTGCGGGGAGCAAGGCGCGATCGGAAGCCGCGGGGCTCCAGCACCTGACAGGAGCCGCGCCGGCTGGTGGAAATGGAGCGCGACGACGTGCGCAACTTGGAATCGGGACGGCCGTTTACCGTGTGCCCAATCATGGAGAGGAGCTATGGCGCAAACGACGAAAAGCATAGGCGAGCAGATGGGTGACTTGGCGCATGCGGTAGGCGACGCCGCGGGAAAGAAAGCTGAACAGGCAGCCGACCAGTCGCTGAAGATGGGTGCGGATCTGGCTTCCGGCCTGGGTCGGAAAGCTGGTGCACTGGCTGATCTCATCGACGACAATTCGCCATCGCTGGCCCGGCAGGTTCGGGACACGGCGGACAAGGTCAGCGAATTCGCCGACGAGCTGAATGAAAAGAAAGTCTCCGATCTGGTGCAGTCAGCGATGGATTTCGGTCGCGCGCACCCCTTCATGATGATGGCTGGTGCGGCATTGCTGGGTTACGCGCTTGCGCGGTTCGTGGGGTCCGGCAGCAGCAGCGCTTCGGCGGCTGATACCGGGTCGGATTCCTAGCGGCCCCGTCGGGCTCGGGGCTTGAAAGATCGAAGGGCCGACGCGAGCGACCGAAGCGGCGGCCTTCCGTCGTCAACCTCGACTTGACCGGCGCTACGGGAATGCCTGGCTGCTCGACCCATAAGGGGCGACGCGGCCGGCCGCGGAGGAGAGGATGGGTCGGCGCCAGCGTTCAGCTGGTGTTGCGATCTCGGCCTCACCAATCCGTGGACGCGCTGCACGAGCAGTTTAGATTCACATGTGGCGGATGGGGTGGGATTCGAACCCACGGTGAGCGTGAACCCACGCCGGTTTTCAAGACCGGTGCCTTAAACCACTCGGCCACCCATCCAAACGCCTCAGAAGTCGAGCGATTCTGCGCCTTTTAACGAAGGTCACGCCGGAACGAAAGTTGAATTGGCCACGAACTGATCGCGTTGCGCTTGGCGACGGCGGCGACTGCCGACTCAAAACCTGGCCGCTTCTCAGTGCCTTCGACGGCCGTCCGCCGGGTCTAGTCGGCTTGCACCCTGGGTGGCGGGTGGCGCAGGCAGTGGCATCATCGTCTTCATGCCGCCGCCGGATGTCCGCGGGAGAAGTCGTTGAGGCCGCAGCGGTCTACTCCGCGTGCGAGCAGCAACGGCCGGGTGTTGTGGGCGTAGCCCGGCTCGTCACGGCGCTCCGCGCCGTCGTGGTCGAAATGGCTGGTCGACGGCATGAAGCGCAGCGCATAGCCGGCGCGCGGGATCGCGCCGCGGTTATGGGCGGCGCCGTGAATCGTGTAGACGTCGAACATCACCATCTGCCCGGGCTCGAGCTCGACATCGACCGCCGCGGCCTCGTCGAATTCCTCGGCGGCGAGGCTGCGACGGACGATCATGTCCTTGCGATCCTGGAACACGTGCTCGCCGATCCGCCGCGCCGCGTGCGAGCCCGGGATGACGCGCAGGCAGCCGTTGCTGCGATTGCTTTCGGTCGCGGCGATCCACACGCTGGTCGTCTCCAGCGGCTTGATCGGCCAGACCTGGCCATCGCGATGCCAGCCGGTCTCGGGGCCGGCGAGGGCGCGCTTGTAGAACAGCGTCGTGCCCCACAGGATGATGTCGTGCCCCACCACCTGCTCGACCATGTCGAGGATGTCGGGGTGCAGGGCGATGCGCCGCCAGTACTCCGGCGACCGCACCTTCACTCCCTGCACGCCGCTCCCCGGAACGTGCGGCGCCACGATCGACTGGTCGAGCAGGCTGGGGTTGTCCTCCACCAGATGCGACACCGCCTGCTGCAGCGCGGCCAGGTCGTCGCCGGCGAGGCGCAGACGCGGCACGATGTAGCCGTCGCGACGGTAGGCGGTGATCTCCTCCTGATCGAGGACCCCGTGCAGGCTTCGGGACATGCGTTCCTCCATCATTGCATCGGCCGATCGCCCTTCACCGACGTGCGGTGCAGGTAGCGATCGCCGACCGCCTTGTAGTCGGGGATGGCGTAGTGCGCTGTGCAGCGATTGTCCCAGATCACCAGGTCGTTGGGACGCCAGATGTGGCGATAAACCAGCTCGGGCGCGGTCGAGTGCTGGAACAGGAAGCCGAGCAGGGCATCACTCTCGGTTCGACTCATGCCGACGATCTGCGCGGTGTAACCGCGATTGACGAACAGCGCCTTGCGTCCACTGTCGGGATGCGTGATCACCAGCGGATGAGTCGCGCTCTTGGAAGCGATCACCTCGTCCTTGCCGGCGAACTCGCGGCCGTAACTGGTATCGCCGGCGTTCGCCATCGCATGCACCGCCTGCAAGCCATCGAGCAGGCGCTGCATGGTCGGCGAGAGCGTCTCCCAGGCGTGGTAGAGGTCGGCGAACATGGTGTTGCCGCCGACCCGCGGGATCTCGATGGCGTAGAGGATGGAGGCCTTCGAGGGCCAGGCCTGCCAGGTCCCGTCGGAGTGCCAATAGGTACCGGCGTCCTCGCGGCCCAGCGGCTCACCGTCCTTCTTCTTGTTGGAGACTCGGAAAATCTCGGGGTGGCCGGGCAGGGCGTACTTGGCGATCACCGGGTTCTCGTCCGCCGAGGCGAGCTCGCCGAACCGCCGGCTGAAGGCGATCTGCTGTGCCGGCGTCAGCACCTGGTCGCGCACGATCAGCAGCCCGTCGGCGTCGACCCAGGCCTGGTGCAGCTCGCGGAAGAGATTGTCGCCGACCGGCTGGCCGAGATCGGCGCCGAGCACTTCGGCGCCGATGTGCGGCGAGACGGTCTGGATGGCGAGGCTCATCGTCGCGCCGCTACTCGATCTTGATGCCGACGGTGCGGATCAAGTCGCCCCAGCGATTGTATTCGGTGGTGACGAACTCCTTGAACTCGGCGGCGCTGCTGCCGACCGGCTCGGAGCCCTGCTCGTAGATGCGCTGCCGGAAGGCCTTGTCGGCAAACGCCTTCTGCAACGTCTCGCTCAATCGATTGACGAGTGCGGGCGGCGTTGCGGCAGGCGCCAGCAGGCCGAACCAGCCGGTGACCTCGTAGCCCGCCAGCGCGCCGCCCTGCTCGGCGATCGTCGGCACGTCGGGCAGGGCAGGCCAGCGCACCGCGCCCGTGGTGGCGATCGGGATCAGCTTGCCGGCTTGGATGTAGGGCATCGACGTCAGCACCTCGTCGAAGCCGATCTTGATGTGGCCGCTCAGCAGATCGGCCATCATCGGCGCGCTGCCCTTGTAGGCGACAGGCGGCATGTCGATGCCGGCCTTGGCGCGGAACACCTCGCCGGACAGCTGCTTCGAGCCGCTGCTGTGGCCATAGAGCAGGCCGGGCTTTGCTTTCACATAGGCGAACAGCTCCGGCAACGAGCGCACCGGGAGGTCGGGATGGACCAGCAGCAGGTTGGAGATCTTCACCGACAGCGAGATCGGCGCGAAGTCCTTGAGCGCGTCGTAGCCCACCTGGCTGAACAGGTGCGGATTGACGGTGAGGGCGCCGGAATTGCTCATCAGCAACGTGTAGCCGTCGGCCGGTGCCCGCGCCGCGAAGGCCGTACCGACATTGCCGCCGGCCCCCGCCTTGTTCTCGACGATGAAGCTTTGGCCGAGCGCGGCAGTGAGCTGCGCCGCGACGGTGCGGCCATTGAGGTCGGCGCTGCCGCCGGCCGGGAAGGGCACGACGATGGTCACCGGCCGCGACGGATAAGCATCCGTTCCTTGGGCAGACGCAACGGCAGCGTAGAGCCCGCCGACAGCGGGAAGGGCGCCGACAAGCGCCCGGCGATGCAGCTTCATTGTTCCTCCCTGACGGGCGCCCGCGGATATTTCCTGTTCTTCCGGCACCAGCCTCTTCCTGCCGCATAGTCGATGCGCGCCGGACCGCACGTCCACACTCACCTGCGCATCGCGCTCATGCAACAGGGACCGGCATTTATGGCTGGGACCGCGCCACTTCAAAGGCCCCTGGCACCCTGACCCGCCGAACGCAACGCCCAGGCGCCAATCATCGCCCGTGGCCCCGTCGTGGAGCTGCCATAGATCTTGCAAGGTTTAGAGCTAGTTGGGTATCTTTCCTAATCTTGGACGCAAACGCTGGCGAGCCGCCCCATGAACACTCGACGATCCGTGACGATCACTCGACGAGGGCTGTGGGCGGCGACGCTGTTGCCATGGCCCGCGCTCGCTCAGCCGAACGACGCCCGCTTCTCCGCCTTCCTGCAGGGCCTGCGCGCGGAGGCGCTGAAAGCCGGGGTCGACGCAGGGACGCTCGACCAGGCGCTCGGTTCGGCCCGGGAGCTGCCCGTGGTCATGGAACAAGCGCGTAATCAGCCCGAGTTCAAGATGACGTTCGAGCGCTATCTTGAGATCGTCGTTTCCAACGAGCGTGTACAGCGGGGCAGGGTACTGCTGCGCGAGAACCGCGCGCTGATCGATCGCTTCGCCGGCCCGGCCGGCATCCCGGCGCCGACCGTCACCGCCCTGTGGGGGATCGAAAGCAACTACGGGACGCGGCTCGGCGAATTCGAGGTGGTTTCGGCCCTGGCCACGCTGGTGTTCAACAATTTCCGCGCCCAGTTCTTCCGCACCCAGCTGATCGCCGCCCTCAAGATCGTGAGCCAAGGCCATATCGGCCTGCACGCCATGAAGGGCTCATGGGCCGGCGCGATGGGTCAGTGCCAGTTCATCCCGACCAGCTTCCAGGCATACGCCGCCGATGGTGACGGCGACGGCCGCATGGATATCTGGGGCAACAAGGCCGACGTGTTCGCCTCGATCGTCAACTACCTGCGCCGGGTCGGCTGGCGCCCGGGGCTGAGCTGGGGCCAGGAGGTGCCGGCCGGCACGGCCGTGGGCAAGGACATGCGCATCGTGCGACCGGGCGGCCCGAACGGACCGGCCTTCGCCACGAGCGAGAACTTCCGCGTCATCCTGCGCTGGAACCAGTCCGATTTCTTCGGCCTCGCTGTCGGGCTCCTGTCCGACAAGATCGCTGCCGCGTGATTGCGCCGTTCGTTCTCCTCGCCAGCTTCGCGGGGGAGGTGCTCCGTCAGACCGGGCAGAGGGGTCATCGGATCATGACCCATGATCCCTCCGCCGCCGTCAAGCGGCGACACCTGCCCAGAGAAGCTGGGGAGGAGAATGAGAGAACGTCCAGAGGCGAATGGCCTGCCAGCGCATCCCAAGATGATGTATCATGCTGCGCGCATGCCTCTAGCCCTAGCTAGATACTCGCCTGTGTCCCGGTTTCCTGTCCGTCTCGGACTGGCCGCCTTGCTGATGGTTTCCCTTGGTGCCTGCGGCTCGTCGAGCAAGGGCGGAGGGGCCTCGGCCGCGGCGCCGCAGCGCGGCACCTACAAGATCGGCAATCCCTATACGGTCGAGGGCGTGGTCTATACACCGAAGGAAGAGTTCAACCGCGTCGAAACCGGGGTCGCCTCGTGGTATGGGCCGGGCTTCCACGGCAAATCGACCGCCAACGGCGAGCGCTACGACCAGAGTGACCGAACGGCGGCCCACCGGACCTTGCAGATGCCTTCGATCGTCCGCGTCACCAATCTCGAGAACGGCCAGTCGACGGTCGTGCGCATCAACGATCGCGGCCCGTTCGCGCGCAGCCGGGTCATCGACCTGTCGCGCACGGCCGCCGAGGAGCTTGACGTCGTCGGCAAGGGCACGGCGCGGGTGCGCATCGAGCAGCTCCAGGCCGAGAGCCTCGCGGTGAAGGAAGTCGCCCTGAGCGGCGGCGGCCCGGCCGAGCAGCATGCCGCAGTGGCCCAGCTCTCTTCCGGCCGGCGGACGCCGGCGGCGGCGTCCCGCGCAGTCGAGGTCGCCGCGCCGCCTCCACCGCCACCGCCGGCACCACCAGCCCAGCCGCAGCCCCAGCCCCAGCCTCAGCAGCCGCCCATGATGGTGTGGAACGGCGCACCGCAGCAGGTCGTGGTAGAGACCAATAACGGGGCGCCGGCGAGCAGCGTGACGGTGGCATCGCTGGTCAGCCCGGCCGCGTCGGCGCCGAACGCCGGCGCCTTCTATGTCCAGACCGGCGCTTTCTCGACGGCGGAGAATGCCGAGCGCCAGCGCGACGCCGTGCGCAGCTACGGCGCGACGGAAGTTTTCCGGGGCTCGGCCGGCGGGCGCGACGTCTTTCGCGTCCGTCTCGGGCCCTACACAACATCGGATGCCGCCGGCATAGTCGCCGACCGGTTGAAGCGTTCAGGTTATGGTGATGCTCGTGTCGTGGCTAACTGATCGACTGCGCCTCCTTGCGGGGCTGATTGCGGTTGCGGCGCTGGCCGCACCGTCGCTCGACGTTTGGGCGCAGCAGGGCGACGCGCCGAAGAAACCGGCCCAGCAGGCGCAGCAGCAGCAGAAACCGCCGGCCAAGCCGCGCCCGGCGCCGACCAAGCCAGGCCAGTCGATCGCCAGCAAGACCGAGGCGCTGCCGCCGTCGCAGATCGGCATCGGCACGCTCGCCAAGCAGGCCTTCATGGTCGATCCGCAGACCTCGACGGTGCTGCTGTTCAAGGATGCCGACAAGCCGATGCATCCGTCGTCGATGGCCAAGATGATGACGATCTACATCGTCTTCGAGGAGCTCGCGGCGGGCCGGCTGAAGCTCGACACGAAGTTCCGTGTCAGCGAGCGGGCGCGCAACATGGGCGGCTCGCGCATGTTCGTCGAGCTGGGCAGCGAGGTCTCGGTCGAGGACCTGATCAAGGGCATGATCGTGCTGTCGGGCAACGACGCCTGCGTGGTCGTCGCCGAAGGCCTATCGGGCACGGAGGAAAGCTTCGCCGAGCGCATGACCAAGAAGGCGAAGGAGCTCGGCATGACCGGCTCGGTGTTCAAGAACTCGTCAGGCTGGCCGGCCGAAGGTCAGTGGACGACGGCACGCGACCTCGCCGTTCTGGCGTGGCGGACGATCGACGATTTCCCACAATACTATAAGTATTATTCGGAGACCAACTGGATCTACAACAACATCAAGCAGGACAACCGCAACCGGCTGCTCAGGACGACCGCCGGCACCGACGGGCTGAAGACCGGCCACACCGAGGAAGGCGGCTACGGCCAGGCGACGTCGGCGATCCGCGACGGGCGGCGGCTGATCCTGGTGGTGAACGGCATGACCTCGATGGCCGAGCGCGCGCAGGAGACGTCGCGGGTCATGGAATGGGGCTTCCGCGAGTTCACCAACACCACGGTGTTCCGCGCCGGCGACACGGTGGCCGAGGCGCCGGTGTGGCTCGGCACCCAGGACAAGGTGCCGCTGGTCGTGCCGCGCATGGTGCAGGTCACGGCGCCGACCGGGCAGGCGGTATCGCCGCGCGTGATCGCCAAGTATGACGGGCCGCTGCCGGCGCCGATCGCCAAGGGCACCAAGCTCGGCGTCGCCGCGGTCACCCTGCCGGATGGCCGCGTCATCGAGTATCCGCTCGAGGCCGGCGCCGACGTGCCGCGCAAGGGCGTGCTCGGCCGCGTGACGGCGATGATCGGTCACTACCTGTTCGGCTGGTGGTCGTGAGTGGAGCGTCGCGCGGACGCTTCATCACACTGGAAGGCGGTGAGGGCACCGGGAAATCGACACAAGCGTTGCGGCTCAAGGCTTGGCTCGAGGCGCGCGGTCTCGCGGTCGCCACGACGCGCGAGCCTGGCGGATCGCCCGGCGCCGAGATGATCCGCAAGCTGCTGGTCGAGGGCCCGGTCGAACGGTGGGACGGCATGACGGAGGCGCTTCTGCACTTCGCCGCCCGGCGCGACCATCTGCGCTCGACCGTGTGGCCGGCGCTCGCGCAGGGCACCTGGGTGATCAGCGACCGCTTCGCCGATTCGACGCTCGCCTATCAGGGGCATGGCCATGGCGTCGACCGCAGCGTCTTCGATCGACTCTACGGCATTGCGGTCGGCGATTTCCGGCCCGACCTGACGTTGATCCTCGACCTGCCGATCGAGATCGGCCTGGCGCGCGCGGCCAAGCGGCGCGGCACGGAGACACGCTACGAGAGCCTGCCGGCCGGCTTCCATGCCCGCGTCCGCTCAGGCTTCCTCGAGATCGCGCGCCAATACCCCGAGCGCTGCGCCGTGATCGACGCCAGCGGCGATGTCGATGCGACAGCAGATGCGATCACGCAAGTGACGGCCGAACGACTCGGTGTCCGATGAAGAGTTCATGCTCTTCCGGACCGCGAGCGCCCTTCGATTCTCCTCCCCAGCTCTGCTGGGGAGGTGCCCCCGTAATCGGGGGCGGAGGGGTCAGAGGCCGCAGTCCCGCTGCTCATGACCCCTCCGTCCGCGAAGACGCGGACACCTCCCCAGCAGAGCTGGGGAGGAGAATCGAAGGGCGCTCGCGGTCCGGAAGGAGAGTGCAGTAATGGCGCGCGCGAGGACGAGCGTCGATGCGAGCGAGCTCGAGAAGCTCGAATGGCCGTACGACTGGTCGCCGCCGTGGCGCACCGCGCGGCTGCTCGGCCACGAGCCGGCGGAGGCGGCGATGCTCGCCGCCCATCGCAGCGGACGGCTGCACCATGCCTGGCTGCTGGCGGGCCCACGCGGCATCGGCAAGGCGACGCTTGCCTGGCGCTTCGCGCGCTTCCTGCTGTGCGGGCAGGGAGGCGGCGGCCTGTTCGGCGATGCACCAGAAGGCCTCAGCGTGGCGGCCGATGCGCCCGGCCGCTCGCTGGTCGATGCGCGCTCGCATCCCGACCTGTTCCATCTCCGGCGGACCATGCATGAAAGGGAAAGCCGAATACGCTCGGAGATCGTCATCGAGGATGTCCGCGGCCTCGGCGCCTTCATGCACATGACGCCGGCGATGGGGCAGTGGCGGGTCGCCATCGTCGACGCCGCCGACGAGATGAATCGCAACAGCGCCAACGCGGTGCTGAAGATCCTCGAGGAGCCGCCGCCCAACGCCGTCCTGCTGATCGTGGCGCATGCGCCCGGACGCCTTCTGCCGACCATCCGCTCGCGCTGCCGCCGGCTGGTGCTGAAGCCCCTCGCCGACGAATTGGTGGTCCGCCTGCTGGCCGAGCACGCGCCGCAGATGCCGGCCGAGGAGCGCGCCATGCTGGCGCGGCTCAGCGACGGCAGCATCGGCCGCGCGCTCGAGCTCGCCAACGCCGGCAGCCTCGCGCTCTACCGCGAGATGGTGGGCGTGTTGGCGACGCTGCCCGAGCTCGACATGGTGCGCCTGCACGGCTTCGCCGAGCGCTTCGCGCGCCGCGGCGAGGAGGCGAACGCCGACTGGCGCTCTCTCGGCTACCTGCTCGATGGCTGGGTCAAGGGCCTGGCGCGCCGCGCGGCACTGGGCAGCGACGCTCAGTCGCAAGCCGCCGCCATCGCGCCGGCCGAGGCGGGCCTGCACGCCCGCCTGCTGGCCGCGGCGAGCCTTGATCGCTGGATGGAGGCATGGGACAAGGTCGCCCACTTGTTGTCCCGCGCCGACGTCATCAATCTCGACCGCAAGCAGACGGTGCTCGGCAGCTTCCTGGAACTCCAATCGGCGATGCGTTGAGGCGCTGATGATGGCGCTCCGGGAGGGGCGACAGTCCGGAGACGAGTCATCATGTCGGGCCGCAGCACCTATTACATCACCACGCCGATCTACTACGTGAACGACGTGCCGCATATCGGGCACGCCTACACCACGCTCGCCTGCGACGTGCTCGCGCGCTTCATGCGGCTCGACGGGCGCGATGTCCATTTTCTTACGGGCACCGACGAGCACGGCCAGAAGATCGAGAAGGCGGCCGCCGCCGTCGGCTTGGCGCCGCAGGCCTTCGCCGACAAGGTGAGCGTGTCGTTCCGCGACCTCGTCACCAGGATGAACTACAGCCCGGACAATTTCATCCGCACCACGGAGAAGCGGCACTACGCGGCCTGCCAGGCGCTGTGGGAGAAGCTCGCGGCGGCCGGCGACATCTATCTCGGCAAGTACGCCGGCTGGTACTCGGTGCGCGACGAGACCTACTTCGTCGAAGGGGAGACCGAGGTCGGGCCGGACAACAAGCGGCGCGCCATCTCGACCGGCGCCGAGGTCGACTGGGTCGAGGAGCCGTCCTATTTCTTCAAGCTGTCGGCCTGGGCCGACCGGCTGCTCGAATTCTACGAGCGCAACCCGCGCTTCATCGCGCCGGAGAGCCGGCGCAACGAGGTGATCAGTTTCGTGAAGGGCGGCCTGCAGGACCTGTCGGTGTCGCGCACCAGCTTCAGCTGGGGTGTGCCGGTGCCGGGCGATCCCAGCCACATCATGTATGTGTGGCTCGATGCGCTGACGAACTACATCACCGAGTGCGGCTACCCGGACGAGCGCGCGCCGTTGTGGAAGTACTGGCCGGCCGACCTGCACATGGTGGGCAAGGACATCATCCGCTTCCATTGCGTGTTCTGGCCGGCCTTCCTGATGGCCGCTGGCGTCGAGCCGCCGCAGCGCGTGTTCGCGCACGGCTGGTGGACCAACGAGGGCCAGAAGATCTCCAAGTCGCTCGGCAACGTGATCGATCCGGTCGAGCTGGTGAATACCTACGGGCTCGACCCGGTGCGCTACTTCCTGCTGCGCGAGGTGCCGTTCGGCAACGACGGCGACTTCCAGAAGCGGGCGCTGATCGGCCGGCTGAACGGCGATCTCGCCAATGCCTACGGCAACCTTTGCCAACGCGTGCTGTCGATCGTGGCGCGCAACTGCGGTGGCAAGGTGCCGGCCAAGGGTCCGCTGGCCGAGGCCGACACGGCGCTGCTCGAGCGCGCGGCCAAGCTGCTCGACCTCGTGCGCGCGGAGCTTGCGGAGCAGGCGTTCCATCGTGCCCTGACGTCGATCTGGGAAGTGATCGCCGACGCCAACCGCTACGTCGATGCGCAGGCGCCGTGGGCGCTCGCCAAGACCGATCCGGCGCGGCGCGACACCGTGCTGTGGGTGCTGGCCGAGACGATCCGGCGGGTGACCCTGCTTGTGCAGCCCTTCATGCCCGATGCCTCGGGCCGCATCCTCGACCAGCTCGGCGTTCCGCCCGAACACCGTCACTTCGCGGCCTTCGATCACGCGCTCGAGCCGGGCACGGCGCTGCCGCCGCCGCAGGGCGTGTTCCCGCGCTTCGTCGAGACGGCCAAGGCGGCGAGCTAGCCGATGCTGATCGACAGCCACTGCCATCTCGACTTTCCCGAGCTTGCCTCCGACGAAAATGGCGTGCTGGCGCGCGCCCGTACCGCCGGGGTGGCCGGCATGCTGACCATCGGCACGCGGCTCGACCGCTTCGAGGGCGTGCGCGCCATCGCCGAGCGCCACGACAACATCTGGTGCTCGGTCGGGGTCCATCCGCACGAGGCCAAGGAGGAGGGGCAGCGCACCCCCGACCGCCTGGTCGAGGCGACGCGCCATCCCAAGGTGGTCGGCATCGGCGAGACCGGGCTCGATTTCTACTACGAGCACAGCCCGCGCGCCGAGCAGGCCGAGAGCTTTCGCGCCCATATCGCGGCGGCGCGCCAGACCGGCCTGCCGCTGATCGTGCACACGCGCGACGCCGACGGCGAGACCGGCGACATCCTCGAGGAGGAGTTTGCCAAGGGGGCCTATGGCGGGCTGATCCATTGCTTCAGCTCGGGGCGTCGGGTGGCGGAGCGGGCGCTGGCGCTCGGTTTCTACGTCTCGATCTCCGGCATCGTCACCTTCAAGGCGGCCAACGAGCTGCGCGACATCGTGCGCGACATCCCGCTCGACCGGCTGCTGGTCGAGACCGACGCGCCCTATCTCGCGCCGGTGCCCAAGCGCGGCAAGACCAACGAGCCGGCGTTCGTCGCCCACACCGCGGCCAAGGTCGCCGAGCTCAAGGGCGTCAGCCCGGCCGAGCTTGCCGTGGCGACGACCGACAATTTCTTCCGGCTGTTCGCCAAGGCGGAGCGCGTCCGGTGCGGGTGACGATCCTGGGCTGCGGTACGTCGGGCGGCGTGCCCCGGCCGGGCGGGAAGGGCGGCAAGGGGGAGTGGGGAGCGGCCAACCCGGCCGACCCGCGCAACCGGCGACGGCGCTGCTCGATCCTGGTCGAGTCCCGCGACCGAACCATCCTGGTCGACACCTCGCCCGACCTGCGCGACCAGCTGCTCGGCGCCGAGGTCGAGCGCGTCGACGCCGTGATCTGGACCCACGAGCATGCCGACCAGGTGCATGGCATCGACGATCTCAGGCCTTACGCGCTGCGCCAGGGGCCGATCGAGGCGTGGGCCGACCGGCGGACCTTCGACATCCTGCGCCGCCGCTTCGGCTACTGCTTCGAGGCCGAGGGCGGGGGCTTCTACAATCCGATCTACCGGCACCGGCCGATCGAGGGCCCCTTCCTCGCCGCGTCCTGCATTCCGGTCGTGCCGTTCACCCAGGACCACGGCACCACGACCTCGCTCGGCTTCCGGTTCGGCCGGATCGCCTACGCCAACGACGTGGTCGCCCTGTCGACCGACGCTTTCGAGGCGATGAAGGGCGTCGAGGTGCTGATCGTCGACGCCATGCGCTTCCGCCCGCACCCGACCCACGCCCATCTCGACCTGGCGCTCGAATGGGTCGAGCGAGTCAGTCCACAGCGCGCCTTCTTGACCAATCTGCATGTCGACATGGACTATGCCGAGGTCGACCGGCTGACGCCGGCTCATGTCAGCCCCTGCCATGATGGAATGACGATTGAAACGGATGGAGACTGAATCAATAATAACAATGGCTTGCCGATGATATTTAATAGATCGCTCAAGGCGGGACAAAGGAAGCCCGGCCGGCGAATGTTCCTGCTGGCGGCGCTGGCCACCGGCCTTGTCTCCAGCCGGGCGTCCGCACAAGAGGCGTTGGACCCTGCCGGGCTGACGTTTCGTGACTTTGCGGTAAACGACAACGGCGCGAGCTTCACCCGCGGCGACCCGATCATCGCCGGGGGTCCCAACCAGGTATCGTCGCGCATCCTGGGCATCGATGCGGCTAACGGATTGGCGCGCGTGCAGTTCGCCTCGATCCGGGTCGACATGGCCTTGCCGCTTGGCTGGCAGGCCACCGAGGACTGGGAGCGGGGCGTTGCCTACAGCACCGACAAGCGCTTCCGCCTGATCATCTGGCGGGTCGATTTCGCCTTCGAGGGCGCCAAGGACGCCGAGCACTACGCGGCGATGAAGACCGGCTCCATTCAGGCCCGCCGTCCAACGATCCAGGCACGCGCCCGCAAGCTGGGTGACGGCACCTTCCTGATCGTCTACGAAAACGTCGCCCGGGCGCAGGGCGACAGCGAGACCCGGCAGGTGTTCGACCTGGTGATGCAGAAGCCGGGCAACCCGAAGGAGGGCGTCCTGCTGACGCTCGGCGTGCCCGCGAGCCAGGCCGAGCGCGGGTTGCGGTTGCTGGCACTCTTAAAGCGAAACATGACAATAATCTGGTAACTATTTGATAATAGTACCGTAGAAACATTTGTCATAATATATATTATACGATAATCGGATACAGGATCAGCCCCGAATGGACACCGCCCGCCCGACCGTCGAATCCCTGCCCGCCGAGCCCTTGGCACGGCTGCTGGCGGTGATGGCGTGGCTGCGCGATCGCCGGCACGGCTGCCCCTGGGACATCGAGCAGAGCTTCCGGACCATCGCGCCGTACACCATCGAGGAAGCCTACGAGGTTGCCGACGCGATCGCCCGCGGCGATCTGCCGGCACTCAAGGAAGAGCTCGGCGACCTGTTGCTGCAAGTCGTCTACCACGCCCAGATGGCGCACGAGGCCGGCGCCTTTGACTTCACCGACGTCGCCGCCGCCATTGCCGACAAGATGGTCGACCGCCATCCGCACGTCTTCGGTGACGCCAAGGTGGCGACCGCCGAGGCCCAGACGGTGTCCTGGGAGGCTCGCAAGGCGGCTGAACGGGCGGCCAAGAAGAGCGACGACGCTCGGCCGGCCGGCGCCCTGGACGGGATCGCCCTCGCCCTGCCCGCCTTGCTGCGCGCCGAGAAGATCCAGAAGCGAGCGGCCCGCGTGGGCTTCGACTGGAAAGACACCGCCCCGGTCATCGACAAGATCGAGGAGGAGCTGGATGAGCTGCGCGCCGAGCTGGCCAGGGGAACGGTCGCACAGGATCGGCTTACCGACGAGCTGGGCGACGTCCTGTTCGCCGTCGCCAATCTCGCCCGGCACCTCAAGATCGACCCCGAGGCCGCCCTGCGGGCGACCAACGACAAGTTCGAGCGCCGCTTCCGCTACATCGAGCGCCGCCTCGCCGAAGGCGGCCGCACGCCGAGCAACGCCACCCTGGAGGAAATGGAAGCGCTCTGGCAGGAGGCAAAGAGCGGCGTGTAGGCACTGCTGACGACGCGGCGCTCTTCTTCACCCACCTCCCCAGCTTCGCTGGGGAGGTGTCTCGGTAATCCGAGACGGAGGGGTCATAGGCCTCAGTCCCGCCGCTCATGACCCCTCCGTCCGCGATGACGCGGACACCTCCCCAGCTTCGCTGGGGGAGGAGAATGAGAAGGGCCCTTGTCAGTGTTTGTCGCCGTCCACCGCCAGGTTGGCCAGCAGCGGCTGGCGAACGGCGTTGAACAGGCGCTGCGCCTCGGCCAGGATGGCGGGCGATGGTGCGGTGATCAGACCGGCATTGACCGGCTGCGCCGGGCTGTAGGCCTGGCCGTCGAAGCGCACCGCGCCGCCGCCCGCCTCGGCGAGCATCAGGGTGCCGGCGGCGTGGTCCCAGGGCTTGGTCATGCGGTACAGGCTGAAGTCGGCCGTTCCCGCGAGGATGTCGAGGTACTCGTTGCCGGCACAGGCCAGCGTCGACACCCTCCCGAGCCCGCGGCGCTGCGCCGGCGGCAGGTTGCGGTCGAAGGCCTTGCGTATCTTGTAGCCGACGTAGCCGACCAGCGGCCGCCCACCCGGTGCCGGCCCAAGCGACGCCCCTTCCAGGGTGACGCCCTGACCTTCGATCGCGATCGCCATGCGTCCGTACGGCACGTCGAGGATCCACCCGGCGATCGCCCGCCTGTCGCGCACCAGGCACACGATCATGGCGAACCGGTCGCGACCGGCCGCAAAATTGGCCGTGCCGTCCAGCGGGTCGACGATCCAGCAAGCTTCGTCCGGGCGTCCGATCAGCTCGATCAGGCCAGGGTCCTGCTCGACCGCTTCCTCGCCGACGACCGGCACGCCGGGCAGGATCTTTGCCAGGCCGCTGGCCAGCCGCTGCTCGGACGCGACGTCGGCCACGGTGACGACGTCGCCAGGCCGCTTCAGGCGGACGTCATCCTTGGCCAGGGCGCGGAAACGCGGCAGCAGCTCGACCGCCGCGGTGCTGCGCATCAGCTCGGCGACCCGTTCCGCATCGCCCGAGCCGAGCATGGCGTCAGCCGAGGATGCCGAACAGATCCTCTTCCTTCAGGATGACGTGGTCGACGCCATCGAGCTTGACCTCGGTGCCCGACCACTTGCCGTACAGGACCTTGTCGCCGACCTTGACGTCGAGCTGGTGCAGGCTGCCGTCTTCCATGCGCTTGCCTTTGCCGACCGCGACCACCTCGCCCTGCATGGGCTTTTCCTGGGCAGTGTCGGGAATGATGATGCCGGCCTTGGTCTTGGTTTCGGCGGTCATCGGCTTCAGCAGCAGGCGATCGTGCAAGGGCTTGAATTTCATGACGTTTTCCTCGTCTGGAACGGGCTGCTTATAGGTAGGCCCGGCGCTTTGTGTCAACGCGCCAGGTCGGGATTGAACAGTCAGTGCTTGACCGGTCGATGCTCGACCAGCCGGCGCTCGAGCTGCGCCGCGGCGGCCGGATCCAGCGCCACCGTCAGGCGGGCGAGCTCGCCGTCGTCGTGCCGGCTGCGCACCTCGCCGTGGCGATAGAGCCAGGCGATGGTGGCACCGTCGCTGAGCGGCACCGCCACTTCGCGCGTCTCGCTGGCGCGGCCGAGATAGTCTTCGACCGCCTCGAGCAAGGCATCGACCCCCTCGCCGCTCACCGCCGAGACGGGATACTGGCGCGCCCGCTCTGCCCCGGTCGCGCAGCGCACCCGCAGGGCCTCGCGTGCCTCTTCGGGCAGGGCATCGATCTTGTTCAGCGCCTCGATCAACGGCCGGACCGCGCTTCCGATGCCGCCCTCCTCGCTCACGCCGAGCTCGCGCAGCACGGCTTCGACATCGAGCCGCTGGCGCTCGCTGTCCGGGTGCGAGATATCGCGCACGTGGACGATCAGGTCGGCCTCGATCACCTCCTCAAGCGTCGCCCGGAACGCCGCGACCAGATGGGTCGGCAGGTCGGAAACGAAACCCACCGTATCGGAGATCACGCATCCCAGGCCGTTGGGCAGCTTGATGGCGCGCATCGTCGGGTCGAGCGTCGCGAACAGCAGATCCTTGGCCATGACCTCGGCACCGGACAGGCGGTTGAACAGCGTCGACTTGCCGGCATTGGTGTAGCCGACCAGCGCCACCGTCGGGAGGCGGGCCTTGCGACGCCCGGCGCGGTTGACGGAGCGGGTCCGTCGCACGCCCTCGAGATCGCGCTTGATGCGCACGATGCGCTCGCCGATCAGGCGACGGTCGATCTCGATCTGCGATTCGCCGGGGCCGCCCAGGAAGCCGAAGCCGCCGCGCTGACGCTCGAGATGGGTCCACGAACGCACCAGCCGGCCGCGCTGATAATCCAGCGCCGCGAGCTCGACCTGAAGGCGCCCTTCATGGGTACGCGCGCGCGCGCCGAAGATTTCCAGGATCAAGCCCGTGCGATCGATGACCTTGGTCTGCCAGGCCTTCTCGAGGTTGCGCTGCTGCACCGGCGTCAGTCGATCATCGACGATGACGAGGCCGATGCTCTCGCTCTCCACCGCTTCCTGCAGGCGCTCGACCGCGCCCTTGCCGAGCAAGGTCGCGGGCGTCCGCCGACGCAACGGCACCGCTTCGGCCAGGCGGACGTCGAGATCGATGGCGCGCGCCAAGCCGACGGCCTCCGCTACCCGCGCCTCACGATCCCGCTCCTCGCCGCGCCCGCCGCTCGCGACCGGGCACACGACCGCCGCCACCGTCGCCGGCCGGGCGGTATCGACCGCCTTGCGTCTCTGACCGTCGTGGTGCTCTTTGCCTTGAACTTCGTCCAAATCAGCCTGCTGCATCGGCTTTATCGCCGTCGAACAGCTGCACCGGCGTCACCGGCATGATGGTCGAGATCGCATGCTTGTAGACAAGCTGCGAATGGCCGTCGCGGCGCAGCAGGACGGAGAAATTGTCAAACCAGGTGACGATCCCCTGCAATTTGACGCCGTTCACCAGGAAGATCGTGACGGGCGTCTTGTTCTTGCGAAGGTGGTTCAGGAAGACGTCCTGAACGTTCTGTGCCTTCTCGCTCATGTTCTTGGCCTCTTGTTGGGCAGCCGGCCACCGTGAGGGTGCCTGTTCGAAGGGTGCAGGCCAGGACCTGCGACCGAGTTAAGCCGAATATAGGCGACGAACGGTTCAAAGCAATGCCGCAAGCTCATGACAATTGCGCGCGCGAAGCCCGGGCGGGTGGCGCAGGAACATCTCCGACAGCGCTTCCGGGCCTCCGACAAGCACGGGCAGACAGCCCGCGGCGTGCGCACATTTCAGGTCTGCCGGGGTGTCGCCGACCATCCATACCGTCTCATCGGGGGCAATTCCCGTGCCATCGAGCGCCCTCAGGATCGGGTCGGGCGCCGGTTTGTCGCGCAGGCAGTCGCGCGCGCCGACGGCACGCGATATCCACCGTTGCCAGCCGAGATGCGCCAGCTCGGTCCGCAGATTGTCGCCCACCTTGTTGCTGACGACCGCGACATAGCAACCGAGATCCCGGCAGCGCGCCAGCAGATCGTCTGCACCGGGCAGCGGCTGCAGGCGCTCCAGATGGATGCGATGGAAGGTCTCGTAGAAGACCTTCTCGGCCTCGCCGGCGCGCTCGCCGAACAAGGTGGGGAAAACGTCACGCAGCGAGCCGTGCGCCCGCGCCCGCACCTCGTCCGCCGTCCATGGCGCCACGCCGAGCATGGTGAAGGTGTCGTGGTAGCACTCGACGATCGTCGGCCAGGTGTCGACAAGGGTGTTATCCCAGTCGAACAGAATTGCCCGGGGTCTCGCGTGCCGACCTGCGAGCGTCACGTGACCGCCTCGCCCGACGCGGAAAACCGCACGTACTCCTCGCGCAGGCGGCGGGCGGTCGGGCCGACCCGGCCGTCACCCACCGGCTCGCCGTCGATCTTCACGACGGGCGTCACGAAGGACGTGGCGCTGGTGATGAACGCCTCCTTGGCCTTCCTGGCTTCGGCCAGGGTGAACGGACGCTCCACCAGCTTGAGCTGCAGCGCGCTGGCGAGCGACTTCAAGGTATGGCGCGTGATGCCCGCCAGGATGCCGTGGTCGGTCTGGCGGGTCACGAGCTCGTCGTCCTTGGTGACGATCCAGGCATTCGTCGAGGCGCCCTCGGTGACACGGCCCTCGCTGTCCACCATCCAGGCCTCGAAGGCGCCGCTCTCGCGGGCTGCCTGCTTGGCGAGCACATTGGGCAGCAGCGCGACAGTCTTGATATCGCAACGCGCCCAGCGGATGTCGGGGGTCGTCTTCACCGCGACGCCCTGCCCGGGATCGGCCTCGGCGCGCTTGCGATGCTGGGTGGTGATGACAAGCGCCGGCTTCACCGGGCCGGTCGGGAAGGCGTGATCGCGACGCGCCACGCCGCGCGTGACTTGCATGTAGATCAACCCGTCGCGCAACCGGTTGCGGCGCATCAGCTCGCGCAGGATGAAGCCCAGGACCGGGCGCGAGACCGGCCAGGCGATACGCAGCTCGCGGAGCGAGCGATCGAGGCGGTCGATGTGCGGTGTCTCGTCGATCAGCCGGCCATCGCGCACGCCCACGACCTCGTAGACGCCATCCGACAGTTGATAGCCGCGATCCTCGATATGGACGTGGGCTTCGCGGTGATCGACGTAGCGTCCGTTTACATAGGCATAGCGCGCCATGGCCAACTCCTCATTGAACGCAGTCGCCCCTCTTCTGTCATCCTGAGCGAAGCGAAGGATCTCATCGCCAGAAGTTCCAAAGTACACTCGCACCCAGCGTCGATGAGGTCCTTCGCTTCGCTCAGGACGACAGAAAAGTTCGCTGTGGCGAAATCATCTATCGCTAAAGAGCGACGATCAGAAAAGTCACGGGCTCTCAGGGTGAGGAGATTTTGTGGTGCTTCAACCAAAGCAGATCACGCTCTACACCGTAGCCGGCTCGCCGCGCTCGTCGCCGCCGCCATGAAGCCCCAGTGATTTCAGCTTGCGATGCAGCGCCGACCGCTCCATCCCGACGAAAGTCGCGGTGCGCGAGATGTTGCCGCCGAAGCGGGTCACCTGGGCCAGCAGGTACTCGCGCTCGAACACCTCGCGGGCGTCGCGCAAAGGCAGCTGCATGATCTCGCCGCCCTTCTCCCAGCGCAGCACCGACGGCGCGTCCTCGCTGACGTCGCTCGGCAGCACGTCGGCGCGGATCGGTCCGCCGCCTGCCGGCGCCAGGATGAGCAGGCGCTCGATGACATTGCGCAGCTGGCGCACGTTGCCCGGCCAATCGTGACCCTGCAGCGCGGCCAACGTGTCCTCGCCGATGACGCGTGACGGCAGCCCCGTGGCATCGGCGACGCGCTTCAGAAGATCGGCGGCAAGCTCCGGTATGTCCTCGCGGCGTTCGCTGAGCGACGGCACGCGCAGTGCCACCACGTTCAGGCGATGGAAGAGCTCCTCGCGAAAACCTCCCGCGGCGCTCTCCTCCTGCAGGGCGTGCGCAGTCGAGGCAAGGACGCGCACGTCGACCTCGACCCGCGTCTTGCCGCCATTGCGCGTGAACGACTGCTCCTGCAGCACGCGGGCGAGCCGGCTCTGCAGCGGCAGCGGCAAATCGGCGACCTCCTTGAGGACGAGGGTCCCGCCATGCGCCATCTCGAAGGCGCCGGTGACGCGCAGGGCGTCGCTCGCCCCCTCGCCGTCGGTGCCGAACAGCTCGAGCTCCAGGCGCTCGGCCGGCATCGCCGAGCAATTGACCACGACAAACGGCCCGTCGGCCCGCTTCGATCCCTGGTGGATCAGCCGCGCCACGGTTTCCTTGCCGGCGCCCGACGCGCCCGAGATCAGCACCCGGCTGCCGGTCTGCGCCACGCGCTCGATCTGGGAGCGCACGCTGGTGGCGGCGCTCGAGGAGCCGACGAACGTGACCTCGCCGCCGGCGCGGCGGCGCAGCGTGGCGTTTTCCCGCCGCAGGCGGTCCGCCTCGATCGCCCGATCGACGACCAGCAGCAGCCGGTCCGCTTTGAACGGCTTCTCGATGAAGTCGTAGGCACCGGTCTTGATGGCCGACACGGCCGTGTCGATCGTGCCGTGGCCGCTGATCATCACCACCGGCACCGGCGGTTCCTCGCGCCGGATGATCTCCAGGATCTGCAACCCGTCGAGCTCGCTGCCCTGCAGCCATACATCGAGGATCACCAGAGACGGCCGGCGCTGGCGCACGGCATCGATCGCCTCGGTGCTGTTGTGCGCCCGGCGT
Source organism: Reyranella sp. (assembly GCF_044224635.1). Lineage (GTDB taxonomy): Bacteria > Pseudomonadota > Alphaproteobacteria > Reyranellales > Reyranellaceae > Reyranella. The sequence continues at coordinate 43,781 of NZ_JBGAKA010000019.1, read as the reverse complement.
GCGGTGTGCCCCTCGTCCTCCAGGATGCCGGCGATCAGTGTGCAGATGTCGCGCTCGTCGTCGACGATGAGAATGTCGTGGCCCATGACTCTTCAAGCTGTCCGCGATGCATCAGGCGGATCATTGTGCGGCTGTCGCTTGCGCGCGTGCCGACGCGACTTCCTTCGCGTCCCGCCGAAATACCAGACTGACGCGCGCCCCGCCACCCTCGCGATCATCGAGGGCGAGCAGGCCGCCATGGTCCTCCATGATCTTCTTGACGATGGCGAGACCGAGACCGGTGCCCTTGCTGCGCGTCGTCATGTACGGCTCGGTGAGCCGTTCGCGCCCCTGCTTGGGCAACCCCTTGCCGTTGTCCTCGATGATGACGCGGATGGTGGTGTCGTCGTCGCGCAGGGTAAGCGTGATCTCGCCCGGCGGCAGCGTCTGCCCCGGCGCGGCATCCCTGCCCTCGATCGCCTCGGCGGCATTCTTGAGGATGTTGGTCAGCACCTGGGCCACCTGGCGGCGATCGCAATTGAGCGGCACCGGCCGATCGGGCAGGGTCGACGCGTAGCGAATGTCGGGATTGCCGTTGCGCTGCAGGAAGAGGGCCTGCTGGCAGAGTTCCTTGGCGTCCTCGGCCTTGACCGTCGGCCTGGGCATGCGGGCGAACGAGGAGAATTCGTCGACCATGCGGCCGATATCGCCGACCTGACGGATGATCGTGTCGGTGCAGATCGAGAAGGTCTCCGGATCCTCCTTGATCTGCTTCAGGTAGCGCCGCTTCAGCCGCTCGGCCGAGAGCTGGATTGGCGTCAGCGGATTCTTGATCTCGTGGGCGATCCGCCGCGCCACGTCGCCCCACGCCGCCATGCGCTGGGCCGACATCAGATCGGTCACGTCGTCGAAGGTGACGACGGCGCCGGCATCCGATGCGGCGCTGATGCGCACCAGCAGGATGCGACGCGTGCCGCGCTGCAGGATCTCGATCTGGCCCTGGGTGACCCGATCCGGTCGTTCGGCTGCCTGCTCCGTCAGGGGACCGAGCTCCGGCATCAGGCCGGTCAAAGGCCGGCCGATCACGCCATCCTCCGGCAGCGCCAGGAGCTCGAGCGCCGATCGGTTGTTGCGGGTCACGACGCCCGCAGTATCGACGCTCAGGACGCCAGCCGAGACGCCGGCCAGCACCGCGTCGGTGAGACGGCGCCGCGTGTCGAGCTCCTTGTTGGCATCGACCAGCTCGCCGCGCTGCTGCTCGATCTGGCTGGCCATGCGGTTGAACGAGCGCGCAAGCTGGCCCAGCTCGTCGTTGGGCGGCCCCTCCTCGACCCGGGCCGTCAGGTCGCCGCCACGCACCCGCTCGGCCGCCGACATCAGGCCGCCGATCGGCTCGGTGAGGCGCGAGGCGAACAGAATGGCGAGCCAGACGGCGGCCAGCAGCATCAGCAGGGCAATGGCGCCGCAGACCAGGAACACGATGAGCTGGCCGCGCTGCATCGTCTGCTCGATCTGAGCATAGAACGAGCCGGCGAGCTCGATCTTCTTGATGTAGTCGACGACCCGCAGATCGACGGCATGGCCGGTGACCAGGAACAGGGGTTCGCCGAAGAACAGCTGCATCACGAAGTACGCACCGGTCTGCGACGCCATCTCGACCGGCCCGCCCTGATTGACCGCCTGCCAGATGGTCTGCGCTGTCGGCACCGGATCGGAGCGTCCCTCGGCCCCGGGCGCAACCGCACGGGCGATGACGCCCTTGTCGCCGTCGACATCGACGATGAGCGCCTCGATCATCGGCCGGCCTTCGAGCAACCGCTGCAGCATGCGGTTCATCGTATCGGCATCGGAGAAGCCTTCGACGCCGACGCCCTGCAACGGTCCGGAGATCGCGCCGATGTCGCGCAGGATCTCTTCCTCGCGGGCGCGCCGCACCGGCTCGCCGATCGTCCGCGCCGCCTCGTACGACTCCTTGGCCGGCCGGACGACGAAATCGGTCAGGCTGGTGACCAGCAGCGACAGGAAGACGGCGATGATCAGCGTCGGCGTGATGGTGAAGATGCTGCACACCAGCACCAGCCGCATGTGAAGCCGCGAGCCCGCGGCACCGCGCCGTCGATCGAGCCAGAGCTGAGTCAGGCGCACCGCCAGCACGGCGACCAGCGCGACGGCGATCAGGAGATCGGCGACCAGAAGGCCGGTGATCCAGCCGCGCGTGTTGAGCGCCGTCGGCGCGAAGCCGGCCAGCCACATGTACGTCGCCGCACCGGCCAGCAGCGCCAGGACGCCCAGCGACACGGCAGCAGCCCGCCCGCTCAGCCCGCGGCGGACTGCATTGGTGATGACGCCCAAGCGTGAAACGCCCAGCGCAGCTGTCAACGGATCACCCGCCTCGGCGAACCTGCGGCGTACGTACCACGGGGACGTCGAGGTCCTTTATCTTCTTTCGCAACGTGTTGCGATTGAGCCCCAGGAGGCGGGCGGCGCGCAACTGATTCCCGCGTGTCGCGCCGAGCGCCAGGGACAGCAACGGGCGCTCGACCTCAGAAATGACACGATCGTACATGCCGTCGGGCGGCAGGCGGTCTCCATGGGCGGTAAACAGCGCCTGCAAATGCCGGTCGACCGCGTCGGCCAGCGACAGGTCGGCAGCAGCGCCATCGGTTGCCGGCGAGCCAGGGTCGGCGGCGGCGATGGCGTCGGCCAGCTCGGCCTCGATCGTCTCCACGCCGATGACTTCCTCGGAATAGAGCGCCGACAGGCGGCGCACGAGATTGACCAGCTCGCGCACGTTGCCCGGCCAGCGATGCTGCTTCAGCCGCGCCATGGCCTCGGGCGACAGCACCTTGACCGGCAGCCCGTCGGCGCTCGCCGCCCGCAGGTAGTGGTTGGCGAGCTCGGGAATGTCGTCGAGCCGCTCGCGCAGGGGCGGCAGCCTGATCGGCACGACATTCAGCCGATAGAACAGGTCCTCGCGGAACAGCCCTTGATTGATGAGGCGCCGCAGGTCGCGATGGGTGGCGGCGACGATGCGGACGTTGGCCTTGATCGGCGTGCGGCCGCCGACCGTCATGTACTCGCCTTCCTGCAGCACGCGCAGCAGGCGCGTCTGCGCCTCGGGCGGCATGTCGCCGATCTCGTCGAGGAACAGCGTCCCCCCGGACGCCTGCTCGAACTTGCCGGCCGAGCGCTGGACGGCGCCGGTGAATGCGCCGCGCTCGTGGCCGAACAGCTCGCTCTCGATCAGCTCGCGCGGGATCGCCGCCATGTTGAGCGCCACGAAAGGACCCTTGCGACGCTTGCCGTAATCATGCAGCGCCCGCGCCACCAGCTCCTTGCCGGCGCCCGACTCGCCGGTGACCATCACCGTCAGATCAGTCGACATCAGGCGGGCCAGCGCCCGGTAGATCTCTTGCATGGCCGGCGACCGGCCGATCAGAGGAAGGCGCTCGCCCTCCTCCTGGATCTGCGCGCTGCGCGCCGCCGACGAGGCCGGCGCCGACAGGGCGCGGTTCACCACCGAGATCAGCTCGTTGAGGTCGAACGGCTTGGGCAGGTACTCGAAGGCGCCGCGCTCGTTGGCGCGCACGGCGGTCAATAGTGTCGACTGCGCGCTCATCACGATGATCCGCAGATCGGGCCGCAGCTTGCGGATGCGCGGCACCAGGTCGAGGCCGTTCTCGTCGGGCATGACCACATCGGTGATCACGAGCTGCCCCTCGCCCTCCTGGACCCATTGCCAGAGGGTGGCGGCAGCGCCGGTGCTGCGCACGTTGTGGCCCTGGCGGCCCAGCGCCTGGTGCAGGACCGTTCGGATAGCCCGGTCGTCGTCGGCGACCAGGATGGTGGCGGCGGTGCTCATGACATGCCCTGGGGAAACTGCAACGGCAACATGACCCTGAATACCGTGCGGCCGGGCTCGCTCTCGAACTCGGTGGCCCCGCCGTGGTCGTTGATGATCTTGGCCACCAAGGCAAGACCCAGGCCAGTTCCGGTCGGCTTGTTCGTAACAAAAGCGTCAAAAAGGTGTGCCCGGATCTCCTCCGGGACGCCCCTGCCGTTGTCGCGGACGGATACGACCAGGGGTAGGTTCACCTTGGCCTGCTGGCCCGGCACGGCCAGCCGCAAGCCGTGGCGGTAGGCTGTGGACAACTCGATTTCCCGGTCGCCGTCGCATGGCACCTCGCAGGCATTCTTCACCAGATTGAGGAATACCTGGATGAGCTGATCGCGGTCGCCGTGAACGTCCGGCAGCGAGGGGTCGTAGGTCTCGATGAAGCGCACGCCCTTGCCGAAACCGTTCTGGGCGATGCGGCGCACGTGGTTCAGCACCTGGTGGATATTGATCGGGCTGCGCTCGATCGGCCGGCCGTCGGCGAACGCCTCCATGCGATCGACCAGGGCGACGATGCGGTCGGTCTCCTCGCAGATCAGCCGGGTCAGCTCGCGCTCGGAATCGGGCACGGACTGCTCGATCAGTTGGGCGGCGCCGCGAATGCCGGACAGCGGGTTCTTGACCTCGTGCGCCAGCATGGCGGCGAGCGCGCTCACGGAGCGTGCCGCGCTGCGGTGAGACATCTGTCGATCGATGTTGCGGGCGATCGTCTGCTCGACCAGCGACACCGCGACCAGGCCGTCGCTGTCGACGACCGGCGACAGGCGGAGCGCGCAGAACCGGTTGCCGATGCGCGGCGACACCAGGGTGACGCCATTCTCCGCCACCGCGCCGCCGGTCGCGATGACCTGCTCCAGCAGCGAGAACAGGGGTGCGTCCTCCGGCATGAACTCGCTCAGCGGATGGGCGATCAGGCGGGCCCGTCCGACGCCGAAGAACTGCTCGGCCGAGAGGTTGGCATAATGGATCAAGCCGCTGGCATCGACGACGACGACGGCCTCCGACAGCGAGTCGAGGATCGCGGTCGGAAATTGGCCGCCCAGCGCCGCCGTCCTCTTGAGGGGATGAACGGCCATCCTAGGCAGCCTGCCGATCGAGCACGGGCAGGAAGAAGGCGGCCAGCATGGCGCGCACCTTGTTCGCATCGGCTTCGCGATTCACCGTAGCGCGGAAATCAGCCGAAGCCGGCAGGCCCTTGGAGTACCAGCTGAGATGCTTGCGGGCCATGCGCACGCCCGTGTCCTCGCCGTAGTGGGACAGCATGGCATCGAAGTGCTGGCGGACGATCGCGTACTGCTCGGCCAATGTCGGATCGGCCGTCCGCTCGCCGGTGCGCAGATAGTGGATCACCTGATTGAGGAACCAGGGGCGCCCGTAGGCTCCCCGGCCGATCATGACGCCGTCGGCGCCCGACTGGGTGAGCGCCTGATCGACGGCGTCGAGGCTGTCGATGTCGCCGTTGACGATGACCGGCAAGCGGGTCGCTGCCTTCACCTTGGCGACGAACTGCCAATCGGCGTGGCCGTCGTAGAACTGGCAGCGCGTGCGGCCATGCACCGTCAGCATCTTGATGCCGCACGACTCGGCGATACGCGCCAGGCTGGGGGCATTGCGATTGTTGTCGTCCCAGCCGGTGCGCATCTTCAGCGTGACCGGCAGCTTCACTGCCTTGACCGTCGCCTCGAGAATCTTCGCGGCATGGACCTCGTCACGCATCAGCGAGGAGCCGGCATGGCCGTTCACGACCTTCTTCACCGGGCAGCCGAAATTGATGTCGATCAGGGCGGCGCCGCGATCCTCGTTCAGCTTGGCCGCTTCGGCCATGACCTCGGGCTCACAGCCGGCGAGCTGCACCGACATCGGGAACTCCTCCGGCGAATTCTTCGCCATCAGGAGGGTCTTGCGGTTCTCGCGGACCATGGCTGCTGAGGCGATCATCTCCGACACGACCAGCCCCGCGCCGCCTTGCTTGACCAGGCGGCGGAACGGCATATCGGTGACACCAGACATCGGCGCCAGGATCACGGGATCCTCAAGGCGGACCGGGCCGATGTCGATGGGCTGTAGGCGAGGCGGGCAATCCATGGCGTGTGATCAACAAGTAGGCATCTTGTGCAGTGCACAATAATTGATCGAGCAATAGCGGGTCCCGGCTCCGGGTGCAAGCGTTGGCCGTGCGCCAGATATGCGCCGGTGATAATTAGGCATCCGTGCCAACCTGTACCGTCCTGATCGTCGCTGGGGGCCGCGGCGCCCGCTTCGGCGGCTCACTGCCCAAGCAATATGCCGTTTTTGCGGGCGAACCGGTGCTCCGCCGGTCCGTCATGGCCTTTCGCGGCGCTCCCGGGATCGACGATGTGCAGGTCGTGATCGGGGCCGATGACGACGCGCCCTATCAGGCGGCCGTCGGCGACCTCGACCTGCCGTCTCCGGTCCGGGGCGGCGCAAGCCGCCAGCAGTCGGTGCTGAACGGCCTCGAAGCCCTGGCCGGAAGTCCTCCCGATCTCGTGGCCGTGCACGATGCCGCCCGTCCCTTCGTAAGGCCGACCGACATCGCGGCCTGCCTCGCCGCCCTGGCTGATCCTGAGGTCTGTGGCGCCGTGCTCGGCGTGCCGCTCGCCGATACCCTGAAACGTGCCGATGACGGCGGAGTCATTTCAGCCACCGTTCCGCGTGCCGGCCTATGGCGCGCCCAAACCCCACAGGTCTTTCGCTATCGGCCCCTGCTCGAGGCGCATCGCGCGGCCGCGACGCTGGCCGCAAGCGAGGGCACGGCGCTGACGGACGACGCAGCCGTCGCGGAGCGCGCCGGCCTGCGGGTGGTCATGGTCCGAGGCCATGAGGACAATCGCAAGATCACCACTGCCGAGGACCTCCATCTGACCACAGCCATGGAAACCCGCACCGCCTTCGGCTTCGACGTTCACGGCTTCGGTCCCGGCGAGTCGGTGACCTTGGGCGGCATCGTCATCGCGCATGCCCGCGGGCTTGTCGGACATTCCGACGCCGACGTGGCGCTTCACGCGCTGACCGATGCCGTGCTGGGCACGATCGGCGCCGGCGACATCGGCAAGCATTTCCCGCCGTCCGATCCACAGTGGCGCGGCGTCTCGTCCGACCGCTTTCTGCGCCACGCCGCGGGCCTGCTGCAGGCCGCCGGCGGGCGCATCGTGCATCTCGATCTCACGCTGATCTGCGAGGCGCCGCGTATCGGACCGCATCGCCAGGCGATGGTCGAGGCCATCGCCCGCATCACCGGCGTCGAGCCTGGCCGCGTCAGCGTCAAGGCGACGACCACCGAAGGACTGGGCTTCACCGGCCGCCGCGAAGGCATTGCCGCCCAGGCCGTGGCGACGATAGAGATGCCACGGACTTGAGAGTTCATGGCTGGGAGCGCGCCACTCATGTGCGCTAACTTTTCAGCTCTCCTCCCCAGCTTCGCTGGGGAGGTGTCGCCGTCTTACGGCGACGGAGGGGTCATGAGCCCCAGTCCCGTTGCCCATGACCCCTCCGTCCGCGAAGACGCGGACACCTCCTCAGCGAAGCTGGGGAGGAGAGCCCAAAAGTTAAGTTAGCGCCTATGAGTGGCGTGTTCCCAACCACGAACGCTCGCGGTCCGGAAGAAGAAGAGGGATGAACATGTTCGATCACGAGATGAGGGACGCTGCCGATCGCGTCTTGCAGGCATGCCGCAAGCGCGGGCTCAAGGTGGTGACAGCCGAATCGTGCACGGGCGGCCTCGTCGCCGCGACGCTGACCGCCATCGCCGGATCGTCCGATGTTGTCGAGCGCGCCTTCGTCACGTACGCCAACGAGGCCAAGCGCGAGATGCTGGGCGTACCGTGGGACGCCCTGCTGGGCCACGGCGCGGTGAGCGAGCCCGTGGCACGCGCCATGGCGGCGGGCGCCCTCGCCCGCTCCGCAGCCGATATCTCTGTCTCAGTCACTGGCGTCGCCGGTCCGGGCGGCGGTTCGCCCGACAAGCCCGTCGGCCTGGTTCATTTCGCGGCGGCGCGCTCCGGTTACGACCCCATCGTCGAGCGCCACGTCTTTCCCGGCGATCGCGATGCGATTCGCCGCGTCTCGGTGCTTACGGCGCTTGCGATGCTGGCTGCCCTGGCCGAACGCTAGGCTTGCCATACAATTGCGCGGCGCGGGCCTCGAACGCCGCGACCATGCGGCGGACGGCCTCTGCGAACAGCAGCCTGACGGTCTGCTGCAGCAACAGCGAGCGGAACTCGAACTCGAGCTCGAACTCGATCTCGGTGCCGTCAGCATGCGGATGAAAGGTCCATCGGCTCACCAGCCGATGGAAGGGGCCTTCGATTCCCGTCGTGTCGATGCGGGGGCCGCCGGCGCGATCCGGCGCCAGCTCAACGCGCGACACGAAGCGCTCGTGAAACGGGCCGAAGCCGATCGCCAGCTCGGCGATCTCGGTCTGACCCGTGCGGCTGCGCACCCGGGCCGCCTGGCACCACGGCAGGAACTCGGGATAACGGCGGACATCGGCCACCAGATCGAACAGCTGGCGCGGCGCATAGGCCACCACCCGGCGTTCGGCATGACGGGTCAGCACGTCGCGCTCAGGCCTCGAGATTGGCGGTGCGGGCTGCCCTGAGGCGCGCGAAATCGTCGCCTGCGTGATAGCTCGACCGGGTCAGCGGCGAGGCCGATACCATCAGGAAGCCCTTGGCGCGCGCCAGCACGGCCAGCTCGTCGAACTCGGCCGGCGTCCAGAAGCGATCGAGCGGCGCATGCTTGGGTGTCGGCTGGAGGTACTGCCCGATCGTGAGGAAATCGACATCGGCCGCGCGCAGATCGTCCATCACCTGCAGGATCTCCTCGCGTGTTTCGCCGAGGCCAACCATGAGGCCGGACTTGGTGAAGCTCGCCGGATCGATCTCCTTCACGCGTGACAGCAGGCGCAGGGACGTGAAGTAGCGTGCGCCGGGCCGGATGGTCGGGTAGAGCCGCGGCACGGTCTCGAGATTGTGGTTGAACACGTCGGGCCGCGCCGCGACCACGATCTCGACGGCACCATCCTTGCGCAGGAAGTCGGGCGTCAGGACCTCGATGGTCGTATCGGGCGCCGACTGGCGCAGCGCGCTGATCACCGCGGCAAAATGCGCTGCCCCGCCGTCCGGCAGATCGTCACGATCGACCGATGTCACGACGACGTGGCCGAGGCCGAGCTTGCCGACGGCCTCGGCGATATTCGCAGGCTCGTGCGGATTGAGGGCGCCCGGCTTGCCGGTGGCGACATTGCAGAACGCACAGGCGCGCGTGCAGGTGTCCCCCATGATCATGAAGGTCGCGTGCTTCTGCTTCCAGCACTCGCCGATGTTTGGGCACGCCGCCTCCTCGCAAACAGTGGCGAGCCCGTACTGGCGCATCAGGCGGCGCGTCTCGGCATACTCCGGCGAATTGGGGGCGCGCACCCGGATCCACACCGGCTTGCGCGGAATCGGATTGTCCGGGCGGTGCGCCTTCTCGGGATGGCGCTCGGCCCGGCTCAGCGGAACCTTGTCGATCGAGCCGTCCATCGCCGTCTAGATATGGAGCGTCCGGCCGTAGGCTGCCAGTACCGACTCGTGCATCATTTCCGACAGGGTCGGATGCGGGAACACCGTGGCCATCAGCTCGGCCTCGGTCGTCTCCAGCGTCTTGGCGACGCTGTAACCCTGGATCAGCTCGGTGACCTCGGCGCCGATCATGTGGGCGCCTAAAAGCTCGCCGGTCTTGGCGTCGAAGATCGTCTTGATGAAGCCCTCGGGCTCGCCCAGCGCGATCGCCTTGCCGTTGCCGATGAACGGGAATTTCCCGACCTTGACCTGCAGCCCTTTGGCTTTGGCAGCCGCCTCGGTCAGGCCGATGCTGGCGACCTGCGGCTGGCAGTAGGTGCAGCCCGGGATGTTGTTGGTATTCATCGGGTGCACGCCTTTGACGCCGGCGATCTTCTCGACCACCAGCACGCCCTCGTGCATCGCCTTGTGCGCCAGCCACGGCGGGCCCGCCACGTCGCCGATGGCGTAGACGTTTGGCTCGCCGGTGAAGCCCCAGGCGTCGATCACGATGTGGGTCTTCTCGACTTTGACCTTGGTGCCTTCGAGGCCGAGATTCTCGACGTTGCCGACAATGCCGACGGCGCTGATCACGCGATCGACGGTGATCTCCTGGCTCTTGCCGCCGGCCGTGATGGTGGCCGTCACCTTGTCATTGGCCTTCTTGAGATTGCCGACCGTGGCGCCGGTCAGGATCTTCATGCCCTGCTTCTCGAAGGCGCGCTTGGCGAAGGCCGACACCTCCTCGTCCTCGACAGGCAGGATGCGATCGACGACTTCGGCGACCGTCACCTCGGTTCCCATGGTGCGATAGAAGCTCGCGAACTCGATGCCGATCGCGCCCGAGCCGATCACCAGCAGCGACTTGGGGAAGTCGGGCGGCACCATCGCTTCCTTGTAGGTCCACACCAGCTTGCCGTCCGACTCGAGACCGGGCAGCTGGCGGGCGCGCGCGCCGGTCGCCAGGATCACGTTCCTGGCGGTAAGCATGACGTTGCTCTTGTCGTTCATCGCCACCGCGAGCTTGCGCTGTCCGCCGTCGGTGCCGGCGAGCCTGGCGGTGCCGTCGAACACGGTGATCTTGTTCTTGCGCATCAGCCCTTTGACGCCGTTGCTGAGCTGGTTCGCGACCTTGCGCGAGCGCTCGACGATCTTCTTGGGATCGTAGGCGACCTCCTTGACCGACAGGCCGAAGGAATCGGCATGCTTGATCAGGCTGTAGACTTCGGAGGTGCGCAGCAGCGCCTTGGTGGGGATGCAGCCCCAGTTCAGACAGATGCCGCCCATATGCTCGCGCTCGACGACGGCGGTCTTCATGCCGAGCTGGGCGGCGCGGATGGCGGCGACGTAGCCGCCCGGCCCGCCGCCGACCACGATGATGTCGAAATTCGTCTCGGCCATCGTGCGCTCCTACGCCAGCATCGCCGCCGGTTGCTCGATATAGCCGCGCAGCGTCTGCAGCCATTGCGCGCCCATCGCGCCGTCGACCACGCGGTGATCGACCGCGAGCGTGCAGTTCATCATGGTGCGCACCACGATCTGGCCCTTGCGCACGACCGCCCGCTCCTCGCCCGCCCCGACTGCGAGGATCATGGCCTGCGGCGGGTTGATGATGGCGGCGAAGTCCTTGATGCCGAACATGCCGAGGTTGGAGATCGTGAAGCCGCCGCCCTGGAACTCGTCGAGCTTGAGCTTGCCGGTCTTGGCGCGTGCGGCGAGGTCCTTCATCTCGGTCGCGATCTGCGCCAGGCCCTTCATGTCGGCGCTGCGCACGATCGGCGTGATCAGGCCGCGATCGGTGGCGACGGCAACCGAGATATCGACCGCGCCGTACTGGATCATCTCGTCTTCCGTCCACGCGGCGTTGCACTCGGGATGATCGCGCAAGGCCTTGGCACAGGCCTTGATCACCATGTCGTTGACCGAGACCTTGGTGCCCTTCTTCTCGATCACGGCATTGATGGCCTGACGCGCCGCCAGCAGCGCGTCGATCTCGAGCTCTACCGTGAGATAGAAATGCGGCACGGTCTGCTTGGACTCGAGCATGCGCCGTGCGATGACCTTGCGGATCGACGTGTGCGGCACGCGCGTGTCGCCGGGCGCCACGAATACCGGCTGCGCGCCGGCCGGCACGGGAGCTGGCTTCGCCGCCGGCTTGGCGGCGGGCGGTGCCGCGGCCGGCACCGGCTGAGCCGATTCGACATCGGCTTTCACGATGCGCCCGTTCGGCCCACTGCCCTTGATGCGCGAAAGGTCCAGCCCCTTCTCCGCGGCGATGCGCTTGGCCAGCGGCGAGGCGAAGATGCGGCCGCCGCCGGGCGCAGTGGCCGGAGCGGCCGCTGGCGCCGATGCAGGCTTGGGAGCTGGAGGCGCCGCTGCTGGCGCACTCGCTGGTGGCGTTGCCGGCTTCGCGGCGGCCGGCGTCGGTGCTGCGGCGGCTGGGGCTGGTGCAGCCGCGCGCTTGGGCATCTCGCTCTCGCCTTCTTCGAGCAGGACGGCGATGACGGCATTCACCTTCACGCCCTCGGCGCCTTCCTCGACGACGATCTGGCCGACCTTGCCTTCATCGACCGCCTCGACTTCCATCGTCGCCTTGTCGGTCTCGATCTCGCAAATAACCTGCCCGGACTTCACGGCGTCGCCGACCTTGACGTGCCACTTGGCGAGCTTGCCCTCGGTCATCGTGGGCGACAGCGCGGGCATCAGGATGTTGATGGACATAGCCGCCCCCGCCTCAGCGATTGCAGACCGCGCGCGCGGCCTCGACGATATTCTCGGGCTGCGGCAACGCCATGCGCTCCAGATTGGCGGCGTAGGGCAGCGGCACGTCGAGCCCGTGCACCCGCTTGACCGGTGCGTCGAGCCAATCGAAGGCCTGCTCCATCATCTGGGCGGCGAGCTCGGAGCCGATGCCGGCAAAGGGCCAGCCCTCCTCGACCGAAACCAGGCGGTTGGTCTTCTTCACGGATGCGACGATGGTCTCGGTGTCGAACGGCCGCAGGCTGCGCAGGTTGATGACCTCGGCATCGATGCCCTGCTTGGCGAGTTCCTCGGCGGCAGCTAGCGCCTTGCCGACCATGATCGAGAAAGCCGTGATCGTGACGTCCTTCCCTGCCCGCTCGATCTTGGCCTTGCCGATCGGCAGGATGAACTCGGGATCCTGCGGCACGTCGAACGACTGGCCGTAGAGGATCTCGTTCTCCAGGAAGATCACCGGATTGGGATCGCGGATGGCGGCCTTGAGCAGGCCCTTGGCATCGGCGGCATTCCACGGCGCCAGCACGCGCAGGCCCGGCACGTGGGCGTACCAGCTGGCGTAGCACTGGGAGTGCTGGGCAGCGACGCGCGCGGCCGCGCCATTGGGGCCGCGGAACACGATCGGGCAGGTCATCTGGCCGCCCGACATGTAATGGGTCTTGGCCGCCGAATTGATGATCTGATCCATCGCCTGCATGGCGAAGTTGAAGGTCATGAATTCGACGATCGGCTTCAGGCCGCCGAATGCCGCGCCGACGCCCAGCCCGGCAAACCCGTGCTCGGTGATCGGCGTATCGATCACGCGCCGCGCGCCGAACTCGTCGAGCAGGCCCTGGCTCACCTTGTAGGCGCCCTGGTACTGCGCGACTTCCTCGCCCATCAGGAAGATCTTCTCGTCGCGGCGCATCTCCTCCGCCATGGCGTCGCGCAGGGCTTCGCGCACCGTCATCTGCGTGGTCCCGCCCTTCCATTCCGGCTCAGGCGCCGGAGCGGCGACATGCGGCGCTGCCGGTGCAGTCGCCGCCGCAGACGGCGGCGGTGCCTGCTTGGGAGCCTCGGCCTTGGCCGGCGCCGGTGCGGCGGCGGGAGCGGCCTTGGCGGCGTCGGCGACACTCTCGCCTTCAGCGGCCAGGATGCAGATCGGCGTGTTCACAGCCACGCCTTCGGCGCCCTCTTCGATCAGAATTTGAGCGACCGTGCCTTCGTCGACCGCCTCGACCTCCATGGTCGCCTTGTCGGTCTCGATCTCGCAGATCACCTGGCCCGACTTGACGGCGTCGCCGACCTTGACATGCCACTTGGCAAGCTTGCCCTCCGTCATCGTCGGTGACAGGGCGGGCATCAGAACCGGAATGGACATGGTGATCAGGCCTCGATCAGGACGTCGGTCCAAAGCTCCGACGGATCCGGCTCGGGACTGTGTTGGGCAAACTCTGCGGCATCGTTCACGATCTTGCGGATCTCCGCGTCGATCGTCTTCAGTGCGGCTTCGTCGGCGAGCTTGTCGTCGATCAGCATCTTGCGCACGTGGTCGATCGGGTCGCGCTCGTTGCGGTACCTGTCGACCTCTTCCTTGGTCCGGTACTTCGCGGGATCGCTCATCGAATGACCGCGATAGCGATAGGTCTGCATTTCCAGGATGTAGGGCCCGGCACCGCTGCGGGCGTGCTCGACCGCCTTCTCGCCCGCCGCCCGGACGGCGAGCACGTCCATGCCGTCGACCCGCTCACCCGGGATGCCGAAGGCCTCACCATGCCGGTAGAGCTCGGTGGTCGCCGAGGCGCGCTCGACCGAGGTGCCCATGCCATAGCGGTTGTTCTCGATGATGTAGATGACCGGCAGCTTCCACAGCGCCGCCATGTTCATCGCCTCGTAGACCTGTCCCTGGTTGGCGCTTCCGTCGCCGAAATAGGTCAGGGAGACATTCTTGTCTCCGTTGTACTTGTGGGCGAACGCGAGGCCGGTGCCGATCGGTACCTGGGCGCCGACGATGCCGTGGCCGCCATAGAAATTCTTCTCGCGGCTGAACATGTGCATCGAGCCACCCTTGCCTTTGGAGTAGCCCGAGCCGCGGCCGGTCAGCTCCGCCATCACGCCCTTCGGATCCATGCCCGCTGCCAGCATATGGCCGTGGTCGCGATAGGAGGTGATGATCGCATCCTTGCCGTCGATGGTGGATTGCATGCCGACCACGACCGCTTCCTGGCCGATGTAGAGATGGCAGAAGCCGCCGATCAGCCCCATGCCGTACAGCTGGCCGGCACGCTCCTCGAAGCGCCGAATCAGCAGCATGTCGTGATAGAATGCTTTGAGCTGGTCGGCGCTCACGCTGTTGTCGCCGCTACTGGGCGGTTTGCCTGGCGATTTCGAACCGGCAGAAACAATATCGACCTTGGGCTTGGTGGCCGGCTTCGCCATTCGATCCCCCCACGTTGATCACGTTCGGGCTTATAGCATCGCGTGAGGCGATGTGGTTGATCCAACAGGAAAAACCAGAATGTTGAGCAGTGCGCCGCAGCAATTGAGCGAATGTTTTCGAGCAGACCGGCGCGCTGGACAGTTTCTTTCGGCCGCCCGCAAGGCGAACGGCGTGGCGCTGGTCAGCGAGTCGGGATGAAGACGATGATGTCGTCCTTGCGCGCGTAGTTCAGGAGCACGCGAGCCCGCTCGTCGAGCATGTCGGGATCGAGGCTTTGGTTGCGCAGGGCGGCCACGCGGCGCTCCCAGATTTTCCGCGTCGCCTCGGCCTCGGCGAGGTTCTGCTCCGCGATCAGCACCTCGCGCTGCAGGTGCGCCATGGCCAGCAGTCCGCGATCACCGTTGACGAGGTGATAGCCGAAATATCCGAACACCGTCGCAAAGATGATCGGAGCAAGAATTTGTCGCGGCCGCAACAACATATGCCGATTCCCTAACCCCATAAGGCAACATCTGGTATCCGCTCGTCAAGCGGATTTGAGGCAGGCGGCAACCTTTCATTCTCCTCCCCAGCTTTGCTGGGGAGGTGTCGGCGTCTCCGCCGACGGAGGGGTCAAGGGCACAGGAGGGGTTGCTCATGACCCCTCCGTCCGCGATTACGCGGACACCTCCCCAGCGAAGCTGGGGAGGAGAATGAGATGAGCGCCATCGGAGTGGCGCGGTCCCAGCGAAGAGTCACCGCACCAGCGCAATGCGAACCCGCCGGTTGTGCCGGCCTTTGTTGTCGACCTTGAGGATGCGGATCGGTGGTGAGGCGCCGGTCGAGGCGAGATGGGTGCCGCCGCAGGCCTGGCGGTCGACCCCGGCAATCTCGACGATCCGGATCTTGCCGTCGGGCGTGGGCGGTGGCGCAACAGAGCGGCTGCGAATCAACCCACGCTCCGCCTGCGCCTCCGCCATCGGCACGTAGGCAAAGCTCACAGCGATGTCCTGCCTGATCACGTCGTTGATCGGCCCCTCAAGCGCCCGCAACCGGTCATTGTCGGCACCCGGTACGTCGAAGTCCATGCGTGCGGTGCCGTCGTCGGCCATCTGCACGCCGGTCACCAGCGCACCGTCGAAGCTCTGGAAAACGAACGCGTTCAGGATGTGCGTGCCGGTATGGAGCTGGCGCATGGTCTGGCGAAAGGAAGGATCGACCGCGGCCTCGACGGCCCCGTCGAGCTCGGCCTGGTTGTCCAGGAGATGCCACAGCTTGCCGGCACTGACCTCGAAGCCCATGACCTTGGCTTCGCCGCCCCGCCAGCGCAGCACCCCCCGATCGGCAAGCTGCCCTCCGCCGCCGGGGTAGAAGGGCGTGTCGGCGAGCGTGACCTTGCCGGGCGAGGCGGCGGCGACCGTGGTCTCGACGGTCAAGGCTTCAGGGTAGTCATGGCAATAGAGATGCATGACAGACGCATAGCCGCCGTCGTGCAGCCGATATTGGCGAAAATTGTCAGGCCGCCGCGGCGCGTGCGAACTGGAGCGGCGTGATCCCGTAGCAGCGCTTGAAGTGCTTGGTGAGCGCGCTCTGGTCGTAGAAGCCGACGTCGGCGGCCACCTCGGCAATGGGTTGGGCGTGCCGCAGGTGCCGGCAGGCCGCGCTCAGTCGAACCTGCGTCAGGTAAGCGTGTGGCGTCAGGCCGACCGCCCGCTTGAACAAGCCGATCAGCTGAAACGTCGAAAGGCCGACATCCCGGGCAAGCTCCTCGAGGTGAAGATCCTGCGCGTAGTCGGCGCGCATGCGCCCGGTCGTCCGCGCCAGGAGCGTCCGATCTCGCGGAGCTGGCGCAATTCGGCTGCCGCCACTGCCATGGCGCTGGAACAGCAGGCCGAAGGTACCGACGAGCAGCTCGCGTTCCTGAAAAACGTCGCGCCCGAGCTCGATCGCGCGATGCATGGCCAGGAACCCGCTCACCAGGTCGGCGTCTTCGAACGCATTATTGGTGAAGTACGGCACCTGTTCGATGTCCAGGCAATCGGCCAACCGGCCGAGTGCGAGTTGCGTCAGGTAGAGCGAGCGATATTGCCAGCGCTCGCTGCGTCCCATCCAGCCGGCGTGTGGTTCAGCGGGATTGAAGATGAAGAGCCGCGAGGTCTCGGCGTCCTCGACTTGGCCCCGGCTCTTGATGACCGATCCGCCGTGCTCCGTCACCGCCACGACGAGAGCCTCGTGAGTGTGCGGCGGGTATTCGTGGGTGGTAAAGTCGGCGCGCAGCAGGCTGAGGCCCGGCAAGTGCCGGTCCCACCAGTATCGGGTGACATTCCTCGGGTCGATGCGCGCCACGCCGAAAGGTACCTGCACCATCAATTTTGGCCAATACCCCCCGGCCCTCTCGCGCCTAGCCTGCCGGCATGCTTACCGAATCGCAGCGCCAGGTGCGCGACATGGTGCGTCAGTTCGCCCAACGCGAGCTGGCGCCGACCGCGGGGAGATCGAGACCGGGTCCCGCGCTTTCCGCGGGAGGCATTCCAGCGCATGGCAGAGCTCGGCCTGTTGGGCATGACCGTGCCGGTGGCGTTCGACGGCGCCGGCGTCGATCACGTTTCATACGTTCTCGCCGTGATCGAGATCGCCGCCGCCGATGGCGCGACGTCGACCGCCTTTCAGGTCCACAACTCACTGGTCTGTCAGACCATCCTGCGGCACGGCACGCCCGAGCAGAAGCAACACTATCTGCGTCCCCTCGCCCGCGGCGAGCAGCTCGGTGCCTTTTGCCTCACCGAGCCCGGTGCGGGATCGGACGCCGGCGCGATCACCACGCGCGCCTATCGGCGCGGCAACCGGTTTGCGCTCTGCGGCACCAAGCAATTCATCACCTCAGGAGCCAGCGCCGATCTTGCCCTGGTCTTCGCCGTGACCGATCCGGCCGCCGGCAAGAATGGCATCTCGGCCGGAACGTCCGACATCCAGCGACTCGTCATTGCCCGCGCGTTGGCGGGAGAGACCGAATACCGAGGTGTTTCATGATTGGCCGTATGTGGCGCGGTGAGGCGATCGGTGCGGCAAATGCCGATGCCTATGCCAGGCATCTAAGCGAGACCGTCGTGCCGGAGTTGAGGCATCTCACCGGGTTCCGCGGCGCGCACCTGCTGCGCGAGCAGGCCGACGATCGGATCGAGATCCGGGTCCTCACGCTCTGGGACTCGCGAGCAGCGATTGAAGCCTTTGCCGGCCAGGACATCAGCGTCGCGGTCGTCGAACCCGAAGCCCGCGCCGTGCTCGCCGCCTTCGATGACTTCGCTACTCACTACGAAGTGACGTCGTTCCCGTCGGATGAAGGGTGAGAGCCGACGCTCCACTCTTCTCCTCCCCAGCTTTGCTGGGGAGGTGTCCGCGTCATCGCGGACGGAGGGGTCATAGGCCCCCTCACGTGACTCCTGACCCCTCCGTCGCCGAAGACGGCGACACCTCCCCAGCTTCGCTGGGGAGGAAGATGATGTTACACTCCGCGCAGGATCGATTGGCCGGCGTAGCGTGCCTGGGTGCCGAGCTGTTCCTCGATGCGCAGCAGCTGGTTGTACTTGGCGAGCCGGTCGGACCGCGACAGCGAGCCGGTCTTGATCTGTCCGCAATTAGTCGCGACAGCGAGGTCGGCGATGGTCGAGTCCTCGGTCTCGCCCGAGCGATGCGACATCACGGCGCCGTAGGCCGCACGGCTCGCCATCGAGACGGCTTCCATGGTCTCGGTGAGCGTTCCAATCTGGTTGACCTTGATCAGGATGGCGTTGGCCAGCCCCTCCTTGATGCCCTTGCCCAGGCGCTCCGGATTGGTGACGAACAGGTCGTCGCCGACCAGCTGGATCTTGCTGCCAAGACGCTCGGTGATGGTCTTCCAGCCGGCCATGTCGTCCTCGGCCATGCCATCCTCGATCGAGACGATCGGATAGTGCCGCACCAGCTCGGCGTAGTAGTCGACCATGCCGCCGGCATCGAGCACCTTCTTCTCGCCGACCAGCTTGTATTTGCCGCCGCTGTAGAACTCGGTCGACGCCGGATCGAGGGCCAGCACGATGTCCTCGCCCGGCTTGTATCCGGCGCGCTCTATCGCCTTCATGATGAAGGACAAGGCCTCGTCGGCCGATGCGAGGTTGGGCGCAAAGCCACCCTCGTCGCCCACATTGGTATTGTGACCGGCCTCGCGGAGCTGGCTGCGCAAGGCGTGAAAGACCTCCGACCCCATGCGCAGGGCGTCGGCGAAGCGGTCCGCCTTCACCGGCATGATCATGAATTCCTGGATGTCGATCGGATTGTCGGCATGGACGCCGCCATTGATGATGTTCATCAGCGGCACCGGCAGGATGGAGGCCTGGCTGCCGCCGACGTAGCGGTAGAGCGGCAGGCCGCATTCCCTGGCCGCGGCCTTGGCCACGGCGAGCGAAGCGCCGAGGATGGCGTTGGCGCCGAGCCGGCCCTTGTTGGCCGTGCCGTCGAGCTCGATCAGGGCGCGATCGATCTTGATCTGCTCCAGGGCATCGAGACCGGCCAGCAGATCCATGATCTCGCCGTTCACCGCCTGGACGGCCTTGAGCACGCCTTTGCCGCCGTAGCGCGTCTTGTCGCCGTCGCGCAGCTCGACGGCCTCGTGGGCACCGGTCGAAGCGCCCGATGGAACGGCCGCCCGGCCCATCACGCCGCTGTCCAGCTCGACCTCGACCTCGACCGTCGGATTGCCCCGGCTGTCGAGAATTTCACGCGCGCGGACTTCGGCAATGGCACTCATGGAAACGACTCCTGTTGGGCGCGGCCTGTCTACCCAGCCGGGGGATGGGGAGCAAGTGACGGGGCTGCGGCAGTTTTCTATAGTCCGGCCAACATCCAGACCCTCTGACCATTGCGGGAGCGAGGCCATGCCCGATCAGACCCACATTCAGCAGACCGTCGCACCCGTGGAGCGCCGCGTCGACGCCATCCAGGATGCGCTCGAGGAGCGTGGCCTGAAGGCCGGCGCCTTCGTCGAGGAGTTCAAGCACCTGGCCGAAGAGCAATGGGTGCCGGAGAACGGTGCCCGCGTCGTCGCCAGGGCGTGGACTGACCCTGCCTTCAAGCAGCGCCTGATGGCCAACGGCCGCGATGCCGTGGCCGAGCTCGGCCTCTCCATGCCGGCCCATCATCGCCATCTGGTGGTGCTCGAGAACACGCCGACGGTGCACAACGTGATCTGCTGCACGCTGTGCTCGTGCACCGCCTTCTCGATCATCGGCCTGCCGCCCGACTGGTACAAGGATCTCGAGTATCGCGCCCGCGTTGTGCGCCAGTCGCGCACCGTGCTGAAGGAGATGGGACTCGACCTGCCGCACGAGATGGAGATCCGCGTGTGGGATACGACGGCGGATACCCGCTACATGGTGCTGCCGGTGCGGCCGGCCGGGACCGAAGGCTGGCCGGAGGACAAGCTCGCCAAGCTCGTCACCAAGGATTCGATGATCGGCGTCGCCCGCCTGTAGGACCGGAGAGGCTCATGGACGGCATGCACGATCTCGGCGGCAAGCAGGGCTTCGGCCGGGTCCGCTACTCGCTCAAGGCCCAGACATTCCACGAGCCGTGGGAGAAGCGGGTCAACGCGCTCTACTCGCTTGCGGTGAAGCTCGGCATCTTCAACATGGACGAGTACCGCCATGCGATCGAGCGCATGGAGCCGCGACATTACCTGTCGGCGAGCTACTACGAGCGCTCGCTGACCAGCCTGGCGACGCTGTGCGTCGAGAAGGGAATCGTGACGCGCGAGGAGCTGGAGCGCCGCGCTCAGGGACAGTTTCCGCTGTCCTCGCCGAGCGCTCCCGGCCGCGGCAATGTCGACGGTCGCCAGCGCCTCCAGCCTGGTGACCGCGTCCGCGTGCGAGCCGACTACGTGCCCGGCCATGTTCGCATGCCCGGCTACATTCGCGGCAAGACCGGCGTGGTCGTGGGCGTATCCCCCGCCTACCCGTTCCCCGATGCCCACGCCCACGGCGTCGAGGCGGTCGACGAGCCGACTTACGACGTCCGCTTCAACGCCGAGGAGCTGTGGCCCAACTCCGCCGACCCGGCCTTCGTCCATGTCGGCGTGTTCGAGAGCTATCTGGAGCGGATGGACTGACCCATGTCATCCCCCTCCCCAGCGGAGCTGGGGAGGTGTCCGCGTAATCGCGGACGGAGGGGTCAGAGGCATCAGGTCGGGTTGCTCATGACCCCTCCGTCGCCGAAGACGGCGACACCTCCCCAAGCTACGCTTGGGGAGGAACTTGAGGTCGTTCAGCGCCAGGCGCTGCGCAGCGACTGGTCGGTCTTCCACTTCTCGACGGCGGCGACGTCGTCGCAGGAGAGGACCTGCGGGTTCTTGCGCGGGTTGCCTTCGATCCAGGCGAACATCAGGCATTGCGAGAAGGTCGCGTCGCCCTGCCTGGTCTGGAAGTTGATCTCGCTCGACACGGCGGCGCCGGCCTTGGCCTCGCCGTAGTCGTCGATCGCCGGGGTGATGTCGCCGATCGCCCGGCCCGCCGCCTTGTTGTCGGCGTACCATTTGGCGAAGGCCGCGAATTGCTCGCCGGCGATCCCCTTCCCGTCGGCTGCGACATAGGCCTTGAGATCGCGGATCAGGGCCTGGCTCGCCGCCTCGGCCTTGGGCTCGGCGGCCTTGCGCCGTTCGGCGAGCCTGGCCTGCAGCGATTTCAACGCATCGGCGTTCGACGGTGCGGCAGGTGAAAGCGGTGTCGGCGTGGCAGTCTGGGTCGGCGGCTCAATGCGCCGGATCGGCGCACGGGTCGCTTCGGCGTTGAGCTGTTGCGCCTCCTGCGGCGTCAGCTTGCCGACCGGCGGAGTTCCGCGGCCTTTCTGCCAGTCGCCAATCGCCTTCTGCGTGGCGTCGGACTGCAGGTTGCCGTCGATCGGCCCGTTGTACTTGTCGAGTGTTCGCAACGATTCCTGGATCTTCTTGCGCTCGGCTTCAGAGCCTTGCAGCACCGTCGCGTAGTCGGGCGCCGGGGCTGCCGGGTGAGCCGGACGGGTCACCGTGACAGAAGGCGCGGCCGGCGGCGCTGCGGGTGGTGCGCCGCCACCCTGATGGCAGGCAGCCGGGTTCTGGAAACAGCGCTCGACCTCGCCGGCACTCTGGGCAAGCGCCGCGACGGGCAGCGCCGCCGCCAGGGCGAACAAGGCAAAGGTGCTGCGTCGCATGGTCAGATGCCGCCGTAGGTGTTGAGCGCGAGCTGGGCCGGCAGGCCGATCACCATCACGATCGGCAGGCCACGTCCGGTCTGGCCACGGCCCACGATATGGTCGTTCGGCGCGCCCATCCGGCTCTGATAGCTGCCGTTACCGGAGAACTTGCCGGCGAAGCACGACAGTGAGAATCGCCCGCTGCCCGGTGCCTCGTTGGTGAACGTGCCCTCGCAAACCGATTCGCCGCGCAGGTTCTCGACGTTGAAGGTGACCGACCGATCGCGGCCGATCAAGGCGCCGTATCGCGCGACGCCATTCAGCCGGGCGACGTTGCCACGGTCGTCGCGATAGAAGATCGAGACCGGACCGTAGGAGGCGTCGGGCATCACGTTGCGCGGCACGACGTAGGTCTCGTTGCTGATCACGACCTGACAGCGGCAATCGACATTGTAGTTCTCGCCGAGCGGTCCCAGCTCGGCGAGCTTGCGATTGCAGTTCGACAGCGCGAGCTGCTGCACCTCGCTCTCGCTCATCTGCCCCCGCGAGTAGGAATCGGCATAGACGAACGCGCACTGCCGCGGCAGCGGGACGGCGACTACCTTATGGCTGGCGGCATTGGTCTCCGAGTTGACCCAGTAGCGCTCCGCCATCTCGGGAAAGCGCAGGAACACCGGGTCACGTCGCTCCGCCTTGCCGTACGGCGACTGCGAGGCAGGCTGGGCCCAGGCGCCCGGCGCTGCAGCTATGGCTGCGAGCAGGATAACGGCGAGCAGACGATGCATGGCCTCCGACTCCAACCTACAAACTTGACCGAAATACGACCCTCCCGGCGCTGACCGCTCCCTGGATGGTGACCGGTCCGCCTGGAGCTTGATCTTCTTTGATCGAAGCGACAAAGAGGTCCTCGCCCTGAGGAGTGGCCGCAGGCCGCGTCTCGAAGGGTTGGCCGAAATCACCTCTGTTGCCGACCCTCCTTCGAGACGCCACGCTTCGCGTGGCTCCTCAGGGCGAGGAGTTCTTTGGCGTTTCAAACCAGGAAAATCACGCTCTGGAGCCTGATCGGTTCGCTTGGAACTGAGCGACGTTTTTCTGTCGTCCTGAGCGCAGCGAAGGACCTCATCGTCGCCTGCAACGGGAGCACTTTGAAATTTCTGGCGATGAGATCCTTCGCGGCGCTCAGGATGACGCAATAAATGCCGAGTTGGTCCTCCGTAAACCAATCATGCTCTAGACCAGGCGGCTCTGCTTCTTGGCCGCACCGACAAACGAGCTGAACAGCGGATGCGGCGCGAACGGTCGCGATTTCAGCTCGGGATGGTACTGCACCCCGATGAACCAGGGATGGTCGGGGATTTCGACGATCTCCGGCAGAATGCCGTCGGGCGACATGCCCGAGAAGCGCAGGCCGACCTGCTCGAGCCGGTCCTTGTAGTTGACGTTGACCTCGTAGCGATGGCGGTGGCGCTCGCTGATCACGTCCTGGTCATAGATCTCGTGAACTTTGGTACCGGGCCGCAGACGGGCCGGATAGGCACCGAGCCGCATCGTTCCGCCGAGCTCGCCGTTGGCGGCCCGCTTCTCGAGCTCGTTGCCCTTCATCCATTCGGTCATCAGGCCGACGACCGCGTGCTCGCAGGGGCCGAACTCGGTCGATGACGCGCCTTCCAGGCCAAGCAGGTTACGGGCGGCCTCGATCACTGCCATTTGCATGCCGAAGCAGATGCCGAGGAACGGCACATTGCGCTCTCGGGCGAACTGGACGGCGTGGATCTTGCCCTCGGTCCCACGTTCGCCGAACCCGCCCGGCACCAGGATGCCGTTCACGTGCTCGAGATGGCTGACCGCGTCGTCGCGCTCGAAGATCTCCGAGTCGATCCATTCCATCGCGACCTTGACGTTGCTGCCGAAGCCGCCGTGGGTCAGCGCCTCGGAGAGCGACTTGTAGGCGTCGAGAAGGACCGTGTACTTGCCGACCACGGCAATCGTCACCTTGCCCTCGGGCTCGCGCACCGAGCGGACGATGCCGCGCCAGCGGTCGAGGTTCGGCTCGGTGTCGGCGTCGAGGCCGAAATAGCGGCAGACCTCGCGATCGAAGCCCTGCTCGTGGTAGGCGATCGGCACCTGGTAGATGGTGTCGACGTCGCGCGCCTCGATCACGCGCTCGGTCCGCACGTTGCAGAACAGGGCGATCTTGCGCCGCTCGTTGGCCGGGATCTCCTTGTCGCCGCTGCGGCACACCAGCAGGTCGGGCTGGATGCCGACGCTCAACAGTTCCTTGACCGAATGCTGGGTCGGCTTGGTCTTGAGCTCGCCCGCGGTCGGCACCCACGGCAGCAGGGTCAGATGCACGTACATCACGACCTCGCGGCCGAGCTCGTTGCCGATCTGGCGGATCGCCTCGAGGAAGGGCAGGCTTTCGATGTCGCCCACCGTGCCGCCGATCTCGACCAGGACGAAATCTTCCTCGGCCGTGTCGGTCAGCACGAATTCCTTGATCGCGTCGGTGACGTGCGGGATCACCTGCACCGTAGCGCCGAGATAGTCGCCGCGCCGCTCGCGCTGGATCACGGTCGAATAGATGCGGCCGGTGGTGATGTTGTCGCTTTGCCGCGCATCGACACCGGTGAAGCGCTCGTAGTGGCCGAGATCGAGATCGGTCTCGGCGCCGTCATCGGTCACGAAGACTTCGCCATGCTGGTACGGGCTCATCGTACCAGGGTCGACATTGAGGTAAGGGTCGAGCTTGCGCAGCCGGACCCGATAGCCGCGGCGCTGCAGCAGCGCGCCCAGCGCCGCTGATGAAAGACCCTTGCCAAGCGAGGAAACCACGCCGCCCGTTATGAAGATAAAGCGCGTCATGGGCCTACAACCTACCAAACCGAGTGGATCGCAGCCATGGGGATATCGCTCCGCCGAAGAAGCTTCGGCGGAGAGAACGGCTCGACAAGGGTGATGTTCCTAGCGGGTCGGCGCCGCCGGTTGCGGCGGCGGAGCAGGCGCAGTGGGCGCCGTCGGGGCGCGATCCATGATCGACCGGGCATTCTTGCCGGGATCGGACATGCTCCAGGCCATGACGAGGCTCAGGAAGAAGAAGATTCCAGCAAAGATCGCCGTCATGCGCGACAGCACATTGGCCTGTCCGCGCACCGAGAACAAGGCATCCGTGCGGCCCATGCCGAGGCCGCCGCCCTCGCTGCGCTGAAGCAGGATGACGACGATCATCGCGGCGGTCACGCCGACATGGATGATCAGCAGCACCAGGCGCCAATCGTGCAGAAAGCCTCTTACCGCGTCCATTTCCGTCCAGAATCGCGAGGTGATGCCCGCAAGCCGGCGCTTCTAGCCGCTTTAGGCTGACTTGGCGATAGCCAAAAATTCGTCGGGCTTGAGGCTCGCGCCGCCGACCAGGCCGCCATCGACGTCGCCCGCCGCCAGCAGCTCGGCGGCATTCCTGCCATTCACCGAACCGCCGTAGAGAAGCCGCACGGACTGCGCGTCGGCCGTGAGGCTGCCCAGCACCCCGCGAATATGCGCGTGCGCTGCGGCAACTTCCGGCGTGGTCGGTGTCTTGCCCGTGCCGATCGCCCAGACGGGTTCATAGGCCACGACCAGTGTGGCAGCGGTCGCCCCCGAGGGCACGCTGCCGCGCAGCTGGGCCTCGAGCACGGCCAGCGTCTTGCCGGCCTCGCGCTCGGCCAGCGTCTCGCCGATGCAGACAATCGGCACCAGCCCGGCCCGCCAGGCCGCCTCGGCCTTGGCGCGGACGATGGCGTCCGTCTCACCGTAGTCGGCCCGCCGCTCCGAGTGACCGACAATCACGTGGCTGGCACCGCAATCGCGCAGCATCTCGGCCGAGACATCGCCGGTATGGGCGCCGCTTGCCTTGGCATGGCAGTTCTGCCCGCCGACCAGCACGCCGCTCGATTTCACGGACTCGGCAACCGCCGCCAGCAGGGTGGCCGGAGGGCAGACCAGCACCGCGCGGTCCTGCCATGCCGCCTGGCGCACGCCGTCGGCCACCCCTTTGGCCAGCGTCAGAGCGTCGGCCCGGAGGCCATTCATCTTCCAGTTGCCGGCGATCAGAGGTTGCCGCGAACGCGCCATGATTTCTCCCCTTCATGTCTCCTCCCCAGCTTCGCTGGGGAGGTGTCCGCGTAATCGCGGACGGAGGGGTCATGAGCGTCGCGACTATGGCTCATGACCCTTCCGTCGCGTAAGACGCGACACCTCCCCAGCTTCGCTGGGGAGGGCAGAAGAGGCGTCTCTAGCGGCCGCTGATGCGCTGGTCAAAGGCCGGTTGGTTGCCTGTCCGCAGGTCGGGTGCTAGGCATGCGCCGCAAACAAACCGCCCCGGCAAACCGTGAATAATTTCCGCAAGTACGCCAAGTACGTCGTCCTCACCATCCTCTTCGGCATGCTGATCATCAGCTTCGGCCTATGGGGTGTCGGTGACATGCTGCGCATGGGCGGCCGCAGCACCGAAGTCGCCCATGTCGGCGGCACGCACATCCCGCTGTACGGCTGGGTCGGTGGTGCCGCGGTGTCGATCAACGAGGTGCGCGAGCAGTTCAACCGCCAGCTCGAAGGCATCCAGCGCCAGACCGGCCAGCGGCCGGAGCCCGAGCAGGCCATGCGTTATGGCCTGCATGTCCGCGCCCTCGAGGAGGTCATCCAGCGCACCGTGCTCGACTATGCCATCCAGCAGTTCGGCCTGGTGGTGAGCGATGCCGAGGTGCGCGCGGCGATCGCGCGCAACCCAGCCTTCGCCGGGACCGGCGGAGCGTTCGATCCCCTGCTCTACCGCAATCGCCTGCAGCAGGCGCGCATCAGCGAGGCGCAGTACGTCGTCGATGTCCGGCGCGAGATCGCGGCGAGCCAGCTGTTCGGCGTGGTGCGGGCGGAGGGGCTGGCGCCGAGATCGCTGCGCGACGACGTCTTCAAGATGGAAGGCGAGAAGCGCGTCGCCCAGACGATCTACATTCCCGACGCGATCATCACCGACGTGCCCAAGCCGACGGCCGAGCAGCTCAACGCCTATTTCGAGGCCAACAAGACCCGGTTCCAAATTCCCGAATTTCGCGCCTTCTCCTACGTGCTGCTGTCGGTCGACGACATCCTGCCTCAGATCACGATCACCCCGGATCAGCTCAAGCAAGAATACGCCGCGCGCTCCGCGCAGTTCGGCACGCCCGAGAAGCGCGACGTCGACCAGGCGATGGCCGACAGCGAGGACAAGGCCAAGGCCATCATTGCCGGCGTCAAGGGCGGCAAGTCGCTGGAGGATGCGGCCAAGGAGGTCCTCGGCAACACCGATGGCGTGATCAAGCTCGGGGCAGTCACCAAGAAGGACCTGCCGCCCGGTCCGCTGGCCGACGGCGTCTTTGGCATTCCGGAGGGTGTGGCGCCGGCGCCGATCCAGTCGCCGCTCGGCTGGCACGTGGTGCGCGTCAACAAGATCGAGGCCGGCACGTCGCAGTCGTTCGACGAGGTCAAGGATAAGCTCGAGGCCGAGCTGAAGGCGCAGCAGGCGCCCGACCTCCTGATCAAGCTGGTGACCGACTTCGAACGCCTGCTGTCCAAGACGCAGTCGATGAAAACGGCGGCCGAAGATCTCGGCCTCAAGGTCAAGACCTACGAGAACGTCGATGCGCGCGGCCAGGATGCGTCGGGCAAGCAGGTGGTGATCGGTGCGGCCGCGGCCGAGCTGGTGCAAGCTGCCTTCGCCACCCGCGAGAGCGCCGAGAGTGAGCTCCTCGAAACGCCGAAGGGCGAGTATTTCGTCGTCCGCACCGACCGCATCACCCCCGCCCGCGTGCCGACGCTCGCCGAGGTCGAGGGCAAGGTGACCGATGCCTGGCAGACCGAGGAGCGACGCAAGCTCGCTGAAGTCAAGGTCAAGGAAGCGGTCGAGAAGGCCAATGCCGGTGCTGATCTCGCGACCATCGCCAAGGACCTGGGACTCGAGCTCAGGACGGCCAAGGCGGTGACGCGCTTCGAGGCCGACCAGGGTAACTACCTCAACCAGACAGCCGTGCAGGCGCTGTTCAAGCTCGAGGCCGGCAAGGTGCAATCGGTGCGCACTGGCGAGGGCAGCGTGATCGTCCGCCTGGACAAGATCGAGCCGATCGACCTTGCCAAGGACAAGGAAGCGATCGATCGCTTCGGCAAGCAGCTCGACACCATGGTCGCCAACGACCTGATCCTCCAGCTGGTCAGTGCGTTGCGCGCCAAGTTTGGCGTAACGGTCGACGAGCCGGCTTTCATGGCGGCCTTCAAGCCGCAGCAATAGGCGGGTCCGGCCATGACGATCTCGCCCGACTTCGACGCCTTCGAGGCGTGCTACCGTGCCGGCAAGCCGCAGCTCGTGTCGACCAAGCTGGTCGCCGATCTCGAGACGCCGGTCTCCGCCTACCTCAAGCTCGCCGATGGGCGGGCCAACTCCTTCCTGCTGGAATCGGTCGAAGGCGGCTCGGTGCGCGGCCGATATTCCATCATCGGCTTCAAGCCCGACGTCATCTGGCGCTGCATCAAGGGACAGGCCGAGATCAATCGCCGGGCGCGCAGCGACGCGCGCGCCTTCGTGCCGCTCGAAGGACGGCCGCTCGAGACGCTGCGGCAGCTGATCCGCGAATGCCAGATGGACCTGCCGCCCGGCCTGCCGCCGATGGCCTCCGGTCTGTTCGGCTTCCTGGGCTACGACATGGTCCGCGACATGGAGCGGCTGCCCGATACCAACCCCGATCCGGTCGGCCTGCCCGACGCGATCATGGTACGGCCGACCCTGATCTGCATCTTCGACCGCCTCGAGGACAACGTGACCCTGGTCACGCCGGCTTGGCCGCAGGACGGGATCGGCGCGCGCGCCGCATACGAATCGGCGCAGGAGCGGCTGGCCGATGCGGTGTCCGACTTCGAGCGCTCCCTGCCTTTCCGGCGCGAGGGTGCCGATGCGCTCGACGGCCTGCCCGAGCCGCAGGCCAACATGTCGAAGGACGATTTCAAGGCCATGGTCGAGACCTGCAAGGAGTACATCCGTGCGGGCGACGCCTTCCAGATCGTGCCGTCGCAGCGTTTCTCGCTGCCCTTCAAGCTGCCGCCGCTGTCGCTCTACCGCTCGCTGCGCCGCATCAACCCCTCGCCCTTCCTGATCTTCTTCGACTACGGCGACTTCTCCATCGTGGGCTCGAGCCCAGAGATCCTGGTCCGCCTGCGCGACGACATCGTCACCATCCGCCCGCTCGCCGGAACCAAACCGCGTGGCGCCACCCCGGACGAGGACAAGCGCCTGGCCGACGAATTGTTGTCCGATCCCAAGGAGCGCGCCGAGCATCTGATGCTGCTCGACTTGGCGCGCAACGACGTCGGCCGCGTCGCCAAGATCGGCTCGGTCCGGGTGGTCGAGCAGTTCACCATCGAGAAGTACAGCCACGTCCAGCACATCAGCAGCCACGTCGAAGGTCGGCTGGAGGACGGGCTGGAGGCGATCGATGCGCTGAAGGCCGGTTTCCCCGCGGGCACCTTGTCGGGCGCCCCCAAGGTCCGGGCGATGGAAATCATCGAGGAGGTCGAGCCGGTGCGGCGCGGCATCTATGCCGGATGCGCCGGCTACTTCGCCGCCAACGGCTCGATGGACACCTGCATCCTGTTGCGCACCGGCCTGGTCAAGGACAACATCATGTACGTGCAGGCGGGCGTCGGCGTGGTCGCCGACTCCGACCTCGAGGCCGAGTACCAGGAGAGCGTGCACAAGGCGCGCGCCCTGGTTCGCGCGGCGGAGGAGGCGGTTCGCTTCGCCAATGCCGGCCAGTGGAGCGCGGGCAACACGCGGCGCTGAGGCCGGCCCGGTATCGGACGGGCCATAGCGGATCCGCAAGCTTCTTGTCGTCCTGAGCGCAGCGAAGGACCTCATCGCCGGCTGCCATGAGTGTGCTGCGGAACCGCTGGCGATGAGATCCTTCGCTGCGCTCAGGACGACAGGAACGATGCGATGGAACGGTCGGATTCGGTTCGGCTGTTCCATCCAATCGGAAAGCGCTCTAGGGTCCTTTGGCAACGGAGGAACTCTATGTCCGACTGGCAGAAGCGCTACCAACGCCTGGTTTTCGACCGCCCGCATCCCAAGGTGCTGCGGGTGACCATGAACCGCCCGGAGAAGTACAACGCCACGGATGCGATCATGCATCGCGAGCTGGTCGACGTTTGGCGCGACATCGACGGCGACGACACGGTCAACTGCGTGATCATCCAGGGCGCCGGCGGCAAGGTGTTCTCGGCTGGCGGTGACTTCGACATCATCGAAAAGAACATGAAGGACTACAATGCGCTGCTGCGGACCTGGAAGGAAGCGCGCGACATCGTCTACAACGTGATCAACTGCTCCAAGCCGATCGTCAGCACCATGCGCGGTCCGGCGGTCGGCGCCGGCCTGGTTGCCGGCATCCTGGCCGACGTGTCGATCGCCTCGAAGAAGGCGAAGATCATCGACGGTCATACCAGGCTCGGCGTCGCCGCGGGCGACCACGCGGTGATCGTGTGGCCACTGCTCTGCGGCATGGCCAAGGCCAAGTACTACCTCCTGCTGTGCGAGGCGGTCGACGGCGAGGAAGCCGAGCGCATCGGCCTGGTCTCGCTGTGCGTCGAGGATTCAGAGCTCGAGGCCAAGGGGCTCGAGGTCGCCACCAAGCTCGCCGAAGGCGCCCAGACCTCGATCCGCTTCACCAAGTACGCGCTCAACAACTGGCTGCGCATGATGGGCCCGTCGTTCGACGCCTCGACGGCGCTCGAGATGCTGGGCTTCCTCGGCCCCGAGGTGAAGGAAGGGCTCGCCTCGCATCTCGAGAAGCGCAAGCCCAAGTTCGACCCCTACTCGCCCATCTGACGGAGCGCGCGATGCGTGGACTGCAAGGCAAGAACGTCATCGTCACCGGCGGCGGCGGCGCGATCGGCAGCGCTATCTGCCGGCGCTTCGCCGGCTATGGCGCCAATGTCGGCGTGTTCGACAAGAACCCCGAGGGCGGCAAGCGTGTCGCCGAAGAGGTGTGCAAGGCGGGCGCGCGGGCATTTGTCTCCGATGTCGACATCGCCGACTATGCCGGCGTCGGCAAGGCGATCGCGGCGTTCGAGAGCGAGATCGGCCCGACCGGCATCCTGGTCAACAATGCCGGCTGGGACACCTTCATCAACTTCATCGACACCACGCCGGACCTCTGGGACAAGCTGATCGACATCAACCTGCGCGGCCCGCTCAACATGAGCCATTTCGTGCTGAAAGGCATGGTGGCGCGCGGCCATGGTCGCATCGTCAATATCGCCTCCGACGCCGGCCGCGTCGGCTCCTCGCAGGAGGCGGTCTACTCCGCCTGCAAGGGCGGCATCATCGCTTTCACCAAGACCGTGGCGCGCGAAGTGGCCCGGCGTGGCATCACGCTGAATGCCGTCTGTCCCGGCCCGACCGACACGCCCTTGCTGGCGTCGGCCGCCGGTGTCGGCGAACGCGCCGAGCGCTTCCAGGCGGCGCTGGTCGGCGCCATCCCGATGAAGCGGGTCGGCCAGCCCGAGGACATCCCGGGCGCGGTGTGTTTCCTGGCCAGCGACGATGCCTCCTTCATCACCGGCCAGACGATCAGCGTGTCGGGCGGCTTGACCATGCACGGCTGAGCCGACGAGAGTCGCCCCATGCCCGAGCTCGCCTGGCTGGTCCAGTCTTTCCCCAACTTCGCGCGCTATGTCGTCGTCGGCTTCGCGCTGGCGGCGCTGTTCCTGTGGGTCTATGTCCTGGTCACGCCATGGCCGGAATTCAGGCTGATCCGCGCCGGCAACTCCGCCGCGGCGACGGCGCTGGTCGGGGCACTGCTGGGCTTCTGCCTGCCACTTGCCAACACGATCGCCCATTCGGTGAGCCTGACCGACGTCGTCGTGTGGGCGCTGGTGGCATTGCTCGTGCAGGTCCTGGTCCATGTCGGCCTGCGCGTCATGCTGCCGGGACTGAAGCAGGCGATCGAGGAGGACAAGGCGGCAGCCGGCATTGCCGCGGGCGGCTTCGCCACCTGCTTCGGGCTCATCAACGCGGCCTGCCTTACGTCCTGACAATGGCCAAGGCCTCACCCCCGCAGCCCAGCGGCTCGCGCATGTCGAGCGGCGTCAAGCTCGCGGTCATGGGCGTGGCCGGCGCGGCACTGCTGTATTCCTGCGCGCCGAGCGTCGGCGCCGGGCTGGGGGCGCTGCCCTACCTCTGGTTCCTGCCGAACCCGTTCTATCGCCCGCCGGTCGCCGCCGCGCCCTGCCCGCCCGGGCAAGTCTGTCCGCCGCAGCAACAGGCCACGGGCACGAGCAGCGGCAGCAGCTCCAGCAGCACGGGGACCGCATCGTCGTCCAGGAGCGGCAGCAGCACGAGCAGCAGCAGCAGAAGTTCCTCGACGTCGGAGAGCAGCGGCGCCACGTCGACGACGAGCCAGCGCGGCGGGTTCGGCTCGACCGGATCGTCGCACAGTTCATCGAGCTGACATGCGCCGCGAAGCATCCGTGCCCCGTTCGGGCTGGCAGCAGAAGCTCGAGCAGATCGGTTTCAGTTTCTACAATCTGGAAGGCAAGGCCTATTGGACCGAGCAGGCCTGCTACGCCTTCTCCTCGGCCGAGATCGACGAGCTGGAGGCGGCCAGCGAGGAGCTGCATGGCCTCTGCCTGAAGGCTGTCGAGTACGTCGTCGCCAACAAGTTGTGGGAGCGCATGCGCATCCCGCCGGTGTGGGGCGACTACCTCGAGCGCGTGTGGCGGCGCAGCGATCCCACCCTGTGCGGCCGCTTCGATCTCGCCTACGACGGCAGGGAGCCGCCCAAGCTCCTGGAGTACAACGCCGACACGCCGACCGCGCTCTACGAGGCCGCGGTGGTGCAATGGTACTGGCTGAAGGACGTGAAGCCCGAGGCCGATCAGTTCAACTCGATCCACGACAAGCTGATCGAGGCTTGGCGCGGCGTCCTGCGCCGCCTGCCGCCCGAGGGCCTGGTCCACTTCGCCCGCTTCGAGGACCATCCCGAGGATCTCGCGACCTCGGAATATCTGCGCGATACCGCGCTGCAGGCCGGCCTCGCCGGCAAGCCGATCGCCGTCCCCGACATCGGCTGGAACGGCCGCCGCTTCACCGATCTCGACGAGATGCCGATCCAGGTCATGTCGAAGCTCTATCCCTGGGAATGGATGGCGCGCGAGAAATTCGGCGTGCACGTGCTCACCGACACCACCGCCTTCATCGAGCCAGCGTGGAAGATGATCCTGTCCAACAAGATGCTGCTGCCGCTCCTCTGGGAGGGCTTTCCCAACCACGCCAACCTGCTGCCGGCGTTCGAGAGCGAGCATGCCGATCTCGGCCGCTCGTTCGTCAAGAAGCCGATCTTCGGCCGCGAGGGCCACAACGTGACGGTGGTCGGACCCGGCGTGTTCGACACGGCCGGCGGCGACTACGGCAGCGAGGGCTTCGTGTGGCAGGCCTATCAGCCGCTGCCCCGCTTCGACGGCTGCTATGCGCTCGTCGGCTCCTGGATCATCGACGGCAAGCCGGCCGGCATCGGCATGCGCGAGGACGAACGCCGGATCACCCACAACAACAGCCGCTTCGTACCGCACTATTTCGAGTGATTGATCGGCTTCCTCCCCAGCTTCGCTGGGGAGGTGTCGCCGTCATACGGCGACGGAGGGGTCATGAGCAACGAGAGGTGGCCTATGACCCCTCCGTCCGCGATTACGCGGACACCTCCCCAAGCGAAGCTTGGGGAGGATAAAGAAGGGTCAATAATCCCACTGCATCTTCACGCCGACGCGGCCGTTGGAATCGGCGCCGATGTCGCCCTCGATCTTGACGTTGTCGAGCACGTCGATCTGGACGACGCCGCGGCTGGAATTGCCGGACGCGCCCTGGCGCGCCCCGATATAGACGCCGGGCGCGACATAGCGGCCGGCCTCGATCGACATCTGCGGATTGGCGCCGCTGCCGCTCGATCCGACCGACAGGCGGTCGAGACCGAGACCGCCGCGCAGACGGCTCAGCACGCCCGACCCCGGTGAGGCTCCCGTCAACTCGGCGAGCCCTTGTGCGGCCTGGGCGAGCTCGAACGGACTGAGACCCGATGCAGGTTTGCCGAACAGCAGCATGGCCATCGCCTCGTCGGGCGGCAGGCCGCCTGCGTTGACGCTGATGATCGGCGCCCGCGCCGTGCCCTTGATCTCCACGTTGACGGTGGTCGATTGCACGGTAGTGCTGGCCAGGAAGTCGAGCCGCGGATCGATCGCGTCGAGATTGTCGAGCGTTACCACGCCGCGACTGAAGGTGAGGCGCCGCCCCAGCAGGTCGAACTCGCCGCGGCGCATCGTCAGGCCGCCGGCGACGGCGGGCGCCGTCGGCGATCCGCTGACCTGGAGCTCGCCTCCCATCTCGGCATCGAGGCCGCGTCCGCGCACGAACACGGCACGCGGCGCCTGGATCTTGAGCGCGAGCCGGATCGGCGTTGCCGTCGGGGGCGGCGGCTGGCGCGGCCGGGCCGCCGGCTGCGCGGTCGGCACCGGCGGCGAACTGCCCGGCCTGTTGACCTCGCGCACGTCAAGCGTGGGATACGATGCCGACTGCTGACCGCCGATCGAGATCTCGGCGCGGTCGATGGTGATCGGGCCGGAAATGTCGATGGCCGTGCCCGTCGACCCCGACACCTTGAGATTTGTCGAAACGGCCGCCATGAGATCGGGCCGGTTGACCAGCAGGGCGTTGCGACTTGTCACTGAAATATCGGGCATCACGCCCTGCTGCGCATCCAGCCGGATGGTGCCGGCGAGCGACAGGGTGCCGTTGCGGCCGGTCTGGAAGTTGAGACGCTGGATTTGCACCGTGTCGCCCTGCAGCGCGAGCCGCCCCTCGCCGCCGCTCAGCCGCAGGCCCGACTCGGGCAAAGCGAGCGCGCCGTTGGCGAAATCGATGGTGCCGCTGCCGCTGATCTTCGATCCCGACAGGTCGACCGTGAGGTTCGGGCGCAGCGTGCCGGTGACATTGCGCAGGTCGTTGCCGAGCAGCGGTGAGAACGGCGCGATGTCGAGCGCGCCGGTAACCGTGGCCGAGCCCGACGGCGCGCCGGCGCTGCGTGGAATGGCCACCCTGCCCTTGACCGTGAGGTTCGTTGCACCGCCGGCGCTGAGCCGGGCATCGACGCTTGCCTGGTTGCCCGACATCGTGCCCGAGCCCTGGATCGACAAGGGCGGCACGAGCGCCGTGTCCGGACGGCGCAGACGCAGGCCTGTGACGCCGTAGGTGGCGTCGATCCGGGGCGCCGTCAGCGCGCCGCGCACCTGCACCTTCGCCTGCGCCGTTCCCTCGAGGCCGGTACCCGGCGCCACGGCGTCGACCAGTGACAGCGGCAAGGCCGCCAATTCGAGCTGCAAATCGCTCGCGGTCGGATCGATCGTGCCGCGCGCCGACAGCCGGCCGCCGCCCAGTCGGAGGTTTGTCGGATCGAGGACGACGCGCTGTCCGGCAATGCGCACCCGCGTCGGCGCGGCGAGCGCGACCGGGATACCCGAATGACGGCCGTCCAGGCGCGACAGGCTGATCAGGATGTCGTTTCCGTCAGGCTCCACCTTGCCTCGCAGATCGGCGCCGGTTCGCGCCCCCGCAGCCTGCAGTGCGACGACCAGCCCTTTGCGATTGCCGTTGGCCGTCACCGTGACGCGATCGATGTCGGCCACTCCACCCATCCCGTTGGCCGTGAGGGTCGCATCGGTGATGGCGGCATTGAGCGGATCCTTGACCGTGCCCTTGAGAGCGAGCGAGGCGATCGACGTGGCGCCGCTGCGCAGCCCCTTGCCCTGCAGGGTCACGGTCACCTGGCCGGCTGCAGCGGGATCGGTCGTCGCCTGGCTGTCGGCCGGGATATCGGCGGCTGTCAAATCAAGGTCGATCGAGCCGGCGAGTTCGGTGCCGGCCAGCGGCGCGACATCCTGCAGCCGCGCAATCTTCAACTGCGCGCGCCCCGATCGCCGTGTCTGCGTGATCGCCAGATCGACGACGTCCAACACGGCGCTCGCCCATTTGCCCTGGAAGGTCGGCACGGCAAGACCACCTGAATCGTAGCGAAAGCGCCCCTCCAGGGAGAGCGCCTGGTCGACCAGATCGCCGTTGGTCGTCATCGTGCCCTGGATCGCGCCGGCAGGGTCGCGTGACAGCGACGCCGTGAGCGACACGCGGCGCGACGTCAGCGGGCCGTGATGGAGATCGCTCACCTCGCCCGTAACGCGAAGATCGGTGCCGGCGGTGCTCTGGCGAACGGCCGCTGTGATCTTGGCCCTGCCGGCGACATCCGGCTGCACCCAGGCAAGGCTTGGCAGGTCGAGCGACAGATCGAGATCGGCGGTCTCCGCCTGCCCTCGTCCACTGATGCTGAGCACGGCGTTGTCGGCAGCCGCCACGCGAACGTCCTTCAACGTCCAGGACTGGTCGAACTGCCAGGTCGCCGCCCCCGAGAGCGCTACCCGAGCATTCACGAGCTGTGGCGGCAGGCCGGTCGCCCCGAGGTCGCTGACCGTTCCCTGCCAGGACACGGACAAGCCCTTGGCGTCCGATGTCGCGGTCACGTCCCAGGCGCCCTGCCCTGCCAGCGGCTGGCCGGCCAGGGTCGAAAACACGGCGAAATCCGGCAGTGTGACAGTTGCCTTCAACTCCCCGGCCTTGCTCGCCAGGACATAGGACCCGGTGCCGATCAGCGAGGCCGGCGTCGAGCGGACGTCGAGCGATTGCACCGTGGCCTTGCCGTCGGCAAAGCCCAGATTGGCCTGCAGCCGTATCGGCCCCAATGCCGGAATCTGCGGATTGATCGCGACCAGCGAGACGTCGGCGGCGCTCCCGGTGAGCGTGACCGAGCCCTGCGGCAAGGTCGCCAGCGATCCGAGATCGGCCTTGATCTGCACCCGCAGCCCGCGCCAGGAGGCGCCACCTGCTAGCGGGCCGAGCGCCCCCGGCTCCGGCGAGTCGACCGTCGCCGTCGCATCGAGCCGGTCGCCCTCGATGTCGTAGCGCGCCGATGCATCGACCGTGACCGGCGTGGTTGCGAGCTTGAAGCCGCTCAGCACGACGACCTTGTCGTCGATCGTGGCCTGGGCGTCGAGGCGGATCGGTCCGCGCAGGGCATCGGCCACCGGGTTCTGCGGCAGGCCGGGCGCTGCCGAGTCGATGCGGGCGACAACCTTGGTGGTGGCGCCTTGGGGTTCCCAGGTCAGCTTGCCCGTGATGCGGACGGCGTCGGCGGCGGTCACGTTCAGGTCGGCTTGGCCGGTGCGGGCGTCGCCGCGCGCCACGAGGCGCATCGACAGGTCCTCGATGTCGGGCCGCTCCAGCAGCACGGCGACGATCCCGCCGCGCTGCTCACTCAGGCTCACCTCGCCATCGATCGACCTCTGCCGGGCATCGAAGCGGACGTTGGCGGAGAGCTTGCCGGCCGGACCGTCGATGCGCGTGCCATCGAGCACCAGCCGCCCCTGCACGAGATCAGGCGGCAGATGGGCGTTGCCCGTGATCTTCCAGCGCGAGTCGATACCCGCCAACGCGGCGCCGAGATGGAGATCGGCAATCGACAGCGCCTGCAGATCGATCTCCAGCGGCAGCGACAACGGCTCGCCGCTCTTCTCCGCGGCAGGTTGCTTGTCGGGCAGCGGCGGGCGCACGACGCCGATGCGATCGGCGGAGAGCACCTCGATCTGCAGTCGCCGCTCGAACAGCGATGCGAAGGACCAGCGAAGACGAAGGTTGTCGGCGGTGAGCCATGGCCCGTCGCGATCGCGATAGGCAAGCCGCTCGACCGTCAGGTCGGTTGGAAAGAAGCCGTGAAGGCCCGCGATCTCCAGGCCGCCATCGGCCGTGGTCGCCAGCTTCGAGACGAGCGAAGCGAGGGCGCGCTGCCCCGGAGCCGTCTGAAGGGCGGCGAAGGCGAACGCCAGCACGGCCACCAAGCCGACGATGATCTTGCCGAGGAGTCGCAGCCAGCGCATCAGAACGCCTGTCCCAGGCTGACATAGAGGCCGAACGCCGGATCGCCCTCGCGCCGGTTGACCGGGAAGCCGACATCGAGACGCACCGGCCCGAAGTCGGTGTAGTAGCGGATGCCGCCGCCCGCGCCTATCCGAGGGGCGAACAGCGAGAAGTCGGGAAAGAAGTAGGGATAGGCGCTGCCGGCGTCGACGAAGGCCACGGCGCCGAACGACTTGCCGATGCGCTGGCGCAGCTCGACGCTGGCCTCGACGACGCTGGCGCCGCCCAGCGGATTGTTGAACGCATCGCGCGGGCCGGCGCTCTGGAAGACGAAGCCGCGCACCGAGCCGCCGCCGCCGGCATAGAAGAACTTGTCGGGTGGAATGCCGCCGATGCTGATGGCCGGCTCGCTGCCGAGCGAGGCGCGGGTCGCCAGCACCGTCCGACCCGGCTCGCCGAGATCGAAATAGGTGCGGCCGGTGACGCGCAGGACGGTGAAGAAGTCAGTGTTGCCGATCCACGGCGTCACCTCGGCATCGATGCGATAGCCCTTGGTCGGATCGACGTCGCTGTTGGCGCGATTGTACAGGATCGAGAGCGGCAGCCCGACCAGCTGATAGTCCATCGTCATGCCGTTGCGGGTGATCCGAGAGATCTCGCCGGCGAGCCCTGCCCGCGCCGTCAGTCTCGGCGAGACGACACGGTCGAACCCGGCATAGGCCGTCACGGCATTGCGCGTGTAGGCATCCAGTACATCTCGCAGTCCTGCTGCCTCGAGCCGGGCGTCCTGGCCGGAAAGCCACCAGTCGGGCTTGCGGAAGGCGGCCCGAAAGGCAAAGCCAGTGTCGAGCGCGGAATAGCCTTGCTGGCCGATATGGTTGATCTCGGCCGACAGGCGCAGGCTTTCCGCCTGGCCGAACAGGTTGCGGTGGGTCCAGAACCCGTTGACGGAAAAGCCGAGCTGGGTCTCGTAGCTGATGCCGAAGCCGATCGTGCGAGGCGCGCGATCCGTCAACTCGACATCGAACGGCAGCTCGCCGTTGGCATTCAGGGTCCCCGCCTGGTTGATGCGCACTGTATTGAAGACACCGAGGGAGGTCAGCCGGCCGCGCATCGCCTCGACCTTCTCGGGATCGTACGGCTCGCCCTCCTTGAAGGGGACTCGACGCTGCAGCCAGACCATGTCGACCTTCTCGCTGCCCGAGAAGCGCACCGGCCCCATCTTGGCGAGAGGGCCGGTCTCGACGGTGAAGGTGATTTCCGCGTCGTGCGTCGCGTGATCGACCACGACCTCGCGCTTGATCCGGGCGAGCGCGTAGCCGTGCCGGCGCAGCTCGATCAGCAGCTTGTCCTGGGCGGCGAGGATGGCGGCGGCATCGGCCGGGTCGCCTTTCGCCAGACCGAGCTTGTCGCGATCGACGTCGGGCAAGGAGGTTTGGGACTGCGGCGGGCGGATGGCGATCTCGGTGATGCGATAGCGCGGCCCGGTGGCGACCTCGACGGAGATGGAAACCGGTTCGTTCTCCGGCTTCGCATCGATGGCGTCCAACGCATCCGCTTCAGCGATCGGACGGCCGTCGACCGTGGCGTTGATCCTGCCGTCGTAGTAGCCACGCGAGCGCAGCGCATTGTTGATCCTGGCCACGATCGACTGGGCACCCTGCAGGACACCCAGGCTGTCGCCGGAGAGCGGTTGCGTCTTCTCGAAGTTCTCGACGAGTTCCTTCAGGTCACCCTGAATGGTCTCGTCTCCCGTGACGACCAGGACGATGCGGCCGGTTCGCGCCTCGGCGATCTTGCAGGGGCCGAGAACCAGAAGGACAGCCATCGCCAGGACGCAACCCAACCAAGCCCGCTCCGTGGTGCATGCGCACCAGACGACAGTGATTGGATGCCAACGACGCATATCTACGGAACACCAACGCCCGGCCACGCAAATGGATGCGTGGCCGCACGCAATTGTGCCAAACTGGCACCAGCGAGGAGACGGCGATGAGCGATGTGTGGGTTCAGCCGACCGGTGGCGCGCTGGGCGCCGACATACACGGGGTCGACCTTTCGCGGGAGGTCAGCGGCTCTGTCTTTCAGCGCATCGCTGAGGCGTGGAGCGATCATCTGGTCCTGCGTTTCTCGGGGCAGAAGATCGGCGACGACATGCTGATGGCCTTCAGTGCGCGCTTCGGCGAGCTCGATCGCGTGCCGATCGCGGCGGCCAGCCTCGACCGCACAAACTCGGGCCTGGCGAAGGAGGCCGAGGCCTGGGTCGCCGTGATCTCCAACGTCGTGCACGACGGCAAGCCGGTCGGCGGACTGGGAAGCTACGAGCTCGTTTGGCACACCGACATGTCCTACAACCCCTTGCCGCCGCGCGCGAGCCTGCTTTATGCGCTCGAGGTGCCGCCCGACGGCGGCAACACCGGCTTCCTGAATATGTACTCTGCCTACGAGACGTTGCCCGACGATCTCAAGCGCGCCATCGATGGCCGGACCTGCATCCACGATTCGAGCCGCAACTCGGCAGGTGAGTTGCGCAAGGGCTTCCAGCGGACGCTCGATATCCGCCGGACACCGGGCGCCGTCCATCCGCTCGTCCGTCGACATCCCGTGAGCGGGCGCAACGCCCTGTTCCTCGGTCGCAGGCCGGGCGCCTACATACATGGCCTGTCGGTCGAGGACAGCGAGC
The DNA here is from genome assembly GCF_044224635.1 of Reyranella sp. Lineage (GTDB taxonomy): Bacteria > Pseudomonadota > Alphaproteobacteria > Reyranellales > Reyranellaceae > Reyranella. The sequence continues at coordinate 3,308 of NZ_JBGAKA010000019.1, read as the reverse complement.
GGCTGCTCGACGCGGTGTGGAAACATGCCACCCAGGAGCGCTTCGCATGGTACCAGAAGTGGCGCGTCGGCGATCTCGTGATGTGGGATAATCGCTGCGTGATGCATCGCCGCGACGCCTTCGACGAAAGCCTGCACCGCCTGATGCACCGCACGCAGATCGTCGGCGAGCCGGTGCTCGCGGGGTAATAAGTAGTGTCACGACTCGTTGCTGAGACAAGGAACAGACTCTTCCGCTGAGAGCGCCACCCTGCCTTCGCCGAAGGGAAGCCGCTTGGGCTTCGCGCAGGCAGATCCGATGGCGCTCATGGGCTAAGGGGTCGACAAGAGGAGCGCCATCGGTGAGCGGAGGTTGCTCCGCCAGCAGTGGCACGCTCCCAGCGCATGATTTCTGCTCCTTTCGTCGCGTGGAGATTCAGGGGCGATTCTTGCGTCAGTTGCGTCAGTGCGTCAGTCCTCCCGATTTTTCAATGGCTTGAGGCTGACGCAAGGCCACTCGCCAAATCCGTATTGCGTCAGTGCGTCGGTCTTCTTGTTGCCGGCACGAGATGCGACGCATCCACGACATCATCGACTTGCACCACCATTCGGCTGCCAGGCGCATCACCCTGGCGAACGATACTTGCGATCTTCCGGAGCTTGGCAAGCCCTCCCAACAGAAAAGCCCCCTGATTCAGTCATGGTGGCCGGCCATGACACATTTCCATTCCTCCCCCGTCTTACGGGGGAGGTGCCCCCGAAGGGGGCGGAGGGGGAAGGCCTCAAACGAGATCGACTAGATTCCGACGTCGGAATCAAGAAAGATCTCGAGTGTGGCTTTCCCCTCCGCCCCGTATGACGGGGCACCTTCCCCGATTACGGGGGAGGGATTCGAGATGTGTCCACTCCCTAGCAGCGAAGAGGATGAGTTGGTCGCTACTTCTTCCCCGGCATCTTGATCGCGGCTTGGCGCCGCTCGACCATGGTCTCCTCGAAGGCGCGCGGGTAGCGGTGCGGTTGCGCCGAGACCTTGTTCAGCCGCTCGAGCGCCTCGGCCGGCAGGCGCCAACCGCCGGCGCTCAGCGTCTCGCCAAGCTGCCGGGCGTTGCGCGCGCCCACGATTGCGCTGGTGATGGCGGGCTGGTCCATCACCCAGCGCAGCGCCGTCTCCGCCGGCGAGCGGTTGATCTCGCGCGCCGTGTCGAGCAGAGCCTGCAGGATCTCGGCGTGATTGCGCGCGAAGAAGCGACCTCCCGATCCCCAGCCTTCGGCCGATCGCGTGCCGTCGGCCTCGAGGTTGCCGGGCTTGTACCTGCCCGCGAGGTAGCCGCCGGCGAGCGGTGACCACACCACGACGCCCAGCCCCTTGGCCTCGCACGCCGGCACCAGCTCCTCATCGATGTCGCGCACCACCAGGCTGTATTGCGGCTGGTAGGCGTCGAAACGGACCCAGCCGTTGGTGTCGCTGACCCACAGCGCCTCCATCAGGCGCCACGTCTCGTAGTTGGAGCAGCCGGTGTAGAGCACCTTGCCCTGGCGCACGAGGTCGTCGAAGGCGCGCAGCATCTCCTCGAGCGGCGTCTGCACGTCGACATGGTGGATGTAGTATAGGTCGATGTAGTCGGTCTGCAGGCGGCGCAGGCTGTCTTCCACGGCCTGCTTGATGTGCAGGCGCGACATGCCCGAATCGTTGACCCTGCCGCCCGTCGGGTTGAACATCTTGGTGGCGATCACCGCATCCTGCCGTCGGCCCTTCAGCGCCTTGCCCAGCATGGTCTCCGACACGCCGGCGACGTAGGTGTTGGCCGTATCGAAGAAATTGACGCCGGCATCGAACGCCGCATGCACCATGCGCGCCGCCTCGGCCTCGTCGGCACCATTGCCGAAGGTCATGGTGCCGAGGCAGATCTCCGAGACCTTGAGGCCTGCCCGGCCGAGACGACGGTAGTCCATGGTGATTCCTGTCCTTGCTGATCGGATGACGATGAAAAGAAAGATCCCTCTCTGCGCTCGGGATGACAGTATTGGCGTAGCGGCGCTTCCCCACCACTGTTGTCATCCCGAGCGCAGCGAGGGACCTTTCCTCTTATCGCCTCACAGCCCCAGCATCGCCTTGGCCAGCACGTTGCGCTGCACTTCCGACGAGCCGCCGTAGATCGTGGTCTTGCGGGTGTTGAAGTAGCGCGGCGAGACGTCGTCGACATACTCGCCGCCGACCGGGACGATGTTGCTGTCGTAGTTGCGCAGCTCGGTGAACGGCGCGCCGTACCAGCCGACCGCCTCGACGGCCATCTCGGTCACCTTCTGGCCGACCTCGGTGCCGCGCATCTTGACCACCGAGGCCATGTTGCCGGGGGCGTCGCCGGTCTTGAGGCTGGAGTAGAACATCATCTCGTTCATCTCGACGGCATCGATCTCCATCTCGAGCGCCGCCATCTTCTCGCGCCACGCCGGGCTGGCCGACAACGGCTCGCCGGCGTCCAGCTGCGTCTTCGACAAGGTCTGCAGATGGCGGAACGCCTTGCGCAGGCGCGGCCCGTGCGCCTGGCCGCCACGCTCGAACTCGAGCAGGTATTTGGCGTAGGTCCAGCCCTTGTTCTCCTCGCCGACGCGGTTCTCGACCGGCACCTTGACGTCGGTGAAGAACACCTGATTGACCTCGTGTCGCATCGGCGTGCGCGTGCCGTCGACCAGGTAGATCGGATCGATCCTGATTCCCGGCGACTTCATGTCGATCAGCAGGAACGAGATGCCCTCCTGGCGCTTGCCCTCGTTCGAGGTGCGCACCAGGCAGAAGATCCAGTCGGCAAAATGGGCGTTGGTCGTCCAGATCTTCTGGCCGTTGACGATGTAGTGGTCGCCCTGCCGCTCGGCCCTGGTGCGCAGGCTCGCCAGATCGGAGCCCGAGCCCGGCTCGGAGTAGCCCTGGCACCACAGCTCCTCGGCGGCGGCAATCTTCGGCAGAAAGCGCTTCTTCTGCGCATCGCTGCCGTACTTCATCAGGACGGGCGCCACCATCTTGAGGCTGAACGACGACAGGTAGGGCGAATCGGCGCGCGCCATCTCCATCTCGAAGATGAATTTCTGCGTCGAGCTCCAGCCCGGCCCGCCGTGCTCCTTCGGCCAGTTCGGGCAGAGCCAGCCGCGCTCGGCGAGCTTCCTCTGCCACTGCAGCAGGCGTTCCTTGGAGACGTGGCTGGTGCGGCTGCGCCGACTCTCCTCCGCCACCTCGACCGGCATGTTGGCGCTGATCCAGTCGCGCACCTCCTTCTGGAAGGCGAGCTCATCCTTGCTGAATGCGAGGTCCATTCGCTACTCCGCTTCGCTGTC
>NZ_JBGAKA010000018.1:0-130959 GCF_044224635.1 Reyranella sp. | reverse complement strand
TTCCGCGCCGTGCGCAATCTGATCGAGAACGCCATCCGCCACACGCCCAACGGCGGCGCCGTCGACGTCGAGGTCTGGACCGACTGCGTGGTGCGCGTCCTCGACGATGGGCCCGGCATACCGGAGAGCGAGCGCGAGTCGATCTTCCGCCGGTTCTGGCGGCGCGATCGGCACGATTCGGGCGGCCGCGGTCTCGGCCTCGCCATCGCGGCGCGCGTCGCCGAGACCCACGGCGGCAGCATCACGGTCGAGAATCGGCGCGGCGGCGGGGCGGCCTTCACCCTGCGACTGCAGCCGGCGGCGATTCCTTGAACCGGAGGCCGGAGGGTGGGAAATGGTGAGCAAGCCCATAGACGGCGGCGGCAGGACGCTGCAGGGCCAATGGACGCGCACATTCGACACCATCCGTGAAGGTCATCTTGTACGCAACTTCCAGTCCGTAGCGGCTTGCGACACCGTACCAAGGCCCCTCGACCACGGTAACCAAGCACGCCAGCCAACTTGTATTAAAGGGGGACCGGGAATGACGAGCATTTTCAGACGCTTAGCCCTATGCCCGTGTGAATGACCCGTTCCAATTCACACGCCGCCTTGCCGCTTATGCCACTCAGTGAAACGCGCCAACGCAGTATCAGGCAACGCGCGCACGCTCACCACGGGATACTTGAGCCGGTCCCGAACTTGCTTCGCTAGTCTGTCTGCCATCAAAGGGTACAGCAGGTCTCCTACGATCAGCGAGAACCCCCCAGCTTGATAGACGGCGTTGATATAGTTCGCTGGCATCATCCGCGCCACGAAGAGAGGCCGCAGTTCGAGGTGTTCGCACATCTGCAACTTCACCCCGAACTCGGTTTGATCGATGTACCCAAGCTGGTTCTTGATCTCGACGCCGTATGCGACGCCATCCCGTTCAATCACTCGATCAAGATCGTGGTTGCTATCACTCCACCACTTCCCACCCCATGACCGCACGTTCCTACTGCGAACACGAAAACCAGTGTACGCGAGGCTCGAGTCGAACAGCAACTCGGCGTGATGCCCAACCGCCCTTGTAAAGGTCGGCTCAGAGAACTCATCAATCAGCTGAATGATCTCCTTAATTTGTCTCCGAGGGTACCGATGTCGACGAGGCCAGTAGAAATGCGCCTCATGCTGCGCGGTCTCCTCCACACTAAACCCAATTTGGCGCTCCTCTCGCAACTCAACCAGTGCCTTGCGTGTGATCCAGTGGAAAAACTCCTTTTCCAGCCACACCTCCAACTGCCTCCCGTAGTAAACCTCCGTGACACCCGAAGGGAAATACAACTCCATCAGACGAGCTTTCGCTTCGTCCACCACTCTATCTCGGGGACGTACCGGGCCTTCCTCGGCCTCCCAATTACCCTCGTCGCTCACACTAGCGAACGTACAAAGTTTCTCTACCAAGAGCTACGAGCTTGGCCCCAACCGGTCCAAGGGGCGAATTGGAAGAGATCACCCTGTGGCAAGGAGGATCGCACCGTAAAAATTCGGGTCTCCCACTTTGGCCAAACTGGAACGATAACCGATCGCCGTCCGGCTTGACCGGCGCAAATTGACTGTGGCTATGTGACCGGGGAAACCGCCGCAGACAATAACAAGCGTGGCGGGCATCAGGGAGTGCAGTCGGGGATGACGACGCCAGCGGCCGGCGGCCGAACCGAGGATCGCGACACCTTTCCGAAGCTGCTCGCCCTGCGCGCCGCGACCGGCCCCGACCGGCCGGCCTATCGCGAGAAGGAATATGGCATCTGGCAGACCTATCGCTGGGCCCAGGTCGCCGATGAGGTCCGCCGGCTGGCGGCAGGCCTCGCCGACCTGGGCTTCCGCCGCGGCGACCGCCTGATCGTGGTCGGCGACAACCGGCCCCGGCTGTACTGGTCGATGTGCGCCGCCCAGGCGCTGGGCGGCGTCCCGGTGCCGGTCTACCAGGATTCGGTGACCGACGAGCTCGCCTATGTCGTCGAGCACGCCGGCGCCCGCGTCGCCATTGCCGAGAACCAGGAGCAGGTCGACAAGCTGCTGGAGATCCGGCGCCGGGTGCCGGTGCTCGAGGTCGTGATCTACGTCGACCCGCGTGGCCTTCGGCACTATGGCGATGTCCTGTCCTACGAGGCGGTGCAGCAGCGCGGCGCCGAGCGCCTTGCCGCTGAACCGGCCCTGGTCGATGCCGAGGTCGCGCGGGGGCGGGGCGCCGACGACGCCATCATGCTCTATACTTCGGGCACCACCGGACGGCCCAAGGGCGCGGTGCTGAGCTACGACAACCTGGTGTGGGCGGCGCGCGCCGGCGCCGAGTTCGACGGGCTGCGCGAAGGCGACGAGTTGCTGTCCTACCTGCCGATGGCCTGGGTCGGCGATCACCTCTTTTCCTATGCCCAGGGCTACGTCGTCGGGCTGGTCGTCAACTGTCCCGAGTCGGCCGAGACGGTGATGACCGACCTGCGCGAGATCGGGCCGACCTACTATTTCGCGCCGCCGCGCGTGCTCGAGAATCTGATCACCCAGGTCACGATCCGCATGGAGGATGCTGGCGTCGTCAAGCGCCGCCTGTTCCAATATTTCATGACGCTGGCGCGCCGCGTCGGGCCGGCGCTGCTCGACGGGCGGCGCGTCGGCCTGGTCGATCGCCTGCTCTACGGGCTCGGCACCCTGCTGATCTACGGGCCGCTCAAGAACACGCTGGGTATGAGCCGGGTGCGCGTGGCCTACACCGCGGGCGAGGCGGTCGGGCCGGAGATCTTCAACTTCTATCGCGCCCTCGGCGTCAACATGAAGCAGCTCTACGGCCAGACCGAGGCGTCGGTGTTCGTCACCATCCATCCCAACGGCGAGGTCTATTCCGACACGGTCGGCAAGCCGGTCTCCAAGGTCGAGCTGCGCATCGCCGAGTCGGGCGAGGTGCTGTATCGCAGCCCGGGCGTGTTCAAGGAGTACTTCAAGAACCCCGAGGCGACCAACGACACCAAGACGGCGGACGGCTGGGTCCATACCGGCGATGCGGGCTACCTCGACGAGCGCGGCCATCTGCGCATCATCGATCGCGCGCGCGACGTCGGCCGGCTGAACGACGGCACCCTGTTCGCGCCCAAGTTCATCGAGAACAAGCTGAAGTTCTTCCCGCACATCAACGAGGCGGTGGCGTTCGGCCACGGCCGCGATTTCGTCGCGGTGTTCGTCAACATCGACATGATTGCGGTCGGCGACTGGGCGGAGCGGCGCAACATCAGCTATGCGAGCTACCAGGAACTGGCCGGACTCAGGGAGGTCCACGATCTCGTCGAGGGCGAGATCGCCCAGGTCAATCGCGACCTCGCCGCCGATCCGCGCATGGCAGGAGCGCAGATCCGTCGCTTCCTGATCCTGCACAAGGCGCTCGACGCCGACGACGGCGAGCTGACGCGCACCAACAAGGTGCGCCGGGGCTTCATCGGCGAGCGCTACAAGCCGCTGGTCGACGCGCTCTATGACGGCTCGCGCCGCGCCCGCATCAAGGTTGACGTCACCTTCGAGGACGGGCGCAAGGGCATGATCGAAGGCGATATGGAGATCCGCGACCTGGCGCCCCATCCCGGTTCGGGGCCGGCGCTGCCGCTCAGGAAGGCGAGCTGATGGTCAGGCTCACTCTCTTCCGGGCCGAGAGCGTCTCGCTTGCTCATGACTCCGAGCGAGCGAGACCCTTCGACTACGCTCAGGGCAGGCGCCCGCGGTCGGGAAGACCATGAACCGCCAGCGTTCCTTCGACGAGGTGCTGCTGTCGGTCGAGAACATCAGCCTGTCGTTCGGCGGCGTGAAGGCGCTGACCGACATCAGCTTCGACATCCGCAAGGGCGAGATCCGCGCCATCATCGGTCCCAACGGCGCCGGCAAATCGTCGATGCTGAACTGCATCAACGGCTTCTACCACCCGCAGCAAGGGGCGATCACCTACAAGGGCCTGCGGCGCAGCCGGATGCGCCCGCACGAGGCGGCCCGCCAAGGCATCGCACGAACCTTTCAGAACATTGCCCTGTTCCGCGGCATGTCGACCCTCGACAACATCATGACCGGCCGCAACCTGCGCATGAAGACCGGCCTGTTCTGGCAGGCGCTGCGCATCGGCCCGGCCGAGCGCGAGGAAATCGAGCATCGCAAGGTGGTGGAGCAGATCGTCGACTTCCTGGAGATCCAGCACGTCCGCAAGGTGCCGGTCGGCCAGTTGCCCTACGGCCTGCAAAAGCGGGTCGAGCTCGGCCGCGCGCTCGCCGCCCAGCCCGAGCTGCTGCTGCTCGACGAGCCGATGGCTGGCATGAATCTCGAGGAGAAGCAGGACATGTGCCGCTTCATCCTCGACGTCAACGACGAGTTCGGCACTACCATCTGCCTGATCGAGCACGACATGGGCGTGGTCATGGACATTTCCGACCGCGTGGTCGTTCTCGACTACGGCAAGAAGATCGGCGACGGCGTGCCCGACGAGATAAGGCGCAACCAGGTGGTGATCGACGCCTACCTGGGAGTGAGCCATTGAACGGGCGACCGCTCCGATCCTCATGTTCCTCTTCCCCGCCAGGGCGAGAGGGCCAGGTGGAGGGGGTGCAGACGATGGTGCGTCACCCCCTCATCCAGCCTCGCCCCCTGGTGGGGGAGAGGAGAATGAGAATGTGCAGGGCTGCAAACAGCGAGGACCGATGGGTTTCTTCCTCGAAGTTCTGATCGGCGGGCTGCTGGCCGGCGTGCTCTATTCGCTGGTGGCGCTGGGCTTCGTGTTGATCTTCAAGGCGTCGGGCGTGTTCAACTTCGCCCAGGGCGCCATGGTGCTGACGGCGGCGCTGGCGCTGGTGCGCTCGCTCGGCCTTCTGCAGAGCCAGTGGCACTGGCCGTTCGGCCTGGCACTGATCGCCGCCTTGCTGTTCGCCGCCGCGGTCATGGCCGTCATCGCCTGGGCGGCCGAGCGCTGGGTGCTGCGCAAGCTGGTGAACCAGGAGGGCATCATCCTGTTCATGGCGACCATCGGGGTCACCTTCTTCATCGAGGGCCTCGCCCAGACGATCTTCGGCGCCGATGTCTATCCACTCAATATCGGCCTGCCCAAGGAGCCTGTCTTCCTTCTCGAATCGGTGTTCGATGGCGGCGTGCTGGTGAACGAGCTCGACATCTGGGCAGCGGTGATCGCGGGCCTCCTGGTCGCCGGGCTGGCGCTGTTTTTCCAGCGCACCCGCATCGGCCGCGCGCTGCGTGCCGTGGCCGACGACCATGCCGCGGCCCAGTCGGTCGGCATTCCGCTCAATCAAATCTGGTTCATCGTCTGGCTGGTGGCCGGCCTGGTGGCGCTGGCGGCCGGCGCCGTGTGGGGCAGCAAGCTCGGTGTCCAGTTCTCGCTCTCGCTGCTGGCCCTGAAGGCACTTCCGGTACTGATTCTCGGCGGCTTCACCTCGGTGCCGGGCGCCATCATCGGTGGGCTGATCATTGGTGCCGGCGAGAAGCTCGCCGAGGTGTTCCTCGGGCCGTCGATGGGCGGCGGCATCGAGATCTGGTTCGCCTACGTCGTCGCCCTGCTGTTCCTGCTGGTCAGGCCGCAGGGACTGTTCGGCGAGCGCATCATCGAGCGCGTGTAAGGGGAGGCGGGCGTGTTCTATCGCGAGGCCGGCCAGTACAAGGCCAGTTACGAGGCCGACCAGGCGATCTTCCCGATCGCCCAGGATCGCCTCGCCATGCTGGCGCTGCTCGCCATCGCCTTCCTGGTCGTGCCGCTGGTGACGAGCGAGTATGTCTACCGCGCCATCCTGATCCCGGTCGTGATCCTGTCGCTGGCGGCGATCGGGCTGAACATCCTGATGGGCTATTGCGGCCAGGTGTCGCTCGGTTCCGGCGCCTTCATGGCGATCGGCGCCTATGCCGCGTACAACCTCGCGGTCCGCCTGCCGTTCCTCAATCCCTTCGTCTGCATCCTGCTGGGCGGCTTCGTCTCGGCCGCCGTCGGCATCGTGTTCGGCGTGCCCAGCCTGCGCATCAAGGGCTTCTATCTCGCCTGCGCCACGCTGGCGGCACAGTTCTTCGCCGACTGGGCGTTCCTGCGCGTGAAGTGGTTCACCAACTACACGCCCTCCGGCTCGGTCAATGCGCCGCCGCTTGAGCTGTTCGGGTTCGATCTCGGCTCGCCGACCGCCAATTACCTGGTGTCGCTCGCCTTCACGGTGGTGCTGGCGCTCGCCGCCAAGAACCTCGTGCGCGGCCATATCGGCCGGCAATGGATGGCGATCCGCGACATGGACATCGCCGCCGAGATCATCGGTGTGCGGCCGATGTATGCCAAGCTGAGCGCCTTCGCCGTCTCCTCCTTCCTGATCGGTGTCGCCGGCGCCTTGTGGGCCTTCGTCTATCTCGGCTCATGGGAACCGGCCGCGTTCTCGATCGACCGCTCCTTCCAGCTCATGTTCATGATCATCATCGGCGGGCTGGGATCGATCCTGGGCAGCGTCCTGGGGGCGGCCTTCATCGTCGTCCTGCCGATCTTCCTGAACCAGGCGCTGCCGCCGCTGGGGGCGCTGGTCGGCTGGAGAATCAGCACGGCCACGGTCTCCCATTTCGAAGCGATGATCTTCGGCGCTCTGATCGTCTTCTTCCTGGTGGTCGAGCCGCACGGGCTGGCGCGGCTGTGGTCGATCGCCAAGGAGAAGCTCCGGCTGTGGCCCTTCCCGCATTGAGTGCAGCTTCCGCGATTATGTTCTAGGGTTTGCAGAAGGGCGGCCGTGGGACCGGCCCTGTTGTCAGGAGGAGGAAACGATGGGACTTCGCAGAGCGGCTTTGCTGGGTGCTGCGATCGTGTCGGCCGGGTTGGCCGCCGCGACCGGCGCCATGGCGCAGAATGAGCAGTTCATCCCGGGCTTGGTCTACCGGACGGGCGCGTACGCTCCCAACGGCATTCCGTTTGCCGACGGGGTCGCCGACTACATCGCCATGCTCAATGCGCGCGATGGCGGCATCAACGGCGTGAAGATCACCTTCGAGGAGTGCGAGACGGGCTATGCCACCGACCGCGGCGTGGAATGCTACGAGCGCCTGAAGGGCAAGGGCCCGACGGGCGCCGCCTATTTCAGCCCGCTCAGCACCGGCATCACCTTCGCGCTGACCGAGAAGGCGCCGGGCGACAAGGTGCCGCTGATCACCATGGGCTACGGCCGGGCCGACAGCCGCGACGGCGCGGTGTTCGAATGGAATTTCCCGCTGCTCGGCACCTACTGGACGGCGGCCAACGTGGCGATCCAGCACGTCGCCAAGGAGCTCGGCGGCTTCGACAAGCTCAAGGGCAAGAAGATCGCCCTGCTCTATCACGACTCGCCCTACGGCAAGGAACCGATCGCGGCGCTCGAGGCGATGTCGAAGAAGTACGATTTCCAGTTCCTGCCCATTCCGGTCCCGGCGCCGGGCAGTGAGCAGAAGTCGCAGTGGCTGCAGATCCGCCAGCAGCGACCGGACTACGTGCTGTTGTGGGGCTGGGGCGTCATGAATTCGGCCGCCGTCACCGAGGCCGGCAACGTCAACTACCCGCGCGACAAGATGATCGGCGTGTGGTGGTCAGGCGCCGAGCCCGACGTCGTGCCAGCGGGCGAGAAGGGCGCTGGCTACAAGGCGCTGATGCTGCAGCATACGTCGGGCAAGGCGCCCGTCTATGCCGATCTCGAGAAGTACGTGCTCTCGCAGGGCAAGTCGCTCGCCAAGGCGGACGAGATCGGCTCGGTGCTCTACAATCGCGGCCTGATCAACTCGATGCTCGGCACCGAGTCGATCCGTACCGCCATGGCCAAGTTCGGCAACAAGCCGATGACCGGCGAGCAGGTGCGCTGGGGCATCGAGCATCTCGACCTCACCGCCGAGCGCATCAAGCAACTGGGCTTCGAGGGCATGATCGGCCCGATCAAGGTGTCGTGCGCCGACCATGAGGGCACGCGTCTCAGCCGCGTCCACCAGTGGGACGGCAAGCAGTGGAAGGTGATCTCCGACTGGTACACCGCCGACGACGCCATCGTGGCGCCGCTGGTCAAGGAGACCGCCGCCAAATACGCGGCCGAGAAGAAGATCACGCCCCGCGACTGCTCGAAGGAGAGCTGATCGCGAAATCTCGCCTTCCCCGTCTTGCGGGGGAGGTGCCCCGTAGGACGGAGGGGGAAGGCCCCAAGCGAGATTCAAGGATTGCCGACGTCGGAAGGTCGTGAACCTCGCCTGCGGCTCTCCCCCTCCGGCCCTACGGGCCACCTCCCCCGATGACGGGGGAGGATCCAAAGACCCAACGAGCTCACGCATGGCCGAACCGCTACGCCAAGCCGCTGCCAGCAACGTGATCGATGTCGCCAGCATCGAGGTGATCTACAATCACGTCATCCTCGTGCTGAAGGGCGTGTCGCTCGCCCTGCCGGAAGGGTCGATCGTGGCGCTGCTCGGAGCCAACGGTGCCGGCAAGTCGACGACGCTGAAGGCGATCTCGAACCTCCTGCTGGCCGAGCGCGGCGAGGTCACCAAAGGCCAGATCCGCTGCCGCGGCGAGCGTGTTGACGGGCTGACGCCCAATGACCTGGTACGCCGCGGTGTCATCCAGGTCATGGAAGGCCGCCACTGCTTCGGCCATCTCACGGTCGAGGAGAACCTGCTGACCGGCGCCTACATCCATGGCGGCAAGCGGCGGCAGATCGCCGACGACCTCGACAAGGTCTATCACTATTTCCCGCGCCTCAAGGAGCGGCGCTCGAGCCAGGCCGGCTACACGTCAGGCGGCGAGCAGCAGATGACGGCGATCGGCCGCGCCCTGATGAGCCGGCCCAACACCATCCTGCTCGACGAGCCGTCGATGGGCCTGGCGCCGCAGCTCGTCGAGGAGATCTTCGAGATCGTGAAGAACCTGAACGAGCAGGAAAAGGTCTCGATCCTGCTGGCCGAGCAGAATACCAATGTGGCGCTGCGCTACGCCCATTACGGCTACATCCTGGAGAATGGCCGCGTGGTGCTCGACGGCGACGCCGCGGCCTTGCGCGAGAACGAGGACGTGAAGGAATTCTACCTCGGCATCGGCGGCGAAGGCCGCCGCTCGTTCCGCGACGTCAAGCACTACCGGCGGCGCAAGCGCTGGCTCTAGGTGGAATTTCCGAGACCTTCATGAGATGAGGCTGCTCACGATGAGCACGGCCGCCACGGTCGGGTCCGACGCTGTCCGGCTCGCCCAACCGGGAAGGATGCGCCTCGCGTCGGTGATGTAGACAGCGGCACGCGCGGCTTCGACCGGCGAGCCGCTTTCGAGGTCGGTCCCGGCTTCCGTCAGGCGGCCTTGCTTTCCGTCGCCTTCTTGGGGATCGGTAGCGCGAAGCGGAACGCCGCGCCCAGGCGGTTCCAGGCGTTGATGTTGGCGAATGCAGGCACAGATATTGAGGATCATTGCCAACGGCCCTGAAAACTTGGTGCTCGAGCATCTCCGGCACATTCGCGCCGGAATGGACGAGATGCGGGTCGACAGGCGCGACGTGAAGCGTCAACTGACGTCGCTTGAGGTCTCCGTCGCCAACCTCCGGGGTGGAATGGCCAATCTGCACGGTGACCTTGCCGGCCAATCGGGACGGATCGACCGCATCGAGACCAGGTTGGAGCGCAGAGAGCGCCGTCTCGAGCTGAACGACGCCTGAAGCACTTCACCGTCACCGCTCTGCAATGTGAGCTTGGCTTCATGCCGCCTTGGCAAGGGGGCAGGGCGCCGTCTACCGTGCCGGCGAAAGGCCGAGGAAAATATCCATGTCCAAGCACTACGACACGCTGGAGACCCGCACGCCGGCCGAGCGCGAGAAGGCGCTGATGCAGGCGCTGCCGCAGCAGATCGCCCATGCCAAGGCGCATGCGCCGTTCTTCGCTGAATGGCTGAAGAACGTCGATCCGGAAGCGGTGACGTCGCGTGCGGCGCTGGCCAGGCTGCCGGTGCTGCGCAAGGCGGTGCTGGGCGAGGTGCAGAAGAAGGATCCGCCGATGGGCGGGCTGATCGCCGTGCCGATGAGCAAGGTGCGCCACGTCTTCATGTCGCCTGGGCCGATCTTCGAGATCGACACCGACGAGCCCGACTATTTCCGCGGCGCCCGGGCCATGCATGCCGCCGGCTTCCGGCCGGGCGACGTGGTCTACAACACCTTCTCCTATCACCTGACGCCGGCCGGCATCATGATGGAATCGGCGATGCGCGCGCTGGGCTGCGCCGTGGTGCCGGGCGGCGTCGGCAACACCGAGCTGCAGCTCGACGCGATCGCCGCCATCCGGCCGAGCGGCTATGTCGGGACGCCGTCCTTCCTCAAGATCCTGATCGAGAAGGCGGCCGAGCTCGGCAAGGACCTCTCCTCGCTGAAGCACGCCTTCGTCGGCGCCGAGGCGCTGCCGCCGTCGCTGCGCCAGATGTTCATCGACAAGGGCATGACCTGCCTGCAGAGCTACGGCACGGCCGACGTCGGCACCATCGCCTACGAGTCGGAGGCGATCCAGGGCATGACCGTCGACGAGGGCGTGATCGTCGAGATCGTGCGGCCGGGCACCGGCGATCCGGTGCCCGAGGGCGACGTCGGCGAGGTCGTGGTCACGACCTTCAACCGCGCCTACCCGCTGATCCGCTTCGGCACCGGCGACATGTCGGCCGTGCTGGCGGGCCCGAGCCCGTGCGGGCGCACCAACATGCGCATCAAGGGCTGGATGGGCCGCGCCGACCAGCGCACCAAGGTGCGCGGCATGTTCGTCGACCCGGCGCAGATTGCCGAGATCGCCGTCAAGCATCCGGGCCTTGGGCGGCTGCGCCTGGTGATCGACTGGGTCAACCAGGCCGACGTCATGACCCTGAAGGTGGAGGCTGCGGCGCCGTCGCCCGATCTCGAGAAGGCGATGGAGGCCACCATCCGCACCGTCTGCAAGGTCGGCGGCAAGGTCGAGTTCGCCCAGCCGGGCAGCCTGCCCAACGACGGCAAGGTGATCGACGACGTTCGCAAGTATACCTGAGGGCGCGCGGGAAAGATGGCGGCAGTCACCTCGAGCGTCGTTCGCCCGGGCACCGATGGAAAGCAGAATGGACCGGAAGATGCTCACGCGCCGTCATGCACTTGTCGGTCTGAAGCGTAGTTGTCCGCTAGCGTTCATCGGGTGGTCGGGTCGTGCCAATAGCCAAGAGCTGTGGACATTGCATTCAGTCAATGAGGCTGAAAATAGCAGCTCTCAAGGTAAGCCATCGCGCCATGGGCCGCCGTAGACGTGTGAAGATGGCGCGCTTGTCGCCCGTGAGAAATCCTGAGCCAGCTGTCGATGTATGCGGCTGATCAGGCCGCATGGCGTCGACCTGACCGGCGTGACGCATCACGGTCGGCAAGCGTTGCCTGATCGGCGCCAATGCCGGCATCGGAGAAGATCTGGGGCAAGCTCAATCCCGAACTCCATGACACTGCCTGACTGGCGGTCTCCGCGTCCGGCCTATACTGGGGCCCGTCACATCGCAGGGCATCGCTAATAGAAAAGGCTCCGCTCGGATGACGGTGTTTCTTTGCCAAATGTGAATGCCCCGCACCACTCCGGGAGAGCAGACGATGGAAACCAGCGTAAGGACGCTCTTCGAGAGATACGAAAGCGTCTTCAGCCGGTCCCTTGCCGGTGACTTGGACTTGGACGAGGTGGCTGCGCTCTATGCTTCCGAGTTCATAGCCGCCTCGCCTGCCGGGGTGAGGGCCGGAAAGAACGACGATCACCTCAGGCAGGCCATGATCCAGGGCTATGCGCACTATCGGGCGATCGGGACGAAAGGCATGCGGATACGCCATGTCCGCCTTTCCCCCATCGACGACCATCATTGCGTCACCCATGTCGCCTGGACGGTGACCTATGCCCGCAGGGATCAGCCGGATGTGGCGATCGATTTCGATGTTCACTACCTCGTCCAGCAGCTGGATGGAGAGCCGAAGGTCTTCGGTTGGGTCTCAGGCGATGAGCAGGCGCTGTTGCGGGAGCGCGGCATCGTGTGAAGCTGGGGCGGGCGCTTCGCCTGCCGATCGGCGGCGTGCAATCGTTGCACGCTCGCGTGGCTGCAGGGGCGAGCCAATTCGGCCCGCCCGCCTGCCCGGCCAGGCGGCATGGTGATAGTGGGTGCCGTGAAACCGTGCGAACCGACGGACAGGATCACGCCTGCCGGCACCGATGCGAGCTGAGGTGCCGCTCGAGGCCCGTGCAATCAATTGCACGCGCGTGGCCGCAGGTGCGAGCCACTCTGGCTTGCCCGTCTGCCTGCGCGTGCGGTGTCGTGACAAAGCGTGATCGGTTCAAGTGGAAGCCGGTGAGACTTCGAGAAGGATCACGTTCAAATTCTTCTGGACCGCGAGCGCCTGTCCTGAGCCTGCCGAAGGATTCCGCTCGCTCATGCCTCACGACGACCTGCTGCTGTCCAGGGACGCAAAACAGCCGGCCGGACCGCAATCCGCGACCGGTTCCAAGCGTTGCGTCCCCGCCAAGTCCTTGATTCCAAGGAGCCGGACCGCGACGGGACGCACGGGGCGCAAATTTTCACCGATTTCTGGCCGCTGCCCGCAGGACCTGCAGCCACCAGTGAGCACCCAGGACGCAAAGGCCGCCGGCGAACGGACACGGCTGACGCAAGGGTCGGCGTCGACTGTCCGCGGTTGCTCGAGCGCCCGCGCGAGGCGGCGCGTGATCATGCCCGCGCCGATGACCCCCGACCGCAAGACGCCAGGTCCGACCGCAAGAATGGCTGCCGAGCGGTCGTTTGCGGTCGGCCAACTCCTTGATTCAAAAGGACCTGAACGCACCGAACGCACCGAACGCAAAAATGCAGGGTGATTCTTTTCTTCCGGACCGCGAGCGTCTCGCTCGCTGAAGCTCATGAGCGAGCGAGACGCTCGCCGTCCGGAAGACATGATCGGGTCAGTTGACGTCGAGCTTCAGGCCTTCCTTGTCGATGACGCCCTTCCAGAGTGCGATTTGCTGGTCGACGAAACCGGCGAACTGCTCGGGCGTGCCATAGGCCGGGAAGCCCGCCATGGCGGTGAAGCGCTCCCTGGTCTTGGCGTCGTCGAGCCAGGCCTTCATCTGGGCATTGAAGGAGTCGAGGATCGGCCGCGGCGTGGCGGCGGGCAGGAACACGCCGAACCAGGTCGAGACGTTGAACGGCTTGAGTTCCGGCATGGTCTCGCAGATCGGCACCAGGTCGGGGGTCAGGGGATTGCGTTCTGCGGAGGTCAGGCCCAGCGCGCGCAGCTTGCCGGCGCGCACGAACTCGATCGCGCTGGTGAGATTGTCAAAATAGAACTGGGTGACCCCGGCGGTCAGGTCCTGCAGCGCGGGGGCGGCGCCGCGGTAGGGGATGTGCTCGGCCTTGGTCCCGGTGAGCTGCAGGAACCAGGCGCCCGACAGGTGGGGCGACTGGCCGGTGCCGGACGACGCGTAGGAGGCCTTGCCGTTCTGGGCCTTCAGCCAGGCGACGAACTCCGGCACGGTCTTGGCCGGGACCGAGGGATGGACCACCAGCACGTTGGGTGCCGTGAGCACGCCCGACACGCCGACCAGGCTCTGCCGCGTGTAGGGCATGTTGCGGTAGAGGGAATAGGCGATCGACTGTGGCCCGATATTACCCATCAGCGCGGTGAGCCCGTCCGGGGCTGACTTGACCACCTCGGCGGAACCGATGACGCCACCGGCGCCAGACTTGTTGTCGACGACGCAGGTCTGGCCCCAGGCCTGTTGCAGGTGCTGGGCGAGCAGGCGCGCCACGATGTCGGTCGTGCCGCCGGGCGCCGCCGGAACGACGATGCGTACGCCCTGGGCAGGCTTCCAGGCGGAGTCGGCGCGCAGGGCGGCGGGCAGCAGGACGGCGGCGGGCAAGGCCGCAAGGGCGGAGCGGCGGAGAAGTCGACGAGCCATGGCGTTTCCTCGGTGTTTTCCTCGTGCTGGGCGCGATCCCTAGCATGCGCATGCTGGCAAATCCGCCACAATTCCCGTATCAAGTGGGGGTGCGGTGCCCCCGAAATCGCCGGGCTTTTCCGGTGGTTTTGCCCCTCTTGTCCCGGGGTCTGCACCAAGGAGGAATATCTTGAAGAGGCGTACCTTCGTCTCCGGCAGCGCGGCGCTGGCGGCCGCCGGTTTTGTGGCCCCGGCGTCGGCGGCGACCATCAAGCCCTACAGCTGGGATCTCAACCCGCCGACCGATACGCGCGACAATTTCATCGCCTGGGGCAAGGCCCGCGGCGAGGATCCGGTGTTCCTCGGCCAGCGCTGGGACCGCTTCCAGGCGCTGGTGAAGAACAAGGATCTGTGGGGGCAGGCGACCATCCGCGCCTTCCTGCTGACACCGCGCGAGGAGTTCTCGGCGATCAACCCGGCGATCCACAAGCGTGCCTACGAGCATGCTTTCCTCGACATCGGCTATGGCGTGACCATGTCCGGCCCGCACATCCAGGGCCGCATGACCAACGTCATCGACGTCAAGCGCGGCGAGAAGGTGCTCGAGATCGGCACCGGCTCGGGCGTGCAGTCGGCCTACATCGCCAACCTGACCGAGAACGCCTACACGATCGAGATCATCGCGCCCCTGGCGGCGCGCACGCGCGGTCTCTACGACAAGCTGATCGAGAAGGGCTACACCGAGTTCAAGCACATCAAGACCAAGGCGGCCGACGGCTACTACGGTTGGGAAGAGGCCGGCCCGTTCGACAAGATCATCGTGACCTGCGGCATCGATCACGTGCCGCCGCCGCTCTTGCAGCAGCTCAAGGCCGGCGGCCTGATGGTCATCCCGGTCGGCCCGCCGGGCGCCCAGCGCGTGCTCAAGGTCACCAAGACCCAGGGCGCCGACGGCTCGATCACGACCACCCGCGAGGACATCTACGGCGGCAAGATCGTGCCGTTCGTGCCGTTCACCAAGCTCGAAGGCGAAAAGATCGTCGGCACGCACAACCGCTGACGACGCCATCCGGGGGCCGCGCGCGATGTACGCGCGGCCACCCTCGGCCGCAATGACGGCCCAACAACGGAGCCCCTCTTGACCGTTACGGTCGATCTCGACCATCGCCCGCCGCTCTCCTTTTACCTGTCGGTCGGCCTCGTCGCCGGCAGCATCATCGCGCTGCAGATCGGCATCATGCGCGTGTTCTCCGTCGGCAGCTGGGCCCATTTCGGCTCGCTGGTGGTGAGCCTCGCCATGTTCGGCTTCGGCCTGACCAGCGCCGTGATGTGCGTCGGCAAGGGCTGGTTCGAGCGCCATTGGGAGGGCGCCGTCAAAGGTGCGCTGCTGGCCTTCGGGCCGTTGATGGTGGTGTGCAACCTCGCCGCCCAGCAGGTGCCGTTCAACGCCATCTTCCTGGTGTCGGATCCGATGCAGAAGTGGCGGCTGTTCGCCAACTTCGTGCTCTACTTCCTGCCCTTCCTGGCCGGCGCGCTCTATCTCGGCGTGGTCTTCCTGAAGGCGCAGAAGACCTTCAACCGCGTCTACTTCGCCGACCTGGTCGGATCGGGCCTGTGCGGGCTGTCCGTGCTGCTCGCCATGTATCTCTTCCGGCCCGACGACCTCGTCATGGCGCCGCTGCTCCTGTGGCTGGCGGGCGGCATCCTGTGGTTCGTGGCGCTGGGCGACCGGCGCGGCATCCTGGCGATCGTCGTCGTCGCGGTGGTCTCCGCCGCCGTGCATTACGTAGCGCCGTCGGCGCTCGGCATCCCCAAGCTCGCGGTGTCGGACTACAAGGGCGTGTCCTACGCCCGCAAGTTCCCCGACAACCAGCGCACCTACGAGCGCGCCTCGCCGTTCGGCTACCTCGAGGTCTATTCGAGCTCGTACCTGCATTTCGCGCCCGGCCTGTCGGACAACGCCGCCTTCAACCTGCCGAAGATGCCGTCCAACGCCTATCTCGGCCTGTACATCGATTCGGAAGGCCCATCGGGCATCATCAAGGACCTGCCGGCCGACGAGACGGCCTATTTCCGGTTCCTGCCGATGTACTACCCGTACATCCTGAAGCAGAAGCCCGACACCTTCGTGGTCCAGTTCGGCGGCGGCATCTCGACGGCGGTGGCGCTGAAGTCGGGCTCCGAGCACGTCACGGTGGCCGAGGGCAATCCGGCGGTGCTGACGGCATTCCGCGAGGACAAGGGCCTGCGCGACTTCACCGGCGACGTCCTCAACAACCCCAAGGTCACCGTCATCGACTATGACGGCCGCCTCTACGTCGCTCACACCAAGAACCGCTACGACATCATCGACCTGTCGCTGGCCGACTCGGCCGGCCTGTCGAGCCCGGGCGGCTTCTCGATCGTCGAGAAGTACTCCTACACGCGCGAGGCGATGAGCGCCTACATGCGGGCGCTGAAGCCGGGCGGCATCCTGTCGGTCACCCTGTGGAACAAGGAAGAGCCGCCCAAGTCGGTGCTCAAGCTCTACGCCACCATGGTGGCGGCGGCCCGCGACGTCGCCGGCAGCGAGGGCCGGGCCGACATCGCCAAGGAGTTCTACGTCGCCTCCTCCTACCTCTCGACCGCGACCGTGCTCTACAAGCGCGGCGGCTTCACGGCCGAGGACATCGCCAAGCTCAACGCCCACACCAAGGCGATGTCGTTCGACGAGATCTATTATCCCGGCATCAAGGTCGATACGGCCGACCTGCCGCAGATCCTGCAGGACTACCACGATCAGTTCTTCTTCTCCGGCGCACCGCCCGATCCCACCGGGCCGTCGGAGAAGGAACCGAACGACAAGCCGCCGCCGGGCATGACTCCGACGACCTCGGACGGCAAGGAAGAGGCCAAGGACGCAGCGCCTCCCGTGCCGCGCGTGCCGGCCACCGTGCTGGGTCGCCTCGCCTGGCACTACCTGCTGAGCGACGGCTGGCAGAAGGTCGCCGACGAGTACGTCTTCGACACCCGCGTGCTGACCAACCACCAGCCCTACTTCGCCGCCTACATCAAGGTGAAGGACCTGCTGAAGTTCACCGACCGGCTGGAGCTGGTGCAGGACGAATGGGGCTACCTGCTGCTCTGGGCAACCCTGGGCATCGCCGCCGTCTTCGCCTTCACCCTGGTGCTCTTCCCGGTCGTCTTCGGCTGGCGCACGATCTTCAGTCGCTACCCGGGCAAGCTCGGCACGATGATCTATTTCCTCTGCCTGGGCCTCGGCTACATCATCGTCGAGGTGGGCATGATCTCCCACTTCATCCTGGCGCTCAGCAACGCCACCGTGTCGGCCTCGGTGCTGATCACCGGCATGCTGGTGTTCTCCGGCATCGGCAGCTTCTTCTCCGAGCGCTTCCTCGACCGCGCGCGCACGGTGATGCCGCGCATCTTCCTGGCGATCTTCGCCATCCTGGCGCTCTACGCCTTCACCATCGACTACGCGCTCGACTGGATCGGCACCTTGCCCTATGCGCTGCGCATCGTGCTCTGCCTGCTGCTGCTGTTGCCGCCGGCCTTGCTGATGGGCTTCCCCATGCCGACGGCCATGACCACGCTGGGCCGCCTCGGCAAGGACCACATGTTCCTGTGGGCGTGGGGCATCAACGGCTGCTTCTCGGTGATCGGCGCGGCGCTGGTGCCGATCGTGGCGACCAGCTTCGGCCTGCCCGCCGTGGTGCTGGTCGGCGCCGTCGCCTATCTGGTGGCGCTGCCGGCGTTCTTCTCCGTGTTGATGCCGCTCCAGGCGGAGCGGCGGCTCGCCGTCGCGTGAAGCGGCGGGCGCTTCTCCTTGGGGGGGCCTTGCTGATGCCGACGGCTGTCGCTGCGAAAACACCGAAGCAGCCGTCCAAGAAGTCGGCGGCGACGCCGGCCGCCGTCCCGACGGCGATGCAACCGCTGCTGCAGGCGCGCTCGCAGCTCGTCGGCTTCAACGCCTCGGCCTTTCCCTATCGCGGCTTCCTGCCCGGCACCACCAAGCCGTTCCTCGATGCGCGGGACGGCGGCAAGCGCGGCCACACCAGCCTGCGCGGCGACGTGTTCTGGGAGACGACGACCTATAGCGATCGTCGCTCGCTGCTCTACCTGCCGCCCGGCTTCGATGCGCAGAAGCCGGTGCTGATCGTGCTCTACCTGCACGGCCAGGGGGCGACCCTGGAGCGCGATGTCATGGTCCGCCAGGGCGTGCCGCGCCAGATCGCCGAGTCGCAGCGCAACATGGCCCTGGTGGCGCCGCAGCTCGCCGTCGATGCCGCCGATTCGAGCGCCGGCAATTTCTGGAAGCCGGGCCACTTCGCCGCCTATCTCGACGAATCGGCGGAGCGGCTGATGCGGCTGCACGGCGACCGCAATGCCGGCCGCCAGTTCAACGCCGCGCCCGTCGTGATCGTGGCCTACAGCGGCGGCTACCTGTCGGCCGCCTATGCGCTCGACCGCGGCGGCGCCGGGCACCGCATCAAGGGCGTGATCCTGATGGATGCGCTGTACGGCGAGGAGGAGAAGTTCGCGGCCTGGATCGCGGCGCGGCGGCGCCAGGCCTTCCTGCTCAGCGCCTTCACCGAATCCACCCGCGACGAGAACGCGACCTTGCAAGGCCTGCTGCAGAAGCGCCGCGTGCCGTTCGGCAGGACCCTGCCGGCCAGCCTGTCGCCCGGCACGGTCGCTTTCGTGAGCTGCGGCGGCCTCGACATGCATGGCGATTTCGTCACCAATGCGTGGCGTCCCGATCCCCTGCAGCACGCGCTCAGCAAGATTCCCGGTTACGCGAATCGTGGTAGACAAGGCGCATGAGCGATTCCCTGCGCCAGGAGCTTCTCGAGATCTTTGCCGGCCGCGCGACGCGCCGCTATGGCCTGAGCGAGATCAACCAGCTTCAGCACGCCCTGCAGTCGGCCGCGCTGGCCGAGGCCGACGGCGCGCCGCCGGCCACCGTGCTGGCCTCGCTGCTGCACGATGTCGGCCACATGATCCATCAGCTGGGCGAGGATCCGGCGGCGCGCGGCGTCGACGACGTCCACGAGGAGCTGGGCGCGCGCTGGCTGGCCGACCGCTTCGGCCCCGAGGTCAGCGAGCCGGTGCGCCTGCATGTCGCCGCCAAGCGCTACCTGTGCGCCGCCGAGCCGGATTATTTCGGCAAGCTGTCGCCCGATTCGGTGCGCAGCCTGGCGCTGCAAGGCGGGCCGATGTCGGCCGACGAGGCCGAGGATTTCCGCCGCCATCCGCAATTCACCGAAGCCGTGCGTTTGCGCCGCTACGATGAGGCGGCCAAGGATCCCCGGGCGCGCACACCCGACTTCGACCACTTCCTGCGCCACGTGCCGGCTTGCCGGAAGTAGCACTCGTCATCGTCTTCCGGACCGCGTATGTGGACGGCCCCTTGAGCGAGACGCTCGCGGTCCGGAAGAGCATGAGGATCTGATGATCGACCGCAGCACCGTCGAGGCGGCCTGGCGCCTCATCCAGCCGCATGTGCGGCGCACGCCGGTCATCGAGTTGCCGGCCGGCTCGTTCGGCGTCGCGGCGCCGCTTGCGCTCAAGCTCGAGGCCATGCAGGTCAGCGGCTCGTTCAAGGGCCGCGGCGCCTTCCACAAGCTGCTCGCCTCGGCGGTGCCGGCGGCCGGGATCGTCGCCGCTTCCGGCGGCAATCACGGTGCCGCCGCCGCCTATGCCGCGCGCGCCCTCGGCCATCGTGCGGAGATCTTCGTGCCGACGATCGCCTCGCCTGCCAAGGTCGCGCGCCTCAAGGCCTATGGCGCGATCGTGCACCAGATCGGTCCGGTCTATGCCGAGGCACGCGCCGCCTCGGAGAGACGGGCGGCCGAGACCGGCGCGCTGATCGTCTACGCCTACGACGACCCGGTCGTGTTCGCCGGCGCCGGCAGCGTGGCGCTGGAGTTCGCCGAGCAGGCCAAGTTCGACACGCTGCTGGTCGCGGTGGGCGGCGGCGGCCTGATTGCCGGCTGCGCTGCCGCGATCGGCGCGGACGTGAAGATCGTCGCCGTCGAGACCGAGGGCACGCCGACCCTGCACGAGGCGTTGCGCGCCGGGCAGCCGGTCGACGTGGCGATCTCGGGCATCGCCGCCGACGCCCTTGGCGCCAGCCGCATCGGCACGCCGAACTTCGAGATCGCGCGGAAGCTGGTGCGTGAGTCGGTGTTGGTGAGCGACGACGCCGTACGGACCGCGCAGCGTGCCCTGTGGGACGAGCTCAGGGTGATCGCCGAACCGGCCGGCGCCACCGGGCTCGCCGCGCTGATGGCCGGCGCCTACCGCCCGGCCGCCGGCGAACGTGTCGCCACATTGATCTGCGGCGCCAATACCGAGCTGGCGTCCATCGGCTGACGTCGCGTCGACTTGCGCCGCCACCCATTCGTGATAGGCAGGAATGGAGGGAGGGGCAGAGCATTCTGATATGGAAAAATGCCGTCATCCCGACCGGAGCCGCGCCCGGCGCGGCATAGCGGAAGGATCTTTCGTTGCCACGGTGTTGGCCAATCCGGTCCGGGCCCGGGGCGAGGTCCGGTTGCCCTTTGCCAGCGGGCTGCGCGATCGGCCGATCACCACGGCGTTTCCGCACAAGGGCGCGATGATCCTGCAACGGACCCGGTCGCCGCTGCTCGAGACGCCGTTCGAGGTGCTCGACCAGGGCGTGTTCACGCCAAACGACCGGCACCACGTGCGCTGGCACTGGGCGGTCATCCCGACCCGAGATCGATGTCGGCCGGTTCCGCCTCGCCGTGCATGGCCGTGTCGAGCGCCCGTTGTCGCTGACGCTCGACGAGCTGCTCGCCATGCCGCGCGTCGAGCTGGCGGCCGTCAACCAATGCTCGGGCAATTCGCGCGGCATGGCCGATCCCCGGGTGCCGGGCGCGCAATGGGCCAACGGAGCGATGGGTAATGCGCTATGGGCCGGGGGGCGGCTCGGCCACGCATGCATAGTTCGATCGAGAGCACGGCGTTGGTGGTAACCTGATGTTGCCTGAGCCGGCTCGCCAAGGCGTAGAGCGTAGAGGTGTGGCATGGCAAACGTTCAGCTCGACAAGTCCAGCTACCTGGATTTCACCGGCTATCGCATCACCGATCAGACGACCGTCGAAGCCGCCTACCAGCTCGGTGCCGGCACCGTCACGCCGGCAGTGCATGCCAAGATCAACGTCGCCATCGTGCTCGAGCGCAACCAGGATCCGACGAGCCTGCTCGCCGAGAATTGGGCGACCCGGCAGAAGGCCCTGGCCAGCCTCGAGGCCTCGGGCACGCTGTGGACGACCTACGGCGCCGACAAGGCTCTTTTCGACACCGTTCGCCATCAGCTGGAAACGACCTACGGCTTCACGATCCTCGACGGGACGAACAGCGCGACCAGCGGCGACTACGTCACCTCGGCGGAATCGCGAACCATCTGGATCGAGGTCGACACGGCGGCGCAGTTCAACGCGCTCTTCGGTACGACGCTGCAGCAGTACGCGGATCCGGGCCACCACGACAACGACTTCGTTTTCTGGAACGGCAATCTCTCCCTGCCGTCGGAGTGGCACGTCGAAGGCCTATGGATCGATACGGAAAATGCGCCACCGCCCTCCAACATGACGCCCGGCGCGTCGGTGACGCTGCCGCAGGGCCATCAGAGCCTGGGCAACGGCACAAGCACGATTCAGAACCTTTCATCCCAGACCATCTCGTCCCTCTACAACTTCCCGCTGCTCGGCCTCGACGTGAAAACCCAACCGATCGGCCTTGCGGAAGGCGGCATCGGCTCGGCCTTGCCGGCCTCCGAGACAAAATCCTTCCAGACACTCCTGACCGAGTTTCTCGCCAAGATCAGGCAGGCCGGAAGCGGCAAGGTCTTCGTCCAGGGCGAAAACGGCCAGTCGTACAACGACGACGCGCTCGAGCGTTCGCTCGATGTCGGCGTCGTGGCCTCTGCCAATCCCAACAGCGACATCACGCTCTACAACGGCTCCGGCTACAACGGGAATGCCGATTCGACCAACTTCACGGCGATGCAGAGTGCGATCTGGGAGAAGCAGCACCCGACCGCGGTGATCTCGAGCTCGTTCAGCGATGATCAGAGCATGAGCCCCGGCTCACCGTTCTACGAGGCCTATGCCCAGCTCTTCGTCGACGCGGCGCTGCATAACCAGAGCTATTTCGATGCACTGGGGGATGGCGGCTCGGGCAATCAGACAGGCAACGGCCTGACCAATCTCGAATACAACATCACCAGCCAGTACGGCGTGCTGGTCGGCGGCACGTCGATGTCGAACTTCACGTCGGCGAAGAGCGATCCGACCATCCTGTCGTCGATTGTCGCGCCGGCGCTGGCCGGCAACCCGGCGATCCTCTGGCAGCTGGTCGCCGGCGGTCTCGCCGTGCTGCCGACCAGCGGCACTGCGCTGCAGCGCTTCGTCGAAACCGTGTGGAACCAGTATTTCGTCACGGGCACGCAGATTTCGGGTGTGGGCGGCGGCTACCTCAGCAACAATACCGGATCGGGCGGCGTCGATCCGACACAGCCGACGCCAAGCTATCAGGTCGATTCTGGCCTCCACCCAGCTACGACCGATCCGACGGCCGCGTCCGGCCGCGGTGCACCCGATGTGTCGGCGAATGCCGGCGGCAACATGCAGTACATCGTGCCGTCACCCGACATGGCCGGGATCTACGACGATTTCGGCACCAGTGCGGCGTCGCCGCTGTGGGCGTCGCTCGCCGTGCAGCTCAACACCATCTTCCACGACCAGGGTCTGCCCGACCTGGGCTACATGAACGACCTGCTCTATCTCGCCTCGGCGATTGCGCCGGCGTCGTTCAACGACGTCACGATGGGCACCAACACCTCGTCCTTCACGCTGGGTGGCTCCTACACGTCCGACAACACGGCCATCACGCCGACCGGTTTCGGTTTCTCGGCTGGTCCGGGCTACGACCTCGTTACCGGCCTGGGCACGCCCAACGGGCTCCTGCTGGCGCGCACCCTGACTGCCGTCGCCCAGGCCCAGATGCATTCCAAGGCGACGGAGATCATGGACAAGGTCGGCACCTTTTCCGGCACCAGCGCGGTGGCGCAAACGCTTCTGGTCCAGAATGAGCTTGGCATCGGCGCCAGCGGGCTGGTCGTGCAGTTCGCCGGCTCGACGGTCGGCACCACCACAGCCGGCGCGACCTATGCGTGGACAGCCGCGCTGGCGCAGCAATCTCTGCAGGCCGATTTCGATCCCGCCCTGGTCACCCTGTTCGACGGCGCGGGCCAAGCCAACGTCACGACGGTCGGGGCCAGCGCCGGAAGCCTGCTCGGTCTTTCGGTTGGCGGTCTCGACTTGCCGCTCTATCAGCAGGCCCTGACCGGGGATTACGGCTTCGTCCAGTATGGCGGCCCAGGTGCCGTGTTCGACGTGGCGCGGCCGGTGGCGATCGCCGCAACGGTGGGCGGCCACGATGACCAGGACGTCATCGTCCGCATGCGCCAGAACGGCATCGACACGTTGCAGCTCGAGATCTATCGGGTCGACGATCTCAACGGCACGATTGGCGGCCTCACTCCGGGCCAGGCGGGCTATGCCGCCGCGGCGGCAGCGCGCGCCTATCACACCGAGACCGGCGCGACGGTCATCATCGCGCCGGGCTATGGCCAATTCGAGCAGGTCCAGATCAAGGACGTCGATCAGGGCGACATGCTCGCCATGCGTCTCATCGATGTCACCCATGGCCATACCTACTGGGCGTTCGCGGGCGCCAACGAAAGCTCGGACGGCAGCAGTGTCACGCACCTGTGGAGCTATGGTCTCAACACGTGGGGTTGGGAGGACGGCTTCGGCGGTGGCGATCACGACTTCAACGATCTGGTGGTGCAGCTCGATTTCACCAGCGCTGCCGACAGCGCCTACATTGCCGGCCGTGTCGGCGGCCCTGGCAACGACATCCTGGCCAACGGGGCGGGCGGCACCAGCATCGGCGGCAGTTTCACGGGCAACGGCGGCAGCGACCTGTTCATCCTGCGCGGCGACGTGAAGGACGAGGCGATCACCACGCTCTATCCCAAGGCCTCGCAGATCACCGACTTCGTCGTCGCCACCGACACAATCGGCCTCTCCCCGACCAGCGCCGCCTACGCCAATATCGGAGACCCGCTGGCGGCCTACACACCCGGCGCGCCAGTGCTGCAGACCATCGGCAACAGCGGCACACACATCGCCCTCGCGGCGGCGGAGGTCATAAAGCTCGCGACCGGAGTTGCCACCACGGGTCTCACCTTGCAGCAGGCCTTCGACAACGCCATCGGCAGCGCCAAGGTGACCGGCCTCGTCGCCGACAGGTCGTATTTCTTCATCTTGTACGACCAGACCAACACCGACCTGGCGATCGGCATTGTCCAGGATCGTCACGGTACGGACGGCACCATCGAGGCGGGCGACGCCGTCACGCTGGTCGGCATCGCGGACATGTCGGCGACCGACTATGCCACCCTGAAGAAGGAGAACCTCCTGCTGGTCAGCGCGTGACGCTGGTCACCACGGCGCGGTTGGCCTGGCCGGCGCCGTCGCTGTAGTCGTAGCGGATGGCGAACTTGTCGGCCGGCGAGATCCACCAGCGTGAGATCGAGCGTTGGCCCCGCTCGCCGCTTTCGTTCATCTCGATGACGAAGGTGTCGATCAGCGCCTCGCCCGGGCCAGTGCGCTTCTCGAAGCGCGCCACCGCCAGCACGTAGCTCCAGGTCTGGCCGCCGGCGCTGTAGCGCGCCTCGATCTTCTTGCCGACTTCCAGGGGCCACAGCCGCTCGGGCTTCAGCGCGGCCAGGAAGGCCGAGATGTCGGCGCCGTTCGCCGAGGGATTGTCGAACAGGAGGGCACGCAGCTTGAAGGGTGCGCCGCCGACCCTGTCCATCAGGCAGTCCATGCCGTCGCGCTCGCGCGCGATGACCTTGGTGCCGCTGTCGTAGATGAAGGTGGTGCCCGGGGCAGGGCAGGCAAAGTCCATGGTCTGGGCGGCAAGGCCGCCAGGGGCCAGGGCGGCGAGCAATGCCGCGACGAGGCGTAGTCTCATGAATCGATCATAGCCCAATCAAACGAAATGGCACGCCGTGAGGCCGCCGTCGGCGGTCGGGCGCAGCGCGGGCTTGTCGTGCCGGCAGCGTGCCTCGGCGATCGGGCAGCGCGACTGGAACGGGCAGCCGGGCGGCGGATCGAGGGGGCTCGGCAGTTCGCCCTGCAGGATGGTGCGCTGGCGCGCCCGCGCCGCCTTGGGGTCGGCAATCGGCGCGGCCGCCAGCAGCGCCTTGGTGTAGGGATGCTGCGGGTTGCGCCAGATCTGGTCGCGCCCGCCGATCTCGACGAGCGTGCCGAGATACATCACCGCGACGCGGTCGGCGATGTGCTCGACCACCGACAGATCATGGCTGATGAACAGGTAGGAGACGCCGAACTCGCTCTTCAGGTCCTCGAGCAGGTTGATCACCTGGGCGCGCACCGAGACGTCGAGCGCCGACACCGGCTCGTCGCAGATGATCAGCTTGGGGTTGAGGGCGAGCGCGCGGGCGATGCCGATGCGCTGGCGCTGGCCGCCCGAGAACTCGTGCGGATAACGCTGCTTGGCGTCGGCCGGCAGGCCGACCCAGCCCAGCAGCGTGTCGACGCGCGCCGCCGCGGCATCCTTCTTCCAGCCGGCGACCAGCAGCGGCTGGGCGACCGAGCGGCCGACCGGCGAGCGCGGATTGAGCGAGCCGTAGGGGTCCTGGAAGATCATCTGCACCTTGCGGCGCATCTCGGCCAGGCGTTCGCCGGTGAGCGGGGCCATATCGACGCCGTCGACCACGATGGCCCCGCCGGCGATCGGCACCAGCTTGACGATCGCCTTGCCGAGCGTGGACTTGCCGCAGCCCGACTCGCCCACCAGCCCCAGCGTCTCGCCGACGGCGAGCTCGAGGCTGACGCCGTTGACCGCGCGCACCAGGCCGCCCGCGGTGGCGAAGTGGACATGGACGTCGTCGAGCGCGAGCAGCGACACGGGGCTCAATCCTGCTCGACGGCGAAGCAGGCGACCAGGCGGTCCGCCGCCGGCCGGGTGAGCGCTGGCCGCTCGTGCCGGCAGCGTTCCATCACCCGGGGACAGCGCGGCGCGAAGGCGCAGCCCGGCGGCAGGGCGTTGAGCGGCGGCACCATGCCGGGGATGTCGGCCAGGCGGTCGGCGCGCGCCGCACCCGGCACCGGCGTCGCCCCGATCAGGCCGGCCGTGTAGGGATGCAAGGGCGTCTCGAACAGCGCATCGACCGGCGCCTCCTCGACCTTGCGGCCGGCATACATCACCACGACACGATCGGCCGTCTCCGCCACCACGCCGAGATCGTGGGTGATGAAGATCATCGCCATGCCGGCGTCGGCCTGCAGGCGCTTCAGCAGCGCCAGCACCTGGGCCTGCACGGTGACGTCGAGGGCCGTCGTCGGCTCGTCGGCAATCAGCACCGATGGGCTGCAGGCGATCGCCATGGCGATCATGACGCGCTGGCACATGCCGCCGGAGAGCTGGTGCGGATAGGCATCGAGCCGGCGCGCGGCATCGGGCATGCCGACCAGCTCCAGGAGCTCGTGGGCGCGGACGCGCGCCTGGCTGCGGCCGAGCTCGCCATGCGCCATCAGCACCTCGGCGATCTGCTTCTCGATCGTCGCCACCGGATTGAGCGAGCTCATCGGGTCCTGGAAGATCATGCCGATCTCCTTGCCCCGGATGGCCAGCATTGCCTCTTCGGTCAGGGCCACCAGATCGCGGCCGTTCAGCGCCACGGTCCCGCCGACGATGCGCGCCGGCGGGTCGGGCAGCAGGCGCATGATCGACAGCGCCGATAGCGACTTGCCACAACCCGATTCGCCCACCAGCGCCACCGTCTCGCCGGCAGCGACCGAGAGCGACAGGCCTTCGACCGCCTTCATCTCGCCGCGCCGCGTGAACAGGGTGGTGCTGAGGCCGGTGACTTCGAGAGGGCGGGTCATGGCGCCCTCGATTCCTCCCCAGCTTCGCTGGGGAGGTGTCGCCGCCTGTCCTGAGCGAAGCGAAGGATCTCGGCGACGGAGGGGTCATGAGCATCGTGACTGGGGCCCTTGACCCCTCCGTCCGCGATTACGCGGACACCTCCCCAGCGAAGCTGGGGAGGAGGAGAATGAGGGCGCCACGGAGTGGTGCGACACGCGTGACCGCCCATCACCGATCCCTGAGCTTGGGATTGAGGGCGTCGTTCAGCCCGTCGCCGATCAGGTTGAGGCAGAGCACCGTCACCATGATGGCGACTCCGGGGATGGCGCAGATGTACCACGAGCTGCGGATCAGCTGGCGGCCATCGCCGACCAGGCGGCCCCAGCTCGCCACGTTGGGATCGCCAAGGCCCAGGAAGGAGACCGCCGATTCGAACAGGATGGCGCCGGCCACCACCAGGGAGGACAGCACGATCACCGGTGGCAGGGCGTTGGGCAGGATCTCGCCCAGGATGATGCCGCCATTGCCCATGCCCATGGCGCGGCAGGCCTGCACGAACTCGCGATCGCGCAACGCCAGGAACTCGGCGCGGGTCATGCGCGCGATCGACGTCCAGCTCACGATGCCTATGGCGATCACGATGTTGGTGAGCGTCGAGCCCAGGATGACGACGATGGTGAGCACGAAGATCAGGTTGGGGATGGTCTGGAACAGCTCGGCTGCTCGCATCACGATCTCGTCGACCCAGCTGCCGAAATAGCCGGCGATGGCGCCGATGGTGACGCCGATCAGGGTGGCGACGGCCGAGGCGAACAGCCCGATCAGCAGGGTGGCGCGCGCGCCGTGCACGATCATCGCCAGGATGTCGCGGCCGAGTGAATCGGTGCCGAGCGGGAAGTCGGGATCCTCGCCCGGCCACAGCTCGGGCGCGCCGACGATGCGCAGCGGATCGGTGGGAAAGAGCACCGGCGCCAGCACCGCCATCAGCGCCACGAGGAAGATCAGCACCGCGCCGACCAGGGCACCGCGGTTGCGGGCAAACCGGGCCACGAACTCGAAGCGGGGGAAATCGAGGCGCATCATCAGCGGATCTCGATGCGCGGGTCGAGCCACATATAGACCAGGTCGACGGCGATGTTGGCGCCGATCACCACCAGCGAGCCCAGCACCATGATGCCGAGCACGACCGGATAGTTGCGCGAGCTCACGCTGTCGAACAGCAGCGAGCCGATGCCGGGCCAGCTGAACACGCTCTCGATCACCACGCTCCCGGCCAGCACCGTGCCCATCTGCACGCCGAGGATGGTGACCACGGGCAGGAGCGCGTTGCGCAGCACGTGACTCACCGTCACCCTGTTGCGGCTGAGCCCCTTGGCGCGTGCGGTACGCACGAAATCGAGCTGCGCCACCTCGAGCATCGAGGAGCGCATGACGCGGGCGTAGATCGCGGCATAGAACAGGCCGAGCGCCAGGGTCGGCAGGATCAGATGGTGCAGGATGTCGAGCACGCCGGCGATGCCGCCGCCCGCGCCGCCGATCGTCGCCATGCCGCCGACCGGCAGCCAGCCGAGCTTCACCGCGAACAGCACGATCAGCATGATACCGAGCCAGAAGCTCGGAGCGGCAAAGAAGAACATGGCGGCGACCGAGACCAGCGTGTCCCACACCGTGCGCACCTTGACCGAGGCGACGACGCCCGCGGCCACGCCGACGGCGAGCGCCAGAGCGATGCTCGACGTCATGAGCAGCAGGGTCGCCGGCAGGTGCACCGAGATCGCCTGGATCACCGGCATGTTCTGGCGATATGAGAAGCCGAAATCGAATTGCAGCAGCGCCCAGATGTATTTCACCAGCTGCAGCCACACCGGATCGTCGAGCCCGTAGGTCTTGCGCAGGAGCTCGACCGTCGCCGGGTCGCTGACCTGGTTCTCCGCCGTCATCAGGTCGAGGAAGCTGCCGGGCGCCAGCTGGATCAGGCAGAAATTGATCACGACAACGCCCAGCATCAGCGGCACCGCCTGGATCAGCCGCCGCCGCAGGAGTCGCAGCGCCGCCCGCTGGCGCGAGCTGGCGGCGGCTACGGCCACGGCGAAACTCTTGTCTCCCCCGTCTTACGGCGGAGGTGGCCCGAAGGGCCGGAGGGGGAAAGCCTCAGACGATACTGGCATGATTCCGACGTCGGAATCGGAAGCATCAGGACTGAGGCCTTCCCCTTCCGCCCTATAGGCGTTGAATTTGGTTGAAGGCCCAACAAAGTCCTCATCCTGAGGAGGCCGCCCCTCGAGTTCCCTCGGCATAAACTCCGCGGGCGTCTCGAAGGAGGGGCCGCACAGAGTCTCTGAAATAGTGTGTCGCAGCACCCGCTCTGTTGCAGACCCTTCGAGACGCGACCCTTCGGGCCGCTCCTCAGGGTGAGATCCTTTTGCAAACTAATGCCAATGCCCCTCCGCTTCCGTTCGGGGGCACCTCCTCCGTATGACGGAGGAGGTACATTGGGAGCGGATGAGGAAGATGCCCTCACGCCAGCCATATGTCGTACCAGCTTGCCGCCAGGTAGTTCGGGTCGTTGGAATGGTTCTGCACCTTGGTGCTGGCGACGGTGATCGATTCGAGCTCGACCAGGGGCAGGTTGGGGCATTCCAGTGTGGTGATCTTCTGGAACTCGATGACCAGTTCCTTGCGCTTGGTCGGATCGGTCTCGACCTTGATCTTCTCGACCAGGGCGTCGACCTCGGGCGTGTTGAAGCCCGAGGCGTTGCGGAACGGCACGCCCTTCTTGATGCCGTCGGAGGTGTAGTACTGCGTCGTCGACGGCACCGGCTCGGACGGGTTGGCCTGGTTGGAGATCGCCAGGTCGAAATCGTAGTCGGTGTAGATGCGCTTGATCGAGGTCGGCCGGTCGGGGACGGTGAGGTTGATGCCGACGCCGACATCCTCCAGCCCCTGCTTGACGATGGCGCCGATCTTGCCGTTCTCGGCAAACCAGCCGGCCGCCAGCAGGTTCAGGGTGAAGCGCTTGCCGTCCTTCTGCTTCGGGTAGCCCGCCGCATCGAGCAGGGCGGCCGCCTTCTTGGGATCGAAGGCGGTCTTGAAGGTGTCAGCGGTGAAGAATTCCTTGTTGGGCGAGAAGATCGGGCTCGTGCCCGGCCGCGCGTAGCCGTAGTAGACTGTCTTGGCGATCAGGTTGCGGTCGACGGCGAAGAACATCGCCTGCCGCACCTCGCGCTTGGCGAAGATCGGGTTGCGCATATTGACCTCGAAGGAGGTCGACCACACGGCTTCCTCGTAGCCCTTGGGCGTGGCGACGAACTTGCCCGTCCCGGTCAGCCGTTTGATGTCGGGCGGCGCCACCGGATTGAACACGCCGATATGGATGTCGCCCGCCTCCATGGCGGCGGCACGGCCGGCCGGATCGCGTACGTAACGGATGATCAGCCGGTCCATGTAGGGCATGTCCCTCCGCCAGTAGGCGTCGTTGCGGACATACTCGAAGTGGCTGCCGCGCACCCACTCCTTGAACTTCCACGGCCCGGTGGCGACCGGCGCATTGTTCGCGGGGTTGGTGACCGGATCGGAGCCGGCATAGACGTGCTTGGGCACGATGTAGTTGACGTTGCCGCACAGCAGCGACGAGAAGAAGAATTCCGGCACCGGCTTGTTGAACTTGATGACGACCGTGTCGCTGTCCGGCGCCTCGACGCCGGCAAAGTCGGTCATCGCCGAGGCGGCGGCATACTTCTTCCAGATCTCGTCGATCGAGTAGACGACGTCATCGACGGTCATTTCCTTGCCGTCGTGGAACTTCACGCCCTTGCGGATCTTGACGGCATAGGACTTGAAGTCGGCGGCCGGCTTCCACGCTTCGGCCAGCTCGCCGACGAAGGCACCGTCCATCTTGCGATTGCCCAGCCGCTCGAACAGCTTGGACGACGAGAAGGTCGGGCTCGAGCCGCCGCCCGCCGGCACGTAACAGGCCTGCGGCTCGCCGCCGCCCCAGGTCGCAACCAAGGTGCCGCCGCGCTTGGGCGTTCCCTGGGCGAGCGAGACACCGCTCTTGCCGATGATGCCGGCGGCAAGCGCGCCGGCGCCGAATGAACGACGTGAAAATCCCTTGGTCATAAGCCCCTCCGTCCCCGATCACACCCCGAAGCAAAGTTTATACCGCCCTCAGATCCCTCCCCAGCTCTGCTGGGGAGGTGTCGCCGTCTTTCGGCGACGAAGGGGTCATGAGTCATGGCCCCGCTGCCTCTTGTGACTCATGACCCCTCCGCCCCGTATGACGGGGCACCTCCCCAGCGAAGCTGGGGAGGCGTTGAAGAGCTAATTCACCAGCGTCGAGTACGCCGCCCGCCCCACCGCCAGCAGTGCCTTCTGGTCGTTGAACACGTCGACGTCGACGACGCCCACGCTCTTGCCGGCCCGCCGCACCTTGGCCGTGATGACGAGTCCGGTCTTGATGGCGGGTCGGAGGTAATCGACGCGGAAGTTGATCGTCGGCAGACCGCGGCGCAGCGTCATGATCAGCGCGTAGTCGCCGACCGTGTCGATGATCGCGGCAAGCGGGCCGCCGTGCCACTGGCCGGTGCCGGCGCCGCGCTCGAACTCTGGCCGCATGGCACAGGTCATGGTGAGCTGGTCGTTGGCCGGATCGGCCTCCGTCACCGTGAGCCCCAGGAAGGCGATGAACGGCGAATGATCGAGCATCGCCTGCAGCTCCGCCTTGGTGAGGGGCACGAGCCTGCCGCTCATGGCGCCACCACGATCTTGCCGAACACCTCGCGATCCTCGATCACGCGCAGCGCTTCGCGGGCATCCTCGAGCTTGTAGACCTTGTCGACCAGGACCTTGAGCTTGCCTTCCTGGACCATCTTCAGGAGCGTCTCGACGTCGGACCGCCCCCAGCCATTCGAGCCCAGCACCTTCAATTCGAAGGTCCAGATGAAGCGGATGTCCTCCTTGGGATCGAAGCCCGCGGTGGCGCCGCAGGTCAGCAGCCGGCCGCCGACCTTCAGCACCTTGAGCGATTTCACCCAGGTCTCGCCGCCGGTGTAGTTCACCACCACGTCGACGCCGCGGTCGGTGCCGCCGCCGCGCCGCGTCGGCTTGCCGTAGAGCTTGTAGACCTCGTCCTGGAAGTCGTGCGTGACGTAGTTGATCGTCTTGTCGGCGCCGAGCTGGGCCAGGCGCTGGGCCTTGGCGTCGGTGCCGGCGCAGGCGATCACCTCGGCGCCGGCGATCTTGGCGATCTGCAGGCAGCACACGCCGACGCCGCCCGAGGCCCCGAGGATCACCACCTTCTCGCCCTTCGCGACATGGCCGTTGGTCGTCATCATGCGCAGCGCGGTGCCGTAGGCGCAGGGCAGGGCCGCCGCATCGGTGTAGCTCACGCCGTCGGGAATGCGGATCAGCTGATGGGCCCGCGTCCGGCAGAGCTCGGCCAAGCCGCCATGGATGGTCTCGCCCATCAGCCCGCCCTCGACGCGGTTGATCGGGTCGACGACGACGCGATCGCCCTTCTTCCATCCCGTCACGGCGGGACCCACCTCGGCGATCTCGCCCGCCACGTCGAGGCCCATGATGGCCGGCATCGGCACCTTGATGCCCGGCATGCCGCGGCGCGTGAAAACGTCGTGGTAGTTGAGCGACGCGGCCTTGACCGCCACGATCACGTCGCCCTCGCCGGGCTTGGGATCGGGGAAGCTCGATTCGAAATTCAGACGGTCCGGCCCGCCATGCTCGCGGACGACTGCGGCTCTCATCCCTGGATCTCCCCTTCGGTTGGTATCTGTCGCGCCAGCACGCGCTTGTCGATCTTGTTGGTGCCGGCAAGCGGCATCTCGGCGATGAACAGCACGCGGCGCGGATGCTGATAGGCTGGCGCATGGGTCAGCGCATAGCTCTTGACCGCCTGCTCGTCGAGCTCGGCGCCGGGCGCCTTGACCACGAACGCGATCGGCTTGTGGCCCTTGAGCTCGTCCGGCACCGGCAGCACCGCCGCCTGATGGATGGCGGGATGGCGCTCGAGCATCTTCTCGACTTCCCCGGGATAGATGTTCTCGCCGCCGCACACGAACATGTCGTCGGCGCGGCCGACGAAATAGAAGAAACCGTTGTCGTCGCGCCGGAACACGTCGCCGGTGCGGTAGTAGCCGTCCGGTGTCATCGCCTTGGCGGTGGCCTCCGGCAGATTGTGATAGTGCGTCATCAGGGCGCCGCACTTCATCTCGAGCACGCCGCCCTCGCCATCCGTCCCGATGATCTCCCTGCCATCGCGCATCAGCCTGAGCTCGACATCGGGATGCGGATAGCCGGTCGACAGCTCGGGTTGGGGAATGCCCTTGGGATGCAGGCCGAACACCACGGGGCCTGCTTCCGTCGTGCCGTAGCCGTTGCTGATCTGCGCCTTGGGGAAGGTCTCGCGCACCTGGTCGATCAGCGACTGGGTGATCGGCGCCGAGCCCATGCGCACCGCTTCGACGGCCGACAGGTCGTTGTTCGCCAGCAGGTCGGGCTCGCGCAGGATCATGGCGATCATGGTCGGCACCGAGGTCAGGAACGCCACGCGATGGCGCGCGGCGGCCTCGACATAGGCCTTGGTGGTGAATTGCGGCAGCAACACGATGGTGTCGCCATGGCTCAGGGTCGTCTGGCTCATGGCCAGCCCGTTCATGTGATAGAGCGGTGCGGCGATCAGGGAACGTTGGCCGATCGGCACCGGCCGGCGCACCCGCTGGCTGATCGCCCACAGGTGCGAATAGTGGGACAGCACCACGCCCTTGGGTCGGCCGGTCGAACCCGATGTGTAGAGGAACATCGCCGGTTCCTCTGGCCTCATGGCGAGCGGCGTGAACGGGCCTTCGTCGAGCAGGGCAGCAAAGTCGCGATCGAACGAGATCCTGGGCACGCCGTCCGGCGCCAGGGTAAGGCGCGTGTCGTCGCCGATCACCAGCTTGGCGTCGCAATCGCCCACGATGTAGCCCACCGTCTCGGCCGGCAGCTTGTAGTTCACCGGCACGGAGACCAGCCCGGCCTGCATGGTGCCGAGGAAGGTCAGCAGGAACTCGGCGCGATTGGCCGACAGGATGGCGACCCGATCGCCGCGGCCGAGCCCGCGCTTCAGCAGGCCGCGCGCGATCGCACCGCTCAGCCGCAGCATGTCTCCGTAGGTGTAGCGCCGCTCGGTGCCGTTGCCGCCGTCGTCGATCAGCGCCAGGCTGTCGGCGGGCACGTCACGCGAGATCGCGTCGCCCTGATTGTCGTACTTGATGGTCACCATGAGGCAAGTCCCGCGATCGCTCGGTCGGTAAGGTCCAGGCCGCTGGCCAGCGTACCGGCACGCCACTGGCCGTCGAAGGGGCAGAAGGCGTCCATCATGTCAGCCTGCAAAGCCGCGCGCAGATCCGGATCGAGGCCGTTCTGGCGGCGCAGCCACTGGTCCAGCCGCAGCACGCGGCGCATGTTGACGCCGCGCGTGCCGAACTCGATCACCGCGCCGCACATCTCGCGGTTGCCGAGGAAGCGCTGCACGCCGTGGAACACCAGGCCGGTATAGTTCGGCCGCTCCATGCCGTGCGGCCGGACGCCGACGACGTTGTCCTTGCCCCACCAGTCGCAGGCGCGCGCGAACAGCGGACTGCCGGCATCGTTGAAGCAGAGGAAGAACGGCTTGCCGTAGTCGCCGATCCCGGTGTGCCAGTCGATGAAGGCCACCTTCTCGGCGTCGCCGAGCGTCTCCTGCACGATCGCCTCGAGCGTGCGGCTCGACCATTCGCGTTCGTGGCCGCCATACATCAGCCCGTCCGGATGAGCGTATTGGC
Organism: Reyranella sp.; assembly: GCF_044224635.1. Classification (GTDB taxonomy): domain Bacteria; phylum Pseudomonadota; class Alphaproteobacteria; order Reyranellales; family Reyranellaceae; genus Reyranella. The sequence continues at coordinate 96,241 of NZ_JBGAKA010000018.1, read as the reverse complement.
CGCGCGCCAGGGTGTCGAACAGGGCATCGCGGCCGTTCTGCTCGGTGAAGGCGGCCAGGGCGGCATCGACGCGGGCGTTCTCGTCAGCGGTCCATTGGCGCATCAGAAGCGCCTCGTGCAGCGTCTCATAGTGCGGGTTGGCGGGCAGCGGCGCTGCTGACCGGTCGACGAAATTCCGGTTGAGATCGACGTTGTTCTCGGTGGTGCGCGTGAGATGGGCAAAGCCGTAGGGATTGAGCCCGTGCACCAGCACGACGCCGAGGTCGGCCGGCAGTCTCGCCGGCCCGCCCGAATTCATCCAGCCGACCTGGACCGCCGAGCCGCTGAATCCTTCCTGGCCGTGCGTGCCGCTGACGATCAGCGCCTGGCGGGCCGCCCGGCGATCGCCGAAGCGTGCGACGTCGACGGCGAGCGGCGCCCCGTCCGGCGCCGTCCTGTCGGGATGCACGAAGGAGCGGACGTCGCCGCCGCAGCCGGCCGACGCGGCCAGGAACTTGGCGCGCGCCGCGGCATAGCTCACGGCAAAGCAGTCGTAATACTCCATGGATTCCCGCCGCTCCCAACAACCCGTCTTGGCGATCCGACCCTTCTCGATGATCCGCCCTTGCTCGATGATACGAGAGGCGCCTACTCGACGAACTCCAGCACGGCATTCAGCGCCTGCTTGGCCGGCACGACCAGCCGCCCGGCGCCCGGGCGCACGTCGGCGATCTTGCCGGTGTGCAGGGTGTGCGCCGCCTTGTTGAGCGACGCCGTCCGGAAAGTGAGGCCGGCCATGTAGGCCGGGCGACCCTCCGGATCCGGCGCGGCATCGCCGAACTGGTCGCGCAGCTCGGCCTCGGTCACGATGTCGAAGCGCGAATTGCCGATGACGACGGACTTGCCGCCCTTGATGTTGCGCACCGAGTCGGCGCCGAACATGTCGATGTAGAGCTTGGCGCCGGCGGCCGGGTCCGGCTCGACGATCAGGGCGCGCGCCACGGCGACGGTGCCGTTGGCGTGATGGCGCCATTCGTCGCGCCACACCAGATCGCGGGTGAAATGATGGCAGTAGTAGACGCGGCCGTAGGGCACGACCCCGGCCTTCATGCGCACGGTGCGGAAGCGCGCGTCGCGCTTCTCGGGGCCGATATCGACCGGGCGGGTGAACTCGACGGGCGGCTCGATCGGCACGCCGGCCTTGACGAGCGAGTCGTAGGTGATGGCGGAGTCCTCGGAACCGAACACCAGCCCATTCAGCCCGAACGGGAAGGTGAGAAGATCGAGCCGTCCTGATGTCGCGCCCTTCGGCACCGCGATCAGCTCGAGATAGTCGGTACCGAACATCGCCAGATGGTTGATCGAGCCCAGCGAATGGTAGCCGCGCGGCGTCAGGGTGAATCCCAGCCGCTGGTAGATGTCGGCGGCGCGATCCATGTCGTCGCGCGCATTGATCACCACGTGATCGAGCGTCGGCACTGGCAATGTCATCGAAGTCCCCTCTTGCCTCCCAGCATGTCCCATCCTCGCACGCCGGGCACGTCAGGATTTTTCATAGTTGCGGCCATCGGGCTCATGGGCGGAAACGATTTCCAAACTTCGGGCGCTTTGGAGAACAACCATCCGCGAGCCGGCGTGGCGATCGGCGACACGAAAGCATCGTGACATGTCACGAGTCAATGGCGGGTGCCGGGCCGGTTTCGCTCTTGCCATTGCAATGGCGAGGCCGCAATCATCTGACATGTCACTGGATCGCGCGAGCCCGCTGGTGCGAATGGCCCGGCCGCCCGGTGCGCGGCGGCGCAAACCCGCCGCGCCGCGTTCGCTCGGCGAGGAGATTTACGGCCGAATCCGCCGCGATATCGTGGGCTGCGTCTACGTGCCGGGCGAATCGTGCAGCGAAAGCCAGCTGGCCGAGGCCTATGGTGTCGGCAAGGCGCCGGTGCGCTGGGCCCTGGCCGCGCTGTCGCGCGAGGGCCTGGTGATCGCCCGGCCGCGTCAGGGCTACACCGTGGCGTCTGTCACGCTGGAGTCGGTCAACGAGGTGTTCGGGCTCCGGCTCATCGTCGAGCCGGCGGCGGCGCGGCTGGCGGCCGGCCGCGCCGATATCCCGCTCCTCGAGGAGCTGCACGACCGGGTGACGCGCGGCCTCAGGATCGGCGACCGCCGCAGCGAACGGCGCTGGATCGAGGCCAACAACGATTTCCATATCGAGATCACGCGCGCGGCGGGCAACGATCGCCTGACCCGCATCGTGGCCTCCCTGCTCGAGGAAAGTCAGCGCACCATGCACCTGCTGACCTTCGTGTTCGACCGCGTGAAGTCGATGGGCCCCGACCATCGCGTCTTGATCGACTCCCTGGCGCTGGGTGACGGTGCTGCCGCCGAACGGGTCGCCCGCGACCACCTCGAGAACTCGCGCCGCCTGGTGATGGACGCGCTGCTGGCGCGGTGATCTTTCTCCTTCTCCCCAGCTCCGCTGGGGAGACCCCCAGCACGCCGGCGCGCACCACGATGCTGAGAAAATCGGGGCGGTGCCCGCCCCGATTTTCATAGGAGGTGGACGATCAGTACCCCGAAACCTTGTCCGGCTCGCCCTTGGACGGCCAGACGCGGCTGTAGAGGAACAGCATGGCCTCGCCCGACAGCATCTGGTCGAAGGTCGGCGGATGCTGTGTATCGACGCAGGTCGGCAGCGGACGGATCACGGTGTCGTAGTCGGGATTGGCGAACACGCCCACCGAATAGCGCTCGCGGCCATAGTGATTGACGACGCGATGCAGGGTCGAGGCGAAGCGGTTGTTGGTCCACATGCGCATGCTGTCGCCGATATTGACGACGAAGCTGTTCTCGACCGGCGGCACGATCAGCCATTGGCCCGACTTGCTCTTGATCTCGAGCCCGCCGACATCGTCCTGCTGCAGCATGGTGAAGCCGCCGCCATCCTGGTGGGCGCGGCTGTCGCCGCCTTCGAGCGCCGCCTGCGTGTCCTGCGGCAGGTAGTGCAGCAGCCGCACCTGGATCAGCGGCTTCCTGTAGAACTGGGCAAAGTAGTCCGGCGGCAGTTTCAGCCCGCGCGCGAAGACGGACGCCAGCAAGGCAGCGAAGCCGGTCATCGTCGTGTGATAGTCGAGCACCGTCTCGCGAAAGCCTGGCAAGTTCTCCGGCCACAGATTCTGGCCGTGCAGCGGCTTGCCAGCGAGCACATCAGGGTCGTCCGGCGGCAGCTCGAGCGAGGCCTGGAAGGCCTCGTTGAGATGCGGCTTGCGTGCCTTCATGCGCGCCGGATCGAGATGCGGCTGGAAGCCCTCGATTGCCTTGCCGCGAAAATCAGGCTGCTGGCCGGGCTCGTCCATCGGCAGGTAGCCGCGGAACAGGTTTGAGTTGCCCATGTAGGCGTGCATCTTCGCGGCGAGCGGCAAGGCGAAGAAGCGCCTGGACGCCTCGAAGATCGCGCGAATCTTCTCGGGCGGCACTGGATGGTTGACGATGGTGAGGAAGCCGATGTCGCGGCAGGCGTCGTGGACCTCGCGAGCGACGCGCTCGATTGCCTCCTCGTTCTTGCCGCTTACCGGCGCGAAATCGATCACCGGCAGCTCGTTGGCATTGGCCCAACGGCCCGGACGGGGTGCGGGCATCGGCAGCGGATTGGCGGTCTGGAGGTCGGTCTGCATGGTCCTGTCCTCAGTCAGGTCGACGGCGTGTCGATCGGGTCGCGGCATGGCATGACATACCCAGCGTACCACGCCGCGCCGCCGGTCGTACCCGAGCGATTTCCGTGCCACGGCCAGGGCCGCGCCGCTGTCGCCGTTGAGCTCGACCAGGCAGCCCGTTGTCGCCGCCGCGTTCGGCGAGCTCGTGGCATTCGGCCGCCCCACTGGCGACGGCAAGCACCGAAACGTCGTCGGCGCCCGGCTGCAGGACCCGCTCATGCGCCTGTTCCTGCAGCTCCGCCCGCCCAATCTCGGCTCGATCCATGCTCACTGGATCGGCTGGGCAGTGTCCTTAGGAGCCTTCGTGGCTCAGGACCTCGCCGAACAGCTTCCACGTCTCGCCGTCGAAGCGCGCCAGCTGGACGGACTGGATGGGGTAGAAATCGGTTGGGCTGGTGTTGATCTTGATGCCGGGCAGCAGGATCGGCACCACCAGGTCCTTCATGCTGGCGGCCTGCTTCATCAGGTTGGCGCGCGTGAGATTGTCGCCGCAGGCCGTCAGCACGTGGCGCATGGTGGACGACACGGAGTAGGCATAGGTGTACGAGGCGTCCGCCATGTTGCCCTGGGGGATGTATTTCGCCATCCACGCCTTCCATTCGAGGAAGTCGGGCGCGTTGGCCCATTGCGGATCGGTCGGGTCCTTGAGGTAGGCGGCGGTGATGATGCCCTTGCTGTTGTCGAGGCCGGCCGGCTTGAGGGTCGACGCCACCGATGCCGCGACGTTGGCGAGGTAGTGGGCGGGCTTCCAGCCGAGGTCGGCGACCTTGCGGATCGCCTGCGCGGCCGCCTTCGGCGCGGCATCGTTGAAGAAGACGTCGGCGCCTGAATCCTTGAGCTGGATGATCTGGCTGTCGACCGTGGGATCGGTGACCTCGTAGCTCACCGTCTTGATCAGGAACTTGTCCTTGTCCTTGCCGAAGCCGGCGATGAAGCCGTTGAGGTAGTCCTTCCCGGAATCGTCGTTCTGGTAAAGCATCGCGACCTTGCCATTGGGATGGTTGGCCATGATGTGCTTGGCGTAGAGAGCGGCCTCGGTCGCGTAGTCGGGCTGCCAGCCCATCGTCCACGGGAACTCCTTGGGATTGCCCCACTTGGACGCGCCGGTGGCGACGAAGAGCTGCGGCACCTTCTTCTGGTTGAGGTATTTCTGCACCACCGTGTTGGTCGGCGTGCCGAGCAGCTGGTAGATCGCGAAGACTTGGTCGTCCTCGACCAGCTTGCGCACCATCTCGACCGTCTTGGGCGGCTGGAAGCCGTCGTCGTAGGTGATGAAGTTGATCTTGCGGCCGTTGATGCCGCCCTGGTCGTTGACCATGTTCCAGTAGGCCGTGATGCCTTTGCCGATCACGCCGTAGGCCGACAGCGGCCCGCTGTAGGGGTTGGTGTGACCGAGCTTGATCTCCTTGTCGGTGACTCCCGGATCGTATTTCTTCTGCGCGCGGACGATGGCGGGGGCGAAGGTGAAGGCGGCACTGCCGGCGATCACCGCGCGGCGTCGAATCCTGGACATACTACTTCCTCCTCGAGGCACCCCTTACACTGCTCGGGGTTGCTCGAGGCGAGACTAGCGACTCCCGCCGCCGGCCTTCCAGGATCCGGCAGACGACTCTTCCGCCCTGCACATCGAGCGTGTCGTGCTCAGCTGCTTCACTCGAGATGACGTCGGCAAACAGCTTCCATGGTTCGCCGTCGAGGTGCGTCGGCTCCCGTCAGATCGGAGCGCGTCAGCTCGGTCACCGTATTGCGTCGGCACCTGCCGCATCGTCGTGGGCATCAAGTATCTTGAAACAGACGGCCTCTCCGATATACTAGTCAGTATGACTAGAAAATCCCAATTGCCGCCCAAGCTGCCACGTCCGCCGGGACGTTGGCCACTTCAGGATGCCAAGGCTCGCTTCAGCGAGCTGGTGCGCCGCGTGCGGAGCGAAGGGCCGCAGCTTGTGACCGTGCACGGGCGCGACGAGGTCGTCGTCGTAGCTGCGGACGAATTCCGCCGCCTCAAGGGCGAGCGCACAGGGCGAGCACTGGTCGACGCCCTGCAAGCGTCGCCTTATCGCGACGTCGATATCGAGCCGAGGCGCGGGCAGATGCCCGTGCGCGACGTCGATCTGTGACGGGGTGGCTGCTCGACACTAACGTCCTGTCCGAACTGCGGCGGTCGAGGCCCGACAAGAAAGTGGTGGCGTTCGTCGACGGGCAGCCGCTCGACCTGCTCCATGTCAGTGCGGTGACGCTGGCGGAGATTCGGTTTGGCATCGAGCTTCTGGCCGACGCCGCGCGGCGTGCGGAGCTGAACGACTGGCTGACGCACAAAGTCCGGCCGATGTTCGAGCAACGCATTCTCGACGTAAGCGAGGACGTCATCCTCAAATGGCGGATGCTGGTCGAAGCGGGCCGCAAGGCGGGCCACACCTACTCGCAGCCCGACCTGTTCATCGCAGCGACCGCGATGCATCACGGACTCACGGTCGTGACGCGGGATACGCGCGAGTACGAGCGCGCCCGCGTTCCCGTTCTCAATCCCTGGATATGAATGTTGCGACGACATTCTTGTCATCCCGGGTTCAACGCTTGCGGAGGAAGCGTCGCTTGCAAGGGATCTTTGGCGAGGCGTCAAAGATCCCTCGCTGCGCTCGGGATGACAGCCGTTTGTAGGGCAGGTCCCCCCTCTGCGGAGAGCGAGAAAGACCGGCTACGCGGTATCGCCCGAGATCACGTCACCGAACAGCTTCCAGGTCTCGCCGTCGAAGCGCGCCAGGCACAGCGACTGGATGGGATAGAAGTCGGTCGGGCTGGTGTTGATCTTGATGCCGGGCAGCAGCAGCGGCACCACGAGATCCTTCAGGCTGGCGGCCTGCTTCATCAGGTTGGCGCGCGTCAGCTCGTTGCCGCATTGCGCCAGCACGTGCCGCATCGTCGTCGATACCGAGTAGGCGTAGACGTAGGAGGCGTCCGACATGTTGGCGCCCGGCATGTACCTGGTCATGAAGGCCTTCCACTCGACGAAGTCGGGCGTGGTCTCCCATTGCGGGTCGGTCGGATCCTTGAGGTAGTAGGCGGTGAGGATCCCCTTGCTGTTCTCGAGCCCGGCCGGCTTCAGGGTCGAGGCGACCGAGGCCGAGACGTTGGCGAGATAATGCGCCGGCTTCCAGCCCAGGTCGGCCACCTTGCGGATCGCCTGGGCCGCCGCCTTGGGCGCGCAGGCATTGAAGAACACCTCGGCGCCCGAGCTCTTGATCTGGATCACCTGGCTGTCGACGGTCGGGTCGGTGGCCTCGTAGCTCATCGCGGCGACGACCTGCTTCTCGTTGTCCTTGCCGAGGCCCCTCTGGAAGCCATGCAGGTAGTCCTTGCCGGCATCGTCGTTCTGGTAGAGCACGCCGATCCTGGCGCCCTTGTGATTGGCCAGGATGTGCTTGGCGTAGATCGTCGCCTCGGAGACGTAGTCGGGCTGCCAGCCCATGGTCCACGGGAACTCCTTGGGATTGCCCCACTTCGACGCGCCGGTGGCGACGAAGAGCTGCGGCACCTTCTTCTGGTTGAGGTATTTCTGCACCACCGTGTTGGTCGCCGTGCCGAGCAGCTGATAGGTCGAGAAGACCCCATCGTCCTCGACCAGCTTGCGCACCATCTCGACCGTCTTGGGCGGCTGGAAGCCGTCGTCGTAGGTGATGAAGGTGACCTTGCGGCCGTTGATGCCGCCGCCGTCGTTCACCATGTTCCAGTAGGCGGCGATGCCCTTGCCGATCACGCCATAGGCCGACAGCGGCCCGCTGTAGGGATTGGTGTGGCCGAGCTTGATCTCCTTGTCGGAGACGCCGGGATCGTACTTCTTCTGGGCGCGCACGATGGCGGGAGCGAACGCGAAAGCAGCGCTGCTCGCGAGCAGCGCACGACGCCGAATCCTGGACATGATGTTTCCTCCTGGAACGCCCCCTGTTTTCAGGGGTGCGGCCGGAAGATTAGCTGCTTCTACCGCCAGGCGGCTAGGCCGCCAGGGCCTCCAGGGGCGAGAAGGGCAGGTCGAGCGCCTCGGCGACCGGCCGGCAGGTCAGCCTGCCGTCATGGACGTTGAGGCCGTTGCGCAGATGCACATCGTCTGCGATGGCCTTCTTCCAGCCTTTGTCGGCGAGCGCCAGCGCGAACGGCAGAGTCGCGTTGTTCAGGGCGAAGGTCGAGGTGCGCGACACCGAGCCCGGCATGTTGGTGACGCAGTAATGGGTCACGCCTTCCTCGCTGTAGACCGGATGCGAGTGCGAGGTCGGATGGGAGGTCTCGCAGCAGCCGCCCTGGTCGATGGCGATGTCGACGATCACGCTGCCCGACTTCATCGCCTTCACCATGTCGCGCGTCACGATCTTGGGTGCGGCCGCCCCCGGCACCAGCACGGCGCCGATCACCAGGTCGGCGCGTCGCAGGATCTGGCTCACCGCGTCATGGGTCGAGAAGATGGTCCGGGCGGTCGGCATCTGCGCCGCCACGCGCCGCAGCACCTCGGCCGAGCGATCGACCACCGTCACCGTGGCGCCCATGCCGAGCGCAATGGTGGCGGCATGCGTGCCCGACACGCCGCCGCCCAGCACCACGACTTCAGCCGGCGGCACGCCGGGCACGCCGCCCAGCAGCACGCCGCGCCCGCCCTGGGCGCGCTCGAGATAGTGCGCGCCGACCTGCGGCGCGAGGCGCCCGGCGATCTCCGACATCGGCGTCAGCAGGGGCAGGCCGCCGCTCGGCGAGGTGACGGTCTCGTAGGCGATCGCCGTCACGCCGCTCTTCAGCAGGTCGACCGTCTGCTCGCGGTCGGGCGCCAGATGGAGGTAGGTGAACAGCACCTGGCCGCGGCTGAGCCGCTTGCGCTCCGAAGCGAGCGGCTCCTTGACCTTGACGATCAGCTCGCTGGTCGCGAACAGCGTCTCGACATCGGCGACGATCGTGGCGCCGGCGGCGACGTATTGCTCGTCCTCGAGGCCTGAGCCCTGGCCGGCGCCGAGCTCGATCTGCACCTCGTGGCCGTGCCGCACCAGCTCGGCGACCGACGACGGCACCAGCCCGACGCGATCCTCGTGATCCTTGATTTCCCTTGGGACGCCGATGCGCATGGAGGCTCCGGGTTGTGGTTCAAGCGGGCTTCTCTGTCATCCTGAGCGCAGCGAAGGATCTCATTGCCGGATGCAACCGGAGCACGGCGGACCTTCTGGCGATGAGATCCTTCGCTGCGCTCAGGATGACAAGAAGAAAGGCTCACCGAGTCGCCCTACAGCAGATGCCCGGCCCGCTCGGCCTTCGTGCGCAGGTAATTCTCGTTGTGGCCATTGGACGGGAACGAATGCGCGACGCGCTCGGCCACCTCGATGCCGTAGCGTTCGAGCTGGGCGATCTTCTCCGGATTGTTGGTCATCAGCCGCACGCGCTTGATGCCCATGCGCGACAGCATGGTGGCCGCCGGGGCATAGATGCGTTCGTCGGCGTCGAAGCCCAGTTGCTCGTTGGCGTCGATCGTGTCGAAGCCCTCGTCCTGCAGCTCGTAGGCGCGCAGCTTGTTGACCAGGCCGATGCCGCGGCCCTCCTGCGCCAGGTAGAGCAGGACGCCCGAGCCGCGCCTGGCGATCTCGGCAATGGCGCCGCGCAGCTGCACGCCGCAATCGCAGCGCAGCGACCCGAGAAGATCGCCGGTGAAGCATTCGGAGTGCAGGCGAATCAGGACCGGCTCGGTCGGGTCGATCTCGCCGACCACGATGGCGAGATGCTCCTTGCCGCCGTCGCTCGGCCGCCACGCCAGGATACGGGCGTTCTCGGCGCCTTCCAGCGGCACATAGGCCTGGGCAACCTGCTGGAGGTTGCGCGAGGCGGTCTCCTCGTAAGCCAGCACGTCGGTAGCGTCGACGTAGACCAGATCCTGATCCCGCGCCCAGTCGCGCCGCTTGTTGCGAGGGTCACGGCTGAGCGGCCCCAGCACGACGGCGGGCAGCAGGCGGGCGAGCTTGGCGAGCTCGATGGCGGTCTGGGCGATGCGCTCGGCCCGGTTCACCACCGGCCGCGACAGATGCCGAAGGGCGGCGTGGCGCATCGGCACGCCGGGGCCGTCGCCGGGGGCGTATTCGTGGGGCCGCAGGATGATGTCGACCGGAACGCCCTCGGGAAGGTCCAGCGTGATCGGCTTGTTGGTCTCGCCCAGCCCGCCGGCGATGTGGGGCGGAATCTCCATGCCGATCGCCTCGACGCGGCGGCGAGTCGTGACCAGGGTCGGGGCGTCCTGGGCGAGGCCCTGCAGGCGCTGCAGGGCGCGCGGGCCGCAGGATTCGGCGGCGACGACCAAACCGCCGGCACCCTCCTCGTCGCGCAGCACGACGATGCCGCCACGCCGCAGCTCAGCCATGGCGCGCTCGACGGCGGCCAGTGCAGTGGCCGTGCGGGAATGGACCTGTGCCGGACTCATAGCTTGCTTACCCTTAGCATGCCGCAGCCCCCGGTCGAAGAGAACCGCTTTTGCCGCTGCTGCGTACCAGATAAAGTGTCTCGAGGCGCCCGCAGGAAGCAGCATGACCCAAAATAATCGCGGCAAGAAGATCCTGCTCGTCGACGACGACCAGACTCTGCGCACCGTTCTCGCCGAGCAGCTCGACCTCTATGACGGCTTCACGACCATCCAGGTCGGCACCGCGGCCGAGGGGCTGGAGAAGGCCAAGCTGGCCCACTACGACGCCATCCTGCTCGATATCGGCCTGCCCGACATGGACGGCCGCGAGCTCTGCAAGCTGATGCGCCGCCAGGGCGTGCGCGCGCCGGTGATCATGCTGACCGCCGCCGACAGCGACGCCGACACCATCCTGGGCCTCGAATCGGGCGCCAACGACTACGTCACCAAGCCGTTCCGCATCAATGTCCTGCTGGCCCGCCTCAGGGCCCATCTGCGCCAGCACGAGCGCAGCGAGGATGCGGTCATGACCATCGGCCCCTACGAATTCCATCCCGCGGCCAAGATGCTGGTGGAGAAGGGCGGCAAGAAGAAGGTGCGGCTGACCGACAAGGAGACGTCGATCCTGAAGTACCTGTTCCGCGCCGGCGACCGCCCGGTGGCGCGCGACGTCCTGCTGAACGAGGTCTGGGGCTACAACGCCGGGGTGACCACCCACACCCTGGAAACCCACATCTACCGCCTGCGCCAGAAGGTCGAGAAGGACCCGACCGCCGCGGCCATCCTGATCACCGACCGCGGCGGCTACCGGCTGCAGCCGTAGCATTTTCCTCCCCAGAGAAGCTGGGGAGGAGACTGAATGGCAGTGCTTGCCAGAAGGTGACCGAAGCGTCATCTTTTCGATCCAACCCTGCGACAATCACCCCGGAGGGCTCTTCATGAGCACCCAACGCCTCTACGCGCTGCCGGTCGACATCACCGAATGGAAGTTCGACGGCGCCACCGAGCTGCAGTTCAACTGGGAGTACGACGACGGCTCCGACGCCCTGCTCGAGCTTTACGAAAAGGGCAAGAAGCAGCAGTGGGATGCCAGCACGCGGCTCGACTGGTCGCTCGAGCTCGACCCGGACAACCCGATGCAGCTCAAGGACGAGGCGATCTCGATCTACGACACCGACTACTGGCGCAAGATGAATGCCCAGGAGCGGGGCTGGCTGCGCCGCCACCTGCAGGCCAACTCGATCTCCCAATTCATGCACGGCGAGCAGGGCGCGCTGATCGCGACCGCCAAGATCGTCGGCACGGTGCCGGACATGAACGCCAAGTTCTACGCCGCCACCCAGGTGATGGACGAGGCGCGCCACGTCGAGGCCTACAAGCGCCTGCTGCACGAGAAGTTCGAGCTCGCCTATCCGATCAACAAGGCGCTGCAGGCGCTGCTCGAGCAGACGCTCAGCGACCGGCGCTGGGACATGACCTATCTCGGGATGCAGGTGCTGATCGAGGGGTTGGCGCTCGCCGCCTTCCAGTCGATCCGCGACAAGGCGGGCAATACGCTGGCCGGCGCGGTCAACGCCTATGTCATGCAGGACGAGGCGCGCCACGTCTCGTTCGGCCGCCTGGCGCTGCGCGAGTACTATCCCGGGCTCAGCGACGCCGAGCGCGACGAGCGCGAGGAGTTCGTGGTCGAGGCACTCTATTTCATGCGAGACCGCTTCAATCAGTCGGAAGTGTGGGAGCGGCTCGGCCTGCCGGCCGACGTGCTCGATGCCATCCACTACAATTCCAAGCAGATGAACTCGTTCCGCGGCCGCCTGTTCAGCCGCGTCGTGCCGACGGTCAAGGACATCGGCCTGTGGGGCGAGCGCGTGCGCAAGGCCTTCGCCGACATGGGCGTGATGGAGTACGCCAAGATCGACGTCGCCGAGCAGCTCGCCAACGACGGCCGCGTCGCCGAGGAATTCGACCGCAAGATGTTCGTCGAGAAGGCCATCGCGGCGGAGTGACGGCACAGGCGCGTCGAGGCTGTTGACTGTCGGCTGGGCAAGCCTGCGTGGAGCCGACACCAACCCTACCCGCATCTTTCTTGTCATCCTGAGCGCAGCGAAGGATCTCATCGCCAGAAGTTTCGAAGCACACTCGTGGCGAGCGGCGATGAGGTCCTTCGCTGCGCTCAGGACGACAGAATGGCGGCCATCCGGTCGCACTTCACGGCGAGCATTCCCTGTCCGTCGATTAACCCCAGGTCACAATTCCGTGCGGACTGGCTGATTGCAGCCGAAGTGCCGGCGTGCGGGTGGTAGAAGGCGGCAACGTCGGAGGGATTCGATGCCTCACCTGCCGCGCCGCCAACTTGTCGTTCTTGGTCTTGGCCTGACCGTTCTCGCCCAGCCGCTCGCCGCGCAGGAGACGGTGCGCGTGCGCGGCGCGATCGAGAAGAAGGATGGCGCCGCCTACATCGTGAAGACACGCGATGGTGAAACGTTTCGGGTCGAGCTTGCCGACAAGCCGCTCTTCACTGCCGTGGTTAAGGCGTCGATGAGCGACCTCAAGCCCGGTATGTTCGTTGGGGCGACCGCGACGCCGGGCGCCGGCGACAGCCTGCAGGCGATGGAGGTGCACATCTTTCCCGAGGCGATGCGCGGCGCCGGAGAAGGCCATCGGCCATGGGATCTCAAGCCGCAATCGACCATGACCAATGCCAATGTCGAAACGATGGTCACCGGCGTCGATGGCCATACGCTCACCATGAAGTACAAGGACGGCGAGAAGAAGCTCGTGGTCACGCCGCAAACGGTCGTCGTCACCTTCGCGCCGGGCGATGCGGCGGAAATTGGCCCGGGCACCAAGGTCTTCATCTCGGTGGCGCAGAAGCAGGCCGACGGCAGCGTGAAAGCGCCGCGCATCACCTACGGCAAGGACGGGCTCACGCCGCCGATGTGATGACTGTTTTCCTCCCTAGCGAAGCTGGGGAGGTGTCGCCGTCTTACGGCGACGGAGGGGTCATGAGCTACGGGACTGAGGCTCATGACCCCTCCGTCCGCGAAGACGCGGACACCTCCCCAGCTTCGCTAGGGAGGAGAAGAAAAAGAGCGCCACGCGGGCGTCAGAGAAACATCACCAGCACGAGCAGCACCGCCGGCACGATCAGCGGGTAGGGCATGACGTGCAGCAGCAGGGCGCCGGCGACGGCGCCTGCCAGGTAACCGAGCCAGGTCAGCAGGAGCAGGCGCGGCGTCGTCTTGGCCGGCGGCGCTTTTGCGGCGCCGGGCAGCAGGGCATCGAGCGCGGCGTCGGCGGTGCGGGCGAGCGTGCTGGTCACCACGACCGTGCTGATCGAGGCGCCGCCGAACTGGGTGATCGCCGAGGCCTGCAGGCCCATGGCGAAGGCGACGATCAGGACCTTCGACTCCGCCCCGAGAGGCAGGAAATCCAATCCGGCCAACAAGAGTGCCTCGATCGCGATCGCGATGGCAGGCCTGTGCCACAGGCGCAGGATGAGGCGGGCCAGCATGGCGCCGATGAAGAACGTCACCAGCGGCGACAGATGGCGGGCGGCGTCGGAGTACCGCTTCTCGGCGACGGCGATGCCGGCCAGCACCGTGTTGCCGGTCATGTTGGCGGCGAACACGGCGCCCATCGTGATGTAGCCCACCGCGTCGGCGATGCCGGCGACGACGGTGAGGAGCGTCGCCTGGAGCGTCGGCTGGCCGGCGATCGTCACACCACGTCGTAGGTGATCTCGACCTCGGCGCCGAAGCAGTGGCCCTGGCAGGTGAGGATCCAGTTGTTGGCGAGATCATCCGGCGTATAGATGTCGTTCTTGGCCAGCACGATCTTGCCCTTGATGCGCTTGGCCGCGCACGAGGCGCAGAAGCCTTCCTCGCACGACGACAGCGGGTTGAGCCCGGCGCCGCGCGCCGCCTCGAGGATGCTCAGCCCCTTGCGGTAGGGGACCTTGTGCACCTTGCCCTCGAAATGGATGGTGATCTCGCTGGGGATCACGTCGCCTTCTTCGGTCGGCTCGATCGGCACGGCATCGTTGCCCGAGGCCTCGAAACGCTCGATGCGCACGCGCTCGCGCGGCATGCCGGCGCCAAGCAGCGTGTTCTCGACCAGGGTCATGAACGGACCGGGGCCGCAGAGATAGGCTTCCGCCGTCTCGAAGCCCTTCAACGTCGCCGTGATCTCCTCGACCGTGGTGAGTCCCTGCGTCACGTCGAGATGATGGATCACCTCGAGGCGGCCGGGATACGCCGCCTGCAACGCCTCGAACTCGGCATCGAAGATGATCGAGGGCTTGTCGCGGTTGGCATAGAACAGCCGGATCCTGCGCGGGGAGTTCTTCAGCGCCGACTTGATGAGCGACATCATCGGCGTGATGCCGCTGCCGCCGCCGAACAGCAGCAGGGGAGCCGCGCTGTCGCTCAGCACGAAGCGACCGGCCGGCGGCAGCACCTCGAGCGTGAGACCTTCCTTCAGCGCGTCGTGAAACCAGTTCGAGCCCTTGCCACCGGTGACCCGCTTCACCGTTACCTTGGGCAGCCCGTCGATCTCGGGTGCGCTCGACAGCGAGTAGCAGCGATTGAAGGCACCCTCGTCATGCGGAACGCGGAAGGTCAGGAACTGGCCGGCTTTGTAGCGGTACTTCTCGACCAGGTCGGGCGGCACCTCGAGCACGAAGGAGCGCGCGTCGGGCGTCTCCTGGATGACCTTGGCGACGCGTAACTGGTTGTATGCCATCGATAAATCCATCTTCAGGATAGCTGCAATTTCCGTGCAAGACTCTTCCAGCAGAGTGTGATAGGTTCCGCTGAGAAAAATGACCGGAGCGTCAACTTTGCCGTTCCGGGCGAAAGGAATGGGACAGCGTTCAGCGCCAGGAGGCAAGGGCCATGACGACGCAAAAGATCTATCAGCTCCCGGTCGAGGTCACGAATTGGAAGTTCGACGGCGCCACCGAGATCCAGTTCAACTGGGAATATGACGACGGCTCGGCCGACCTGCTGAACCTCTACGAGAAGGGCAAGCAGCAGCAGTGGGACACCAGCACCCGGCTCGACTGGAGCCAGGAGCTGTTCGAGGGCAACCCGATGGGCATGTCCGACGAGTCGATCCCGATCTACGGCTCGCCGTTCTGGGACAAGATGACCGACAAGGAGAAGGACTGGCTGCGCTTCAACCTGCAGTGCCATTCGATCTGTCAGTTCATGCACGGCGAGCAGGGCGCGCTGATCGCGACCGCCAAGATCGTCGGCACCGTGCCCGACATGAACGCCAAGTTCTACGCCGCCACCCAGGTGATGGACGAGGCGCGCCACGTCGAGACCTACAAGCGGCTGATCCACGAGAAGTTCAAGGAAGCCTATCCGATCACCGAGTCGCTGAAGAACCTGCTCGAGCAGACGCTCAGCGACCGGCGCTGGGACATGACCTATCTCGGCATGCAGGTGCTGATCGAGGGGCTGGCGCTCGCCGCTTTCCAGCGCATCCGCGACACCGCCAAGAACAATCTCGCCGCCGCGGTCAACGCCTACGTCATGCAGGACGAGGCGCGCCACGTCACGTTCGGCCGCATGGCGCTGCGCGAGTACTATCCGCAGCTGTCGGACCACGAACGCGCCGAGCGCGAGGAGTTCACCGTCGAGGCGCTCTACTTCATGCGCGACCGCTTCAACCAGGCTGAGGTGTGGATGCGCTCGGGCCTGCCGGTCGATAAGCTGATGGAGTACGCCTACAACTCGGGTGCCATGCAGAATTTCCGCACGCGCCTGTTCACCCGCATCGTGCCGATCCTGAAGGAGATCGGCCTGTTCGGACCCAAGGTGCAGAAGGCGCTGGGCGACATGGGTGTCATGGAATACGCCAAGATCGACGTCGAGAAGCTGATCGGCAACGACCTCAAGGTCGCCGAGGATTTCGACGCCAAGAAGTTCGTCCACCAGGCCGTCGCGGCGGAGTAGGGCGGGACCCAAGCGAAGATTAAAGGTCCCCTCGCTGCGCTCGGGATGACAGTATTGGTGTCATCCCGAGCGCAGCGAGGGACCTTTCATTTCTGCTGGGGGCGCACCACTCCAGTGGCGCGTCTTTCTGTGTGATCGCGGATGATCGCGCCACTGGAGTGGCGCCCCCCAGCTTGATCTACTTGCAGCTCTCGATCTTGGGCGGTGCCCCGATGACGGTGGCCACCTTGGAGATGTCGAGACAACGGGCACCGATCCAACCCTGCAGCTGCACGAAGATCGCGTACTTGGCGAAAGTGTCGGCCTGCTCGACGGGCGTGCCCTTGGCGCGCGCCAGCAGCCAGAAGAGCGCGTAGATGTTGCTGGTCGCGTAGTCGGCCGCCGCCATGTCGATATCCTTGCCCCACAGCGCGGCGTTCTTGGCCGCTGCCCCGGTCGGATCGGCGATGCCCGCCAGCCACGCATTCGAGTTGGCTACCAGCGCATAGGGCCCGCCCTGTTGCGCGCGCAGTGCCTTGGCCTGCTCGGCCACGGCGACGTAGCCCTGCCCCATGATCGTGCTGCCGGCGCAGCCGCTGCGGCAGACCGCGACGAAGGTCAGGTATTCGGCCAGGATGATCTCGATATTGCCGTTGTTGTGCTTGCGCCAGGCGCGCGCCAGGTGCCAGCCCTGCGTGGTCTCGTTGGTCCACGGCTTGGACGCCAGCGGCGTGTCGCGCTCGAGATCGCCGATCACCGCCTGGGCAGCGGCCTGCCATTCGGCGGGAATCTGCGCAAATGCCTTGCCGGCCCCCATGAAGGCGAGCAGCACCAGCGCGATCAGGATTTTCATGGTCGATCTCCCGAATGTCATGCTGCCTCTTTGCGGTTGGCCGTGCCCGGCGGATATTCGACGATCCCGTCGATCTTCACTTCGAACGCGTCGCGGGGGCGCAGGCGGCGCGCCTGCGCCGGCGTGATGACGGGATAGTGGCGCGCATCGTCGATTGCCGCGCCGACCTCCCAGCAATCGTCCTCGTTGGTGATCCATTCGGTGCCGGGGAAGCGCCGCATGTCGATTGCCCGCGAGTAGGCGCGCAGGGATTTATGCGCCTTGTAAGCATATTCGTGGAAGTACGACATGATCAGCTCGCGCAAGGACCGGTAGACCGGATCGCGCCAGCGCAGCCACGCATGGTTGGTCTTGGAGATGGCGCCCCAGTAGCCGTCGCGGCGGAACACCGTGATGACGTGGTCGGCATCGCCCCGGGCGGTCATGTCGACGACCAGCGGCGGACGGCCCTGCAGCCACAGCGCGCAGGCGGCGACGAACGCCCCTTCGATGCAGTGCCCCTTGCCGTGGCGCAGCACGCTGCGCACCGAATAGAGGGTCGCTCCGCTCTCCTCATGATTGGCGGGAAGCCCGGTGACGTATTCCTGGACCTGTTCCGGCGTGGCCAGGGAGCGCAGGAGGCTGCCTTCCCGGGCATCGAGGCCGAGGTCGGCTGGCGTTGGCTTGTCGACGTGACGCATCGTCTGCAATTGTGCCGCGCCGGCAGCCTGTCGGCCAGAGGATGCATTCCCGGGCCGCCGGTTGGTGGAGCTGAGGGGGATCGAACCCCTGACCTCCTCATTGCGAACGAGGCGCTCTCCCAGCTGAGCTACAGCCCCTGACAACCGGTTCAGGGCCCGAGGAGGCGCGGATAATGGTTGGCGGGTCACCTGTCAAGCAAGGCCGCCTGTGATAGCGTCCAGCGTCCTTGCAAGGGAGACTTGGTCAGTGACGGGTAGCAACAATCAGGGCAGCAGCAAGCGGACCATTCAGACGGATAGCGCTCCCAAGGCGCTCGGTCCCTATTCGCAGGCCATTGTCGCCAACGGCATGGTGTACTGCGCCGGCCAGATCCCGCTCGATCCGGCATCGGGCGAGCTGGTCGAAGGCGGCATCGCCGAGCAGACGCACCAGGTGCTCAAGAATTTGCGGGCGGTGTTGAAGGCGGCCGGCAGCGATCTCGGTCGCGCAGTCAAGACCACGGTGTTCCTGAAGAGCATGGACAGCTTCGCAGCCATGAACGAGATCTACGGCCGACCGGAATATTTCGGCGCCCATCCGCCGGCGCGCTCGACCGTCGAGGTGGCGCGCCTGCCGCGCGACGTCCTGGTCGAAATCGAGATCGTCGCCCTTGTCTGATCGAGCCCACCTCCGACCGATACCCAATTCGAAGCAATGAATGACCCGATGAGCTGGCTCCTGGGCCTCGGCGCCCTCGTCCTCCTGGCCCTGGCGATCGGACATTTCCTGATCGCCCTCGTCCTGATCATCCCGACCTGGCGCATCTGCGTCCGTGCCGGATTCTCCGGCGCCCTGTCGCTGTTCCACCTCGTGCCGGTCGTCGGCTCGTTCATCGTCATGGCCATCCTGGCGTTCAGTACCTGGCCCAAGGGCGAAGCCGGGCCGGGACGCTGACCATGGGCGGGGAGATTGCAGCCCTCTCGGGCTTCTTCGGGCTGACCAGCATCTTTGCCGTGGTCGCTGCGGCTTTTGCCGGCTGGATGGCCTGGCGCATCGTCGAGAAGACCGGCCTGCCGGGCTGGCTGGGGCTCGGGGCCATGCTGCTCACCCTGACCGGCATCGGCTCGATCGTGCCGCTGGTCCTGCTCTGGATCTTCGCCTTCATGGACTGGCCGCGCGACACCGCCGCGGGCGCGCTGGCGCGTCCGCCGGGCCCCCAACCGGGCGGGGCGCCGACGCCTGCCGCGCCGCCGGCGCTGGCCGCGCCGCCGGCCGCGCTGGCCGATCGGCGCAGCTGGCGGCTCAGCGGCAAGGTCATGGGCGCGGCGGGCGATGTCGTCCTGGTCGTCAACGACGGCGTGCCGGCCTATGTCCTGACGGGCGCTGCGACCGCGAGCCCGACCGAGCTGTCGCTGCCCGATCCGTCGGTCGGCCAGCCGCACGCCCGCATCCTGACCGCCACCGGGCGCATCGGCCTGGAGGATCTCGGAACCGCCAACGGTACCCTGATCGACGGCGCCCGCCTGCTGCCCGAGCACGGCCCGCGCGACATCAGCGCCGCCCGCATCATCCGCATCGGCAGCGTCGATCTGGTGCTGTCGCGGGTATGATTTTTCTCCTCCCCAGCGGAGCTGGGGAGGGGGAAGAGCCCTCCAAATAGGCTTGGATCGGCAATCCCCGCCGAGTAGGGTGCGCGGCCGGCGGCCGCCGGGGTCTGGGGAACGGAGAGACGATGCTGTCGCTTGCGAAGCTGATCGACTCGGTGATCGACATCTACACTTGGGTCGTGATCGCCGGCGCAATCATGAGCTGGCTGGTAGCGTTCGGCGTCGTCAACGTGCGCAACCAGTTCATCCGCATCATTGTCGACATGCTCTATCGGCTGACCGAACCGGTGCTGCGGCCGATCCGCCGCATCCTGCCCAACCTGGGCGGCGTCGATATCTCCCCGGTCGTCCTGCTGCTCGCCCTGTTCTTCATCCGCAGCCTGCTGTGGGAATACGTATGGCCGGCCGTCGTCGGCCACTGACGCCATGGCCGATCCTGCCTTCCTGCGCCGCGCCAGCGACGGCGTGACAATCGAGCTGCGCGTCCATCCGCGGGCCCGCCGCACCGCCCTGGAATGCAGCGGCGATGGCGGCCTGAAAGCCGCGGTCACGGCGCCGGCCGAGGACGGCAAGGCCAATCGCGCCGTGATCGACCTGCTCGCCGGCGAATGGCGGCTGGCGAAATCGACCCTCTCGGTGACACGTGGTGCGGCCAACCGCGACAAGGTGGTGAAGCTTGCCGGCGAGCCCGCCGAGCTCGCCGGCCGCATCTCCCACTGGCTGAAAGAGCACGCCGACACGCATGAGTGAAGCAAAGCTGATCGATGGCAAGGAAGCGGCCGCGGCCTTGCGGCAGCGGGTCGGCGACGGCGTCGCCAGCCTGATCGCCCGAGGCGGTCCGACGCCCGGCCTCGCCACGGTGCTGGCCGGCGCCGATCCGGCGAGCCAGGTCTATGTCCGCAGCAAGGGCAAGCTCGCTGCGGAGCTCGGCATGGCGAGCTTCGATTTCCGCCTCGACGCCTCAGCCACGGAGGCCGAGCTGCTGGCGGTGATCGAGGAGCTCAATGCCGACGAGCGCGTGCACGGCATCCTGGTCCAGCTGCCTCTGCCGGCGCACATCGACACGACGCAGATCCTGATGGCGATCGACCCGGCCAAGGACGTCGACGGCTTTCATCCCTTCAATGTCGGGCGCCTGGGCACGGTGGCTCCGGGCGCGCCGCTCGATTTCCCGGTGCCCTGCACGCCGCTCGGCGTGTCGATGCTGCTGCAGGACACGCTGGGCAAGCTGGACGGCTGCAACGCCGTGGTCATCGGCCGCTCGAACCTGGTCGGCCGCCCGGTGGCGCAGCTCCTGCTGCGCGCCAATTGCACGGTGACGGTCGCTCATTCCCGCACCCGCGACCTGCCCGGACTCGGCCGCACGGCCGATATCCTGGTGGTGGCGATCGGCCGCCCCGAGCTCGTGCGCGGCGACTGGATCAAGCCCGGTGCGGTGGTGATCGATGTTGGCATCAACCGCTTGCCGGCGGCCGACGGCAAGACCCGGCTGGTCGGCGACGTCGCGTTCGGCGAAGCGGCCAAGGTCGCCGGCCATCTCACGCCGGTACCGGGCGGTGTCGGGCCGATGACGGTGGCCTGCCTGATGCTCAACACCCTGCAGGAGGCGTGGCGCGCCTCGGGTTTGAAGTTTTCGGCCGCGGACTAGAGCGCGATCTACTTTGGCTGAAGCGCCAAGGAATGACCTCATCCTGAGGAGCGCCCGCAGGGCGCGTCTCGAAGGATGGGCCCCAAACGCCGTGCCTGTTGCCGACCCTTCGAGACGCCACGCTACGCGTGGCTCCTCAGGGCGAGGTTTTTCCATGGTGCTTCGGCCAGAGAAGATCCCGCCAACTAATTCTTCATCATCCCGGCAACCAGCGCCGTCACGTTGTGGCGCATCAGCGCCTCGTAGGTCGCCGCCGGGCCGTCGGTTGCCGACAGCGCATCGCTGTAGAGGCGGGCGCCAACCGCCGCGCCCGCTTCGCGCGCGATCTGGTCGACCAGCCCGGGGTTGGTCATGTTCTCCACGAACAGCGCCCTGATCTTCTGCTCGCGCACTTGGCGGATCAGCGCCGCCACGTCCCTGGCGGTGGGCTCGCTGTCGGTCTTGAAGCCGCGCGGCGCCAGGAACTGCACGCCATAGGCGTTGGTGAAATAGCGGAACGAGTCGTGACCGGTGATGACCTTGCGCTGGCCTGCCGGCACTTCGGCGATGGCGGCCCTGACCCAGCGATCCAGCGCGTCGAGGCGCTGGCTGTAGGCCACGGCGCGGTCGCGGTAGAGCCCGGCGTTCGCCGCGTCGGCCGCCGCCAGTCCCTCGGCGATGTTGGCGACGTAGCGTTTGACGCGCCCGGCATCCTGCCAGCAATGCGGGTCGGGTCCATGACCGTGGCTGTGGCCGCCGGCGGCCAGGGTCGCCACGCCGCTGCTCGCCACCACGCGCTTGCCCTTGAAGGGCGCCGACTCGGCGAGACGGTCGATCCAGCCCTCGAACCCCAACCCGTTGCTCACCAGCACCTGGGCGCCCGGCAGCACGCGGACGTCGGACGGTTTCGGCTGGTAGGTATGGGCATCGATATCCGGCCCGACCAGGACGGCGAGGTCGACGCGATCGCCGCCGACCTCCCTGACGAGATCGCCCATGATCGAGAAGGTCGCCACGACGCGCAGCCGGGCCTCGGCATGGACCAGGCGCACGGCGAGAAGCGTCGCCGCCGCGAGGAGAGAGCGACGCAGCATCTTGTTATATTATAACATCAGAGCGGGAAGTCGAGCCAGCGAGGCTCGTGTCCGGTGGCGGCGAAGAAGCGCAGCAGGTCGGCCGCCGTCATCGCCGTGGTCATGGTGTTGACCAGCGGATGGACGTTGACCGGCCCGCCCGCCATCAGGCCGCGGTCGAGGGCGAGGCGCACGCTCCGGCTCGTGTCGTTGATCAGGGCGAGCGGCGTCACCGAGCCCGGCTCGACGCCGAGATGGCGGCGCAGGCGATCGGGGCTGCCGAACGACAGCCGGCCTGCCTCCAGCACCTCGCCCAGCCGCTTGAGGTCGACCGCGCGATCCTCGATCGCCACCACCAGCCACATCTCCTCCTTCTTGTTGCGCAGGAAGAGGTTCTTGACGTGATGGCCGGGCAGATTGCCGCGCAGCGCCTTGGCCTCCTCGACGGTGAAGACCGGCGGATGCTCGACACTCTGGTGAGAGAGGCCGAGCTCGGCCAGCCGGGAGAAGAGTTGTTGGGGATCGAGCATCGGGTTACAGGACCGGCATGAAGGGCATCGTTCTGTCGGGCGGCAGCGGTACGCGGCTTTACCCGATGACGCGGGCAGCCAACAAGCAGCTGCTGCCGGTCTACAACAAGCCGATGGTCTATTACCCGCTGACCACGCTGATGCTGGCCGGCTGCCGGGAGATCCTGCTGGTCGTCAACCCGCAAGACGAGGAGTCCTACCGCCGGCTGTTCGGCGACGGCCGGCAATGGGGCCTCGCAATCGACTATGCCGTGCAGCCGAAACCCGGCGGCATCGCCGAGGTGTTCCTGGTCGGCCGCGACTTCATCGGCAAGGACCGGGTTGGCCTGATCCTGGGCGACAATCTGTTCTACGGCGATTCGCTGCCCGCGGTGGCCGAGCGTGGCGCGACCGGCTCGGGCGCGGTGATCTACGCCTACTGGGTGGCCGACCCCTCGGCCTACGGCGTGATCGAGTTCGACGCCCAGGACCGGCCCGTCAGCATCGTCGAGAAGCCCACGGAGCCGCGCTCGAACTGGGCGGTGACTGGGCTCTATTTTTACGATGCCGATGTTTGCGACGTCGCCGCGCAAATTCCCCGCTCCGCCCGCGGCGAGCTCGAGATCACCGACGTCAACGCCCATTACCTGAAGCAGGGCCGGCTGACCGTCGAGAAGCTCGGCCGCGGCTATGCCTGGCTAGACACCGGCACCCCGTCGAGCCTGTTGCGGGCCGCCCAGTTCGTCGAGACGGTCGAGGATCGCCAGGGCCTGCAGATCGGCAGCCCTGAAGAGGTCGCCTGGCGCAAAGGCTATATCGACGATTCGGGCCTCGGCCGGCTGATCGAGCCGATCCGCGACAGCGAATACGGCAAGTACCTGCAGCGCCTGCTGGCCCGCGGGTGAGTGTGGCTGACCGCGGCGGCAGTGCCGTGGCGGGCGCGGGGCCCCTCGCGCGAACCTCTTGCCAAGGCGACGGAAAAGCCCTATCCACACCGCCTTCTGCCGCGGCCCCGCGGCGGATCGGAGCGCGGGCGTAGCTCAGGGGTAGAGCACAACCTTGCCAAGGTTGGGGTCGAGGGTTCGAATCCCTTCGCCCGCTCCAAATTCATCCCACGAAATCAATGATTCCAGGGCGGGCCCTCGGCATAGTGCCGCCGCCGCCTTCGTGACCGTCATGCACCTTCCGTCTGTCTCCGTCCGGGAGAAGTGATAGATTGGTAAGTGATACGGGGCGGCCTCCGGATGATCCACTCTATTGCCAGCGATTGCAGAGAATGGCAGGGCAACTCTGATCCGCAACCGCGCCTCCGGGCGATGGTCGGGAACATCAGGGCATCCAGCAGGCGCTCGGGATGGCCCAAAGCCGGCGCCGGCGAATCATGATGACATCTCTTGCAATGGAGTATGCGACAGGAGCAAGGGATGTCGCTGCGTCTTGAAAACGAGCCCGAGGAGGGCGCAGCAGTATCGAGCGCAATCGGAAGTCTCCGCGTTGCTGGATCAATTGCGAGAGAAAATTGCCGATAGTCCCAGTCAGATCACCCAGCTGGAAGAATTGCGGCCGGTAATCCTCGAGAGATTGGCTCAATTGAAACAAGCGGTTGAGCTTGATCATCGACGAGAGCGGCATCATTCAGTCTGTCAGTCCCACTGCCGAAAGACAGTTCGGCTTCGCGGCGCGGGAGCTGCGAGGGCAGAACGTATCGGTGTTGATGCCTTCTCCCTACCGGGAAGAGCATGACGGATATTTGTCTCGCTATCTCACGACCGGCAAACGGCGCATCATCGGTGTCGGCCGTGTCGTCGTCGGTCAGCGCAAGGATGGAACGACATTCCCGATGGAGCTGTCGGTCGGCGAAGTCCGGCTCAAGGGCGAACAGCAGTTCGTTGGCTTTGTAAGGGACCTGACCCAACGGCAGGAGCGGGAGCGTCTGCTTCACGAGGTACAATCGGAATTGCTTCACGTTTCCCGGCTTAGCGTCATGGGAGAAATGGCGTCTGCCCTGGCGCATGAGCTCAATCAGCCTCTGACCGCGATGACCAACTATCTTCGAGGTTCACGTCGGCTGCTCGAGGACGTTCGGGACGATCGTGCCGCGATGGCCAGAAATGGCCTGGACAGGCGGCCGAGCAGTCCCTGCGTGCAGGCAAGGTGATTCAACGGCTGCGTGACTTCGTTGCGCGTGGCGAGACGGAGAAACAGACCGAAAGCCTCAAGACCCTGGTGGAGGAAACCAGCGCTCTGGCCCTTGTCGTGTCGAGCGAGCAGTCGATTCGTCTTGATTTGAGGCTCGACCAATCAGTCGATCTTGTGCTTGTCGACAAGGTTCAGATCCAGCAAGTCCTGCTCAATCTGCTGCGCAACTCGATCGAGGCGATGCGCTTCTCCGAGAAGCGTGAAATCGTCGTCACGTCTGCCCCGACAGGGGAGGACATGGTGACGATCAGCGTGGCTGACACGGGAAGCGGGATTGCGCCGGATGTTGCTGCAAGGCTGTTTCAGCCGTTCGTCACCACGAAATCGAAAGGAATGGAGGTTGGCCTGTCTCTTTCACGGACCATAGTCGAATCGCACGGCGGCCGCATAACGGTTGAACCCAATCCCGGCGGCGGGACAATCTTCCGGTTTACGCTCCGCCGGGTCGTGTCCGAGGAACGCCCGAATGGCCGATGATCCCGCATAGATGTCATCGACGATGACGACGCCATACGAGATTTCCCCGCTTTCATGCCCGGGTCTGCGGGGTTCCCCGAGTAGATGCAGAAATCACTGGATCCTGGAAACGACTTTCGGATCTGAGGCGACGAGGACACTCGTTCGGCGACGGTCTATCGGCACCGGTCCGTTGAGCTAGATCAAAGCCCGGCGACGGGCTGGTGCCATAATTCTCTCATGGGCCGAGATGCCGAGAAGACGGACCCCGTGATCATGGTGGTCGAGGCAGATGCCGCGGTTCGAGAATCTCTCAAGTTCGCGCTCGAGATCGAAGGTTTCAAGGTGCGCACTTACGAGACCCCGAATCAGCTCTTGGCGGAGAATGACCTGCCCCGGGCGGGGGTCCTGATCGCCCACTATCACTTGCCATCCATGAATGGCCTCGATCTCATCCTCGAGATGCGCCGGCGGAGCTCCATTCCAGCGCTTCTGGTAACCGGAGGAGCTAGTGGGGCGATCCGCAAGCGGGCGTCCGACGCTGGCGTGTCGCTCGTCGTCAAGCCGTTCCTGGGAGCGGTGTTGATAGATCGTATTCGCAAACTCCTCGATTCTGCGCACAAGGGCTGAGGCCGGCGCGACGACGGGCACCGACCGCCTGGCAGAGCCTCTTGATTCTCGTCAAGATGAAACTTCTGCGTAAGCGCATATTGGGACGCATGGTCGATTGGCCGACCACTGGAAAAGCGCATGTCTGAGTACTTCTTGTTCAGATGCCCGACGACGGGCATGCAAGTTCAAGGCGATTCGGAACGAGATATAGTTCCGCCGAACGGCCGGACGCGCTATGTGCCAGTACGATGCATCGCGTGCGGCGAAATCCATCTTGTCGATCCAAGGACGGGGAGGCTGGCCTCGGAACGTGAGGACCGCGTCCCGTGAGATCCCGGGGAAGAGTGATCGTCGGTACCTGGAGCTACTGAGCTCACCGCGAACGGTCTCTGGCATCCTTGCAGCGGTCGCTGCGCCACAAGGCAGGGTGGGGTTCGGCCGACTTAGCGAATGGGCGTGACCGCGTACGCCGAGCGCTCGCTGAAGACCATGGTGACCATGTCGCCGGGCTTGAGCTTTTCCAGCTCGAACAATCCTTCGGGCGTCTTGATCCATGGCGAACGGACGATGGCGCCGCCGTTGGGATCGACGATGTCGACCTTCCTGGCCGCCAAGTCGGTGCGTACCACCATGCCTTCGAGCAACCACAGCTTGGCCCGCATCTCGGTGCCCGGGAGGCCGGGCCCACGGGCAGGATCGCGAACCATCTCGCGCGCCATGTCGATCACCTCGGGCGTCGTCTTGGCAATGAGGTAGTCGGTGATGCGGTAATAGCGCACGTCGACCAGCTGGCCCGGTTTCAGGCCCGCGAAATTGGTGACGCGATCAATCGCTTTGAACGCGAGTGTGTCGCGCTCCGGGCTCTGGACGACAAGCGTGCGCTTGGCCGGATCGATGGCCAGGATGGTGCCGCGAATGACAATCTCATCGACTTTGGTCAGTTCCGGCACCGGCTCGGAACGGGCGCTGCCAGTTGCGGCGCCGACCGAGAGAGCCGCGAGGATCATCGCCAAACGAAGAGATGCAAGGATCGACATGATGCCTCACGCAGAGCGATGCGTCGCGGAAGTACGTGTGTGCCTGCGAGAGATTCTAAGGTTCCGCGAAAGCTTAACCTTGATTTGGCTCAAGGCGACGGCAGCCAAACCTGGCGCAAGAGCGGTCGGCAGTGCGCGGGCCATTGCGCTCATTCCTTCCATCGCGCCCGTGCTGGATCTCGCCGCAGCTGCGCGCAAGCTCAGCTGGCAAGCTGCCGGAAGCGGCGTCTTCCTTGGGTTGAGCCAGATCAAGGTCCGATGATCAGGCTCCTCCAAGTATCGTCCTGGCTAATCGCAGCAAGGGCTCGCACATGGCGAACGATTTGGACGACGGCAGCGTCTTCACTGAATTCCAAGTGTCGTCCTGGCCACCGCCAGTCACCCAGACGGTTCTGCGCAAGAGTGACGGGCGGCTCGACCTCACGATACGCGCAAAGCCTTCGGGACGCTTGCGCGTCGAGCTCACCCGCCAAGGCTACCAGCCTTTGGTGATTCGATCGAAGCATCTCTATGTCCGTACGCCCACCCTGTTGCGCTTGAACGTCGTATGGCGCGGGACGGAAGCTGCCGTGGCAGCCAATGGCCAGATCATCGGAACGAGCAGCGACGTCTTCCCCGAAGGGGTCGTGACGCCAGCCGATATCGAGCGGACGGAAGCCCTGGCGGACCATGTCGACAACCAGCGAGCACGTGCGTCCCGGCTCCAACGGGTCGAGCTGATGTGTGCCCGGCTGGGCCCCGGGAAGGCCCGGGTCGAGAGCTGGTTCACCTCGCTCGCCACGGCAGGTCGGGTCATTGCCGATCTCGCCGAGATGGTGCGCCAGGGACGACGCCATCACCTGGCCGGCCTGGTCGCCGAGCTTGCGCGGCTGGTTGCCGGCGGCCAACGCAACGAGCCGCTGCTGCAATGGTGTGCCGGCTTGGTCGATGCACCTCTTGTCGTCTACGCTCCTATGGCGCCCCCTGCGCGAACCAGCGAGCCGGTGACCTGGGTGACGTCGGCCTTCGATGTGACGCTCGGTCGCGATGAGGGGCACCAGCTCGGCGTCGATCTCGACGTCTGGTTGCAGCACGACGTTCCGTTGCCCGGTGGACAGCCTATTCCCGTTGCCGGTCTGATGGCGATCATCGTCGAGGCTCTTTGCCTGGAGCGGCCCGACCGCGTGCCAGGCGCCGCGTTCGACTTCATTCGCACGGCCTTCAGCCAGAATGACGGCGCGATCGATGCGCTTTGTGCATTCGCCTCGGCTGTATGCAGGCTGGCCAGCGCGGTGGGGGCGGCCAATCGCGAGCCCCCCGGTCTTGAACCGCCTTGCGGGGAAGCAGATCCAAGCGGGTCGTTCACCGTGCAGGTCGACGCCCCTGTCCGCGGCGTCGGCTCCCGTCAAGGCCCGCCAGCCGCGGAGGGCGCAGGCGGCCTTGGCATCTGAGACCGACGTACGAAGCGGTGAGCGGGGTTGCTGGATCGGATGCGAAGGTCGCCGTGGCTTCGAGGCCCAGGATGCTCGCAGGCAGGTGGAAGTGCGCCTGCCGTGGCATAGGCGGGCGTCGGGCTTTTGCGCCACCTTGTCGGCGTCGGCCAGGATGCGCGTCGCTCAGCTTGCCTCGTGGCAGGCAGCGATGGCCTTTGCCACCGCGTTGCTGGCGTCGACTGTCGTGAGTCGCCCGAGGTGTTCCGGCGAGAGGCGAAAGCTGGGAACGGTGTTGGCGATGACGATGCCGCTGAACGCATCTTCAGTCATGAGTTCCCGCGCCCCGCCCATGAAGAGCCCGTGTCCCGCCGCGGCAAAGATGCGCCTGGCGCCGGCGGCGCGGCAGGCTCGCGCGGCCCGCACCAGGGTTCCGCCCGTGCTGATCAGGTCGTCGACAATGATGGCGGTCGCATCGCGCACGTCGCCGGCCAGCACCTCGCCCCGGACGACGCCCGAGCTGCGGCTCTTCTCCATGAAAGCCGAACCCACTTCCTGGCCGGTCAGGGCTTGCAGTTCCTCGCGGAAACGCTGGGCCCGCTTGGCGCCGCCGGCATCCGGAGAAACGGCGACCACCGGAAGGTCACGAACCAACGGCGCGAAATGCGCGGCGAGGATCGGGGCGCACTCGACGTGCCAGGTCGGGCAGCGGAAGGCATTCTCGAACGCGGCGACGTTGTGGACCTCCACCGTGATGACGCGACCGACGCCGACCGCCTCGAGCAGCGACGCGACATAACGGGTGGTAACCGGATCATTGGGCTTTGTGCGGCGATCCTTGCGGGCATAGCAAAGGTAGGGCGTCACGGCCGTGACGCTGGCGGCGCCCGAATCGCGCAAGGCGCCGCAGAAGAACAGCAGGCGGCAGAGCTTGTCGTTTGCGCTCTGAGCATCGTCGCCGTGCAGGGAATGCAACACGTAGGCATCCGTTCCGCGCACGTCGCGCAACGGACGAGCCTTGTGCTCGCCGTCCTCGAAGCTGCGCTCTTCGTGCGGCGCCAGCGCCGTCGCAAGGCGCGTGGCGACCTGCTCGGCAAACGGCCGGGAACCCTCCAGGCCGAACAGTGCCAACGGTCGTCTGCTCATGGCCTCCTCGCTTCGTGATCCGCCATCTGCAGGTAGCGAAGGGTGACCGGTCGCCACTTCGCCGGCGATCTCGGCGTCTTCTCCAGGAGGTGGGCAATCGCCAAGCGTGCCCGCAACGTGGCGCGGTAGGCGGAGTAGAAGGCGAAGAGTGCGGGCACGAATCCGCCGGGCAGCGAATTTGCCACTCGCCGCACGACATAAGCGCCGTGTCGAGCGGCACCCAGCAGGCGGCATTCGACATGGAGGAAGGAGAGCTCGTCGAGCGGATCGATCGCCCTGAGCGTGGCGTCGAATTCCAGGCAGTCGATGATCATGACGGGGGGCTCGGGCCATATGTGCTCCGGCCGAAGATCGCCGTGTCCGTCGACGATCAGGTGGCGGCGCGCCCGCGCCGACAGTAGATCCGCGTGACGCCGCAGGAACTCCCTCTGCTGCCGGTCGATGCGCCGCACCAAGGGGGCCGGCAGGCCGAGCCTCGAGTCGAGGAGGATTGATCGATTGACGGCGAGGTTGCGATGCCAACGCTCGAGGTAGGTGGCCGGAGCAACCCCGACCGGGGATGCACGCCGATAGAACCTCGTCAGCAGGATGGCCAGCGGATTGAGCTGCCGAAAGGTCAATCCGCCCGCCATGAGAAGGCGCTCCAGCGTGCGGCCTTCGTCGAGTCGCCGCATGACGACCAGCCAGTCCACGACCTCGCCGGGACCACCGATCGCCAGCGTGTCGCAGCGGCATGTCAGGGGCACCAGGCGTTTGTAGACATCCGGCGCCAGCCGCCTGTTCAGAACGAGCTCGGCACTACAGGCGACCCGCCGGCGCTCCACGGAGGAAAAGTCGAGATAGGGAAGGCGAACCGGCTTTTTCAGCTTGTAAACCTCATCCGCCGTCGAGAAGAGCCAGGACATGTGCGTCTCGCGACAGCGGATGGGGCCCGACACGCAGCCGAATGCTCGGGGCGTCGCCAGGAAGGCCACCTTGGCATCGAGCGGCACGTCCCGCGCCCCGCTCGCGACGGCGTCCTCATCCCGTCCGCAACGGAGATCGCGCGCCGCGGTGGCCATTCAGCGATAGACCAGGACCGGTATGGAGCTGTGCGTCAGCACCTTGTTCGTCACGCTGCCGATGACAAGAGCGGAAACGCCCCGTCGCCCGTGCGACGCCATGGCGATCAGATCACAACCGGCCTTCTTGGCCGTATCGATGATCGCCTTGTAGGGATGCTCGTCTTCGACCTGGATCACGTGGCATTGCACGCCTTGCGCCTTGGCCTTGTGCTCGGCACTGGCGAGATGGCGGCCCGCCTCGGCCTTCATGTGCCTGTCGTAGGTTTCCCTGGTTTCGGACAGTTGCTTCGAGTCCGTTGCCATCACGTGGAAGGGTTCGGTCACGGTGACGACGGTGACCTTCGCGCCGGCTTCGCGCGCGAGGGTCATCGCCTGATCGACGGCCGACTCCGACAGCGGCGACCCGTCGGTGGCGATAAGAATGTGCTGAAACATCGTATACCTCCTCGAATGACGAAATCTAAAGGGCTTGCGGAAGATCACCGTTGATCTTGATCAAGGTTGCGATGCCGGCTCGCATTATCGTCGGCCATGGAGGATGATCATGAACAGGCAACCGACAAACGACGGTGCGCGTCCTGCGACCTCGACCGACATCCGCAAGATCCTGGGCGATCTCGACGACGCCAGGATTGCCGAGATCCTGGCCTTGAGGCCGAGCTTGGCCGACCTGGATGACGTCGCCGTCTGCATGGCAGGGGACCATGACGTCCTGGCCAAGAGCGGTCATCATGTTCCGGTGGCGGCCGCGCGTATCATCGAGCTGCTGGCGGACGAGGAGCAAGGACCCGACAGGTGAGGCCGGTTGCCCGGGAACACTCGGTGATGTTCCGCAACAGGCAGGAGGCGGGTCGGCGGCTCGCCGCGGCTTTGGCCTCCTTCAGGAAGGAACGGCCGGTGATCCTGGCGCTGCCACGTGGTGGCGTGCCGGTCGCGAGCGAAGTCGCCGACAGCCTTGGCGCCCCGCTGGATCTGGTGCTCGTGCGCAAGATCGGCGTGCCCGGACAGCCGGAGTTCGCCATGGGTGCCGTCGCCGAGGGCGCACCGCTGGTCACGCTGCGCAACGAGCCGGTCGTCCATGCCCTTGGCATTGCCGACAGCGACTTCGAAGCGGTCCGGGATCGGGAGCTGATCGAGATCGAGCGGCGCCGCCGGGCCTATCTTGGCGACCGACCGCGGGTCGATGTTGCCGGGCGCGTCGCAATACTGGTCGATGACGGCATCGCAACAGGCATGACCATGCGCGCCGCCGGTCGGGCGACAGCCTTGCAGCGGCCAAGCCGGGTCGTAGTCGCCGCTCCTGTGGCGAGCTCGGAGATCGCCGCCGACCTGCGACGTGAATTCGACAAGGTGGTCTGCCTCGAGGAGTGCGACGATCTCTTCGCCATCGGCGTTCACTACGCCGATTTCTCACAGGTCGGCGATGAAGACGTACGCAGGATCCTGAGCCATCATGCAACTGTCGCCGGCTGACCGTGCTCGGCAGCGACGACCAGAACCGGCACCTTGCGCAGGCTGGCTACTTCCTGTGGCACGTCGTCGTTCATTGCAAGCCTGCGCGGCAGAATGAGCAGGCGTTCGCGATGGGGGCCAAGCACACGCTGCAGCGAATGCAGCAACGTGGCTGCCGAGGACGGCTCCCCAGGTATGGTGACGGCCTGTTCACCTGCTGCTTCGGCAATGCGCGAGGCCAGCTCGAAGCAGGAGTCTGAAGGTCCGGTCGCCACGGCTGCCACAGGGCCCCGTCGTGGCATCCCCGAGCGCGGCAGAAGCAGGACGGCGGCGGCTGACGACAGGGCGGCACGCCGCGCCGGCTTGCTTCTGGAGGCGAGCGCATCTATCGCCGTCGGCTCCACGACGATGAGGATGTCGCCGGTCTGCGCGACCTCGTTCGCTGCCGTGGCTGGATCGCCAGCACGCACCTCGAACCGACACGCCACGCCCTGCGAGGCGATCTCTTGCCGGAAAAGCTGTTGCGCCTGCTGCGCGGCTGCGCGCAGCTCGTCCCCGACACGTTGCGGCTTCAGCGTCTGCCAGTCATGGCCTGGCAGGCGCAACTCGCGGGAGAAGGGCAGGGCGGCAAGACCCAGCAGCGACCTGTCCTCGATGAAGACGCCCAGCATCTCCAGCTCGAGCAAACGTGCGAATTCGCCCGCCGCCCTCAGCAGGTGACGGTCAATGCTGCCGGTTCCCAATCCGAGCACCGCCCGGCGATATCGGGATGAAGCTTTCGACGTCAACGCTTGCGCTCCTCGCCGTCGGCCGTGAATGCCCTGCGGGCGGCAGCGAACCGCGCCAGGCACGCTTCGACGGCGTGGTTCACGCTGCCCTCGGCATAATGCCCGTCTCGACCACGGCTTCCGGCAGGGTGGCCGGTCAGCAGCGTGATCGCGTCGTCGATGGTGCGAACCGCATAGACGTTGAAATCGCCGTCCCTGCATGCCTGCACCACGTCCTGGCGGAGCATGAGATGCTGTACGTTGGCAACCGGAATCAGGACACCTTGGCCGCGGCTCAGTCCCCGCGCGACGCAGATGTCGAAGAAGCCCTCGATCTTCTCATTGACGCCGCCGATCGCCTGGACGTCGCCGCGCTGATTCACGGAGCCGGTGACGGCGAGCTCCTGGCGCAGGGGCAGGTTGGCCAGCGCAGAAAGCAGGGCGCAAAGCTCGGCAACCGACGCGCTGTCCCCTTCGACGCCACCGTACGACTGCTCGAACACCAGGCTCGCCTGCAGGGACATCGGATTGTCCAAGGCGAAGCGTCCGGCGATGAAGCCTGACAGGATCAGCACACCTTTCGAGTGGATCGGCCCGCCCAGCTCGACCTCGCGCTCGATGTCCACGATCTTGCCGCTGCCCGGCCCGACCCGCGCCGTGATGCGCGACGGCCGGCCGAACGCATGGCCGGCGAGGGTCATCACCGATAGTCCGTTGATCTGACCCACCTCGCTGCCCTCGGTAGCGATGAGGGAGACCTCGCGCATGATCATCTCGCGGCTGCGCTCTTCCAGCCGGGAAACGCGCCGGCGCTGAGCCCGCAGCGCCTGTTCGACGTCGGTGCGGGTGATGATGTCGCGCCCGGCGGCGCCTGCCCAGTGGTCCGCCTCGATGACCAGGTCGTGAATGTCCTCGATCATCAACGACAGCTTGCAGGCGTCGTCGGTCAGCCGTGCGGCACGTTCGATGGCCGCTTCGACGCCGCTGCGATCGAGGGCGCGCAACCCTGCCTCGGTCGCCATCCCGCCGATCAGCCGTGCCAGCAGCGCCTCGCCCTCGGTCGAGCGCTCGAGCTCGTCCTCGAAATCGGCAAGGATCTTGAAATGCTGCTGAAATTCCGGATCGAGAGCGGCCAGCAGGTAATAGATCAGCCGTTCGCCAAACAGGATCACCTTGACGTTCAACGGGATGGGGCTCGGCTCCAGCGTCGCCGTCGACATCAGGCCGACGATATGCGCGAGATCCTCGATCACGATCTCCTGGCGGACCAGCACCCGCCTCAATGCCGACCAGGCGTATGGCTCCGTGAAGAGGCTGCGCGCGTCGATCACGATCGTGCCGCCGTTTGCGCGGTGCAGAGACCCAGCCTTGATCATCCTGAAGTTCGTCACCAGCGCGCCTTGGAAGGACATGTGCTCGACACGGCCGAGCAGGTTGCCCAGCGTCGGATTGAGCTCCTCGACCACCGGGGAATGGTTGTCGGGATCGTTGCTGACCAGAACGTTCACGTCGTAGCGTTCGAATGGATGTCCCAGGGGCATGGCATCGAGGCGCGTCACAGACTCCCCTTCGGATTGACCCAGGAAGAGCTGCACATGCTGCAGCACGTCGTTCCGAACGGCTTCTATGTGATCGAGGACCTCGGGCAGCTCGGCAAAGCTGGCGCGAAGCTCGTCGATCTCCTGGTTGATGGCGAAGCGCGCCGTCTCCTGGCTGAGGGCGTTGATCGCATCGCGACGCTCTTTCTCGAGCTTGGGGATCGATCGCAAGCTCTCCTCCATCTCGCTTTCGATCTCTGCGATCGCCTCCTGTGTCGCTTTCTTCCGCGCCTCCGGCCACTTGCTGAACGCCTCGGCCTCTATGATCTCGCCCTTGTCCATGGCGGCGACCGTGAAGCCCATGGGAGTGCGTATGATGGCCAATCCCCGCGAGGTCGCCTTCTCTCCCAGAGCCTGGAAGACCTTCTGCGTATTGGCGCGCAAGGTTTCGTCAATGGCGGTTCGCCGACGTTGGTAGTCGTCGCTTTCGAACAGGGCCGGCAGGGTGACGCGAAGGTCCTCGATCATCTTCCTCATCGCCTGCTGCAGCACCACGGCACGGCCGGCAGGCAGACCGATGGCGGTCGGCCGGTGGGAGACGGCGAAGTTGTTGACGTAGACCCAATCCTGCAGCGGCTTGCCGGGCGGCGGCACCGTCTCGAGCATCTGGCGCAGCGATGATGAGATTCGGGCCTTGGTTTGGCCGGTCGCGAAGATGTTGAAACCGCGAGCCGCCAGGCCGGCTCCCAGTCTTATCGCTTCTTCAGCCCGCCGTTGGCCGGCAAGCATGGGCGCGGGCGTGAGCTCGCGCGTGGTGTTGAAGGCGAGGGCGGAAAGATCGGCGCGACGGAAGAGCTTGTCCGGCGGCAAGGCCTTCGGAACCGCCTCGGGGTCGATAGCCGGTGTATCGCTCATCTCTGGTCGGCTCAAAGACGTCCGATCTCGAATTCTTCGCACGATCGGCCGAGCATCGAAAGACCCTCCTCGACGAAGTCGGCCAGCATCGGCATGCCGAGCAGATAGCTCGCCGTTCGATTGTTGTGGGCCCGCGCAGCCTCGCGCCGTGTCTCCGGCCAATCGTCCGCCCCGGTCCCGTCCCGCCCCAGCCAGGCAAGCGCTACCAGGTCGATTTGTTCGTCCTCCGACAGCGCCTCGATGGACGACACGAGCTCTTCCGCGACGGGATCGTCCGCGTGCTCCTCGAGCACGGCGACGCCCTTGTCATCGCTCGGATTCGATGCCGGATCGGGTTCGGTGGTCGCATCCTTGGCGTCGAACTCGCGCGCCTTGACGATGATGAAGCAGACCTTCTCGACCGGGATGGTCAGGTCAGGAGGCGGAGGCGTTGCCCCGGCTTCTCGAGCAGGACGTGGCATGGATCGACCTCTCTTCCGCCATGAGAAGACGGTGCAGCTGACCACTGGGGGCTCGGCGCCTCCTTGATCGAGATCAACGCCCCACCGGCGGTTCATCGGCAAGAAAGACAGCAAGGAGCTATCAATGACATTCCATCGGCAAATTCTGCAATGGCAGGCCGATCATCCGGTGATCACCTGGATCTTTTGGATCGTCGTGTGGACGCTGGTGCTGCTGATGCTGTTCAAGCCGGCCGGGCTTGCCCGAATGCTCTGACAAAGGCGTTCCGGCGGGTTGATCAGGGTGCCGCGACGTATCGGGCGAACTTCAGGAGCGAAGTGATCTTGCCGTAGTCGGCCTCCGGGACATCCACGCCGAGTTGCTTGTGGACCGCGATCACGAAGTTCAGGAAATCCATCGAATCGAGACCGATATCGTTGCGGAGATCATCCTCCGGTCCGACGGCTGCCACGTCGAGGTCGGGCGCAATCTCGCCCAGGATCGTGCGAAGCCTCGCGATGATCTCGGCGTCGCTCATAGGGCCTCCGGCGTCTGCAGGTGCTGATCGATCGCTGCCAGCAGCTGGCCGCCGATGGCTCCGTCGCTGGCGCGATGATCGGCGCTCAGCGTCGCCTGCACCACCGGCCTTTGCCTGATCTCGCCGTCGACGACCGATGCCTTCATGCGCGGCGCGCCAAAACCCACGATCGCCAGTTGCGGTGGGTATATGATGCCGAGCACGCTCTCGGCACCCCGTTCCCCAAGGCTCGTGACGGTAACGGTCGGGTCCATCATCTCCGAGCCGCGGATGCGCGCGGTTCGCGCACGCGTGACCAGATCACGCAGGGCCGCCATTGCCTGATCGAGGGTGAGGCGGTCGGCGTCGTGGATCGCCGGTGCCATCAGGCCGCCGCCGCGCAGCGAGATCGCCCAGCCGACATGGATCGCCGGCGACAGCTTGGGCGCGCCGTCGATCCAGAAGCCGTTGAGCTGTGGCACCTCGCGCAGGGCCAAGGCGACAGCCTTCAGCAGGAGGGCCGCCGGCAACAAGCGATGTTCGATGTCGCGCCGATTGTTCTCTTCCGTCAGCCATTCCGTCGCACGCCCCAGGTCGATGGGCAATGACAGGTAGTAGTGCGGGATCTCGCGTTTGGAGCGTGCCATGGCCGCAGCGATCGCCTGGCGCATGGCCGCCGGGTCGAAGCCGCGCCGCGGCGGCGGGCCCGGCGCTCTCGCCGCAGCTGCCTCGACGTCGGCGATGGCGATGGCCCCGTGTGGTCCGCTGCCGATGAGGCCGCGCACGTCGACGCCGAGCTCGGCCGCGCGACGTGCCGCCGCCGGGGAAATGCGGAGCCGCTCGACCGATACCGGCGTCGCCTGGCGGGGCATGGCAGGCTGGCCAGCAGGCTGTTCGGCTGGAGGGAGGGCCGCTGGCAGGGAGGCCGCGGCCGGTTTGGGCGCCGCCTTCCCGTCGATGCGGGCCAGCACGGCGCCGACCGGCACTTCGGTCCCGACGGGCACGAGTACCTCGCTCAGGACGCCCTGCTCGAAGGCCTCGATCTCGAAGGCGCCCTTCTGGGTCTCGACGACGGCCACGACATCGCCGCGTTCGACGCGATCGCCGGGCTTCTTCAGCCACTCCACGACCGTGCCCTTTTCCATGTCGGCCCCCAGGGACGGCATGAGGAAATCGCTCAAGCCATCCTCCCCTGCGGCCTCACCAGCTCGAGGGCCGCAGCATGGATGGTGCCGACTTGGGGAATGGCTGCATCTTCCAGATGCTTGGGATAGGGGATTGGCACTTCGGCGCCGCAAAGCCGACCCGGAGGAGCGTCGAGGTCGTAAAAGGCCTGCTCGGCCACGCGCGCGCAGATCTCGGCGGAGATGCCTCCCGAGCGCCAGCCCTCGTCGACGATCAAGGCGCGTCGCGTGCGCGCCAACGAGGTCTTTATGGTCTCGTCGTCGAGCGGCCGCAGGGAGCGAAGGTCGATCACTTCGGCCTCGATGCCGGCGGCTGCGAGCTGCTCGGCTGCCGCCAGCGATTTGTGCAGGCTGGCACCATAGGTGATGATGCTGAGGTCGCGCCCCGACCGGCGCACCACTGCGCCGGAGAGCGGCACCGGACCGGCATCGGCTGCAAGCTCGCCTTCCATGTTGTAGAGATTCACGTGCTCGAAAA
Organism: Reyranella sp.; assembly: GCF_044224635.1. Classification (GTDB taxonomy): domain Bacteria; phylum Pseudomonadota; class Alphaproteobacteria; order Reyranellales; family Reyranellaceae; genus Reyranella. The sequence goes on along the minus strand of NZ_JBGAKA010000018.1, from coordinate 58,645 downwards.
TCAGTACCGGGTTGGGGTCCTGCAGCGCGCTCCACAGCATGCCGCGCGCATCCTCGAGTGTCGCCGGGACGACGACCTTCAAGCCGGGAATGTGCGCGTACCAGCCCTCGAGGCTGTGCGAGTGTTGGGCGGCAAGCTGGCGCCCTGCTCCGGTGGCCATGCGGATCACCAGGGGAATGGCGAATTGGCCGCCGGACATGTGCGGGATGGTCGCCGCGTTGTTGACGATCTGGTCGAGCGCCAGCAAGCTGAAATTGACGGTCATGATCTCGACGATCGGCCGCATGCCGGCCATGGCCGCCCCGATGCCGGCGCCGACGAACGCCGCTTCCGACAGCGGCGTGTCGCGGATGCGCTCCTCTCCGAATTCCTGCAGAAGGCCCTTGGTCACGGCGTAGCAGCCGCCGTAGCGGCCGACATCCTCGCCCATCAGGAACACGCGTTCATCGCGCGTCAGCGCCTCGCGGATGGCCTGCCTGATGGCTTCGCGATAGGTGGTCCTTTGTCGATCACCGCCCGTGGTCATGTCGGCACCGCATCCATGAGCGTATAGCGGCAGAGGTCGGCCACCGGCTCCCACGCACCTTCTTCGGCGAAGGCGACGGCGGCATCGACTTCAGCCGATGCCTTCTTCTCCAGCTCGACGACGTCTTCACCGTGAAGAAGCCCGCTGGAGACGGCCCATGCGCTGAAGCGCTTTATCGGGTCGCGCTCCTTCCAGCGTTCGACCTCGGCCTTGTCGCGATAGAGCTGGGAATCGAACATCGAATGGGCCCGGAAGCGATACGTCATGCATTCGAGAAATTGCGGACCCGCGCCGGCGCGGATATGCTCGAGGGCCTTGCGGGTCGCGGCCTCGACCGCGACGACATCCATGCCATCCACACGATGCGAGTCGATGCGATAGGCTTCGGCCTTGCGATGGATGTCGGTCTCGGACTCGGTGCGCTCGATCGCGCTGCCCATGGCGTAGAGGTTGTTCTCGCACACGAACAGCACGGGCAGCTTCCACACGACCGCAAGATTGAGCGATTCGTGGAACTCGCCCTCGGCGACAGCTCCCTCTCCGAACAGGCAGACGGCCACCCCCGAACCCTTGCGCATCTTCTCGGCGAGGCCCAATCCGATGGCGAGCGGCAAGCCGCCGCCTACGATCGCGTTGCCACCGCAGAAGCGGGTCGCCGCGTCGAAGACGTGCATGGAGCCGCCGCGGCCGCGGCTCGTGCCGTTCGACTTGCCGTACATTTCCGCCATCAGCGGTCCCATGGGAATGCCGCGGGCCAAAGCGTGGCCGTGCTCGCGGTAGGTGGCGACGATGCTGTCGTCGGCCGACAAGGTGCCCACGACGCCGACAGCGTTCGCCTCCTCGCCGATATAGAGATGGAGAAAGCCGCGGATCTTCTGTTGAGTGTAGAGTTCCGCGCACTTCTCCTCGAACAGACGGATGCGCAGCATCTGCCCCAGCAAATGGCGGGCGTGGCTGCGGTTCAGGTGCGGTTTGGCGGTCATTTCTGCTCATCGCTTTCCAGGGTCGAGATGTCGCCCTCAGGCAGGCCGAGCTCGCGTGCGCGCAGCAGACGGCGCATGATCTTGCCACTGCGCGTTTTGGGCAGATTGTCGCGAAAGGCGATCTCTCGCGGCGCCACCGCTGGCCCCAGGCGCCGGCGGGCATGGGCCATCAGGTCACGTTCGAGCGCAGCGCCTGGCTTGCATCCGGCCTTGAGCGCGACGAAGGCCTTGATGGTATTGCCGGCGACCTCGTCGGGCTTGCCGATGACCGCCGCTTCGGCGACCGCGGGATGCTCCATGAGCGCGCTCTCGACCTCGAACGGGCCGACCAGATGGCCGGCGGTCTTGATCACGTCGTCGGACCGGCCGACGAACCAGTAGTAGCCGTCGCGGTCGCGGCGGGCGAGGTCGCCCGTAAGGTACCAGCCGTCGGCAAAGCATTTGCGATAGCGCTCGCCTTCCCCGAGATATTCGCGGAACATCGATGGCCAGCCTGCCCTCAGCGCCAATTCGCCGTCGGTGTCGGGCTCCCCGATGACCTTGATGCCCTGCGCCGTGCGCTCGACGATGGCGGCCTCGATTCCCGGCAGCGGCTTGCCCATGGAGCCCGGCTTGACGGGTAATGCGGCGAAGTTGGCGATCATGATTCCGCCGGTCTCGGTCTGCCACCAGTTGTCGTGGAACGGCCGGCCGAACGTCTGCTTGCTCCAGACGACGGCCTCGGGATTGAGGGGTTCGCCGACGCTGGCGAGGAAGCGCAACGACCCGAGGTCGTGTTTGTGCGCGACCTCGGCGCCCACCTTCATCAGCATGCGGATGGCGGTGGGAGCGGTGTACCAGACGCTGACCTTCTGGCTCTCGATGATGGAGTACCAGCGGTCGGCGTCGAACTCCAGCTCGTCGATGATGCTCGTGACGCCGCAGACCAGGGGAGCGATGACTCCGTAGGCCATGCCGGTCACCCAGCCCGGATCGGCGGTGCACCAGAAGATGTCGTCCCGATGCAGATCGAGGGCGTAGCGGGCGGTCGCAGCCTGGGCCACCACTGCGTCATGGACGAGAACCGCACCCTTTGGCCGCCCGGTCGTGCCACTGGTGAAGTGCATGAGGGCGCTATCCTCGCGTGACGTGGCGGCGGTCCGATACTGCCCCGAAGCCGTCTCCATGAGGCGAGGCAGGGACCGTATCCGCTCCCGCTCATCCTCGGCGGTGCCATCGGTCAACAGCACCGTGCGCAGCATCGGCAGACCGTCGAGGATCTGCGCCATCTTGCGCTGGAAGAGCATGCGCGTTGTGACCAGGCAGACGCCTCCGCCGATCTCCAACCGGGCGCGAATCGGCTCCGGTCCGAAAGCGGAGAAGAGCGGACAGAAGACGGCACCCCGTTTCAAGGTGCCGAGGACCGCCGAGTAGAAAGCCGGGATTCGCCCGCACAACGAGAACACGACCTCGCCCTGGCGCACGCCGAGAGATTCCAGAACGTTGGCGAAGCGGCTCGCCGCTTCGTCGAGCATGGCAAAGCTGACGGCAGAGACCGCATCGTCACGGCCGACATGACGCAATGCGATCCGCGCGCCGCCGCCTTCGGCGACATGGCGGCTCACTGCCTCGTGGGCAATGTTGAGGCCGCCCCCCGGCAGGCCGGCAAGCGCCTGGCGTTCCGACCCCCAGTCGAAAGACCGGCAAAGCGCATCGTAGTCGCGAAGATTGGGAGCTACGCGCCAATCGCCGAGCGATTTCTCGATGACCTGGAACATGCGATCTAAAGTATCCACCTGCGCAGCAACTTGACTTTGACCTGCCTCAATCTCCGGAGGCGGCAGTCTTGATCGAGATCTTGGGCTTGACCGGAATCAAGGACCGGGGTTCGGCAAGCGGAGCAGCATGTCACTGTTTGGCGGAGGACCGAGATGACAACTCCTGCAAGCCTGCCTGCAAGCCTGATGGTCCGCCTCGCCGCAGGCGCCCCCAACGATGCCTTGCTCAAGCTGACCGCCGACCTGGCAGCTCGACTCAAGGTGGCCAGGGTGATCGGCATCAGCGCCCGCCAGCCCATCCCGATCTACGGGAGCCCCGACTTGTACGCGCCAGCGGAGCTGGTGGCGTGGGATCGCGAGCAGATCGACAAGGAGCTGAAGGCGGCCGAAGAGGAATTCCGATCCGCGCTCGAAGGCAGGGTTGCGGCTGTCGAGTGGCGGTCAACGGTCGTCACCTACGGTTCGATCGCCGACTATGTGGCCGAACAGATGCGGGCGGCCGACCTTCTGGTCACCGCCGCTCACGAAAGCGGCGCCCTGCTCGACAGGTCGCGATACGTCAATGTTGCCGAGCTGGTCCTGCGTGCCGGGAGGCCCGTTCTGGTTGCCGCCTCGGGCCAGGACAGGGTCGATCTGCGAACCGTCGTCGTCGGTTGGAAGGACACGCGTGAGGCGCGTCGAGCGGTGCAGGACGCCTTGCCGCTGCTCCGGCTTGCCGAGCGGGTCATCGTGGTCGAGATCGTTGCCAGGGATGAAGTTGCCGACGCCCGCAGGCGCACCCAGGATGTCGCCGCCTGGCTGACCGGGCATGGGATCGCGGCGACCACGCGTGCAGCCGTCACGACAGACAGCGAAGCTGTGCAACTCCGCAACATCGCCAGTGACCTCGAGCTCGATTCCGGACTTCTTGTGGGCGGCGCTTACGGCCACACGCGCCTGCGCGAATGGGTTCTGGGTGGAGTGACAAGGGACTTCCTGCTGCAACCGCTCCGTTGTTCGCTCGTGTCCCACTGATCAGCACGCCCCGGCTGGCAACATGATCGTTCCGGGGGGCTTGTCTGGACTGCGAGGAAGGCGCCTACGACCGCGGCATGGCACCCTGGAGAGGCTTTTGCACGACAGGCGCATTCCGCTTCCGCAGGAACGATCGCGGCGGATCTTGACCTGCCTCAAGTTGGGGCGAGGCCATTTCCAGCAGACTGGAGCTTTCCGAGAGGAGCGCCCAATGCCGTCCTGGCTTCAGATCACCTTTCGCAACGTCGACGCCTCTCCGGCGGTCGAGGCCAAGATTCGCGAGCGCGCCCGCGAGCTCGAGCGGTTCTACGATCGCATCATGAGTTGTCGCGTCGTGATCGAGGCGCCTGACCGGCGTCGTCACGGCGATCTCTTCCACATCCGCGTCGACCTCAAGATTCCAGGCAAGGAGATCGTGGTGAAGCGCGATCCTCCCCAGCACCATGCCCACGAGGACATCTACGTCGCGGTACGCGATTGCTTCGATGCCGCGCGGCGACAGCTCGAGGATCATGTCCGCCGTCGCCGCGGTGACGTGAAGGCGCACGAGGTTCCCGCCCATGGAAGGGTGGCAAGCCTCATGGCCGAGCGCGATTACGGATTCATCGATGCGAGCGACGGCACCGAGGTCTATTTCCATCGCAATGCCGTTGCCAATGGCGGGTTCGAGAAGCTGGTGGTCGGGGATGAGGTCCGGTTCTCCTTCCATCCGGCAGAGGGTGAGAAGGGACCGCAGGCGAGCAATGTCGTTGCCATTGGCAAGCATCATCTGCCGCCCCGCGCGATGAGCTGATCGGGCCTGGTTGACAGAGATCAAGTACGCCCGCTCGTCCAACCTCGAGTCTGATCACTCAGAGGAGCCGCTATGAGCCCCACCGGATTCGACACCTTCGACACCACGGTCCAGGAGACCAATCACTGGCTGAAGATCATGATGAGCGAGCTGGGCACCGACGATCGTCGGGCCGCGTTCAATGCCTTGCGTGCCGCCCTGCATGCATTGCGCGACCGCGTCGGCCTGGAGAATGCTGTTCACCTCGGTGCACAGCTACCGATGCTGCGGCGCGGGTGTACTATGAGAGCTGGCATCCAGCGGACACACCGACACGCGAACGCCACCTTGCCGCCTTCATCGATCACGTGGCCGCGCAGCTTCCGCGCGGCACCGGCGTCAACCCTGGCGAGGCCGCGCGTGCCTGCTTTGCCGTGATGGAGCGCTGCCTGGATCGCGGCGCGTTGCTGAAATTGCGAGGCTGCCTGCCGCATGAAGTGCTAAACCTCCTTCCTGATTCACTCGTGAGGCAATGATCATGGCCAAGCGTACCGTCAAGACCTGGATCGTCGTCGCCGACGGCGCCCGTGCCCGCTTCTTCAGCCCGGACCGGGAAACGGCGAAGCTCGTGTCGACCGGCCCCGCCGATCTGGTGGCGCCGGCGAGTCGCCAGCGGGCGCGCGATCTCAAAAGTGACAAGCCCGGCCGCAGCTTCAGCGCCTCGCGCAGCGGCGTACGGCACGCGTTCGAGCCAACGCACGATTATCACAAGCTCGAGAAACATCGCTTCATGGCCATATTGGCCGGGGCGCTTGAAGACGCCTGCGAACGGCGCGCTTTCGACGATCTCATTCTGGTCGCGCCGCGCCGCAGTCTGGGCGAATTGCGTGGTCTCCTGTCCAAGAGGGTCCTGGGCAGCGTGCGCCAGGAAGTTGCCAAGGACCTGACCAACGAGCCGCCAAGCCGGCTGCGTCGTCGGTTGGCGCCGCTCCTGGGTTCGATGGCCGGCTCTCCGCCCCGCACCGGCAAGCCGCCGCGCGCGACGTAGAGCGGCGGTGTGGCCGATCCACGTTAACGCCGGCAGAGCCTGGCACCGTTGATCAATGAGAAACGAGGGCGCACGTATCGCCGCTCAGGAGCTCGCTGGTGATTCCACCAAGGACCCATCGGCCTTGACGGACGTAGCCAGAGGCTCCCGCGACAACCAGATCCGCCTTCATCTCTCGGGCAATCCCGATCAGCTGCTGGGCATTCGCCCGATGCGGCGGCACGGTTTTGGCTTTCGCGGCGATGTCGTGACGAGCGAGCCATGCTTGGACGCGGGCGATGCCGCTGTGGGCGTCCGCGGCGTCCCTGGAATCCCCGATCGCCACGACCGTGACTTCGGTTGCCTTGGCGAGAAGTGGCAGGCCGTCAGCGACGGCGCGCCGCGCCTCGCGCGTATCCTTCCACGCGATCAACACTCGATCGAGCCCGGCCAACGGCTGCGCCGAGGGAACGAGCAACACCGGGCGCCCGGCCTGCATGACGAGGTCGCAGAGGTCCGGTTGACGCGTCGTATCGCCAGGCTTGCCGTCGGCGGCCAGCGAAACGACGATCAGGTCCGCCAAGGCGGATTCGCGCGCCAGGCGGCTCGCAAGGGGCTCGAGACAGGCGTGAGCGCGCCACTGGACGCTGCCGCTGTGGTCCGACAGGGCGGACCGGAACTGCACCTCGGTGTCGTGGATCTGCCGTTCGATCTGCTTGCGGTCCTCCTCGAACACCCCTGCGGGAATAGCATAGTCGCGACAAACAGCATGGACCGGCCGGCAGGCGGCGACTCCGATCACTGCGGCGTCGAGCTTCCGGGCGAGCCTGGCCGTCGATTCCAACAAGACCGCGTTTGTCTGACCCAGGATCGGCATGGTCATCAGCGTCCGGTAGCTCATGTGTTGAGCTCCCAGTCGCCGTCGCGGCCTTTGTGGAACTGCCGCTTCACCGCCACCCATGCGACGCGATGGGCGATCTCCTCGCGCCTCCGGTCGTTGGCATAGGTGTCCCAGGCATGGTTGAATGCCTCGCGGTAGAGATTCTGTGCCGGCGGCGGCAGGTGACGACGGATCGGCACCGGCAGGTCGGCGTTGGACGGATAGGGCATGGATTGTCCCCCTCTGTGAACTGGAAGGCTGATCGAGACTCCGGACCTGCGCCTTGACCTGCCGCAATGGCCGCACGGACTTGGGGAACCGGGACCGGCACCGTGACAGCAGTCGGTGCCAAGGCCCGCGTTTGCCGCGGCGAGAGGTCGCCCTGTCCGTGCGGCCCGGTTGTCGCGGCCGGCGCCATCGGGATCGGCAGCCGACAGGGTTGTCTGTGGTCCTCGGGCTTGAAAGCGCCGAAAGGAAGAACCTGCGGCTCGTTTGGTGAAGATCAACCGGCAGACCTCTTCGGCAGCGCAAGCTATCCTCCTTGCAGAGTGAATCCCTGTCTCGTGCCGCGTGATCGAATGGCATCGCAAGGGCCGCGCGGTCGAGAATGACAATCATTATGTGAAAGGGGGAAGAGGATACCATGACGTACAAGACCATCCTTGTTCATTGCGATGCCGGGCGAGGGGCGCCGGCTCGCCTGGAATTGGCTGCGAGCCTGGCGGAGCGTCACCAGGCGCACCTCGTCGGGCTGCATGCCCGGCCACCTTTCGAGCCCGCGGTCGACGGCACCGGGACCTTTGCCATGGACTTGCTCTTCAGGGACCATGAGGAGGCGCTTGCAGCGAGCGAGGCCGCCTCGGCCAAGGCCTTTGCCGCTGCCGTCAAGGGCAAGCCGATCGCCAGTGAATGGCGCTCAGCCGGCGGCCATGCCGATGGGCTGCTACCGGTGCATGCGCGCTACGCCGACCTGACGGTTGTCGGCCAGGACGATCCCGAGCCGTCCGCCGGACTTCCGCCGCCGTCGAATCTGACGGAGAGCGTAGCCTTTGGCGCCGGCCGGGCTGCCCTCGTCGTGCCCTTCATTGGCGCCTCGAAGTCGGTCGGCCGCAATGTCCTGCTGTGTTGGAATGCCAGTCGGGAGGCGGCGCGTGCGGCGGCGGAGGCGATGCCGTTTCTGCAGGCTGCCGAAACCGTCACCGTTCTGATCGTCGATCCCAGGGCCACCGCGGCCGGGCACGGCAGCGAACCCGGGGCCGACGTTGCCCTCTGGCTCAGTCGGCACGATGTAAAGGTGATGGTGCAACGCGATGTAGCGGCCGATGCCGATGTCGGCGGGGTCATCCTGTCGCGCGCCATGGATCACGGCTGCGATCTCATCGTCATGGGCATATACGGTCACTCGCGCCTGCGCGAGCTGGTGCTGGGAGGCGCAAGCCGCACCCTGCTCGCCAGCATGACCGTGCCGGTTCTAATGGCGCATTAGGGTGATCCGGGTTGCCGGCGAACGTGGTGCTGGCAGCCACTTGGCAGGAATTCGCGCGCCGGCTCGGAAGCGATCGCGGCCCCTGCTAGCCCCCCAGTTTCTCGGGCTCGACTGCGCCGCCGTTGTTTGGCAGACGATGGGTCTGACGCGACCGCTCGACACGGGCGTCACATCCGCTAGGCGTCCAGCTTGCGCAACGCCATCTTGTTGCAGAGGCCGATCGAGCGGCCAGCCGGCAACAGCCGGATCAGTCCGCTGCGGACGAACTGGGTGAGGGTGCGCGATACCGTCTCGATCGTGAGGCCGAGGTGGTCGGCGATGTCGGAGCGCGTCATCGGCAGCTCGAAGTTCTCGTCGTCCTTGGAGAGGCGCTGCGCCATGTCCAGCAGGAAGGTCGCCATCTTCTCCGGCGCGGCCTTGCGGCCCAGCAGGAGCATGTGAGCGTAGGCGCGTTCAAGGCTGCGCAGCGTCGCCGTCATGATCCTGTCGCGGAAGGCGGGATCGTCCTGGACGAGGGCAGCAAGGCGGCTGCGACGATAGGCGATCACAGTTACGTCGCCGATGGCCTCGGCGGAAAAGCGATGCTCCGGTCCGGCCTCGATGCCAAAGATGTCTCCTCGCAGATGGAAAGCGTCGATTTGCCGTCGGCCATCGCTCAGCAGCTTGCAGGAACGAATGGCGCCCGACACGACCTCGTAGAAGAACTCGGCTTCGTCGCCTTCACCGAACAGTTCCTCGCCTTGGCGTAGAGCCATCTGGATTCCCGCCGGTGCCGTCGCAAGGGCCGGGCGCACGGCGATGGCGGCTGTCGGAAATCGGCTGGCGAGAGCGGCGTTGCGAACCTGCATGACTGTTCCCCGGGAGGCCTGCGATGCTGGTTGAGTACCTCCCGGATTGGGAATCGACCATTCAGGTGTTGACCTAAGGGGTTCTACGGTGATGGCGGCTCAAGGCCGAGATGGTCGTCGAGCACCGTTCGCCCGACAGGGGCATTTGCCCGGATTCCCCGGGTCACCACGTTTTCGGGGCGGGCTGCGCCTCGAGCCCCAGCGCCTTGATGATGACGGGAGCCGCCGCGGCGGCAAAGGCATCGTTGGGATGCCATGTATCTCCCGCGATCTCCTCGACAGGCTGCCCTTGCTTCAACATATGGTCGAGCACGGGCAGCAATGAGACGCATTTCTGGACGACTTCCCGACAGGCCTTTTCCAGAGCCAGCCAGTCACGTCGATCGTCTCTGTAAAGCGCGTCCTGCGACAGCAGGATCGGGAAGAGAACGACGTCATACTCGATGCCTCTTTCAGCGGCGAACGCTGCCATGCGGGCAAAGTTCTCGCGAGCCTCCTGGAGCGTGTCCGCCTCGGTCTTGTGCGACAGGAAGACCGCGAGCCCGATACGATAGAGATAGGAGTGCTGAAAAAGCCACTGATCGACATGCTGCCTGGGTGAATTGAGGAGAAAGGCATTGAGCGTGCCATTTTCATCTCTGAATGCGATCGGAGTTGCTCGAAGATCATTGCCGTGTACCTGATGAACGATCCGATCCATGGTGAGCGCCGATTGGAACCTGAGAAAGAAACTGACTTCCTGGGTAAGATTGAACGCTTCCACACCGCCGTTCAGGAATTCGGTGGTCGGATCATGAAGATCCTTCTCGATTGCACGAACGATACGGCCCCGGGCTGTGACCGAATCGCCCAGGAACAGAATTCTTCGACGTATGTCGGATTGCCCTGCATGTGAGCGGTGACGTAAGCCATCCTTGTCGTACCCGCCTTCGACGTTCAGCTTTGGCCTGAAGCCGATTGCTTCATCCGGCATCATCACATTCGACATCCATCTGGCGCTTGGTTCGCGTCGGAGGAACTCGAGTTCCTCGCCCGATCCGAGCGCCCCATGCGGATAGAGAAGCCGCAGTCCGACTTCGCAGGCGATGACAGAAAGCGACGCCGAAGCGACAACGATGAGGGCGTTTACGATGACGTTGCGCACCAGCGGCATCCCGGAACTGACTGTACCCCGAGAATTTTACGGGAACTCACAAGTGGACGCCAACCTCTCCAAGCGAGCCGCCCTCCTGCGCTCCTTGGCCGCGTCACGATGCCGGGCTTACGGCGAGAGCCAAAACGTATCGGGCTGAACGAAGACGAAGCGCTGCGCCGGTGACGGCGTCGTATTGATCCACGGATTGAGGCTGGGTAGATCGACGTTGTCGTTGCCGAACATCACGTCTAGGCGACGGAAGGTCTGCACCCAGTTGCCGCCTGGCTGGCCGCCCTGGGCGGTTGGGGAGATCCTGGACGGGTCGGCGTATCGGGCGTGGAATTTCCTGAGGTAGTGGGCCGGCCGAAAGAGGAAGAGCGGAGCGGCCCGCGCCTGGCTTTCGATGAAGTAAGGATTGGGCTTTTCCCAGCTGTGCGAAGTTCCTGAGCATCCGGGGCGGTCGGGGAATCCGTTCCGCGACCGGCGGCAGGTGCCTGCCTTCACCTTGTCGGCGAACAACGGGGTTTCCTGCATCGTCGAGGGCGGATCGCCCGCCAGCGCTGGCCCGCACAGGAGACACCGGATCATGCCTTGAAGGGAGGCCGTGCATCCGCCACGCCCATTTGACTCCGGCGATTGCCCCCCGGCACAGTCAGTCGCATGTCCATGTCCCTTCTCCTCACCGGCGATTCGATCCTGCAGCGTCGGCTGAACAGCGTCGACGATGTTGCGCTCAGGCCTCTTTTCGACAAGGTTCGCGCTGCCGACATCGCCTTCACCAATCTCGAGGGCCTGGCCAACGACTATCGCGGCGACCCGGCGCTGGAAAGCGGCGGATCGCATTTCGGCGCACCCGCCTGGGTGCTGGACGAGCTGGCGGCAGCAGGCTTCGGTCTTTTCGCCACCGCGACGAACCATGCGCTCGATTATTCGATCTCGGGCCTCGTGCACACGATGGAGGCGCTGGAAGCGCGCGGGCTTTCGTATGCGGGCGTCGGCCGCAATCTCGAGGATGCACGCCGGCCCTGCTATCACACGTCGCCTGCCGGCACCGTGGCGATGATCTCCTGCTGCTCGACCTTCGCCAAAGGCAACGAGGCGGGCGCGCAGCGGCCGGATCTGCCGGGACGTCCGGGGCTCAATCCGCTGCACGTCGAGACGGTGCACGAGGTCACCGAGCAACAGCTCGCCGTGTTGCGCGAGGTCGCCGACCAGCTTGGTCTGGAAGCCGAGCGCCAGCAGAAGATCAAGTCGGGCTTCGCCTTCCCGCTCGCCGATCCTGCCCTGTTCCCGCTCGGCGATCTCAAGTTCAAGTCGGCCAACCGGGCGCAGGTGCGCACCACGCCCAACGGCAAGGACGTCGCCGCGATGGTGCGCTGGGTACGCGAGGCGCGCGGTCTCGCCGACCTGGTGCTGGTGAGCTTGCATGCCCACGAGCAACTCGGCGCCAAGGACGTGCCGGCCGAATTCATCGGGACCTTCGCTCGCGAGATGATCGAGGCAGGCGCCGATCTCGTGGTCGGCCACGGTCCGCATCTGTTGCGCGGGCTCGAGCTCTACAAGGGCAAGCCGATCTTCTACAGCCTGGGCAATTTCATCGGCCAGAACGAGCTGGTGGCCAAGATTCCGGCCGACGGCTACGACCGCTTCCGTGCCGAGCCCGATCTCACGCCGGGTCAGGTCTATCAGAAGCGCACGCAGGGCGACCAGGCGGGATTCCCTGCCGACCAGCGCTACTGGGAATCGATCATGCCGATGCTTTCCTACCAGGGCGGCCCGGATGGGCGAATGATGTTGCGCTCGATCGAGCTGACGCCGGTCTCGCTCGGATGGAAGGAGGCCCGCCACCGCCGCGGCCGTCCGCGTCTTGCCGGAATGGAGGAGGGACGGGCGATTCTCGACCGCTTCGCCGAGCTCTCGCAGCCGTTCGGCACCGAGCTCTGCAACGACAGGCGGTCGGTGCGGCTGGCTTGAGCCTCGTTCTGCCGGGAGGCAACAGCTCTTGTCGTCCTGAACTCCCCGGCGCTTGCCGAGGAGCGGGATCGCGCAGCCTAGAGATTGCGCAGACAGCGCCCGCTCGACCAGCGACCGGTGAGGTCCAAGGGCTCGCCGACGAGCGACGGGAGGTGCTGGAGGATACGCAGTCCCGCCATCAGGTTGCTTGCCGCCGCTTCAGCGGGCGCATGTCCAAAAGCTCGCCGGTCGAGCGTGGATCGATGCCCTTCGGATAGATGTTGTGCTTCTGGATCTTCTGCGTCCCCGTCGTGGGCAGCTCCTGCACGAAGTGGATCCAGCCTGGCGCCTTGTAGTAGGCGATGTGCGCGAGGCAGAACTTGACCAGGCTCCCTGCCAAGTCTGTTGACGATGCGGGCTGCTTCAGGACGATGCAGGCGAGGACTTCCTCCTCGCGCAGCTCGTCCTTGACCGCCATCACGGCTACCTGCTGCACGTCGGGATGGGTCAGCAGCAGCGCCTCCACCTCCGCGGCGGCAATGTTCTCGCCCGACCGGCGGATGATGTTCTTCTTGCGGTCGACGAAATGCAGCATGCCGCCGGCACCGCGCCACACGACGTCGCCGGTATGGAACCATCCGCCGTGCCAGGCGGCTTCCGTCGCGGCATCATCCTTGAGATAGCCGGAGAAGAAGCCGCGCCGCGGCGTTGCCGCCGAATGGCGGACCAGCAGCTCGCCGGGCGAGCCGTCCGGCACATCGCCGCCTCCGTCGTCAACAACGCGCGCCTCGATGCCGTCGAAGGCGGCCCCGAAGGCGCGCGTTCCGACATGGCGCGGCGGTTGGTTGTCTGCGATCACCCGCACCATCTCTGTCATTCCCCAGACCTCGATCAGTGGGAAGCCGAAGCGCTCCTCGGCGGCCTGGTGCAGCTCGGGCTCGACTCCGGCGCCGATGGCGAAGCGCAGGCGGTGCGCGCGCTCGGCGTCGCTCGCCGGCTGGGCGAGCAGGACGGGCACGATGATGCCGAGATAGTGCGCGACGGTCGCCCGTGTCTCGGCGATCTCGCGCCACCAATGTTGCGGGCGGAAGCGGTCGGGCTGCACCTGGCAGTTGCCGGTGAGGATGGCGGCCATCAGCGAGAACGTGGCGGCATTGGCGTGATAGAGGGGCAGGGGATTGTAGATGCGATCCTGCCCCGGATGCAGCGCGGCGAGGCCACCCAGCGAGGCATAGCGTGCGCCGGCGGCGACCTCGTAGCCGTGCGTCAGGACGCACCCCTTGGGCCTCCCGGTCGTCCCCGACGTGTAGAGGACGCAGGCCGGCGTCTCGGGCGCCACGGCACCGGACCGGGCCGGTCGCGACGGGGCAGGGAGCGTCGGGCCGATCTCCTCGAGGGCGACGACGGCGGGGCGATGGGCGCTGCCGGGCAGGGCGTCGAGCACCTGCTGGCGGCGTTGTGGCAGCACGATCACCAGCTCGGGCTCGCTATGCTCCAGGAGATAGGCGATCTCGCCGGCGCGGTACTCGGGATTGATCGGCACGCAGCAGACGCCCAGGTAGTTGAGCGCGAGCTTGTGGAGCACGTAGTCGGGACGGTTCTCCAGCAGCGTCGCCACGCGATGGCCAAGCCCGTAGCCGGCGGCGCGATAGAGCGAGACCAGGGCGCCGACCCGCTCGGCCGCTTCTCGGTAGGAGATCTCGAACCCGGACTCGAGATATCCCCGCGCGGCATTTGCCGGCACGACGAAGAACGGCTTGTCGGCGTGGGTCGCGACCGCGGCTGCGAAAGCCGCGCTGATGGTCATTCCATCCGCAATATCGGTCATGCCGCCGGGTCCATGGTCATCCTGTTTTCACGGTTGGTGGCCCCGGAACGGGTGGCCAGTCAAGCGTTCCCGATCATTGTCGGGATGGTGGAACAGCAGCACCACCAGCACCGAGGACAGTGCGAGCGCGGTCATCAGCAGGAAGCCGTCGACGAACGAGCCGCGCAGGTCGAGCACCCAGCCGGTGATGGCGGGCGCCAGGAACCCGGCGAGGGCAAAGGCAAAATCCATGAGGCCGAGCGCCGTTGCCGCACGCTCGGGGACGATGTCGACATTGACCGCATAGTAGGCGGCGTTGGCGCCCATCGAGGCGGCGACGGCGACCGTGATGCCGGCGATCGCCACCGTCAGGTTGTCGGTCAGCGCCACGGGAACAACCGCGATGGCGGCAACGAGCTGACTGCCGGCGATCAGGTAGGAACGGGCGACGCGCAGCCGGCCGGTGGACCTGAGAAGCGCATCCGACCAGCGGCCCATCAGCCCGAGCAGCACTGCCGCCGCCAGCCAGGGCAGCACGGTGAACAGGCCGACCGCCTGCAGGTTCAGCCCGTACTTGCGCTCGAGATAGCTTGGCAGCCAGGTCATGAAGAAGAACAGGAAATAGCCGAACACGAAGAATGCCCAGGTATTGGCGAGCAGCGTCGTATTGGTCAGCAGGGCCCTGAGCACATCGGCGCCGGGCCACGAGCGCAAAGCGGCATGAGGTGCGGCGGCAAAGGATGGATCGCTGCTGCGGATGTGCGCCAGCTCGGCGGCGTTGACGTGGGGCGAGTCGGCCGGATTGTCACGGAAGAAGAAGTACCAGAGCGGGATCCACAGGGCCGAAAGCACGAACAGCGCGGCGAAGGTAAGGCGCCAGTCGAGCCAGCGCAGCAGGGCGGTCACGATCGGCCCGCCGATGGCCAGCGCAAGCGGCACCGCGAGCAGGGCATTGCCCAGGGCCGTCGCGCGTTCGTGCGGCGAGAGCCAATGGCTCACCGCGCCTGTCAGCGCCGGAAAGTTGGGACCTTCAGAGATGCCGAGCAGGATGCGGGCCGCATAAAGGACGACGAAGCCGGTGGCGAGCGCAGTCAAGCCGATCGACAGGCTCCACAGAAGGGCGGCGACGGTGAGCACCAGCCGCGCGCCGAAGCGGTCGACGGCAAAGCCGCCGAGCAGCGTGGTGGCGGCGTAGCCCAGGCCGAACGCGCCCAGGATCGTGCCGGTCAGGGCCGGCGAAAGACCGAGGTCCTTCTGGATGATGGGGATGGCATAGGCGATCGCCGCACGGTCGATATAGTTGACGCCGGTAATCGCGAACAGGAGGAAGACGACGAACCAGCGATAGTTGGTCCGCGTCATCCGCGATCCGCCAGGGCGAGCCTGGCGCCGAGCGCGGCGAAGGCACCGGCGAAGACTCGCCGCATCCAGGTGAGCACGCGTGGCCGCGAGATCACGTGGTTGCGGATCGCCGCGGCGAACAGGCCGTAGCCCACGAACACCACGAAGGTGAGCAGCATGAACACGGCGCTCAGCTCCGACATGCGCAAGAGCGGCTGCGCTTCGTCGACGCTGACCATGTGCGGCACGATGCCGAGCGTGCAGCCGAACGCCGCGACCATGCTGGCGCGCGAACCGCGCGACAGCCCCATGGCCAGGGTGAGCAGAACGCCGGTGCCGGGCGACACGACCACGATCAGGGTGGTGACCCACTGGCCAGCGAATCGACATACCAGTCGATGGAGCTGTCGGAACTCAAGCCTTTGATGGCGGTCATGGGGCACTCGATCGGACATGTTGTGAAGTGATCGGCCGGCAATCTGTCGCGATGCGACGCAGATGCCGTCGCGGCGAGCTCGGCGGCGTTGCTGCAGGCGTTACGCAGCCTGCTCCAGGGTCGAGGCGACATCGCGCGTGGTAACGCGCCTGAGATCGCGCACCTTGGTGGTGTCGAAGGGACGGGCGCGATGCATGGTGCAGCGGTTGTCCCAGATCACCAGGTCGCCGACCCGCCAGCGATGGCTGTGCGTGAACCGAGGCTGGGTGGCATGCTCCATCAGGTCGAGCAGCAACAGCCGGCCGTCGGCGACCGGCATGCCGATGATGTGCGAGGCATGCGAGGCGAGATAGAGCGTCTTGCGGCCCGAGCCCGGGTGCCGGCGCACGACGCGCTGCGGCACCGGCGGCAGGTTTGCCAGCTCCTCCGGGGTGTAGGAGGTCACCGAGAGCTGGCCGCGCGAGTAAAAGATCGAATGCTCGGCGACGAGATCCTCGATCTGGGTCCTGGTGGCCTCGGGCAGCGCGTCGTAGGCGGCGCGCAGGTCGGCGAACTGGGTGTCGCCGCCATCGTCGGGCACGACATGGGCGTAGAGCATGGAGAGCGCCCCCGGCACGGCGCGGAACGAGGCGTCGGTATGCCACAGGCGGTTGGCCAGCCAGTCCAGCCGGCGCTTGCTGTTGGTCTCGAGGATCTTCGAATCGCCGTCGAGGTTGGAGATGTCGGCGACGTCGTTGCCCGGGATGCGATGCTTGACGCCGGTGTGGCGCGCCTTCTGGGCTGCCGCCTGGATCGGCCCGAAATGGCGGGCGAAGGCGACCTGCTGGTCGTCGGTGAGCGTCTGGCCGCGGAACACCGCGACGGCGTAGCGGTTGATGGCGTCCTCGATGGCGTCGCGATCGGCCGCCGCCAGCGGCCGGGTCAGGTCGATGCCGGAAATCTCGGCCACGAAGGCGGGATGGGTCGGCTGGACGGTGATGCTCACATCAGCTTCCTGCGGCTATAGTCGGCGTTTCCGCCATCGTTCCCACCATTCTCTCCCAGGAAACGCCATGCCGCAAACCCACAAGCTCGCTCTGCTCGACGATTACCAGAAGGTAGCCATGCGCATGGCCGACTGGGATCGGCTGAAGAAGCGCGGCGTCGAGATCACTGTCTTCCACGAGCCCTTCTCGTCGGTCGAGGATGCCGCCGCCAAGCTGGCGCCGTTCGACATGCTCGGCCTGCTGCGCGAGCGCACCGCCTTCCCGCGCGCGCTGATCGATAAGCTGCCCAACCTCAAATTCATGGTGCTGACCGGCGCGCGCGCCTCGAGCCTGGACGACAAGGCGGCGACCGAGCGCGGCATCCCGATCAGCAACACGCCGGGCGGCGGCTCCAATGCCCCGACCGCCGAGCTGTGCTGGGCGCTCCTGATGTCGTGCGCGCGCGACCTCGCCAAGGCCGAGCGCCTGATGCGCACCGGCGGCTGGCACGACGGCATCGCCCAGATGAACGTCCTCGAAGGCAAGCGGCTGGGCGTGCTCGGGCTCGGCCGGCTGGGCAGCCGCGTCGCCGGCTACGCCAAGGCGTTCGGCATGGACGTCGTGGCGTGGAGCCAGAACCTGACGGCGGAGAAGGCAGCCCAGGGCGGCGCGCGCCTGGTCAGCAAGGACGAGCTGCTGGCAACCTCCGACTTCATCTCCATCCATCTCGTGCTGTCGGCGCGCACCCGCGGGCTCCTGGGCGCGGCCGACCTGGCCAAGATGAAAAAGACCGCGATCCTGATCAATACCTCGCGCGGGCCGATCGTCGACGAGGCGGCCCTGCTCGCCGCCCTCCAGAACGGCACCATCGCCCATGCCGGCCTCGACGTGTACGACAAGGAGCCGCTTCCCAAGGGCCATCCCTTCACCAGGCTCGACAACATCACCCTCGTGCCGCACCTGGGCTATGTCGTCGAGGACAGCTATCGCCACTTCTACGCCGGCACCATCGAGGACATCGAGGCCTGGCTCGACGGCAAGCCGATCAACCTGATCAACCCGGAGGCGCTGAAGGCATGAATGTCGATTCCCGCCGCATCCGAACGTCGATGGGGTGACGGGATCGTCCGTCGGAGCGAAGGAGAGCGAGATGGCTCAATACATGCTGCTGCTGCACCAGGTACCAAACTACAACATGGACCTGCCGCGCGAGAAGATGCTGGAGATGACGAAGCGCTACATGGCGTGGGCCGACAACCTTCGGCAGAAGGGCAAGCTCGCCGGCGGCGAGAAGCTTGCCGCGGGCGGAGTCCGTCACATCAAGGTCACGGGCGGCAAGCCGGTCGCCAGCGACGGTCCCTATGCCGAGGCCAAGGACGTGATCGGCGGCTATTTCGTCATCGAGGCGAGCGATGCCGCCGAGGCGGAGGCCATCGCCCAGGAATGCCCCCATCTCGCCCTCTCGGCCACCAACTGGGTCGAGCTGCGGCCGATCGAGGACATGTCCCGGGTCCGCGCCGCGGCGAGCTGAGACGCCTCCTTGGCGGGGTCCCCGGCTGGTCCTGCCGATCGCTCCTTGGGCGGTCAGGTCCATCGGCTCGTCGACTCGCTCGCCCGCGATTCGGCGAGCCGGCTGGTCGCCGCCCTGGCGCGCCGCCTCGGCGCCGGCCGCATCGCCGTCGCCGAGGATTCGGTGCAGCATGCCCTGTTGCAGGCGCTGACCTCGTGGCCCTTCAAGGGGGTGCCGGCCAGGCCAGAGGCATGGCTCGCCACCGTGGCCAGGAACCGCGCCCTCGATCTGCTGCGGCACGAGGCGCGCCGTCTCGCGCTTGCCGGGGAACTGGTGCCGCTCGAGCCGGCGACGGAACGGTTTGGCGGCCATTTCGATCGCGAGCTGAACGACGACGAGCTGGCACTGCTGTTCGCCGTCTGTCATCCGGTCCTGTCGCCGGAGATGCGCGTCACCTTCGCCTTGAAGTCGGTGTGCGGCCTCACCGTCCCGCAGATCGCCGCCGGGCTGCTGGGCGAGCCGGCGGCGATTGCGCAGCGCCTCGTGCGGGCTCGCCGCCAGCTTGAGACTGCCGGGATCGCCATCGAGGCGCCGCCGCCCGAGGCGCTGGCCGAGCGCGCCGAGTCGGTGCGCACCGCGCTCTACCTGATGTTCAACGAAGGCTACTCCGCGTCATCCGGCGAAGCGCTGGTGCAGGCCGAGCTCTGCGTCGAGGCGGTGCGGCTCGCCCGCGCGCTGGCGCGGCATCCGATGACGGCCGGTCCGGCAAGCGATGCATTGGCGGCGCTGCTCGCGCTCACCGCTGCCCGCCTGTCGACCCGCGTCGGCCCGGACGGCGTCGCCCAGCTGCTCGACAACCAGCCGCGCGAGCGCTGGGACGGCGGGCTGATCGTCGCGGGCCTCGCCCATCTCGAGCGCTCGGCCGCCGGCGAGGAACTCACCGTATGGCATCTGCGGGCCGAGATCGCCGCCCTTCACACCACGGCGCCGAGCACCCGGGCGACCGACTGGCCGCGCATCGCCGCGATTTACGACAGGCTGATCGAGATCGATCCATCGCCGGTCGCGGCGCTCGCCCGCGCCGTCGCGATCGGCCGCGCCTGCGGCGCGCAGGAGGGCCTCGCGGCCTTGCCCGTGCCTGATGCGAGCCCGTACGCCCACGCCGCCGCGGGCGTATTCTTGCTGGAATTGGGACAAGCCGTTGACGCGCGGGCTGAGTTCGAGAAGGCGCTCGCCCTGGCGCGCACCGAGCCCGAGCGCCGGCTGATGGAGCGCCGGCTCAAGGGACTGGATGAGAAAGATCCCTCGCTGTGCTCAGGATGACAGCATTGCTGTAGCCGCCGGCGACGAAGCTGTCGTCCCGAGCGCAGCGCGAGACCTTTTTTCATGCCGTCAAGCGCAGCGCAGCAAACAGCCTCTCACGTCCTGAAGCGCAGCAGCAGGTGATTGACCCCATTCAGCTTGAGGTAGAGGTCCTCGAACTGGGTATAGAAATCCTCCCACTGCGGCAGGCCGCCCTGGGCGCCGAGCGAGGTGTAGATTTCGGCCATCGTCTTGCGGCCGTCGATCTGGCCGATGATGCGCGGCGACAGGGGCGGCAGCTGGGCGCGCCACGGGAAGCCGTCGAGGTTGGCGATCAGCGGCGCGCCGGGCTGCATGCCGGCGGCGAGCTTCTGGGCATCGACCTCGCGCAGCACGGGGATGGCCGAGGTGTCTTCCGGCCGCGCCACGGTGTCGAAGCCGGCGCGCGTGGCGTAGAAGACGTGGGTGCGCAGGTTGCCGGCCAGGCGCTCGGCGAAGGCGGCGCGCTCGATCAGCGGCAGCGAGCTTGCCTGGCGGGCGATGATCGGGTCGCTCATGTAGGTCGCCGGCTCGTAGCGCACCGGCTCCAGGAAGGCGACGACGCGCAGGTCGGACTCGCTCGCCATCTCGCCGATGTCCGGCACCGTGAAGGCACGGTCGCAGCTGTGCAGCAGCAGGTCGTAGAGCCCGGCATCGCCGCCGGTGACGTGGTCGTTGAGATAGGGGTTGCGGCGGAACAGGTTGGTGGTCGGCAGGAAGCGGATCAGGCGCTTGGCCATCGCCAGCCGGTCCTCCAGCGCCATCGACGGCGGCGCCAGGGTGCGCAGCATCTCCTGCAGGGGATAGACGCCGCTGCGGCCGTACTCGCCATAGAGCATGACGCCCAGCCCGCCCTCCGGCTGCAGCACGCTGGCGAGCGCGCGCATGCCGACCACCGGCTCGGGCATGTGGTGCAGCACGCCGGTGCAGTCGATGTAGTCGAACTGGCCGATCGGCATCGTCGGCAGGTCGAGGATCGAGCCGGTGATGAAGCGGATGTTGCGCAGGCCACGCGCCTTGGCGCGCGCCTCGCAGACCTGTCGCGACGCCGTTGACAGGTCCATGTAGACGACCTCGCCCGGGCAGCGTCGGTCGACGATCTGCTGGGCCAGCATGATGCAGGCATCGCCCGTGCCGCCGCCGGCCACCAGGGCGCGGAACGGGCGGGCGTAGTTCGAAGAAACCGTCATTCTGGCCTTGTTTCACAACGAACGCGGCGCTACCCGAAGGGCCGGCAACGCCCTGCCGGGGTTAATGCAACAAATCCGAGGGCCATGAAAGGCTATTTCGGCATCGGTGTGGAAGGCGTGAGCAAGCCGGTGAATGTCGGCACTTTGTTCCGTACCGCCCATGCCTTCGGCGCGTCCTTCGTGTTCACGCTGGGCGCCCAGTACAATCGCCGCGAGGGTTCCCGCAGCGACACCTCCGACACGCCCCGGTCGGTCCCGACCTACGATTTCGCCAGCCTGGAGTCCTTTCGCCTGCCCGAAGGCTGTCGCCTGGTCGGCGTCGAGATTTCCGACCAGGCGATCGAGCTGCCGAGCTTCCGCCATCCGCGCCAGGCGGCGTACATCTTGGGCGCCGAACGGGAAGGCCTGTCGGCCGACGTGCAGTCGATCTGCGACTTCGTGGTCAAGATTCCTACCCGTTTCTCGGTCAATCTCGGGGTCGCCGGCGCCCTCGTCATGTACGACCGGCTGCTGAGTCTCGGCCGCCATGCCGAGCGGCCGGTCGCAGCGGGCGGCCCGCTCGGCCCAGTCGAGCTGCCGGTGTTCGGCGAGCCGATCTACAAGCGCAAACAGCGCCAGCGGGCGGCTCACGGGGGGTAGCTCACCCTTTCGTTCAGCGAAGCTGTCCGGGGACGAACCCTCACCCAACCGCTCCCACGAGCGGGCAGGAAGGCATGGGCACGCCTTTCGTTTTCCTCCCCGGCTTCGCCAGCGAGGAGCGTGAGAGAGCGCCCATATGCGGATGCCCTGACCGAGCGGGGAAAGGGAGCATGATTCCGATACGTGGCCGCGCTTGCGCGTGCCCTGCACGACGACTATCTGAGCGCAACCATGTCCCTCCTGCCGACCGAGCCCATGCAGATCGCCGAGCCGTTCCGCGGCCGCAACGACCTGCGCCCCAACCTGGTCGGGCTGTCGCGCGAGGCGCTGAAGGGCGTGCTGGTCGAGGCCGGGCTGGAACCGTTCCGGGCCCGCCAGGTCTGGCAATGGATCTATTGGCACGGCGTCACCGACTTCGAGCGCATGACCAACATCGCGCGCAAGACGCGCGAGCGGCTCGCCGCGTTGTTCGTCATCGCGCGGCCGCAGATCGTAACCGAGCAGCGCTCGGTCGACGGCACGCGCAAATGGCTGCTGCGCTTCGCCGACGGCAACGAGGCCGAGACGGTCAACATCCCGGAGGAGGATCGCGGCTCGGTCTGCGTGTCGAGCCAGGTCGGCTGCACGCTGACCTGCAGCTTCTGCCACACCGGCACGCAACCGCTGGTGCGCAACCTCGCGGCCGAGGAGATCGTCGGTCAGTTCATGGTGGCGCGCGACAGCTACGGCGAATGGCCGACGCCGACCGAGACCACGCGCATGCTCTCCAACATCGTCATGATGGGCATGGGCGAGCCGCTGTACAATTTCGACAACGTCGCGACCGCGCTCAAGATCGTCATGGACGAGCAGGGCATTGCGCTCAGTCGCCGGCGCATCACGCTCTCGACCTCGGGCGTCGTCCCGATGATCGCCAAGGTGGGCGAAGTGCTCGACGTCAACCTCGCGGTCTCGCTGCATGCGGTGAAAGACGAGGTGCGCGACACGCTGGTGCCGATCAACCGCAAATGGCCGATCGCCGAGCTGCTGTCCGCCTGCGCCGCCTATCCCGGTGCCCGCAACAGCCGGCGCATCACCTTCGAATACGCCATGCTGAAGGGGATCAACGACAGCGACGCCGACGCGCGCGAGCTGGTTCGCCTGCTGGCGCCGATCCACGCCAAGGTGAACCTGATCCCGTTCAACCCGTGGCCCGGCGCGCCCTACGAGTGCAGCTCCAACAACCGCATCCATCGCTTCGCCGAGATCGTCAATGCCGGCGGTCTCAGCGCCCCGGTGCGCACGCCGCGCGGCCGCGACATCCTGGCGGCCTGCGGCCAGCTCAAGAGCGCCAGCCTGCGTGGGCGGCGCGAGAAGGTGCCGGCAATCTAGTGAATTTTGACCTTGCCGGTTAGAGTGCTGCCGGCCTGATGGCGAGCGATCGTGCCATGGCAAGCCTACGCTGGTCGTAGGTCGTCTTTCGGGCGCGAAGTCGGGTCCAGCTCCGCCATCAGAGCCCGGAATCTCACGATGGGTTTGCGCGGCGGCACTCCGGAGCGACCTGGGTCGGGGGCGTCACCCAGCCCCGACGCACGGTATCGGCCAGCGTCGCATCGCCGAGAAAGGCAGCTCGCCCAGTCTTCGGCGGAACGATCTCCGCAACCACGCGATCACGGTCCGTCACCAGAACCGTTTCGCCGCTTGCAGTAAGCCGCACGTATTCGCTCAACTTGTTCTTCAGCGTCTTGAGCCCGACTGTCCGCATGCGCCGAGAAGTAGCTACCAGTGGCTACTTTGTCATTTTCGGACGCGCAACTAACGCCCGAACGCCGCGACGCGCGACAGGAACGCGCGTTCGCTGCCAACAAGGGTCAGGCCGGCGGCCGCGCCCCACTCGTCGAGACGGCCATCGGTGTAGCTCGCGTAGTAGGGCTCGTGGAAGTAGTGCGGGAACAGGTCGAGCAGGCCGTCCCATGACGGCTGGTCACCTTTCTGGATCGAATCGACGACTACCACCAGGCCGCCCGGCCTGGTGACGCGCGCCATCTCGGCAAGAGCCCGGCGTCGAACGTCGTCGGGCAGCTCGTGCAGCAGGAAGGACGAGACGGCGAAATCGAAGCTCGCGTCGTCGAACGGCAACCGCTCCGCTGCGCCCTCGATCAGCTTGACGCGCGCCGTGCGCCCGACCAGGCGGCGCGCTTCGGCGAGATAGGGCGCGCTGAGATCGACGCCGCTGAGGCGGACGCCCGGCCAGGCATCGTGAAGGAAGGCCAGCAGGCGGCCGGTGCCGCAGCCGACATCGAGGCCGGTCAAGGTGCGCTGGTTGCGGCCGGTCATCCATTGGGCGATCGGCGTCAGGGCACGGCGGCGCATGATGTCGGCGGCGCCGGTGAACAGCACCTCGACCTGGGTGTCGTAGATCGCCGCCGATTCGTCGGTCAGCCAGCCGCCGCTCTGGAAGTGGAAATGCTGTCGGTAGTACTCGGGCAGGCCGTCGTCCTGCTGGCCGGGCCGCATCTCGTCGTCGAGCCGGCCGTGGCGGCGCGAATCGACCAGCGGCAGGTCGCGGAAATAGAGCAGGCTGCGGCGCAGGAATTCCGCCGGCTCCGGTCCGCGCGGGCGCGGGGCGGGGAACAGGCCGGCTGCGATATCCTGCCATTCGCGCTGGAACAAGGCGCGCATGTCGGCCGTCAGCTCGGCCCGCGAGGGCGTCGGCCCGATCGGGTAGTCGGGCTTGGGCATCGGCTTCAGCAGACGCAGGCCGGCAGCGTAGTGGCCGGCGTACCAGGCGACGCGCGCCGTCTGGCGGGCCGCATAGGTGAGGCGATCTAGGGTGGAGGCCATGGTCGTGGACGCTAAAGCGGCACTATAGCGGCTTTGCGGCAGGCTTGCCCGGCCGAGGTCCGCCGCTATAGTCCGCGCGCCTTTATCGAACGGACACGAAAGCCGGCAGTCATGAGCATTACTTATACCGGACCCTACAAGAAGGGCGACATCAAGAAGGTCGTCCTCGCCTATTCCGGCGGCCTCGACACCTCGGTCATCCTGAAATGGCTGCAGACGACCTACGGCTGCGAAGTGGTGACCTTCACCGCCGACCTGGGCCAGGGCGAGGAGCTCGGGCCGGCGCGCCAGAAGGCCGAGATGCTCGGCATCAAGCCCGAGAACATCTTCATCGACGACGTGCGCGAGGAGTTCGTCAAGGATTTCGTCTTCCCGATGTTCCGCGCCAATGCGCTGTACGAGGGCCAGTACCTGCTCGGCACGTCGATCGCCCGGCCGCTGATCGCCAAGCGCCAGATCGAGATTGCCCGCAAGCTCGGCGCCGACGCGGTGGCCCATGGCTCGACCGGCAAGGGCAACGACCAGGTGCGTTTCGAGCTCAGCTACTACGCGCTGAAGCCCGACATCAAGATCATCGCGCCGTGGCGCGAATGGGAGCTCACGTCGCGCACCAAGCTCCTGGAGTTCGCCGAGAAGCACCAGATCCCGATCGCCAAGGACAAGCGCGGCGAGGCGCCGTTCTCGGTCGACGCCAACCTCCTGCACTCCTCGAGCGAGGGCAAGATCCTCGAGGATCCCTGGGAGGAAGCCGACGAGATGGTCTACCAGCGCACCATCTCGCCCGAGCAGGCCCCCGACAAGGCAACGTACATCACGGTCGATTTCGAGAAGGGCGATGCCGTCGCCATCGATGGCCGGACGATGTCGCCGGCGACCCTGCTGACGCGGCTGAACGAGCTCGGCAAGGCCAACGGCATCGGCCGCCTCGACCTGGTCGAGAACCGTTTCGTCGGCATGAAGAGCCGCGGCATCTACGAGACACCCGGCGGCACGATCCTGCACATCGCTCATCGCGGCATCGAGCAGATCACGCTCGACCGCGGCGCCGGCCATCTCAAGGACGAGCTGATGCCGAAATACGCCGAGCTGGTCTATTACGGCTTCTGGTTCTCGCCCGAGCGCGAGATGCTGCAGGCGCTGATCGACAAGAGCCAGGAGAATGTCAGCGGCACCGTGCGGCTCAAGCTCTACAAGGGCAATACCACGGTGGTCGGCCGCAAGTCGCCGAAGTCGCTCTACTCGATGCAGCACGTCACTTTCGAGGAGGACCAGGGCACCTACGACCAGCGCGACGCCGAAGGCTTCATCAAGCTGAACGCGCTCCGCCTGCGCCTGCGCGCCCTCGGCCAGGGCGGCGTGAAGTCGTAAGCCGCTCATGCTCTTCCGGACCGCGGCTCTTGCCCGCTCATGTGAGCATGAGCGGGCAAGGTGCCCGCGGTCCGGAAAACCATGATCGCCGCCGCCCAAGGGCACGCGCTGGGTTGATTGTCGCCATCTCCGCCTCGATCGTGCTGGTGCTGACGCTGGGCTGCATGCTCGCCGTGGCGGGCGATCTTCGCGCCGGCGATTTCTGGATCGTGCTCATGTGCGGCTCGCCGACGCTGCTGCTCGGTGGCTTGTTTCTGTGGCTGGGCGTGCGCCGCCTAAAGCGCTAAGCAGCTGATCGCGAAGCCGCTAAATTGCAAAGCAGACAGTCAGGTGGCGCGGGGTCACACGGAGTACCGGATGCCTTTCGACAATGTCGGCCGACCAGGACCGGGACGCGGCGCGGGCGAGCGGGCGATCAACCTGCCGCCGGCGGTGCTGTGGCTGATCGTCATCAACGTCGCCGTTCACCTGCTGCGCAGCCTGCTGGGCGACGAGGCCGACCAGAGCCTCGTGATGCAGCTCGGCCTGGTGCCGGCTGCCTACAGCGCACCCGACCACGACCTGCTCTCGCTGATCGTCGCGCCCGTCACCTATCAGTTCATCCATGGCGGCTGGATGCACCTGGTCGTCAACATGGTGACGCTCGCCGCCTTCGGCGCGCCGGTGGAACGGCTGCTGGGCGTGCGCCGGTTCGTCCTCTTCTATCTGTCGGCCGGCATCGTCGCCGGATTCGTGCAGGTCTTCCTGTTCCCGGACTCGGGCGATCCCATGGTCGGGGCATCGGGCGCCATCAGCGGCGTGTTCGGCGGGGTGCTGATGCTGATGCGCCGCGTCGGCAGCCTGCCGGGGCTTCTGCCGGTGGCGGTGATCTGGATCGGCCTCAACGTCTTTTTCGGCATCTTCGGCGGCATGCCCGGCGCCGGCGGCGAGCAGATCGCCTGGGCCGCCCATATCGGCGGCTTCCTCTATGGCCTGCTCACCATCCACCTGTTCCTGCCGCGGCCGCCGCGGCTTCCCGCCGAGCGGTAGCGGTCGGCCGAGGGCAAGGCATTGGCCGACCCGATCCCTCTGCGCCGCTATATCGCCGCCGGCGCCGTGGCGTTGGCTCCGTCCTACGCCGTCCTGCTTTTTCTCTATTGGTCGGACAGGCTGGCGGGCCGGCCGACCCTGGCGGCGATGGCAGTCATCGGGGCTGCGACGATCATCCTGATCCGTAGCTATCTCGGCTCGCTCGCCCGCTTCGCCCGCTTCGTCGGCGAGCTGTCAGACGAGCGCGAGCCGGTGATGCCGCGACTCTCCTTCGCGCCCGCCACCGAGGAGCTGGCGACCGCCGCGGCGACGCTGTCGGCCGGCTGGCGCCGTCAGCGCGCCTCGATCGACAATCTCGCCGCCTCGGCCCAGGCGATCGTCGACGGCCTGCCCGATCCGCTGATCACGGTCGACCGGCAGCGCCGCATCGTGCGGACCAACCGCGCGTCGCTGTCGCTGCTGGGCGCGGTCGGACAAGAGCGCGACATCTCCACGGTGTTTCGCCAGCCGCAGCTCCTGGCGGCGATCGACGGTCTGCTGGAAACCGGGCCCGACGGCAATTTCACCGGCGCCGACCAGGCGGTCGTCGCGTTCGTGCTGTCGGGGCCGCCGGAGCTCGATGTCGTCGCCCATCTGCAGCGCCTGCCGAGCGCTGCGGCGGACGGGTCGCTGGCGCTGATCGTGCTGCATGACACGACCGCGCTCAGGCGGGCCGAGCGCATGCGCGCCGACTTCGTGGCCAATGCCAGCCACGAGCTCAAGACGCCGATCGCGGGCCTCGCCGGATTCATCGAGACCCTGCGCGGTCCGGCGCGCGACGATGCCCCGGCGCGCGAGCGCTTTCTCGGCATCATGGCCGAGCAGGCCGACCGCATGCGCCGGCTGGTCGACGATCTCCTGACCCTGTCGCGAATCGAGCAGCACGAGCATGCCCGGCCCGATGCCGCCGTCGACCTCGAGAAGGTGCTGCGCGGCGTCCTCGACCTGCTGCAGTTCAAGGCCGCGTCCCGCAAGGTCACGCTCGAGCTCAGCGTCGATGCCGGGCTGGGCCGCACCGTCGGCGACCATGACGAGCTCACCATCGTGTTCCAGAACCTGGTCGACAACGCGGTCAAGTACGCCAAGCCGGCGACCACGGTGCGCGTAACCGCGCGGGCGGACAGCGCGGAGCGCCTCACGGTGTCGGTGAGCGACGAGGGTGACGGCATTCCGGCGATTCACCTGCCTCGACTGACCGAGCGGTTCTACCGGGTCGACGCGGCGCGCTCGCGCCAGCTGGGCGGCACCGGCCTGGGGCTGGCGATCGTCAAGCATGTGGTCAATCGCCATCGCGGCCGGCTCGACATCCAGAGCATCCCGGGCAAGGGATCGACGTTCACCGTAAGCCTGCCCAGGGCAGGCCAGCGGGAATAGTCGCTGGGTACATTCCGACTGCGATTGCGGCCTCCAGGTGGGATCAATTCGGTCGGTTGAGGCGCGACAGAAGATATTTTATTTCGTCTGTAGCCTGTCCCTGAGGCGAAGTGTCTCCCGTTGCGTCATCCAACGGTAACAGAACCGCAATAGCACGGTGACCACAGCGTCCTACGGGAGATGCGCCTCGGATCTCAGGAAGGGAGTTGATCCATGAATTTCACCAAGCTTGCGCTGACGGCGGCCGCCTTGGCCCTGTCGTCGGTCGTTACCCACGCTGCCGACATTTCCGGCGCGGGCGCTACGTTCCCTTACCCCATCTACGCAAAGTGGGCGGACGCCTACAAGAAGGAGACTGGTATCGGCCTCAACTACCAGTCGATCGGCTCGGGCGGCGGCATCAAGCAGATCAAGGCCAAGACCGTGACGTTCGGCGCGTCGGATGCGCCGCTGCCGGGCAAGGAGCTCGACGAGTCGGGGCTCGCCCAGTTCCCCATGGTGATGGGCGCCATTGTTCCCGTGGTGAACCTCGAAGGCATCAAGCCGGGCGATCTCACCCTGGACGGCGTCGCCGTCGCCAAGATCTACCTGGGCGAAATCAAGAGCTGGGATGATCCTGCGATCGCCAAGCTCAATCCCGACGTGAAGTTGCCCAAGCAGGCGATCGTTCCGGTGCGTCGTTCCGACGGGTCGGGCACGACCTACAATTTCGCCTACTACCTGGCTGACGTCAGCCCGGACTGGAAGTCCAAGGTCGGCGTCAGCACCGCTGTGCAATGGCCGGTCGGCATCGGCGCCAAGGGCAACGAAGGCGTCGCCAACAACGTCGCGAACACGAAGGGCGCGATCGGCTATGTCGAGTATGCCTACGCCAAGCAGAACAAGCTCACCCACACCAAGATGGTCAACAAGGCGGGCAAGACCGTGGCGCCGACATCGGCCGCCTTCCAGGCCGCGGCAGCCAATGCCGACTGGAAGTCTCAGCCGGGCTACGGCGTCATTCTGGCCAACCAGCCGGGCGACCAGTCGTGGCCGATGACGGCGGCGACCTGGATCCTGCTCTACAAGAAGCCGACAGACGCGCCGACGACCGCAGAGGTGCTGAAGTTCTTCGCCTGGTCGTATGCCAAGGGCGACAAGATGGCCGAGGAACTCGATTACGTGCCGATGCCGGATACGGTCGTGAACGACATCCAGAGGATGTGGTCCGTTGAGATCAAGGATGGCTCCGGCAAGCCGCTGTTCTCGCCGACCAACTAGACCGCGTGATGGGTGGTCGCCGGTGGCGCTCACCCACGATGGCCTCGCCTGCTTGCAGGCGAGGCATTGGCGCCGCAAGCTCAGGGGGGTGATGTGAGCGAGGTTGCATTGAAGGATGCGGGCGTGCGCGAGGCCGGGGCGACCTCGCGGGGCGCGGTGCTGAGGCGCCTGCGACTGAACGACAAGATCTTCCACGGCCTCACCCGCGCCGCCGCGCTGACTGTGCTGGCGCTGCTGAGCGGGGTGATCATTGCCCTGATCCTGGGCGCCGCGCCGGCCTTGAGCACCTTCGGGATCGGATTCCTGTTCGACGAATCGTGGAATCCGGTGACCGACAGGTTCGGCGCGCTGGCGCCGATCTACGGCACGCTGGTGACCTCGTTCATCGCCATGCTGATCGCCGTGCCGGTCGGCCTGATGATCGCCTTCTTCCTGACCGAGCTCTGCCCGATGCCATTGCGGCGGCCGATCGGCATCGCGATCGAGCTTCTGGCCGGCATCCCCAGCATTATCTACGGCATCTGGGGCCTTTTCGTGTTCGCGCCCTTCCTGCAGACCCACGTGCAGCCCTTCTTCATCGACACGTTCGAGAACGTGCCGGTGCTGTCGACGCTGTTCGCCGGACCGCCCTACGGCATCGGCATGTTCACCGCGGGCATGATCCTGGCGATCATGGTGCTGCCGTTCGTGACCTCGATCTCGCGCGACGTGTTCGATGCCGTGCCGCCCGTCCTCAAGGAGGCTGCCTACGGCATCGGCTGCACGACCTGGGAGGTGTTCCGCAACGTCGTCCTGCCGTTCACGCGGGTCGGCGTCATCGGCGGCTTCATGCTGGGCCTCGGCCGCGCGCTGGGCGAGACGATGGCGGTCACCTTCGTGATCGGCAATGCCCACCATGTCTCGGCATCGCTGTTCGCGCCCGGCACGACGATCTCGGCCTCGATCGCCAACGAGTTCACCGAGGCGGTCGGTGATCTCTACACCTCCTCGCTGGTCGCGCTCGGCCTGATCCTGTTCTTCATCACCTTCATCGTGCTCGCCATCGCACGCTACATGCTGCTGCGCATCCAGCAGCGGGCCGGGTGACGCCATGACCGACGCGGCCGCTACCGCTTCCGCCAGCCCGCTCTATGCCGGCCGGCGCCGTCGCAATGCCATGGCCAAGGGCTTGGCGTGGGCCGCCACGCTGTTCGGCCTGGGCTGGCTGGTCCTGATCCTCGGCATCCTGCTCTACGAGGGCATCGGTGGCCTGTCGCTCTCGGTCTTCACCGAGAACACGCCGCCACCGGGTTCGGCCGGTGGCCTGCTCAATGCCATCGCCGGCAGCCTGATCATCACGATTCTCGCCATCGTCATCGGCACGCCGATCGGCATCCTGGCCGGCACCTATCTCGCCGAGTACGGCCGCCACGACAAGCTGTCGACCGTGGTGCGCTTCATCAATGACATCCTGCTGAGCGCTCCCTCGATCGTCGTCGGCCTGTTCGTCTACGAGATCATGGTGGCGCCGATGGGCCATTTCTCCGGCTATGCCGGCGCGGTCGCCCTGGCTGTCATCGTGATCCCGGTCGTCGTGCGCACGACGGAGGACATGCTGACCCTGGTGCCCGACACGATGCGCGAGGCGGCCGCCTCGATCGGCCTGCCGCGAGCCCTCATGATCATGCGCATCGCCTATCGCGCGGCGCGCGCCGGCATCGTCACCGGAATCCTGCTGGCGATCGCGCGCATCAGCGGCGAGACCGCGCCGCTCCTGTTCACGGCGCTCAACAACCAGTTCTTCAGCATCGACATGAACGCCCCGATGCCCAGCCTGCCGGTGGTCATCTTCCAGTTCGCGCTGTCGCCCTACCATGAATGGCAGAAGCTCGCCTGGACCGGCGCGCTCCTGATCACCATCACCGTGCTGGCGCTCAGCATCTTTGCCCGATCCCTTACCGCTTCGAGGAAGTCCCAATGAGCATCGCTCAAGGAAACGGTCCATCGGTGGCCGTGCCGGTCGCTGCCCACGCCAAGCTCGACACGTCCAAGCTCGCCGAGAAGATCGCGATCCGCAATCTCGAGTTCTTCTACGGCGACAGCCGGGCGCTCAAGGGCATCACCCTGTCGCTCTATGCCAACAAGACGACCGCCTTCATCGGCCCGTCGGGCTGCGGCAAGTCGACCCTGCTGCGCATCCTGAACCGCATGTACGACCTCTATCCCGGCCAGCGCGCCACCGGCGAAGTGATGTTCGACGGCGACAATCTCCTGCGCGCCGATCAGGACATCAACCTGCTGCGCGCCCGCATCGGCATGGTGTTCCAGAAGCCGACGCCGTTCCCGATGTCGATCTACGAGAACATCGCCTTCGGTATCCGGCTCTACGAGCGCCTGCCGCGCGCCGAGATCGATGCCCGGGTCGAATCGGCGCTGCGCCGCGCCGCCTTGTGGGACGAGGTCAAGGACAAGCTCCAGGCCAACGGCCAGAGCCTGTCGGGCGGCCAGCAGCAGCGTCTGTGCATCGCCCGTACCGTCGCGGTGAAGCCGGAAGTCATCCTGTTCGACGAGCCGTGCTCGGCGCTCGATCCGATCTCGACCGCCAAGATCGAGGAGCTGATCGACGAGCTGAAGCAGGACTACACGATCGTCATCGTCACCCATAACATGCAGCAGGCGGCGCGCGTCTCCGATTTCACCGCCTTCATGTACCTCGGCGAGCTGATCGAGTTCGGCGCCACGGCCACGCTTTTCACCACGCCCAGGGACAAGCGGACGCAGGCCTACATCACCGGTCGCTTCGGCTGACCATGCCTGATTCTCAAGAAGGAAGAATCGAGATGGCTGAACATACCCTCAAGCGGTTCGACGAAGAGCTGGAGCGGCTCAGCGCCACGATCAGCGAGATGGGCGGCCTGGCCGAGAACCAGCTGGCGCAGTCGCTGGTGGCCCTGCGGGCACGCGACACCGAGATCGCCGAGAAGGTGATCGGCGACGACGTGCGGGTTGATGCACTCGACAATGCCGTGCAGGAGCAGACGGTCAAGCTGCTGGCATTGCGCCAGCCGATGGCGATCGACCTCAGGGTCATCCTGTCGTCGATCAAGATCGCCTCGGCGCTGGAGCGCATCGCCGACTATGCCAAGAACAACGCCAAGCGCAGCATCGTGCTCGCCCAGACGACCACGCCGCCGGCCGCCGTCTCGGGTATCGACCGGCTGGGCCGCCTGGTGCTGGCGGCACTCAAGGACGTGCTCGATGCGTTCGCCCACGGCGACGTCGCCAAGGCGCACGACGTGTGGCAGCGCGACGAGGAGATCGACCAGGTCTACACCGGCCTGTTCCGCGAGCTGCTGACCTACATGATGGAGGATCCGCGCACCATCACCGCGTGCTCTCATCTCATGTTCATGGCCAAGAACATCGAGCGTGCCGGTGACCACGTCACCAACATCGCCGAGTTGGTGAGCTTCCGCACCTCGGGCCACGGCTTCGACGAGATGCGGCCCAAAGGAAGTGCCGCCCTTTACGCTGCGGGCAACACGCCGTGAGCATCGCCACGCAGGCGGCCGTGCGACGCGATGTGCAGACATCGTCGATGAAACCGCATGTGCTGATCGTCGAGGACGAGACCGCCCTGGTCGAGCTGCTGCGCTACAATCTCGAGCAGTCCGGCTTTCGCGTCTCTGTCGCCCTCGACGGCGAGGAAGCGCTCACCCTGGTGCAGGAGGACATGCCCGACCTCGTCCTGCTCGACTGGATGTTGCCGCTGATGTCGGGCATCGAGGTGTGCCGTCAGCTGCGTCGCCAGACGCAGACCGCCAACCTGCCGATCATCATGCTGACGGCGCGCGGCGAGGAGGCCGATCGCGTGCGCGGCCTGGATGCCGGCGCCGACGACTACGTCTCCAAGCCGTTCTCGCCCACCGAGCTGGTGGCGCGCATCCGCGCCGTGCTGCGCCGCATCCGGCCAGCGCTGGCCGACGAGGCGCTGTCCTATGCCGACATCGTCATGGACCTGGTGGCGCACCGGGTGACCCGCGGCGGCAAGCCGGTCCATCTCGGCCCGACCGAGTTCCGCCTGCTGCGCCATCTCATGGAGCATCCCGGTCGCGTGTTCTCGCGCGAGCAGCTGCTCGATTCGGTGTGGGGCAAGGATGTCTATGTCGAGGCGCGCACCGTCGATGTCCATATCCGGCGCCTGCGGATCGCGCTCAATGGCGACCAGCGGGCCGACCTGATCCGCACGGTGCGGGCCGCGGGTTACGCGCTCGACGCCATGCCCGGCTGAAGCCGCCCAGAAGAGCATGAGCGCCACTGGAGTGGCGCGGCCCCAGCGCATGACCGTGGGTTTGCACCTCCCGGCAACTTATCCACATCGCTGGTAACGGTTCCGTAGCGTCGGACGGCTAAACGAACGGTGCTCGTTTCTGGCCGGCAGCCCCACGCCCCGCCGCGGAACGGGTCGGTTCCCCCGGCACGGACGATACCCGTTGCCGATCTACTCACCCCTCCTTCCTCGTTGAAGGAGGGGTGTCCTTTTGCGCGAGACGCCACAGCCAGAGCAGCAGGAGCAGGCCGGGGACGGCGAGCAGCGTGGTGGCGAGCCAGAAGGCCGGCCAGCCGATGGTAGCGGCGAGCCAGCCGCCGCCGGCCGACAGGGTGGTGCGGCCGAACGCCATCAGCGAGGTCAGCAGCGCATACTGCGTGCCGGCCATGCCTGACGTGCACAGGCTCGAGAGATAGGCCACGAAGGCGATCGATCCCAGCGAGCCGGTGAAGTTGTCGGCGCTGATGGCGATCGTCAGCACGACGATGTCGTGGCCTGCCGCGGCCTGCCACGAGAACAGGAGGTTGGTCATCGCCTGCAGGATGCCGCCGACCAGCAACGCCTTGAACAGCCCGTAGCGTGCGACGACGATACCCCCGGCCAGCCCGCCCAGGATGGTCGCGGCGACGCCGAAGCTCTTGGTGACGCCGAAGATCTCCGGCCCCGTGAAGCCCAGCGCGACGTAGAACGGGCGCGCCATGCTGCCACCCAGCGCGTCTCCGTACTTGTAGAGCAGGGCGAACAGCAGGATGACGACCCAGCCGCGATAGGCGAGGAACTCGGCGAATGGCCGGACGACGGCCTGGTTGACCCAGGCGCCGGTCGAGGCGATCACCGGCCGGTCCGCCGTCGGCTCGACGGCGCAGAAGGTGGTGACGATGCCGACGATGATCAGGGTGGCAATGGCGCTCAGCACCAGCGGCCACGGCAGGATGGACGGCAGCAGCAGCGCCATGGCATCGACGATCCAGAGCGCGATGCGATAGCCGAGCTGGGTGGTGGCCGAGCCGGCGCCCTGCTCGTCGTCGTTCAGAATCTCGATGCGATAGGCATCGACGGCAATGTCCTGCGTGGCCGAGAAGAAGGCGATGGCGAGCGCGGCCGCTGCGGTGAACCACGGCGTCTGCACCGGGTCGCTCCAGGCCAGCGCCAGCGTCGAGACCAGCACGCCCGCCTGGGCGAGCAGCATCCAGCTGCGCCGCCGCCCGAGCCAGCCGTCGAGCCCCGGCAGTGGCAGCTGATCGACCAGCGGCGCCCAGACGAACTTGAAGGCATAGGGTGTGCCGACCAGCACGAAGATGCCAATCGTCGTCAGGTCGACGCCGACCCTGGTCATCCAGTAGCTCAGCACGGCGCTGGTCAGCAGGAACGGCATGCCGCTTGAGTAGCCCATCAGCATGATAATGAGCTGACGACGGTCGCGATAGACCTC
Source organism: Reyranella sp. (assembly GCF_044224635.1). Taxonomy (GTDB): domain Bacteria; phylum Pseudomonadota; class Alphaproteobacteria; order Reyranellales; family Reyranellaceae; genus Reyranella. Next base: position 23,401 of record NZ_JBGAKA010000018.1, on the reverse strand, counting down.
GGCCGCCTTGACCCAGCGGTCCCAGGTCGACTGCGCGCTCTGGGCGAGGCTCAAATCAGCTCGCGCAACGCCTGCTCGGGGCGCGCGCCGACATGGGAGATGATCTCCGCCGCGGCCACGCCGCCCAGCCGCGCGCACTCGGCGAGCGGCTTGCCGTGCGTGAAGCCGAACAGGAAGCCCGCGGCATAGAGATCGCCGGCGCCGGTCGTGTCGACGATCCTGGCCGCGGGGCTTGCCGGCACCGCCCAAGTCTCGCTTCCCTTGATCACGACCGAGCCCTTCTCGCTGCGCGTCAGCACGGCGATCCTGGCCTCGCGCCGCACGGCGGCCATCGCCTCGTCGAACGATTCGACCTGGTACAGCGCCTTGATCTCGGCCTCGTTGCCGAACAGGATGTCGATCCTGTTGCGCACCAGATCGCGGAACTCGTCGCGATAGCGGTGCACGCAGAACGAATCGGACAACGTGATCGATACCTGCCGACCCTGCGCGTGGGCGGCCTCGAACGCTTTCAGCACCGCCTGCTTGGCGGCCGGCGCGTCCCACAGATAGCCTTCGACATAGGTCACCGCCGCCGAGCCGACCAGCGCCGGGTCGATGTCGGACGGGCCGAGGCCGGTGCAGGCGCCGAGGTAGGTGTTCATGGTGCGCTGCGCATCGGGCGTGATCAGGATCAGGCAGCGTGCCGTCGACGGGCCGCTCTCGGCCTTCGGCGTGTCGAAGGCGACGCCGATTGACCTCAGGTCGTGGCCGAACACGGCGCCCAGCTGGTCGTCACGCACCTTGCCGATATAGGCGCCCCTGCCGCCGAACGAGGCGACGCCGGCCATGGTGTTGCCGCACGAGCCGCCCGACACCTCGATCGCGGGGCCCATCGCATCGTAGAGCGTCTCGGCGCGCTCCTCGTCGATCAGCATCATGCTGCCCTTGACCAGGCCATGCCGGCCGAGAAACGCCTCGTCGGTGCGCGAGAGGACGTCGACGATGGCGTTGCCGATGCCGAGCACGTCGTAAGCGGATTTCATGGGACTCTCCTAGAGCACATTCCGCCCGGCCGGAACAGCCGGACGGAACGTGCCCGTTGCGACAACTATCCCCAGCGCGCGGCGGCGCGATCACATCGCAGTGCATTCGCACATGACAGAATTACCGTCGTGAAATGAAGCCTGCATCACATCGGGAACCGCTCTGCATCACCCTACAGCGACACCAGATGCATGCCCGGCCGGGTCTCCTCCAGCAAGGTCACGATGCCCGCCACCGTGAAGGGCACGTCGGCCCGCAGACTCGAGCGGTCGATGGCGAGCGAGCGCAAGCCCATCTCGCAGACGATGAAGCGGGCGCCGAGCTCGACGCAGGCCTGCAACAACGTTTCAAAGTCGCCTACACCCCGCGAGCGGTTGGCGGCATCGCGCGCCCAGTCGTCGAGCTGTGGCGGCGGGCCGGAGAGCGCGCGGACGCCGGCCATGGTGAAGAACAGGACCGCCGGCTTGTTCACCGCCAGGGCGGCGGCGGCGAGAGCCAAGGCGTAATGCACGCTCTCGTAGTCGCCGGCGCGCACGATCACCGAGACGCCGCCATCGGGCGTCATGCCGCCCTGCTCAGGCGCCCGCCGCAGGTCGGGCAATCGGGCCGCTTGGCGATCGCCACTTCGTCGAAGCTGGCGGCCAGCGCGTCGTAGAGAACCAGGCGTCCCGACAGCGATCGGCCGATCCCGAGCAGTTCCTTCACCACTTCGGTGGCCTGCATGGCGCCCAGGGTGCCGGCCAGCGCACCCAGCACGCCGGCCTGCGCGCAGCTCGGCACGGCGTCCTCCGACGGCGCTTCGGGGAAGATGCAGCGCAGGCAGGGATGGCCGTCGCCCTGCCACGCCTTGTAGGTCGAGATCTGGCCGTCGAAGCGCAGGATGGCGGCAGACACCAGTGTCTTGCGCAGGCGATGGCAAACATCGTTCAGCAGGTAACGGGTGGCGAAATTGTCGCTGCCGTCGGCCACGATGTCGTAGCCCGCAACGATGCGCTCGGCGTTGCCCGCCTCGAGGCGCTCGTCATGGGCGATCACCGTGATCTCGGGATTGATGTCGCCGAGCGCGCGGCGTGCGCTCTCCACCTTGGCGACGCCGACATCGGCGGTGCGATGGATGACCTGGCGCTGCAGGTTGGAGAGGTCGACGTGGTCGTGATCGATCACGCCCAAGGTGCCGATGCCGGCGGCGGCGAGATATTGCAGGAGGGGCGCGCCGAGCCCGCCCGCTCCGATCACCAGCACGCGCGCGGCGATCAGCCGCGCCTGGCCGAGGCCGCCGATCTCGGCCAGCACGATATGGCGCGCGTAGCGGCGGATCTGCGGCTCGGTGAGCTCCGGCAGCGATGTCATGGCCCACTTATAGCATGTCCGCTATAGAGCCAGCCCGCATGACCCAGACCGTTACCCGCCCCACCTTGACGCCTGTTCTCCTGGGGGTGCTGGCATTGCTGTCGTCCTTCACCCCGTTGTCGATCGACATGTATCTGCCGGCGCTGCCGGTGATCGCCGTCGATCTCCATGGCACGGCCGGGGACATCCAGCTCACGCTGTCGGCGTTCATGGTGGCGTTCGGGGCCGGCCAGATCTTCTACGGTCCCGCGGGCGATCGCTTCGGGCGCCGGCCGGTTATCCTGACCGGCCTCGCCATCTATATCGTAGCCAGCATCGGCTGCGCCTTTGCCGTCGAGGCCGGGCACCTCATCCTGCTGCGCTTCCTGCAAGGGCTTGCCGCCTGCGCCGGCGTGGTGCTGGCGCGCACCATGGTGCGCGATCTCGCCGAGCGCGACCAGGCGGCGCGCGCCATGTCGCTGATGATGGCCTGCACCTCGATCGCGCCGATGCTGGCGCCGCTGATCGGCGGCCAGGTGCTGTGGTACATGGGCTGGCGCGCGATCTTCTGGGTGCTGGCAGGGGTCGGCGTCATCGGCCTCGCCGCTGCTTGGCTGCTGCTGCCCGAGACCCTGCGGCCGGAGTATCGCCAGCCGCTGGTGCTGTCGTCGGTGCTGCGCCGCTTCGGCGGGTTGTTCCGCCATCGCGCCTTCATGGGCTATGCCTTTACCGGCACCTTCCAGTTCTCTGCTCTGCTCTCTTTTTTGTCGGGCTCGCCCTTCGTGTTCATCGAGCGCTACGGCGTGTCGCCCCAGCATTACGGCCTGATCTTCGGCAGCATGGTCGTGTTCATGACCTTGGGCAGCCTGCTCAATGCCCGGTTCGTGCGGGTGTTCGGTGCCGGGCGCATCCTGCGTTACGCGGTGATCGTGCCGGCAATCGCCGGCTCGGCCGCTCTGGTGCTGGGCATCATCGAGGCGCGCTATGGGACGATCGGCATGTGGCCGTTCATTCTCTGCATTGGGCCGCAGATCGCCACCATTAGCCTGATCGGCCCCAACTCGATGGCGATGGCGCTGCAGCGCTATCCGCACATGGCCGGCACGGCGTCGTCGCTGATGGGCGTGATGCAGTTCGGCATCGGCGCGGTGTTCGGCGCCATGGTCGGCCAGCTGTTCGATGGCACGGTCCTGCCCATGGTTGCCGCCATGGGCATCGCCGGCATCCTGTGCCTGCTGTCGCATCGCGTTCTGGTACGGCGCGGGTAGTGATTGCTTCGGATGAGGAATGCTGGGGGCGCGCCACTCCAGTGGCGCGATCATCGTCGATCACACGCAGACGCACCACAGGAGTGGCGCGCGCCAGCGCCTCTATCGATCGAGATCGAGCACCACCAGGTCACCACGCTCGTTGCCGATCGCGAGCTGGCCGCCATCCGGCGACCAGGCCAGTGCCGTCACCGCGGAGCCATCGGCCATCTTCAGCACGACCGAGAGTCGGCTCTTGAGGTCGCCCAGTTGCACTTCGCCGGAATCGTATCCGCCGGCGACGAAGTCCGAGGTGCCGACAGCGGTGACGACGGTCATCAGGCCGGCGCCTTCCGAGCCGAACTGCAGCGGCGGCTTGCCCTCGGGGCCTTTGCCGGCGAAGGGCCAGGCGGTGAACACGGGCTGCGCCGAGGTGCAGAGGAAGCGCGAGTCGGACGCCCACGCCAGCGACCTCACCTTGGCGGGGTAGCCCTGCATGCGCATGTCGGTCGCCTGCGCGATGCGCCAGACATGAATGTCGTTCTCCTGCGTGCCGGTGGCGATGAAGCGGCCATCGCTGCTCCATTTCAGCGCGACGTGGCTGCCGCGCCAGGCGAACAGGCGCGGCGGCAGGGTGGCCTCGCCGATGCTCCAGACCGTGACGCCGCCATAGTGGGCGCAGGCGATGCGTCCGCCGTCCTTGCTGAAATCGATGCCGGCGACCGTGCTCTGGTGCGGCCCGAGCTCGCGGACCGCGTCACCCTTGACGACGATTGCGGTGCGGCCGACGGCGGCGGCGATGACACCGCTGCGATGGGCGGCCAGATGCTCGATCCACTTGCCCTTGTAGCTGGCAATCTCGCTCGTCGAGCCATCCTTGGCATGGCGCAGCAGACGGCCGTCATCTCCTCCGCTCACGAAGCCGTCGCCCGACGGATCGGCGATAAGGCTCAGCACGACGCCGCCATGGACCGGGGCCGCTGCCTCCGGCGGCTCGGCGGCGAAATCGGCCGGCAACAGGCGCACGTGCCCGTCGCCCAGGGCGAAGGCCACGACGGTTCCGTCGCGATTGAAGGCGCAGGCGGCGACCGGCGCATCACCCGCAACCGACCGCCTCGGCGGCAGGCGCTCGGCCCACGACGGGCGGGAAAGATCGAGCTTCACGCCGGCGCGAGGCAGTCGTCGAAGCCGCGCTGCAAATTCGCGCCATCGAGGTTGCGGCCGATGAAGACGAGCTTGCTCGAGCGCTTCTCGCCTTCCTTCCAGGGCGTGCCCCAGTCGCTGTCCATCATCATGTGGACGCCCTGGTAGACGTAGCGCCGCGGCGCGCCCTGGATCGCCAGGATGCCCTTGCTGCGGAAGATGTCGGGGCCGCGCAGCTGCAGGAGCGCGCCCATCCACTTCTGGAACCTGTCCGGGTCGACCGGCCGGTCGGCGGTGAGCGACAGGCTCGCCACCTCTTCCTCGTGATTGTGGTCGTGGCCGTGACGCAGGAAGTCGGGCTCGAACTCGAGGATGCGCTTCAGGTCGAACGCACCCTTGTCGAGGATGGCCTCGAGCTCGATGCGGCTCTTCTCCGTCTTGAAGATCTTGGCGTAGCGATTGATCGTGCGGATCTTGCCCTCGACCCGGGCGAGCTCGTCGGCGCTCGCGAGGTCGGTCTTGTTGAGCAGGATCACGTCGGCGAAGGCAACCTGCTCCTCGGCTTCGTGGCCCTGCTCGAGCTGCCCCAGGAAGTGCTTAGCATCGACCACCGTCACGATGGCGTCGAGCCGGGTCCGCGCCTTGACCTCGTCATCGGTGAAGAAGGTCTGAGCCACCGGGCCGGGATCGGCAAGACCGGTGGTCTCGACCAGGATGCCGTCGAACCTGTCCTTGCGCTTCATCAGCCCTTCGATGATGCGGATCAGATCGCCGCGCACGGTGCAGCAGATGCAGCCGTTGTTCATCTCGAACACTTCCTCGTCGGCATTGACCACGAGGTCGTTGTCGATGCCGAGCTCGCCGAACTCGTTGACGATGACGGCGTACTTCTTGCCGTGCTGCTCGCTCAGGATGCGGTTGAGCAGCGTAGTCTTGCCGGCGCCGAGATAGCCGGTCAGCACGGTCACGGGGACTTGCGCTTGAGCCATGCGAATTCCTTCGATTTTCGGCCCTTGAGATAGGGTGGGCCAGGGATTTAGTCCAGCCGGGCGTTTCTCTCATCGCTGGGACCGCGCCACTCCAGTGGCGCTCATGGGATGTGTGATCAAGAATGGAGAGGAGCGCCACTGGAGTGGCGCGGTCCCGGCGAATGGCCGTTAGGGCCGCTCGCCACGGATCAGCTTGGGCAGGTCGCCGACCAAGCCCATGGCATGGCGTACGAAGAAGCGGCGCAGCGGCGGCGTCCGGTTGACTGCCGCCAAGCCGACGTCGCGCAGCAGCCGGAGCGGAGCCAAGTCGTTGGAGAACAGCCGGTTCAGGAGATCGGTGGCCGCGACCATGGTGAAATTGTCGGCGCGGCGCCAGCGCGCGTAGCGTTCGAGCGAATGGGCGTCGCCGATGTCGAGGCCGAGTCGCTTGCCGTCGACCAGCACCTCGACGAGAGCGGCGATGTCACGCACCCCGAGATTGTAGCCCTGGCCGGCAATCGGATGGATGCCGTGCGCGGCATCGCCCACCAGCACCAGTCGTGTATCGACGTAGCGTTCGGCGTGAACCAGGCTCAGCGGATACGACCAGCGCGAACCGATTGGCTCGACTTGGCCGAGATGGTCGCCGAACCGCCGGGCGAACTCGGCGTTGAAGCGCGCCGGATCGGTCGCGAGGATGCGTCGTGCCACGTCGGCACGCTCGGTCCACACGATCGACGATCTGTGCTCTCCCGCCGGCCCGTCGCGCATGGGCAGGATGGCAAACGGTCCGCCAGGCAGGAATTTCTCCTGGGCAACGCCGCGATGCGGTCTTTCGTGACGCGCGACGAGCACAATCGCGATCTGGCGGTATGACCACGACCGGGCGCCGATGCCGGCCTCCTCGCGCATCATGCCGGCCCGGCCTTCGGCCGAGGCCACCAGCCGGGCCTTCAGGCGCCGGCCGCTTTGCAATACGAGCTCGGCGCCGTCTGCATCTCGCCGGGTTTCGATCACCTCATCGGGTGCGATCAGCTCGACATGCGGACAGGCGGCCAGCCGGTGCAGCAGGGCGGCGCGCAGGAAGCGGTTCTCGACGATCCAGCCCATGGGCGCAGGATTGCCCTCGTCCTCGGCAGTGGCCTCGCGATGGTCGAAATGCAGGAACAGTGGGCTCGGCCGGCCGTCATGACCAGCATCCGAGATGCGGATGTCGAGGATCGGTTCGGCATGCTCGGCGAGATCGGGCCAGACGCCCAGCGCCGCGAACAGGCGCTGGCTGGTGTAGGCAATCGCGGTCGTGCGGCCGTCGAATGCGGGCTCGACCAGGGTGTCGACCGGCATCCGGTCGATCAGCGCAGTGGCGAGCGCTGCCTCGCCGGCGGCGAGTGCCAGCAGGCTGCCGTTCGGGCCGGCGCCCACGACGACGAGATCGGTCGGCTCGTGCCTCATGCGGTATAGATGGCAGCCGATCGGGTCGGCGGCAACAGGCGCTCATTCTCCTCCCCAGCGAAGCTGGGGAGGAGAATGATGATGGTACGCCGCTCTAGAACGACTTGCTGACGGTGAAGATGGCGCGCGCTTCGCAATTGTAGGTGTTGAGGCAGCCCTGGATGTCGATGTTGGTGTCGACATAGGCGATGGTGAGATCGAAGCCGTAGACGTTGACGGTCAGGCCGACCTGCCAGTCCCAGTAGTTGTCGTAGGGTATGCCGTAGAACTGGTAGCGCTCGACATACTGGTTGCCGATGGTGCCGAACAGCTTGAAGGTGACGTTCTCGTTGAAGTTGATGAAGGTCAACGGAACGGCGATCTGACCCCATTTGTACCAGGCATTGCCGGAGTTGGCGAAGAAGTTGGGGCTGTAGCGCACGGCCGCGCTCACCTGGGCGACGCCGAAATCGTAGCCGGCGACCAGGCCGAACTCGTTGAAGTCGAAATACAGGTTGGCCGGGGCGCCGAGGTAGTTGTAGCGGATATAGCCCAGGTCGAAGGTAAGCTTTTCGCTGAGAGCCTTGAGCCTGAAGCCGGCCAGCAAGTCGACCTCGGCGGCGGTGCCTGTGCCAGGGAAGTTCACGTTGCTGCCCCAGCCGCCGAGATAGGCGCTGAGCGCGGCGTCCTGCCCGAGCAAGAGGGACGGCGTCTCGTAGCCGAACGCCGCCTGGGCGGCGACTTGGCGCTGAGTCTGCGAGATGCCGCGATAGGAATAGTCTGTCGCGAAAGCGAAGGTTGCAGAAAAGATGCCGCCGAACGGCCCCTTCCACGTGCCTTCGGAAGTCGGTTCCGGAAGTGTGTTCGTCGGGGCCTGTGCATTTGCGATGTCAGCTGCGCTGATCATGAACAAGGCAAGACCAAGAGCTGCAATCTTTTTGAGCAACAAGACCACCCCCAACTCAACTTCGTCACGTCTTGCCGAATTTTTTGCAAGTCCAATGCCAACCTGTTGACACATCCGTGCCTTGATCCCGGCCTGATCTTGGCACGCGCCTTGCTGCTGCCCCGCCTGAGTATTTGGGGGCGGGCGTTCCGCCTGTTGGAGGGCAGCTGAATGAAAATGGTCATGGCGATCTTCAAGCCATTCAAGCTCGACGATGTCCGCGATTCGCTCACCTCCCTGGGCATCCAGGGTCTGACGGTCAGTGAAGTGAAAGGCTTCGGCCGGCAGAAGGGGCAGACCGAGATCTATCGTGGCGCCGAGTACGCCGTGAGCTTCCTGCCCAAGGTCAAGATCGAGGTTGTGCTCGACGACGCCATGGTCGAACGGGCGGTCGAGACCATCCGCAAGGCGGCGGGCACCGGCAAGATCGGCGACGGCAAGATCTTCGTCATGCCGATCGAGCACGCGATCCGCATCCGCACCGGCGAGTCCGGCATCGAAGCGCTGTGATCGCCAGCCAATCGCTCGATGACCAGTAAGAACAGTCGATGACCAATCAAGAATTCGAGGGACATACGATGAAGCGCAAGTTCAACGCGTTGCTTGCCGGCGTCGGGGCAGCCGGTTCGCTGCTGCTGCCGGCACTCGCCTTGGCGGCCGACGAGAAGCCCAAGCTCGATAGCGGCGATACCGCCTGGATGCTGACCTCGACGGCGCTGGTGCTGATGATGACCATCCCCGGCCTGGCGTTGTTCTACGGCGGCATGGTGCGCAAGAAGAACGTGCTCGCCACGGTGATGCAGAGCTTCGCCATCACCTGCATGATCACGGTCCTGTGGCTGATCATCGGCTACAGCCTCGCCTTCACGCCAGGAAGCACCATTATCGGCGGGCTTGGCCGCATCTTCATGCGCGGCCTCACGCTCGACGGCGTTCACGACCTTGCCAAGACCATTCCCGAGACCGTCTACCTGTGCTTTCAGCTGACCTTCGCCATCATCACCCCGGCGCTGATCGCCGGCGCCTTCGCCGAGCGTATGAAGTTTTCGGCCATGATGTGGTTCATGGCGCTGTGGTCGCTGATCGTCTACGCGCCGATCGCGCACTGGGTATGGGGCGGTGGCTTCCTCGGCGATTGGGGCGTGCTCGATTTCGCCGGCGGCACAGTGGTCCATATCAATGCCGGGGTGGCCGGCGTGGTCTGCGCGCTGGTGATCGGCAAGCGCAAGGGCTTTGGCCACGACAACATGGCGCCGCACAATCTCGTCTACTCGGTGATCGGCGCGTCGCTGCTGTGGGTCGGCTGGTTCGGCTTCAATGCCGGGTCGGCGGGCGCCGCCAACGGCAACGCCGGCATGGCCATGGCGGTGACGCAGTTCGCTGCGGCGGCTGCGGCCCTGGCTTGGATGTTCGCCGAGTGGGTGACGCGCGGCAAGCCGTCGGTCCTCGGCGTGATATCGGGGGCGGTCGCCGGCCTGGTCGCCATCACGCCGGCCTCGGGCTATGTCGCCCCGATGGGGGCCCTGGTGATCGGCATCGTGGCCGGCCTGATCTGCTTCTGGGGCGCCACCGGCCTCAAGCACGCCATGGGCTACGACGATTCGCTCGATGCGTTCGGCGTGCACGGCATCGGCGGTTTCTTCGGCGCCATCCTGACCGGCGTCTTTGCCGTCGAGGTGATCGGCGGCGAAGGCAAGAAGGGCCTGATCGACGGCAATGCCGGCCAGGTCCTCACCCAGCTGTGGGGCTCGCTGGTGTGCATCGCCTGGTGCGCCGTGGCGACGTTCATCATCCTCAAGATCATCGATGCGCTGATTGGCCTGCGCGTCACCTCCGAGGAGGAGGTCGAAGGCCTCGACATCAATCTCCACGGCGAGACGGTTCACTAGCGCGCGTCTGGCGAGCTCCAGTCGTCTCCTTCTCGTCCCGGGAACCTGGCCTCCTCCCTGGTTCCCTTGTCCCCGCCGCTTCCGTGTCGCGGCGGCTACTCCAGGCCCGGTGCGTCGTCGCCGGGCCGCTTTTTTGCACTGCGTTTGACGCCAGCCATTGCCCGCGCCACTCTATGATCGGCAGCCGGAAGATCAGGAGGGAAGCGCATGAAGCTCGTGTCCGCCATCATCAAGCCGTTCAAGCTCGACGAGGTGCGGGACGCCCTGACTGGCGTTGGCGTGTCCGGGCTGACGGTGAGCGAAGTGAAGGGATTCGGCCGGCAGAAGGGCCAGACGGAAATCTATCGCGGCGCCGAGTACCTGGTGAGCTTCCTGCCCAAGGTGAAGGTCGAGATCGTCGTCGATGACACCCAGGTCGAGCGTGCGGTCGAGGCGATCCAGAAGGCGGCGCACACCGGCAAGATCGGCGACGGCAAGATATTCGTGACGCCTGTCGAGCAGGCGCTGCGCATCCGCACCGGCGAAACCGGATCCAACGCACTCTAGCGCCGGCTCTACAGCTCGGGCGCGAGGCGGCTCGAGCGAATCCGACCAAGGCGACAGGTACGACGAGAAACAAGGCCGCAAGCCGACAAGACTGCAAGACAAGACGACACGGGAGAGACAATGCAGAGGATGGTCATGCGCATCGGCGCGCCGCTGGCGTGCGCGATGACGATACCGTGCGCCGCGTCGGCGGCAGACAAGCCCACCATCGATACCGGAGACACTGCCTGGCTGCTGGTCGCCACGGCGCTGGTCCTGATGATGAACATCCCCGGGCTGGCGTTGTTCTACGCCGGCATGGTGCGCAAGAAAAACGTGCTGGCGACGGCCGTTCAGGCGTTCGCCGTCGCCGCCCTGGTCACGGTGCTGTGGTTCATGGTGGGCTATACACTTGCCTTCACCGACGGGGCGGCGCTCAATGGCGCGATCGGGTCCTTGTCGCGGGCTTTCGGAGCCGGCCTGCAGGGCAGCGTCCACGCCCTGGCCAAGACGGTGCCGGAGAACGTCTTCCTGATGTACCAGGCGACATTCGCCGTCATCACCCCGGCAATCATCGCCGGCGCCTTCGCCGAGCGCATGAAGTTCTCGGCCATGATGTGGTTCATGGCGCTGTGGCTGCTGTTCGTCTACGTGCCCGTGGCGCACTGGGTATGGGGCGGCGGCTTCCTCGGCACCGCCGGCGTGCTCGACTTCGCCGGCGGGCTGGTCGTCCACCTCAACGCCGGCATCGCCGGCCTGGTCTGCTGCCTGGTGATCGGCCGCCGTCAGGGCTACGGCAGCGAGTACATGGCGCCGCACAATCTCGTGCTGACCCTGGTCGGCACCTCGCTGCTGTGGGTCGGCTGGTTCGGATTCAATGCCGGATCGGCGCTGTCCTCAGGCGAGCTGGCCGGCAGCGCCATGCTTAACACCCATATCTCGGCAGCCGTGGCAGCGTTGGTGTGGATGGCGGTCGAATGGGCGAGCCGCGGCAAGCCCTCGGTGCTGGGTATCCTGTCGGGTGCGGTTGCAGGCCTCGGCACCATCACCCCGGCCGCCGGCTACGTCGAGCCGTGGGCGGCGATGGCGATCGGCGTTGTCGCCGGCCTGGTCTGCTACTGGGCCTCGGTCGTGCTGAAGAACCGCTTGGGCTACGACGATTCGCTCGACGTCTTCGGCGTGCACGGCGTGGGCGGCATCGTCGGCACGATCCTGGTCGGCGTGTTCGCCACCCGGTTCATCAACGACGTCAACAAGGGACAGCCCGTCGGTCTGGTCGACGGCAACGGCGGCCAGATCCTGACCCAGCTCTATGGCGTGGTCGCGGTCGGCGTCTTCTGCGCCGTCGCCACCTGGGTGTTGCTCAAGATCGTCGACGCCCTGGTCGGCCTCCGGGTCGGCCGCGACGAGGAGACCGAAGGCCTTGACACCGCCCTGCACGGCGAGCGGGTGCAGTAGGGGAGCAGGAAAGCTGCCTATTCCTTTGTTGTGACTGCCTAATTTGTTCCTTAGAATGGCCACATAATCTCCCCGGCAGGAGGCGGTGCCTGCTGCCGGATCCATTGTTTTAGTGCGGCCTGACTGGCCTATTGGGTGGTCTCGATGCTGAACCCGCGGCTGACGGAAACGCTGACCGATTTTCCGTTCGCGCGGCTCAACACGCTCATTGCGCCGATCACGCCGCCGGCTCACCTGTCGATGATCAACATGTCGGTCGGCGAGCCGCAGGGGCGGATGCCGGCTTTGGCGCGCCAGATCGTCGCCGACGAGATCGACGGCTGGAACCGCTACCCACCCAATCAGGGCATCCCCGACCTCAACTTGGCGATTGTCGAATGGCTCGGCCGGCGCTACCGCCTGCCGGACGGCCTGCTCGACCCGGCGCGCCACGTCATGCCGACGGCAGGCAGCAAGGAAGGCGTCTACATCATCGCCACGGTGGCGACGCCGCAGCAGAAGAACGGTGCCAGGCCGGTCATCGCGCTTCCCAACCCATTTTATCAGGCCTATCTCGGCGGCGCCGTGCTGTCCGGCGCCGAGCCGCTCCTGGTCAATGCCCCTGCCGAAACCGGGTTCCTGCCCGACTTCGATGCGGTCGACGAGGTCACGTGGCAGCGCATGTCGCTGGTCTACCTCTGCTCGCCGGCCAATCCGCAGGGCGCAATCGCCGATATTTCCTATTTGCAAAAGCTGATCGCCAAGTGCCGGCAATACGACTGCGTGCTGGCGGTCGACGAATGCTACGCCGAGATCTACACGCGCGAGGCGCCGGTCGGCGCGCTCGAGGCGGCGTTGGCGATGGATGACACCGGAGGCAAGGATCCGTTCCGCAACGTCGTGGTGTTCCATTCCCTCAGCAAACGCTCGAATGCCGCCGGCCTGCGGTCGGGCTTCATGGCTGGCGATCCACGCCAGGTCGCGATGCTGCTGCGCTGGCGGACCTATGGCGGTCCGCAGATTCCGTTTGCCGTGCAGAAGGCATCGGCCGCGTTGTGGCGGGAGGAAACCCATCCCATCGAAACGCGCGAATGGTATCGGCGGAACTTTCGCATCGCCGAATCGATGCTGCACAATCGCTTCGGCTACTACACGCCGGGCGGCGGCTTCTTTCTCTGGCTCGATGTCGGCGATGGCGAGGAGGCGACGCGCAAGCTGTGGCGCGAGGCCCATGTCAAGGTCCTGCCCGGCGCCTATGTCTGCCGCGAGACCGACGGCATCAACAGGGCCGAACGCTACATCCGCGTGGCGCTGGTGCACGATGAATCGACAACCCGCGAGGCGGTGAGCCGTCTCGCCGCGGTGCTGTGACCATGGCCATGATGGGCGTCACGTCCTCGCTGGTGCGCAAGACCGCGATCCTGCCGGAGGGGTCGCGCGATTTCCTGCATCGGCGCGCGATGGAGCTGATGGGCTTCGGCGTCGCCGCCGTCGGCATGGTCCTGCTGCTCGCCTTGTTCACCTACAGCTCGGCCGATCCGTCGCTCAATCACGCAACCGGTCGCGCGCCGGTAAACATCATCGGCATGCCGGGCGCCTACGTCTCCGATCTGCTGCTGCAGACTTTCGGCCTCGCCATCATGCTGGTCCCGGTGGCGCTGATCACCTGGGGCGTCCGCATGGTGCGCACCCACCATCTCGGCTTCTTCGGTCTGCGGCTTTCGCTCCTGCTGCTGGCGCTCCTGATGATGAGCGTGGCCTGCGTCGGCCTTGGCGATGTCGGCAGCGCCGCCACCCATGCCGGACCGGGCGGCCTGGTGGGGCTGGCGCTGGTCGGCCGGTTCCGCGAGCTGGTGCTGACCCATTCGAGCGGCGGCGGCCTCGCCCTGATCGAACCGATCTGCGCGGCGCTCGCCTTCATTGCCATGGCGCCGGCGCTCGGCATGAATCGCACCGATCTGCCGCTGATCTTCCGCATCCTGCGCGCGCCGCTGCTGTGGAGCGTGTGGCTGGCCCGTGCCGCCATCGGCCTGTGGCGCGGCACTCCCAAGCCGCTCGACGAGGAGACCGATCAACCCGAGGCCGTGATCGGCTATGCCGAGATTCCCGGCGAGATCGACGCAAGCCAGTACGATCCGGCGCGCTTCGAGGAGATTCCCGAGCAAGGCGCTCCCTTGCCGCCGCGCGAGTCCCTGCTGGTCGATGCGCCCAACGCGCCCATCGAACGGCCGACCGGCGACATTCCCGAGGCGCCCGTGCCGCTGCGTCCGCACGCGCCGCCGGCGCCCGAGTCGGTGCGTGACCGCACGTTGTTCGATCGGCTGGCCGGCCGGCGCATCGAGCCGGTCTTCGCTCGCCGCGATGGTGCTGCCGCTGCGGCCGCGCAGGAGCCAATGGCCGGGCCGGCCGCCGCACCGCCGGCGGCGTCTGAGCCCACGCCGCCGTTCGTCGCCTCGCCGAGCGTTGGCGAACGCGCGACAGAGCCTTCCGCCGGTGGCGACGACAATCCCTTCGCTCCGGACGAGCTGCCCGCCGAGCCGGCGACCCCCGCAGGCGTCGCCTCCGGCGGCGTCAAGATCATCCAGCGCAAGGGCGCGCTGGCGCAGGGCAAGCGCGCCGCCAAGGCAGGCCAGCGCGAGCTCGATCTTGCGACCGGCGAATATCGCCTGCCGCCGCTCGACATCCTGGCGCTGCCGTCGCGCGTCAGCACGGACACCAAGATCGACGAGGAGGCGCTGGAGCAGAACGCCCGTCTGCTCGAGACCGTGCTCGACGATTTCGGGGTCAAGGGCCAGATCGTGAAGGTGCGACCGGGACCGGTGGTCACGCTCTACGAGCTCGAGCCGGCGCCGGGCACCAAGTCGAGCAGGGTGATCGGCTTGGCCGACGACATCGCCCGCTCGATGAGCGCCGTGTCGGCGCGGGTCGCTACCGTGCCGGGCCGCAACGTCATCGGCATCGAGCTTCCCAATGCGCGGCGCGAGACGGTGTTCCTGCGCGAGCTCCTGTCGACGCGTCACTACGAGGACAATCGGCTCAGCCTGCCGCTGGCGCTGGGCAAGGATATCGGTGGCGATCCGGTGATCGCTGACCTCGCTCGCATGCCGCATCTGCTGATCGGCGGCACCACCGGTTCCGGCAAGTCGGTGGCGGTCAACACCATGATCCTGTCGCTGCTCTATCGCCTGCCGCCGGATCGCTGCCGCTTCATCATGATCGATCCCAAGATGCTGGAGCTCAGCGTCTATCAGGACATTCCGCATCTCTTGACACCCGTCGTCACCGAGCCGCGCAAGGCGATCGTCGCGCTGAAGTGGGTGGTGCGCGAGATGGAGGATCGCTACCGCGCCATGAGCGCGCTCGGTGTGCGCAACATCGCAGGCTACAATGAGCGCCTGGGCGAGGCGGCGCGCAAGGGCCAGGCGCTGACCCGCAAGGTGCAGACCGGCATCGATCCCGAGACCCGCCGCCCGACCTTCGAGGACGAGGAGATCGACCTCACGCCGCTTCCCTTCATCGTGGTCATCATCGACGAGATGGCCGACCTGATGCTGGTCGCCGGCAAGGAGATCGAGGCCGCGGTGCAGCGCCTGGCGCAGATGGCGCGCGCTGCCGGCATTCATGTCATCATGGCCACGCAGCGTCCATCGGTCGACGTGATCACCGGCACCATCAAGGCCAACTTCCCGACCCGCATCTCTTTCCAGGTGACGTCGAAGATCGACAGCCGCACCATCCTGGGCGAGCAGGGCGGCGAGCAGCTGCTCGGCCAGGGCGACATGCTGTACATGGCCGGCGGCGGCAAGATCGCCCGCGTGCATGGACCGTTCGTCAGCGACGGCGAGGTCGAGGAGGCGGTGCGCCATCTGCGTGCCCAGGGTGCGCCAGCCTATGTCGATTCCGTGACCGACGATCCGGATGGCGAGGCGGGTGCTGCCGGCCCGGCGGGCGAGGGCGAGGACGGCGAGAGCGACCAGCTCTACGACCAGGCGATCACGCTGGTGGCGCGCGAGCGCAAATGCAGCACCAGCTTCATCCAGCGCTATCTGCAGATCGGCTACAATCGGGCCGCGCGCATCGTCGAGCGCATGGAGCGCGAGGGCGTCGTCAGCCCGGCCAACCATGTCGGCAAGCGCGAGGTTCTGGCGCGCGACATCGACGACCGGGAGCGTTGAGGGGAACACCGATGTCCGAGCGACGTCCACCAAGGCGAGCCTTCCTGCGGCTGGCGGCCGGCGGTGCTGCGACGGCGGCGCTGTCTGGTTGCGATCTGCCGGACCGTGGCCCGCCGGTGCCGCTCGGCAGCACCGCCAAGGCGACCGTCCTCGGGCTCAAGAACGAACGCTTCTTCCCGGTCTCCGGATCGGGCCCGCTCGAATCCGAGTTCATGGGCGCGATGATCGCGCAGATGAAGGCGCGCGGCCTGCGATCTGTCGCCGAAATGCCCAAGCTGCAGTTTCTCGCCATCTCGGGCGGCGGCGAGAACGGCGCCTTCGGCGCCGGGCTGCTGTGCGGCTGGACCGCGCAAGGCACTCGACCGACGTTCGATCTGGTGACCGGCGTCAGCACCGGCGCCCTGTCGGCGCCGTTCGCCTTCTTGGGGCCGGAGTACGATCCGCAACTGCGTGCCGTCTACACCGAGATCGACGCCAGCCAGGTCCTGGCCAAGCGGCGTCTGCTGGCAGCCGTGTTCAGCGACGCCATGGCCGACAACGAGCCGCTCTACAGGACCATCTCGAAGTATCTCGACGACCGAATGATCCGCGACATCGCGGCGGCCTACGATGCCGGACGCCTGCTGCTGATCGGCACGACCGACCTCGACGCCCAGGTTCCCGTGATCTGGAATATCGGCGCGATCGCCAAGAGCGGTCATCCCAGAGCCGTCGAGACCATTCGACATATCCTGCTCGCCTCGGCGGCCATTCCGGGCGCGTTTCCGCCGTCCATGGTCGACGTCACGATCGACGGCAAGCCGTATCAGGAGATGCATGTCGACGGCGGCGCCTTCGCTCAGACCTTCCTGTATCCGGCCGCGCTGACGGAGAATCGTAACGAGCGCAAGCGCCGCGGCCAGCCGGTCATCGAGGCGAATGCCTACGTCATCCGCAACGGGCGGCTCGACCCGGAATGGGCGACGGTCGAGCGGCGCACGCTCGGCATCGCCGGCCGCGCCATCTCGACCATGATCGCCTCATCCGGCTACAACGACGTGATCCGGATCTACAACACGACCCAGCGTGACGGCATCGGCTACAACCTTGCCTATATCGGCCGTGACTTCGACATGGAGCTGAAGGAGCCCTTCGAGCAGGCCTACATGCGTGCCCTGTTCGCCTATGGCTACAAGAAGTCGGAGCATGGCTATAACTGGGTGAAGAGGCCCCCGATCCTGTGACCGGCCAGACGGGCCCGGTGCGCTTGCAGGCCGGTCGATTTGAGTTACCTTCGCGCGCGGAGGCCGTCGCAGGGAGGACATGACCGACACTAGAGAACCGGCACCTTTGCCGACGGCGCCAGTTCGCCGACGTCGCCGGATTCCGCTCGTGTGGATCGTTCCGCTGCTCACCGGATTGATCGGCGCCTGGCTGGCCTGGGATACCTATTCCAAGCGCGGGCCGACCATCACCATCGGCTTCGAGACGGCGGCCGGGCTGACGGCCGGCCAGTCGCAGCTCAAGTACAAGAACGTCGTGATGGGCACGGTGAGGAGCATCGCCATCGCGCCCGACCAGTCGCATGTCATCGTGACGGTGGACACGACGCGGGAAGCCGAGCCGTTGCTGCTCGACACGACGATCTTCTGGGTCGTCAAGCCGCAGCTCTTTGCCGGCAACATAACCGGGCTCGATACGCTGCTGTCCGGCTCCTACATCGGCATGCGGCCGCAGCCCACCGCCACCGGGCAGGCGAAGCGCAATTTCACCGGCGAGGAGGACCCGCCGATCCTGCAGGCGTGGGCCAAGGGCACGGTCTTCAAGCTGCAGACCCACCGGCTCGGGTCGATCAGCCTCGGATCGCCGGTGTTTTTCCGCGATCTCGAGGTCGGCATGGTGCTCGGCTGGGATCTGGTCTCCTTGGCCGAGAACGTCACCATTCACGTCTTCGTGCGCGCGCCCTACGACCAGTATGTCCACCTCGACACGTCGTTCTGGAACGCCTCGGGGATGAGCATCAAGTTCAACGGCGAGGGCATCTCCATTCAGGTCGAATCGCTGCGCGCGGTGCTGCTCGGCGGCATCGCCTTCGATACGCCCTCGGACTCCAAGGAGGCCGCCGCCAAGCCCTATCAGACCTTCCACCTGTACTCGAGCCACGAGGCAGCCCGCACGGCGGGCTTCGGGCACCAGTTGCAGCTGCTGTCCTATTTCCCCGGTTCGGTGGCCGGCCTGGCGGTCGGCGCCGAGGTGACCCTGTATGGGCTCAAGGTCGGCGAGGTCACCGGGGTCGGGCTCGTCTATGACCCGGTGAAGGATCGCATCGTCGCCCCGGTGCATTATCGCGTGGAAGCTGACCGCGTCACCGGCATTGCGACGGTCAAGGGGCTCGAGCCCGGCAAGCTTGCCGAGGAGATGATCCGGCGGGGGCTGCGCGCCACCCTCGAGGCGCCGAGCCTGATCAGCGGCTCCAAGATCGTCGCCCTGCAGGTGATGCCCGACGCGCCGCCGGCCGAGATGAAGCGCGACGGCGATATCTACATCATCCCGGCCATGGAGGCCGGCGGCTTCGACAGCATCACCCGCTCCGCCGCCGAGCTCCTGTCGAAGATCAACCGCATCGATTTCGACGGCATCGGCAAGAGCATTGCAGGTGCGGCGACCGGCCTCGACAACACGATCAACGGCCCGCAGATCAAGGCGACGCTGGCGGCCCTCGAGAAGGCAATGATCGACGTCCAGGACATCGCCAGGAAGCTCGACCAGGGCGCCACGCCGGCGATGAAGCGGTTGCCGGAGATCGCCGCGCAGCTTCAAGAGGCGCTCGCCAGCGCCAGACGGCTGTTCGCTTCGCTCAATGCGGGCTATGGCGACGATTCGCGTTTCCGCCGCGATCTCGATCGCCTGTTGCCGCAGCTCACCGATACCGCCCGCTCCTTCCGCGCATTGGCCGACCTGCTGTCGCGACATCCCGAAGCCCTGATCAAGGGCCGCACCAACACCGGCAAGGAATGAATGCGATGGCTCTCGGCCGACGTCAGTTCGCGAGTCTCACCCTGCCGGTCATGGCGGCGGCCTGCGGAGCATCCCCCGAGCCGAATTACTACACGATCGTGACGCGGACCGGCCCGACCCTTTCGGCCGGCCCCAAGATCGTGATGCTCAAGGATATCGGGCTCGCGAGCTACCTCGACCGTCGCGAGATCGTGCGGTCGTCCGAAGGCTACAAGCTCGATATCATGGCGAACGACTGGTGGGGCGAGTCGCTGGGGGCCATGCTGGCGCGCGTTCTCGTAAGCGAGCTCGGCCAGCGCCTGTCCGGCAGCTCGGTCTATGCCGAGAGCGGCGCGATATCGGTCGACCCCAATGTCGTGGTCGGCGTCAACATCCAACGGCTCGATGCCGACAAGGCGGGGACGCTGATCCTCAATGCCCAGGTCGCCGCGGAGTTCAATCGTCCGCGGCGCATGGCGGCGCGCAATTTCTCGATCTCCAAGCCGACAGCGACGCCGGACATGCGGGGCCTTGTGGCGGCGATCAGCGATGCCGTGGGCGAGCTCGCCGACGGTATCGCCGCCCTGCTGCAGCCCTAGACCGACATGGCGGAGGGGAGTACCGCGCCGGTCACGCGTGCCCAGCTGCACGAATGCCCGGGCTGCGGCCTTTTCCAGGTCGTGCCGGCGATGGCCGCGAACCTGCGCTGCAGCTGCCAGCGCTGCGGCACCGCGCTGCGCTTCACCCGCGCCGATCCGCTGAATCATCACCTGGCGCTGACCGTCGCCAGCCTGGGCCTGTTCGCGGTGGTGTGGCTTGGCATGCTGATGAAGGTCTCGACCGCCGGCATCGTGCACGCGACCGGGCTCGAATCAGGACCGCTCGAGCTGGTCAATCGCGGCCTGTGGCCGCTCGCGATCGCCGTCGCCTTCACCACCGCGATCGCCCCGCTGATCAAGTTTCTCGGCACGATCTACGTCCTGATCGGCCTCAAGATGAGAGTCCTGCCGCCCAACCTGCGCGGCATCTTCCTGATCTCGCGCAAGGTCGGCCTGTGGGCGATGCTCGAGGTGCTGCTGCTCGGCGTGTTCGTCGCTTACACCAAGCTCGGTGACTTGGTGACCATCGAGCTCGGCGCCGCCGTCTATGCGCTGGCTGCGCTCACCGTGGTGGTCGTCTGGGCAGAGCTGGCCCTCGATTCGCAGGCGGTGTGGGAGGAGATCGAACGGCGCGGCCAGACCCATGCGCCGATGGCGCCGCGCACCGATGCGCTGCCGCTGCTGCAGCTGCGGCCGGGGTCCGTGGGATGCGAAGGCTGCGGGCTCGTGTCCGTTCCGGCCGACGGCGATGGCCATTGCCCGCGCTGCGGCTCGGCCCTGCACGAACGCAAGCCGGGCAGCATCTCGCGCACCTGGGCGCTGGTGATCGCCGCCGCCGTGCTCTACGTGCCGGCAAATGTCTACCCGGTGCTCACCGTGATCCAGCTGGGGGCAGGGCAGCCAAGCACCATCCTGGGCGGCGTCGAGGAGTTGCTCGCTTCGCAGATGTACCCGCTGGCGCTGCTCGTCTTCTTCGCCAGCATCCTGGTGCCGATGTTCAAGCTGGTTGCCCTGGTGATCATGCTGCTTGCCGTCCAGATCGGGCGTCCGGAGGCGGGGGCCTCCATCCTGCTGCGCGAGCGGACCGTGCTCTATCACGTCGTCGCCTGGGTTGGACGCTGGTCGATGGTCGACATCTTCATGGAATCGCTGCTGGGCGCGCTCGTCCAGTTCGGCAACGCCGTGACCATCGAGCCCGGCATCGGCGCGCTCGCCTTCTGCGCCGTGGTGTTCATCACCATCTTCGCCGCCGAGTCCTTCGATCCGCGCCTGATGTGGGACGCCGCCGGCCGCAACGCCCACCAGCCGCTGCCGTCGCCCTCATTTGCCTCCCCCGTGTGACGGGGGAGGCAAATGAGAGGCGAGGCGGACCTTACGGCTTCCAGCGCAAAAAATTCGTGATCAGCCGCAGCCCCGTCGCCTGACTCTTCTCCGGGTGGAACTGCGTGCCGGCGACATTGTCGCGGCCGACCATCGCGGTGATCGGCCCGCCGTAATCGGTCAGTGCCAAAACAGTCTCGCGCTTGCGCGCTTCGAGCTGGAAGGAATGGACGAAATAGGCGTGATTGCCGGGAGTGATGCCCGCAAGCAGGGCATGCGGCGCCAGCTCCGACAGCTCGTTCCAGCCCATGTGCGGGATTTTCAGGACCGTACCGCCGGACCCGCGCCGTGGGTCGATGCGCACGACATCACCGTCGATCCAATCGAGCCCGGCATGAACGCCGTATTCGACGCCGCGCGTGGCCATGAGCTGCATGCCGACGCAGATGCCGAGGAACGGCTTGCCGCGCTCGATGACCTCGCGCTGCAGGGTGTCGACCATTCCCGGCACGCCGTAGAGGCCGGCGCGACAATCGGCGAAGGCGCCGACACCGGGCAGCACGATGCGATCGGCGGCGGCGACGTCGTGCGGGTTGGCGGTCACCAGCACGCGGTCGTCCACGCCGCCCTCGCGGGCCGCCCGTTCGAAGGCCTTGGCGGCGGACCGCAGATTGCCGGAGCCGTAATCGACGATGGCGACAGTCATGGAAGCCCGAGGCGGAGTGGTTTCGTCAGAGCACGCCCTTGGTGCTGGGCACCGCCGAGGCCTGCCGCGGATCGATCTCGACCGCGACACGCAGCGCCCGGGCGAGACCCTTGAAGCAGCTTTCGACGATGTGATGGTTGTTCTCGCCGTAGTGGTTCCAGACATGCAGGGTGAGCCCGCCCAGCTGGGCGAAGGCCTGGAACCATTCCTTGAACAGCTCGGTGTCCATGGTGCCGAGCTTGGGCTTGCTGAAGGTCACCTTCCAGATGAGGTAGGGCCGGTTGGAGGCGTCGAGCGCCACCTCGGTCAGGGTCTCGTCCATCGGGATATGGGCGGCGCCGTAGCGGCGGATGCCGGCGCGGTCGCCCAGCGCCTTGGCCAGGCACTCGCCGAGCACGATGCCGCTGTCCTCGGTCGTATGGTGGTAGTCGATATGCAGGTCGCCCTCGGCGCGCAGCGTGATGTCGATCAGGCTGTGCCGGCTCAGCTGCTCGAGCATGTGGTCGAGGAAGCCGATGCCGGTCTCGATGTCGTATTTGCCGGTACCGTCGAGATTGATGGCGGCGGCGATGCGCGTCTCCTTGGTCGCCCGCGCGACGAACGCCCGCCGCCCGCCCTGTCCGGGGGTGACGAGGATCTCGGTCGTGGCCTGGGGAGCTGCCTTTTTCCTGGCCGGGCGGGCCATTCCTGCACGTCCTTTCGCCCTGGAGTCGTAAATGGGCCGCCCCGTTCATACAGGAAGGCGCGCCGCGCGGTCGAGCGGGAGACGCGTCAGAATGACGCCCAGCAGCACCACCAGCCCGCCCAGAATGCGGGAAGGCGTCAGCGGATCGCCGAAAAAGGCGGCCGACAGGCCGACGCCGGCGATCGGGATCAGGTACATGTAGACCATGACCCGGCTGACCCCGAGCCGTTCGAGTCCGACGGTCAGGCCGAGGAAGGCGACTCCGACCGGGAAGATCGCCGTGTAGAGCCAGTAGCCCAGGAGCCGGTTGTCGAGCCGCGCAAATTCGCCGAGCGAATCGAACAGGAGCGCGATCGGCATCAGGAGCAGCGAGCCGATCAGGGTCGTCCAGGCCATGACCGGCAAGGCCCCCAGCCGGAGATTGTAGGGCGCGCCGTGCTCGACATAGAGCGCCCAGGCGAAGGCGGCGAGCAGCCACAGCCCGACGCCGTCGAGGCTGCCCGCCGACGGGGTCCAGGCGCTGAGCGAGTTGTTGACCACCACGACGACCCCGGCGAAGGCGATCGCGATGCCGGTCCAGCCGAGAGCCGGCAGCCGGCGGCCGCCGAACCACGCCAGGATGGCCGAGAAGGCGGTCGTCGTGGTCATCACGATCGAGCCTAGCGACGGCGGTGTGCGCGCCATCGCCAGGCCCCAGCAGGCCTGGAACAGGCCGACCCCGACCAGCGACAGCACGACCATCGGCAGCCAGTCGCGGCGCGGCAGGGCGATCGGCCGGCGCATCAGGACCATGACTGCAAGCAGGAACAGGCCGGCCACGAGATAGCGCGATGCGCTGTAGAGCAGCGGGCTCATGACGGCCAGCACATCCTTGGCGAAGGGATAGCTCGAGCCCAGCAGCATGGTCGTGGCGACCATCACGGCGTCGCCGGTGAAACGGGAAGGCTTTACGGACAAGGCTTGAACCTCCCCTGGATTCTGTCGTCCTGAGCGTAGCGA
>NZ_JBGAKA010000079.1:0-28821 GCF_044224635.1 Reyranella sp. | reverse complement strand
AGGCGTCGGCGCTCAAGGTCGAGAACATCCGCAGGCTGGGCGCCGAGGTGGCGTTCTTCGGCGACGACGAGGCTGTTGCCGAGAGCCATGCCCGCAGCTGGGCGGCGGAACGCAACTTGACGTTCGTCTCTCCGTACAACGACGCGGCGATCGTGGCGGGCCAGGGCACGCTTGGCCTGGAAGCATGGCGGCAGGCGGCCGGAGGCATCGACAACGTCTTCGTGTCGGTCGGCGGCGGCGGCCTCATTGGCGGCGTCGCGCTCTGTCTGAAGGCGATGAAGCCGGGCATCCGCATCATCGGTTGCTCGCCTGCCGCGTCCCCTGTCATGGCGCAGTCGGTTCGAGCCGGCAGGATTCTCGACCTGCCGTTGTTGCCGACCCTGTCCGATGGCACGGCCGGGGGCGTCGAGGCGGATACGATCACGTTGGCGCTTTGCCGCGACTACGTCGACCACTGGGTCGAGGTCTCCGAGGAAGAGATCGCCGAGGCGATGCGACTCTTCATCGATGCCCATCACATGTTGCTTGAGGGGGCAGGGGGCGTCGCGATCGCAGGCGCTCTCGGCGCTGGCGAAGCGTGGACAACCGGTCGTTCGCTGATCGTGATCTGCGGAGCCAACATCAGCCGCAGCACGCTCAAGTCGGTGCTCTGAGCCATTGGTCCCAAGGCCGGCTTGGGCCGGCGACGCCTCAGGACTCCTCGTCGATGATGAAGCGAAATATTCGCTCAGCGCGCGGACCTTCGAGATTGGATGATTGACCGAGGCCCAGGGCGAAGCCTTCGACCATGGCGTCGAGGGCCTGCGAGACACCGCTCGCCATGTATTCGGCAACCTCGCGCTCGACATTCTCGCGGGTGTCGCCGGCGCCGCAGCTCGGGCAGGAAATGAGGCTGTCGGGGCGTGCGTCGTCAGGCCCTACGAGGGGCACCTTGCATTTGGCGCACTTGACGACACGGCTTGCTGGCATGACGCGTGGGGAGGATCCGGACGGAGACGTGGTGAGGGAGGCCGCGGGAGTCTAGCGCGAAGTGGACGCACGGACCTTGCCAATCCGGCCAAGCGCAAGGGATGGTCGGTCACACTATCGGGAGGCAACCATCATGGTCGATGTCATCAACGAATCCGTCGCCCTGGAGCTGGTGAAGCTGATCGCGCGCACCGAAGGCCGGCGATTTGCGCCGGGCCGGTCGGCGCGTCCGGTTGCCGATCGGGAGTGGATTCTGCGGACCTATGCCCAGTGCCTGCAGACCGTCCGGCGGCCCGCCAGCGTGGACAAGTTGCTGGCCATCAAGCCGGCGAGACGCACCGGGAGCCGACAATAGTGCGAACATACCTGGAACATATGTCAAGAAGATATTTCATATCAGCAGGTTGACTGTCCCCTTGTTCGTTGGAACAAAATAGGTACATTGGCGCCAACCCCCGGCGGACTTTTCCGCATTGCCGCTCCTGACTGGGGCGTGGGAGAACGAGGAGACAGCTGATGTCTGCAGTTCTGAAAGTGGTCGAGAAGGACGGCATGGAAAACAATTGGAACAAAATAGGTACATTGGCGCCAACCCCCGGCGGACTTTTCCGCATTGCCGCTCCTGACTGGGGCGTGGGAGAACGAGGAGACAGCTGATGTCTGCAGTTCTGAAAGTGGTCGAGAAGGACGGCATGGAAAACAAGAACAAGGCGCTCGACGCCGCCCTGGCCCAGATCGAGCGGGCGTTCGGCAAGGGCTCCATCATGAAGCTGGGCCAGCGCGAGGCGCTGGAGATCGAGGCGATCTCGACCGGCTCGCTGGGGCTCGACATCGCGCTCGGCATCGGCGGCTTGCCCAAGGGCCGCATCGTCGAGATCTACGGTCCGGAAAGCTCGGGCAAGACGACGCTCGCCCTGCACGTCGTGGCCGAGTCTCAGAAGAAGGGCGGCGCCTGCGCCTTCGTCGACGCCGAGCACGCTCTCGATCCAGGCTACGCCAAGAAGCTCGGGGTCGACATCGACAATCTGCTGATCTCGCAGCCTGACGCCGGCGAGCAGGCGCTGGAGATCGCCGACACGCTGGTCCGCTCCGGCGCCATCGACGTTCTGGTGATCGATTCGGTCGCTGCCCTGGTGCCGCGTGCCGAGCTCGAGGGCGAGATGGGCGATTCACTGCCCGGCCTGCAGGCCCGCCTGATGAGCCAGGCGCTGCGCAAGCTCACCGCCTCGATCTCCAAGTCGAACACGCTGGTGATCTTCATCAACCAGATCCGCATGAAGATCGGCGTCATGTTCGGCAATCCGGAGACCACGACCGGCGGCAATGCGCTGAAATTCTACGCCTCGGTCCGCCTCGACATTCGCCGCATCGGCGCGCTCAAGGACCGCGACGAGGTGGTTGGCAACAGCACGCGCGTCAAGGTCGTGAAGAACAAGGTGGCGCCGCCGTTCAAGGTCGTCGAGTTCGACATCATGTATGGCGAAGGCGTGAGCAAGACCGGCGAGCTGATCGATCTCGGCGAGAAGGCCGGCGTGGTCGAGAAGTCAGGCTCGTGGTACTCCTACGATGGCCAGCGCATCGGTCAGGGCCGCGAGAACGCCAAGAACTATCTCAAGGAGCACCCCGAGGTCGCCCAGGCGATCGAGAACAAGGTGCGTTCCAATGCCGGCATCCTGGCCGGCGCCCTGATGGATGGCGGCAAGGAAGACGACGACGACGAAGACTGACGCGCTGTGGCAGGACAGGTTGCCCGATGCCGACCTGCTGGCGTCATCCAGGGCTGACCGGCAAGGAGTTCTCGCTCCTCCCCAAGTTCGCCAGCGGAGCGGCGATGTGCCGGGAGCGCGCCACTCTGATGGCGCTCATCTTCTCGATCACAGGTCCCATGAGCGCGCCATCGGAGTGACGCGCTCCCAGCCATGAGTTTCATCCATGCGGGTCGACCAGCAGGCTGGTGGCAAACTCCTGTGGCGCATAAATGGCAAGCTCCCGGCGATGGTTCAGCGGCGCGAAGAGCGTTCGTCGTCCTCGGCCGCAAGCCCGCGCAAATGCTCGACCAGCGATCGGGCATGGATCGGCAGGCCGGAGAGGCTCTTGAGGCAGATCCGCAGGCGACGGAGCGCCCACGGATCGACGAGCGGGATGACCTGCAGCGCCATCGACTTGCGGCAGCGCAACGCCGCCGTCCTCGAGACGACGGCGACGCCGATACCCTTTTCAACCATCCTGCAGACGGCGTCGAAGCCGCCCGGGAGCCGCAGCCTTAGCTTGAGCCGGCTCCCGGTCCGCGCGGCGTGATCGTCGAGGTGATCCTGCAGGGCGCTGCCCGGTGCCAGGCCGACGAAGTCGCAAGCGAGGGTGTCTCGAAAAGCGATCCGCCGGCGCCGGCCGAGAGCATGGCGCTGCGGCGTCACGAGCACCAGGCGATCCTCGGCGAAGGGGAAGGATTCGAGCTCGGCCGCCGAATCCACGGCATCGGCGACGATGCCCACATCGGCTTGGCCATTTGCGATCGCGCGCACGATCTCGCCGCTCGGCCGTTCGGTGAGATCGACGTCGATCATCGGGTGTGCCTGCAGGAAGCTGGCGAGCGCCGAGGGCAGGAACTCGAGGCTGGCTGCGGTATTCGACGACAGCCGTACCCGGCCGCGGACCCCGCGTGCGTGTTCGCCAAGGTCTCCGCGCAGGCGTTCGATCTGCTGCAGCACCAGTCTCGCGTGCTGGATCACCGTGAGGCCGGCTGCCGTCGGGCCGACGCCCCGGCGCTTGCGGTCGAACAGCGCGGTGCCGAGGGTCTCCTCGAGGGTGCGGATCCGCTCGCTTGCCGAGGCGAGCGCCATCGCCGAACGCGCCGCGCCGTGGGTGATGCTGCCGGTTTCCGCGACATGAAGGACCAGGCGGAGGTCTACGAGATCGAGGCGCATGGGATCATTGTCGCTCGGTCAAGAGCCTTCGGCTACGCCTGAGGCAGGCCTCGAACCTTCCGCATTGTCGACCGGTCGAGCCGCGCTCAGGGTCGGCAGATGGATGGTTTCTCGCTTTCCTGGCTGTTTGCCGGCCTGGTGTTCCTGCTCGCGGGCGTGGTCAAGGGCGTGATCGGCATGGGCCTGCCGACCATCGCCATGGGCCTGCTGTCGCTGGTCTTCGCGCCGGTCGAAGCGGCGGCCCTGCTGGTCATGCCCTCGCTTGTGACGAACGTCTGGCAGCTGCTGGCCGGACCGAGCTGGATTGCGCCGGCGCGCCGGCTGTGGAGCATGATGGCCGGTGTCGTCGTCGGCACGCTGCTCGCGTCGGGCGTGCTGGCGAGCGACGTCGGTGGCGTGGCACGGCTGGCCCTGGGGCTCGCGCTGGTGGCCTATGCCGTGATCGGCCTGTCGGGTGCGCGCTTCTCCTTGGCAGCGCGCCACGAAGCCTGGGCCTCGCCGGTGGTTGGCGCGACGACAGGCTTTGTCACCGGCGCCACCGGCGTGTTCGTGCTGCCGGCGGTGCCCTACCTTCAGGCGATCGGCCTCGACAAGGACGATCTGGTGCAGGCGCTCGGGCTTTCCTTCACCGTGTCGACCCTGGCGCTGGCGGGCGGGCTGCTGCAGGGCGGCGGGTTTTCCGGTGCGTCGGCCGCGATGTCGCTGGCCGGCCTCGCCCCGGCGCTGGCCGGCATGGCGATCGGGCAGGTCGTGCGCCGCCACATCGCGCCGGTGACGTTCCGCAGGGTGTTTTTCGCAGGCCTCTTCCTGCTGGGCACATATCTCATCGTCCGCCAGATCGCGTAACATGCGCCTCCGTCCGTGGAGGTTGCGATGAAGTTTCCGAAGCACGTCCGGCTGGTCGAGGTGGGGCCGCGTGACGGCCTGCAGAACGAGGCCAGGCCGGTCCCGGTCGCGTCCAAGGTGGCGCTGATCGATGCGCTGTCGGCGGCCGGACACCGCGCCGTCGAGGCGGGCAGTTTCGTGTCGCCCAAATGGGTGCCGCAGATGGCCAACACCGACCAAGTCATGGCGCGGATCGTGCGCCGGCCGGGTATTGCCTATCCGGTGCTGGTGCCCAACAAGCAGGGCATGAACGGCGCCATCGAGTCGCGCTGCGAGGAGATCGCGGTGTTCACCGCCGCCTCCGAGGCGTTCTGCCGCAAGAACACCAACTGCTCGATCGACGAGAGCTTCGAGCGCTTCGCCCCGGTCATGGAGGCGGCGCAAAAGCATGGCATGAAGGTGCGCGGCTACGTCTCGACCGTGATCGCCTGTCCCTACGACGGCAAGGTGGCGCCGGCGAAGGTCGCCGAGGTGTCGGAGCGGCTGTTCCGCATGGGTTGCTATGAGGTCTCGCTCGGCGACACGATCGGCGTCGGCACGCCGGCGGACTGCGTCGCCATGATCGATGCCGTGGCCGAGAAGGTCCCGCGCGAAAAGCTGGCGGCGCACTTCCACGATACCTACGGCCAGTCGCTGGCCAACATCCTGGCAGTCATGGAGCGGGGGATCGCGGTGTTCGACACGGCGGTCGCCGGCCTGGGTGGCTGTCCCTACGCCAAGGGTGCGTCGGGCAACGTTGGCACCGAAGACGTGATCTACTTGCTCAACGGGCTCGGCATCGAGCACGGCGTCGACCTCGACGCCATCGCCCAGGCCGGCCGCGACATCTGCGTCGCGCTCGGCCGCGAGCCCGCCTCGAAGGTGGCTCAGGCGCTCAAGGCCAAGGCCGCGGCGTGAAGCGCGCGACAGCCGCCACCCTCGATCGGCTGAAGCTGCTGCTGGCCCAACTGCGACCGCACGACCGGCTGAAGGAGAATTCGCGCGGCGTGTTCTGTTGCAGGTCGCGCGCCGTGCTCCATTTCCACGAGGATCCGGCTGGTCTGTTCGCCGACCTTCGCGAGAGCGGCGACTGGCAGCGCTTCGCGGTGAACACCGCCCCGGAGCAGGCCGCGCTCGTTCTAACCATCGCGAGGTTCGTTGCCGCCAGGTAGGGCTCCGTAGTCGGGCAGTGCATTTCCCATGTGGGCGCGCATTTCACGCTCCTCCCCAGCTTCGCTGGGGAGGTGCCCCGTCATACGGGGCGGAGGGGTCATGAGCCTCAGTCCCGCTGCTCATGACCCCCCGTCGCCGAAGACGGCGACACCTCCCCAACAGAGTTGGGGAGGAAAATGAGAGAGCGGCTCAGCGGCGGACGATGATGCGGACATTGACGGCGCTTGAGCGGCCGGACTCGTCGACGACGGCGAGGCGGGCCGAGCCGGGCCCGTCGGGCACCCACTTGCTGCCATCGATCGGCTGACCGTCGACCAGCCAGCGCAGGCGGCCGTCGCCGCCCAGCGCCTTCAAGGGCACCGCTTCGCTCTTGGCGAGCTCGATGCTGGCATCGGCCGGCGGGTAGGCGATGCGCGGCCCGCCGCCGGCATCGCCGGGCGGCCGCAGGGTGCGCATGATCGGCGGCAGGTCGCGATGCGAGGCGACGCGCAGCACGTCGACTGGCGGCTGGGTGGCGCGGTTGTCCTCCGCCGGCAGGCGGCCGAACGCCTTGAACAGGATGGGCAGCGCGGCGACACGGCCGAGGCCGTCCGGCCGCGACGTGCCGTCGGCATGGCCGACCCACACGACCACCGTCCAGTTGGCGCTGTAGCCCGCGGCCCAGGCGTCGCGGAAACCGGCGGAGGTACCGGTCTTGTAGGCGATGCGGCGCTCGCGCAGGTTGACCGGCAGGGCAGCGAAGCCCTCGGGCAGCGGCGCCTCGGCCAGGATATCGCCGACGTACCAGGCAGCAGCCGGTCCGAGCAGGCGAACCGGCTCGGCGCGCGGCCGGTCCCGCCGGATATGCGGCGGCGAGAACTGCCCGCCGGTCGCCAGGCCATTGTAGAGCCCGGCCATCTCCAGCGGCGAGATGGTGGCGCTGCCGAGCGCAATGCCGAGCGAGGCGCCGAGGTCGCCGGGTGGCAGGCCGGGCGCGACGCCGGCACTGCGCAGGGTGGCGAGGAAGCGCTGCGGTCCGACCTTCTCCAGCGCCAGCACCGCCGGGACGTTCAACGATTGCTGCAAGGCGCGGCGCACGGTGACAGCGCCCTGGTGGTCGCGGTCGAAGTTGCGCGGCAGCCACTCGCGGAAGCGCACCGGCACGTCCTCGACCAGCGACTGCGGATGCAGGGTGCGGTCGTCGAACGCCATGGCGTAGATCAACGGCTTCAGCGCCGAACCGGGCGAGCGATGCGCCCGCACGAGGTCGACCTGGCCCGCTTTGCCGAAGAAATCCGAGCCGCCCAGCCAGGCGACGACCGAGCGCGTGCGGTTGTCGATCGCCACCATGGCGATCTGGGCGCGGTCGGGGAACTGGGCGCGCTCCTCGGCGACGAGCTGGGCGAGCGCGTTCTGCAGCTCCAGTCGGATCGTCGTCGGCACGGCCGCGCCCGGCGATTGGGCGGCGAGCCAGGTCGCGAGATGCGGCGCGTGCATCGGCATGGCGAGCCGGCGGTCGGGTGCGTTGCGCGTCACCGCCTTGTCGTGCAGCGACTGGTCGAGGACGCCGTGCTCGAGGCCGCGCGCCAGCACGCGGTCGCGCGCCGACTGGGCGCGCTGGGCGGCGCGATCGGGCCGGCGCCGCTCGGGCGATTGCGGGATGGCGACCAGCAGGGCTGCCTCGGCGGCCGACAGGCTCTTCGGCTCCTTGCCGAAATAGGCGAACGAGGCGGCGCGCACGCCCTCGAGGTTGCCGCCCATCGGCGCCAGGGTCAGGTAGATCGCCAGCACCTCCTGCTTGGAGTAGCGCCATTCGAGCTGCAGGGCGCGCGCCGACTGGATCGCCTTGGTGAGCAGCCCGCGCGGCCGCGGCTCGAGCAGGCGGGCAGCCTGCATCGAGATCGTCGAGGCGCCCGAGACGATGCGCCCGCGCGACACCCACTGGCGCGCGGCGCGCGCGGCGGCCAGCGGATCGACGCCCCAATGATCGTCGAAACGGCGATCCTCGTAGGCCTTGAGCAGCGCCAAGTAGAGCGGGTCGACGTCGTCGACGGTGGTGGCCAGCCGCCACTTGCCGTCAGCGGTCGTGAAGGCTCGCAGCAGGCGGCCGTTGGCGTCGACGACCTCGCTCGAGCGCTGGTGATAGCGCGTCAGGTCCGGCGGGAACATCCGGTCGAGCGCCAGCGCCCCCGCCGTCGCCAAAGCGACGGCGAGGGCAGCGCCAACGAAGAGTTGCTGCAGCTTCATGACGTGCGGACCGTGGGCGTCATTTCACTTTCCTCCCCAGCTTCGCTGGGGAGGTGTCCGCGTAATCGCGGACGGAGGGGTCATGGGCTTCAGGGGGGCTTTCGACCCCTCCGTCGCCGTATGACGGCGACACCTCCCCAGCGAAGCTGGGGAGGTGAATGAGTGGCCGATGACCGACGCCATCGCGATGGCTCAGCGCGGGCTGATGGTCACGTGGCCCATGGCGCTGCGGGCGTAGACGCGCGGCGCATACATGTCGGACACGTGCACCGCCGGCAGGGCGAAGCTGCCCGGCGTCACGGCGCGCACGATGTAGGCGACGTGGTAGGAATTCGGGAACTGGTCCGACGAATCCCACCACATGCGATAATTGCGCCGGCCGAGGTTGAATGACGCGAAGAAGCGGTCGTCGCGCGCCTCGGCGATGCGGGTGTCGGTGAGCTTGTCGAGGAACGAGAACGACTTCACGGTCTCCTCGTTCAGCACGCTCTCGATCTCGAAGCCGGCGGGCAGCAGGTCGAGCAGCGCCGTCTCGTGGTAGCCGCCTTCGAGGTTGCGGCCGCGGATCGACACGATCACCCGGTCGTTCTGACGCATCCTCTCGAGGTCCGCCGGCTTGCCGTCGAGCGTCAGGAAGCGGCGATCGACGGTCAGTCCCTGCGTGGCTGCGGGCTGCGGCTCGAGCGGCACGCCGCGCGCCGTCACCTGCAGCCAGACCGGACGGTCGCCGTCATTGCCGACGCGCACGCCGCGCTGGACCGCTGCCCGGTCAGGGTTGATCACGACGGGATCCTTGCTTGCCTTGTGCTGCTCGCCGTCGAGCGAGTAGGCGAGCTCGCTGCCGCCGCCGCCCATGGCGCGCGCCGCCAGCAGCAGCCAGGCCTGCTCCTGGGTCGTGAGATACTCGCCCTTGCCGACCAGCTGCTCGCGCACCGAGGCGACGACCTCGGCGAGCGCCTGCTGGCCGCCGGCCTCGGTCGCGAGCGCGATCAGGGCGGCGCGATTGCGCAGCGGCGAGCCGTAGTACTCGTTCGTGACGCGCTGGTCGATGCGCTGGCGGGCGATCGCGAAGGCAAGCCGCGCGCGGCCCGGCTCGGCAACCAGGTTGAGCGCCGCGGCCAGCTGGGCCCACGCCAGACCACCGGTGATGTCGGCGGACTTCGTGTCCTGGAAGTAGCGGATGCGCCCGGGGTCGGCGAGGCCGCCCTTGGCCAGGACGTACCAGGCATAGGCCTGGGCATTGGCCGAGAACCTCTCGACCGAGCGGTTGAGCCAGGCCAGGCCGCGCTGCAGCGTGACCGCCGGCACGTTCATCTGCTGGTCGCGGGCGCGCAGCAGGAAGTCCATGGCGTAGACCTGCAGCCATTCGGCGGCCGGCGAGTAGGGGCCCCACATGCCGAACGAGCCGTCCGCCGTCTGCATGTCGACGACGCGGTAGATCGCGTCCTGGACCCGTTCCTGGATGTTGAAGTCGGCCTTGGCGTACCCGAGCAGGGCGACGTCGTTGTAGTAGAGCAGCGGCAGGGCGCGGCTGGTGGTCTGCTCGAGGCAGCCATAGGGGTACTTGTCGAGCGCCCGCAGCAGGCCCGGCACGTCGATGCCGGGGATACGCGAGAGCGCGACGCTGACGCTGGTCGTGCCCGGCGCGAACTGGGCGACCAGGTTGCGGTCGACCGTGAGCTGGCGCTGCGGCTCGAGCTGCGCGACGGTGTCGACGGCGCTCGGCGTCTGCGCCGCGCGCACCTGGATGTCCCATTCGCGGCGCACCGCGAAGTTGCCCGGGCCCTCGACCGCCACGGCGACCTTGCCGAAACCGGCCTCGCCCGCCTTGAGGTCCCAGGTCAGCAGCTCGCGCTGGTTGGTCGCCAGCCGGCGCGTCTCGGCGACCGGCCGGTCGAGCGCCACCGTGCCGCTCGCTTCGAGGGTCAGGCGGTAATCACCGGCCTGGCCATCGACATTGTGCAGCGACAGCGACAGGCGACCGTGATCGCCGGGCGCCAGGAAGCGCGGCAGCACGACGTCGGCGGTGACCGCGTCGCGCACGAACAGCCGCTGGTCGGCCGACCCGACCTTGGTCTTGGCATAGGCCACGACCATGATGCGCAGCTGGCCGATGAAGTCGGGGATGTCGAGGCCGATCTTGGCCTCGCCGTTGCCGTCGAGCTTCACCGGGCCGCTGAACAGCGACACGGTGCGGGTCGGCACGATGTCGAGCCCGCCGATGTCGCCGGCATCGCCGCCGACCCGGATGCGGCCCACCTCGTCAGCCTTGGTGTCGAGCAGGCGGCCGTAATCGTCGCGCATCGCCACGCCCAGCCGGCGCTTGCCGAAGTAGAAGTTGGCCGGGTCGGGTGTGCGGTAACGCGTGAGCTGCAGGATGCCCTCGTCGACCGCCGCCAGGGTGATCCAGGCCTCCTCGTTCTGCAGGTTGGAGACCTTGACCGGCACCTCGATGCGCTGGCGCGGCGTCACCTTGTCGGGAGCGGTGATCTGGATGCCGAGCGTGCGCAGGGCCGGATCGATCCCCAGCCAGACCGCGCCGATGGCGCGAGTCGGCGTGCGGTCGGCAGGGGTCGACAGCGGACGCCAGGCGGTGACCAGGGCATAGGCGCCGGCACCCCATTCGCCCTTGATCGGCACCTCGACGGTGGTGCCGCCCGATGGCACCTGCACCGGATAGGTGGCGACGATGCGATCGGTGGCGATGGCGACCAGCGCCTCGCCGGCGAACGACGGCTCGATGCGCACGCGCGCCGATTCGCCCGGCTTGTAGTTCTGCTTGTCGCTCGCCACGCGCAGCGTATCGGGCGCTTCCTCGGCCGAGTCGCCACCGTACCAGCCGACATAGAACAGCATCGTCGTCGAGGTGTCGTTCTGGGTGTCGACGACGGTGAGGCGATGGCTGCCCCAATAGAGGTTCAGCGACAGGCGCACCGGGGCATCGCCCTTGAGCGTCACCGTGTCGGTCGTCAGCAGGCGGTCGCGCTGGTTCGACTGCCAGCGCCAGCGGCCGTCGACCTGGTACCATTGGTAGGTGTAGTCGACGCGCTCGACGCGATACTGGATGTTCGGCCGCGCGATCTGCTTGCCCTCGGCATCGACCGCCACGAGATCGAACTCGGTGGTCGCGCCCTCGCGGGCATAGCGGCCCTCGAACACCGGACGGATGCCGAGATAGACGTTGCGCGTGCGCATCGGCAGGGTGGTGTCGGTGCGCGTCGCCCGCCCGCCGCCCGGCTCGAATACACGGGCCTGGATCTGGGCGCGCAGCGGCAGCACGGTATCCTTGATCCCGTTGCCGCCCCATTCGAGGCGCGACTTGCCGGTCTCGTCGGTATCGGGTCCGTTCAGGGTGATGAAGGGCGGCTCGAACTTCTCGCGCTCGCTCTCCGGGCCGAAGCGATACTGCGAATAGCTGGCGAACGGGTTGTCGTCGACGGTGACGCGCATGTCGGCCTCGACGGTGAGGCCTGACGCGGGCGCGCCATAGAGGAAGTCGGCCTGCACGCCAAAGCCGTTGACCTCGCCGGGACGCAGCATGGCGCGATCGGACTCGAGCTCGACCTTGAGCTTCTCCGGCACGAAATCCTCGACCGTGAACTCCACGCGGCCAACCGAGGGTGCCTTCGGGTCGATGTGGGCGGTCACCGACCAGCGGCCGCGGCGCGACGATTTCGGCAGGTCGATCGCCTGGTGGATGGCGCCCGAGCCCTGCAGGGCCGCGGTGTAGCGCGTGAACTCGCTGCCGTCGGGCCGCTTGACGATCAGGGTCACCGGCATGTCGGCGAGCGAGGTGGCGCCGTTGTCGCGCAGCATCGCCATCAGCTGCACGGTCTCGCCCGGCCGGTAGATGCCGCGCTCGGTGTAGAGGAAGGCGTCGACCGGGCCGGGCTGCTCGCGGCCGGAGATGCCGCGGTCGGACAGGTCGAACGGCGACTTGGTGAGCTCGAGCCGCGAGAAATCCTTCTTGGCCTCGTCGGTCGCCATGACGGCGAAGGCCTCGGCGGCGCCGCGGCCGCGCAGCAGGCCGGCTGGGAAGTTCACGCGGCCGGCGGCGTCGGTGATCACCCGGCCGATCGGCTCATTGCCGCGCGTCAGCAGCACGACCTCGAGGCCGACGATCGGCTGGGCGGTCTGCAGCGAGCGCGCGAAAACGTTCAGGCCGTCGGCGCCGGTGAAGGTGGTGAGCGCGATGTCGGTGTCGATCAACCACATTCCGGCGGCGGTGCCGTCGGACTGCTCGTCCTCGTCGTCCTCGTAGCCGTAGCCGCGTGCGGGCGGCTTGGCGGCGTCCCAGACGACAACGAAGTAGGCGCCTGGCTTCCAGTCCTGGATGGTCTCGCGGATCGGGAAGGCGGTGACGATCGGCTGGTTCTGGACGTTCTTCACCTCCATGGTGCCGCGCCAGATCCGCTTGCCGTTGTCGCCGCGCAGCCAGCGCCGCAGCGACCACGAATCGGTCAGCGGCTCGGTGCCGGGATAGGTCGCGTCGTAGCGGTCGTTGGCGAAGCGGTCGATGGCGCGCTCGTTGACGCGATAGACCGAGATGCCGATCTTGGAGACGTTGATGGTGGTGACCGGCACGCCGGCGGCCGAGCCGCGCGGCAGGATGAAGCCCTTGCCCGGCAGGTTGACCACTGCCGGGCGGGCACCCAGCGACACGTCGACAATGCGTTCGCTGTCGAGCGTGACGTTGTCGACGCCGGGCAGGCCGGCGAGCAACTTCACCTTGTAGTCGGTGCCGTAGCTCAGGCCGCCGATGCATAGCCGGCCCTCGACCACGCGCACCGCCGACTTGACCTCGGGCTCGATGCGCACGAAGTCGCCGTAGCGCACGCCGCTCATCTGCAGCCCCTTGTTGAACTCGAGGCAGGCCTCGGCTTCCGAACCCTTGGCGTCCAGCCAGTAGGTTCGATAACCGAACGGCGCAGCGGTCACGGGCCGCGGCTCCTGGGCGGAAGGGGTGGTCGCGGGGGTCGTGTTGGCCGGCGTGGCGGGCGTTGTCGGGGCCGGCGCGGGCGCGGTGGTCTGCGCTGTCTGCGGCGCAGGCGCCGGTGTCGGGGCTGGTGCAGGTGCTGGTGACGGAGCCGACGCTACGGTGGGTTGCGCTGGTCGGTCGATCGACTCTTGTGGTTTGCCGATGACGTAGCCTGCGATGCCCGATCCCAGCATGAGAGCTGCGACCAGAGCAACGAGCGTCGACCGATTCATGAGGGCCCCCGTGGAAAGCGCGCGCACTCTATGCCGTGCATTGTGCAAACATTGTGGAGTGTGAACCCGCCGATGCGAATGTTCCATCGCTGTGTCGCGCCGGACACGTTTTCGGATGGGTTGTGGATAGCGATGGCTTGAGCGCGGCCGGTCCGACGTACTAAGCGCAATCGATCATGTTGCATCTCATCAAGCTGGCGGTTGGCGTCGACGATCTTGCCCACATGAAGACGGTGCAGGCGGCGCGCCGCCGGCAGCGCGGCCAGAGCCCGCGCTCTCCGCACTGGGTCTACACCCGCAACACCCCGCGCCGGGCGGACGAGCTGCTCGACGGCGGCTCGCTCTACTGGGTGGTGCGCGGCGTCATCCGCTGTCGCCAGCAGCTGGTCGGCTTCGAGGAGGACATCGACCAGGACGACGGCAGGAAATACTGCCGGATCAAGGTCAAGCGCAGCGTGGTGCCGACCGCGCCGCAGACCTGCAAGGCGTTCCAGGGCTGGCGCTACTTCGAGCCCGAGCGCGCCCCGCCCGACTTGTCCAAGGGCGACACCGCCGACATGCCGCCTGAAATGGCAGCCGAGCTGAAGCGACTAGGGTTGCTGTAGGGATTTCCTTCCCACGAAGGGAGAAGATGCCGGTGTTATCGCGGACATTGCGATCATGCTCATGCGGACCGCGGGCGGGCCGCCCGCTCACGGCTCATGCTCTTCCACATACGCGGTCCGGAAGGCTCCGACCATGAGTCGGCGGGACGGCCGCGGTCCGCATGAGCATGATCGAGAGCGTCACCCCCGCGGCCGAAGAATAGAACGACCCTGTTTTCTTGCGTTCGGTGCGTTCGGTGCGTTCGGATCATTTGGAATCAATGGGTTGGCCGACCGCGAGCGACCGCGCGACGGGGCCCGTTGCGGTCGGGGAAGCTGTCTTGCGGTCGGGGGTCTTGGCGGATGCTCGCTCGGTCACGGCGTGTCGCCCTCGGTTGCATCGCCCGTGATATCGCGACGCTGAGCTGGCCGGCAGACGGTCCAGCCGACCTGGCTCACTGCTGCAGCCAGACCCGTGTGCAATCAAGTGCACGCCGACCGGCGGTGGCGCGCGCCCCGACCTGTCGAAAGGCGACGCCGCCGACATGCTAGCCGAACTAAAGCGACTGAGATTGTTGTAGGGCCGATGCCCGTTTTTCATGTTCCTCTCCCCCGTTAGGGGAAGAGATTAGGTGAGGAGGCTTCGAAGGCTGCTGCATCATCCGTACCCCCTCACCCAGCCCAACGGGGGAGAGGAGCATGGACTCGAGGCTCGTTTACCGGCTCGTCAGCTTGAGCTCGATGCGGCGGTTGCGGGCCGTGTCGATGGTGGAGAGGGGCTGGAACTCGCCGTAGCCGGCGGCGACCAGGCGCTCGTTGGGGATTCCCTCGCTGTTCAGGAATTTGACCACGGCGATCGCGCGGGCGGCCGAGAGCTCCCAGTTGGTCGGGTAGACGACATTGCGGATCGGCTTGTCGTCGGTATGCCCTTCGACCTGCAGCACCCAGTTGACGTCCTTGGGGATACGGTCGGCGATCTCGAGCAGCCGCTGGGCGACGCTGGCGAGCTGCCTCTCGCCACCCGGCTGAAGCTGCGCCGAGCCAGACGGGAACAGCACCTCGGACTGGAAGACGAAGCGGTCGCCGACGATCTGCACGTCGCGTTGGCCGGCCAGCGCCTCGCGCAGCTTGCCGAAGAATTCCGACCGGTAGCGCGCCAGCTCCTCGACCTTGCTGGCGAGGGCGCGATTGAGCTTCTGGCCGAGATCGACGATCTGCGCCTGCTGGTCCTTGGCCTTGGCTTCCGACGCCTCGAGCGCAGCGTTCAGACGGGCGAGCTCGTCCTTGACGCCGGCCAGCTCGGCAGTGAGCCGCACCACCGCGGCCTTCTGCTCGGCCGAGAGCTTCTGCTCCTCGGTGAGGTCGCCGAACAGCTTGCCCTTCTCCTGGTTGGCGGCGGCCAGCGAGGCGGCGAGCCGCGTCAGCTCCAGGCGCTGGCGCTCGATCTCTTTCTGCAGGTCCTCGGCCTTGGCCTGGGCGCTGCGGGTCTGGCTCTGCAGGGCGGCGTTGAGCTTGTCGCGCTCGATGATCATCGCCGACAGCTGCTCGGTCAGCCGGTCGCGATCGCTCTTCAGCGCCTCGATGAACTTGCGCTCGCCGGCGAGGTCGGTGCCGAGCTTGTCGCGCTCGGCCCGGAGCGCCTCGATCGTCCGGCGCTCGTTGGCGATGTCGCCGGTCAGCCGGTCGCGCTCGATGCGCAGCGCCTCCGAGGTTCGCCGTTCGCCGGCCAGGTCTGTGTTGAGCCGGTCGCGCTCGCTGCGCGTCTGACGCAGCTGCAGGGTGAGCTGCTCGAGATCCTTCTGCAGGTTCTGCGACGCCTTCTTCTCGATCGACAGCTGGCTGGCGAGGTCGCCCACCTGACGGCCGAGCTGCTCGATGGCGCTGTCGCGGTTGCTGAGCGTGCTCGACAGCGTGAACTGCGCAACGCTGAGCAGCGACAGCAGGAAGATCATCACCATGAGGAGGGTGGTCAGCGCGTCGACGTAGCCCGGCCAGGTGTAGTCGGCACCGCCGCCGCGGCGGCGCGCGGAGATGGCGGCCATCGCGCTAGCCCTCGCCGACCGGCTGGTTGGCGCCGCCGCGCATCGAGGCGATGGTGCGGGCGAGCAGCCTGAACTCTCCGCGCAGCTCGTCGGCCAGCGCGGTGCGCGACTGCATGTTCTCCTCGACCAGGCGGGCGAGGTAGGCCTCGATGGCGCGCTGATGCTGGATCAGCGCCTCGCGCTCGTCGTCCGACGACCGCGCGGCGAGCCGTTCGACCGTGCCGCGCAGCTCCTCGATCAGCGCGGTGCGGCCGCGGACGTTCTCGTCGACCAGGCGCGACAGGTAGACCTCGGTGGCGCGCTGATGGGCGATCAGCGCCTCCCGTTCGTCGTCGGGCGCGCGCTCGCCCAACCGGGCGACCACGCCGCGCAGCTCCTCGACCAAGGTGGCGCGGCTGCGCACGTTCTCCTCGAGCAGGCGGGCGAGGTAGGCCTCGGTGTTGCGCTGGTGGGCGGCCAGCGATTCGCGGTCGGCCTGGTCGGGGGCGCGTTCGCTCAGCCGGGTCATCGCGCCGCGCAGCTCGATCGAATGCTCGGCCAGCCGGGCGAGCAGGTTCTGCTGGGCGCGCATGGTCTCGGCCAGCGCCGCCAGCCGCTCGACCAGCATGGCGTTGGCGGTGACGGTGGTGCCGCGCGCCTCCTCGGCGCGGCGCAGCGAGCGCGTCAGGTCGTCGATGCCGTCGGCGGTGCGCTCGAGCAGCGCCTCGACATAGGCCGAGACGCCTTGCTCGCCCTCGATCTGCGGGCCGCCCGAGATCCGCGTCGCGCCGGCCAGCCATTCCTCGAGCTCGATATGGAAGCGGCCCTGCGCCTGGCTCGCCTGCAGCTCGAGGAAGCCCAGCACGAGCGAGCCCGACAGGCCGAACAGCGAGGCGCCGAACGCCGTCGCCATGCCCTTGAGCGGGCCTTCGATGCTTTCCTTGAGCCGGGCGAACATCTGCACCGCATCGCCGCTCGACACCTGCAGGCCGGAAATGGCGTCGGCGACGGCGCCGATCGTCTCCAGGAGGCCCCAGAACGTCCCGAGCAGGCCGAGGAAGATCAGCAGCCCGATCAGGTAACGCATC
This sequence comes from Reyranella sp., assembly GCF_044224635.1. Taxonomy (GTDB): domain Bacteria; phylum Pseudomonadota; class Alphaproteobacteria; order Reyranellales; family Reyranellaceae; genus Reyranella. Next base: position 11,761 of record NZ_JBGAKA010000079.1, on the reverse strand, counting down.
AGCTCGCGCCGCTCATCGAGCCGGGTGGCGATGCCGTCGAGCAGGGCGCGCCCCGCGGTTGGCGACAGGCGGAATTGGTCCCGACGCTCGCCCAGCATCGCCGCCAGCGGTACCAGGAGATTGATCGACTCCATCTCCAGAGGCGGCGCGCCTTCCTCGCGGTGCTGGAAGCGGCGCAGCCAGCGCACCTCGGGCCACAGCAGGATGACCTGGCGCATGACGAAGAAGATGCCGATCACCAGCACGGCGACGATGACCCCGTTCAGGATCGGCGTGTTCATGAACACCCGCACCAGGTCGTGGTGCAGCAGGTAGGCAAGGCCCGCCACCGCCGCCAGGAACAGCAGCATGCGGATGAGGTAGGGAAGCGGACTGGTCATCGGGACGAACGCATCGGGGCCGACTGGTACCGGCTCACGGGGCGGACACCAGGATATCGACCCGCTCGTCGCTGCCCGGGAAGGCGCCGACCTCGATGCGGGCTCTTACGCGGCGGTCGATCAGATAGCTGCGCACCACCAGGGCGCGCGCCAGGGCGACCTTGCGGCTGTCCGGATCGCCGTCGCCGGCATAGGCGCGCACCTCGATGCCACGGACCTTGCGCTCGCTGATGCCGGCGGCGACGCGGTCGAGCTCACCCTTGGCGAAGTCGCCGAGGATCGCTGATCCCGGCGGGAAGGGGATGGTGGAAATGGCCGACCCCGAGGGCGTCGGTGCCGAAGGCTCGGGCGCCAGGGCGGCGGTTGCCGTCGGCCGTGGCGCGGGCGCCGCAGCCGGCGCGACCAGCGCCGGCGGTTCGACCATTTGCACAGGCGGCGGAGGCGACTCGGGCGGCGGGATGGCCGCGACCTGGGCCGGCGGCAGCGTCGCCGGGATGGTCACGACCTGGCGCGTGGGCGAGGGGGCGGGGGTGCCTCCCGTGTCGCCTTGCCCGTCGTCGATCAGCCGGCTTTCGATGCGCGCCGGCGGCGGAAGGTAGCCGCCCGCGGTTTGCGCCGCCACCGGACCCACGACAGCCGCCACGCCCAATGCGGCGAGGGCGAAGCTGCAGAGAGCGTTCGTGGCGGCGGGCATATGGACTGCCTTTCCAAGGAGTTAGGGGTCCCGGCAGACGCGTGGCGTAAAGCGTCGCGGCTGCCGTCCACATTAGCCAATGGCACCCTCGGGTCAACCGGCTGCAGCAGCGGTTGAGCGGGACTGAGTGGGAACCATAAGGCTCCACCTTCCTGCGGTGGCTACGACCTTACCAGCCCCGCCTGCTCCAGCGTGGGCTTGATGGTCACGAAATAGTCTTCCGCCCAGGCGCGGTAGCCGGCCGGGTCGCGGTACCACGGCTCCTGGACGAAGCGCTGCAGCAGGGCGCGATGCGCCGGATCGTCGGCCGCCTTCTTGAACGCGGCGTGCAGGATGGCCACCAGGTCGGCCGGCATGTTGCGCGGGCCGACCACGCCGTATGGGCTCCAGCCGACAACGTCGATGCCGCGCTCGCGCAAGGTCGGCGCCTCGGGATAGCGCTCGACGCGGTTCTCGGTCGCCATGACCAGCAGCCGGAACTTGCCGGCGTCGACCGACGGCGCCCACGCCGCCCCGTCGCACATGAAATCGATGTGGCCGCCCAGCACCGCCTGCATGGTCTCGGGGCCGCCCTTGAACGGCACGTGGGTGAAGCCGGCGCCGCTCGCCCGCTCGATCTGCAGCGCCGTGAGGTGACCGGTGCCGCCGATGCCGCTGGTACCGTAGTTGAGCTTCTCCGGATTGCGCCGGCCGGCCTCGATCAGCTCCTCGATGGTTCGGTAGGGCGAATCGGCGCGCACGACGATGCCGATCACGACGTTGCTGAGGCCGATGATGTAGGTGAAGTCGCGCAGCGGGTGCCAGGCGACGTCGTTGTAGTAGGGGAAGCGCAGGCTGGTGACCATCATCGTCGCCAGCGCATGGCCATCCGGCTTGGCGTGCACGATGTTGGCGGCGGCGAGCGTCGCCGTCGCGCCTGGCTTGCAATCGACCAGCACCGGCTGCCCGAGATCGGCCGCCACCCGCTCGGCGAGGAAACGCATGTGGGTGTCGAGCAGGCCGCCCGCCGGCAATGGACAGAGATAGGTGATTGGCTTCTCGGGGAACCTGGCCCAGGCGGATGCGAATGGCAGTGACAGCGCGGCGCCGCCGGCGAGCACGAGGCGGCGAGACGGATGCTTCATCTTGGTTTCCTCCGCCGCCAACCTATCGGCCATGGGCCCTATGCAGTACCGTCATCGCCGCTAAACTAGCTTTGCTCGATTCGGATGGGACGACGGCATGGACCTCAAGGGCGTGCGAGCCTTCTGCAGCGTGGCCGACGGTGGCGGCTTCAGCCGCGCCGCCGCCACGCTGGGCGTGGCGCAATCGGTGCTGAGCCGCCAGGTCTCCGCTCTCGAGGCGGAGTTCGGCGGCCGCCTGTTCCATCGCACTGGCCGCGGCGTGCAGCCGACCGAGCTCGGCGAAGCGGTGTTGCCGCGCGCCCGGGCGCTGCTCGCCGAGGCCGACCAGCTCGCTGCCGAAGCGCGCGGCGAGAGCGGCAGCCCGACCGGCAGCGTCGATCTCGGCGTCGTGCCGGGCTGGGCGCAGCCGCTGATCAGCGCGCTCACCACGCGCGTGCTGGCCGACTATCCGCGCATCCGGCTGTGCGTGCACGAGGCCTACAGCGGCCAGGTCGAGGCGTGGGTCGCCAACGGCCGCGTCGAGGTCGCCGTCTTCAACCGCTATCGCCGCGGCGCGGTGCGCGGCGCCGAGCTGGTCTCGCGCGCCGAGATGGTGCTGGTCGGCCCCAAGGGCCATCGCGTGCTGCGCCAGCGCGAGGTGCCGTTCCGCGCCCTCGATGGCGTGGCGCTGTGCGGACCGGTGCAGCCCAACGCCATGACCTCGGTGATGGCCGAGCTGGCGCAGCGCCAGGGCGTGACGCTCGACTTCGTGCTCGAGGGCAGCTCGTCGGCGATCCTGCGCGAAGCCGTCGCGCGCTGCGGCCTGTGCGCCGTCTTCCCGCGGCCGTTCGTCGAGCGCGAGATGGCGGGGCCGGCCTTCGCCTCGGCGCGCATCACCAAGCCCGGCCTCGAGCAGATGACGTGGCTCGCCGTCGGCACGCAGCGGCCGGCCACGCTCGCCGCCCGCACCGTCGCCCGCCTGGTGCGCCAGATCCTGACCGGCCGGTGAGGCGGCCTTTCATTTCATTCTCCTCCCCAGCTCTGCTGGGGAGGTGTCGCCGTCATACGGCGACGGAGGGGTCATGGGCACCACCACTGATGCTCATGACCCCTCCGTCCGCGAAGACGCGGACACCTCCCCAGCGGAGCTGGGGAGGAAAAGAGAAAGCGCCACTGGAGTAGCGCGGTCCCAGCAATGAGCTGCCGCCAGCCCCTATGCCTTCGACAGGATCTCGACCATCGACTCGCGCAGGCCGAAATTGCTGGCGAGCAGGGAAGGGCCGCCGAGCTCGTAGGGGTTGCCGGCGATGTCGCTCACCACGCCGCCCGCTTCGCGCACCATCAGGATGCCGGCGGCGACGTCCCAGGGTGCCAGCCCGAACTCGAAGAAGGCGTCGTAACGGCCGGCCGCCACGAAGGCGAGGTCGAGGGCGGCGGCGCCCCAGCGCCGCACGCCGGCCGTGCGCTCGGTCACCGCCGCCAGCTTGGAGTGATAGGTGACGTGATCGCCTTTGCCGATATGGGGAATGCCCGTGCCGACCAGGGCACGCGCCGGATCCTTGCGGCCCGACACGCGAAGGCGACGCGAGCGCGCGCTCGGCGTGTCGATGAAGGCGCCGTTGCCCTTCTCGGCCCAGAACAGCTCGTCAGAGACCGGCTGGTAGATGACGCCGGCGATGATCTCGCCCTCGCGCTCGAGGCCAATCGAGATGGCGAAATGCGGCACGCCGTGCAGGAAGTTGGTGGTGCCGTCGAGCGGGTCGACGATCCAGCGGTTGCGTCCGTCGCCCTTCGTCTCGCCGCCTTCCTCGCCGAGGAAGCCATACTCCGGCCGGGTGCGCGCCAGCTCGGCCCGGACCGTGCGCTCGGCCTTGATGTCGGCGTGGCTGACAAAGTCGCCCGGACCCTTCTCCGAGACCTGCAGATGCTCGACCTCGCCGAAATCGCGCTTGAGGCTCTTGGCCGCCGCGAAGGCGGCGCGGATCATCACCGTGATCGTGGCCGAGCGCGGCGCCAGCGAGCGACGCTCGGGCGGCCCGGAACGCTCGCGGCCGGGCGCCATCGGCGCGCGGCCGACGCGGGCAACCGGCTGATCCGGTGAGCGGGCCACGATGTCAGTCCTTGGCGCGTTCGAGGTAGCTGCCGTCTTCGGTGTTGATCACCAGCCGCGTGCCCACGCCGATATGCGGCGGCACCATCACCCGGATGCCGCCTTCGACGATAGCCGGCTTGTAGGATGACGAGGCGGTCTGGCCCTTGACCACGGCATCGGCCTCGATGACGGGCAGGACCACCGTCTTGGGGATCTCGGCGCCGACCGGCGTGCCCTCGTAGAGTGACACCGTCACCTCCATGCCATCCTGCAGGAAGCGGGCCTGGTCGGCGTCGAGCACGTCGGAGCCAACCACGAGCTGGTCGAACGTCTCCTTGTCCATGAAGGTGAAGCCGTTGTCGTCCTTGAACAGAAAGGTGCACTCGCGCTCGTCGATATGCACGCGCTCGATTGTCTCGCCGGAACGGAAGCGTTCCTGCAGCTTGTTGCCCTCGCGCAGCGCCTTGGCTTCCAGAGCCACGAAGGCACCGCCTTTGCCGGGATTGATGTGCTGCACCTTGGACGCCACCCAGAGCTTGCCGTTGTACTCGACGACATTGCCGGCGCGGATGGAATTGACGGGGACTTTCATGGAATTACCGCCGGGTCGGAAGAATGGAATTCGGCCTCGCCCGCAGGGGCGGGGCGAGGCCGGCGGCGGCCTTCTATCAAAGGCCGTCCCGGCTCGCAACCGCACCTCCCCGCGGCCTTCCCGGCGTCGCTGCCGCAGGGAGATCGTCTGATGTTGGAAATCTCTCTGGGCAAGCGTGCCGCGCGTGCGGCATTCCGGCCATGACACGCAGCCTGAAGTGATGCATGCGGTCGAAACTCCCGGATAACGTGGAAAATCGTGTGGATCGACCGAAAAAAGTAACTGCAAGTCGTTGGTCGACAACGATTTTGTCGCCGCGCAGGTTGCCGCGGCCGCCGCGCCCTGCCGGGGCGAGTCGCCCAACGGGGAATCGGAACAGCCTCAGCGACCACCATCATGCTTGCCTGGTAGGTTGCGGGCAGGTTCACACTATGGAGCGGCGGTGCTGGCAACAGGCGTGCCGACAGGATTGGCTCGCTGGTGCCGCCAACGCGCCCTGCAATCAGTGTACGGCTCTCCCCGCCGGCGTGATGCGCGCAAAGCTTTTACGATGCCGTCACATGACGGTGGAACTGCCGCCAAGGCCCAGTTCTGCCTGCTTCCTCTTCGGCAGCGCCGCGGCGATCACGGCGTGGGCGCGGCGCAGATAAGCTTTGGTCTCCGCGGCGGTCAGGGTCTTGGGATCGTCGAGCGCCACCCACTTGGCTCGGGCGAGGTAGGGTGCCGGTCGGAAGCCTTCGGCGCGCGACAGCGCGTCGTAATGCTCTGGCGCGCACTTGAAGCTGATGCGCCCGACCGAGTGGCCCGGGGGTGCGATCAGGCAGAACATCTTGCCGCCCACCTTGAAGACGACGACGCCTTCCCATTGAACGGTGCGCGTCGCGGCGGGCAGGGTGAAGCAGTAGGCGTCGATCTGTCTTGGCGTCACGGTAAGGGGCAGAGTGCCAGAACCGACCGTTCCTCCGCCACGTTCAATCACAGCGAGGCTCAACGGGGCTTCCGCAAGGCGCAGAAGCTCGCCCCGGAGCGGGCCATGTGCTTCTAGCCCGAAGCTGCGCAAGACTGCTCTCTTTGGTGGACACGTCGCCTGCCGGAAGCGGCCTTTGTCCTGCCATCCGGTCGTGCCACGATGCTGGCAAGCCGTCGCAAGGAGGGTTCCATGCGCAGCAACGTTTCCAAGACCAATCCCGAGTGTCCCTCGATCAGCGAGCTCGCCGAGACGATCGAGCATTGCTTTCCCGAGATTACGCTATTCACGACCAACAACGTGTCGCCGGGCACGCGGCATACGTCGGGCCTGGCGATCGACATCATGCTCGATTCCACCAAGGCTGCCGCGCGCGGTCGCGCCGAAGGCATGATCGCCGTCTTCATCAAGCTGCAGCAGAAGATGATGTGGTCCGATATCATCTTCACCGACTATCACATCCCGGCCGGACGCGCCGGCTACGGTGGAACGCCGTTCAAGCCAAATTCCTATACGGCGGACAGGCGCCACTTCGATCACATTCACATGGATTGGGTCGATTTCAGCCTCAAGAATAGCGGGGCCGAATACAACCGCATTCCCTACAAATGGTCGGCGGCCGCCAAGACCACGGGATTTGGCACCGAGCTCTTTGCCGAGTTGAAGTCGCTTTCGGGTGCGCCGCCGTCTGTGCCCTCGGCCAGCGCCCCGTGGATCGACGGTTGGTGGGAGGTCGTCCAGGAGGGCACCACCTATTATTACCTGCTCCGGATCGCCGATGGCTCGGCGGCATGGACGTACGTCCGTCCGGCCTCGGGCAAGACGCCTCAGGCGGTCCACCCCGAGAACCGCGGCACATTCGTCATCGGTGCTGCCGACCGTTTCGTCATCACCTGGGAGCGCTGGTCGACCATCGCGACAGTCGAGCGCTTCCAGAGCTCGAGCTCGGACAACACCAACCTTGCGGGCACCTCCAATCGCGGTGGCCCACTCGTCGCAACCAAGATCGTGTAGTACGTTCCGGCGCAGCGCTGTCGGTCGCGCCGAGCAGGCAAGGCGTTCACACAGGGCAAAAAATTCCGTCATCCCGACCGGAGCCGAGCGCAGCGAGGCGTAGTGGAGGGACCTTTCTTGTTGCAGCACCAGCAAGATTTCTTGTTGCAGCACCAGCAAGAAAGGTCCCTCGACTACGCCACCCTTCGGGCGGCTCCGCTCGGGATGACGGGATTTTTTTGCCAGATGCCAATGCCCTGCCATGGCAGGCCATGCGATGGTCGGGCATGACCGATTGGCGGCCCGACAGATTGGCGAAACGCCTGCCCAACCTGCGGGCCCGGACGCGCCTGCAGGCGACGATGCGGCGCTGGTTCGCGGAGCAGGATTTCGTGGAGGTCGAGACGCCCATCCTGCAGGTGGCGCCGGGCGCCGAGGTGCATCTCAGCGGCTTCGTCACCGATTGGGAGCTGCCTGACGGCGAGGAGAGGGAGCGCTGGCTGCACAGCTCGCCCGAGTTCGCCATGAAGAAGCTGCTGGCCGGCGGCCTGCCGCGGCTCTTCCAGTTCGCCCGCGTTTTCCGCAATGCCGAGGGTTCGGCGCTGCATCATCCCGAGTTCACCATGCTCGAATGGTACCGCGCCGGCGCCGGCTACGAGGCGATCATGGAGGATTGCCACGCGTTGCTCGCGCTCGCCGGCGTTGACCTGCTGCGCTGGGGCGGGCATGTCTGCGACCCGCGGGCCGAGCCCGAGCGGCTCACCGTGGCCGACGCCTTTGCACGTCACGCCGGCGTCGATCTTCTGGCGACGGTCGGCAGCCCCGAGCGGCTCGCCCTGGCCTCCGGCGTCGCCATGCATGCCGGCGACAGCTGGGACGATGTCTTCTTCCGCATCATGTTCGAGCGCATCGAGCCGCGGCTCGGCATGGGCCGGCCGACCATCCTGTGCGAGTACCCGATCGGCATGGCGGCGCTGGCGCGCGCCAAGCCGGGCGATCCTCGGGTGGCCGAGCGGTTCGAGCTCTATGTCTGCGGCGTCGAGCTCGCCAACGCCTTCGGCGAGCTCACCGACTCCGGCATCCAGCGCGCCCGCCTCGGGGCCGACATGGACGAGAAGGAGCGGCTTTACGGCGTGCGCTGGCCGATCGACGAGGATTTCCTCGCGGCGCTGGAGCACGGGCTGCCTGATTGCGCCGGCATTGCGCTGGGCTTCGACCGCTTGGTGATGCTGGCGACCGGCGCGTCGCACATCGAGGAAGTACTGTGGCTACCGGTCCGCTGAGAAAATCGCGTTGAAGGCGCGCACCGCTGCCTCCGGTCCGCCGCGGTAGTTCCACACGCCACCGGCGACGGCCAGGAAATCTGCACCGGCCGCGATCAGCGGCCGGCAATTCTCCACCGTGATGCCGCCGATCGCCACGCACGGGATTTCCATCAGCTCGCTCCACCAGGTCACGATCTCGAGGTCGGCGGGCGTGGTGACGGCCTTGGTGGTCGAGGGAAAGAACGCGCCGAACGCCACGTAGTCGGCGCCGGCCTCGGCGGCCTCCATGGCGAGATGGCGCGACGCCTTGCAGGTGACGCCGATCTGCCGATCCGGGCCGACGATGCGGCGCGCCTCGGCGTACGGCATGTCCTCCTGGCCGATATGGACGCCGTCGCAGTCGAGCTTCACCGCGAGGTCGGGCCGGTCGTTCATGATGAAGGCGATGCCGCGCTGCTGGCAGATCGGCCGCAGCGTGTCGGCCGCGCGGGTGATCGCGGCGTCGTCCACGTCCTTCAGCCGGAGCTGGAACGCCGCCACGTCGCCGCCGTCGAGCGCCGCGCGCAGGTCGGCGGCGAACAGGTCGGGATGGTCGAGCCGTTCGGGGGAGATGAGATAGAGGCGGGTGTTCATGGCGGCCCGTTGGTAGCATTCATTCGGCTTCGGCGCTCGCGGCGACGCCGCTGCCCGATTCGCTTGACGGAAGGTGGGCTATTCCGCATTTTGGCTAGAAATTATAGCCAGAAAGGGAGCAGCCGAATGGGTCGCAGCAGCTGGTCCGTCCAGGATGCCAAGAACAGGTTCAGTGAAGTCGTCGAAGCCGCGCGCCGCGCACCGCAGACAGTGACGAAGCACGGCAAGCCTGCTGTGGTGGTAATCGGTGTGGCGGAATACGAGCGCTTGCGTCATCTCGCCCGCGCGCAGGCGCCGTCCTTTGCCGATCTGCTGCTGGCGATGCCGCAGGACGATGGCGAGTTCCCGCGCGACGAGGTGCGGATGCGCGACCTCGATCCCTGACGTCCGGGCATCATGTTTCTGATCGACACTGTAACGCTGTCAGAGTTGCGGCGGCGGCAACGCGATCCGATGTTGGTGGCGTGGTTCGAGCGCCAGCGCACGACCGATCTGTTCTTGAGCGTCGTCAGCATTGGCGAGATCGAGCGCGGCATTGAGCGACAGCGGGCGGTCGATCCCCGCTTTTCCGGGACCCTCGCGGCGTGGCTGGACCGCGTGCTGGCCCTTTACGGAGAGCGCGTCGTGGCGTTCGATCTGCGAATGGCGCGGCGTTGGGGGATTCTGAGCGCCGCCCTCGGGAACAACGGCGCCGATCTGATGATCGCCGCCACGGCCCTGGAGCACGGGTTCACCGTCGTGACGCGAAATGTGTCGGACTTCGAGCCTACTGGAGTCGCCGTCCTCAATCCGTTTGGCCGACGGTCAGGCCGCAGGCCGTGAAGGTCGCGAGACACCGGCCCACCGTTCCCCCGTCGATATGTGGTAAGCAAGGGGCCGGGTGAGGGAACTCCAGGCAGGCGGCGTGATTCTGGGAAAGCGAACGAAAAATCTGATGCTGGCGTCGGCCACCACTATCGTCTGTCTGCTGATCGGCATCGAGGTCGCGGCCTACCTGACGGTGCCGCCGATCCACCTGACGTCCGAGGGCGACGCCATGGTGGTGTTCGATCCGGAGATTGGCATGGTGCCGAACCGCAGCGCCCACACCAGGCGGACTTATCCGGCGATCAAGGACCGGGCGACCTTCGTGTTCGACATCTACACCGACGACCGCGGGGCACGCGTCGACGGACCGGGACAGCACAACGCCGGCCGGGCCGACATCATGACGATCGGCTGCTCGTTCAGCTGGGGCTACGCCCTGCCGAACGGCGACACTTATTCGAGCCGTCTGTCGAAGGCGCTCGGCGCCAGCGTTACGAACCTCTCCGAGGCGAGCTACGGTACCGTGCAGGCCTTGCAGATGTTGCGGCGCAATCGCGATCTCGCGCCCAAGCTGGTGATCTACGGCATCATCGCCCATCACAGCGAGCGCAACGTCTCTGCCTGCGCGCCGTCCTACTACCCGTTCTGCCTCGATGTCTCGCACATCGAATGGAACGGCCAAGGCAAGCCCATGGTGGCGCCGCCGGCGAGCAATGGCGTGCGCCGGCTCGAGCAGCATCTCACGGGCGACTTCACCAACCCGGCAAGCTGGCTGGAGCACGGCGCCGACGTGATCTACGGTCGCGCCACCTATGCCATGTCGGTGCAGAACGATCCGGACGAAGCCAGGAAGGAGCAGGCGTTGGCCTTCCTGCTGCGCGAGATGGAACGCACCGTCGCCGACATGGGCAGCCAGGTGCTGGTGATCTTCATCCCGACCAACTACTGGGAGCCGTCACCTGCCTTGCCGCGCATGATCGCCGAGATCGGCGGCACGATGCGCTTCCTCGACATGAGCGAGCGCTTCAAGCGCAACAAGGCGGAGGGCGGGCCGAACGTCTACATCGTCGGCGACGGCCATCCCAGCGCCGCCGCGCATGCCATCATCGCCGACGAGATCGCCCGGTACATCAGGCGTGAGAAGCTGCTTTAGCGTCGTGCGGTGAGCACTCTTCTGGGCCGCGGGCGTCCCGCCCGCTCATGATTCATGGCTGGGAGCGCGCCACTCCTGTGGCGCTCATCTCATTCTCCTCCCCAGCTTCGCTGGGGAGGTGTCCGCGTCTAAAGGCGTTTGGCCGCTCTCCGGCCAAACGCCGATGCGGACGGAGGGGTCATGGGCAACGGGTCTGGGACTCATGACCCCTCCGTCGCCGTAAGACGGCGACACCTCCCCAGCAAAGCTGGGGAGGAGAAGCGAATGCATGACTGGAAGAACAAGACCGGTCGCTCAGTGCATGGGCTGGTGGCGTTGTTCGCGCATCGATTGGCGCTTGTGCAGCATCTCGCGCAACAGCTTGGCCGAGATCGGCAGGGCGGCGTGATGCTGGTTGGCGGATACTGTATTAACGATCTGGAGGGAGCGGGTGATGATCTCGTCGATCTTGGCCGACGGCACACCGAGCTGCTGGATATGCTCCAAGGTCACCTGCATGAGCACCAAGGCCGTGATGCCGCTCGCCATCGCGAATTCGTCGGAAATCGGTTCGGCCATGCAACTCTCCTAAACTACTGCACATGAGCCTGATCCGCACGGTCCCCTATGTCGAGCCGGGCCGCTGTGATCATTTGGCGGCATCGTCCATGATGACCACTCTATCAACCCGATGACCAGCCATTCGATCCAATGACCGCTCGATCGACGCGATGACCAGTCTTCTGTCCGTCCGCGACGCCATCGAGGCGCTGTCGTCCGAGCCGCTGCGTCACATCGTTCTCCTGAAGCAACTGCTGGCCTATCCGGACAGTGTGAGAGTCCATCGTGTGTCGGGTGCGGCGGGAACTGCCATGCTGGTCGCGCTGGACGTCGCGGCCAGCTCGTACGACCAGCAGACCTATCCAGGAGCAGCCCTCGCGGCCTTTATCGCCAGCGATGATGCGGATCTCACGGCATCCCTCCTGCGGCATCTGCCGCGCGACGTCGGCATCGTCTTCAAGCTGTCGGGCGAGGCCGATCTGGCGCCGGTCGCGGCGCAGTTCCCGGTCGAGCGGCGAACCGCGTTCGTTTCCTTCTCGTCG
>NZ_JBGAKA010000078.1:0-29452 GCF_044224635.1 Reyranella sp. | reverse complement strand
GGTCGCTCCCGTGGCACCAGTCGCGCCCGTGGCACCGGTCGCACCCGTCGCGCCGGTCGCACCCGTGGCACCAGTCGCTCCCGTGGCGCCGGTCGCACCCGTGGCACCAGTCGCTCCCGTGGCGCCGGTCGCACCCGTGGCACCAGTCGCGCCCGTGGCGCCGGTCGCACCCGTGGCGCCAGTCGCACCGGTCGCTCCCGTGGCACCAGTTGCGCCGGTCGGTCCGGCGGTACCAGTAGAGACTACGGTGACCGTTGCGTTAGCCGTGTACAGAACGTTGGTGCCGGTCCCCGGATCCGTTGCCGTGAATGTGAGACCTGCGACGGTCCCGCTTTCAGTCGTGATCGACAGGCCCGAGGCGCTGGCATTGCCATCAATAAAAATGGCGAAGGTATAGCTGCCCGTCGGCAAGGACGTCGTGAACGTGAAGGTACCATCGGTCACCCCGCCAAACGGGTTGCCGTCCGGCTCGTCCAACGCGTGCGTGAACCCGAGCAGGTTGTATGTCCCTCCAGAGACGGTGAAAAACCAGACGTTGTCGAACTCGGTTGCAACGCCTCTGATGGTAATCGCGCCGTTAGCCATGGTTTCTCCCCCAATCCCTACCCAAGAATCCCCGGGCCACACGCCCAGCGTTTGTCGAAAAATCGTGAGCGTCGGCCCAAGACTCGGGAGCGCCGGAGCACTCACAGGCACGAGCGCTCGCTTCGGCGAAACCGGCCGCTGCTCCACCGCAATCAATCACACGATTGCAGCGCAAGACATCGAGAAGGCACACCCTATGCGTGTCCCCAAGCTACCCGGGTCCATTTCGTGAAGTCGAACACACGACTGCGCTCGTTGAAAGAAAGCCTTCGCCGACCCACAGTCGGCGAGGCTCCTGACTCCGCGAAAACCCCACCCAGAAAAAGAACCAACTTCCCGTCCCCAACATCGCAAGAATGATTCCGCTTTGTCAACGAACATTTCTCTCGTTGGTTGTTCACCCTTTCGCCAGCGAGACGTCACAGCGCCTCGCCCTGTCGGCCCTTCACCCGACGACACGGCGGTGGCTGCCTGGAGGGACACGCCCCCCGGGGCGTCGAGAGCATCGCCTCTCGTGCGCCAGACCGGCCTTCGCGGCGGGCAACATATTTCGAGCGAGAGCAAGGCAGGGCATGCAAAGGTCGCCGTTGCCGCCGTCGACCATCCATACCCGCCGACATAATACCGGCGGTGAGCGTTGCAGCCCCGGTTTATGTATGCAGGCTGCATCCGGCTTATTATAATATCGCGAAATCCCTTATAATACCGAGGAGAGACCGTGCAGACCTCGGCATCACGCGTGTCGCCACCATGAGGACGACCGATTGATGAACGAAAGCGACAGCCAGCGATCGGCGGGCATCGGTTTCATTCTTCGACAACCTGTTTTGAGGTTGCGGCGACGGGATCTTCGGATATCCCTTTACGGTGAGCTGGCCCGCGATGGATCCTCGACGTCGGATCGCACGAGGGCGCGACCCGTCACATCCTCAAGGCAATCAGACGGCCTTCTGTCGCACTGCATTAAATCGATGCACGGACAGGATTGGGCGAAACGGCGATTCGCAATACCATGCGCATTGCGCCGTCATCCGAGCAGCCACTCCCGCACCAGCAAGGCCAGCCGGCCCGGACATCCGATCTCTTGGCAACTCGCACGCCAGGCGCGCAGGTAATCCTCCAATCCGAGCTTGCTGCGCTCAGGCCAGCGATTGAGCCCACCCAAGTCCGCAACGCCACTCGAGTCGCTCATCAACGCAAGGACCAATGCCGGGACCAGCGCTCCCGTCGACTCGTGAAGCCCACTTCTCGCTTCCAGCGCGGGCCGATGCCTTCGGAACCACTCCCGGCGATTTGCCGTCGCACCCTGACTTGCCGCCATGTCGACGTATTCCACCAGGGCATCGACCTGATACTCTGACGTTGATCCAGGCAAGCGAGGTGGAGGTGCGGTGCAGCCAGATCGAGGGGTTGCCGGAACCACGCGCCTCGACGCGCAGGCGAGAGGGCTGGCGATCAGAGAGAAGCGGCACACCGGCCAGGCACACGTCCCGCGTGCGGGTTATCACCGTCGCCGCCGAACGCGGCGGGGAACCACGCCAGGCCGTTCTCGAGCCCGAGCACTCATGCTCGCGGCGTCCTTTCCGCCATCCTCTCGAGCGCGCAAGCGATGCGCTCGAGGTTCTTGCTGATATCGCCCAAGTGGCGTGCCCCGGAGGCGGCTGCCAGCAACGTGCTGCGCAGGGAGGCCGTATCGCCATAGGACGTGGCGTCGATGGCTTCCGAATCGGGAAGCCGGTCTGCATCCTTCATTTCACACACCCTGAAATCACTTGAACCTTGGGGTTCCCACAACCCGATTCAAAGATAACGGAGGCTGGCTACAATGACAAAGTGGTCGTCCACCGGACCTGAACCGGCAAGAAAATGCCGCTGAGACGAGCTCGCTCGTGAACTCGAGCTCCAGGGTGGCAAACCGGGAAGGGCCGCCTCTTGCGAAGGCGGCCCTTGGGTAGCGGAGTCACTTTGGGAAGTTGGTACTCCGCGGTAGCATCAGTAGTGTAGCGGCGGCCGGCCACTCACTCCGCCGCAATATCGTTCACGATGAACGCTGCCGATCCCTAATCATTCCAGATCGAAAGGCATTATGGAGGTATGTTAATCGATCGCTCGGCCAAGGTATTCACCACGGCACCGGCCCGCCCCAGTTCCCTGCGCAGGCGGGCTCTGCTGGCCACGCTCTGCGTCGCCCTCCCCCTCCAAGCCTACGCACAGACGCCGTCGGCCGAGGCGTTCCTGCGCGACCTCTACGCGCCCTACCTGACCGGCGCCAACCAGGGGCAGAACTACTGGGACCTCGGACGCTACTTCGCACCCGACCTCGCCCGTCTCATGAACGACGAGGCGCGCGACGCCCGGCGCCGCAACGAGGTCCCCAGGCTCGATGGCGATCCTTTCGTCGATGCCCAAGAGTGGGACGTGAAGAACTTCACCCTGTCGGTCAAGACCGACGGGTCGAGCGCGACAGCGGTCGTCACCTTCGACAATTACGGCAAGGCCAAACGCATTACCCTCGACCTCGTGCTGACGCCGGCCGGCTGGCGCATCAACGACATCGGGGCGCCAAGCGGCTCGTTGCGCGCCCTCTACAGGTAGGAACGCCACCTCGCGCCGGGCGCCCGGCCGCTCGGCTGGCGCCTGCGGCGGATCGATCCTCATCGCCAAACCTTGATGCCGCCGCATGCGTGCACGAAGCACGAGCAAAACCAGCACGTTGAGAACGAGCAGGACGATCTCGGGCTGACCGGCGTCGCGAAGGAGAGCGATGATGACCGCCCCCCCGGGTCCAGAGCAATGATCCAAAGGCCCACGGTGACCGGATGGACCCTCACGGCATGCTCTCCAATGCCCCCGAGTCGTGCCGGCGCGGAAGGGTCGAGGCAAACCTCGACCGCGGCCTCCACCTTGACGGCACCGGCAACGCTGCCCCGTGCTCCGGACAGGTCGGCCAGCGAACGGGATTTATCCTATCCCAGGTCGTTATCGTCGAGAGCGGCCCCGAAAGCGTCGGCAAGGCAAGGGACGTTGCGCCGGGTCAGCATCGCCACCCCGTATCCGACTTGTCGAGCTTGCGGATCAAGGCGGCGAACTCGAGATCGCCGATGCCGACCGACGATTCCATCTCGGAGACGCGGTCCATGTCGGCGCCCGACTTGCCGGCGAGGTTGTCACCCATGACGTTGAGCGCACCGGCCGCCGCCGCATCGATCTGGATCTGGCAGGCGCGCTCCAGCCGATAGAGCCGCAGGAACGCCTCCGGCACCGAGCGTCCGGTGGTGAGCAGGCGCTCGCGAGCGTCGAGCTTCCGCCCTTGCCATCCGTGACACGCCATGCCACTCCGCAGACCCGTGGGTGGCGGCTCAGTTGCAGCGGAGTTCCCTGTTCGAGCAGGGCTGCAGGCCTTGGCATTCCTGGTCGAGGCTTCAGGATGGCAGCAATCTCTTACGTCCAGCCGAGCGGCGATCAATCGATCGACGGCCTGTTGTACAGCACCCGGTGGGCGGGGCGCTCGGTCACGTTCAGCTTTCCGACGAATGCCGGCGTGTATGGTGCCGACTATCGTGGCACGGAACCCCAGACCTTTCACCCTGTAACGCCGCTGCAGCAGGAGCTGATACGCAAGGTCCTGGCCGTCTACGCCTCTCTCATCAACCTGGATTTCACGGAGGTCCAGGAGGACCCGCAACACGAGGCGGACATCCGTTTCGGGCGGACCGACGCGATCCCGACCTACAGTGGGCACACCTACTTTCCGGGCTCGGAAGCCGGTGGCGATGTCTGGCTCTCGAGCCAGGGGCTGCAGGATCCGATGGAATCGGGGGCGCTCTACCTCGTGCTCCATGAAGTGGGCCATGCGCTCGGGCTGAAGCACGGCGAAGAGGCCGGGGTTTACGGAGCCTCGCCCGCGGACGAAGATTCGCGGGAGTTCTCGATCATGACCGGGCACACCTATATCGGTTCCGGTGTGCCGGCCCCCTTTCCGGGGACGTTCAATACCAGCCCGATGGCCAATGACATCGCGGCGCTGCAATACCTGTATGGTGCCAATTTCGACACCGAGTCTAGCGACACCGTCTATGCCTGGAGCCCGACGACCGGCGAGCGGTTCGTGAACGGCGAGGGTCAGGGCGCGTTCGTCGGCAACAAGATATTCGAGACCGTCTGGGATGGCGGCGGCACCGACACCTACGATTTTTCCTCGTACGGCACGAGCGTGCGTGTCGACCTGAACCCGGGTGCATGGACGACGACGGACGTCCGCCAGCTCGTCGATTTGGACCGCTCGAATCCCGGCATCCACCTGGGACGGGGCAACATCGCCAATGCGCAGCTGTACCAGGGCGACGTTCGCTCGTTGATCGAGAACGCAATCGGTGGCTCCGGAAACGACAGCATCGAGGGAAATGCCGCGGACAACCATCTGGACGGCGGCTCCGGAGACGATCGGCTGCAGGGCAACGACGGCAACGACGTGCTCGTGGGAGGAGCCGGCAACGACACGCTCATCGGCGGTTCGGGTTTCGATGTCGCCGTCTACGGTCTCGCTTCCCGGAACTTTACCGTGACGGCCGCTACGGGCGTCGTCTCGATTCGCGACCGCACCGGCGCCGAGGGCGCGGACACCGTCGTCGACATGCGCTGGGTATCGTTCGGTGACGGCGTTGGCTTCGACCCGGCCTGGATGGCGAAAGCGGGGCAGCTCGATCGGCCCGAGCTGTCCGACCTGACGGCGATGTACATCGCCTATTTCAACAGGGCGCCGGATGCCATGGGCCTGCAGTACTGGGCCAGTCGATTGCTCGATGGCATGTCGCTGGTCGAGATCGCAAGAAGCTTCTTCGTGCAGCCGGAGACCCTCGCGACCTACCCCGACAGCATGAGCACGGACACCTTCGTGACGGAGGTCTACCGCAACGTTCTCGGTCGCGCGCCGGATGACGCCGGCCTCGCCTACTGGGTTGCCGACCTCGACTCGGGCAATCTGAGCCGCGACAAGTTCATGCTGGCGATCATCTATGGGGCGCGCGCCGTCACCGGCGGCCCGACCGACGCACGGTACCTCGCGAACAAGGAAATCGTCGGAGCTCATTTTGCGCTGGACGAGGGCCTGGGCGACGTCAGCTGGGCACGGCAGGTCATGCAACACGTCGATGCCTCGGCGGCCAGCGTCGAAGCAGCGAACCGGATGACCGAAAGCTTCCGTGAGCTGGCTGTGACCTCCGACCCGCATCTGCTCCTGCCGCTGATCGGAGTCGCGCACTAGCGATCCGTGAAGGAAGTCGGGCGAGCCCAGGCCAGTGCGCTATGATCGGGCAACGGAGGAAACACCCATGGCCGATACGCAAGCATCCGACAAACCGTCAGCGGACACGCGAGTGCCGAGCGAAGCGGGTTCTGACCGGCCGCGACTCGACACGACGCGCCTGCAGAAGATGGCGCAGGCCTACTGGGAAAGCGCCGCCCTGATGGCGGCGGTCGAGCTCGAGGTGTTCACCGCCATCGCCCATGGCCACGACACCATTGCGCTCGCCGCCAAGGCGGTCGGCATCAGTGCACGCAACGCCGAGCGGCTCCTGACCGCGCTCACCGCCATGACCCTGCTGACGCGCGACGGCGAGCGCTTCGCCAACGCGCCCGACGTGCAGCGCTTCCTGGTCAAGGACGGCGAGCGCTACGCCGGGCCGTGGATCCTGTTCACCAAGCCGCGCTGGACGGCCTATGGCGAGCTCGCCCAGCGCCTGCGCAGCCCGACCGAGAGCCGGCTCGGCGCCTACGAGAGCTTCACCGTCGAGGATGCGCGGCGCTACCACGCCGCCACCTACTCGATCGGCATGGGCGCCGCGCGCCTGTTCAGCCGCAGCGTCGACATGACCGGACGCAAGCTGCTGCTCGATCTCGGCGGCGGCTCCGGCGCCTACAGCATCGTCGCCACCAGGACCTATCCCGGCTTGAAAGCGATCGTGCTCGATCTGCCGCCGGTCACCGTGGTGGCGAACGAGTATATCGCCGCCAACGGCGCCGCCGATCGCGTCTCCACCCTTCCAGGCGACTTCACCCGCACGCCCTTCCCGCAAGGCGTCGATGTCGTGGTGATGGCGAGCAACCTGCCGCAATACGAGCCCGACCTGATCCGGCTGGTGGTCGGCAAGGCGTTTGCCGCGCTGGCGCCGGGCGGCGAGATGCACCTGGTCGGCGAGACCCTGCACGACGACCGGCGCGGCCCGCTGTCGGCAGCGCTGTGGGGCCTCAACGAGGCGGTCTACGGCAGCACCGGCCAGGCGCACACCGAATCGGAGGTGAAGGGCTATCTCGAAGGCGCGGGCTTCCGCGACGTGGTCATCCATCCCTTCGTCCCCGGCGTATTGTCGAGAGTGGCGGGACGCAAACCCGCCTGAAGCGGGGAGCATGCGGAGCGACATCGCCTTCGAGACCGAGGACGGCACGACCTTGCGCGGCTGGCACTACCGCCCCGCCGCGACGACAGGCGGGGGCCAGCCGGTGATCGTCATGGCGCACGGCTTCTCGGCGGTGAAGGAGATGCATCTCGATCGCTTCGCCGAGGCATTTGCCACGGCGGGACTTGGGGCGCTGGCGTTCGACCACCGCGGCTTCGGCGCCAGCGACGGCAAGGTGCGCCAGGAGGTCGACCCCGACCAGCAGATCCGCGACTGGCGCGACGCCATCAGCTTCGCCGAGACGCTGGACGGCGTCGACCCGGAGCGCATCGGCATCTGGGGCACGAGCTACAGCGGCGGTCATGCGCTGGCGATCGCCGCCACCGACCGGCGGGTGAAGGGCGTGGTGGCGCAGGTGCCGATGGTGAACGGACCGGCCAATGCCCGCCGCCTGATCCGTGCCGACCTGCTGGCGCCGACGCAACGCCTGATCGAGGCCGACCGGCGCGCCCGCCGGGGCGGTGCGCCGCCTGCACTGCTGCCGGTGGTATCGGCCGACCCGGCGGGGCCTGCCGCCCTGCCGACCGCCGACTCCCATGTCTGGTTCACCGAGACCGCGGCGGCGCGAGCCCCTGCCTGGCGCAACGAGGTGACGGTGCGCTCGCTCGACCTGTTTCTGGGCTACGATCCCTCGAGCCTGGTGGCCCTGATCAGCCCGACTCCGCTCCTGATGATCGTCGGTCTCGCCGACCATCTGACACCAGCCGACCTCGCGCTTGCCGCCTACGAACGCGCTCTCCAACCCAAGCGCCTGGTCACCCTGCGGGGTGGCCATTTCGATGCCTATGGCGACGATTTCACCATTGCCAGCATGGCTGCCATTGATTGGTTCTGTACCCATTTGAAGGAAGAAGCTGATCCAGGCCGGGCTGCCTGCTCCTGAGGCTTGTGGGCTTGCGCCTCCGGGGCCTATCGACTATCAGTCGCCCTCCGGCCTCCGCTCCCTTCGTCTAGAGGCCCAGGACGCGGCCCTCTCAAGGCTGAAACACGGGTTCGAATCCCGTAGGGAGCGCCAGCCGAAAGCCGCAAGAGCCCAAGAAGCAAGGATCCGCCGCCTGCGCAATGATCGCAGCGGCGGCAGGCTTCGCAGCGTCGTCACTTTGAATGGGTTCGAAGATCGAGTGCTCCAAAATGGAACTATTTGCACTGGAAGACGCTCATGAGGGTGGGTTACCTCTTGGATACCCAAGACGCGGACCCACACCCAACCTGCCCGCGTTTCAGAGGGCCGCCGACACCCATCGGCGGCCCTTTCCCATTCTGGCCTACCGACGGTTGCTTCGTTGCCTGCCGACAAGCGGCGATCGGCAAGGAAAGCCATCCGCAACACCTTTGTTCGGCGACGGTCGGACGCCGCGATCGGCAGGATCGAGGGCGCTGGCCGATGGCGGCGCGCACTACGGCCTGAGCGCGCCTCTCCCGTGGCGCTCCTCCTTCATGCGGCAAAAGAAGGAGCGCCACGGAGTGGCGCGGTCCCGGCAATGAGCCTCCCCTATCGAAATCGCGCCGGACTGTACGGCGCCGGTGCAATCGACGTCGGCTGGCGGTTGATCAATTGCGCGACCAGGCGGCCGCTGGGCGGGCCGCCGGTCATGCCGAAATGGCCGTGGCCAACGGCGAGGAACAGGCCGGGGCGGCGCGCCACCTCCCCCAGCATCGGCAGGCTGTCGGGCGTCGAAGGGCGGAAACCCATCCAGAAGCGGTGTCCCTCCGTGTTCACGTCGGGAAACAGCGTGCGGATGTTGGCCAGCAGCGCCTGGTTGCGACGCTCGTCGGGCGGCGCTT
Source organism: Reyranella sp. (assembly GCF_044224635.1). Lineage (GTDB taxonomy): Bacteria > Pseudomonadota > Alphaproteobacteria > Reyranellales > Reyranellaceae > Reyranella. Next base: position 20,627 of record NZ_JBGAKA010000078.1, on the reverse strand, counting down.
CCAGGCCCGCGATCTCGACCGTGCCGGCCACGCGCAAGCCATGCTCCATCGGCGTCACGCCGAACGAGCCGCTCTTGTGCGAGATCGTGGTGGTGAGCGCGACGTTGGGCGTCGGCAGCATGACGTGATAGCCGCGCTCGGTCTCGAGCGGGACGCGTACACCGAGCGGCTCGAGCAGGCGCACCGAGCGTGCGCCGGCCGCCATCACGATCTCAGTCGCCCGATGGAAGCCGACAGTGGTCATGAGGTCGTAGCCGCCCGCCTCGCGCGGCACGATCTTCATCACGTTCTCGGCCAGCAGCGTGCCGCCCGCCTCGATGAACAGACGGTGCAGCGTCTGCACGATGCGCTGCGGGCTCACCGTGTAGCCGTTGCCCGGCATCAGAAGACCGCGCCGCACCTTGGGCGAGATGCCGGGGAACATCTGGCGCAAATCGTCCGGGGTCAGCGGCTGGCTCGGGATGCCCTGCCGCTCACGCAGCATGCGCTCCAGCCTGGCGCTTTCCGTCTCGGTCTCCGATTCCCAGACCTGGACCTGTCCGACCGGCCGCACCAGGTCGCCATAGTGCTGCGGCCCCAGCAGCTCCTTCCAGCACAGGAAGGCGTCCTTGTGCAGGGCGCGCATCGCGTCGGATATCTCCAGCACGCGCGGCAGTCGGCCGGCGGCGATCCAGCGCATCAGCCAGGGTAGCGCCTTGGGGAAGTAGGACGGCCGAACGGCGAGCGGCCCCAGCGGGTCGGCCAGCCACGACGGTATCTTGCGCAGCATGCCCGGCAGGGCGATCGGCACAGCCGTGTCGGCGCTGATCATGCCGGCATTGCCGAACGAGGCGCCGCCCGGCGGTGGCAGCGGATCGATCACCACCACCTCACGGCCCGAGCGCTGCAGATAAAGCGCCGTCGACAGGCCGACGACCCCGGCCCCAATGACGACGGTCGGAGGCGGTGCATCGGCCATGATCTTCTCGGCTCCCGGGCTGGCGGCGCCACGTCTTGCGGTGCCGTGCGATTATTCTGTCATCGCGAGCGCAGTGAGGGACCTTTAACCTCTTCGGCTTCGAGGATGCCTTGCTGCGCGCTCGGGACGACAGTGATTCCGTGTCGATTATTTCGTCATGGACGCCTAGTGTCACGCCGTCACGATGGCCAAGCTCAAGCTCTCGAGCCGGCAGCAGCCGCACCAGGTGCTCGATCTCGAGCGCTACGTGCCGGCCCTGCTGGTGTTCCTCGCCAACAAGCTCACCAGCAGCGCCTCGGCGATCTTTCGCCGGCAGTTCGGCATCGGCACCACCGAATGGCGGGTTCTGGCCATGGTCGCCGTCCAGCCGGACATCACCGCCGGCCGCATTTGCCGGGTCATCGGCTTCGACAAGGCGGCGGTCAGCCGGGCGCTCGCCGTCCTGCAGCAGAAGGCGCTCGTCCAGGCGCGCTCGCACGAGACGGACGGCCGCAGCTCGGCCTGTGCCCTGACGGCCAGGGGCTGGCACCTGCACGATCGCGTCCTGAAGATCGCCCTCGAGCGCGAGCAGCGCCTGCTGGGCGACCTGTCGGGCGCCGAGCGAGAGACCCTGATCGGCCTGCTGAATCGCCTCCACCGCCGCCTGCCCGACCTCAACGGATCGATCGACGGCAGCGATCGTTGGCAACTCAACGAGGCAGGCGCAGCCTCTCCCTCCGGCGTCGCGCCGGACGTCGGGAGGAAACCATGTTCATTAGGAACGAGTGGTACATCGACGCCTGGCGTGACGAGGTCGAGCCGGGCAAACCGCAGGCCGAGGACAGCTGCCACCATTTCTGGTCCGTCGCCAACGGCTTCCGCCAGGACGATCCGCAGACGACCGAGATGATCCTCTCGCGGGATTGCCGGGGATGCCGCAACCTTCGAAGTTCCCTCACCTGACCTCTCCCCCGGCGCAGGGCGTGGGCATAGGAACGCTCAGTCATTCTCTCCCCGGCTCCCCGCCGGGGAGAGAATGAGAAGCGCCTGCATGCGAATGTCCTGCCCCTGGCAAGGGAGAGGAACATGGGTATGAATAGCGTCCTCGTCCTCGGTCGCCCGGCACTTCCCTTTGTCTTTCGCTCTCAGTTCATTCCGCCAGCCTCCCAGCCCGCGCAGTCTCCTGATCGACCTTGCCGTCCTGATGGCGGGCGGCAGTGCATTCCTGATCGCCGTCATCCTGTGGTTCGACAATGCGCAGGGCGGGCTGACCGGCAACGGCGTGTTCAAGAGCCTCGAGCTGAAGCCGTGGATCGTCGATCCGGCCAACGCGCCGCTCTATCCGGCCAACTATCTCTTCTATCCCTTCTACGGCGCGCTGTGCCGCCTGCTCGACCTGCTGGGCATCTTCGCGGACGACCCGCGGCGGCAGATGACCGTCCTCAATGCGGTGAGCTGCAGCCTCTGCCTCGCCATCGTCTACGCCCTGGTCCGCGCCGTCACCGGCGACCGCGTCGTGGCGCTGCTGGCGGCGCTGTTCCACCTCGCCTCGAGCTTCGTGATGTTCCTCGCCATCATCAACGAGGACATCCTGCCGAGCTACACGGTGCTGATCGCCGCCATGGCGCTGGGCAGCGTCTGGCTGGCGAGGCCCAGCGCCTTGCGCGTGGTCGCCGTCTCGGGACTGTTCTCGATCGCCTGGCTGATGGAATGGCGCCTGATGTTCCCTACCCTGCCCGGCATGCTGGCGGCGCTGTGGCTCTGCGAGCCGCGGCTGGAACGGCGACTCGGCTGGATCGCCCTGTTTCTCTTGGGGATGGTCGCCACCGCGGCACTCGTCGCCTTGGCATGGCAGGGCCACGCCAAGGCCGTGGGCCCGTTCGAGCTGATCTGGACCGGCAAGGCGGTCCGCTCGGTGTGGGCGGGCTTCACCTGGTCCAAGCTGCTCTATCTGTGGGACGGCATGGTGGCCTACCTGTTGGGCGCTGGCGTCGCCGCCATTCCCGGAATACCCGGCTGGGACATCTGGCGCTTCCTCGCGACCGTCTGGATGATCGCGACCGCCGCGGTAGCGCTGCCGCTCCTGTGGCGCAACCGGTCCGATCCGCTGGCGCGCTCCCTGGCGGCGATCTTCGGCGGCACCTTCGTTGCCGGCACCGTCTTCAACCTCTATTCCCAGCCGCAGGATCCGCAGATGCAGATCAACGTCATGGCCTGGCTGACGGTGGGCTGGGCGCTGCTGCTGATGGTCGTGCGCAAACGCAATGGCGTGCGCGGGCTCGCCGCCCTGGGCGGCCTCACGGTGGCGCTGATCGCCTACAACGTCTGGAGCCTGGCGCCGCTGCGCGGCCTCGACAGCGCCTGGCAGCGGGCAATCGAGCGGCTCGAACGCGAGTCAGACCCGACGCGCACGGTCTGGCTGATGCACGATTTCGACTGGGCGATGATCTACGGCTCGCTGCACTGGGGCTGGACCGAGCCCGGCACGGCCGGGCTGGGGCCGGCGCCGCAAGCCCTGCCGCGCTTCAAGTGGATCGGCTTCACCGGCCAGGTGCTGCGCCATCCCGACTGGAGCGACCAGCGCCTGGCCGACGACCTGCGCCAACAAATCGATCGCGCGCTCGAGCTCGGCTACGCGGTGATGGCGGTGCGCCTGTGGGACATGGACTTGGCCCAGCTCGAGGTCGCTACCGGGATGGTGGCAAGCAGCGCCCGCCTCGAGGTCCTGCGGCGCGTGCTGCACGACGACTATGTCGCGACGCCGGTCGTCACCGACCCGATTGCGGGTGCCGTGCATCGGCTCGAGCGCAGGCCGGGGCGGTAACCCCTCCCTCCCCGGCTTCGCTGTGGAGACGTCCGCGCCTTCGCGGACGGAGCGGTCATGACTCTTCGCCGGGAGCGCGCCACTCTGTGGCGCTCATGGGGTGTGTGATCGACGAGAAGAGCGCCACGCAGCGGCACGCTCCCGGCCTTGACCCTTCCGTCGGTGCAGACGCCGACACTTCCCCAAGCGTAGCTTGAAGAGGAGAAGAGAATTACAGCGTCGCCTGCTGGATGCGGCGCTCGTCGAGGCCGACCGAGCGGGCGGTCTCGACGATGGCGGCCCAGGTGTCGTCGGGCAGCGGCACGCCGTTGGCCAGCCGCTCGGCCCGCATGCGCACCTCGGGCTCGCCCGGCACCAGGACCTCGCCACCCGCCGCCGCATGCGCCGAGCTCTTCACGAAATCGACGTACTTCGCGACGTCGACGGGAAAAAATCCCGCCGGGTCGATGACCTTGGGATCGACATAGAACGACAGCATGCCGTTGGCGAAACGGCCGCGCTTGGGATCGGTCGCGCCGTTGCCGGACAGTGAGCCGCCCAGCAGCTCGCACATGAAGGCGAGGCCCGAGCCCTTGTGCTCGCCGAAGGCACGAATGGCGCCGGTGCCCTTGCTGTAGTCGCGCGGACCGGCCGGCACGTAGTCGCCATAGAGCGTATGCGGATCGCTGCTCGGCTTGCCATCGGGACCGATCAATGCCCCGTCGGGCAGCTTCTTGCCGCCCTGGCTTGCCACCAGCACCTTGCCTTCGGCCACGATCGAGGTGGCGAAGTCGAGCACCAGCGGATCCTGCCCCGGGCGCGGCACGCCGATGCAGTAGGGTGCGGTCGAGAAGCGCCGCTGCACGCCGCCATGCGGCGCCACCAGGACGCTGCCGGACGCGTTGACGAAGTGGATCGACACCAGCCCGGCCGCCGCCGCCATCTCGGCCCAGTCGCCGACCCGGCCGATATGGCCGGCGTTGCGCAGCGTGACCGCGGAAAGCCCATTCACCTTGCACTTGTCGATGCCGATGCGAACGGCCTGCGGGGTCACCGTCTGGCCGAAGCCGTGCTTGCCGTCGACCACGGCAATCACCGGCGTGTCGATCACGACATCGACGGTGACGTCGGGCAGCACGATGCCGTTCTTCTTGTTCGTGGCATAGCGCGGCACGCGCACCACGCCGTGGCTGTCGTGCCCCGAGAGATTGGCGCTCACCAGATAGCGGCCGATGCGGGTGCCCTCCTCCTTCGAGCAGCCGGCCGAGGCGAAGATGTCCGCAACGAAGGCCTCCAGCGCCTTCGCCTTGATGGTGACCGTCATGGATGTGCACTCCTGAAATCGATCATGCTCTCCTGGTGCTGGCGTCCGGGATCGTGAACATATTCGCCCGCACCCCTTTCTGTCGTCCTGAACGAAGTGAAGGACCTCATCGCCGCCTGATAGGCGTGCTTTGAAACTTCTGACGATGAGATCCTTCGCTACGCTCAGGATGACATGACAAGCGTGCGTTCACTCAACAGGCTCACATTCTCTCGCGTCCGCGGTCGGCATGAGCGTGATCCCTACTTCTTCCCGGCTTTCGCCTTCGCCTTGCCCTTCGCCATCGCCTTGGCCTTGGCCGCCTTCTCGTCGGCGCTGCGCTGCAGGCTGGCGACGTAGCCGCGGTTCCAGGTCGGATTGATCAGGACCTCGTTGATCACGACGTGCGGCGGCAGGCAAGCGACGTAGCGGATCAGGTCGCCGACATCCTCGGACTGCGCCATGCGCGCCCGCTCCTCGGGCGTGATCGGGATCGGCCGCTTGTCGAGAATCGGCGTCGCCACCTCGCCCGGGCAGACGACGCAGGAGCGGATGCCGTTGACGCATTCCTCCATGTTGATGGTGGCGCTCATGGCCACCACGCCGTGCTTGGCCGCCGAATAGGCCGGGCCGGAGAGCAGGCTCGCCTGCCGGCCGGCCATCGACGAGGTGTGGATCAGCACGCCGTCCTTCCTCTTGCGCATCATCGGCAGCACCGCGGTCGAGCAGTAGAAGGCGCTGGACAGGTTGCCGTCGATCACCTGCTCGGCGCCGGCCGGCGACAGCTGGGCCCAGCTGCGCTCGGTGATGTTGAGACCGGCATTGTTCACCAGGATGTCGCAGCGGCCGAAGCGCTTGTCGATGTCGGCCGCGATCCGGGTCACTGCCGAGGCCTTCATCAGGTCGCCTGGCTTGACCACCGCGGTCCCGCCGGCCCGCCTGATCGTCGCCGCCACCGTATCGAGCGGCTCCTTGCGCCGGCCCGTCAGCACCACCGCGGCGCCTTCAGCCGCGAGCGCAATCGCCGCCGCCTCGCCGATCCCGGAACCAGCCCCGGTCACCCAGGCGACCTTGCCTGTCAACTTGCCCATCGATGTCTCCCCATGCTCGCGAGCTCGCCCCGATGGCGACGGACGTCACCGGACGCTCGCCCCTCGGACGAGGTTGATCAGGGTTTAGCATGCCCGGCGGCCGGTGCCAGAGCCCCCGAACGGAGGGTTCATCTGCTTCCGGTCTGCGGGCAAGAAACGAAAGGTCCCTCGCGGCGCTCGGGGTGACACCAATGTGCTGGGGCGCGCCGCTCCGGTGGCGCGATCATCTTCGATCACACCAAAGACGCGCCACTGAAGTGGCGCGCGCCCGGCCGTGAGCTGTCATCCCGAGCGCCGCGAGAGACCTTTCCTCATCTCAGGGCGCGACCAACATCACCGCGCGAAAAGCGACCCGGCCCCGCCGACGTCGAGCGCTACAGCACCTTGCCCGAGTTGTCGTCGATCAGGTGCATGTTGCTGAGGTCGGCGCGCAGCTTCATGGCCTTGCCGTCGGCGGCGCCGGCGTTTGGGTTGACGCGGCCGCAGACCTCGGCGCCATTGACCGTGAAGTAGACTAGGGTCTCCATGCCCATCGGCTCGACGACGTCGATCGCCATGTCGAAATCGTGCTGGTTGGGCTCGATGTGCGGGCGCGTCTCGGTGATGTGCTCGGGACGCAGGCCGAGCACCAGGTTCGACTTGCCGGCGTGGCCCGAGTAGCGCGCCGTCCGGTCCGACGGCACCGGGAAGGAGAGCTTGTCGCTCAACCGCACCCGCAACGCCCCGGCTGCCTGCTCGAGATGGCAGGGCAGGAAGTTCATCGCCGGGGAGCCGATGAAGCCCGCCACGAACTTGGTGGCCGGCGCATGATAGAGATCGTTGGGCGCGCCGACCTGCTCGATCAGCCCGGCATTCATCACGACGACCCGGTCGGCGAGCGTCATCGCCTCGACCTGGTCGTGGGTCACGTAGACCGTCGTCGTGCGCACCTTCTGATGCACCTTCTTGATCTCGGTGCGCATCTGCACGCGCAGCTTGGCGTCGAGGTTGGAGAGCGGCTCGTCGAACAGGAACACTTTCGGATCGCGCACGATGGCGCGGCCCATGGCGACACGCTGTCGCTGGCCGCCCGACAGCTGCTTGGGCTTGCGGTCCAGGAGCTCGGTGATGTCGAGGATCTGCGCCGCCTGCTTGACCCGCCGCTCGATCTCGTCCCTCGGCGTGCGCTTGAGCTTCAGCCCGAACGACATGTTCTCGTACACGTTCATGTGCGGGTAGAGCGCGTAGTTCTGGAACACCATCGCGATGTCGCGGTCCTTGGGCGGCACGTCGTTGACGATGTCGCCACCGATCGCGATGTCGCCGTCCGAGATCTCCTCGAGGCCGGCGATCATGCGCAAGGTCGTGCTCTTGCCGCAGCCCGACGGGCCGACCAGGACGATGAACTCCTTGTCGGTGATGTCGAGATCGATGCCGCGAACTGCCAGCACCTCGTCGTATTTCTTGACGACCTTACGCAACGTTACTTGAGCCATTGTCCGATCACCCCTTGGTCGCGCCGGCGGTCAGGCCTGCGATGTAGTAGTCCATCAGGAACGCGTAGATGATGAGCGGTGGCGCCGCGCCGAGCAACGCCCCTGTCATGATCTGACCCCAATTGAACACATCACCCTTGATCAGTGTGGTGACGATGCCGACCGGCAGCACCAGCTCGTTCGCCGAGGTGGTGAAAGCCAGGGGATAGAGGAACTGCGCCCACGACACGGTGAAGGTGAAGATCGTGGCGGCGATGATGCCGGGTAGCGCAACCGGGATGAAGATCTTGGTGAGGGTTTGCATCCAGGTCGCGCCGTCGATCAGGGCGGCCTCGTCGAGCTCCTTGGGGATCGAGGCGAAGTATCCGATCATGATCCAGGTCGCGAACGGCACGGTCAGGGTCGGATAGAGGATGAGCATCGTCCACCAGTGATTCATCAACTGGATGCCGAGCGTCTCGTTGACCCAGGCGAACATCTTGAACAGCGGGATGAACAGCAGGGTTTCCGGGATCAGGTAGGTCAGGAACACGCCGGTCGCCAGCGTCGCCGAGCCCCAGAACCGCATGCGCGCCAGGGCAAAAGCCGCGACCACGCTGATCGACATGGTGATCGCGACCGTGATGACCGAGACGATCGCCGAGTTGCGGAAGAAGGTCAGGTACTGGTTCTGGGTCAGGAGCTCGATATAGTTCGACAGGGTGGGATTGTAGACCCACCACGGATTGCTCTCGGCCGAGATCTCCGCGCTCGTCTTGAGCGAGGTGATGAACATGTAGACCGGCGGCGTCAGGAAGAAGATGGCGAACAGAACCAGGAAGAAATAGGACCAGCGCAGCGCCCAGCGGCGGTCCCGGCTCATGCTGCCGTAGCGCGGCCGCGAGGCGGCGCGGGAGGAAGTGGTAGCGACTGCTGCGTCGGCCATCAGACTTCACTCCCCCGCTTGGAGATATCGCGCAGGATGAACGTGGCGGCGACCGCCAGGATCGGCACCATGAACAACGATACCGCCGAGCCCAAGGGTATGTCGCCGCTTTCTATGCCGACACGGAACGCCCAGGTGGCAAAGACGTGGGTGGTGTTCAACGGATCGCCCTTGGTCAGCACCCGCACGATATCGAAGTTGGCGAAGGTGACGATCAGCGAGAACAGCGCCGTGATGGCGATGATGTTGCGCATCATCGGCAGGGTCACGTACCAGATGCGCTGCCACCACGTGGCGCCGTCGATCGAAGCCGCCTCGTAGAGCTGCTCGGGAACCGACTTCAGGGCCGCCAGGTACATGATCATGAAGAACGGCGCGCCGATCCACACGTTGACCAGGATCACCGAGAAGCGCGCCCAGCCGGTCTCGCCGAGCCACGGGATACGATCGATGCCGAAATGGGCGAGGATCCAGTTGAAGGCGCTGTAGGACGGGTCGAACAGCCACAGCCAGGCGAGCGTGCTCATGGCCGGCGGGATGACCCACGGCACCAGCAGCATGCCGCGCCACTTGCGCTGGCCCTTGCTCGGGATGTTGTGCACGAAATGGGCGACGACGAAGCCGATGATCGCCTTGAAGACGACGGCCGTGATCGCAAACAGGCACGATTGATAGACCACCATCCAGAAGGTCTCGCGCCCGAACAGGAAATCGAAGTTCCCCAGCCCGACGAAGCGCGTCATGCCCTTGTTCAGCATCGCCAGATAGATCGCATACCCCGCCGGATAGGCGACCAGGGTCACGATCAAGAGGATCAGCGGGAGCGCCATCAGGAAGGCGATGGTCGACTTGCGCTGCATCAGCTTGTGCAGGCCGCTGCGACTGTCGCCCGTGAGCGTAGCCGGACCTCGTGCCGCTATGTCTGCCATTGCCAACTCCGACGTTGCTGTGTGCTGCGGTACGCATACGCGGAGGGGCGCCGCAGACCGGCGGCGCCCCAGTGGTCAAAGCTGGTCCTAGTTACGCATGAACCCTTCGATCTCCCTCGACGCCCAGTCGAGCGTCTTGTCCATCGCCTCGCCCTTGTAGTGGCGGACGATCATCTGCGGCATGATGCCCTGATTGTAGATCTGCTCGGCGATCTTGTGCGGCGCCGGCGCCGCGGCGATCGACAGCTTCTGATGGTTGTACGGATTGGGATAGTGGAAGAGCGTGCCCTTCGGCGGCTCCTCCTCGGCCCAGGTCTTGAACTCGGTGAAGTTCGCGAACGACGGTAGATCGTAGCCGCCGCTCGCCGCCACCAGCTTCTCGGCCGACGTTTGAGAGCTGATGAACACCAGCAGGCTCTTCGCCGCGGCGGCGTTCTTGCTGAAGCTCCAGATATTCCAGAAGAACGGGATGTAGGGGGCATACCGCCCGTTCGGCCCGGACGGGAAACCGTGGGTCCAGCACTGCTCTGCGACCTTCGGCGCATCGCGCTTGGCGACCGCCCAGGCGCTCGGCGGATTCATGATCAGGGCGCCTCGGCCCGACACCAGCCACTTGTTGTTGGAAGCGTCGTCCCACGACGGCGCGTCCTCGGGCAGGAACGCCGTGAGACGCTTGCAGTAGTCGAGCGCCTTGCGGACATTGTCCGACTTGACCGTGATGTCGCCCTTGGCGTTGACGAGCTGGGCACCGAAGCTGTGGAAGAACGCACCGGCCGTGTCGACCGAGTCCGAGGTCGTGCCGAGCCCGATGCCAAAGGCATGTCCGGCTTTCTGACAAGCCTCGGCCGCCTTGAGAAAGGCGTCGAGCGTCCAGGCGTCGGCCTTGGGCGGCGCTCCAACCGGATACATGGCCTGCACGTCGATGCCGGCATGCTGTTTCATCAGGTCGATGCGCGAGCACGGGCCCTTGATCTGGCTGCCGATGGGGACCGGCACGCCGAGCCACTTGCCGTCGACCTTGCCGAGATACTCGACGGTACCGTTGACAGCACCATTCTGCTTGATCAGCGGCTCCATGATGTCGTTGACCGACACCACTTGCTCGGCATAGCGGGCGGGCAGCCAATGCGCCATCGCCAGCACGTCGTGTCCCGACTTCGCCTGCGCTTCGGCGGCTGTCGTCAGCAGGAGCTTGTTGCCCTGGGACGTGATGTAGTCGATCGTGACCTCGACCTTTTCCTTGTCGGCCCATTCACGAATCAGGGCCTCGCTGGTCTTGTTGGCACCGGGCACCCAATGGTCCCACAAGCCGAGCGACAGCTTGCCAGCGGCATAGGCGCCCCGCACGAAGGGGGCAGCGACGAACGCCGTCGAAGCGGCAGTCGTGCTGGCGACAAACCTACGACGGCTGACTTTACGCGATACCATTTCGTTTCCTCCTGTTTTGCATGACTCTCATGGGAGTCTTAGCTGCGATGCTAGGCACAAGCCACGGCGCAAGCAATTGAATTTCGATCAAGATCGCCAATTGCTCATAAATTGACAGGAATGAGGCAGAACCGGATGCTCCGCCGCGTCCAAATGGAGGTACGATCGTGCGGCATAATTGTGTGAAATCGACTCGTCCAAACCCTATCGGCCACGCTTCCTGACATGACCCTCGCTCCTGCCGCCAACCCCTGGCTCGTCGCCGTCGAGCCGTCTCCGATCGGCGAAACCAAACGCTGGGTGCTCGGCCGCACCTTCCCCGCCGAGCGGCCGCTGGTCGACCTCAGCCAGGCGGTGCCGGGCTATCCTCCGGCGCTGGAGTTGCGCCGCCATCTGGGCGAACGGCTGCTCGATCCGACGGTGCACGGCTACACGCCGATCCTCGGCCTGCCGGCGCTGCGCGACTCCTATGCCGCGCACCTGTCCGCCTTCTACGGGGCGCCAATCACGCCGGGCGAGGTCGGCATCACCTCGGGCTGCAACCAGGCCTTCTGCCTGGCGCTGATGAGTCTCGCCAAGGCGGGCGACCAGGTGATCCTGCCCCGCCCGCACTACTTCAATCACGACATGTGGATGCGCATGCAGGGCATCGAGCCGGTGTCGCTCGATTTCCGGCCCGATTCGGGCGCCGTGCCCAATGCCGAGGATGCCGAGCGGCTGATCGGCCCGAAGACCCGTGCCATCGTGCTGATCTCGCCCAACAACCCGACCGGCGCGGTCTATCCCGCCGAGACCATCCACGCCTTTTTCGCCCTGGCGCAGCGGCGCGGCATCGCCCTCATCCTCGACGAGACCTACAAGGATTTCCTGCCCGAAGGTGTGCGGCCTCATTCCCTGTTCGGCGATCCGACGTGGCGCGGCACGCTGGTGCACCTCTACAGCTTCTCGAAAGTGTTCGCTCTCACCGGCTATCGGGTGGGCGGCGTCACAGCCGGGGCGCCGCTGATCGCCGAGATCGAGAAGGCAATGGATTGCGTCTCGATCTGCCCGCCGCGGCTCGGCCAGGAAGCGGCGCTCTACGGCCTTGAAAACCTGCTGCCGTGGGCGCGCCGCAACACCCAAGGCCTGAAGGCGCGCGCCGACCTGCTGGGCGACGGCCTGCAGCGCTCCAATCGCTGGCGCCTGGTCAGCATCGGCGCTTACTTCGCCTACGTCGAGCACCCCTTCACCGGCCAGCGCTCCACCGCGGTCTCCAAGCGGCTGGCCGACGAGGAGAACCTGCTGACCATTCCCGGCGACATGTTCGGCGCCGGCCAGGAACGCTTCGTCCGCCTCGCCTTCGCCAACGTCGCCGACGACAAGATCCCGATCGTGCTGGAACGGCTCGAGCGGTTCGGCGCGTAGCCAGTCTTCGCCTCCCCAGCGTCGCTGGGGAGGAAACTGAGGCGACCTCATTCTCCTCCCCAAGCGTAGCTTGGGGAGGTGTCCGCGTAATCGCGGACGGAGGGGTCATAGGCCCCAGTCCCGCTGCTCATGACCCCTCCGCCCCCGATTACGGGGGCACCTCCCCAGCTTCGCTGGGGAGGAGCACCAAAAGGACCCCTCAATGCCCCACGCAACCACACCCGACGGCGTGAAGCTGTACTACGAAGAAACCGGCAGCGGCACGCCGATCCTGTTCGTGCACGAGTACAGCGGCGACTGGCGCAGCTGGGAGCCGCAGATGCGGTTCTTCGCGCGCCGTCATCGTTGCATCACCTACTCGTTCCGCGGCTATCCCGGATCGGACGTGCCCGAGGCCGGATCGATGTACGGCCAGCGTCACGCCGTCGACGACGCCACGCACATGCTCGACTATCTCGGCATCCCCAAGGCCCACGTCATCGGCCTGTCGCAGGGTGCCTTCGCCACCGCGCATTTCGGCCGGCTTAACGCCGACCGCGCGCTGTCGTTGACGCTGGCCGGTGTCGGCTCCGGCGCGGGACGCGAAGGGCACGAGCAGTTCAAACGGGATGCCCGGGCGACGGCACAGCGCATCCGCGACAAGGGCATGGCCAGCTACGCCGAAGGTCTCAAGAGCAACCCGACCCGTTCGCGCTTCAAGCAGAAGGACCCGCGCGGGTTCGAAGAATTCGTGAAGCAGCTCGGCGAGCATCCCGACATCGGCGCCGCCAACACCATGGAGAACTACCAGGGCAAGCGGCCCTCGCTCTACGATTTCGAGGAGGAGTGGAAGAAGCTCGACGTGCCGACGCTGATCATCTGCGGCGACGAGGACGAGCCCTGCCTGCAGCCGAGCCTCTACCTCAAGCACGTCCTGCCCAATGCCGGGCTCGCGATGTTCGCCAAGACTGGCCACACGGTGAACATCGAGGAGCCCGACGCGTTCAACCGCGAGGTCTGGAACTTCATCGCTCTCGTCGAGGCCGGCAAATGGACGCCGGCGGAGCCACTCGACAAGGATGCGCCGCTGATTTGAGTTCATATCCTACCCAGCATCGCTGGGGAGGTGTCGCCGTCTTCGGCGACGGAGGGGTCATGAGCAGCGGGACTGTGACTCATGACCCCTCCGTCCGCGAAGACGCGGACACCTCCCCAACAGAGTTGGGGAGGAGAATCAGGCCTTGACCGTCACCGCGTGATTGAGTGGTCCATGGCCGCGGCCGTAATCCGGCGCCGTCTCGATCGCCTGGCGTACGTAGGCGCGCGCCCGCGCAACCGCATCCACCAGTGACATGCCCTGCGCGAGACCTGCGGCGATCGCCGAGGCGAGCGTGCAGCCGGTGCCGTGCGTGCTGCGGCTGGCAATGCGCGCATCCTCGAAGCGCTCCATGCGGCCTTCGTAGAACAGCAGGTCGACCACCCGGTCGCCCTCGAGATGGCCGCCCTTCATCAGCACCGCGCTGGCGCCAAGTCGCGCCAGTCGCTCGGCGGCGCGGCGCATGTCGGCCTCGACGCGCACCGGCAGGCCGGTCAGCACCTCGGCTTCCGGCAGGTTGGGCGTCACCAGGGCGGCCATCGGCAGCAGCGTGTCACGCAGCGCCGCCTCGGCTTCGCCGAGCAGCAGGCGGTGGCCGCCCTTGGCGACCATCACCGGGTCCACGATCAGCGGCGCGCCGCGCGCCCGTACGCGCAGCGAGGACGCCACCGCGGCAATGACCTCGGCGCTGTGCAGCATGCCGGTCTTGATCGCATCGGCGCCGATATCGGCCAGCACGACCTCGATCTGCTGGGTGATGAAAGCAGGGTCGATCGGCACGACGCCGTGCACACCGAGCGTGTTCTGGGCCGTGAGCGCCGTGATCGCCGTCATGGCGAAGGCACCCATCGCGGTCACCGACTTGATGTCCGCCTGGATGCCCGCACCGCCCCCTGAATCGGAGCCGGCGATGATCAGCACGCGACCTTTCACGATCGCCCCTTCACGATCCCCTCGTCCCGGTCGGCGCGTCACGCGGCATGTTGGGGGATCGCCTCGATGATCTGGTCGACGACGGTGCGTACCAGATCAGAATCGTCACCCTCGGCCATCACCCGGATCAAAGGCTCGGTGCCCGATTTGCGCACCAGGATGCGCCCGGCCTTGCCGAGCCGCGCTTCGGCCGCCGCGATCGCCTTGGCAACCGATGCTGCCGCCAGTGCCGAGCTCGCATCGCCGACGCGCACGTTCTTCAGGAGCTGCGGTACCGGCTCGAAGGCATGGAATGCATCGCTGGCGCGCTGGCCCTTGCGCCGCATCGCCGCCAACGCATGCAGCGCCGCCATCAGGCCATCACCGGTGGTGGCGTGGTCGGTCATGATGATATGGCCGGACTGCTCGCCGCCGAGATTGTAGCCGTCGGCACGCATGCGCTCGAGCACGTAGCGGTCGCCGACCTGGGTGCGCACCAGCTTCAGCTGGCGGTCGCCAAGATAGCGTTCCAGCCCGAGGTTGGACATCACGGTGGCGACGACGCCATCCCCGATCAGCTGGCCGGAGGTGCGCCAGCTGTCGGCGATGGTCGCCATCAGCTGGTCGCCGTCGATCAGACGGCCGTGCTCGCACACCAGCACGACGCGGTCGGCGTCGCCGTCGAGCGCGATGCCGATGTCGGCGCCGTGCGCGACGACATGCTCCTGCACGAGGCCGGGATGGGTCGAGCCGCAACCGGCGTTGATATTGAAACCGTCCGGCGCCACGGCGAGCGGGATGACTTCGGCGCCGAGTTCCCACAGCACGGTCGGCGTCACCTTGTAGGCCGCGCCATTGGCGCAATCGACGACGATCTTGAGGCCCGTCAGATCGAGGGTGCGGCCGACCGAAGCCTTTACCGCCTCGATGTAGCGGCCTTCGGCATCGTCGAGCCGCTTGGCGCGGCCGATCGCGGCCGGCGCGGCCAGACCGACCGCCGATCCCCTGACCAGCGTCTCGATCTCGGCCTCGACGGCGTCGGAGAGCTTGAAACCGTCGGGTCCGAACAGCTTGATGCCGTTATCCTCGTAGGGGTTGTGCGATGCCGAGACCATGACGCCGATATCGGCGCGCATGGCCCGCGTCAGGAAGCCGACCGCAGGAGTCGGGATCGGACCGAGCAGCAGAACGTCGATTCCGACCGACAGGAAGCCTGCCGTCAGCGCCTGCTCGATCATGTAGCCCGAGAGGCGCGTGTCCTTGCCGATCACCACGCGGTGGCGATGGCCGCCGCGGTTGAAGAGCTGGCCGGCGGCCATGCCGATGCGCATCGCCGTCTCGGCAGTCATTGGTTCGCTGTTGGCCCGGCCGCGCACGCCGTCGGTGCCGAAGAGGGAACGGGACATGTCCCATTATCTACCTTATCGCCGCCGAAACTGCGAGAGCCTGGCGGGTGCCGGCGACGTCGTGGACGCGAACGATCGCAGCGCCTCGGCGCGCCGCCTCGACGGCCAGCCACACCGATGCCGGATCGCGCCGCCGCGCCTCCGCGATCCCCGTGAGGCGACCGACGAAGCTCTTGCGCGAGGCGCCGATCAGCACGGGATAGCCGGTCTCCGCCAACCGACCGACTCCGGCAACGAGGGCCATGTTCTCCTGCACGCTCTTGCCGAAGCCGAGACCCGGATCGAGCGCGATGCGCTCGCGGGCAATCCCTGCCATCTCGCAGGCCGCGGCACGCTCGAGGAGAAAGCGGCGTACGTCCTCGACGACATTGTCGTAGGCTGGGACGACATACTTCTCCTCGGGCCGCCCGGCGCGGTGCATGAGCACGACCGGCGCGCCCCATTGCGCCACCAGCGTCATCAGGTCGGGATCGTCGCGCAATCCCGACACGTCGTTGACGATGCGGGCGCCGGCGTCGAGGCACGCCCGCGCCACCTTGGCACGCCGCGTGTCGATCGAGACCACGGCGCCTCGCCTCGCCAGCCCCTCGACCACCGCAAGCACCCGCGCCAGTTCCTGATCGGCATCGATGGCGGTCGAGCCCGGGCGAGTCGACTCGCCGCCGACATCGACGATGTCGGCACCCTCTGAAACGAAACGCAGGCCATCGTCGATGGCCTGCGTCGGGTCGAGGCGTTCGCCGCCGTCGGAGAAGGAGTCCGGCGTCACATTGACGATCGCCATGATCCTCGGGCGATCGAGGGCGATGCCGGCGAAGCTTGCCGTCAAACGCCCGGCTGCGGCTCGGGATTGGCGCCACCCGGCGCCGAGCCGATGTTGGTCGGCGGCACCGAGGCACGGCGGCGGCGGTCGTGGTGGCCGGCGCCACCGGTGTCGTCGCGCACGATCTTCTCGCCGCGCAGGATCTGGTTGATCTCGTCGTTGCTGAGCGATTCGTACTCCAGCAGCGCCTTGGCGATCAGGTGCAGGTCGTCGAGGTGGTCTGTCAGGATCTGACGCGCCCTGCCCTCGGCTTCCTCGATCAGGCGGCGAACCTCCTGGTCGATGATCTGCGAGGTCGCCTCCGAGACATTCTGCGTCTGGGTCACGGCGTGACCCAGGAACACTTCCTGCTCGTTGGCCTGGTAGCGCACGCGGCCGAGCTTCTCGGACATGCCGTAGGCGGTGATCATGCCGCGCGCCGTCTGGGTTGCGACCTGGATGTCGTTGGCAGCCCCGGTCGTGACGTTCTCCGGCCCGAAGACGATCTCCTCGGCGACGCGGCCGCCGAACATGATCGCCAAACGCGATTCGAGGTACTGCTTGCTGTGCGAGAGATGATCGCGCTCGGGCAGCTGCATGGTGACGCCGAGCGCCCGGCCACGCGGGATGATCGTCACCTTGTGCAGCGGATCGCTCTTGGGCACATGCATGGAGACCAGGGCGTGGCCGGCCTCGTGATAGGCGGTCAGCCGCTTCTCGTCGTCGGTCATCGCCATCGAGCGACGCTCGGTGCCCATCAGCACCTTGTCCTTGGCGTACTCGAAGTCCGCCATCGTGACCAGACGCTTGCCGACACGGGCGGCGCGCAGCGCCGCCTCGTTCACCAGGTTGGCGAGATCGGCGCCGGAGAAGCCCGGCGTGCCGCGCGCCAGCACGCGCGGCTCGACGTCGGGCGCCAGCGGCACCTTGCGCATATGCACCTTCAAGATCTTCTCGCGGCCACCGACGTCGGGGTTGGGCACGATCACCTGGCGGTCGAAGCGGCCGGGCCGCAGCAGCGCCGGGTCGAGCACGTCAGGCCGGTTGGTGGCAGCGATCAGGATCACGCCTTCGTTCGATTCGAAACCGTCCATCTCGACCAGCAGCTGATTCAGCGTCTGCTCGCGCTCGTCGTTGCCGCCGCCCAGGCCGGCGCCGCGATGACGGCCGACCGCGTCGATCTCGTCGATGAACACGATGCAGGGCGCATTCTTCTTGGCCTGCTCGAACATGTCACGCACGCGGCTGGCGCCGACGCCGACGAACATCTCGACGAAGTCGGAACCCGAGATGGTGAAGAACGGCACGTTGGCCTCGCCGGCGATGGCGCGCGCCAGCAAGGTCTTGCCGGTGCCCGGCGGGCCGACCAGCAGACAGCCCTTCGGGATCTTGCCGCCCAGGCGCTGGAACTTCTGCGGGTCCTTCAGGAAGTCGACGATCTCTTCGAGCTCAGCCTTGGCCTCGTCGATGCCGGCAACATCTTCGAAGGTGACGCGGCCGTGCTTCTCGGTGAGCAGCCTCGCGCGCGACTTGCCGAAGCCCATGGCGCGACCGGTGCCACTCTGCATCTGGCGCAGGAAAAAGATGTAGACGCCGACCAGCACCAGGACCGGCAGCCAGCTCACGAAGATGCTGCCGAGATTGACACCCTCCTCGGCCGGACCGGCATCGACGCGATCGACGTTCTTGATCAGCATCGGCATCAGCTGCTCGTCGACCGGCGTGCTCGGCACGTAGGTGGCAAATTTCTGCACGCCGTTGCGCGGCTCGCGGAACGTGCCGGTGATGGTGTTGCCCTGGATGCGGACGTCCTGGACCTGGCGCTGCTCGACGGCGCGCACGAAGTCGGAATAGGAAACCGTGTTGCCGGCGGACCGCGTCGTGCCGCCCTGGAACACGCTGTAGAGCAGCGCGAGCAGCAGCACGATGACGATCCACAAAGCAGCGTTACGATTGAACGGGTTCACGGGCACATCCGTTGTCGAGAGGTGTCATTCTAAATGGTTGTTTGCGGCCGCGCCGCAAGCAAAAAATGCCGCCGGAACTAGGGGCTGGGCCGCGATCCCGCCATTTTCCGCCCGCGCCAGCCAGCGCAGGCGGCGGCTCCCCGGCGCCTGGCGCAGCATCAGGCGGCACTGGGACAGGGTGAAATCCTGCCCCCTGCCCGACTTGCCGCGGCCCACCGGCGCGATCAGCCGCTCGGCCGCCCGCTCCAGCCGGTCGCGCCGCGGCGGATGATCACGCCCGCCGACCCGCTGGACCAGCCGGCTCAGCAGCCGAGCCCGGAGGGCAACGGCGAGCCGGTCGAAAGCCAACTGATCGATGGCCGGCAGGCCAGCCTCGTCGAACTCGACGGTGGCGACAGCAGCGCGGGCGAGCTGGCGTTCGCGGGAAGTTCTGTCCTCCCCAGCTTCGCTGGGGAGGTGCCGCCGTCTTACGGCGGCGGAGGGGTCAGAGGCTTCCGGACCGCTGACGTCTCGCCGACTCATGATCATGAACGGGCGGCACGCCCCCGGACCCTGACTCATGACCCCTCCGCCCCGTAAGACGGGGCACCTCCCCAGCGAAGCTGGGGAGGAACCTGAGAGCCGCACCCTCACCCGCTCGAACCTCGGGTCCGCATTCGATGGATCGTCGATCCATTGCACGCCGCGTGCGAGGAGAGTCGCGGTGAGCCGGGCGCGGGGCACCGGGAGCAACGGCCGCAGCAGGCGCAGCTCCGGAAACTCCACCTGCGCCGCCATGCCTGCCAACCCGTCGGCACCACTGTCGCGGGCGGCGCGCATGATCACCGTCTCAGCCTGATCGTCGGCGTGGTGGGCGACCAGGAGATGCAGGATGCCTCGCCGCCGGCACTCGGCGCGCAGCAGACGATAACGTGCGGCCCGCGCCGCCTCCTGGAGGCCGGCACCCGGCTTGGCATCGGACCACCTCAGGACCACGCCGTCGACACCCTGCCCCGCGAGGCGCTGCAGGGTCGTGGCGGCCTCGGCGCCCGACTCGGGCCGCAGGCCATGATCGACGGTCAGGGCAACGACTCGCCCGCCCCGTGCGTGCGCCCACTCATGGGCCAACAACGCCAGCGCCATGGAATCCCGCCCGCCGGAAACCGCGACCACCAGCTCAGGGCAGGATTCGAACGGCGCGAACGGCGCCATCAGGCGGACAAAGCCGTCGGCATCCAGGATTGCGGGAGCGGGCGTGCTCACCCGCAGGCATTCTTCTGGCGCTCCTGCTCGACCCGGCGCTTCTGCAGGTCGGTCGCGCGCGGATAGTCCTGAGTGAACTTGGAGAACACGGCACAGGCGTCAGGCTTTCGTCCCAGCGTGGCCAGGGTGACGCCGAGCTTCAGCAGATTGTCTGGTCCCTTGGGGCTGCTCTTGTAGACCTTGTAGCCTTCGGCGAAGGCGGTCATCGCGTTCTGATAGTCGCGACGCGCATAGTAGGTCTCGCCCAGCCAATACTGCGCATTGCCGGCCAGCGCGTGCTTGGGATTGCTTTGCAGGAACGTCTTGAAGCCCCTCTCCGCCCCGGCATAGTCGCCATCCTGCAGCTTCTTGAAGGCGTCATGGTAGGCCTGCTCCCCACCGCCGCCACCTGCGTCGGGGGTGGCAGCCGCTGTCGGACCAGGCACCGGCGTGGAAGGCGCATTCGGCCGCGGCGGCGTCCCCCCTGAGCGGCCCTTCTCCAGCTGGTCGATGCGGAACTCGTAGTCGGTCTGCATCTTCTGCATCTGCTGCTGCAGCTGTTGATTGCGGTACTGCAGCTGCTCGATCTGTCCGGTCAGCATGGTGATCGACTGCTGAAGCTGGTTCAGCCGATCCTCGATGTAGACGGGATCGGCGCGCTGGGCCGCCGCCGCGGTCGGCACGGCGAGCGCGAGGACAATCACGAGACGGGCGAGCAGCGGCTTCATGGCGAACGACACTTTCATGGCAAGGCGGCCATTTTCAGGCACCGGCCTCGCACGGATCAAGGGTGCTCGGCAATTCCTCCTCAGCTCCGCTGGCTAACTTGAGCACAGATGTTGCGCTGCGAGATGGTAACCATCAGCGATAGCGTAGAAGCGTTCGAGTCCGTCGCGCATAGTGATGGGGCCATTTGATTTGTCACTTTGGTATCCGGTCCATCCGCCGA
>NZ_JBGAKA010000077.1:0-30608 GCF_044224635.1 Reyranella sp. | reverse complement strand
CCACTGATCTTAAGGCCGTCAAACCCAAAGACATCGCTCGCTTCATCCACGCCTACAATCACACGCCTCGAAAATGCCTGGACTTCCACACTCCCGCTGAGGTCTTCTCAAAACTGTTGCACTTCAAACGAGAATCCACAACCTTTCTTCATGCGCCTCAATCGAACCGCGCGCTCAGCAGCCCGCCGAATACCTCGAAGCGCTCGCCGTTGAAGCGCTGCAGGGCCATCTCCTCCATCGGCTGATAGTCGGTCGGGCTGGTCGTCATGTTGATGCCCTTGAGCAGCATGGCGGGATGGAAGTCCTTCAGGTTGGCGGCCTGGCGCATGACGTTCTCGCGGGTCAGGGTGTCGCCACACTGCTTGAGGACCTGCACCATCGCCTGCGCCTGCACGTAGCCCACCACGTTCTGCGGGTCCTCGAGGCTGCCGGCCGGATAGTACTTCTTCATCCAGGCGACCCAGGTCAGGAACTCGGGGTCGTCCTTGTACTGCGGATCGGTCGGGTCCTTCACGAAGGCCGCCGATATGATGCCCTTCGACGCCTCGATGCCGGCCGGCCGCATGACGATGCCGATCGACGCCGCCGGGTTGTCGATGAACTGCATCGGCCTCCAGCCCAGCTCGTGCGCCTTGCGGATCGCCTGCACCGCGAACTTTGGCGTCGTGATGTTGAGGAAGACGTTGGCCTTGGTCGAGGCGAGGTCGATGATCTGCGAATCGACGGTGGCGTCGGTGACCTCGTAGCTGACCTCGCGCGCCATCACGGCGGCGGCCTTGTCGCCCAGGCGGTCGCGGAATCCCTTGAGGAAATCCTTGCCGAAATCATCGTTCTGGTAGAGCACGGCGACCTTGGGATCCTTGACTTCCTTCAGCATGTACGCCGCATAGATGCGCGCCTCCGCCTGGTAGATCGGCGTCAAGGTCATGGTGTAGGGAAAATTCTCCGGGTCGTTCCAGCGGCTCGCCCCGCTGGCAAGGAAGAGCTGCGGCACTTTCTTGCTGTTGAGGTATTTCTGGACCGCGGCGTTGGTCGACGTGCCGAGCGAACCGGAGAGGGCGAGCACCTGGTCCTGCTCGACCAGCCGTCGAGTCTGCTCGACCGTCTTGGGCGGGCTGAAGCCGTCGTCGAGGGATATCATGGTGATCTTGCGCCCATTCACCCCGCCCTGATCGTTGATCATCTGGAAGTAAGCGAGCTCGGCCTTGGCGAGGGTGATGAAGCCGGACAGGGGCCCGCTGTAGGGCATGGTCTGGCCGAGCTTGATCTCGGTATCGCTGGCGCCCGGATCGTATTTCTTCTGGGCCACAGCCTCGCCGGCCAGCAGCACCAGCGCCAGCGACGCCGTGGCCGCCAAGCGGATGGTTGTCATGGTTTCCTCCTGATCTTGTCGGCTAGCATGGCGGTCCGAAACGCAACCTCAAAGGGGGAAATGATGGCGCTCGTGAACTATGAGCGGGACGGCCGGATCGTGACACTGACGCTGAACCGCCCGGAGAAGCTCAACGCTTTCAGCGACGAGCTGGTCGGCGTGCTGGGCGACGCGCTGCATCGCTTCGACAGCGACAGCGATGCCGAGATCGCCATCCTGTGCGGCAACGGCCGCGCCTTCTCGAGCGGCGCCGACGTCCATCAGCGCCAGCTGCGCAGCCGTGAGGAGTTCCTCAAGCTCGGCGGGCCGCAGGGCCGGGGCACGCATTCGGCCGACCTGCTCACCAAGGCGGTGAACTGGAAGCCGGTCATCGCCGCGCCGCACGGCTATGTGCTCGGTCTGTCGGTCGGCATCGTGCTGGAGTGCGACCTGATCGTCGCCGAGGAAGGGACCCAGTTCCAGATCACCGAGACCTCGCGCGGACTGGGAGCGGGCAAGTATTGGGCGCTGATGCACTATCGTGGCGGCGGTGCGTTCACCATGGAGGCGGCGTTGACCGGCCGCTTCTTCACCGCGGAAGAGGCGTTCCGTGCCAACCTGATCAATCGCGTGGCGCCCAAAGGCAAGTACCTCGAGGTGGCGCGCGGGCTTGCGGAGGAGGTGCTGAAGAACCCGCCGCTCAGCGTGCGCTCGACCGTACGGATGCGGCGGCACTACATGGATAGGCTGAGCCGCGAGGTGATGTTCATGGGCGCGCCGGAGAAGCTTTATCTCAGCGAGGATTTCCAGGAGGCTGCGCGCGCCTTTGCCGAGAAGCGCAAGCCGGCCACGTTCAAGGGACGCTAGTCATGAAGGCCAGCAGCGATCGCATCCTCACGAGCCACGGCGGAAGCCTGCCGCGGCCCGACGATCTGATCGAGGCCAACGCCAGGCGCGAGGCGGGCACCGTCGACGAAGCGTCCTTCCAGAAAAAGCTCACCGGATCGGTTGCCGATGTCGTGCGTCGCCAGGCTGCTGCTGGCATCACCGTGCCGGGCGATGGTGAATACGGCAAGTCGATGGGCCACAAGATCAACTACCGTGCCTGGTGGAGCTACTCCTTCACCCGGCTGGCCAATTTGCAGGTCAAGGGCCTCGGCCTCTACGACATGCCGTCCAGGCGCTCGACGCCGGGCAACACCGTGCTGTCGAGCTTCGCCGACCGGCGCGACCGCCAGCGCTTCGCCACGGCGTACGGCGATCCCGAATCAGGCGTGTCGACTGGACCGCGAGCCCACGACTGGCCGTTCTGCGTCGGGCCGATCAGCTATACCGGCCACCAGGCAATCGCCGCCGATATCGCCAACTTCAAGGCTGCCCTTGCCGCCAGCAACGTCAGCGAAGGCTTCATGACATCGATCGGGCCGGCGAGCTGCGCGCGCATCGGCAACGAGCACTACAAGAGCGACGACGAATTCGTGTTCGCCTGCGCCGACGCCATGCGCGAGGAATACAAGGCGATCATCGAGGCCGGCCTGGTGCTGCAGATCGACGACCCGGCCATTGCCGAGAACTTCGACCAGATCAACCCCGAGCCGACGGCCGAGGAGTATCGCACGTTCACCATGCCCAGGATCGAGGCGCTGAACCACGCGCTGCGTGGCCTGCCGCAGGATCGCATCCGCTTCCATCTCTGCTGGGGAAGCTGGCACGGGCCGCACACGACCGACGTTCCGATGCGGGAGATCGTCGGGCTGATGCTGAAGATCAACGCCGGCGCCTACTCCTTCGAGGCCGGCAACGTGCGGCACGAGCACGAATGGGCGGTGTGGCAGGACACGAAGCTGCCGGGCGACAAGCTGATCCTGCCCGGCGTGGTGAGCCACGCCACCAACGTGGTCGAGCATCCGGAGCTGGTCGCCGAACGGATCGGCCGTTTCACCAACCTGGTCGGCCGTGAACGCGTCATCGCCTCGACCGATTGCGGTCTCGGCGGCCGCGTCCATCGCGACATCGCCTGGGCCAAGCTCGAGACGCTGGCCCAGGGGGCGGCGATCGCGAGCAAGCAGCTCTGGAGGTGACGGCAGCCGCGGGTATGCTCATCCTGGACCGCGCGCGCCCCGCCCGCTCATGTCATGATCTGATGCGGACCCCGGGCGATAGCGCTCGGAGTGCTGCCGGCGACGGGCTCGACGACAGCGTGAACGTGGATGGCTTCGGCCGAGCCGAAATGCGGCAGATACAGATAGCCTCGCGAATGCCAGCCTTAGCAGGTCATCCTGGGATGATGAGCGGGCGAGACGCCCGCGGTCCAGTCATGAAGAGGAGCGCCGGCTCAGCTCCGCTTCTGCGAGCTCGCGCAGCTTGTTGCGCTGGATCTTGAAGCCGTTGGGCGAGGGGGTCTTGGGGAAATCGTCGATGGCGAGGACGCGCAGCGGCACCTTGTAGTTGGCGAGTCCGCGCCGGCAGTGGGCGATGATGGCGGGCTCGTCGAGCGGCGTGCCGGCGTCGAGGATGACGAACGACACCGCACGTACGCCTTCCGGGCGCGCGACGGCGATGGTCTGGCAGTTGGCGATGCCGGCGAGCTTCTGGACGTGGCTCTCGATCTCCTGCGGGTTGACCAGGAAACCCGACAGCCGCAGCACGTCGCCCATGCGGCTCAGGAAGGTGAAGCCGCCAAAAGCGTCGAGCTCCGCGAGGTCGCCGGTGCGGACGTAGCCGTCGGCGGTTATTGCCTTGGCCGTCGCTGCGTCGTTGCCATAGTAGCCTACCATCAGCGACGGACCGGCGCATTCCAGTTCGCCGGGCTCGCCGACGCCGAGCAGCGTGCCGCGCTCCGGGTCGCGCACGCGGACATGGGCGAGCGGCGATACGACCACGCCGCCGCCGATCTTGCGCCGCGCCGTATCGGCGTCGATCGGCTGGCGCGCATAGAGCGCCTGGACCTCGCTCATGCCGTAGAGGCCGCACAGCAGCAGACCGCGCTTCTCCGCCTGCTCGGGCAGGTTGGCGAGCGCCGCGTTGAACGCGGCGTAGCCCGCCCATTTGACCGACGGCATCGGCCGCTCGCCGGGCACCACCTCGAGCAGGCGGGCGTACATGTCGTCGCTGCCGAACAGCGTGGTCGGCCGGTGACGCTCGATCAGGCGCGCCAGCTCGTCGATCTCGTAGGACTCGACCAGAACGCACGGTTTGCCGGCGGCGAGCGTCGCCATCGTCTGGTCGAAGCCGAACACGCCGCACAGCGGGAGGATCGACAAGGTCACCGTCTCCGGCGCGGCGAACCCGAAGATGCGCGCCACCTGCTGGGCGTGGCTCGAAATCGCGCCCTGGCGATGCAGCACGAACTTGGGCGCGCTGGTGGTGCCGGACGTCGTGAAGATGTTGCACGGCGCCTTGGCCATCGCGTGGTTGGCGGCAAGCGGCGGGCGCGACAGCAGGCGGTCGAACGGCACGCGCCGCAGATTCTCGATGGCCGGCGGAATGGTCGCCGGTTCCTCGCCGACCGTCACCAGGGCGGCGAGGCCGGCGAGTGCGGCCGGATCGACGTCGGCCAGGATCGACAGGAAGTCGATGCGGCGGAAAGCCGGTGCGCAGGCCAGGACTTTGGCGCCCGAGCGCCCGACGATGTCGGCGACCTCGACGGCGCGGTAGCGCGTGTTGACCGCGACCGCGATGGCGCCGAGCCGGGCACAGGCGAAGTAGACGATTGGATAGGCGAGAATATTGGGCAGCCACAGCGCCACGCGATCGCCGGGGCCGACGCCAAGGTCGGCCAGGCCTTGCGCCACGCGCGCGGCGCGGTCGAGCAAGTCGGCGAAGCTCAAATGTCGTTCGCCGTGAATGAAGGCCGTCGCGGTCGGAGTCTCTTCTGCCACGTCGGAAAGCAGGGACCAGACGTCGGCGGCGGGGCGGGTCAGGGGCATGCGGCGCGGAGACTAGCCGAAGCGCGTCGCACCACAAGCGCGGGGCGACACCTTGACCCGGCGCGGCGCTTGCGGGAGCGTTGCAACAGGGATGCTCATATCTGGACCGCGGGCTCCCGCCCGCTCATGAGATAGAGCGGGTGGGACGCCCGCGGTCCAGAAGAGCATGAGTCTCGAGGGGGGGAGTCGTTGCATGCTTCGCAGGACAGTTCTCGCAAGTCCGCTGCTGCTCGCTGCTGCGCCGGTCGCGGCGCAATGGCAGCCGAAGCAGCCGATCCACATCATCGTCGGTTTCGCGCCGGGCGGGACGGCCGATATCGCGGCGCGGATCGTCGGCGAGGCAATCCAACGTCGCACCGGCCAGACCGTGGTCGTCGACAGCAAGACCGGTGCGCTGGGGTTCATTGCGCTGAAGGCAGTCGCCAACGCGGCGCCTGACGGCTACACGGTCGGCATCGGCATCATGGGGTCGCTCGCCGTGGCGCCCGTCGTGCCGGGATCGCAGATCCCGCTCGATCTCGACAAGGAGCTGCTGCCGCTGTGCAACCTGGTCGGCGTGCCGATGGCGCTGATCGCCCGGCCCACCGCGCCCTACAAGACCGTTGCCGAGCTGATCGCCTATGCCAGGGAGAACCCCGGCAAGGTGACCTATGGCTCGACCGGCAACGGCTCGACCAATCAGCTGGGCGCCGAGCTGTTTGCCGCCGAGGCCGGCGGGCTCAAGCTGCTGCACGTGCCCTACCGCGGCGGCGCCCCGGCGATCGCCGATGTCGCGGCAGGTCAGATCGATATCTTCTTCGCCAATGTCTCGGAGATCATCGGGCAGGTCAGAAGCGGCCAAGTGAATGCGTTGGCGCTTGCGTCGTCGCGTCCCAACCCGATGGCACCCGACCTGCCACTGCTCACCACGGACATCCCGACGCTCGACATCAACAACTGGTTCGGCCTGGTCGGCCCGGCCGGGCTGCCCACCGACATTGCGACTGGCCTCAGCACGCTCTTCCTCGATGCAATCAACGATCCCGCCACGGCGCCCCTGCTGGCGGCGCGCGGCCTCGTCGCCGTTCCGCAGGACGGCCCCGCCTTCAAGGCTAACATCCTGCGCGACCGCGAGCGCTGGGCGAAGGTGGTGAAGCAGGGCAATATCCGCGCCGAATGAGTACCGCACCGCTTTCCCTCGGCATCGACATCGGGGGCACTTTCACCGACCTGGTCATCCACGACCCGCGCACCGGCCGCGCGGTCATCTGGAAGGAGAGCACGACACCGGACGATCCCGCGCGCGGCGCCATCGAGGGCACCCGCAAGGTGCTGGCGAAAGCCGGCGTCGGTGCGAGCGAGATCGGCCGTGTCGTTCACGCCACCACGCTGTTCACCAACGCCCTGATCGAGCGCAAGGGCGCGAAGACCGGATTGCTGACGACAGCGGGATTCCGCGACGTGCTCGAGATCGGGCGGGAGCGCAAGTACGAGCTCTATGACCTCTTCATCGAGATGCCCAGGCCGCTGGTCGCGCGGTCGTGGCGGCGCGAGGCGAGGGAGCGGCTGGCGCCCGACGGCAGCGTCGAAATTCCGATCGATACGGCGGCCGCGCTCGGCGAGGTCGCCGAGCTGGTCGCCGAGGGCGTCGAGAGCCTCGCCGTCTGCTTCCTGCACGCCTACGCCAATCCGGCACACGAACGCGCCGTCGGCGCCGCCATCGCCGAGCGCTTCCAGAACCTCTCGATCTCGCTGTCGTCCGACATCGCGCCCGAGATGCGCGAGTACCTGCGGGCCAGCACGACGGTGGCCAATGCCTATGTCCGCCCGCTGGCCGAGATCTATCTCGAGCGGCTGGAGCAGGCGCTGCGCGCCGAAGGCATTCCCGGCGGCCTGTTCCTCATGTTGTCGAACGGCGGCCTGACCCATGTCAGCGAGGCCAAGCGCGCGCCAGTGCAGTTGCTGGAAAGCGGTCCGGCGGCCGGGGCCCTGGCCGGCGCCTGGTTCGGCCGCAACGCCGGGCTGGAGCGCGTGCTTGCCTTCGATATGGGCGGCACCACGGCCAAGCTCGCCCTGGTCGACAGTGGCGAGCCCTTGGTCGCCTACGGCTTCGAGGCGGCGCGCGAGAAGCGTTTTTTGCGCGGTTCCGGTCTCCCCATCCAGATCGCCACGGTCGAGCTGATCGAGATCGGCGCCGGCGGCGGCTCGATCGCGCGCAAGTCGGAGCTCGGCACGCTCAATGTCGGGCCGGAGAGCAGCGGCGCGCAGCCCGGGCCGGCCTGCTACGGCCGCGGCGGCAGCGACGCCACCGTCACCGATGCCGATCTGTCGCTGGGCTATCTCGATGCCGACTTCTTTCTGGGTGGCGCCATGCCGATCGATCGGGCGGCGAGCGACGCGGCTTTCGGCAGGCTGGCCAGCGCGCTCGAGGTCGAGCCGGCGCGGGCCGCTTTCGGCGTCCACGACGTCGTCAACGAGAACATGGCGGGCGCGGCCCGCGTTGCCATCGCCGAGCGCGGCCGCATCCCGTCCGAATATGCCTTGCTGGCGACCGGCGGCGCAGGGCCGGTCCACGCCTGGCACGTGGCGCGCAAGCTCGGCGTCAAGCGCGTCGTCTGTCCGCCGGGCGCCGGCGCGGGCAGCACCATCGGCATGCTGATGGCGCCGGCGCGCGTCGACCGGGTCGCGAGCTTCAATGTGCCCTTGGCCGGCGCCGACTTCGCCGCCGTCAAGCGGGTGTTCGACGACCTGGAGAAGGAGTCGCTCGACATCCTCCATCTCACCGGCGCGGAGATCGAGAGCCGCGCCGTGCAGCACCTCGCCGACATGCGCTATGTCGGGCAGGGCAGCGAGATCACCATCGCCTTGCCGCGATCGCTCGACGAGGCCGGCGTGAAGGCGGCCTTCGAGGCGGCCTACAAGGCGCTGTTCGCCCGCACGCCGCCCGGTGCCGCAATCCAGTTTGTCGCTCTGCGTCTGTCGCTCAGCGCGCCGATGCCCGGTAGCGGCGGCGCGCTCGCGCTGCCGCGTCATCCCGCGACCAACGCGCTCAAGGGCACGCGGCCGGTGTTCTTCCCCGATGCCGGGCAGACCGTGCCCACCAATGTGTGGGACCGCTACGCCCTGCAGCCGGGCGCCAGTATCGACGGACCGGCGGTGTTCGAGGAAGACGAAAGCACGTTCATCGTCGGACCGGGCGCCACGGCGCGCCTGCTGGCCGACGGCTCCATCCTGGCGGAGGTCGGCTGATGGCCCGTACGTTCGATCCGATCGAGCTGGAACTGCTGTGGCGCCGCCTGATCTCCATGGTCGACGAGGCGGCGGCGGCCATGGTGCGCACCAGCTTCTCGACCCTGGTGCGCGAGAGCTACGATTTCTCTTGCGTCATCACCGACGCGACGGGCCAGTCGCTGGTGCAGGCGAGCGAGAGCATCCCGAGCTTCATCGGCACGCTGCCCGAGACGGTGAAGCATTTTCTGCGTTTCTTCCCGCCCGACCAGCTGGCGCCGGGCGACGTGCTGATCACAAACGACATCTGGCTCGGCACCGGACATCTGCCGGACATCACGCTGGCCAAGCCGATCTTCCGCGACGGCCGGCTGGTCGCCTTCAGCGCCACCACGGCGCATGCGCCCGATATCGGCGGCAAGATCAGGAGCCCCGAGCCGCGCGAGGTCTTCGAGGAAGGGCTGCAGATTCCGCCGATGAAGATGATCGCCGCCGGCAAGACCGACGAGACGCTGGTCGCCATCATCCGCAAGAACGTGCGCACGCCGGACCAGACGATGGGCGACCTGTGGGCGCAGGTCGTGGCCCTCGACCTGATGGAAGACCGTTTGCGGGTGTTGATGGAAAGCTACGGCCTGCCCGATCTCACCGATCTCGCGCGCGAGATCCAGGGCCGCTGCGAGGCGGCGATGCGCGCGGCGATCCGCGCGTTGCCCGACGGTACCTACCATAGCGAGCTCAAGACCGATGGGCTGATGGAGACGCCCATCACTATGAAGATGGCGCTCACCATCAGGGGCGACGAGATCGAGATGGATTTCGCCGGCACCGACCGCCAGGTCGATCGCGCCATCAATTGCGCGCTTTGCTACACCAACGCCATGGCGATGTACGGGGTCAAGGTCTGCACCAGCCCCACCCTGCCCAACAATGAGGGCGCCTGGCGGCCGATCACGCTCAAGGCGCCCGAGGGCTCGATCGTCAATCCGCAGTTCCCCGCGCCGGGCGGGTCGCGCATGCTGATCGGCCATTACGTGCCGATGCTGGTGTTCGGCTGCCTCGGCCAGATCGTGCCGGAGCGCGTGATGGCCGCCTGCGGCTCGCCGATGTGGGGCATGAACCAGTCGGGCGTGCGCGACGACGGGAAGGGCGGGGGCAAGCCCTACGCCAACATGTTCTTCTACAACGGCGGCATGGGCGGCAATACGCGGGGCGACGGCATCACCTGCCTGTCGTGGCCGTCCAATGTGTCATCGACCGCGATCGAGATCAGCGAGCACATCGCGCCGCTGCGTTTCCACTACAAGCGGCTGCGGCCCGATTCGGGCGGCGCCGGCCGCCATCGCGGCGGGCTGGGCCAGGAGATCCTGATCGAGAGCCGCAGCGACACGCCGATCGCCGTCTCCTTCCTCGCCGAGCGCACCCTCTTCCCCGCCTTCGGCATCGAAGGCGGCCAGGACGGCGCGCCCGGCGAGCTGCGCATCAACGGCGAGAAGACCGATCCCAAGAAGCAGTACGTGCTGCGCAAGGGCGATACGGTTGCTCTCGGAACCCCCGGCGGCGGCGGCCATGGCGACCCCAAGCTGCGCGATCCGGCAGCGCTCGCGAGCGATGTCGCGCACGGATACGTGACGCAGCCGGCGCGGTACGCCGCGGACTAGCGCTCCCGGCGTTGAGCCCGAATTGTGAAGCATGAGTGACGAACTTCCTCGACCGCCATTGTTGCCGCCGACCGCACGCCTGACCTAGGTTGGCTGCGGCTTCGGGGGACCAGACCATTCAGCACCAGCGCGACGCTGCCGGCACTTTGGGGAAGGGCACGCCGAGGCGCCCGGTTCGGGACGCCAGCCTGGCAGGCCTCAGCCTGGCGGCGCTGGGCGTCGTGTTCGGCGACATCGGCACCAGCCCCCTCTACACCTTCAAGACCGTGCTCGATCTCAACGGCGATCATCCTGCCCCGGCAACGACACTGGGCGCGCTGTCGCTGATCGTCTGGACGCTGATCCTCGTCACCTCGATCAAGTACGTCGGCCTGGCGATGAGCGTCGACAACGAAGGCGAGGGCGGAATCCTGGCGTTGATGTCGCTGCTCGGCGTGCGCCATCGCAACCGTTCGGTGATCATCCTCGTCGGCCTGTTCGGCGCGGCACTGATCTACGGCGACGGCGCGATAACACCCGCGATCTCGGTCCTGTCGGCACTCGAAGGAACCAATGTCATAGCGCCCGATCTGCAGCACTACGTGCTTCCGGCCGCCGTGGTGATCCTGCTCGGGCTGTTCGCGGTCCAGCGCCAGGGCACGGCGCGCATCGGCATCTTCTTCGGCCCGATCATGGCGTTGTGGTTCGTCACGATCGGCCTGCTCGGCGTCTGGGGCATCGCCCGGCATCCCTCGGTCCTGGTGGCGCTCAATCCGGCATACGGCGTGGAGTTCCTGCTGTCGGGCGGCAGCCGGGCCTTCCTGCTGCTGGGGGGCGTGTTCCTGTGCGTCACCGGGGCGGAAGCGCTCTACGCCGACATGGGTCACTTCGGACGCCGCCCGATCCGGCTGGCCTGGACGTTCCTGGTGTTTCCCGCGCTGGTGCTCAATTATGCCGGCCAGGCGGCGATCGTCCTGGCCGGTGTGCCGACCGACGACAACATCTTCTTCCGCCTGTGCCCCAAGCCGCTCCTGGTGCCGCTCGTGGTGCTGGCCACCGTCGCCACCATCATCGCCAGCCAGTCGATCATCACCGGCGCGTTCTCCATGACGCGACAGGCCGTGCAGCTCGGCTGGTTGCCGCGCTTGCGCATCGTGCAGACCTCGGCTGCGGGCTATGGCCAGATCTACGTGCCGTCGGTCAACTGGCTGCTGATGCTGGCGACGCTCGGCCTGACCGTCGGCTTCGGCAGCTCAAGTCGCCTCGCCGCGGCCTACGGCATTGCCGTGTCGGGGACGATGCTGATCACCACGCTGCTGCTGCTGCTTGCCATGCGCGAGGTCCGGGGCTGGAGCTGGCTGGTGGCCGGCAGCGTGGCCGGTGCGCTTGCCATCGTCGATTTGGGTTTCCTCTCGGCCAATCTCGCCAAGGTGCTGCAGGGCGGATGGGTGCCGCTCGCGCTCGGCTTCCTGGTGTATGGCCTGATGGTGATCTTCCGCGCCGGCGCCTCGGCTGCCCAGCGGCTGCGGCGAGCCCAGGCGGTGCGCGACAGCGAGATCCTCGAACGCCTCACCGCGGGGCACTTCCCGCGGGTGCCCGGCACGGCCGCGTTCCTGGCTCGCTCGGACTACGTCGCGCCGCCCATCCTGTTGTGGCATCTCAAGAACAATCGGTCTCTGCACGAGGCCGTTTTCATCCTCGACGTGGCCACGGCGTCGATACCCTACGTGCCGCTGGGCAGCCACGTGGACATCCACGAGATCGCGCCGCGCGTCTGGCGCGCCAACGTGCAATTCGGCTTCATGGAGCGCCCGGACATCCCGGCCCTGCTGTGGCGGGTGCATGCGCTGGGCTACGCCTTCGATCCGGCCGACGTGACCTACTATGTCGCGCACGAGCAGATCGTGGCGCGCGAGGACGGCGCTGGCCTGCCGCGCTTCATCGAAGGGATCTACGCCTTCCTTCAGCGGAATTCCGCTCCCCTGACCGAGTATTTCCGCGTGCCCCGCGACAAGGTCGTCGAGATCGGACGCGAGCTGGCGCTCTGACCCTTGAGGCTCGATCGTTCGGAGGAAGCGGCGCCGAGACCGCGGTGCTCGCCCAGGCGGCGGAACAGAGCGATTGAACCATCCCGCATCGACCGGTACGTTCGCCGCAACGTGTGTGCATCGGGAGGAACCAATGAAACTGCTTACGACCGCGCTTGTCGCTGCGTGCGCCGTCGCCTGGACGGGTTGGGCGCCCGCTCATGCCCAGGCGCAGATACCGAACAAGCCGAAGCTCTGTGACAACCCGCGCCAGATGGACGGGTTCAAGACCTGCGCCGACGTCGACAAGGCCAAGGCCGAGGGCGCCTTCGTTCTCTATTCGACCGATCCCGAGCAGGGACAGGTCAAGCTGCTGGCCGCCTTCAACAAGATGTTCCCGGAGATCAAGACCAGCTACGTGCGCCTGCAGGCCGGCGCGCTGTATGCAAAGGTCCTGTCCGAGCGCCAGGCCAAGTCCTACCTGGTCGACGTCATCCAGATCTCCGACATGGGCATGATCCTCGACTTCCAGCGGCGCAACGGCTTCCGCCAGTACGTGTCGCCGCAGATGACGGCCTTCAAGCCGGAATACAAGAGCACTCCCGAGGGCTTCTGGACCTGGGGCTCGATCATCATGGCGGGCATCGCCTACAACCCCAACAACGTGTCGGCGGCCGAGGCGCCCAAGAAGTGGGAGGATCTGCTCGATCCGAAGTGGAAGGACGCGATCAACGTCAAGGTCTCGAACTCCGGCCTCCAGCACGGCGTGTGGTATGTGCTGAAGCCGATCCTCGGCCTCGAGTACTTCAAGAAGTTCGCCGAGAACAAGCCGCGCGCCTTCGATTCCTACGTCCAGCAGTACGGCCGCCTGGTCGACGGTCAGGACAAGATCATCATGGGTGCGCAGTATTCCGGCTATATCGAGTTCAAGGCCAAGGGCGCGCCGCTCGCCTTCGTCTTCCCCGAGACGGGCGTGCCGGCGGTATCGGAGACCTACGGCATCGTGGCAGAGGGCCCGCATCCCAACGCGGCCGAGCTGTTCATGGACTGGTTCCTGGCGCCGGTCGGCCAGCAGGCGCTGTCCGACGCGCTGCTGCTGCACTCGCCGCGTGAGGACGTGCCGGCGCCCGGAGGCAGCGTGCCGCTCAAGGACATGAAGCTGCTCTTCCCGGCGGACTGGAATGCCTTCGAGAAGGACCGTCCGGACTTCGCCAAGGAATGGGACCGCATCGTCGGCGCACGGCGCTGAGCCGGCCTTGACGTTTCAGTCCGCGGAGGCTTTGCGGCCGCGTTTCAACTGGCAGGCGATCACCACGGTGATCATCCTGCTGGTTGTCGGCTTCCTGGTGGTCCTGCCGCTGGTCTTCCTGGTCGAGGCATCGCTGAACGTCGGCGATCCGCTGGCATTTCCGCCGGAAGCCTACGGCCTCAAGAACTACTTCGCGATCTTCGAGGAGGACATCCACGTCCTCTGGAACACCCTGATCATCGCGGTGATGGCGACCGTGATGGCGATCCTGATCGGCTTCGTGCTGGCCTGGATCCTGACACGCACCAACGTGCCGGGCCGCGAGAAGCTCGAGCGCCTGATGGAGCTGCCGTACTACATGACTCCCCTGGTCGGCGCGCTCGCCTGGGCGGTCATCGCCGGACCCAAGAGCGGCTTTGCCAATCAGCTGTGGAAGGCGGCGGGCGGCAGCGGCGACATCGCCGACATCTACACCCATTTCGGCATCGCCTGGATCATGGCGCTGTTCGAAGGCACCGTTGCCTTCGTCATGATCTCCGCCTCGATGAAGTCGATGGATCCGGCGCTCGAGGAATCGGCGCGCGTCATGGGCGCCTCCAAGGCGCGCACCATGCTCACGGTGACCCTGCCGCTGGTCATGCCGGGCGTGCTGGGCGCCACGCTGTTCGTCTTTGCCGAGATGCTGGGCTCCTTTGCCGCCGCCCTCGTGATCGGCATTCCCGCCCGCATCTACGTCATCACGACGGCGATCTGGGATTCCACGCTGTCCTATCCGCCCGACTACGGGCGGGCATCGGCGATGGGCCTGGCGCTGTTCGTCGTCATGTTCCTCATGTTGACCTTCTATCGGCGCATGATCCTGGGCGGCAGCTTCGCCACCATCACCGGCAAAGCCTTCCGGCCGCGGCCCATGGACATGGGACGGCTGGCCTGGGTGCTGTGGGCGGTGTGCTGCCTTTACGTCCTTCTGGCCGTCATCCTGCCGATCGCCGCGCTGATCTTCACCTCGTTGCAGCGCTTCGCCACGGTCATCCTGAGCCAGGCGCAATTCACGCTGGCCAACTACCAGACTGCGCTGTCGCTGGGGCCGGTTCGCACCGCCATGGTCAACAGCCTGATGCTGGGCTTCGGGGTGGCGAGCGTGGGCGTGCTCGTGATGTCCGTGCTGGTCTGGATCATCTACCGCTCGCAGCTCAAGGGGCGCGGGGCGATCGAGTATCTGGTGATGTTCCCCGGGGCGGTGCCGCGTCTGGTCTTCGGCCTGGCGCTGCTGTGGGCGTGGCTCAACATCCCGATTCCGATCTACGGCACGCTGTGGCTGCTGGCGCTCGCCTATTTCACCGTGATGCTGCCGCTCGGCGTGCGTACGCTGGCCGGCGTGGTGCTGCAGATCGACAAGAGCCTGGAGGAGTGCGCGCGCGTCTGCGGGGCCGGCTGGGGCTACCAGATGCGCACGGTGACGTTGCCGCTGCTCAAGCCCGGTGTCCTGGCGGCGTGGCTGCTGATCTTCATGGCCTGCGTGCGCGAGCTCGGGACCTCGGTATTCCTGATGGGGCCGAACTCGAAGGTGATTGCGCCGTCGATCGTCAATGCCTTTGCCACGAGCGGCACCGAGCTTACCGCGGCGATGGCCCTCATCCAGACCTTCACGGTGATCGTGGCGCTGGTGATCCTGTTCCGCCTGACACGGGGCATGACCAAGGAGTTGTCGTGAGCGGAACGCGTATCGAGGTGAAGGACCTGGTCATCCGCTACGGCGACATGGTGGCCGTGAACGGCGTGAGCTTCGATGTCGGGCGTGGCGAGCATGTGACCCTGCTTGGTCCGTCGGGCTGCGGCAAGACCACGACGCTGCGCGCCATTGCCGGCCTGGAACAGCCGGCCGCCGGCAGCATCCGCATCGACGGCCAGGCCATGTACGACGCGGCCCAGCGCCGTAACGTCCCGACCGAGCAGCGCGGCGTGTCGATGGTCTTCCAGTCCTATGCCGTGTGGCCGCACATGACGGTGTTCGACAACGTGGCCTACGGCCTGCGCGTGCGAAAGCAGGGAGCGGCCGACATCAAGGCCAATGTCGAGCGGGCGCTCGACCTGGTGCAGATGCGCCACCTCGCCGAGCGGGCGGCCTCGAAGCTGTCTGGCGGCCAGCAGCAGCGCGTCGCCCTGGCGCGGGCCGTCGCCTTCTCGCCGACGGTGGTGCTGTTCGACGAGCCGCTCAGCAACCTCGATGCCAAGCTGCGCGCCGAGATGCGCGTCGAGTTGCGTGACCTGCAGCACCGGCTCGACATCACCTCGGTCTATGTCACCCATGACCAGGAGGAGGCGCTCGCCATCTCCG
Source organism: Reyranella sp. (assembly GCF_044224635.1). GTDB lineage: Bacteria > Pseudomonadota > Alphaproteobacteria > Reyranellales > Reyranellaceae > Reyranella. Next base: position 14,867 of record NZ_JBGAKA010000077.1, on the reverse strand, counting down.
ACAGGGTGATCGTGATGAATGTCGGCGTGATCGAGCAGATCGGCACGCCGGAGGCGATCTACAACAGGCCGCGCAGCCGGTTCGTCGCCGATTTCGTCGGCTCGGCCAATCTCATCGAAGGCAAGGTCACCGGCGAGGGCCTGTTCACCACCGCGAGCGGCGACGTGCTGCGTACGACTGCGGGCCATCGCCCGCATGGCCGGGAAAGCCAGGTGGCGGTCCGCACCGCCTACATCGATCTCGAGGCGAGGCCCGGCGAGAACCACGTTCCCGGCACGGTGCGCCAGCGCCTGTTTCACGGCGACTTCGTCCAGTATGTCGTCGACACCGCGGTGGGCGCGCTGATCGTCCGCCGCCCGCCGACGGCGCTGCTCGACGAAGGCAGGGCGGTCACGCTGTCGTTCTCGCCGGAGCACTGCGTCCTGCTCGAGGGGTAGGGGCGCCTCTTCTTCACTTCCTCCCAGCGACGCTTGGCTACGGAGCGGACGCACCTTGAATTCCTCACCCGGAAGACGTCGCAAAGACGGGGGTGGAATGAAATGTGTCCTCTCGTGGCCGCGGAACCGGCGAAGAGGCGAGAGGCGTTCTCACACCCTTGAGAAGGAGAACGGCGCTGAATTGGAGTATTCTTGCCGCCATGAGGCCGTGTGGGACGGCTTGGAGCCACATTGGGAACTGCATTGCGGCATACCCGGTCCGCACCCGTTCCGTCCGGCTGCTGTCGGAAGGACAAGGTGACGCCAGGAGGTTCTTAGGTGCCGACCACGCATCTGGATCCCAAGCAGGCCGGCGCGCAGATCACCCGGCACAATGAGCAATGGGGCATCACGCTGGGCACGGCCTACGGCCCCATCACCTATGGCTTCCGGTCGACCTCCACGACCGGATCTTCGACCGAGCGCACCACTTTTTCCAAGGTCAACGCCGCCGAGATGGCGGCGGTCGACGACGCCATGCGGCTGTGGTCAAACGTGGCGAACGTCACCTTCACCCCGGTCAACCCCGGCGGCTACACCAACAGCGCGACCATCCTGGTCGCGAACTACTCGAGTTCCTCCGATGGCGCGGCGGCTTACGCCTACCACCCGTCGCCGGGCTCGACCGGCCCGACCAACTCGGCCGGCGATGTCTGGATCAACGCCTACTACCAATCCAATCTGAGCCCCAGCCCCGGCAACTACGCCTATATGGCCATTCTGCACGAGGTCGGCCATGCACTGGGGCTGGAGCACCCCGGGGGCTACAACGCCGGCCCGGGCGTCACGATCACCTACGCCAAGAACGCGGAGTACGTGGAGGATTCCCGGCAATACACCGTGATGAGCTATTTCGATGCGTCGGCGACCGGGGCCAATCATGTCTATCAGGGCACGACCATCCGCGCCTCGACGCCGCTGCTGCACGACATCGCCGCGATCCAGCGGCTATACGGCGCCAACACCGACTACGCGACGGGAGATACGACCTACGGCTTCAACAGCAACGCCGATCCGGCCTACCGGATATCGTCGTCGACCCAGCAGGTGGTTTATTGCATCTGGGACGGCGGCGGCAACGACACGCTCGATGCTTCCGGCTACAGCACCAACCAGACGATCGATCTGCGGGCCGCCAGCTTTTCCGATATCGGCGCGCTGACCAAGAACGTCTCGATCGCCGTCGGCGCCCTGATCGAGAACGCCATCGGCGGCTCGGGCAACGACAGCATGATCGGCAACGATGTCGACAACCACCTGGTCGGTGGAAACGGCAACGATCGTCTGACGGGCAACAGCGGCGACGATCTGCTCGATGGCGGCGCCGGCTTCGACACGGCCATCTTCCAGGGCCTTCGGGCGACCTACACCATCCTGACCAACGGAAGCGACATCAGGGTCTTCGGCGTCGAGGGGATCGACGACCTCGTCGGCATCGAGGCCCTGCAGTTCAGCGACATGACGGTCACCCTCGAGGGGCTGCTGCCGACACTCGGCATTGCCGATCTCGCGCCGTCAGGGGCGGAAGGCACTGGCGGAACGACCTCGCTCACCTTCACCGTCATTCTTGACAGGGCCGCGCTGACGGCCCAGACGGTCGACTGGGCGGTCAGCGGATCGGGCGCGCATGGGGCGGGTGCCGCCGACTTCGCGGCTGGCGTCCTGCCGACCGGCGTGCTCACCTTCGCCGCAGGCGAGACCAGCAAGACGATCGCGGTCGCCGTGTCGACCGACGCGACGGTCGAGTTCGACGAAGGCTTCACCGTTACCCTGTCGAATGCCTCGTCCGGATCGGTGATCGGCACGCCGGCGGCCAACGGCACGATCCTGGACGACGATAAATCGGCGGTGTCGGTCGCGGTGCTCGCTGCCGACAAGGCGGAGGGAACCGGGGGCACAACCCTGTTCACCTTCACGGTGAGCCTCGATCAGGCCGCGGTGGCGGCGCAATCGGTCGGCTGGGCGGTGACCGGCTTCGGCGACCAGCCGGCGAGCGCCGCGGATTTCGGCGGCGCGCTGCCGTTCGGCACGCTGAGCTTCGCGGCGGGTGAGACCAGCAAGACGATCGTGGTGAGCGTCGTCGGCGACACTCAGGTCGAGCCCGACGAGATGTTCGCCGTGAGCCTGTCGAACCCTTCATCGGGGCTGGGCATCGGCAACGCAACGGCGACCGGAACGATTCGCAACGAGGACGCGGCGGTAGCGATTGCCCTCCTGTCGGCGAGCCCCTTGATCGTGAACGACGATACCTCCGTATCGGTCGCTGTGCCGGCAGGAGACCTGCCGGAGGGCGATGCGGGCTCGACGAAATACTCGTTCGTCCTGACTCTCGCGGGCGACAGCTCGGTGCCGCACAGCGTCGCCTATTCGGTCACCGGGACAGGCAGCAACCCTGCCAGTGCCGATGATTTCGCCGGCGGCGTTCTGCCGTCGGGTGTCATCACCTTCGCGCCTGGCGAGACCGACAAGAGCGTCGTGGTGAATATCGCGGGTGACTTGGCGGCCGAGCCGAACGAGAGCTTCGCGATCAGCCTGTCTGGGCCGTCGGTCGGTCTCGCCGTCGTAGTTGCAACGGCGGTCGGCACGGTCCGCAACGACGACATGGACGCTCATGATGATGCGTATGTCGGTTTGCGGGGACAGGCACTCCACGTCGCCGCCACCAGCGGCGTGTTGGCGAACGACGAGGGCACGGTACCGACGACCGCCGTCTTGCTGAGCGGGCCAGCCCATGGTTCGGCCGCGCTGACATCGGACGGAAGCTTCGACTATGTGCCGACGGCAGGCTTCGTCGGCGTCGACAGCTTTGCCTATCGTGCCACTGGAGCCAACGGCAGCGACGATGCACAGGTGCTGATCTACCTGACGCCGGTATCGGGCAGTACGTCGGTGACGCTCGATCTGCTCGCCCTGAGCGCCGAACAGCAGATCGCTGCGACCTATACGGGGTTCTTCGGGCGCGGCGCCGATGCGGCAGGCTTCGCCTTCTGGATCGACCAATTCCATACCGGTCTGCCGGTCCAAGGCCCCGCGGCACTGTTCGCCAACATCGCCAGCGCGTTCGGCTTCAGCACCGAGGCCCGGAATCTCTATCCCTTCCTGGCCGATCCGTCCGGCGCGACCGACGGTCAGATCGGCGCGTTCATCGACAGTGTCTACAATAACCTGTTCAATCGCTCCTCGGATTCCGCCGGGCTTGCCTACTGGACAGGCCAGGTCAGGCAGGTTGTGGCGTCCGGCCTGTTCGTGGGCTCAGTGCTGGTCGACATCATCGGCGGCGCGCAGAACTCGGCGGCGGGCCAGGACATCGCGACGCTGATCGGCAAGGTCGCGGTGAATCTCGAATACGTCCACGAGCAACAGCGTCTCGGCACCCTCTGGACGGCCGCTGATGACGGCGCCGAGGCAAGCGCCCTGATACACGGTATCACCGCCGATCCGCGAACCGTCCTGGTAGGCATCGCCCAGGCGCAAAACCTGGTGCTCGCCGACTCGCAGGGCTAAGACGCCTTGCCCGCTCAGACCGGCACGCTTCCGGCGACGATCACGCGATGCATCAGGCGGCGTTCGCCCTCGGGATAGTCGGCGTTGGCCTTGTGCATGGTGCAGCGGTTGTCCCAGATCACGATATCGCCCTGCCGCCAGACGTGGCGATACTGGTACCTGGCCTGGGTCGAATGGGCGATCAGCCGGTCGAGCAGGCGGTCGCTCTCGGTCCGCTCGAGGCCGTCGATTCGCTCCATGCGGTTCGGATTGAGATAGAGCGCCTTGCGGCCGGTCTCGGGATGGGTGCGCACGAGCGGGTGCGTCGCCTCGGGCATCGCCGCCATCTCCTCGGCCGGCCGGGTCGACACGTGCGTGAGCTTGCGGCTCGAGCTGTACTTGTGAACGACCTTCAGCGGATCGATGCGAGCCTTGGTGTCGTCGGGCAGGTCGGCGTAAGCCTCGTACATGTTGGTGAACTGGGTATCGCCGCCGCGCGACGGGACCACGACGCCGTACAGCATGGTGAGCGAGCACGGCTCGCGCATGAAGCTATCGTCTGTATGCCAGTTGGCGCCGTTCACGATCTTGCGGCCGTCTCCCAGCTCGTCGCGGTCCTCGCTGGAGATGATATTGACCTCCGCGCACTCGACCGTACGGGCGAGCTGCTTGCGCAGCATGGGGCTGCCGAATTGCGCCATCGCATCACGAAAGGCCGGCGGGGCGAGCGTCTGGCCGCGGATGCAGAGCACCAGATTGTCATGCAGCAGATCGAGCAGGGCGCTCCGCACGGTGCGGTCAGGCAGCCGGTTGAGGTCGAGACCGGTCACGGCGGCGGCCATGTGGCCGCCGAGCTTCTCGCTTTGAAAACTCATGGCGTTACTCCAGGCAGGCGCGATAACGTGCGCGCCGCTCCGAACAATCTCAAGAGGGGATCACCATGAAGCTCGCCCATTCGCCTGCCAGCCCTTACGTCCGCAAGGTCAACGCCTGCGCCATCGCGCGCGGGATCGACAGCCAGATCGAGCGCTGGCAGGTCGGCACGACGGACCCGGCGCTGCTCGACTTCAATCCGCTGTCCAAGGTGCCGACGCTGATCACCGACGACGGCACGCGGCTCTACGACAGCCCGGTGATCTGCGAGTATCTCGACAGCGTCGGCAGCGCGCCGAAGCTGTTTCCGGCAGCCGGACCGGCGCGCTGGAAAGCGATCTGTCAGCAGGCGCTGGGCGACGGCATCCTCGATGCCACCCAACCGCGCCGTCGCGAGATCGCCTTGCCGCAGGACGATGGCCGCAAGGCCTATATCGAGCTGCAGCAGGGCAAGGTGAAGCGCGCGCTCGCCGAGCTCGAGAAGGATGCCGACAAGCTGGGCGACCTGACGACGATCGGCGAGATCACCATCGGCTGCGCCTTGGGCTACCTCGACTTCCGCTATGCCAACGAGCCGTGGCGCCCGGGCCATCCCAGGCTCGAGGCGTGGTATGCCCGCGTTTCGAAGCTGCCGCCGCTCGCCCAGACCGTGCCGGTTGGCTGACGGCTCTTGCTCATGGCCGGGGGCGCGCCACTTCAGTGGCGCGTCTTCCCTGTGACCGACCATGATCGCGCCACTGGGGTGGCGCTCCCAGCGCGCTTTCATGGGAGGTGGGCAGATGAGGGTGCGCAACCCGGCCGGTCGGTCGGCGTTCGCTTCGCATGGTTTCCCGCCGCAAGGTGCGCCGCTGCGATGTCAGAATCGGCCTGTCGGGCTGGACCTACAAGAAGACGTTGCCCTGGTCTGCGCCGACACGGTTGACGGGCCCTTGCTGATGGACCTCACTTCCGACTTCGTCTACCGCCGGCTGCCCGGATCTCGTGTGCTCTACAAGCTCAAGGCACCACGCGATGCGCGCGTGCCGATGCAGGCCCTTGAAGCGAGCTGAAGATGGCGGCCAGAGGAGCGTCCGCCACCGCCCTGAAGCAGGTCGCTCAGGAAGCTCGGTCATGCACGCTTTGCCCACTCTATCGCAATGCCACCCAGACGGTGTTCGGCGAGGGGCCGGTCGGCGCAGCCTTGATGATGGTGGGTGAGCAGCCGGGCGATCAGGAGGATTTGGCCGGCCATCCCTTCGTCGGGCCCGCCGGGCGGGTGCTCGACCGCGCGCTCTCCGAGGCTGGGATCGAGCGCCGGGAGGTCTACCTGACCAACGCGGTGAAGCACTTCAAGAACGAGCCGCGCGGCAAGAAGCGGCTGCACAAGCGGCCCAACCGTTACGAGGTCGAGGTGTGCCGGGTATGGCTCGGCAAGGAGATTGCGCTGGTCCAACCAAGGCTCATCCTGGCCCTCGGGGTCACCGCCGCTGTGACGCTGGCCGGGCGGCCGGTGGTCCTGTCGCGCGAGCGCGGGCGGCTCGTCACCCTGGCAGAGGGGCGGCGCGGCATGGTGACGATCCATCCCTCGTCGATCCTCCGGGTGCCGGATGCTGCCGCGCGGCGCGCCGCCTTCGCATCGTTGATCGAGGACCTGAAGTCGGCCGCGAAACAGGCGGTCGCCTGAGGTTGGCTGGCAAGGCGGCAGGCGGTGCGTGCTGCTGCCCGACATTCCCTCCGGCCTCCGCGACCCTGCAAATGCGTTGCGTCCTGTGCTCGACGGCCCTTGAGGGCGGAAGTAGGATCCCTGATCACTGTGAGGTAAGCGACCTCATGAAGGGCATTGCAACGCAATGCGAACCGGCCAAGCTATGGGGCGAACGACCAGAGGTGACCGGAACGCAGGAGTCGGCCGATGAGGGATATCGACGTCAAGCCCGACACCATCGCCAAGCCGAAGATCGAGCAGCCGCGTCTCTACAAGGTGATCCTGATCAACGACGACTACACGCCGCGTGAATTCGTGGTCGCGGTCCTGATGGGAGTGTTCCACATGACCGAGGATCAGGCCTATCGCGTCATGATGACCGCACATCAACGCGGCGCCTGCGTGGTCGCCGCCTACACGCGCGACATCGCCGAGAGCAAGGCGACCGAAGCCATCAACGCTGCCCGCCAGGCCGGCCATCCGCTCGAATTCACGACCGAGCCCGAGGAGTAGAAGCGGACTATCCTTGGCGCGCTGCAGGACGTGCGGCCTGCCGCATGGGGATCTCCTGTTCAAGGTCTTCGTCTTCCGGACCGCGAGCATCCCGCTCGCTCATGAATCGATGAGCGAGCGAGACGCTCGCGGTTCGGAAGAGCATGAGTCATTCGATCGAACGAATACCGGCCTTCTGGATCACATCGGACCAGCGCACCGCTTCCGACTTGATCAGGGCGTCGAGCTCCTCCGGCGAGCTCGGCGTCACCGAGAGGCTGAGCTCGGCGAAGCGCTGCTTGAGGTCGGGCGTCGCAAGCGCTCGCAGCACCTCGGCATTCAGTCGCTGCACGACATCGCGCGGCGTCGCAGCCGGGGCGGTAAGGCCGAACCAGGTCTCGACGTCGGAGCCGGCGATGCCCGACTCGGCGAGGGTCGGCACGTCAGGGAGGCCAGGAGCGCGCTTGGGCGAGGTGACGGCGAGCGCCCGCAAAGCGCCGGACCTCACCTGCGCCGTGACCACCGAGACATCGGCGAACATCAGCGGCACCTGGCCTGCCAGCAGGTCGGCGATCGCCGGCGCCTCGCCGCGGTAGGAGACGTGGGTCATGCGCAGGCCAGTGTTGAACAGGAACAATTCGGCCGCCATGTAGGGCGTCGTGCCGACGCCGCCCGAGGCGTAGTTGAGCGCCCCCGGACGGGCTTTCGCCATGTCGATCAGCTCGGCGAGCGTCTTCGCGGCAAATGTCGGGTTGGCGATCAGGACGAGCGGCGAGGCGCCGAGCAGGGAGACCCCCGCGACGTCGCGCCGGGCGTCGAATGTCGCCGACTTGTAGAGCACCGGGGCCACGGCGTAGGTGGTCTGGGCGGCCACCATCAGGGTTGAGCCGTCGGGCGGCGCCTTGGCCAGCATGTCGGCCGCGATCAGGCCGCTCGCTCCCGTCCGGTTGTCTACCAGGACCGGTCCCAAGGCCCCTTCGGACAGCTTCTGGGCGACGATGCGGGCGATGACGTCGTTGCCGCCGCCGGCGGCGAAGCCCACCAGGATTCGGATCGGGCGGCCAGATTGGATGAGGGAAGCCTGGGCGAGGGCAGCCTGGGCCAGGGCAGGCCCGGCGGCGGCAATCAGGGTTGCCTGTCCGAGCAGGCGGCGACGCGATAGGCTGGCCATGTCTTCAGCTCCCCCCGGCATGCCAAGACCCCAAATCTAGCGCGGATTCCGGGTTGACGGTGGCCTCTCTGGTCCCTATTTTCCGCCCGCTTCGGAATTACCCCGGCTCTGCCGGGGCTTTTTGTCGAGAATAGCCATGAAGATCCGTCACTCCCTCAAGTCCGTGAAGGCGCGCCACAAGGACAGCCGCATCGTCCGCCGCAAGGGCCGCGTCTACGTCATCAACAAGACCAACCCGCGCTTCAAGGCCCGCCAGGGCTGACGCCCGGCCGGTTCCAGCGATCGGGGCGGCGGAGGCCATCGGCTTCCGCCGCTTTTTCATTTGGCGTATGAGCGAGGCATGCAGATGCCGCCGCTCGATCCCGCCATCCTTGCCCGCCGGTCCGAGATCGTGGCGGCGTTGCGCACCATCGTGCCGGGTGAGGGGGTCGTCGACGACCAGGACGGCATGCGGCCCTACGAGTGCGACGCCCTCTCGGCCTACCGCCAGATGCCGCTCGTGGTCGTGCTGCCGGAGACGGTGGCCCAGGTGTCGGCCATCCTGCGCTACTGCCAGGACAACAAGGTCAAGGTCGTGCCGCGCGGCGGCGGCACCTCGCTGTCGGGCGGCTCGATGCCGGTCGGCGACGCCATCCTGCTCGCCATGGGCAAGTTCAACCGCATGCTCGAGATCGACTATGCCAATCGCTGCGCGCGCGTGCAGCCGGGTGTGACCAACCTTGGCATCACCAAGGCGGTCGAGCACGAGGGCTTCTACTACGCGCCCGATCCCAGCTCGCAGATCGCCTGTTCGATCGGCGGCAACGTCGCCGAGAATTCCGGCGGCGTGCACTGCCTGAAGTACGGCCTCACGACCAACAACCTGCTCGGCCTCGAGCTGGTGCTGATGAACGGCGAGGTGGTGCGGCTGGGCGGCAAGCACCTCGACTCGGGCAGCTACGACCTGATGGGCCTGATGACCGGCTCCGAAGGCCTTTTGGGCGTCGTCACCGAGGTGACGGTACGCCTGCTGCGCAAGCCGTCGACGGCGCGCGCCGTGCTGCTTGGCTTCCCGACCGAATCGGGCGCCGCCGACTGCGTCGCCGCGGTGATCGCTTCCGGCATCATTCCCGGCGGCATGGAGATGATGGACCGCGACGCGGTGAAATGCGCCGAGGCCTATGTCGGCGCCGGCTATCCGATGGACGCCGAAGGGCTGCTGATCGTCGAGCTCGACGGTCCGCCGATCGAGGTCGACTACCTGGTCGAACGTGTTTCCGAGATCGCGCGCGGTCGCGGCGCCACCACGGTGCGGGTCAGTCACGACGAGCAGGAGCGCGTGCTGTTCTGGGCCGGGCGCAAGGCGGCATTCCCGGCGGTCGGCCAGATTTCGCCCGATTACATGTGCCTCGACGGCTCGGTGCCGCGCGGCCGGCTGGTCGAGGTGCTGGCCGGGATGCGGCAGATGTCGAAGTCGTATGGCCTGCGCGTCGTCAACGTCTTCCATGCCGGCGACGGCAACCTGCATCCGCTGATCCTGTTCGACGCCAACGATCCCGACGAGCTGCATCGCGCCGAGCAGTTCGGCGCCGACATCCTGCGGCTCTGCGTGAAGGTGGGCGGCGTGCTGACCGGCGAGCATGGCGTCGGCATCGAGAAGCGCGACCTGATGGGCGAGCAGTTCACCGAGATCGACCTCGATCAGCAGATGCGCGTGAAGTGCGCGTTCGATCCCGATCACCTGCTCAATCCCGGCAAGGTGTTCCCCAAGCTCAGGCGCTGCGCCGAGCTTGGCCAGATGGTCGTGCATCACAACAAGCTGCCGTTCCCCGACATCCCGCGGTTCTGACGCATGGCAAGCACGATCAGGCCGCGCGACGCGGGCGAGCTGCGTCAGGCGGTGGAATGGGCGCTCGGCGGGCGCCTCACGCTCGATGTGCGCGGCGGCGGCAGCAAGCTCGGGCTGGGCAAGCCGATGCAGTGCGACGAGGTGCTCGACCTGTCGGGGATTTCCGGCATCGTCGACTATGCGCCCGAGGAGCTGGTCGTGACGCTGCGCGCCGGCACGCCGCTCCAGGAGATCGAGGCGCTGCTCGCCCAGCGCAACCAGATGCTGGCCTTCGAGCCGCCCGATCTCGGGCCGTTGCTTGGCCGGGAGGCAGGGCAGGGGACGCTGGTCGGCGCCGTCATGGGCAACCTGGCGGGCCCGCGCCGCGTCTCGGGCGGGGCCGCGCGCGACCATCTGCTGGGCTTCAGCGGCGTCAACGGTCGCGGCGAGTCCTTCAAATCGGGCGGCAAGGTGATGAAGAACGTCACTGGCTACGACCTGTCCAAGCTGCTGGCCGGCTCGTGGGGCACCTTGGCCGTGCTTGACGAAGTGTCGGTCAAGGTGCTGCCGGCGCCGGACCAGACCAGCACCCTGATGCTGCGCGGCCTCGCCGACGAAGCCGCGGTCAAGGCGATGTGCGCGGCGATGGGCAGCCCGCACGATGTCTCCGGTGCCGCCCACCTGGGCGATCGCACGGCGCTGCGGATCGAAGGGGTGGCGCCGTCGGTCGACGCGCGCCTCAAGGGCCTGCGCGAGCTGCTGGCGTCGATCGACGCCGACATGGAGGAGCTGGGCACGCTGGAGAGCCGCGCCTTCTGGCGCAACGTGCGCGACGTCGTCCCGCTCAAGGCCGGCGCCAATGATGTCGTCTGGAAGATCTCCTGTCCGCCGACCGAGGGGCCGGCGGTGGTGAGGCGCATCAAGGCCGAGCGGCATGGCGCCGAAGCCTTCTATGACTGGTCGGGCGGCCTCGTCTGGCTCGCCTTGCCGGCGAGCGCCGACGCCGACCATGTGCTGGTGCGCGCCGCGCTCGGCACGACCGGCGGGCACGCCACCCTGATCCGGGCGCCCGCGGTGGTGCGCGCCGCCGTGCCGGTCTTCCAGCCGCTGTCGCCGGCGCTGGCAGTGCTCGCGGCGCGCGTAAAGGAGAGCTTCGATCCGCAAGGGCTCTTCAATCCGGGGCGGATGGGCTAGCGATGCAAACCAATTTCACCCTGGCCCAGCTTGCCGATCCGCTGACGGCGCGCAGCGAGCATATCCTGCGCAAGTGCGTGCATTGCGGCTTTTGTACCGCGACCTGCCCGACCTTCGTGTTGCTGGGCGACGAGCGCGACAGCCCGCGCGGGCGCATCTACTACATCAAGGCGATGCTCGAGGGCGGCCGCACGCCGAGCGCCGCCGAGGTACGCCACGTCGACCGCTGTCTGTCCTGCCTGTCATGCATGACCACATGCCCGTCGGGCGTGAACTACATGCACCTGGTCGATCATGGCCGCCATCACATCGAGGCGCGCTACAAGCGGCCGCTGGCGGACCGGTTGATGCGCGGGCTGCTGGCATGGCTGATGCCGCGTCCGGCGATGCTTCGCTGGGCGATGGTGCTGGGCCGGATCGCCAGGCCGTTCGCCGGGCTGCTGCCCGCGACCAGCGCCGATGCCGGCGGCGCGACCTTGCTGCGCCGGTTGCGGGCGATGCTCGACAGTGTGCCGGCAAGGCTTGCCGGACCGTCTCCGGTGGATCGCCCGCAGACCTTCCCGGCGGCCGGCCTGCGGCGCAAGCGCGTCGCCCTGATGCCGGGCTGCGGCCAGCAGGTGCTGGCGCCCGAGGTCAACGAGGCCACCGTACGGCTGCTGACGCGCCACGACATCGAGGTGGTGAACGCAGCGGGCTCCGGCTGCTGCGGGTCGTCTGTGCAGCATGTCGGGCGCACCGATCAGGCTGTCGCGCTGGCCAAGCGCAACATCGAGGCCTGGATGCGCGAGATCGACGGCGCCGGGCTCGACGCCATCGTCGTCAACGCCTCGGGCTGCGGCACGACCCTCAAGGACTACGGCCACATGCTGGCCGACGAGCCCGAGTGGAAAGAGAAGGCGGAGCAGGTGGCCCGCCTCGCCAAGGACGTCAGCGAGATCATGCTCGAGATGGGTCTCGTGAACGTGACCGCTCGGCCGTTGCGGGTGGCGTATCATTCGGCCTGTTCGATGCAGCACGGGCAGAAGGTGAACGAGCAGCCGAAGAAGCTCCTGCGCGATGCGGGCTTCGTCGTCAGCGATGTGCCCGAGGCGCATCTCTGCTGCGGTTGGGCCGGCACCTACCAGGTGATGCAGCCCGAGCTGTCGCGCCGCCTGCGCGAGCGCAAGGTCGCCAACATTGAAAGCGTGCGTCCCGACATCGTCGCCGCGGGCAACTTCGGTTGCATCGGCAACATCGCCGCCGGCACCGGCCTGCCGGTGGTGCATACGGTCGAGCTGCTCGACTGGGCGACCGGCGGGCCGCAACCCAGGGCGCTCGCGTGACCGTCATTCGCGCTTGCCTCGCGGGGCTGCTCGGCGTGATGCTCGGGCTGGGGACGCTGGGGCTCGGCGCACTGGCGCAGAACGGCGGGAGCAATACCGTGCTCGACACCTTGTTTGCCAAGCTGCAGAGGGCGACTGATCCGACGGCGATCCAGACGCTCGAGTCGGCAATCTGGGAGCAATGGATCATGGTGCCCGATGCGACCCAGCGCGGCCTGATGCTGCGCGGCATCGGCGAGATGCAGCAGCGCCAGCTCCGGGAATCGGTCGAGACCTTCACCCGGCTGATCGAGATCGCGCCAGAGGTGTCGGAAGCCTGGAACAAGCGCGCGACCGCCCACTGGCTGCTCGGCGATTTCAAGGCGTCGCTGGCCGACATCTGCGAGACCGTGAAGCGTGAGCCGCGGCACTTCGGCGCCTATTCCGGCCTCGGCATGATCCGCGCCGAGCTGGGCGAGTATCCGCGCGCGGTCGCGGCCTTCGAGCTGGCGCGCAAATACAATCCGCACATCGCGGGAATCGACGACGAGATCGACCGCCTCAAGGCCATGGGTGGCGGCGAGCCGTCTGATCCGCTGGGCTGCAGCCAGCGTACGGCTGGGCGATAAGGCGGCGCTTCCCCTCATCCTCCTCCCCAGCTCTGCTGGGGAGGTGCCCCGTCATGCGGGGCGGAGGGGTCATGAGCAGCACACGGGCGATTGAAATGAACAGACGCATCGACCGAGGCTCTTGACCCCTCCGCCCCCTTACGGGGGCACCTCCCCGCGCTTCGCGCAGGGAGGAGAATGACAGCCAGTCCTTGCCGCGCCGGACGCGCAGGGGCAAAGTCCGTCCCGTTTCGTAACCGGAGTGCAGCAGCAATGGCGACTTTGTACGGCGGCGGCCGTCTGTTCGATGGCGAGAAGGTGCTCGATGGCCACGCGGTCCTGGAAGACAACGGCAAGGTCAAGCGGGTGGCGCCGGTCGGAGAGTTCGCAGGCTTCGCCGGCGCCAGGGTCGACACGGCGGGCGGCACCCTGATCCCGGGGATGATCGACTGCCACGTCCATTCGCTGTCGGGCGCCGAGGGCAACCCGGGGGCGGTGCAGGATCGCATGACCGCCGCCCAGATCGCCGTGCGCGGCATGGAGCACATGCGCAGCACGCTCGAAGGCGGCATCACTGCGGTGCGCGACTGCGGCGGCAAGGACTACATCGAGTTCGCCATCCGCGACGCCATCAACGGCGGACGCTTCCTCGGGCCCACCATGCGCTGCGCGGGCCGGATGATCTGCATGACCGGCGGCCACGGCAACCGTACCGGCCGCGTCGCTGACGGTCCGGACGAGGTCGTCAAGGCGGTGCGCGAGCAGATCCATGCCGGCTCCGACCTGATCAAGATCATGGCGACCGGCGGCGTCATGACGCCGGGCGTCAATCCCGAGGATGCGCACTACTCGGCGGGGGAGATGAAGGCCGGCATCACCGAGGCGCACCGCTTCCATAAATGCTGCGCCAGCCATGCCCAGGGGGCGCTCGGCATCCTCAATGCGGTGCGCGGCGGCATCGATTCGATCGAGCACGGCATCTTCATGACCGACGAGTGCGTGACCGAGATGAAGGAGCGCGGCGTCTGGCTGGTGCCGACGCTCGCCGCCGTGAAGAACATCCTCAAGGGCTATGACGACGGCGACCGCTCGATTCCCGACTACGTGATTGAGAAGGCCCGACGCGTGTTCGACCGCCACATCGCCTCGATCAAGATGTACTACAAGGCGGGCGGCCGCATCGCCATGGGCACCGACGCCGGCACGCCGCACAACCGCCACGGCGAGAATGCGCGCGAGCTCGAGTTCATGTGCGAGATCGGCATTTCGACCCGCGATTCGCTGTTCTTCTCGACGGCGAGCGCCGCCGACCTGATGCGCCTTGCCGACCAGGGCCGGGTCAAGGAGGGCAACAGCGCCGACTTCGTGCTGTGCGACGGTGACGTCCTGGTCGACATCAAGGGCGCCGCCCGCAAGGAGAACCATCGCCTGGTGGTCAAGCGCGGCCTCGTCGCCCGCGACAACCGCGCCGCCTTCGAGCGGCAGGCCGCCCGGGTCGCAGCGGAGTGAGTTCACGTTCCGACGTCATGCGCGATTGATGCACTTGTGAACCACTTCGCCGAACCTACGGCCCCCAGAGATCGGGCAACCCAATCACCTCATGCTGAGGAGCGAGCGCAGCGAGCGTCTCGAAGTATGGGCAATGGACAAGGTCATTGCGGCCCATCCTTCGAGACGCCGCGCAGCGCGCGGCTCCTCAGAGCATGTGACTTTTTCGGGGAGCGCCGCGAGCATGCGGCATCCGTGAAAGGAAAGGTCCCTCGCTGCGCTCGGGATGA
>NZ_JBGAKA010000076.1:0-31185 GCF_044224635.1 Reyranella sp. | reverse complement strand
CCCGATATCGCGCGCTGGGCCGAGATCGTCGCCGGCTTCCTCTGAAACCAGGCGGCCGTCTCTACTACGCCGACGCCCATCTCACGGCCTACGTTCTCGACGATCTCGCCCGCCTGACGGGCGGCCCGGCTACTGCGCCGTACTTCGCGCGCCAGCCGATCGCCCTGGTCGACGAGCGCGACTACGCCGACCCGACGGCCCGCCTCGCCAATGCCGCCAACGTCAACTGGCTGCATCCCCTGTCGGACACCGTGGGCGGCCTGCTTGCCGCCGGCCTGACGCTCGACTGGCTGCATGAGCACGCCCAGGTGCCATGGCGCATGTTCGCGCTCCTGGTGAGGAAGGACGACGGCGACTGGCACTGGCCGGACAAGCCGTGGCTGCCGCTCGCCGTCTCGCTGCAGGCGACGCGACGGTGAACGGGATCAACGTGATCGCGGTGTTTCACAACACCGCCCACGTCGGGTCCGCCTGGTGCTGCGCCGAGGGCATTTCCTGGACGCTGCGGCGCAAGGGATACGAGGTGCTCGACCTGGGCAATCCGCTCCTCACCGCAGCGCCGCTCACGGCGTTGCAGCGCGCCGACGCGATCGTCATGGGGACGCCCGAATGGTTCCTCCATGCCATCGCCGATCGCTACGGACGGGGCTGGCACGCGTTGCGCGCGGTCCGCATCGCCTGCCCGTACGCTACTAAGAGCATGCCATCGCCGAGGAGGGGCTGGCACGCGTTGCGCGCGGTCCGCATCGCCTGGTACGCCACTAAGCAAAGTTCCTTGAGGAGATTCGATGGCATTCACCAAGCGAGAACAGATTCTCATTGAGAGATTCAAGAGATCAGGCCGCGCGATCGACCAGGAGAAGCTGGATGCTCCTTTTGGAGTCCTGGTTCGTCCTCTTGCGAGTGTTGGCTTAGATGCGGGAAAGTTCGCTCTATGGTTTGAGGAGGAGATCTGGGCTGCAATCAAGAGAATTGGGCTAACGCCTCCTATTAGACGAGTCATGATTTCGCCTCACATAATTGACCCGACCACAATTGAGCCGGTCACGTCAATACGTCCATCGGACGAAGTGTCTTTCAAGCGAAAGGAAAATGCGATCTTTGTGGCGATTGAGATCGACTATTCAATATGGTTTCATTCGTCAGACGAGTCAAAATTGGCTTTAATATACAAGAATATTAAGCAATCTCTCCTATTGATTCCTAAGAAGTACGTCGGCGATAGTGATCGCGAGATGCTGCTTAACGTCACTGAGGAAGTTTACACCAAACTGCGGTCTCGATTGACGCACTAGGTGGTGCAACGTCTTGCATCCGGTGATGACTGGATGGTGACGTCAGCATCTGGCAGTATTTCTTCGCCGGCGCGCGCAGCGAGGAGATCAACGCGTACGGCATGCGGCCCGTGCTCTAACACGCCGCGCGGCAAGATCCGGCTGGAGATCCAAGACGTTTGCTTGGTGAGGCTTGAAATGGATGCTAGAAACTTCGTTGCAAATATCAAGACTACCGTCCGGAATCCGGCAGTTGAGGAAACCATCCGAGTTCTGCCGTTGCCACCGGGTCGCCGCCCAAGGTCGGACCTTCTTCAGCATGCCAGTTAGTATAGATCTCTGCCGCAAGGGTCACTCTCGATTTTCGCCTCGGGTGCCCGTCCCGCCCTCGACAACGGGACCTACACCTAATGTCGGCAAGGACCGCACCACGCTGTCGTTCGACGCAGACGGCAATCTCTCGACTTGGCGGAACGCGGCCGGCGCGACGCTCACGCTGACCTACACCGGGTCGCCGGCGAAGCCGACCGCCGTCGCCAACGAATTTGGCCGCCAGCTCACCTTCACCTGCACGGCCGATCTTCCGACCCAGGTGCAAGACGATCCGGGGCGCAGCGTGCCCTGTCTCCAATACCCTCGGGCACGCTCACGTGCGCTTCGGCAACGTGAACCGCCCGTCGCGCAGCTTCTTCTCCAGCACCGGGATGCCGGCAGCGGTGTTGCCCTTCTCGCAGTCGCTTATGGCGTTGGCGACCGACACGTCGGGGAACATCTTCCCCTCGCCGGAGTTGCCGAGGTAGCGGCGGTAGAGGGCCGACAGCTCGGCACAGTATTTCATGTCGTCGGCCCAGGCCGATGCCGGGGCCGCCACGAGAAGTCCCAGGACGAGCCCCGGCAGAAGCCTTGTTCGCATGGGTCCGTCCTAGGCGCCGGCCGCCTGCGGTACAAGGTGGGGCGCAGGCGGCGAGCGGGAGGCCGTCAGGCTAGCGGGCCGCCTGGCCGCGCGCCGTCCGGCGGGCGCCGAGCGCGATCCGCTCGCGCACCCACAGGTACAGGACGGCGAGCGGCAGCCAGCCCAGCCAGCGGACCGCCTCGAGGGCATACCCGCCGGTCTCGGAGGTCAGCAGGTAGTCGATCTGGACCTGGAGGTACGAGCCGGCGACCTCGACCGCCAGCATCCAGGCCAGCATGCCGGGCAGCAGGGCGACCAGCGGCTTCGACGCCTCGGAAAGCCGCTCGCTGTACCAGGGGGCGAGCGAGATCGAGAACACCAGGATGGCCATCAGCGGCTTGGCGGCGGCATGCGCCTCGAACCACGCCACCAGCAGCGGCTCGCGCACGATCATGGTGTAGGCGGTCCACGCCAGCACCGCACCGCCCAGCAGGATGACCGACGGGAAGCGGTCGACCAGGCGGATCACCAGGTGGCTGCCCCAGACGATGATCGGCACGCTGATGACGAGGCCGAGCACGATCAGCAGCACGCTGCCATGGGCCGCGCCGCCGATGCCCAGCACGTTGTCGATGCCCATGACGGCGTCGGCGACGACGACGGTGCGCACGGCGCCGGCGAAGGTCGTCGCCGGGGCGGCATTGGCATGGCCGGCCTCGTGCTCGGGGTCGGGGGTCAGGAGCTTGCGGGCGATCCAGACCAGGGCGAGGCCGCCCGCCAGCATGAAGCCCGGCACGTTGAGGATGTAGACCACGAGGATGGCCATGACGGCGCGCACGGCGATGGCGCCGAACGTGCCCCACAGGATGACCTTGCGCTGGGTGTCTTTGGGCAGGTTGCGCGCGACCAGGCCGATGATCAGGGCGTTGTCGCCCGCCAGCACGAGGTCGATCAGGACGATAGCAAGCAGGGCGGACAGGAATGCGCCCGACAGGAAGTCGACTTCCATGAGAGTCTCCGACGAACAAATGACGAACGAGCCGCCGGTCGGATCGGACCGGTCGACACTGGCTTCAGGGTGTCGTCAGAACTCTATCGGGACCTTGTCGACCGCCCGGGGCGGTGCCGGGTTCAGGACCTTGAGCAGGAGGGCGGCTCCGACCCGCAGCACGGCGAGGCCTGCCACGACCACGGCGGCGGCCAGCAGGAGCTGCAGCAGGTGCCAGTGACGCATCGCCAGGACGGAGAGCTCGCCGCCGAAATCGAACAGGGCAAACTCAAGACCGGCCTCGCCGAACAACGCGGGATCGAGGGCGTCGCCGAACGAGGCGAGGATCATGAACACGACCACCGACGCCACGAACAGCTCGCCGGCCGGCGAAACCGTCCGGACGGCCTGCGAAGCCCGCGGCGAGCGATGGATCAGCAGCATGACGAGGCCAATATGGCGTGGCGGCGGCGGATTGTCATGGGGTCATTGCCGGGAGTTCGCCGATTCCGGAAGCGGCGAGGCGATTGCCGCCCGAAGCGATCGATTTCCGAGACAGGCGCGATCCCGCGGTCCCTCCCAGCCACCGTCGCCTCGACCAAACGGAGGTGCCGATGAGCGATTTGTTGCGGACTTATATCCAGGCCTGGCCCGGGGTGTGGGCCCTGGATACCGCCCGCTATGCCGTGGTGGCGATCGCGATGGCCGCCATCGTGGCGGGTTCTGGCGGTTCGGGCTGGCGCGGCGGAAGCTGCAGGCGCGCCGCGCCGGCGTCGCCGACATCAGGCGCGAGTCCGCTGGTGGGAAAAGCTGATGGGGACCAAGCACCAACCGTCCGCTGATCGGCCTGCCCATCCTGTCCGGCCTCGCCCCGACGGCCGGCGGCGTCTGGTCGGGACGCATCTACAATCCCGAGGACGGCAAGACCTACAGCGCCACCCTGCGCCGTACCGCCCCCGATACCCTGTTCGTCGAAGGCTGCGTGCTGTTCATCTGCCAGAAGCAGGTGTGGCGCAAAGCGAGCGCGCTTGCGGAGGTGCTGCGGTGTGGGGCTGCGCTCCCAGCTATGACCCGATTGCGGGAACTGGAGAAATGTCGGTAACCCGACCGCCGGGAGGAGCGTTCCTGGCAGATCGACCGGAGGCCGATCGACCGGAGGAGGACCGCATGCATACCGCGCAGATCATCGCCATGCGTCCGAGAGTGAGGGGCAACCTAAACGCGGTGCTGCTGCGTTGCATCGACGAATGCCAGGATTGCGCCCGGGCGTGCACGCGCTCAGCCGTCGCCTGTCTCTCGGAAAGCGACGTGCGGCAGCTGGTGCAGTGCATCAGGCTCGATCTCGATTGCGCCGATCTCTGCCTTGCCGCTGCCGCGCTGGGATCGCGCCGCACCGGCACCAACCGGGACATCCTGCGGGGCATGCTCGAGATCTGCAGCGATGGCTGCCGCATCTGCGCCGAGGAATGCGAGCGGCATGCGGGCAGGCACGAGCACTGCCGGACTTGCGCCGATGCCTGCCGGAGATGCGAACGGGCCTGCCGCGACGCCGCATCGTCGATCGGCTTCGTGCACTGAGGTGTCTTGACTTGCCGTTCATCGCGGACACAATCCACGAAAGGTCGGTGGCTTCTCGTCCCGAAAAAAAAGCTGAGCGCACGCGCGTGCAATTGATTGCACAAGGTCGTGGCTGCAGGAGCGAGCCAAGCTGGCGGGCTCATCTGTCCTGTCGTGCAGTATGGTGATAGCTGCGTTCGGCAAGATGCCAGCCGAACCCCCGGTCACGCCCTTGAGGAACACAGCCGACGCACGTGCCGCCTGCGCTGGTGCAGAGATACCCTTTTGCGAGACGGCCGATGGCTTGATACCAAAGGCCGCTCGCGCACCGACGCACCTGACCCAAGGGTTGGCGCCTGCTCTCGACGGCCGTCGCGGCGTTACACGCACGGCAGTTTCGCGCCGAGCAGGCGCGCGTCGAGACCGCGCTTTTCATTCCCTGATCCGGGCTTCCAATTCCCTGATCCGGTGCACAGACTTCCCTGTTAATAATTCTGGATTCCCTGTTTCGATTCCCTGTTCTTCGGGTGGCGGTGCGACCGGGGACGCCGCTAACCCCACCCCATGGCAAGCTTTTCGGCTGTCAATACCTTGTCGAGCGACAGTCGGATTCGTTTTTGTTTGGCTACTCCCGGCCGGGAGCCCGCCACTAGCAAGAAACAGACTCTTCCGCTCGGAGCGCGCCACTCCGATGGCGCTCTTGTTGTCGATCACAGATCCCATGAGCGCTACGTCGGCGGAGATTACTCCGACTGAAGTGGCGCGCTCCCAGCGTCCGTTCCGGCCCCTACAGCTCGAGCCGGCGCAGCCTGAGCGCGTTGCCGACGACGCTGACCGAGCTCAGCGCCATCGCCGCCGCGGCGATCACCGGCGACATCAGGATGCCGAAGAAGGGGTAGAGCACGCCGGCGGCGATCGGCACGCCGGCGGTGTTGTAGATGAAGGCGAAGAACAGGTTCTGGCGGATGTTGCGCATCGTCGCCTGCGACAGCCGGCGCGCCTTGACGATGCCCATCAGGTCGCCCTTGAGCAGGGTGACGCCGGCGCTCTCGATGGCGACGTCGGTGCCGGTGCCCATGGCGATGCCGACGTCGGCGGCGGCCAGCGCCGGCGCATCGTTCACGCCGTCGCCCGCCATGGCGACCACGCGGCCTTCGCGGCGCAGCCGCTCGACGACGGCGCTCTTCTGGTCGGGCAGCACCTCGGCCTCGATGTCGGCGATGCCGAGCCGCCGCGCGACCGCTTCGGCGGTGGTGCGGTTGTCGCCGGTCAGCATCACGACGCGCACCTTCTCCGCGGCCAGCGCCTGCAGCGCCGCCGGCGTCGTCTCCTTGACCGGGTCGGCGATGGCGAAGATCGCCGCGGCCGTGCCGTCGACGGCGAGGAAGACCGCGGTCGCGCCGTCGCGGCGCAGCCGCTCGGCCTCGCCCTCGAGCGCCGCGGTGGCGATCGAGAGCTCGCCCAGGAAGCGGGCGTTGCCGAGCGCCAGCGTGCGGCCGCCGACCGTGCCCAGCACGCCTTTCCCGGTCGGCGAATCGAAGCCCGCGACCGCGGAGAGGGCGAGCGTGCGCTCGCGCGCGGCGGCGACGATGGCGAGCGCCAGCGGATGCTCGCTCGCCTGCTCGGCGCTGGCGGCGAGCCGCAGCGTGTCGGCCTCGTCGAAGCCCGGCGCGGTCACGATCGCCACCAGCCGGGGCTTGCCCTCGGTCAGGGTGCCGGTCTTGTCGACCACCAGCGTGTCGACCCGCTCCAGGCGCTCCAGCGCCTCGGCGTTCTTGATCAGCACGCCGGCGCGCGCGCCGCGGCCGACGCCGACCATGATCGACATCGGCGTCGCCAGGCCGAGCGCGCAGGGGCAGGCGACGATCAGCACCGCGACCGCCGCGACCAGGCCGAAGGCGAGCCGCGGCTCGGGGCCGAAGATCGCCCAGGCGGCGAAGGCCACCAGCGCCACGGCGATGACCACCGGCACGAACCAGCCCGCGACGTGGTCGGCGAGGCGCTGGATCGGCGCGCGCGAGCGCTGCGCCTCGGCCACCATCTGGACGATGCGCGCCAGCATGGTGTCGCGCCCGACCTTGTCGGCGCGCATGACGAAGCTGCCGGTGGCATTGAGCGTGCCGGCGATCACCTTGGCGCCGACATCCTTGCCGACCGGCATCGATTCGCCGGTGACCATCGATTCGTCGAGCGTCGAATGGCCCTCGATCAGCTCGCCGTCGACCGGCACCTTCTCGCCCGGCCGCACGCGCAGGCGATCGCCGACGGCGATGGCGTCGAGCGGCACCTCGGCGTCGCTGCCGTCGTCGGCGAGGCGGCGCGCGGTCTTGGGCGCGAGATCGAGCAGGGCGCGGATCGCGCCCGAGGTCTGGTCGCGGGCGTTGAGCTCGAGGATCTGGCCCAGCAGCACCAGCACGGTGATGACCGCCGCCGCCTCGAAATAGACCGCGACCGTGCCATCGGCGCCGCGGAAGTTTTGCGGGAACAGCCCGGGCAGCAGCACGGCGACGACGCTGTAGAGCCAGGCGACGCCGGTGCCCATGGCGATCAGGGTGAACATGTTGAGGTTGCGCGTCTTGAGCGACTGCCAGGCGCGCTCGAAGAACGGCCAGCCGCCCCACAGCACGACCGGCGTGGCGAGGATGAATTGTATCCAGCTCGACAGGCCCTGGCCGATCATGTGCAGATTGAGGAGATGGCTGCCCATCTCGAGCACGACGATCGGGACGGCGAGCACCAGGCAGGCCCAGAAGCGCCGCTTCATCAGCAGCAGCTCGGCGTTGGGACCGGCATCGGCCGTTGCTACCTCGGGCTCGAGCGCCATGCCGCAGATCGGGCAGTTGCCCGGCCCGGGCTGGCGGATCTGCGGATGCATCGGGCAGGTGTAGATCGTGCCGGCCGGCGCGGCAGGTTCGGGCTTCGCCGCCGCGGGCGCGAGGTAGCGCAGCGGCTCGGCGGTGAACTTTCCGAGGCAGCGCTGGCTGCAGAAGTAGTACGTGTGGCCGGCGTGCTCGGCGGTGTTCTTGGCGCCTTCCTTCTTCACCGTCATGCCGCACACCGGATCGATGGCGCTGTCGCTGTCGACGGGGTGATGCTGATGCTGATGCTGATGCGGGTGCGCGGTCGGGGCGTCGGTCATGGTTGCTATCTATACCCTACGGGGGTATAGTTCAAGGATGGACGACAGGGTGAAGAAATCGCAGCTCGCCCGCTTGGGGCGCATCGAGGGCCAGGTGCGCGGCGTCGCGCGCATGGTCGAGGAAGACCGCTACTGCATCGACGTGCTGACCCAGATCCGCGCCGTGCGGGCGGCCCTCGACAAGGTCGAGCAGGAGATCCTGAGCGACCACCTGCAGCACTGCGTCGCGCACGCCTTCCACGCCGGCAGCGAACGCGACCGCCAGACCAAGATCGACGAGCTCCTCGAGGTGCTCGACAACCGGAGGCGGTGAGGGGCGATGCGACCGGTCATGGTCTTGTGGACCGCGAGCCTCCCGCTTGCCCGGCGCGCAGGCGCGCCGTCCATAAGCGCGCAAGGCGCCCGAAGAGCGAGCGAGAGGCTCGCGGTCCACAAGACCATGAGCTTGCCGCAGGTCGCGCGCGACGCCGGGCTGCGCGGCCACGGCGGCGGCCAGGGCGGCGCGCCCGCGACGCCGCGGCACGGTCGCCACCGGAAGGTCGCCATGGACCGGCTTGCCAACCCATACCCTACGGGGGTAACGTTTTAGCATGTCGCGCTGGCGATCCCTGGTCTGGCTGGTCGCGTTGCTTGCTTTCGTCGCGCCCGCGCTGTCGGCGGCGGCGATGGTTGGCGGCGCGCCGACCGCGCGCGCTGCCGCCGCGGCCGACTGCGCCGAGCACGCGCCGCCGCCTGCCGATCCCTGTCCGGCCCGTGACACCGCCAAGCATGGCGCCGCCGAGTGCTGTCCGTCGATGGCCTGCGCGCTCGCCGTGCTGCCGGCGGCGAGCGGCGTCGCCCGGCCGGGTGCGCTCGCGCCGCCGGCCCCCGCCTTCGCGCCGAGCCTTGCCGGGCTCGACGTCACCAAGGATCCGCCGCCTCCCCGCACCTGAGACGAGTCCGTTCGGTTCGTCTTCACACACGGGAGTTTCATCATGTTGTTCCGACGTTCTGTCGTCGGCGTCCTGGCGTTGGCTGCGGCCGCGCCGGCGCCGGCGCACGGTCCGCGCCAGAGCGGCGGCAAGCCAGGCACCGCCAGCCTCGAGTTCGCCTGCAACATTCCGCGCCACTACGAGGACGGCATGAAGGGCCCGGTCCGGTTCGTCAAATGGGGGAGGCCGTGATGGCATCGAGATTGCGCGCGGCCTTCGTTGCCGTGCTGCTGCTGCTGCTGCTGCCGATCCAGGCGTTCGCCGCGACCTACGACCTGGTGATCGACCGCACTCCTGTCGTGATCGATGGCAAGACGCGCCGCGTCTTCTCGATCAACGGCCAGATCGCCGGCCCGACGTTGCGCTGGAAGGAAGGCGAGGACGTCACGATCAACGTCGTCAATCGCCTCGAGGAGGAGACGTCGATTCACTGGCACGGCATCCTGCTGCCCTACCAGATGGACGGCGTGCCGATGGTGAGTTTCGCCGGCATCAAGCCCGGCGCGACCTTCACCTACCGCTTCAAGGTGCGCCAGTCCGGCACGTACTGGTACCACAGCCATTCCGGCGGCCAGGAGCAGGAGGGCATGTACGCCCCCATCGTGATCGAGCCGGCCACGGGCGAGCGCTACAAGGTCGCGCGCGACTATGTCGTGATGCTGAGCGACCAGCATGCGATGTCGGCCGGCGCCATCCTGCGCAAGCTGAAGCAGGAGCCGGGCTACTTCAACGACCGCAAGCGCACCCTGCCCGGGCTGATGCGCGATCTCGGCAACGCCAGGAGCGGCGCCGAACGGCAGGCGATCATCGCCGACCGGATGGCGTGGGGCGAGATGCGCATGGATCCGACCGATCTCGCCGACGTCACCGGCTACACCTTCCTGGTCAATGGCCGCGGCCCGACCGACAACTGGACGGGCCTGTTCAGGCCTGGCGAGAAGGTGCGGCTGCGCCTGATCAACGGCTCGGCGATGTCGATCTTCGATGTCCGCATCCCCGGCCTCGGGCTCAAGGTCGTGCAGGCCGACGGCAACGATGTGAAACCGGTCGACGTCGATGAGCTCAGGATCGGCGTCGGCGAGACCTACGACCTGATCGTCGAGCCGCGCGAGGACCGCGCCTACACGATCGAGGCGCAGTCGATCGATCGCCGCGGTTTCGCCCGCGCCACCCTGGCGACGCGCGAGGGCATGGCCGGTCAATTGCCGGTGCTGCGTCCGCCCGGCCTGCTGACGCCCGCCGACATGGGTCACGGCGCTATGGGTCACGGCGCCATGGGCCACGGCGGCACGAACCACAATGGCACCGACCCATCGACGATGGATCATTCGCAGATGGATCATTCGAAGATGGATCACTCGACGATGAAGCCCGCGACGGTGGGTCAGGCGTCCTCCGACACGCTCGCGGGTCTCGTGCACGTGCCGCCGGTCGCGGCGCTGCCCGGCACCAAGGTGCTGTCCTACGCCGATCTCGAGCGCCTCGGCCGCGGCTATGCCCTGCCGCCGCCCAGCCGCACCGTCGAGGTCAGACTGACCGGCAACATGGACAAGTTCATCTGGTCGTTCGACGACCGCAAATACTCCGAGAGCCCGGTGATCAACTTCACCGAAGGCGAGACGGTGCGCCTGGTCTTCCGCAACGAGACCATGATGAACCATCCAATCCATCTGCACGGCCTGTGGATGGACCTCGACAACGGCAGGTCCGAGGGGCGTCCGCGCAAGCATGTCGTGATCGTGCCGCCCGGCCGTACCGTCGCCGTCACCGTGCAGATGAGCGAGGTCGGCCGCTGGCCGTTCCACTGCCATCTGCTGTTCCACATGATGACCGGCATGTTCCGCGAGTTCGTGGTCCATCCCCGGGGCAGCGCGCGGCCGGCGGCCACGCCGTTGCCGGCGCCAGCAGGAGGCGGCCATGCGCACCACTAGAGGGCTCGTCGCCGGACTCGCGCTCGCGGCGTCGGCGGTCTGCCTCGGCGAGCCGGCGCAGGCGATGGATGACCAGGCGGTGTGGTGGCGGTTCGACGGATTCGTCGAGAAGCGCCTGACGTCGGTGGCGCCAGCCACGGAATGGCTGGGCACGGCGTGGATCGGCAACGACGCTTACAAGCTTCGCCTGTTCAACGGCGGGGTGATCGACGATTCCGGCCACATCGACAACGAGGGTGGCACCAAGGGCATCGACAACCGGTTCCTGGTGAGCCGCCTGATCTCCGACTACTGGGACGCCAAGGCAGGCGTGCAGCTCTCGATCTTCGACCAGGGCGTGACGCGCTCGGCCTTCGTCGGCGGGGTCGAGGGCCTGGCGCCGTATGGCGTGCGGGTCGATGCGTTGCTGGGCGTCAGCCAGACCGGTGTGTTCAGCGCCAGGCTCGAGGCGTCGTACGACATCCTGCTGTCGCAGAAGCTGATCGCCCAGCCGCGCGTCGAGGCGATGCTGGCCTCGAAGGACGATTCGGCCATCCAGCTCGGCGGCGGCCTTGCCCGCTACGAGGTCGGGCTCAGGCTGCGCTACGAATTCGCCAAGGAGTTCGCGCCCTATGTCGGCGTGAGCTTCGAGCAGTTCACCGGCAACACCGCGAGCCTGGTGGCCGCCGAGGGTGGCCCGACCTCCAACCTGCGCGCCCTGGTCGGAGTCAAGGTCTGGTTCTGACCGCGACGCGCACTTCTCATGTCATCCTGAGCGGAGCGAAGGATCTCATCGCCAGAGGTCTCGGAGTACACCGTGGCTCGCGGCGATGAGGTCCTTCACTTCGTTCACGACGACAGAGAGGGCGAATCTTCACGCCCCGTCAACACAGAAGCCGTGCATCAGGCCAGGTAGCTCGCCGAGACGCCGCCGTCGACGATCAGCGTATGGCCATTGACGTAGGATGCGGCGGGCGAGGCGAGGAAGACGGCAGCGCCGGCGATCTCCCACGGCTCGGCCCAGCGCTTGGCCGGGCAGCGCTCGCGCTGTCGCTCCCCGGCCGGCGAGGCTGCCAGCGGCAGGTTGGTCTCGGTGGCGAAGAAGCCGGGGGAGATGGCGTTGGCGGTGATGCCGGTGGCGCCGAGCTCGGTCGCCAGCGCGCGTGTCAGCGCCGCCAGGCCGCCCTTGGCCGCGGTGTAGGACGCGCTGCCCGGACTGGCCAGCGATGCCACGATCGAGGTGACCAGGATCAGCCGGCCCCATCTGCGCTCGATCATGCCCGGCATGACCAGGCGCACCAGGGCATGGGCGGCGACCAGGTCGACATCGATCAGCCGGGCGAACGCCTCGGGCTCGATCTCGTTGATCGGCCGGCGGTCGCGCTCGCCGACATTGTGGATCAGGATGTCGATCGCACCGGCCCCGGCCAACGCGGCCGCCATGGCGGCGCGGTCGCTCATCTCGAAGACCAGCGCGCCCGCTCCGTGGCCGGCCGCCTGCAGCTCGGCGAGGCGCGGCGCCAAGCGCTCGGGCGAGCGGCCGTGCAGCAGCACCCGCGCGCCGGCCTCCGCCAGGCCTTTGGCCATCTCCCAGCCCAGCCCGCGCGCCGAGCCGGTCACCAGGGCGGTGCGGCCGTCGAGCCGGAAACGATCGGGGAAGGTCGACAGGGCAGAGATCATGGTTTATCGCGACACGCTGACTTAGCGGTGTAAGGGCAAATGCTGCAACTGCCGAATGTCGTCGGTCATCGCGGGGCCGCCGCCTACGCGCCGGAGAACACGCTCGACTCCTTCCGCGAAGCAAAGCGGCGCGGCGCGACGTGGATCGAGCTCGACGTCAAGACCAGCCGCGACGGCGTACCCATCGTCATGCACGACGAATCGCTGAAGCGCACGACGGGCGTCGACCGGCTGGTCATCGACACCGACCGCGCCGACCTGCCGGCCGGCGTGCCGACCTTCGCCGAGGCGATCGCCTGCCTGGGCGAGCTCGGCCTCGGCTGCAACGTCGAGATCAAGCCCTGCCCCGGCCGCGAGGCTGCAACCGCGCGCGCGGCGGTCGAGACGCTGCGCCAGTGCTGGCCGCCGCACCTGCCGGCGCCCCTGCTGTCGAGCTTCAAGGATGCGTCGCTCGCCATAGCCCGGCAGGAGGCGCCCGAGTATGCGCGGGCGCTGCTCCTCGGCGAGCAGGTGCCGGACTGGCTCGCCCGGGCGCAGGCGGTGGGTGCCGTCTGTCTCAACGTCAGCGGCCGCAAGCTCGGTGCCCTGTGGGCGCACGACATCAAGCGCGCCGGCTACCGGCTCGGCGTCTACACGATCAACGACCCGGTCGAGGCGCGCGCGCTGGTCGCCATGGGCGCCGACTGCATCATCACCGACGCGCCCGACGTGATTCTGGATGCACTCGCCGCTTCCATTCCTCCCCCGTAATCGGGTCGATTGCGGGGGAGGCGCGCAAGATCGAGACGACGGGAAACCAGCCTGCCGGCCGCCCCTCGAAAAATGCTGCCGCTGGCACTACAGTGCGGGACCGGATGATGATCAACCATCGATGAGGCAATGGCCCCCGCCCGACGGCCCGTCCGCCGACCTGCGCCGAGCGGCTGAATGCGGCGCATGAAGCGCGGTCTCTTCCTGAAGTATGTCGTGCTGTTCGTCGGCCTGGTCACCGGCGTGCTGGTGATCAACGCTGCCCTCGACCTGTACTTCGTCTACGAGGACAACCGGCGGGCGTCGATCGAGGTGCAGCAGGAGAAGGCCGATGCGGCGGCGCACAAGATCGAGTCTTTCATCCGCGAGATCGAGCGTCAGCTCGGCTGGGTGACCCAGGCGCACTGGTCCAGCCTGCCGCTCGAGCAGCGTCGCTTCGACTATGCCCGCCTGCTGCAGCGGGTTCCGGCGATCACCGAGCTGGCGCAGCTCGATGCGCACGGGCGTGAGCAGCTGCGGGTCTCGCGCGTGTCGATCGACGTGATCGGCAG
Organism: Reyranella sp.; assembly: GCF_044224635.1. Lineage (GTDB taxonomy): Bacteria > Pseudomonadota > Alphaproteobacteria > Reyranellales > Reyranellaceae > Reyranella. The sequence continues at coordinate 17,473 of NZ_JBGAKA010000076.1, read as the reverse complement.
CGGCGCCGACCGGTCCGGCGAGGCGGCCTTCGCCGAGGCGATGGCCCACCGGGTCTATTTCAGCCCGGTCGAGTACCGCCGCGACAGCGAACCCTACCTCACCATGGCGGTCATCAACGGGAACCGGGAGAGGGCCACCGGGGTCACCATTGCCGACGTCAACCTCAAGTTCATTCTCGACCCCATCTCGCAGATCAAGGTCGGGCAGGACGGCTATGTCTATGTTGTCGACCGCCGCGGCCGCCTGATCGGCCATCCCGACATTTCCCTGGTGCTGCGCGGCACCGACATGAGCGGGCTGGCGCAGGTCAGGACCGCCCTGAAGAACCCGGACCCGGTCGGCAGCAGTGCCGTCGACACGGTCAATCGGGCCGGCCTGTCGGTGCTGTCGGCACATGCCCTCATTCCGGCGCTCGGTTGGCTGGTGTTCGTCGAGGTGCCGACGAGCGAGGCCGAGCGACCGGTGATCGATGCCGGCCTGCGGGCGCTTGCCTTGCTGCTCCTGGGGGTGGTCCTGGCCGGCGTCGCCGGCGCCTTGCTGGCACGCCGCATGGTCGTGCCGATCCGGGCGCTGGAAGCCGGCGCGCAGCGGGTCGGCGACGGCGAGCTCGGACAACGCCTGTCGATCAACACCGGCGACGAGCTGGAATCGCTCGCCAACCAGTTCAACCGCACGGCGGAGGCGCTGCAGGCCTCCTATGCCGACCTCGAGAGGAAGGTCGATCTCAGGACCACCGAACTCAGCGAGGCGCTCGAGCAGCAGACGGCGACCGCCGAGGTGCTGCGCGTCATCTCGCAGTCGCCGACCGATGTCGAGCCGGTGCTCAAGGCGGTCGTCGCGGCCGCCCGACGATTCTGCGGCGCCGACGACGCGACAATCATCCTGCGCGATGGCCAGGAAGTCGTTCGTGCCGCTCACGAGGGCTCGATCGGCGCCGGGGTCGGTACCCGCGACCCTCTCGTCCCCAGCACGGTCATGGGCCGCGCGATCATTGACCATCGTACCGTTCACGTGCCGGACATGATGCTGCTCGACTCGACGGAGTTCAGCCGGGCCCGGGCAAACGCCTGCGAGATGAGCTTTCGCGCCGCGCTCGCCGCGCCTATGCTGCGCGACGGCGGCGCCATCGGCTGTGTTGTGTTGCGCCGGCCAGACCCGGGCGCATTCACGCCTCGCCAGATCGAGCGGCTCGAGGCCTTCGCCGCCCAGGCTGTCATCGCGATCGAGAACGTTCGCCTGTTCACCGAGTTGCGTGAAGCGCTCGAGCAGCAGACGGCGACCGCCGAGGTGCTGCGCGTCATCTCGCAGTCGCCGACCGACGTCGAACCGGTGCTCAGGGCGGTGGTCGGCGCGGCGCGCCGGTTCTGCGGCGCAGATGACGCGATGATCGTCCTGCGCGAAGGCAACGAGCAGCTGATCGCGACGCACGAGGGCTCGGTGCCGGCGCTGCTCGGCGAGCGCATCCCGCTCGACCGCAGCTCGACGACGGGTCGCGCGGCGATCGACGGACAGACCGTCCACGTGCCCGATGTCGCCGCCCTGGATCCGGTGGAGCACGCCAAGACTCTCGAGCTGGCCGAGCGGACCAACGTACGCGCGCTGCTCGCCGCGCCGATGCTGCGCGAGGGCAGTGCCGTCGGTTGCGTGCTGTTGCGCCGGCCTGATCCGGGCCCATTCACGCCACGCCAGATCGAGCTGCTCGAGACGTTCGCCGCCCAGGCCGTCATCGCCATCGAGAACGTGCGTCTGTTCAAGGAGATATCCGACAAGAGCCGCCAGCTCGAGATCGCCAGCCAGCACAAGTCGCAGTTCCTGGCCAACATGAGCCACGAGCTGCGCACGCCGCTCAATGCCATCCTGGGCTACACCGAGATGATGGTCGACGGGCTCTACGGCAACGTCGGCGAGAAGGCTCAGGGCGTGCTCGAGCGCGTGCAGAGCAACGGCAAGCACCTGCTCGGCCTGATCAACGACGTGCTCGACCTGTCAAAGATCGAGGCCGGCCAGCTCGTGCTGACGATGGAGCATTACAGCGTCGCCGACATCGTCACGACCGTGCTGTCGGCCACCGAATCCCTGGCGCGCGCCAAAGGCCTCGAGCTCGGCTCGACGGTTCCGCCGGACCTGCCCATGGGGATCGGCGATGCGCGCCGCCTTGCCCAGGTGCTGCTCAACCTGGTGGGCAACGCCATCAAGTTTACCGACCGGGGCAAGGTCGAGGTCCGTGTCGCCCGGACCGCCGACCGCTTCGAGATCGCCGTCGTCGACAGCGGCGCCGGCATCGCGCCCGGCGATCAGAAGCGGATCTTCGACGAATTCCAGCAGGTCGACAACACGAGCACGCGCAGGAAAGGCGGCACGGGCCTCGGTCTGTCGATCTCGCGCCGCATCGTCGAGCTGCATGGCGGGCGCATCACGGTCGAGTCGGAGGTCGGCAAGGGCTCGACCTTCCTCATCGCGCTGCCCATCAACGCCCAGACGGTCAAGGAAGCCGCCGAATGAGCAAGAAGATTCTCGTGGTCGAGGATACCGAGGACAATCGCCAGATCCTGCGCGATCTGCTGGGCATGGCGGGCTACGAGTTGATTGAGGCGCACGACGGCGCCGAGGGGGTCGTCAAGGCGGCCGAGCACCGGCCCGACCTGATCCTGATGGACATCCAGATGCCGGTCATGGACGGCTACGAGGCGACGCGGCGCATCAAGTCGGATCCGGCCTTGAAGGCGATCCCGGTAATCGCCGTGACCTCCTATGCGCTGTCCGGCGACGAGGACAAGGCGCGTGCCGCCGGCTGCGACGATTACATCGCCAAGCCCTACAGCCCGCGCCAGATGCTGGCCAAGGTGCGGGGCATCGTCGGATGAGGGCTCGCTTTTCACTCGCCTCCCCAGCTTCGCTGGGGAGGTGCCCCGTCATACGGGGCGGAGGGGTCATGAGCAGCGGGACTGGGGCTCATGACCCCTCCGTCGCCGAAGACGGCGACACCTCCCCAAGCTACGCTTGGGGAGGAAAAATGAGAGGCTGATGCGGGCGCCGGCACGGATCCTGGTGGTCGACGACGTTGCCGACAACGTCGAGATCCTGCGCATGCGCCTTGCCGCGCTGGGCTACGAGGTCGTCACGGCCAAGGACGGCGAGGAAGCCTTGGCGTGCGTCCCCAAGCTGCTGCCCGACCTGATCCTGCTCGACATCATGATGCCCAAGGTCGACGGGCTGGAGGTCGTCCGCCGCCTGAAGGCGAACGGCACGCTGCCCTTCATCCCGGTGATCCTGGTGACGGCGCGGGCGAGCCAAGCCGACGTGGTGGCCGGCCTCGATGCCGGCGGCGACGACTATCTCACCAAGCCGATCGATCATGGCGCGCTGGTCGCGCGGGTGCGCGCCATGCTGCGCATCAAGGCCCTGCACGACGAGGTGCAGATCCTGAACCGCGGCCTCGAGGCCAAGGTGAAGGCCCAGGTCGAGGAGCTCGAACGGGTCGGACGCCTGCGCCGTTTCCTGGCGCCGCAGCTCGCCCAGGCCATCGTCTCGGGCGGCGACGAGAAGGTGCTGGAGAACCACCGCCGCGAGATCGTTGCCCTGTTCTGCGACCTGCGCGGCTTCACGGCGTTTTCCGAGACCGCCGAGCCGGAGGACATCATGGCGGTGCTGGCCGAGTATCACGGCGCCGTGGGGCCGCTGATCCGCAAGCACGAGGGCACGCTCGATCGCTTCACCGGCGACGGCATGCTGGTGTTTTTCAATGATCCCCTGCCGTGCCCGGACGGGCCGCAGCGCGCGGCCCACCTGGCGATCGCCATGCGCGCCGCCGTTTCCGCCCTGGTGCCGACCTGGAAGCGCCGGGGGCATCAGCTGGGGATCGGCCTCGGCATGGCGCAGGGCTACGCCACGCTGGGGCGTATCGGCTTCGAGGATCGCTTCGACTACACGGCGATCGGCGCGGTGATCAATCTCGCAGCCCGGCTCTGCGCCGACGCCAGCGACGGCCAGATCCTGGCCAGTGGCCGCCTGGCCGCCGCCGTTGAGGACATCGCCGACATCGAGGACCTCGGCGAGCGCACGATCCGCGGGATGACCCGCCCGGTATCGGTGGTCAACCTGCGGGCGTTGCGGAGGTGAGGGCGTCATACCGGCAGAGGGACAAGATTCTCATGGCTGGGGGCGCGCCATTTCAGTGGCGCGTCCTTGTCGATCGCACAGAAGACGCGCGGCTGGAGTCGCGCGCCGCCAGCCATGACCCCTCCGCCACGGCGACACCTGCCCAGCCCTGCCGGGGAGGCGATGAGATGCCGCTTGCGCCCGCTCAATAGTCTTGGTGGACTGTTGCCAGACTGTAATAAAGCAGACACATCGCAGTCTTGTGGCCTATCGATATAACCGGGGGGCTTCTCAGGGAGGTTTGTGGAGATGACACGGATCAATTTTTCGGCCGTCGCGGTCGCCGCCGTTCTGGCGAGCACGCCGGCATGGGCTCAGACCGAGATCCAGTGGTGGCACGCCATGGGCGGCAACCTCGGCGAGGCGGTCAATGCCCTGGCCGACGGCTTCAACAAGTCGCAGAGCGAGTACAAGGTCAACCCGGTCTACAAGGGCTCGTACACCGAGACCCTGACGGCGGCGATCGCCGCCTTCCGCGCCAAGCAGGCGCCGCACATCGTGCAGGTCTTCGAGGTCGGCACCGCCAACATGATGGCCGCCAAGGGCGCGGTCTACCCGGTCTTCCAGCTGATGGCCGATGCCAAGGAGCCATTCGATCCCAAGGCCTATATCGGCCCGGTCTACGGCTACTACTCGACGACCGACGGCAAGCTCCTGTCGATGCCGTTCAATTCGTCGACCCCGGTGCTCTACTGGAACAAGGAGCTGCTGGCCAAGGCGGGCTATGACCCGAACAAGCCGCCGACGACCTGGCCGGAGCTCGGCGAGATGGCCAAGAAGGCGGTGGCGGCCGGCGCCAAGTGCGGCTTCACCCCGCAGTGGCAGACCTGGACGATGATCGAGAATTACGGCGCCTGGCACAATTTGCCGTACGCCACCAAGGCCAACGGCTTCGGCGGCATCGACATCGAACTCAAGTTCAACGATCCCGCCCGGGTCAAGTTCATCCAGATGCTGGCCGACTGGGGCAAGGACAAGACGTTCGTCTATGGCGGCCGCGAGGGCAAGTCGACGGCGCTGTTCACCGCGGGCGACTGCGTCTTCCACATTGCCTCGTCGGCCACCGCGTCGGCGATCGACAAGGCGCTCGGCACCGACAAGTTCGGCATCGCCATGATGCCCTATTCGCCCGACGTTGCGCCCAAGCCGCAGAACTCGATCATCGGCGGCGCCACGCTGTGGGTGCTGCAGGGCAAGCCGGCCTCCGAGTACAAGGGCGTCGCCAAGTTCCTGACCTATCTGGCGAGTGCGCCAGTGCAGGCCAAGTGGCATCAGGAGACGGGCTATGTGCCGGTTTCCCTGGCGGCGGCGGAGATCACCGAGAAGGCGGGCTTCTACCAGAAGTTCCCGGGGCGCGACGTTGCGGTCAAGGAACTCACGCTCAATCCGCCGACCGAGAACTCCAAGGGCCTGCGTATCGGCAACTTCGTGCAGATCCGCGATGTCGTCGACGAGGAGCTCGAGGCCGTGTGGTCGGGCAAGAAGGACGCCAAGGCCGCGCTCGACGAGGCGGTGAAGCGCGGCAACGAGCTGCTCAAGAAGTTCGAAGCCGCCAACAAATAGGCACCTCTCTCGGCCTCCCCCGCTTCGCGGGGGAGGCGCCCGCAGGGGAGGGGCGCTCGCCGACATGGAAAAACGCGTCACCTTCAACGAGCGAACGCTGCCTTACCTCCTGGTGGCGCCGCAGATCATCATTACGCTGGTCTTCTTCTTCTGGCCGTCCGGACAGATGGTCTGGCAGTCCCTCCTGATCGAGGACGCCTTCGGCGGCAACACCAGGTTCGTCTGGTTCGACAATTTCCTTCATCTCTTCAGCGAGGGCTCCTACTGGGCCTCGGTGCGGATCACGCTGGTGTTCAGCGCGCTGGTCGCCACGATCGGGCTTGCGGTCTCGCTCCTGCTGGCGGTCATGGCCGACCGCGTCATCCGCGGCGCCGGCATCTACAAGGCCTTCCTGGTCTGGCCCTATGCCGTGGCGCCGGCCGTCGCCGGCGTCCTCTGGGGCTTCCTGTTCAATCCGTCGGTCGGCATCGTCGCCTGGTTGCTGAGCGGGATCGGGCTCGAGTTCAACTATGTGAGTAACGGCAACCAGGCGTTCCTGCTGGTGACGTTTGCCGCCGTGTGGTCCCAGATCAGCTACAACTTCCTGTTCTTCCTGGCGGGGCTGCAGTCCATTCCGCGCTCGCTGATCGAGGCCGCCGCGATCGATGGCGCCGGTCCGGGCCGCCGCTTCTGGGACATCGTCTTTCCGCTGCTCTCGCCCACCGGCTTCTTCCTGCTGGTGATCAACATCATCTACGCCTTCTTCGGCACCTTCGGCATCGTCGGCTCGCTCACCCAGGGCGGTCCGGGCCAGGCCACCAACATCCTGGTCTGGAAGGTCTACAACGACGGCTTCCGCGGCCAGGATCTCGGTGGCTCCGCCGCGCAGTCGGTGGTCCTGATGGCCGTGGTCGTCCTGCTCACCTTCGTGCAGTTCCGCTACATCGAACGTCGAGTGCACTATTGATGGTCGAGAACAGGCCTTTCGTCACTTTCCTCAGCCATCTGGTGGTGCTGCTGGGCATCCTGGTCATCGCCTTCCCGGTATGGATGACCTTCGTGGCCTCGACCCATGACCAGGCGACCATGCTGCGATCGCCGGTGCCGCTCCTGCCCGGCCCGTACCTGGTCGACAATTATCGACAGGTCCTGTTCGAGGGCTTCGGGCGCGGCTTCAGCGACAATCCGACCTGGCTCACGCTGATGAACAGCCTGATCATGGCGCTGGGCGTGGCGATCGGCAAAATCATCATTTCGATCATCTCGGCCTTCGCCATCGTCTACTTCCGCTTCCCTCTGCGCATGACGTTCTTCTGGGCGATCTTCGTCACCCTCATGCTGCCGGTGGAGGTGCGCATCGTGCCGACCTACGGCGTGGTGGCCAGCCTCGGCATGCTCGATTCCTATTCCGGCCTGATCGTTCCGGTGATCGCCTCGGCCACCGCGACCTTCCTGTTCCGCCAGTTCTTCCTGAGCGTTCCCGACGAGCTCACCGAGGCGGCCCGCGTCGACGGCGCCTCGCCGATGCGCTTCTTCCGCGACATCCTGCTGCCGATGAGCCGCACGTCGATCGCCGCCCTGTTCGTGATCCAGTTCATCTACGGCTGGAACCAGTATCTCTGGCCGCTCCTGATTACGACCAAGGAGAGCTTCTACACCGTGGTCATGTCGGTCTCGCGCCAGGCGGTCGCCTCCGATGCGACGCCGAGCTGGAACCTGCTGATGGCCATGGCGATGCTGGCGATGATCCCGCCGGTGCTGGTCGTCGTCTTCATGCAGCGCCAGTTCGTGCGCGGTCTCGTCGAGACGGAGAAATAGGCATGGCGCAAGTCCATCTGCGCGGCGTCAAGAAGACCTACGACAACAAGGTCGACGTCATCCACGGCATCGACATGGAGATCGCCGACGGCGAGTTCATCGTCATCGTCGGGCCCTCGGGTTGCGGCAAGTCCACCCTGCTGCGCATGGTGGCGGGTCTTGAGCGCATCACCGGCGGCCAGGTCGCGATCGGCGATCGCGTGGTCAACGAGCTCGAGCCCAAGGACCGCGACATCGCCATGGTGTTCCAGAACTACGCGCTCTACCCGCACATGAGCGTGTACGACAACATGGCCTACGGCCTGAAGATCCGCGGCATGCCCAAAGCCGAGATCGACAGCCGTGTCCGCAAGGCCGCCAAGACGCTGGAGCTCGGCACCTTCCTCGATCGCCGGCCGCGCCAGCTCTCGGGCGGCCAGCGCCAGCGCGTCGCCATGGGCCGCGCCATCGTGCGCGAGCCCGCCGTGTTCCTGTTCGACGAGCCGCTCAGCAACCTCGACGCCAAGCTGCGCGTGCAGATGCGGCTCGAGATCAAGCGCCTGCAGCGAGAGCTCGCCGTCACCTCGATCTACGTGACGCACGACCAGGTCGAGGCGATGACCTTGGCCGATCGCCTGATCGTGATGAATGCCGGCATCGCCGACCAGATCGGCACGCCGATGGATGTCTACGACCGGCCGGCCTCGACCTTCGTGGCGGGCTTCATCGGCTCGCCGGCGATGAATTTCCTGGCGGCGAAGTTGTCGGCCGACGGGCGGTCGGTCGAGCTGGCCGGCACCGGCACGACGGCGGTCAGCTTGCCGCTCGGCCGGACGACGGCGGCGCCAGCGGGCGTGTCGGTCGCGCTCGGTATCCGGCCGGAGCATCTCCATCCGGCCGACGACGGCCCGTTCGCCTTCGACGTCGAGCTGGCCGAGCCGCTGGGCGCCGACACCCTGCTGCACGGCCGCTTCGGCGAGGCGCGCGAGCTGGTGACTGTCCGCCAGTCCGGCCATGTCCAGGCCAGGCCCGGCGAGAAACGGCGCTTCAAGGCCGAGCCCGGCCATCTGCATCTGTTCGACGCGGGCACCGGCAAGCGCATCGCCGACGGCTGACGACGACGGGTTTCTGAGCCCAATCAACGTCGCGACCCAAAAACCTCATGCTGAGGAGCGAGCACCGCGAGCGTCTCGAAGCATGGCAACAGGCACCGCGTTTGAGGCTCATCCTTCGAGACGCCGCGCTGTGCGCGGCTCCTCAGGATGAGGTCATCTCGTTGAGCGAAGTTGGTGAGTGCTCCGCCGCATCAATCCACCGCGAGCACCTGCTTCAGGCGCATGAACATCGCGTAGTGCCAGTACGGGCCGCCGTGGTCGTCGAAGCCCATGACGTCGTCGCGCATGACGTAGGTGAAGTCGGCCGGCGTGGCCGCGACCAGCGCGACGCCGGTGGGCAGGTTGGCCAGGACCGGATCGTCCTTCGGCCCGAACATGTGCAGCAGGTAGATCTTCGCCTTGGTCGTGTTGGCGACCGCGCGCAGCAGGGCAACCGACACCTTGTCGGTGTACGCCGCGCTCGGTTCGGCGCCGGCGCAGTAGGTCGCGTTGAACTTGCAGTGCATCGGGATGGTGTCGAGCACCGGTTGGCCGGTGGTGTCATCGAGCCGGGCGCGGATCAGCCGGTCGTTGGCCGACAGCTCGCTGTCGGGAAAGCTGGTCGCCATCCAGTCACGGATGCTGCGCAGCCGTGCCGGCGCGGCGACGTGGCGCTCCTTGTAGTAGAGGGCGTAGCCCAGGATGATGACGTCGTCGGAGCCGATGCGATCCTCGAGGCGCTCGAGCGTGACCAGCGCATTGGCCCACGAATAGCCGCCCAGGGCATGCAGGTGAACGGCGTCGCGGGAGAAAGCGGTCTGCAGCAAAAAGCCGAAGGTCTGGCCGTCGTTCACGCCGTCGCCGAAGACGAAGGAGTCGCCCAGCACGTAGATGTGCCGGAGCGGCCTTGCCGGCCGGGTGCCCGTGAACCGCGTTCCGTCTGCATTGACGCTCACCACGGTGTCGATGTGCTCGGACTTGCCGCCGCGCTGGCGAACGTAACGAAAGACATAGCGACCCGGGTTGGCGCGATAGCCCTGCTCCTTGTCCGCGGTGAAGAACCCGTCCGGCAGCCGCACCATGCGGGTGTAGGGCGGCTCGGGAAACAGCAGAGCCCAGGCTTGGCGAATGACCTCCAATGTCGGCGAGCCGACTGCGCGGCCGGTTGCCGCACTGATGCGGCTGCTGTGCTGCAGATACAGGAATGCCGCCGAAAGCAGCTCGAGGGCCGCCACCACCAGGACGGCCAGGAGAACGGAGTAGGCTGTCTGTTTGCGCCGGCTCACGATGCGGGCTCACAAGGGAACGAGAGAAGAATATCACCATGCTGTTCAGTACCTACAACGTTCACTATGGCGTGGGCGCCGATGGCAAGTACGACGTCGAGCGCATCGCCGACGTGCTGGCGGAAGCTGACATTGCCTGCTTGCAGGAGGTTGTGCGCGGCTGGCCGCAAAACGGCTTCGCCGACCAGACGGCGGAGATCGCCCGACGCCTCAACCGCTATTCCCGATTCCATGGTCCGATGGAGGCCGATGCCAGCACGGTCGAGGCCGACGGCCGAATCGTCAACCGGCGACGCAGTTTCGGCAACGCCATCGTGTCGCGCTGGCCGATCGTGTGGTCGCGAGGCGTCATGTTGCCCAAGGCCCGGTTGGTCAAGACGTTCGACCTGCAGCGCGGCTACATCGAGGCGGTGGTTGCCGCGCCCTCGGGCCCTTTGCGCATCTATTGCACCCATCTCAGCCATGTCGGCCCGCAGCAGCGGCTGCCGCAGGTCGCAGCGCTGATGGACGCGGTCAACGATGCGGCAACGAGAGGCGGTACCTGGGACGCCGCCGCCTCGGCGAGCTTCGTCTTCCAGGATCCCGCACCCGACATCCCGGCGTCCGCGATCGTCGCCGGAGATTTCAACTTCACCCCGATGCATCCCGAGTATCCGCTGGTCTGCGGCACGACCAGCTCGTATGGCCGGCTGACGACGGCTAGCCATCTCGCCGATGCCTGGACCGCGGCCGGCAACACGGAAAAGGAGGTCGACTCCTTTCCCGGCGAAGGCCGCATCGACCATGTCTTCGTAACCCACGATCTCGCGCCCAAGGTGAAAAAGGCGTGGATCGGCCATGGCATCCCGGCATCCGACCACTGGCCCGTGTTCGTGGAGTTCGATCTGTGATCCAGCTCATGGCAACCCGTTCGGCCGATCGCTTGAAACCGCCTGCCGCAGGCCACGCGCCCGCCAGCGGCTTTTGCGTGGCGCGCACCGATGCGCCGACCGTTGCTCAGCGATGAGGCTGCTGGCGGTAGTGATCGGCGAGCGCGTCGCGCCCGAAATCGGCGGCGAGGTCGCGCCACACCGAGTGGATGTGATTGGCGCCGTTCTGCGTGTTGTCGTGCTCGATCAACGTCACCGGGCCGTGTACGCGAAAGTAGTGGGCGTCACCGGGCACGAGGGAACCCGCCCAGGCGAAGCGTAAGCGTTCCACTCCCTGCTCCATGACGCGACGCTTCTGCGCGGCGAGGAGATCGGGCGCGAGCGTGCCGAGAAAGTGATCCATCAGCGCTTCGACACGGGCGCGCTGGGCTGCACCCATCGCCGAGAGCTCGAGGCCGCGCGGCTGGCCGAGATCCTGCTCGCGCTGCGGGCTCGCCACGATCTCGCCGAACGAGCGGTTGGCGATCAGCGCGCTGCGCCGCTGCGCGTCGTCGAGGCTGGCCATGACCTGGCGCGCCAGATCCTCGGCCGCGCCGAGCAGGCGGAAGCCTTTGTGGCGGCCGTCGCGCACGGTGGCGGGATGGGCGCCGAGGAAGAACGGCGTCGCCGAAATCTGGCCGGCGGCGGGCAGGGCGACATTGAGGGACAGATGGTGGCCCTCGAACCGCCAGCCCCACGGGAAGCGGCCCGGCGTGCCGAATACCGAGACATAGTAGCGGCCGGGATCGCGGAAGCTGCCCTGCTGCTCGCGCAGCACGCCTTCCAGCAGGCGCACGCCGTCGAGCATCTCCAGGCCGCGCTGGTTCAGCACCGTGGCGAACAGGGCGCGCGCCGCCTCGGCCTGCGCCGCTTTCATCTCGCCCAGGCTGAGACCGGAGCGGCTGCGCGGGATGTAATGCCAGTCGAGCCGGTTGCCCGAGTCGAAGGCGATCAGGACCTGCTTGCGCTGCTCGTCGTCGAGCGATGCCAGGAAACGGTTGGCCTGCCCGGCGATGCGTTGCCCGGCATCGACTGTTTGCGCGCTGGCGCCGCCGAATGGCAGGAAGCTCGCCGCCGCCAGCACGAGCCGCCGGGTCGGCCGCTTGTGATGGGTCGGCCGCCCATGATGATGATCGTGCGGGCGCCCATCTTGGTCATGCGGGTGCCCGGCATGGTCGTGCGGATCATCGTCGGGATGCCAGCCGTCGTGCGGCATGGTTCATCCACCCGAACGCGATCAGGTCGAGGTGCGCGGGTATTTCATCGTGCAGCCGTAGGGGCGGGTCGACGAATCGGTGACCGGCTTGCCGGCGATCACCTCGTCGAGGCCGATGCGGACATACTGCTTGGCCTTCGGAATGTCGGCGACGTCGGACGACGGGATCGAATCGATGCCGCCCTTGTAGACCAGGGTGCCCGAGGCATCGATGATGTACATGTGCGGCGTCACCGTTGCGCCGTAGGCTCTGGCGATCTTGCTTTGCGGGTCGAGTAGCACGGCGGCCGGCGCGGCGTCGAGGCGCTTGACGATGTCGTTGGCCTGCGCCGCCGTGACGTAGCCCTGCTCGCCGGTGGCATTCGACGCCGAGGTCAGCCACACCACGCCCCTGGCTGCCGCCTCGCGCTGCTGCGTCTGCATGTTCTTGGCGTTGTAATGCTTGCGCACATAAGGGCAGTCGTGATTGGTCGTCTCGATCACGACGATCTTGCCCTTGAGGTCGGCCAGCGACCAGGTCTTGCCGTTGCTGTCGACCGCCGTGAAGAGCGGCGCGGGCTTGCCGAGATCGGGGCTGGCGGCAAAGGCGGCGGCCGGCGCCAGCGCCGCAGCCGCGCTGGCAAGAATGAGGCCACGACGTCGGATGGTGATGGTCAGCATGACGGTCTCCTAGCGCTTGGCCTGCTCGTTCGACGCAAGCTCAGAAAGGATCAGCGATTCGGTAAGCACTTGCGGCAGGATCTTCGGCCGTTCGGCCCCCCGAGCCCAGAAAAGATAGAGCGGAACGCCGGCACGTCCCAGTTCCTTCAACGTAGTTGTGATCTCCGGATCGCGATTGGTCCAATCCCCTTTGAGTTTCACAACCCCCGCCTGTTCAAAGGCCCGGCGCGCCGCCGGCGTTTCAAGCGCCACGCGCTCGTTGACCAGGCAGGTGATGCACCAGGCGGCGGTGAAATCGACGAACACCGGCTTGCCGGCGGCAACCGCCTGCTGAATCCGCTCGCGCGAATATCGTTCCCAGCCGTCGAAGCTCACGCCAGTTGTCGGGCGGCCGGAGGCCGAGGCGGCCGTGGCCGGACCATCCTCGAGCTTGAGCGTCGCGGCGAGCGCCAGCAGGACGGCCGCAGCGGCAAGGCCGCGCCGCAGCCAAGTCGCGGGCCCCTTCTTGAGCTTGAGGGGGGCGCCGCTGCCCAGTCGCAACAGCCAGATGGCGAAGGCGATCAGGATCATGCCGCCCAGCGCGTAGAGCACGCCGTCGGCGCCGGTCTGCTGGGTCAGCACCCAGATCATCCACACCGCCGAGGCGTACATCGGGAAGGCCAGGAATTGGCGCAGCCGGTCCATCCACGGGCCGGGCCGCGGCATCAGGCGCTGCAAGGCCGGCGTGAACGACAGCACGAGAAACGGCAGGGCGAGGCCGAGCCCCATGGCGAGCAGCACGGCGACGGTCTGCGGCACCGGCTGGCTGAGCGCAAAGCCCAGCGCCGCCGCCATGAAGGGCGCTGTGCACGGCGTGGCGACGATGACGGCGAGCACCCCCGTGAAGAAGGCCCCCGTCGTGCCGCCGCGCGCAGCCAGGCCCTGGCCGAGGCCGGCCAGGCGGCCGCCGACCTCGAACACGCCGGAGAGGTTCAGCCCGACGACGAAGAACAGATAGGCGATCAGCAGCGAGAAGACCGGCGACTGGAATTGGAAGCCCCAGCTCACCTCGCCGAGGCTGCCGCGCAAGCCGATCACGATCCCCGCCATCGCCGCGAACGACGCCAGCACGCCCGCCGTGTAGGCGATGCCGTCGCGCCGCATCTCGGCGCGGGCGTGGCCGGCCAGACGGGCGAACGCCGCCGCCTTCATCGCCAGCACCGGGAACACGCAGGGCATGAGGTTGAGGATCAGGCCGCCCAGCAGGGCGAACAGCAGCGCCTGCCCCAGCGAGAGCTGCTCGCTGCCCTCGGCGGCGGCGAACGATGCGCCGAGCGACGCCGCCGGCACCAAGGCGGGATCGAGCCTGGCCGATAGGTCGAACGCCTGCCGGACCTCGCCGCCGCCGGTCTTCTCGGTCAGCACGAGGGTGCCCGTCAGCCGCTCCGGCAAGGCGGCCTTGGCATCGCCGCGCTTCAGCGGGATGCGGATGCCGTCGGCGCCGATGCTGGCGCTCTGCCTGGCCATGCTGGCGACCGGTCCCCATTCGGCGGGGAAGAAGTAGACGTCGCGGATGGTGTCGGGCTTGAGGCCGCGTGCCTCGATCAGGAGCGTCGGATCGCCGGACTTGGCGACTCCGTAGCGCGCCGGCCACGGGCTCTCGGTGGGTACGTTCTGCCGCGCCTTGTCGAACATCGCCCGCGTCGCCGGCGGCGCCGGCGTGGCTGCCGCGGCAATCGGCAGGGTGAGGGAGAGCTTGGCCTCCTCGGGAATGCAGACGTCCTCGCAGACCAGCCAGTTGGTATCGGCAGCGATCGTCAGCGATGAGTCTTTGAAGTCGGCCGGAGGCATGATGCGCACCAGCAACATCGCCTCGTCCTGGAAACCGTAGTTGATGACGCCGCTGACATCGAACAGATGCGGCGTCGGCCACACGATGGGATCGGCCTTCACACCGTTCGGCAGCGTCCAGCGGATCTCGATCGGCAGGCCCGAATCGCCCGGATTCTTCCAGTAGGTGTGCCATTTCGGCTTGATGGTCTGGCGCAGGCCGACCCAGAACGGCTCGCCCGGCTTGACGGCCGCCGCATCGGCCAGCAGCTCGGCGCGGACATTGTCGGTCTGCACGACAGCGTCGGCCGTGGCGACGGAGCCGCCGGCAGCGGGCGTCTGGCCGAAGGCGGGCAGCGCCAGCAGCAAGCCGAGCAACAGGGCGAGCATACGCGACATGGCGTAGTAAGTGACCCTGGGTCCGGACGCTGGCAAGGCAATCCGGATCAAGGCGGCGTGATATTTTGCCGTCCCCAGGCAGCATTTCCTGTCTCTCGGAGCGCCAGCGAGCTCTTGTGGATTGCAGGCGTCTCGCCCGCCCATGATTCTTTGAACGGGGGACGCCCTGTTCAGAAGAGTTTGCTGCGCTCGGGATGACAGCGATTCTGTGTCGAATATTTCGCTCCAGGCTCTAAGGTCCATCCATGAGGTTGCGACTGGACGAAGGGCGCCTGCTCGCGGCGCTGGATGCGTTGGCCGGGATCGGCGCCATCGAGGGCGGCGGGTGCGCGCGGCTGGCGCTTAGCGACGAGGACAAGGCCGGCCGCGATCTCGTGGTCGGCTGGATGAAGGCGCTCGGGCTGACGGTCCAGATCGACGCCATCGGCAACGTGATCGGCCTGCGCGCCGGCCGCGAGGCGGTGGCGCCGATCATGACCGGCAGCCACATCGACACGGTGCGCACCGGTGGCCGCTACGACGGCAATTACGGCGTGCTGGCCGGCCTCGAGGTCGTGCGGGCGCTCAACGCGGCCGGCGTCACCACGCGCCGGCCGATCGCCGTCGCCTTCTTTACCAACGAGGAGGGCGCGCGCTTCCAGCCCGACATGATGGGCAGCCTGGTCTATGCCGGCGGTCTCGGCCTCAACGAGGCCTATGCCGCGGTCGACAAGGATGGCCAGTCGGTCGGCGACGAGTTGCGCCGCATCGGTTATGTCGGTGCGGCCCGGCCGGGCGCCATGCAGCCGCACGCCTTCGTCGAGCTTCATATCGAGCAGGGGCCGATCCTCGACGAGGAGAAGGTGCAGATCGGCGTGGTCGAAAGCGTGCAGGGTATCTCGTGGACCGAGTACACCGTGACCGGCATCTCCAACCACGCCGGCACGACGCCGATGCGCCTGCGCCGCGACGCCGGCTACCTTGCGGCGTCGGTCAACTTGTTTGCGCGCAGGCTGGCCTGGGAGATGGGCGGCAATCAGGTGGCCACGATGGGCGCGCTGGCGCTCAGGCCGAACCTGATCAACGTGGTGCCCAATCGCGCCGTCTTCGCCGTCGACCTGCGCAACACCGACGAGGACAAGCTCAAGCAAGCCGAAGCGGCTGTCACCGCACACATCGCCGAGGTCGCGCGCGACGAGCGCGTCGAGGTCGAGGCCCGGGTGCTGGCGCGGTTCGAGCCGGTGGTCTTCGATGCCGCGCTGGTCGATCGCGTCGAGCACCATGCTCGCGCGCTGTCGCTCCGCACCCGTCGCATGCCGTCGGGGGCCGGCCACGACGCCCAGATGATGCAGCGCCTCTGCCCGACGGCGATGATCTTCGTGCCCTCTGTCGCGGGCCTCAGCCACAACGTCAAGGAGCATACCGAAGCCGCCGACCTCGCCGCCGGCGCGCAGGTGCTGCTCAACCTGATGGTCGAGTTGGCGGAGGGATGAGGAAAGATCCGCATCCAGCGCAAGCACATGCGCATCGTTGCCGGCATCACGGCGCACGATCCCGCCGAGGCGCGGCGGGCGATGCGCGAGCATCTCACGCGCTCGCTCGAGCGCTACCGCAACCTGGCAGGAGGAAATTGGAATGGCCGCAGCTGACAATCAATCGCGCCGCATCGTGTTCACCGGCGCGGCCGGCGGCATCGGCACCATGATCCGCCCGCTGCTGGCGACGATCTATCCCGGCCTGATCCTGAGCGACAAGGTCGAGCCCAAGGACCTGAGGCCCGGCGAGACCTTCGTGGCCGCCGATCTCACCAGGCCGGAGGAGGTCGCGGCCGCCGTGGAGGGCGCCGACAGCGTGATCCATCTCGGCGGCCACTCGGTCGAGGGGCAGTGGGACAACATCCTGCAAGCCAACATCATCGGCTGCTACAACCTCTTCGAGGCGGCGCGGCAGGCCGGCGTGAAGCGCGTGATCTTCGCCTCGTCGAACCACGCGGTCGGCTTCTATCCGCGCAAGCGGCGCATCGGCACCGACGTCACGGTGCGGCCGGACAGCCGCTACGGCGTCAGCAAGGCGTTCGGCGAGGCGATGGGCGCGCTCTATGCCGACAAGCACGGCATGATCGTGACCTGCCTGCGCATTGGCAATGTCGGACCGCGCCCGCTCGACGTGCGACGGCTGGCGATCTGGCTGTTGCCCGAGGATCTGGTGCAACTGATCCGTATCGGCCTAGAGCATCCCGATATCCGTTTCGAGATCCTTTACGGCGCCTCGGACAACGCGACGTCATGGTGGGACAATTCGCGGGCGCGCGCGCTCGGCTATCGGCCGACCGGCAAGTCGGAGGATCATCGCGCCCACGCCGAGGCCGAGCAGGCCAAGATCGGCCCCGATGCGGTGGGCGACCTCTTCCAGGGCGGCAGCTTCTGCTCGCTGGAATTCACCAACAAGGTCGAGCGCGCGGGGCCGTAGGCTTGAAGAAAGGTCCCCCCCGGGGTCTCAAACGAAGTGCAACACCTTGCTAGAAGGGTGTTGTCATGGGAACCCACTACAAACAACTCACGCACGATGAACGGTGCGATATTGCCGTGCTACGTCGAGCGGGCCAGTCGATCCGTCAAATCGCT
>NZ_JBGAKA010000100.1:0-4194 GCF_044224635.1 Reyranella sp. | reverse complement strand
GAAGACACCAATCCCCCATGATCGCGCCCGGTATCGAACCAGGCACCAGATCGAGAACCTCTTCGGTCGGGTGAAAGACTATACCCGGATCATCTTGCGCAAGGACAAGACCTCGTGCAGCTATACTGGCTTCGTCAGCCTCGCCTTCGCCCGCGTCAACAGCCAACTCTGTCCATAGACCCTAGGATAGCGCGTTCGGCTCGCTCTAAAGCGGTCGGGATCTCGTCACCTGCTGATCAAAGCGGACCAATCTGCTCGGCCTTGACCCTCTCTTGCAGGTCCCGGCCCGGTATCGCCACACCCTCACGAGCGCCTGAAGTCCGAGCTCGCCCGGTTGCCATTCAGGGCCCATGGTGCACCATTGACGATGCGCGTCGAGGTGGACCTGATCGGCGCGCTGGGGAGGTGGCGCCGTCCTGCGCGTGTCGCGGCGAGCCCCACTTCCGGCCAGCGTCGGTCGATCAGCCGTCGTCTTGCCCTTGGTCGCCTCGACCGGCGCCGGCCATGAGCAGGGCCAAGCGCAGAAGGGCGCGGCGCTGCTTGGGATCGGCAATGCTCAGGAGGTCCTGCGCGAGCGCCGTCCAGATGGGTGATGGACCCGCTGACCCGCTGTTTGATCCAGGCCCTCAAAGAAGTAGCCAATGTCCACGTCGAGCGCCTGCGCGATCCGATATAGGCTGCCCGCGGCGACCCGGTTCCTCCCGGCCTCGTATTTGCTGACCTGTTGATAGGTCATACCGATTGCCTCGGCGAAGCGCTGCTGCGTCATCCCAAGCTGGATGCGGCGTTCGCGCATGCGTGTCGCGACATGGCGATCGACTACCGACAGGGGATCTTCAGAGGCATTGAACTTGGGCAACGTCCGATGCGCCTCGATGTGCGTGTCGGATGAACATAGGCACGATCTGGTCGCTCAAAAAGAGAAGGGCCCCCGGAGGCGCCCAATCATAGGGAGGCAGACATGTGCCGCCCCGATCGCCGCCAGCTATAGGGCGGGTCTAGCGGCTTGGTCGTGTGCGAGCTGCTTCTCCCGTGCGAGGCCGAGGCGCATCAGCGCCTGATCCATCTTTCGGCTGTTCAACCTGATCTTTCTTGCGCTTCGCGTAGAGAGCCCCGGGTCTGACGCTGCGCTCCGGAGCTTTTCGTATGCGGCCTCCGCTCGTGCGATCATGGCGTCGAGTTCCACCAGGAACACCGACATGGCGGGGTTCGCTTCCATTGCTTCAATCCTCATCGGCTGCGGCAGGCAGGCGGGCCGCCGCAATGGTGAGAGCTCGCGGTAGGCTCGCCACAGCGAAGCTCGTCAAGACGCTGCGTGGACGAGTGGTTCGGCGAAATCGGGCATCTTCGGTATCGTGATGACGCAGCGGTGACCGCCGATGACACGGGGAAGATCCAACGCCCCGCCCAAGCTGAGAACGAGATGGCGCACCTTGCCCATACCAGCGCCACGGCGACCTTCCACGGTGCCGCTGTCATCCACGGTCAGTTCCCAAGTCGAGGGCCATGCATCGAGCGACAGGCGAATTCGCCCGCCACGTCCCGCGGGGAAGCCATGCCGAAACGCCCCCTTAACGAGTTCCTCGGCAATGAGGCTCAAGTGGTTGAGGATCACCTCTGGAATTCGTTTGGAGGTGGCGATGCTGCTGATCGTCACATTGCGAGGCATGTCTCGATCAACCATCATCCTCATGCATAGTTGGCGCAAACGCTGGGCGCTGTCGGCATCGACCGTGCGCCAGTCCAAGTTGCGTGCTGCCGCCGATGAGGATTCAGTTGACGATCGGGTTGTGTCGCCGTGGCGCGGAGGACGATATCTCCTGGGTTTGCGCAGAGGTCGCACAGTCGAGATACATTCTGCCGCGACCATGTGCTTTGGGCTTCCCTTCTTCAGCCAACCGCAGCGGATGACGCGGTCGCGGAAGATCCGACCTATAAGTTAGCTCGACACGGTGCGGCGGCGGCTAATCTGGATTAGCCCTGGGCCGCATTCAGCGTCTCCTGGCCGTCATCGCCCCTCTACCTCTGTGACAGCCACGACACCGTCGCCCGCAATGCGAGCGGATCGGAGTCAACCCGTGCGCTAGCAGCGCGTTGACGAAATCGCGTTCGGCTGATTCGCTGGTGCGGTGACGGGCGGAGGCGCGCATGGCGTTGGGGCGGCAAGGCGAGCGGCAGACCGATCTGATCGTAGGCTGGGCGGAGCTGCCGCGCTCGCCGGGCCACGCCTTCTACGACCGCTTGCAAACGGTACTGCGCGAAGCTGGGTTCGATGGCTTCGCCGAACAGCAATGCGCGCCCTACTACGCCAGCAAGCTGGGCCGGCCGTCGCTGCCGCCGGGCCGGTACTTCCGCATGCATCTGATCGGCTATTTCGAGGGGATCGACAGCGAGCGCGGCCTGGAATGGCGCTGCGCCGACAGCCTGTCGCTACGGGAGTTCCTGCGGCTGGGCACGACCGAGGCGGTGCCCGACCATACCTGGCTGAGCCGGACGCGCTCGCGCCTGCCGTTGGAGGTGCACGAGGCGGTCTTCACCTGGGTGCTGCAGCGGCTGGCCGAACATGGCCTTATCCAGGGCAACCGGATCGGGGTCGACGCCTCGACGATGGAGGCCAACGCGGCGCTGCGCGCGATCGTCCGCCGCGACAGCGGCGAAGACTATCGCGAGATGCTCAAGCGTCTGGCCAAGGAGAGTGGCATCGCGACGCCGACGGCGGATGATCTGATCCGGCTGGATCGCAACCGGCAAGGCAAGCGGCTGTCCAACGCGGACTGGGCCTCGCCGAGCGACCCGGAGGCCAAGATCGCCAAGATGAAGGACGGCCGTACCCGGCTAGCCTACAAACCCGAGCATGCGGTCGATCTCGACACCGGCGCCATCGTCGCGGCCGAGATCCACCCGGCCGACCAGGGCGACACCACGACCCTGCCGGGCACGCTCGAGGCGGCCGCAGCCAATCTGGCGGCGATCGATGCTGCCCCGACGGCGGAAGACCCGGCCGAGCTGATCGCGGACAAGGGCTATCACTCGCGCGATGGCCTCAAGGACTTGGAAGACGGACCCTGGAAGAGCCGGATCGCCGAAAAGAAGGTGTTGGGCGTCAGCCGCTGGCGCGGCGACGAGGCAGCGCGCCGAGCGGTCTACAACAACCGCGCGAGACTGCGCTCAGGGGTGGCGAAGGAGGCGTTCAAGCTCCGCGCCGAGCTGGTCGAGCGCAGCTTCGCCCTGATCCTCGATCGCGATGGCATGCGCCGTTCGTGGCTGCGCGGCCGCGAGAACCTGCACAAACGCTATCTCGTCCACGTCGCCGGCTACAATCTCGGCCTGATCATGCGGCTCCTGGTCGGCGCCGGCACCCCACGGGAGTTCCTGGTCCGCGTCTCGGCGCGTCTGCTGGTCCTCACCGCCGCCGACACCCGCACCGCAATCCTCATCGTCGCCACCGGCCGCGAAGCCGCGATGCTCGTCGTCAATGTCGCGACGGAGCCGCACGACTGAAAGTCGACTTCCTCAACGCGCTGTTAGAGGAGCACTGCTCTTTGGTCCGCCGGAGCGCCTTGTCAAGTTGGTGGCCGGCGCACGAATCTGCTGCCAGCATTGCCCATTCCTCGCAGCCGGTCAGGCAGCACGAGCGACGCCGGCGACATCACGCCAAGTCAGAAAGATCACCTTCGGGGTCCTTGGCCGCTATCGGCGGCTCTTGATCGATCACGAGGGCAGCACGACGAGGTCACGCATCATGTCCTTGCTTGCCGGCCTGTTCATGACTGCCAACCGCTTCGAACGTCAGATCATCGCGTGATACCAACCGTCCTAGATACTGGCCGTTCTTGCCCACTCCCTTGTCGTGATGGATCGGATTTTGCCGGGGATGGCGCGCAGCCGGTTCCAGGCGTCGCAGCAGGCATCAACGACCGCTTGGTAGCCGTCGTGGACACGGGCGTTGAGGAAATTGTGGCGTAGGAACTGCCACAGGTTTTCGATCGGGTTCAGCTCGGGGCTGTAGGGCGGCAGCGGCAGGAGGGTCAGGTTCGTCGGCACGATCAGGGCATTGCTGCCGTGCCAGCCGGCTTGGTCGAGGATGACGACCGCATGCGCATCGACGGCGACGTGGCGGGCGATCTCGGCCAGATGCAGGTTCATGGCCGCGGTGTTGACCTGCGGCAGCACGAGAGCGGCGGTCTTCTCGGC
>NZ_JBGAKA010000017.1:0-142939 GCF_044224635.1 Reyranella sp. | reverse complement strand
GATCCCTACGCATACTTGTCCGACGTGCTCACCAGGATCGTCGCAAGACATCCCATGAGCCGCATCGACGACCTCTTGCCCTTCGCCTACGTCAAGCCGAAACCGCTCGATCGCGCCGCGGCCTGACAACATCGCTTACCGCTAAGCTACGAGAAACTTGGCTACAAGAAGTTGCCGTTTCTGACGGGCGGCCCGGCTTGAACTTCAGCCTTGGTCAGCGCGCTATTCTTAGTTGGCTACGAGCAAACACCAAAAGCTACTGCGTCTTTCGACGCTTGAACGCCTGAATATCTGCGTGCGTGAGCCTAAACCACTCCCCATTCGCTCGCCTGTCCTTGAAGCGGTTGTGCCAATACGCCTCGATGCCGGGGGGATCGTCGGTGCGAATGGAATGAACCCAGGCAATCGGTTCTGGTTGAGCGAGACGGAGTTCCTTAGATCGCCGCTCATAGTCGTAGGTGTTGCCGATCTTGTAGTGAGCGCCCGACTTGATGAGGTAGACTAGCCCCTCTTTGATGGTGCCAGCATCCGGCGCCTCCAATTGCTCGGTTTCAGGACCAAGCATCTCTACGATGTCCTGGTGCTCTGGCTTGTCCTCAAGCCATCTCCGGAGGTTGATTAGCAGTTGATCTTTTGAGCCAGCATGTTTGTGAATGGTCGTCTCATTCGGAAAGTCCGAATGTGACGCGCGGTACATCCGCAACTCGGCAAACGTCGGCAGATGACCAAAGTGCCGGGCCGCTTCTATGAATTTGAGGAAGACATAGGTGGGCTCGAACTTCGCTTGATACTCGTTCGGCGCAAAACCCGCCTCTAGCAGCGCGTCACCCCATCGAGCCCAATAGACGCCGCGCCATACGGCCTCGCGTATCCCCGTCTCGCGTTTGAATATAGCCGCCCCCGGCGGCTGACCGCCGTTCAACTGAGCAAGCCTCTTTATCTCGCTGACGATCCGGTCCCGCACGTGTAGCCCTCCCCCGCGAGCAAGCCTACACCAAAACTCGCAGTTCGACCTACGAACCCGTCTTGGCCTTTTCCTGTCTGGCCAATCCACCGTTATCGCTTCCCCTTCCGCTCCAAAGCCCGCATGACCCGCTCCGCGGCCTTCCGTTGTTTCGCCTCGATGGTGTAGGGCCGCGCGCTGGCGGGGCTCGTCTGCCCGAGCACGCCGGCAATGTCGTTCTCGCTGAAGCCAAGATCAGCGGCGTCCTTGCCCAGGCTCTTGCGCAGCCCGTGGAACGTCCGGCCCTTGGACAGCTTGCCGGCTCTGGCCAGTTCGTCCTTGAGCTTCTGGAAGTTGGAGTTGAAGCCCGAGCGCGTGAACTGTTCGCCGCGCTCGTTCACGATTAGGTAGACCGGGACAAGGACCGGCAGCCCGGCTAGGCGCTCGCGCTTCCGCTGGCGCACCACGTCTGCCACAGACAGGATCGCAGACAGGCTCTTCACAACGTAGTGCGTGACGTAGACACCGGGCTTTGACGACTGGCGTTCGATGCGGTCGCCCTTCCATTCGGTCCGCTTCGTCTCGACGACATCCTTGAGCCGCATGCCGGTGTAGAACGCGAGGGCGATGCCCTTGCGCATCCCACCCTCTGCGAGGGCGAGCATCGCCGTCACTTCCTCCGGCGACCACGACGGGTTGGCGACGCCCTGGCCTCGTGCTCCCCTGATCTTGGGGACACCCGCGCCCGGGTTGATGTCCACATAGCCGCGCGGCACCGCCCATGCGAACAGCACAGACATGACCGCAACGAAGTTGTTTGCCATCCAGCGGCCACCGGACGACGTGCGCATCGTTCGTGACGCGCGCTTCCGGGGCGCAGGCGGCAACGCATAGATGGCATCGCGCGCCGCGAGGATCACTCGCGCGTCAAACGCTGTGACCGGCTCGTCACGCCCCGCGTGCGCCGCATCGAAAGCGCGCTCGTAGGACTTCTGCGTGTCCGGCGCCAACGCGCCCCACTCGGGGCTTCGTTTGTACTCGGCGATCAGGCCGCCCAACGTCAGAACGGCAGACGCCACCGGCCGAGCGGGCGCGGTGGCGTCGAGAGCCGAGACTTCGGCGGCGTGTGCGGACGGGTCATCGTTGAGACGACGGCCGGTCCGCCGGTGATAGTAGTACATCCGGTCGCCGACTTTCTGGCGTCGAATGCCCGGCACCATCTCGGATGCGTTCTGCAAGGTCATGCTGCTTCGTAGAACAGCGGACCCGCCTTGTACAAGAGCCCGGTCTAAATCGGGGATTTTACACGTCTAACGTCTGGTAAGTGCTTGATCCATCGAGAACACTACGTGACTGAAAATCGCAGTGTCGGTGGTTCAATTCCGCCCCTGGGCACCATTTCTTCCCTTTAGTTTCAATCACCTAGCTCCTCGGTTCTTTAGAACGGTTCCGAGTTGTCCAAAGTTGTCCGCACGGTTGTCCATGTGGACGTTCCCGGCGCGTTCACGGCCAGCGTTCGCGCGCCGTTCACGTAGGTAGTCGATCAATCCATCGACCTGCCAGGTAGTGGGTCAGTTTGGCTTTTCTGGAACCGGAAGGTAGAGTTCTTCTTCGGCTTTCCCGTCGGGGGGAACTCCTATGAGGACTACCACTAGAGTCGCCGTCGCCGGCATCATGGTGGCGATCTCGTCGGTCGCGTACGGCCAGGAACCCGCAACAGTGGCCGACCTGCTCGCTCAGGGCGGTAAGAAGCTGACGAAGGCGGAAGTGCAGGCCCTGTATTCTGGAGCCTTAGTTTCCGGCGCTGTGTACAGCACAGTACAGAATATTGAATTCAAAAGTCGGACAGCGGCAGATGGCTCCCTCACCGGCGACGTTTGGAACAACGAGAAACCTGAGAGACCTGTCATCAAGATTGCAGGAACGTGGGAAGTAACCGACCTCGGCCAGTATTGTTCTCACATTAAGAACACGCGGGTCGAAAGGGTCACAGCCTGCGGGTACTACTACACACTTGATGGTCGCTTTTATTCTGGCAGTACGGGCGAACCGTCGGAAAGGCTCGTCGAACGCAAGTTCGAGCGGTAGAAGCGGCAAGCGGCGATATGTCGAGTTCTCCTACGTTCATTGGGTGGCCTCCCATTCCTCGACCATCTTCACAACGTCATCCATCATCCAGAGTGTCTTAGATACACCCGCCGCCATCGCCGGGCTCATGCGCAGCGTCTGATGGATGCCAGAGACGGCTAGGGGCCTACAAGGGCGTCTCGATCCCAAACTGACCCACTACCACCTCCCACTGCTCGGGCTCGAAGCCGAGAATTTCTCGGATGAACGCGACCGGATCGCGCCGGTAGTCGGTCATCGCACGACCGGCACGGTGAGCGTCTGGACCGCCTGCGGCCGGCCCGAGGCCGTCGCGTAGATGTGGGCGTCGGCGTCCATCACGGCCTTCTCGCCCTCACAGGAGGCCGCGCCCTTGGCCTGCACGCACGCCACGTAGGCGTCTTTGGACTTCTCGTAGGCGGCCTCGCTGCGCGTCTGGCAGCCGGCGGTGAAGACCACTGCGCAAAGCGCCCCGGCGCGGATTGCCCGCAGCATGCGCAGGTGTAGGTTTCGACAGTGCCAGTCGCGCACGTGAGCGTCGTATCTCATCGCTTACCTGGCTTCTCAAGAGCCCGCATGACCCGCTTGGCAGCCGACCGCTGCTTTGCCTCGACGGTGTAGGGCCGGGCGCTGGCGGGGCTCGTCTGGCCCAGCGCGCCGGCAATGTCGTTCTCCGAGAAGCCGAGATCGGCGGCGTCCCGGCCCAGCGACTTGCGCAGACCGTGGAACGTCCGGCCGGGCCGCAGGCTGCCGGCGGTCTCCAACTACCATCCGATGCTTCCACTCTCGAGTTATCGCGTCGCGCAGTGCCACGACCGTTGGAGTGCCGAACTCGGCAACCGGCTTGCCGCGTTCGGCCCTCAAGCATCCCGTCTCGGGGTGGCCACACGCTCGTAGGTGACTCGCGTCTCAGGCATCAGGGCACTTCCAACCCAATCTCGCAAACGAATACGCGTCCGACAGACGACGCTGTCGCTTACTTCCTCGGCCCATCCCTCACTGTGACAAGTCCTCCGCCATCTCCAAGCGCCCCAGAGCCGCTATCCACAAGCACTTCCCGCACTATGATCGGCCCTAATCACCCACTCGATTCCCTGAGGACCCGGAAATATGAAGTGCTGCCAGAAGAAGCGTCGACGACGTGGACAGAGAGCTTCTTTGCCGCTCCGCCGGGTTCGGGAGTGTCACTGCCAGTAGAGCGGTGTGTTGGTGAGCAGTTCGTTGCGATCTTTGCCGATGATGATGATGTCCTCGAAAAAGGCCGCGCCGACGCCGTCTCTGGCCAGCATCGCTTCAACGCCAAACACCATGCTTTCCGCGACGACATCGCCAAGCATCGACATGGTGCGCCCAATGCGCGGCAGCTCGAAGGTAAGACCGACGCCATGGCCGTAAAACGGGAATGACTTCATGAACGGCGCGGAGGCGCCACCGAAATCCGCCGTCATCTTGTCGCCGACGGCCGCGACGTCGAGCAGCGAGACCCCAGGCCGCATCATGTCACAGAGCACACGGACGATGGAGCTCGTGGCTTCGATCACCTCCCTTTGAGCGGCGTTGGGACCACCGCGGACAGCCGTGCGCCCGGGGTCGAGCCAGTAGCCGTGGTGAAACGCGCCGGTCATGCTGCCCTTCACCATGTCGCCGACCTTCGGCGTGTCGGTGCTGTAGCCTGTGAAGGGGTTGCGGTGGCCCCAACCGATCGTGTCGCCATGGTTGGTGCCCACGGTCTGCAGGCGCGCGCCGCGGCGGATCGCCTCCCGGGAAGCGTCCCCGGCGGCCTCCTGCTCGGACTTTCCTCCCAGAAGCCCTTCCATCAGCTTGTTCAGGCTGATGGTGGCCGTTTCTCCGGCGATCCGATAGCAATCCAGCTCGCGCGCGCTCTTGTACATCCGCACGGCGCGGACGAGATCGTCGGCAGGGATCCACTCGATCCCGGGCGTGCCATCGGTCAGCTGCTGATAATACTTCACCGGAATGAATTCCGTGCCGACGAGCGCGACCCTGCCTTTGATCTTTCGCGCGACCAGTGCGTCGGCGACGCCCTTGAAGGGGTGGCTGTGGCTCGCGACGTCGGGAATGGCCAGGATCTTGGGGCGCGGCGTCGGCTCGTCGATATGGAGCTGGGGCTCGCTGCCGGCGTGAAGGATCACGCCCGCGAAGGAGCGGGCAGACCAGATCGCCGAATCGAGGCCGGCGTTGGTGGCGTAGTGGTTGGCGAGGTAGAGCACGTCACCCGCGTTGTCCATCGTCCCGCCGGCTCGGCCGAAGACGACGGCGGTTTCGAAGCCGCGGGCCTTCATTTCTGCAAGCACGCGATCCCAGCGGCCGTGATACTCGTCCAGGGGAAAATAGCGTTCCATTACTCGACCTTTCTTTCGATGACTGCGCGCAGGAACGCGCGCGTGCGCTCCCGGGCAGGCGCCTTGAAGATGGTGTCGGGAGGTCCTTCCTCGATGATGCGGCCGGCATCCATGACGATGACTCTGTCCGCGACTTGCGCGGCGAAGGCCATCTCGTGCGTCACGATCACCATGGTCATGCCTTCGGACGCAAGCTTCCGCATGACTTCCAGCACCTCGCCGATGAGTTCCGGGTCGAGCGCCGACGTGGCCTCGTCGAACAACATCGCCCGGGGCTGCATGGCGAGCGCGCGAGCGATGGCGACACGCTGCTGCTGGCCGCCGGAGAGCTGGTGTGGATAGTGGTGCGCCTTCGCCGTGAGATTCATCTTCTGCAACAGCGCATGAGCGCGGTCGGCGGCCTCGCTCCTGGACACGCCGCGGACGCGATAGGGGCCTTGCATGATGTTCTGCAGCGCCGTCAGCGTCGGGAACAGATTGAAGCGTTGGAAGACCATGCCGAGTTCCAGGCGCACGTTGCGCAGCGCGGTCCGATCCATCTTGCCGCGGGCGATGGTCGCCTGGTCTTGCAGAGTGATCCCGTCGACCACGATCCGCCCCGCGTTGATCGTTTCCAGCCCATTGAGGGTCCTGATCAAGGTCGTCTTGCCCGATCCGCTGGGGCCGATCACGACGACGACCTCGCCGCGGCTCACCGTGAGGTCCACGTCCTTCAGAACCTCGACAGGACCGAAGCTCTTGCACACGCCGCGCGCCTCGATCATTGGTGCGGTGCCATTCCCACTGTCGACCATGATATTCTCGGGGGGACTCCAGGTGGGCTGACACTAGACCGGTAGAGTGTCGACAGGCTGGTGGGGGGAACGCCTCAGCGTGATGTCGAGCTTCCGCTCCAGACGCCGGACGGCGATGCTGGTCGGGTAGCAGATGGCTGCGTAGAAGATGCCGATCACCGCATAGACCTTCATGTACTCGAAGGTCTCGGACGCGATCAGCTGAGCGGAGAACAACAGCTCGACCACCGACACCGTCGAGGCCAGCGCACTGTCCTTGAAGAGAGCGATCGCATAGTTGCCAGTCGAGGGAAGGGCGATCCGGGCAGCCTGCGGCAGGATCGTGTAGCGCATCGCCTCGGACCACGACATCGCCAGCGCGCTGGAAGCCTCCCATTGCCCGCGGTCGACGGCGAGGATCGCGGCCCGGAAGACCTCGCTGAGATAGGCGCCGACGCAGAGCCCGAGGCTGATCACGCCGGCCATCATCGGCGAAAGCCTGATGCCCACCGCCGGCAACGCAAAGTAGGCAAAGAAGAGCTGCAGGATCATCGGCGTGCAGCGGAAGGTCTCCAGATAGATCGTCGCCGGAATGTAGAGAATCTTCAGGGCAGGATTGAGCCGCATGGCGGAGATGACGAGCGCCACCACGAGCGACAGCGCAAACGACAGGATGGTGAGCGTGACCGTGAACTTGAGCCCATCCAACAAGCGGGGCATCCAGTCGAGGATTTGATCCATGGCTAGAGCTCCGCTTCGGGCAGTCGTGGTTCAGGCAGGCGGCGCGTCGTCATTCCGGGCGCAGGAAGACCTCGGCCGGCTTGAACCCGCGAGCCTCGAACAGGCCCTTGATCGTGCCGTTGGCGAGCAACTCGGCATAGACCTTGTTGAAGGTCGTCGCGAAGGACTTGTACTTCGGGTTGATCGGAATCGCGGCACCGTTGGCGGCGCGGTTGGGCGAAACGTAGCCCGGTGCGATCTCGAACTTCAGGTTGGGATCTTTCGACAGGGTGTACAGGCCCGCATACTGATCGACCAGGCCACCGTCCACGCGTCCTGCGATGATGTCCTGCAAGACGAGATCGCTCGTCGCATAGAGACGGATGTCGATCGACTTGCCGGCAGGGCATTCCTTGCTCGCCTTTTCGAGAATGCTGACCCACACCGTGCCCTTGTAGGTCGCACCCGTATGACCGCACAGGCCGGCCAGCGACTTGATGCCGAGCGGATTGCCCTTGGCGATGAACAAGGCCTCCGAATTGTAGAACAGGACATTGGTGAACAGGATCTGCTTGGCGCGCGCCGGCGTGATGAACATGCTGTTGGCCGCCAGATCGGCTTTGTCGGACAGCAGTGCCGGTATGATGCTGTCAAAGGGCATGACGATCGGATGGACAGTCGCCTCGATGCCCGCCCTCTTCAGGAAAGCCCGTACGATGTCAGGCATGATGCCGTCCGCCTGGCCGGCAGCGTCCACTGTGGACCACGCCGGCGACTGTCCGACGATTGCTTCCAGCCGTTTGGTCGCCTTGATCTTGGCCATGAGGTCGTCGTCGGCCATGGCAGGCGTCGCGACGGCCGCGCTGGCGGCAAGCAAGCCGATGAAGGATGCGAGGCGATGACCGAAGGTTTTCAAGGCGTTCTCCCTATGACTGGTTGTGGCGCTGCAATGGTGCATACGGGTGGATGACAACATTGTATCAAGTAAACAGAACGATACAATTTCAGATCGAGCAATCGCCGGGCCAGATCCAGGGCAGAGACCAGGGGGGCCACCTCAAGCCGCGGCCCCTGCACCCGAAGCGCTCCGATGGCGCATGGCATTGGTGAGGTGGGTGCGCATCAGGTCGGACGCCTCGGGAAGTGTGCCGGCGATCATGGCTTCCATGATGTCGAGATGCTCCTTCAGCCAGATCACCATGCGGCTTTCGTCCGGCGCGTCTCGGTACTCGAGGAGCTGGCGCAGCCGGTTGTGCTGGGTCACGCCGGAGTGAAAGAAAGGGTTCCCGGCGCAGGTCGCAATGACTTCGTGAAAGGCGGCATCGACCTTGAAGGCGAGGCGGCCAGTACGCTCCGCTGATGGTAGGCCGAGGAGGCGGAGGTGTTCGTCGCGGCAGCTGCGGATCAGGTCGCGGCGAACGGCGAAGGTCGGAAGCAGGAGCAGCTGTGGCTCCGTCGCCAGTCGATAGTGGTAGCTGGCGAGGCTGGCCTCGTTGCTGAGCAGGAAGGGGTTGAAGCGCCATGCGCCGGGCTTTTCGGCGACAATCACCTTCTCCTCGCTGAGTGAAGCGATGACGTTGCGCGCCAGGCGCCCGCTCACGCGATAGTGGGCCATGAGATCGCGTTCCGAGAACAGCGCCGGCAGCACGCCGTTGAGGTGGTCGGTCGCCACGCGCTCGAATAGCGCGTTCTCGTCGAATGTCGGGAATTCGAGGCTGGCCACGAACAGGGCATGGGCCGGGCGGGCGAGGAAATAGCCGCGATGAGCGATCTTCTCGACCAGTCCCTCGGCGTGGAGATCGACGAGCGCCTTGCGCACGGGGGTTCGGGAGACCTCGAGGGCGTCAGCGAGATGCTGCTCGGTGAGATGGGCGCCTTCCGGAAGGTCTTCCGTCACGATGTAGTTCAGGAGCCGCCGGATCAACGGGCCCCGGTCGGTTTCCAGTGCCCGGCCATCCCTTCCGGGCCTCGTTGCGGAGGCAGCCTTTTCGAATGGCGGGCGGTGGTCCTTCATGGCAGCCCAGATTTTCGGCAACGGTCGGAATCTTGCTGCTTATTGTATCAATTCGATTGAGCGATACAATCTTATTTGCCATACGGGTGAAGGTCGGACGATTGCCGCTCGAAGGATAGAGAAGAGCCCATGTCAAAAGAGGTGCTTCTTCGCTGGATCGACGAAGACAGGGACAAGCTGATCGGCTTTCTCGGTCGTTTTGTTCGTGCGCCAAGCCCCAATCCGCCCGGAGACACGCGGGCTGCGACGTCGGTGATCGCCAACTATCTCGAGGAGCAAGGGCTCGACTACGAGATCGTCGAGCCGTTGGCCAACGCGCCGAACGTCGTTGCAAGCTTTGTCGCCGCCAGGCCGGGGCGTCATCTCGTCTTCAACGGCCATATCGACGTCTACCCGTGTGACGATGCGGACCGCTGGACACATCCGCCTTGGAGTGGCGAGCTCGCGGAGGGCAAGCTCTTCGGACGGGGCAGCAGCGACATGAAGAACGGAACGGCGTCGCTTCTGTTCGTCTATGCCTATCTTCACCGGCTACGCGATGAGCTGGCAGGACGTCTTACGTTCACTGCAGTGTCCGATGAAGAGACGGGCGGCACGTGGGGTGCGCAGTACCTCGTGGATCAACGGCCTGTTCAGGGCGATTGCCTACTCAACGCCGAGCCTGGTGCGCCCACGACAATCCGCTTCGGCGAGAAAGGTGCGCTGCGACTTCGCTTCACGGTTCGGACATCGGGCTGTCATGGCGCCTATACGCACAAGAGCAAGAGCGCGACGAAGATTGCGGCCGCGCTGATCGGCGACCTGGAAGCTATCGCCGAGTTGCCGGTGCCGATGGCATCCAACATCGCGGCCTCGTTGAGCGAGGCCGCCGACGAGATCGATCGCATTCACGTCAGGGGTGCTGCGAAAGTCATCCGCGAATACACGGTCAACATGGGTGTCGTGCGCGGTGGCATCAAGACGAACATGCTGCCGGGTGTTTGTTCGCTGGATGTCGACATCCGGGTGCCCGTGGGAGCCACCAACGATGCGGCGCGCTCGAAGGTGATGGAGATCCTTGCGGGGTACCCGGAAGTCTCCGTGGAAACCATCAACGAGTCGGAGCCGAGCTGGTCGGATCCGGACCATGAAATGGTGCACTGCTTGCGTAATGGTTGCGAACGCGTAAGCGGAGCTGCGCCCTTCACGATCACCAGCCTTGGGGCGACGGATGCTCGCAAGTGGCGGGCCAAGGGCATTCCCTCCTTCACCTACGGCACCACGGCGACCAACGTCGCCATGGCCGACGAGCACACGGTGATCGAGGAATGGCTGAACGTCGTGAAGGTCCATGCGCTGGCCGCCTACGACTACCTGCGGGCAGGTTGAACATGTCGCACGCGGACGTGAAGCAACAGCTGCTTCGACAAATCGACGAGGATCGCGCGCTTCTCACGCGGTTTCTCAGCGACTTCGTGCGTGCCAGAAGCCCCAACCCACCGGGGGATACCAGGGAGGCAGCGTCCTGCATTTCGCGTTTCCTCGACGAGCGCCGGGTGACCTACAAGACGATCGCGCCGAATCCCTCGATGCCGAATATCGTGGCCAGCTTCGATGGCAATGCACCGGGCAAGCACCTGGTTCTCAATGGACATATCGATGTCTTCCCCCTGTCGCGCGAAGAGGACTGGACCCACGATCCCTGGGGCGGAGAGATCGTCGACGGCCGAGTGTACGGCGTCGGCTGCAGCGACATGAAGCAGGGCACGGCGTCGATGGTCTTCGCTTTCGCCTACCTCCACGCCATTCGCGACCAGCTCAGGGGCCGGCTTACGCTAACGGCTGTTTCCGACGAGGAGACATTCGGTCCGTGGGGCGCGCGCTATCTCATGGAGCACCATCCGGAGGTGATCGGCGATTGTTGTCTCAACGCCGAGCCCGGCGCTCCCACGACGATTCGCATCGGCGAAAAGGCTCCATTGTGGATCACCTTTACGGTCGAGACACCGGGCGCACACGCTGCCTACACTCACAAGAGCGAGAGTGCGATCAAGATTGCGGCTCGGCTGATCGCCGACCTCGAAGCCGTTTGCGACATACCGGTCGATCTGCCCGCTCCCGTCGCCAGGTCCCTTGCCGTCGGGGCCGCCGAGATCGATCGCGTGCACGCGGCGGGGGCTGCCGACATCATGGGGAAGATAACGCTCAACATCGGCATCTTCGACGGCGGCACGTTGGTTAACATGTTGCCGGGCCACTGTCGGGTCGAAGCCGACATCCGTTTGCCGTTCGGCATGACCAAGGAGCCGGTGCTAGCCAGGATTCGCGAAATCCTGGAGCGCTATCCGCAGGTGAAGATGGACGTTGCTATGGATTCGGCAAGACCGGCCTGGTCGGACCCCGATCACGAGCTCGTCCAACACATCCGACGGAACGCGAAAGCGATTGCCGGCATCGACGCGTTGCCGATCACGAGCTTGGCTGGGACCGATGCACGGCTGTGGAGGTACGCCGGGGTTCCTGCATTCAGCTACGGTACCACAGCAACCAATGTAGCGATGCCTGACGAGCATACCGACATCGATGAGTGGATCGCGGTGATCAAGACGCAACTGGCCTCGATTTACGACTATCTCACAGATGACGTCGTGGCCGAGACGAACACGTAGGCCGTAACGCGCTCGGAATGGGGGATTCGACCTTGGGAAAGCAGCTTCCTGTTGATGTTCATGTCGGCACACGCGTGCGTCAGCGGCGCGCGCTTCTCGGCATGAGCCAAACGAGCCTGGGCAATGCCGTTGGTCTCACGTTCCAACAGATCCAAAAATACGAGCGCGGCTCGAATCGCATCGGCGCCAGCCGGCTCTACGAGTTTGCCAGAGTGCTGGACGTACCGGTGTCGTATTTCTTCGACGAGATGCCGTCGACGGTGCGGTCGGGGCGCTCGACGACTGCACGTGGCCGCAAGAGGGGCGGAGAGGCCGGTGTGCCACTTGATCTAGAGAAGGATCCGCTCGTTAAACGTGAGACGCTTGAGCTGGTGCGTGCGTATTACAAGATTCGCGAAGACGAAGTGCGCAATCGCATATTTGAGCTGGTCAAGGCGGTGGGCGCAACTGGCCAGGCTGAGGTCTTGGTCAGTCGCAAGGGAAGCAAGGTCTGACCCGAGGCACTGCCATCGGTGTGGTTCGTCTGCGCACTGCAAGCCCTCCCAAGTGCATCTTGCCGAGTGGACGAGGTACGCCCACGGACCCCTGAAGAAGAACGCGCGTCGGGGCCCTCTGGAATGGTTCGTTGCCGTCAGTCAGTTCGACGTGATGTTGTTGCGTGCGATGATGGCGAGCCACTGGCGGTTATGGCGCTCCAGCAGGGCCGCAAGTTGCTCGGAGGTGCTGCTGGTCGCGCGAATGCCAGCCTTCTCCATGGCCTCCCGATACGACGGATCGGCCACGGCACGCGCGAGCGCCGCCGCGAGCTTGTCGATGACGGGTCGCGGCGTGCCGGCGGGCGCCACGAGGCCGAAGAAGATCTCGAAGGTCAATTCGGGCACGCCCGCCTCGGCGACGGTCGGGGTGTCCGGCACGGCCGGATCGCGCGTCGGGGTCGTCACGGCAAGACCTTTCAGCTTGCCGGACTTCATGAGAGCGGAGGACGTCGATGTCGCGCCCATCATCATGTCGACCTGGTCAGCCGCGAGCGCATTCAGGCCGTCGATCTCGCCCTTGTAAGGCACGTGCAGCATATCGATGCCGGCCGCAGCCTTGAACACCTCGCCCATGAGATGGGGCGCACTGCCGTTGCCGGCGGAGGCAAAAGTGAGCTTGCCCGGTTGCGCCTTCGCAAGCGCGATCAAGTCCGCGACGCTGGAAACTGGCAGGCCAGGCCGGATCACCATGACCCATGACGAGATCGCTGCGAGACCGACCGGGGCGAAGCTCTTCAACGGATCGTAAGGTGGGCTCTTGATGAGATGCGGCGCCACGGACATCGGGCTGTTGCCGCCCCAGCCAAGCGTGTAGCCGTCGGGGGCCGCGCTGGCGACGCTTGCCATCCCGATCATGCCGCTGGCGCCCGCACGGTTCATCACCACGAAGGGCTGGCCGAGTTCCCTGGAGAGAAGCTGGGCAATGACCCGCGCCGACAGGTCGGTCGCGCCGCCTGCCGTGAAGGGAACGACGATGGTGACCGGCTTGCTGGGGTAGTCCTGCTGTGCCGAGGCGCCGGCCGCGGCGAGCAGGGTGGCCGCAGGCAGGATGGCGGGAAACAGACCGAGCAATCCCGCAATCCGGCGGCGGTGAATTGACGTCATGGCTTGCGCTTCGTCCCTCATGCTGGTCCCCTCAGGGGGCTTCAATGGTCAGGCCATTAAAGGCCTATGCCGGCGGTATGCGCAACCCATCGGCTGACTTGCCAGCGGACATCCCCGCCGCAGCTCAGAACGCGGCACGGAGTGCCGCGCTCCTGGCAATGAACCTCCTCGTGATGCGGACGCCTGGACCGAAGCCGGCAGCGGCAGGTCGAGCGCCGGCGTGCGGCGCAGCTCGCGGCAGCGGGTCCTGTCGTCGAACGACCGGGCGCGATGCATGGTGCAGAGATTGTCCCGGATCATCCCGATGAGTCGGCGCGACACCAAGCGGGAATGAGTCGCCGATTTGACAACGGGTTCCGCCATCGGGAAGGTCGCGGCATGGAGTACGGCATCAATCTCGCCACCGCGGCGGATTCCTGGAAGGTGGTGAAGCGCGCCGAGGAGCTGGGCTTCACCCGCGCCTGGTTCTACGACACGCAATTGCTCAACGCGGAGATCTTCGTCGCCATGGGCGCGGCCGCTGTGACGACGTCCAAAATCCGCCTGGGAACCGGCGTGCTGATCCCGACGAACCGCATCGCCCCGGTCGCGGCCAGCGGCCTCATGTCGCTCAATGCGCTCGCGCCGGGACGTATCGACTTCGGCATCTCGACCGGCTTCACCGCCCGGCGCACCATGGGGCTCGGTCCGGTGCGGCTGGCCGACATGCGGCGCTACATCGACGAGGTGCAGCGGCTGATCGCCGGCGAGACGGTGGAATGGGAGCTCGAGGGCGCCCGGCGCAAGATGCGCTTCCTGAGCCTCGATGTCGGCGTGGTCAACAACCGCGACCCGATCCCGCTGCACATCTCCGCATTGGGCCCGCGCGCCCGCGCGCTGACGGCCGAGCTCGGCGCCCATTGGATCAACGCCGTCGGTCCCATCGATGCGGCGAAGGCCTCTGTCGCGGCCATGCAGGCCGCATGGCGCTCGGCCGGCATCGACCCGGCAACGCAGGTCGTCACCGCCTTCTGCGGCGGCTGCGTGCTGGCCGACGGCGAGCCGTTCGACAGCCCGCGCGCCCGCGCGCAGGCCGGCCCGCACGCCACCGTCGCCTTGCACAATCTGGTCGAGGCCGAGCAGTTCGGCAATTTCGGTCGCGGCGTCCCGCCGGCGCTGTCGCCCCTGGTCGAGCAATATCGCAGGATCTACGAGCGTTACGAGCCGGCCGACGCGCGCTACCTGGAGAACCACCGCGGCCACCTGATGTTCCTGCGCCCGGAGGAGCATCAGGTCTGCACCCCCGAGCTGATTCGCGCCGTGACCATCACCGGCACCAGGCCGACGATCCGCGACCGGCTGCGCGAGCTGCAGGGTGCCGGCTACACCGACTTCTCGATCCACATTCGCCATGGCCATCCCGGGATGCTGGAGGAATGGGCTGACGTGATCGCCGGTGTCTGACGCAAGCGTCCCTGCGGCTTCGGCACGAAGCAGTTCGTCGATCTCGTGCGCGCCGGGCGGCCGATCTACGCTCGTCGTCATCGGGTCCTCCATGAAAGGAAAAATCGCATGAACAACAGTTGGCGCGCCGATCCGCTCGTCTGGGGCCATGGCCCCACCGTCCTCGAGGTGTTCCTGGAGCCAACCTGCCCGTTTTCGGTCAAGGCCTTCGGCAAGCTCGACGGGCTGCTCGACCAGGTCGGAGAGGACCGCCTCACCGTCAAGCTGCGACTTCAATCGCAGCCCTGGCACATGTACTCGGGCGTCATCGTACGCTGCATCCTGGCAGCCTCTACCCTGGCAACGGGCAAGGCCGCGGCGAAATCCGTCATGGCGGCAGTCGCCGCCCACCGCGTGGAGTTCGAGTTCGATCGCCATTGCGGCGGGCCGAATCTCGAGACGACGCCCAACGGGATCATCCGGCGCATCGAGCGCTACAGCGGCCTCGAGCTGGCCGCGGCCTTTGCGATCCCCGACCTCGACCGCGAAATCAAGTGGCACTGCAAGTACGCCCGGCAGAACGGGATCCATGTGTCGCCGACCTTCATGATCGACGGGCTGGTCCGGGTCGACATGAGCAGTGGCGATTCCATCGCCGATTGGGCGTCTCGCCTGCCCGCTTGATCCCAATGACCACGCGCCTCAGCAACCTGCCCCCGACCAGGATCGAAAAGCTCGAGACGTTCCTGATCGAGCGCTGGTGCCTGCTGCGCATCCATTGCGAGGACGGCACGGTTGGCACCGGCGAGGCGGGGGTGCACGGCTGGCCTCGGCCGACCGCCGCCATGATCGACGCGATGAAGTCGTATCTCGTGGGACGCGATCCCTCGACGATCGAGCATCACGCGCAGGCGCTGCAGCGGCACTCGCACTTCATGGGCGCGCTGGTCGGCGGCGCCATCTCGGCGATCGACATCGCGCTGTGGGACATCAAGGCCAAGCGCTACGGCGTGCCGATCTACGAGCTGATGGGCGGCAAGACGCGCGACCGCGTGCGCTGCTACATGCACGCGAAGGGCAACACGCTCGACGAGCTGGTGGCCGATGCCGTGGCCAAGAAGCGCCAGGGCTTCACGGCGATCCGCTTCTCGCCTTTCGCGGCCGACTATCATCTGCGCAAATCCTTCGAGGAATGGGTGAGCGAAGCCGAGCGGCGCGTCGGCGCGGTGCACGAGGCGCTCCAGGGCGACGCCGACATCTGCATCGAGCTGCACCGCCAGATGAACCCGGCCGAATCGATTGCGCTCGGACAGCGCCTGCAAAGATTCCATCCGTACTTCTATGAAGATCCGATGCTGCCCGACAGTCCGGCGATGATGGGCGACGTGCAGGCACGGAGCGGGTTGCCGGTGGCGACGGGCGAGCGCTTCTCGTCGATCTTTCAGTTCCAGGAGCTGCTGGCGAACAACGGCTGTTCCTACGTCCGGCCCGACGTCTGCCTCTGCATGGGGCTCACCGGGAGCAAGAAGGTGGCGGCAATGGCCGAAGCCCACCACGTCAAGGTGATCCCGCACAATCCTCTGTCGCCGATCTCGACGGCGGCCTGCGTGCAGCTCGACGCGTGCATTCCGAACTTCGCGCTGCAGGAATA
Source organism: Reyranella sp. (assembly GCF_044224635.1). GTDB lineage: Bacteria > Pseudomonadota > Alphaproteobacteria > Reyranellales > Reyranellaceae > Reyranella. Next base: position 126,659 of record NZ_JBGAKA010000017.1, on the reverse strand, counting down.
CACTGGCGAATCGGATCCGCCCAAGCGCGACATGGTCGTGCAGCCTTTGGCGTTGAAGGACGGCTACCTCGAGGTCCCGGATGCGCCGGGCCTCGGCATCGAGCTGAACGACACCGCCCTGGCGCGGCTCGGGCTGCGCGACGTGGTGACCGAGCCGCCGATCGGACGGGATGGGTCGGTACAGGACTGGTGAGGGTGCGGGCGAAGCTCATGCTCGAACGATCGGCTCGATGCTCTGCGCGAGAGGCTTCCCGTTTCATGGGATAGCCTGGGGTGTCGCCGTCTTACGGCGACGGAGGAACCATGAATCATGACTTCCGCCCCCTCCGCCCCCGTATGACGGATCATCTCCTCCGCCAAGCCGGGGAGGAGAATGAAGAGCGTGCCTCTGTGCGACTGTCCCGGGACGCCGGCTATTTCTTCTCCATGTTCCAGAATACCGTGACCGGCGAGGCGACGGTGCCGGTGACCGACTTGCGGCTTGCCGAAGGCTGCACGAACTGGCCGAGCGGCACGGTGATGCCGAGGTCGAGCACCCGCTTCTGCACCTTCTCGGCGAGCTCGCGCTGCTGCCTGGGATCGTTGCTGCCCGCGAACGCCATGCGCAGCTTCTCGATCTCCTCGTCGATTGGCCAGCCGAACTGCGCGCGGTCGCCGGTCGCCTCGGTGTAGTGGTTGACGATCGGGTCGGAGAGCAGGACCGTCGCCGCCGCGGTCATCGAGATGTTCCAGCCGCCTTTGTCGACCGGGTCCTTCTTGGCACGGCGCGTGACCTGGGTCTGCCAGTCCATCGACTGCACGTCGACCTTGAAGCCGCCCTTCTCCAGCAGGCTCTTGGCGACCGGCGCGAGGTTGATGTGGGTGTTGATGTCGGTGGTCTGCAGCACGACGATCGGCTTGCCGTCGTAGCCCGCTTCCTTGAGGAGCTTCCGCGACTCCTCGAAGTTCGATTGCAGGATGCCGTCCGAGCCGGCGGTTGTCTCGAACGTCGCGCCGCAGCCGAACATTGCCTTGCATTCCTTGAAGTAGCGCGGATCGCCGATATTGGCCTTCAGGAAGTCGAGCTGGTTCAAGGCATACTCGGCGGCACGGCGGACCTTGAGATTGTCGAACGGCGGCTGCTTCCAGTTGAAACGCAGCACGTAGGTGCTGCCCAGATGGTCGGGGATGCGGATGTCGACGTTCTTGTCCTTCTCCAGCACCGGCAGCAGGTCGTGCGCCACCGTCTCGATCATGTCGATCTCGCCCGAGATCAGCGCATTGACCGCGGTCTGGCCGTCGGGGATGGAGATCCATTCGACGCGGTCGAGCTTGGCGACCTTGCCTCCGGCCAGGCTCGACGGCAGCTCGCTGCGCGGCTTGTAGTCGGGATTGCGGACATAGACGACCTTCTCGCCCGGCTTCCATTCATCCTTCTTGAAGATGAATGGGCCCGAGCCCGTGGTGTCGGCGATCTGCTGGCTGATCGGCAGCTCGGCGACCCTCTTGGGCATGACGAAAAGCGGCACCGACGCCGTCTTGGCGAGCGTCTTCAACACCAGGCCGAAGGGCTCCTTGAGCACGATTCTGAACGTGCGGTCGTCGACCGCGTTCATCGACTGCGTCACCTTGGCGAGCAGGCCTCCCTGCACGTCCTTGTCGGTGAACCGCTTGATCGAGGGCAGGACGTCGGCCGAGGTGACGGGGGTTCCGTCGTGCCACCTGAGCCCGTCGCGCAGCTTGAAGGTCCAGGTGAGCTTGTCGTCGCTCACCGTCCAGCTCTCGACCATCTGCGGCTGCGGCTCGAGCTTGGCATCGAGCGCGAACAGCTGGTCGTAGATCAGGTAGCCGTGGTTGCGCACGATGTAGGCGGTGGTCCAGACCGGATCGATGATCTTGAGGTCCGAATGCATCACCACCTTGAGCGTCCCGAGCTGCTGCGCCAGCGCTGGTCCAGCCAGCAGAAGGGCCGACAGAGCGAGACATGAACGACGCAGCATGGGCAGCCTCCCTACAGATTCATCTTCACTGCAGTGAAGGTCGCCAGCCTCTCGCGGTCAAGCCCGCCGACGGCCCGCGGGGCGGCAATCGGCTGCCCGCAACGCACGAGAGGCCGACCGCGCGGAAGGTCACGCCGTGCACCACAGCCGAGGCAGGGAGCCGTCGCGCGCCTGGCGCTCGAGCTCGGCCTGGGCGTCGCGTCCGGTGAGCAGGACGATGTCGATCAGCGCAGCGCCGATCGGAAAACGCCGCAGCGCGTGCCAGGTGCCGCGATGGAGCACGCCCGCCACCGAGCCATCCATGCGAAACGCGTTCATGTCCCATTCGGCTCGAGCCTGGATGCAGGCTTCTGCGCGTCGCCGGGTATCGCCGCCAAGGCCGCACGGGCCGCGCATCGGCAGACGTCCATCACCCCTTTTACCAACTCCGCGTGGGTGCGTGCGTCGATGCGGGCGCTGTCTGAAATGTAGGCGGCGATACTGCCGCCATCTGGTCCCGGCGCATCGTAGATCGCCTCGGCTACCTGCTCGACAAGCTCATCGGCTTCTTTCATTACGCAAACTCCGCCACGCGACCAACTGGCGACCATCATCGCACATGTCCGATCGTCACGCCTGAGTCTTGAACGCCGGGAGCCTGCCGGGCCAACCGGCTTGCCGATCAGCCGAGGTTGAGGCGGTGGCCTGAACAAGGCTGCGTCAGCGCCCCCGCAAGTAGGCGCCGATGCCTGCCACTCCCGCCAGCCCCGTCATGACGAGGGCTGCGGTGCAAGCGCGCCGTGCCTCGCCGGGCCCGGGATGACGGACCGACCGCCATGGGTTGGTCCTCACCAGGCCGCCGGCAAGGACGCACCACGCGCCGAGCGATATGCCGACCAGCAAGAGAAACACCGCCATCCAGAACACGACGTCGATCTCCTTCACATCCTGCCAAGTGAGCTCCGGACAGAAGAAGTTGTCGCACATTCGATGCGTGGTCGTCTGCCCCCGACGGCACGCCGCAGGAGTTCGACCGCAGCGCCATGGGCGGCTGCGATTGCGGCGCGTTCATCATGTCGCTGACAGGACTGCCGGGCAGGCACCGGGTTGGCGGCTTCAGCGCCGCCATTGGCGAGCGAGTGTCACCATCTGCCGGTTTGCCATTGCCTCGAGCACCGTCGCCCGCCGATCGAGCACCACTGCTCCTTCACGGACTTGAAGCCGATCGCACAGTCCCGTGAGCCGTGCGGCCTTCGCTCGCGTCCGGGCGGCGCGCTCCCTGTCCGTCTTGGCGCGCTCGAGCAGGTCCGTAACGTCAAGCATGTCAGCCCCCATTCAATGGCCCCGGCATGTCGTCCTTTGCACCCTCAGCGGGTTTCAATGGGGAATGTCGGGGTATCGTCAGTGTCGTGCCGCATCCCGGAAGGGAACCACGACAGGTTGCTCATGACTGCCGATCTGGAAACCGGTTTGGGCGAAATGGTGTCCGTAGGGTAACTTCGAAGACAGGTTCGCCGTTCTTGGGAGAGTTCCATGCCGTTCTATCGGAAGGGTGACGTCCGCATCCGCTACGAGGAGACCGGCTCGGGCTTCCCGCTGCTGGTCGTCCCAGGCGGCGGATTGAATTCGCGCATCAGCAACTGGCAGACGGCCGTCATCAATGCGATGGCAGAGTTCAAGAACGACTTCCGCTGCATCACCATGGACCAGCGCAATGCCAATGGCGGCGAGTCCACCGGTCCGGTCCCGGTCGACAATGCGTGGGACGCCTTCGCCGACGACCAGCTCGGGCTGATGGACCATCTCGGGATCCGCGAATTCTTCTTCATGGGCTACTGCATCGGCGGCTGCTTCGCCGGCAAGCTGCTGCAGCGTGCACCGCGCCGCGTGGTGGCCGCCGTGTTCTGCCAGACCGTGGGCCATCGGCCCGAAGACCCTGATGTCATGGATCGACACAGCCGGCAGAACTGGCTCGGCGATTTCCGCGAACGCCGGCCCGAGGTGTCGGCGGAGACGATCGAAAAATACTTCCACAGCCTCTATCGCATGCAGCCTGATTTCCTCTACAGCGTGCCGCGCGACTTCATCGCCGGCTGCCGCACGCCGCTCCTGGTCCTGCCGGACGACACGGCGTCGCATCCGCTGCAGACCTCGATCGACGTTGCGTCGCTCGCGCCCAACGCCGAGATCACGGTCTTCCCGTGGCGCGAGCCGCCGGACCTCAAGGTCCGCACGATCGACCGCGTGCGTACGTTCCTCAAGTCGCACCTTCCGATGAGGGCGGCGGCGCAGTAGCCGCCTCGCCTAGCCTGACGTCGCAGAGGCGGGTTCGCGCCGGTCCAACCTTTCGCCCGCAGGAGGAGAACGTCATGCAGATCGGCTTCAATGCGCCCACCACAGGTCCGCTGATCGAGCCCGACAGCCTGATCCGGATCGTCACCGAAGGGGAGGCGCTGGGCTTCGACTACGTCACGATCAGCGACCACATCATGGTGCCTCGCAACCTGCACTCGAAGTATCCTTACACCGGGACCGGCGAGTTCCCGGCGGGCGCTTCGGCCGCGTGGCTCGAGCAGCTCACGACCGCGGCCTTCGTCGCCGGGCTGACCAGGAAGCTGCGCTTCGTGCTGTCGGTCATGGTGGTGCCGCACCGTCCGGCCGTGCTGACCGCCAAGGTGCTGTCGACCATCGACTACCTCTCCAAGGGCCGGCTGACCTTGGGCATCGGTGTCGGCTGGTGCCGCGAGGAGTTCGAGGCAATCGGCGCCGCCCCGTTCGACGATCGGGGCAACGTGACCGACGAATGGATGGCAGCGTGCCAGGAACTGTGGACCGCGGAGGCGCCGAAATTCGCCGGCAAGTATGTGAAGTTCGACGATGTGGTCTTCACGCCCAAGCCGGTGCAGAAGCCGATCCCGATCTGGGTGGGCGGGGAAAGCGCGCCCGCGCTCCGTCGCACCGTCCGGTATGCCCATGGCTGGTATCCCGTGGGCACGAACCCGCAGCACCCGATGAACACGGTCTCGACCTTCAAGCGGGGGCTGGAACGCTTCCACGCATTCTGCCAACGCGGCGGCCGCGACCCGAAGGAGATCGCGCTCGCCTTTCGGGTGCTCTCCGGCCCCGGCGTGCGTCCGCGCGCGACCATCGACGGCGAGGCCGAGCTGTTCACCGGCGGCGACGCCGACTGGGTGGGCGACATCGAGCGGCTTCAGGAGCTCGGCGTCGGCGCGATCGATGTGCGCCTGTTCGGCTATGGCGCGGATCGGACTCTCGTGGGCACGATCGACAACATGCATCGCTTCCGTGACGGCGTGCTGTCGAAGATCGCCTGAAGCGCGGCGTGCTCTCCCGCATGCTGTTCAAGGTGACGTTTCCGCTGGCCGCGGCAAACGTCATGAATCAGGCCGCCCGCATGGTGATGACGATCGTCGGTCCCGTGCTCGCCGTGGAGCTCGGCCTGTCCGCCGTCGAGCTGGGTGTCCTGGCGGCCTGTCTGTTCGCCGCCTATGCGGCTGCGCAACTGCCGCTGGGCGTCGCGCTCGATGCGTTTGGTGCGCGCCGCGTTCAGACCGTGTTGATGCTGATCGCGGCGGCGGGCTTCGCGATCTTCGCGCTGTCGCCGGGCTTTGCCGGGCTCGTCGTGGCGCGGATCGTCCTGGGCGTCGGAATCTCGGCCGGCCTGATGGCGGTGATCAAGGCGCACGCCGATTGGTTCGACCGCAGCCGGGTTGCGCACGTGACCGGCATCGCGACGGCGATCGGCGCGCTCGGCAGCGCCCTCACCACGTCGCCCGTCCAGGCACTGCTGCCGGCGCTGGGCTGGCGCGGCATCTTCTGGGGTCTGTGCCTGCTGGCGCTCGGCGCGGCGACGTGGATCTTCCTGTCGGTACCCGACAAGCCCAGCGTCGCGGGACCGAAGCGAACGCTGCGAAGCGACATCGCGTTGAGCGGGCGCATCCTCGCGTCACGGACCTTCTGGCGGCTGGCGCCGGCGGTTGCGACGCTGTCGATGTTCAACTTCGTCTACCTGGGCCTTTGGGCAGGCCCCTGGCTGCGCGATGTGGCCGGCATGGACGGACCGACCCGGGCCGGCGTGCTGTTCTTCTTCACCTTCGCGATGGTCGCGGGCAGCGTGCTCACCGGCAGCGCTGCCAGCCGGGCGAGCGCGGTCGGCCTCCCGCCGTTTGTCGTTCCGATCGTCTGTCTGGCCGGCCTGGTGCTGCTGCAGGTGATCCTCATTCTGCAGCCGAGCCATCCCGCGGTCGTGCTCGCGCTCTGGCTTGCGATCGCGGTGTTCGGCGCATCGGGCCCGGCGGGCTATGTCGCGGTGTGCCAGATGTTTCCGCCCGAGCAGACCGGGCGGGTCTCGACGGCCGTGAACACGCTGACCTTGGGGCTCGCGTTCCTGGTCCAGGCGGCGACTGGCTGGATCCTCGATCTTTGGCCGCGCACCGCTCCGGGCGGCTGGGATCCGGACGGCTACAGCTGGGCCCTGGCGCTGACCGCAGCGCTTCAGGCGCTCGCCGCGCTCGTGATGGCGACGGCCCAGCGACGGCGGCATGCCGTTTGAGTCAAAATGATGCCCCGGACGCCGCGTGCAACGAGGCAAAAAGGGAGACATCATGACGACCGCCGACAGTGCCCTTCGTTCCATCCTGCCCCTTGCCGGCTGGTCACGCGACCGCGCCGCCGACGCCAGCTTCACCGGCGGTACCGACCCTGTGCTGCCGACCCCGTTCCGCATCGGCGTTGCCGGGGCATCGACGGTCGCCGCCGCCGCTGTGGCGGCCGCTGCGCTGTGGGAAGCGCGCACCGGGCGGCGCCAGCAGGTCAGCGTCGACCTGCGCCAAGCCACGGCGTCGCTGCGCAGCGGCACCTACATGAAGCTGGGCGCCGGCGAGCTGCCGCATCGGCGCAACGCCATCATGGGATGCTATCCGACGAAGGACGGGCGCTGGAGCTACCTGCATTGCAACTTTCCCAACCATCGCGCCGCAGCCCTCGGCGTGCTGGGCGTGGCCGAGGATCGCGAGGCCGTGGCCCGCGCCGTCGCACACTGGACCGCTGCCGATCTCGAGGAGGCGATCATCGCCGCCAAAGGGGCCGGCGGCATGGTGCGAACACAGGCCGAATGGGCCGGCCATCCGCAGGCCGCCGCGATCGCGCCCTTGCCGTTGCTGGAGATCGTGCGCATCGGCGACAGCGCGCCGGAACCGCTGCCGCGCAGCGACCGGCCTCTGTCCGGCATCCGTGTGGTCGACATCACCCGCGTCCTCGCGGGTCCGACCTGCGCGCGCACCCTGGCCGAGCACGGCGCGGAGGTGATGAAGATCACCGCGGCACACCTGCCCAACCTCGGCTACCAAGAGTGGGACACCGGCCACGGCAAGCTCTCCGCCCAGCTCGACCTGCGCCAGCCGGCCAATCTCGACACCCTGCGTGGGCTGATCACCGAGGCCGATGTGTTCTCGCAGGGTTATCGGCCGGGTACCTTGAGCGAGCGCGGTCTCTCGCCCGAGGCGCTGGCGGCGCTGCGACCGGGCCTGGTCTATGTCTCGCTCAGTGCCTTCGGCCATGCCGGCCCCTGGGCGGCGCGACGGGGCTTCGACACCGTGGTGCAGACCGTGAGCGGCATCACCGCACGCCAGGCGGAGCTGGTGCCGGCCGAGGAGAAGGGCCCGCAATTCTATCCGGTCTCGGCGATCGACTACTGCACCGGCTACCTGATGGCGTTCGGCGCCATGGTGGCCCTGGAGCGCCGCGCGCGCGAGGGCGGCAGCTGGCTGGTGCGCATCTCGCTCGCCCAGGTCGGCAAGTGGCTGGTCGATCTCGGCGAGGTGCCGGCCGCGTCGCTCGCGGGCGTGCCCGAGGAGTTCGACGCCGATGAGCTTGCGCGCTGGTCGATGACCAGCAAGACGCCGGGCGGCACGCTGCGCCATCTGCGACCGGTGGCCCGGATGTCGGAAACGCCGCCCCACTGGGCAAGGCCCTCGGTCCCGCTCGGCCATCACGAGCCGGTCTGGCCGGCGCCGGGCACGGCCTGACCCCGTCGGCACAGGCCCATCGCGATGGCCATAGACCCAGTCCTTGCTGCCGTTAGACAGCGACTGTCGCGACGGCAGAGCTACACGCGCTCGAGGATCGACAGGCCGCGGATGCGGTCGATCATGTAGATCAGGCCGCGATGGTCGACATAGACGTCATTGCTGCAGACGCGCTCGGCGCCCGGCGGCACGTCCGGCATCCACCAGGCGGCCTGCTTCATCGACAGGGGATTGCTGATGTCGACAACCCGCAGCCCGTTGGCGAACCACGCGGCCGGAACCTCGTTGCCGACGATGGTTTCGACGGGCTGATGGCACGCCGTCATCAGGGGCGTCTCGACGCCGACCAGCTCGGGGAGCTGGAAGCAGGTGACCGGCACCGGCTTGGTCTCGTCGGTGATATTCACCATCCAGAGCGCAGCCGGCAGCGCGGGCGAGAGCTTGGGATCGAGCGGCTGCACATGCTCGTCGGCGACCAGCATCCAGCGATGACCGGCAATCGGCACGTCGATCGGTACCAGGCTGTGCGTGGGCCAGCCGAACGGCGGGCTCCAGTCGAGGTGGGAGATCAGCTTGGGCTTGGTCATGTCGCTGATGTCGAGGATGACGCCGCCGCCGTACCAGTAGCTGACATACAGGCGATCGCCACGGCGGATCGGGTGGTGACAGCGGTGATTCTTGGCCTTCCAGCCCGGCGTCTCGCCGCCGGCGGTCCACTGGCCTTCCATCCACCAGCGGCCGACCTCTTCGGGCTTCGTCGGGTCCTGGAGGTCGAGGATCATGACGATGGTGCCGACATAGCCCTCCTGCTCGGTGGAGATGTAGGCGTAGCGGCCGTCGAAGGTGAAGCGGTGCACGCCCATCCCGGCGCACTCCCAATGGCAGATGTCGCGCGGCGTACCCGGCCGGCTGACGTCGAAGATGCGCAGGCCGACGAAATCGCCGGCCGGCTTGTCGCCGCGAGTGCGCTCGCGGTTGACGACCATGATGTCGTTGGCGACCCGCACCTTGTGCGAATGCAGCCCCGGCGGAATGTCGATCGATGCCATCATCTTTGGATTTGCCGGATCCGAGACGTCGAGAACCGACGTGCCGTGGGGTGGCTGCATGTGCCCGACATAGGCGTGGTTGCCGTCGAGGACGACCTGCCCGCCGCCGGCAATATCGACCCAGGCGATCTCGCGAATGCCGGAACCCTGACCCATGGCGTTTCCCCTTTGAGAATCTTGCGGGACCATTATGGCGCCAAAAACCCGAGAGGCGCTTCGGCTGTTTCGGCCGTCGGCGCCGGCATCAGCCCGCAGGCAGTTCCTCGAGCAGCCGGCCCTTGCCGGGAAGCGGCGTGGCGACCTTCATGGTCTGCATCACCGCCCACAGCGTCGCCTGGTTGGTGGTGATCACCGGCTTGCCGAACTGACGCTCCCAAGCGGCGATCCAGTCCATGGTCGGGAAGTTGCCGCCCGGCACCATCAGCGCGTCGACATCCGGCCGATCGATCCGACGGAACGCCGCCTCGGCTACGCCCGCATCCATCTTGCCGATGGCGTAGGCATTGTCGGCGCCCAGGCTCTCCCAGGCGACCACGGCGATGCCGTACTTCGTCTCGTAGTAGCGCCGCGCCCGTCCGATCACCTCTTCCGAATAGGGCGTCGCCATGGCGACCTTCGACACCTTGAGGGCGTGCAGCGCCCGACCGATCGCCTGGGCGGAGGTGAGCGACGGCACGCCGCCCGACGCCTCGGTCATTCGCTTCACCGTCACCTCGTCGTAGTCGTCGGAGAACAGGCTCGCCGAGGTTTGTGCGAGCGCAATCACCTCAACCCGCGCGTCGCCCAGCAGCTTCGCCTGATAGGCCACGTCGGCATCGAGGCTGGGCGAGAACGCCGTGCTGCCGCCTTTGCCGAGCCGGCCCGTGTGCACCTGCAGCTCCGCGGGCAGGCGGCAGAACTCGATCTCGCCCGTGGTGTTGGTCGAGGGGACCAGGATCCCGAAATGCCGCGGCATGACACCGTTCCTCCCCTTGGGACATCGCCAGCTCGCGACTGGCTGGACCGGGAGAATACCCCATCGACGCAAACCGGGATCAGCAATTTGTTCGGCGCCGATCGCGGGCTCGGCAAAATATTTGCCGTCACGAGCCGGAACTTTGAAAATCGAATGCATTGATGACGGGCATTGGAGAGAGCATTCAATGGATGTCGCAGCACCGTGCCCTCGCGGGGGTCGAGTGGAGGTTGATATGGCGATGTTCAAGAACGAAAGCCATCTTTGGCAAAGCACCTGTGACGCCTTCGAAGATGAGCACCTGCCTGGCGCCGTCGCACTCTGGACCGGTCTGTACGCATGCCAGGAGTGCAACCACGAAATCGCGTCCAACGAAGGCGACCTCCTGCCGCCCGCGAACCACCATCGCCACGCCTCGCCCGAGGCTATTCGCTGGAAACTGATCGTCTACGCCGATCAGAGAGCAAAGGAATTCTGACGGGCCTATTCATCACGGTAGACCATCGAAGACGCTGCGAGCAGCGCGCACGGTCGAGCTGCGGCCATTCCCATTCGCCTTCACTGCGCAGGGCCGCCGGGCTGCGATGCGACGCCGGCGTCGGACGTCTTCAAGCTCGACGACAAATGCCGGTCGCGAGACATGCCGGTCATGGGGCTCATGAGCCGCGACCGCCGCCGCCCTCTCCTGGCGCCTCCTCGTCTCCCGGGTTCTCGTCGGTCTCGAATCGGTAACCCTCCTTCAGCCAGCGGCCGAGGTCGATGTCGGCGCAGCGCTTGCTGCAGAACGGGCGGTACTTCAAGTCTGCGGGCTTGCCGCAGATCGGGCACTTGGCCGCGATGCGGACGGCGCGCAGTGGCGGCGTGGCGGGTCGGTCAGCCATCGCCCCTCTCCAGCGCTTCCAGCTCGGCGGCCAGAGTCGCGCCGCGGCGCGCGCGGGTCAACTCGAAGTGGCCGAGCCGGGTGAAGCCGTAGAGCTGCGTCGGCACCGGATCGTCGGCCAGGGCTTCGGCGAGCACGGCCTGCACCTTGTCGCGGTCGTAGGTGCTGCGCATGGTGACGAAGTCGATCACCACCGTGCCGGCGATGTTGCGCAGGCGGAGCTGCTGGGCGATCGCGGGCGCCGCCTCGACATTGACGTCGACGGCGCGGCGTGGCGCGCGGCCCTGGCGGCCGCCAGCGGAGGCGCTGTCGACGTCGATGGCGCACAAGGTCTCGCCCGGCTCGAACAGCACCTCGACGCCGCTTGCCAGCACGATGCGCGGCGCCAGCGCCGTGCCGATCTGGCCTGACACGTCGTCGATGTCGAAGATCGGCATCGGCCCGTTGTGCCAGCGCACGCGGATCTTCTCGCCCAGCCGATCGAACTCGTCCTGCAGGGTGCGCGCGAGCTGGCGCTCGTCGAGCACGACTTCCTCGAGCGAGGCGCCGTGATCGCGCAGCATGCGCGACAGCGGGTCGCGTTCACCGGGCACGCGCTCGGACAGATCAGCCGGCGGCTGGATCTCGAGGGCGAGGCGGCGGAACGCTTCCCAGCGCTCGGCGAGCTGCGCCGCATCAGTGGCCAGGAGCTCGGCCCCCGTTCCGGTGGCGGCAGTGCGCAGCACCATACCGCCCTCGAGCAGGCCTTCGACATGGCCGCGCAGGCGCTCGCGCTCGGCCTCGCCCTCGATGCGGCGCGAGAAGCCGATCGTCGAGTCGAGCGGATGGTAGACGAGATAGCGGCCGTCGATGGCGACGTTCATCGACAGGCGCGGCCCCTTGTCGGGTTCGCCGTCGTGGCGCACCTGGACCAGCACCGGGGCGCCGAGCGGCGGCCAGGTGTCGACGCCGGCGCGATCCTCGGCGCGCAGGAAGCCGGAGCGGCCGATGCCGATGTCGACGAAGGCGGCGCCGAGATCGGGCATCACTCGCTCGAGCCGGCCGAGGAAAATGCTGCCCACGCGCGTCGGCTTGTCCCGGCGCGAGATCTGCAGCTCGACAAGCCGGCCCTCGGCGACCAGCGCCATCAGGAAGGCCTTGGGCACGATCTGGCAGATCAGGCGATCGATACGGTTCATTGCGAAGCGACCTTGAGGGGCGCGGTAATCTCGAGGCATGCAGCCGCCTTAAGCAGCGCCACGGTCTCGAACAGCGGCAGGCCGACGACGTTGCTGTAGGAGCCGGAGATGAAGCTCACGAAGCGCGCGGCGCGGCCCTGGATGGCATAGCCGCCGGCCTTGCCGTGCCATTCGCCGCATAGAAGGTAATCCTCGATCTCGGCTTTATCGAGCCGCTTGAAGCGCACCGCGGTTTCGACGAGCCGCGTCCGCACCGCGCCGTCCGCGCCGCCGACGGCGACGCTACCCAGCACGCGATGACGCCGCCCCGACAACAGAGCCAGGCAGGCGCGCGCTTGGCTGTCGCTCTCGGCCTTGGGCAGGATACGCCGGCCGCACGCCACGACGCTGTCCGCCGTGAGCACGACGGCACCGGGATGCCGGCCGGCCACGGCGGCGAGCTTCGCCCGCGCCATGCGCAGCGCATAGTGGCGCGGCAGCTCGCGCGGCTCCGGCGACTCGTCGATGTCGGCGGGGTCGATCACAGCCGGCTCGATGCCGACCTGTCGCAGCAGGTCGAGCCGGCGCGGCGATGCCGAGGCCAGGACGAGTGGCCGGCCAACGGGCGGCGGACCAGCGCGAGAAGAGCCAAGGGGCGCCGGGCCAGAAGGCGCCGGGATCGTCGGCGCGCGCAACGCCTACTTGAAGCGGAAGGTGATGCGACCCTTGGTCAGGTCGTAAGGCGTCATCTCGACGGTGACGCGGTCGCCTGCCAAGACGCGGATGCGGTTCTTGCGCATCTTGCCCGATGTGTGGGCGAGAATCGTGTGGTCGTTGTCGAGCTTGACCCGGAACATGGCGTTGGGCAGCAGTTCCGACACGACGCCGGTGAACTCGATCAGATCTTCCTTGGCCATCCGGCCTCCGGGTTGGGTCTTGGGGAATACGAAGCGGGCGGAAAATGGGCCGCAGGCGGGATTTAGTCAACTACGGCGCGGCAACGCCGCGGTGGAACAGAGCCGCGCTGCGGCCCAACGCGGACGGCACGCGGCGGCCCCGAGGAGGCTTACGAGGAGCCGAACCATGGCGGACCATCGCGCCCTTCTCAGCAGGCCATGCCTCGCCTATAGAAGACGCGGCTGCGAACGCCCGGGGAAGGAAGGACCAGTCACATGAAGGCACTTCGGACGTGCAGCCTGCTGGCTGCCCTGCTCGCGGCGCCGGCGCTTGCGTCGGCGCAGTCGGCGCCGACGACGGCCGCACCGCCCAACGCCATCACCCATCCGGCGGCCAAGACAATCGGCATTCCGCAGCAGCGGCAATACTCGACCGCGCTGATCGTGCTCAACGCCAAGAGCGCCAAGCTCGACGGCCAGAAGCTGGTGCTTGACGGCGTGTTGCCGACGGCGACGTTGTTCACCAGCCGCCCGGTGCGCACGGTCGGCCATATGGTGACGCCCGACATGGTCGAGATCTGGCGCACCGGCAGCTTCGCCAAGGACCCGCCCAACGCCACCGTCTCGGCCTTCTCCAAGGACGGCAGCAGCGTGACCGACGCCGTGGTGGTGCTGACGGCGGCCAAGCTCGAGGGGGATCGCCTGACCTTCGACGTGCGCGTGCTCGAGGGCGGTCTCGGCACCTCGGACGGCCCGGTCTCCGTGTTCATCGACACGCTGTGGTGGGGTCTCGGCTCGAACGGCTTTACCTATTACGGCCAGAATCAGACGACCGGGGGCGAGACGCCCAATATCGGCGATCCGCACGGCACCAGCACCTTCTCGGGCTGGTCGAACCCCTCGCCGACCGGCCCCTACGTGCCACCGCCGTCGTCATATGTCGGCGGCGCGCCGGCGCCACCGCCGCCCGACATCGATCCGCGCTACCAGCGCTACTACAACCAGCCGGCCTACAATCAGCCGTACAACCAGCCGACCTGCGGCAAGCCTCCCCTCCTGCCGTGCTACTGAGGCACACCATGACCAGGTTCACAGTCTTCACGCTCGCGGCCGTGATCGGATCGCTGGTTCTGCCGGCGGCAGCCGCTTTCGCCCAGGCACCCACCTCGGCGCCGACGGCCCCGCCGGCCGCCACCGGCCCGCAGGCAGGGCCGCAAGCCGGACCAAAGACCATCGGCCGGCCCAAGGCACCGGTGCTGGTGCCGTCGATGATCGTGCTCAACGCGCGCGGCGCGGCGCTCATGGACAAGAAGCTTGTGCTCGACGGCATCTCGCCCAACGCCATCGTGTTCGCCGACCGGCCGGTGCGCTCGGCCGGACATGCGCTCACCGCGCATGTCATCGAGGAGTGGAGCGACAGCGCGCCCGACAGCTTCGCCAAGGTGCCCCCCAACGCCACCGTCTCGGTGTTCAACAAGGCCAAGGCCGGCGTGGTCGATGCCGTGGTGGTGCTGAAGTCGCCCAAGCTCGAGGGCGATCGCCTGACTTTCGATGTCGACGTGCTCGAGGGCGATCTCGCCGGCGGCGACGGTGCGGTGTCGGTGTTCATGGACATCATCAACCTGCCGCTCGCCCGCCGAACGTCGCACCGCGGCGCCTGGTACGCCGGGGCGCACTGAGGATCGTCGGCGCCCTCGTCGCCTCAGGAGAAGGGGTCGCGCACCTCAAGCGACGAGAAGCGCCGAAAATCGCGGTCGTTCGTGTACAGAGTCCGGACGCCGTGCTGGAGCAGGATCGCCGCGAGGCGTGCGTCGGGGACGATCACGTCGAGCGGGTCAAAGATGGCCCTGGCAAACGCCCGGCACCAGCAGCGACCACGACCGTACCGGCCAGAGCGTTGCTCTCGCGCTCCAACCTTCCAACAGGCATCCTCGACTCAGACCGTCGGCCCGGCCGGCGCGCCAAAGCGCGCCTTGAGGCGCACCAGGATCATGTCGCGGAGGCGCCGGTAGGCATCGAGGCGCATGTCGCGCGTGCCTTCGACGAGGCTGGGGTCGGGAACCGGCCAGTATTCGACCTCGGCGGCGGTGCCGCGGGTGAACTCGAGGGCCTGGTGATGGGCCTCGGGCGACAAGGTCACGACGACGTCGAACGAGCTCGGGTCGACATCGTCGAAGGTCTTGGCGTGGTGAGAGTGGACGTCGATGCCGATCTCATCGAGCGCCTGCACGGCAAAGCCGTCGACGGCGCTGGCGCGGACGCCCGCCGAATCGATGTAGGACGACTGGCCGTAGAGCCGCTTGGCCAGCGCCGCCGCGATCGGCGACCGGACGGAATTCTCACTACAGGCGAAGAGCAGGCTGGCGGGAAGTCCGTTCATCACCTGCGGCCAATCACGCTTTGACGTGAAGGGCGCAGATCAGCGTGAACAGCCGGCGGGCCGTGCCGAGATCGAGCTCGATCTTGCCGGCGAGTCGTTCGATCAGGAGCTCGGAGCCTTCGTTGTGCAGGCCGCGCCGTCCCATGTCGAGCGCCTCGATCTGCGACGGCCCCAGCTTCTTGATGGCGGCATAGTAGCTCTCGCAGATCAGGAAGTAGTCCTTCACGACCTTGCGGAACGGCGTCAGCGACAGAATGATGTCGCGCAGCTTGTTGTCGTCGTTGTCGCGCACGTCGAACACCAGGCGCTGCTCGAACACGCCGATGCGCAGCCGGTAGGGTCCGGACGCACCGACGAGCGCGAAATCGTTCTCCTCCAGGAGATCGAACATCGCCACGGCGCGCTCGTGCTCGACCTCGGGCGAGCGGCGCGCCACGGACTCCTCGTCCAGCGCGACATCGACGATGCGCCGCTCGGTCGACATGGCCGTCTCAATCGCGTCGGTTGAGGCGGAGGGCGATCGAGCGGCCGTGCGCGCCCAGGCCCTCGGCCTCGGCGAGCGCCAGAGCCGCCGGCGCAAGCGCCGCCAGCGCATCGGGCGTGCAGGAGACCAGAGACGTGCGCTTGACGAAATCGGCGACGCCCAGCCCGCCGGAAAACCGCGCGGCGCGCGAGGTCGGCAGCACGTGGTTGGTACCGGCGACGTAGTCGCCGATCGCTTCCGGCGTGTGGCGGCCGAGGAAGATCGCGCCGGCGTGGCGGATGCGGCCGGCCAGTTCCTCGGCCGGCGCCATTTCCATCGCCAGCTCGACATGCTCGGCGGCGAGGCGGTCGACCAACGCTGCACACGCCACAAGATCGGGCACTATGATGATGGCGCCGTTGTCCCGCCAGCTCACGCCGGCGATGGCACTGCGAGCCAGCGCCGCCAGCTCGACCTCGACGGCCCGCTCCACGGCATCGGCGAAGGCGCGATCGTCGGTGATCAGCACCGATTGCGAGGAGGCGTCGTGCTCGGCCTGCGACAAGAGATCGGCGGCGATCCAGGCCGGGTCGTTGGCGCCGTCGGCGACGACCAGAATCTCCGACGGGCCGGCGATCAGGTCGATGCCGACGCGGCCGAACACGCGGCGCTTGGCGGCGGCGACATAGGCATTGCCCGGGCCGGTGATCTTGTCGACCGGCCGGATCGACTGCGTGCCGTAGGCCAGCGCCGCCACGGCCTGCGCACCGCCGATGCGCCACACCTCGTCGGCGCCGGCGATCTCGGCCGCCAGCATGACCAGCGGGTTGAGCACGCCGCCCGGCGTCGGCACGACCATGACGATGCGCTGCACGCCCGCGACCTTGGCCGGCACGATGTTCATCAGCACGGAGGACGGATAGGCCGCAGTGCCGCCCGGCACATAGACGCCGACGGCGTCGAGCGGGCGGTAGCGCGCACCGAGCCGCGTGCCGGTCGCATCGGTGAACGCGACGTCGCGCGGCAGGGTCTCGCGATGGAACGTCTCGATACGGCGCGCGGCGAACTCGAGCGCGTCGCGCTGCGCCGCCGAGACCTGTGCAGCGGCGGCGCGGCGT
This sequence comes from Reyranella sp., assembly GCF_044224635.1. GTDB lineage: Bacteria > Pseudomonadota > Alphaproteobacteria > Reyranellales > Reyranellaceae > Reyranella. The sequence continues at coordinate 109,756 of NZ_JBGAKA010000017.1, read as the reverse complement.
TCGGCATCGGTGACGCAGAGGCCCGCCGGGACGAGATCGACCTTGTCGAATTTCCGCGTGTACTCGATCAGAGCGACATCGCCGCGGGCGCGCACGTCGGCGATGATGTCAGCGGCGACGCGGTCGACGTTCTCGTCGGCGTCGCGGTTGCGCTCCAGGAAGGCGTGGAATCGGGCCTCGAAGTCGGGCGCCGCGGCATCGAGCCTGAGTGGCCCCGGTTCAGGCGCCCGCTTCTCACGCAGCACGGGTGGTCTCGCGGAAGCGATCGATCCAGCGTCCGACCCGGGTCGGCTGGGTCTTGAGCGCCGCGCGGTTGACGATGAAGCGCGAGGTGATGTCGGCGATGTGCTCGATCTCGACCAGGCCGTTCTCGGCCAGCGTGCGCCCCGAGTCGACCAGGTCGACGATGCGATGGCTGAGGCCGAGCGAGGGGGCGAGCTCCATCGCGCCGGAAAGCTTGACGCATTCGGCCTGGACGCCGCGGGCGGCGAAGTGGCGGCGCGTCACCTCGGGGTATTTGGTGGCAATGCGCACGTGGCTCCATCGCCGCGGATCGTCGCTGCCCGCCATCTCGGCAGGCTCCGCGACCGCGAGGCGGCAGCGGCCGATGCCGAGATCGATCGGCGCGTAGATCTCGGGATAGTCGAATTCCATCAGCACGTCGGCGCCGGCGATTCCGAGATGGGCCGCGCCGAAGGCGACGAAGGTCGCGACGTCGAACGAGCGCACGCGGATGATGTCGAGGTCGGCGTGGTTCGTGGCGAACCGCAGTTGGCGCGCGTCAGGATCGCTGAAGGCCGGCTCGGGCTCGATGCCGACATGGGTGAACAGCGGCGCCGCTTCCTTGAGGATGCGCCCCTTGGGCACCGCCAGGATGAGTTTCTCGTTGGCTGCTTCGCTCGACACGGCCCGACGCTCCAGTAACGAATGCCCGCCTTCTCCCGGACCTGGCCCTGCGACATCGTCACCATTCTTGTTCCTCTCCCCCGCCGGGGGGAGAGGCTAGGTGAGGGGCACCGACGTGCGTATCCCCCTCGCCCAACCTCTCCCCCTGGCCGGGGAGAGGAGCCCGAATGTGAGTCTGCCTCGCGCCTAGTCGACCGGATGGGCGGGCTTCCACGGGGTGGCCCAAGGCTCCCCGACATCCCCCAAATGACATGCGAGCCGGCCGATTTCCAGTCGGATGGTGCGGCCTGCGGCGAACCGCAGCGTGACTGAATGGTCGTTTTCCTGGGTCATCGACAGCAGATCGAGCACCCGGTCGGGCTCGCCGAGCGGCACGTCGTGGTGACGAACCGCGGTCACCTCGTTGAAAATCAAGGCGGAATGGGTCCGCCAATGGGCGACGTCGACGGTCGGATCGGCCTCCCAGCAGAACCGGTTGAGCAGCAGCACGAAGCGCTTCTCGTCCTTGAAATGCACGCAGTCGCGCACCGCCACGAGCGAGTCCTGGACGGCCGCCGAGACGACGGCGAGGTCGTCGGCGTCGAGCGCCGAGAGTTTTAGCGGCGACGGCACGCGAACCCTCTCCCCTCTTCCTTTTCCTCGGCCCTTCAGCCCTTGAGCCGTTCGATGTCGGCGCCGCAAGCGCCGAGCTTCTCCTCGAGGCGCTCGTAGCCGCGATCGAGATGGTAGACGCGGTTCACGGTGGTATGGCCCTCGGCCGCCAGGCCGGCGATGGCGAGCGATACCGAGGCGCGCAGGTCGGTCGCCATGACCTCGGCGCCGCGCAGCTTGGGAACGCCGCGCACCAGCGCCGATTCGTGATGGATGGTGACGTTGGCGCCCATCCGCGACAGCTCGGGGACATGCATGAAGCGGCTCTCGAACACCGTCTCGGTGATCATCGCCGCACCCTCGGCGCGCGTCATCAGCGCCATCATCTGCGCCTGCAGGTCGGTCGGAAAGCCGGGATAGGGCTCGGTCATGACGTCGACGCCGCGCAGCGCGCCGTTGGTCCGCTGCACGCGCACGCCCCGCGCCGTCGGCTCGAGGCTGACGCCGGCCGCGCGCAGGGTCTGCGCCGCCGTCTCGATCAGGTCGAGGCGGCCGCCCACAAGCTCGACATCGCCCGCTGTCATGGCGACCGCCATGGCATAGGTGCCGGTCTCGATGCGGTCGGGAATGACGCTGTGCTCGGCCGCCTTCAGGGCCGGCACGCCCTCGATGGTGAGCGTCTCGGTGCCGACGCCGTCGACCGGCACGCCAAGGGCGATGAGGCAGTGCGCGAGATCGGTGATCTCCGGCTCGCGCGCGGCGTTGTCGAGCACGGTGGTGCCCTTGGCGAGGGCGGCGGCCATCATCAGGTTCTCGGTGGCGCCGACCGAGACCTTGGGGAAGGTGTAGCGCGCGCCGCGCAGGCCGCCTGGCGCCTTGGCCACCAGATAGCCGCCGTCGATATCGATCTCGGCGCCCATCGCCTTCAAACCGGCGATGTGCAGGTCGACCGGCCGCGCGCCGATGGCGCAGCCGCCGGGCAGCGACACGCGGGCCTCGCGCTCGCGCGTCAGGAGCGCGCCCAGCACCAGCACCGAGGCGCGCATCTTGCGCACGATGTCGTAGGGCGCGGTGGTCGAGACGATCTTTTCCGCCCGCAGCACCAGCGTCGTGCCGTGCGCATGGCCGTTCTCTCCCGCCGCCGCACTGACCTCGACCCCGTGCTGCTGCAGCAGCTGGATCATGGTGGTGATGTCGGCGAGCCGCGGCACGTTGTGCAGGGTGAGCGGCTTGTCGCTCAGCAGGGCAGCGACCATCAGCGGCAGCGAGGCGTTCTTCGAGCCCGAGATGCGGATCTCGCCCTTGAGCTGGCGGCCGCCCTTGATGCGGATGCGGTCCATGTTCGTCCCCCTCCGCCGGATCAGATCTTGGGCAGGGTGACGCCGCGCTGGCCCTGGTACTTGCCGGCCTTGTCGCGGTAGGAAACTTCGCACGGCTCGTTGCCCTGCAGGAACAGGAACTGGCAGGCGCCCTCGTTGGCGTAGATCCTGGCGGGCAGCGGCGTGGTGTTGGAGAATTCCAGGGTCACGTGACCTTCCCATTCCGGCTCAAGCGGGGTGACGTTGACGATGATGCCGCAGCGCGCATAGGTCGACTTGCCGACGCAGATCACCAGCACGTCGCGCGGGATGCGGAAATACTCGACCGTGCGGGCGAGCGCGAACGAGTTGGGCGGAATGATGCAGACGTCGGTGGTCCGGTCGACGAAGCTGTTCTCGGCGAAATTCTTGGGGTCGACCACCGCCGAATCGACGTTGGTGAAGATCTTGAAGTCGGTGCCGACGCGCGCATCGTAGCCGTACGACGACAGACCGTAGGAGATGATGCCCTCGCGCTTCTGGGCGTCGACGAACGGCTCGATCATGCCCTTCTCGCGCGCCATGCGGCGGATCCAGCGGTCGGAGAGAATAGTCATTGCCGGGCGCTTCTATCGGAGCGGGCGCAGCGGCTCAACCGTTGCGCTTGGCGATATCCACCGCCCCGCGATCGACGGTCTTGTGCGCGGCCGATTGGCGCTCGACTTGGGAGCGCGCCTGGGCCTTGCGCCGCTTGAGGTTTTCGCGCAGAGCCGCGGCCAGCCGTTCGGCCCGCCCGTCGCCCTGGGTTGCGGCCTGGGGAGCGTCCTTCTTCGGAACGGGCTTGGAGGGGGCAGCCATGGCTGCAAGGATACACCAATGACCGCCGCCCTGCGCACGCCCGATGAACGATTTGCCGCACTGCCCGGCTGGACCTACCCGCCGAACTATCTCGCGCGGCGCGACGGGTTGCGCCTCCATTACATCGACGAAGGTCCGCGCGACGCCCGCCGCACCTGGCTTTGCCTGCATGGCCAGCCGACCTGGAGCTACCTCTATCGCCGCATGATCCCGGTGTTCGTCGCCGCCCGCGATCGTGTCGTCGCGCCGGACTTCCTGGGGTTCGGCCGCTCCGACAAGCCGCTCGACGAATCGGTGTACACGTTCGACTTCCATCGCACGGCAATCGCCGGGCTGATCGAGGCGCTCGATCTTCGCGACATCCGGCTGGTCGTGCAGGACTGGGGCGGCCTGATCGGCCTCACCCTGCCGACGGCGATGCCCGAGCGCTTCGGCGCGCTGCTGGTGATGAACACCACTCTTGGCACAGGCGATGCGCCGCTGGGCGAAGGGTTCCTTGCGTGGCGCAGCTTCTCCAATCGCAGTCCCGACCTGGACATCGCGCGCCTCATGCAGCGCGCCTGCCCCCATCTCGGTGACGCCGAAGCCGCCGGCTATACCGCCCCTTATCCGGACGCGACCTTCAAGGCCGGCGTGCGCCGCTTCCCCAACCTCGTGCCCGACCGTCCCGATGCGAACGGCGCCGCCCTGTCCCGCGAGGCCCGCGACTTCTGGCGCGAGGGCTGGACCGGCCGCAGCCTGATGGCGATCGGCATGACCGATCCCGTGCTCGGCCCGCCGGTGATGCGCGCCCTGCACGCCGACATCCGCAACTGCCCGCCGCCGCTCGAGATCGCCGAGGCCGGGCACTTCGTCCAGGAATGGGGCGAGTCGATCGCTCGGGAAGCGGTGAAGGTGCTGTAGGCGCAAAGGTCGCTGGCTGCGCTCGGGATGACATCACCTCTGCGGCAACGCCCCCGGTGTCATCCCGAGCGCAGCCAGCGACCTTTCTTCATGAGCCTCAGTTCGGCTTGGCCGGCGGTGGGGCGGGCAGCGGGTCGAGGCCCTGCGGCTGCATCACGGTGAGCGTCGTCACGTAGTTGGCGACGTCGTAGGCGTCCTCGCCCTGCTTGCCGGGCGTCTTGTCGGCGTACTGCACCTCGATGACGTAGATGCCGCGCCACGGCAGGGCGACGGCGAAGCCGCCGTCCTCGCCGGTGCGTTCCTCGCGCACCCAGCCGGAGGCGGAGATCACCTCGACCTTGCTCTTGGCGAGCGGCTTGCCCTTGAAGAAGACCTGGAACTTGCCGTCGCCGGCCGGCACGATATCGAGCTCGAGCGCAGGCTTGCGCGGCGAGAAATCGGGAACGAAGCGGGCCGCCGGCCGATAGAGCGAGCGCGTCGTGACGCCGTCGCGCGTGCGCGCCTGGACGGGCGAGCGCAGGTCGGCGGCAATCACGCTGTCGCCCTTGTCGATCTTGCCGGTGACGACGAAACCGGTCGGCGACTTGTCGACGGCGAGCGCTTGCTCACCTGTCGCCGAGACCGCCTTGGCCTGCGGTTGCAGGCGGTCGAGCCGGCCAGGCGAGACCTCGCGCAGGTTCTCGCCGAACTCGCCGAAATAGACGTGCGTGCCGGCCTCGCTCGATTCGAGCCACAGATGGTGCGCCGAGGCGGCGACCGGAGAGAAGGCAAGAACGCTGGCCCCGACACTGGCGACGACGGCGAGACGGGAGAGAAAGCTCATCGATGCATCCTCTTGCGGATGCGACTGATTATCAAACCACGGGCGCCTTGGCCAGCATGGTTGGCCTCATGTCCGGCGCGCTCTTCTCATCCTCCTCCCCGAGCGTAGCTTGGGGAGGTGTCGCGTCGTACGCGACGGAGGGGTCATGAGCAACGGGACTGGGGCTCATGACCCCTCCACCCGCGATTACGCGGACACCTCCCCAGCAAAGCTGGGGAGGAACGTATGACTCACGCAGCAAGCTCCCGGGCAAGCGCGACCGGTACGCGGACCGGCATGTCCAGAAGCATCTGGGCGAAGGCTTTGGCCAAGGGGTCGGCCTTGATCGAGGCCATGCCGCCGCCGCCCAACGCCTGGCGCAGCAGGAAGTTGAAGCCGTGGATGCCGGGCAGCCGCCAGCGCGACACCTTGCCCTGGATGCGATGAGCGAAGTAGCGCGCCACCGCCTCCTCGCTGACCTCGGCGTCGAGGATCGGCTGGTACTCCGGCCGGCGGGGAAAGATGCCGATGTTGGCGTTGTCGCCCTTGTCGCCGGAGCGGCCGTAGGCGAGCGCGATCAGAGGCACGGTCGCAGTCGGGGCGTTGGGGGCGCTCGCCGGCAAAGGCGGCGCTTCGATCGGCAACTGGTCGATCGTGAAGCCGCCGCTCTTCGCCCCCTGCTCCAACTCTATCGTGCGGCCATCGAGCTCGACCGTGACCGGCACCAGGTCCTTGGCGACGAGGCAGGAGAACATCCGGATCACCGGCGAGGGCGAGACGCGGCCGGCGCCGAAGCTGCCAGTCATGCCGACCACGCCGCCGGTCGACATCGGCGCGATCTCGCGCCCGAGCAGCGCCAGCGCCTCCTTCTGGTCGTGGCGCGCGGCGATCTTGACGACGACCTCGCGCGAGTCCTGCGTGCGCGCATGCGGCCCGTAGGTCGCCTCGCCGCCGATGATCTCGATCGAGACGTCGCGGTAGTCGCCGAGGTTCTTCTCGCGGAACAGCCGGCGCGTCCTCTTGATGATGGCGTCGGCGCTCGCCTGGCCCTTGGCCACCGCCTCGCGGCCGCCCAGCATGAAGATGGCGCTGAGCTTGTAGCCGTCGGGCCAGGTGGTCGACACCTTGTAGGTGTCGGTCGGCGGCCGGCCCTTCGCCCCGGCGACGCGAACACGATCCTTTCCGACCTGCTGGTACGTCGCCTCGGTGAAGTCGCACACCACGTCGGGCACGATGTAGGCGCGGGGATCGCCTATTTCGTAGAGCATCTGCTCGGCGACGGTGGCGGTGGTGATCAGGCCGCCGGTGCCGTCTGGTTTCGAGAGCACGAAGGCGCCGTCGCTCTCGACCTCGGCCACCGGGAAGCCCATGTCGTCATAATCCGGCACCAGGCGCCAGTCGGTGAAGTTGCCGCCGTTGCACTGCGCGCCGCATTCGATGATGTGGCCGCACAAGGTGCCGGCGGCCAGCGCGTCGTGATCGTCCGCCGTCCAGCCGAAGGCATGGATCAGCGCGCCCAGCGTCACCGCCGAATCGACGCAGCGGCCGGTGATCACCACGTCGGCGCCCTCGGCGAGCGCGCGCGCAATCGGGAAGCCGCCGAGATAGGCGTTCATGCTGGCAATGCGCGCCGGCAGTTCCGCGCCGGTATCCATCTCGCGGATGTCGCGCCCACGCAGCTCATTTACGCGCGGCGCCAGATCATCGCCCAGCACGACCGCGACCTTGAGCGTCACGCCCGCCGCCTCACACGCTTTCAGCACGGCATCGCGGCAGGCCTGCGGGTTCACGCCGCCCGCGTTGGTGATCACCTTGATCTTCTTGTCGGCGATCTCGCGGGCCAGCGGCGCCATCACCACGGTCACGAAATCGGTGGCGTAACCCGCCTGCGGATTACGCTGCTTCTGCGCCGCCATGATCGACATGGTGACCTCGGCGAGGTAGTCGCTCACCAGGTAGTCGACGTTGCCGCGGCGCACGAGCTGCGCCGCCGCCGTCTCGGTGTCGCCCCAGAAGCCGGAATGGCAGCCGACGCGAACGGTCTTCTTCTCGCCGCGGCCCGCCATCACGCCCTCTTGCGCCGGATGAAGGCGCCCATGCGCTCGATGTGCTCGCCCTCGGCTACGGACTGGGCGAAGGCGTCGATGCCGGCCTGCACCGCCTCGTCGAGCGACAGCCGCTCCCAGCGCCGCATCAGGCGCTTCTGCGCCCGCACCGACAGAGGCGTCGCCTCGACGATCGACGCCACGCAGCGCTCGACCGCGGCGCCGATCGCGCTCTCCGGCACGACCTCCTCGACGAAGCCCCAGGCTTCCGCCTTGGCGGCGTCGATGGTCTCGGCCGTGAGCAGCAGGCGCGAGGTGCGGCCCCAGCCGATCAGGCGCGGCAGCAGCGCGGCCTCGACCACGGAGGGCACGCCGACCTTGACCTCGGGCATGCCGAAATGGGCCGTGTCGGTGGCGATGCGCAGATCGCACGCCGCCGCCACCTCGAGCCCGGCGCCCAGCGTGTAGCCTTCGAGGCGGCAGATCACCGGCACCGGGCAGTCGCGCACCGCCTGGCAGAGCTTGTGGATCATGGTGATGAAGGCGCGGCCGTCCTCGGAACTCTTCATCGCCGCCATGTGGTTGATGTCGGCGCCGCCGATGAAGGCGCGGCCGCCGGCGCCGGCGAATACGACGCAGCGCAGGTCGGCCTCGCGCGACAGCGACTGGAAGGCCTCGGTGAGGTCGAGCAGCGCCGGCGGATTGAGCACGTTCAGGCGGCGCGCGTAATCATAGGTGACGTGCGCGACGATTCCGGCCGGACGGCGCTCCCAGGCGATGTCGATCTTGTGCGCAGCCGCCATTGGTTTCGCTCCGTGGGCCTTTGTGGTGCGGGAGATTTCCTTCTAATAGAGCCCCCTCGCGACGCTTCACAAGAGCCAGAGCCGAACCGGATGCCCGACTCCTCGCCCTCCTCCCTGCCGATCGATCTCGGCCGCTACTCGACGTTCGACCCGCCCGATCCGTTCGAGGATCACGTCGGGCCGTTCTATTTCCGGATCTCGGGCGATGCGAGCCGCGCGGGCAGCGTGCATTGCGTATTGCCGACCCTGCCCCGCCACGGCAACTACGTGGGCGGCGTGCATGGCGGCGCGATCCTGACCTTCTCGGACTACGCGCTCTGCCTGGTCGCCGGACGAGCGGCCGACGGCGGCACCAACTCGAGCTTCGCCATGACGGTAAGCATTGCGGTGGAATTCCTGGACGCCGGCCGCATCGGGCCGCCGCTCGAAGCCACGGGCGAGCCGTTGCAGGTGACGGGTCGCCTCGCCTTCGCCCGCGGCACCCTCTCCCAGGAAGGCCGCACGGTCGCGCTGTGGTCGGGCGTGGTCCGCCACGTCGCGCGCGCCAAGACGATGGCGCGCAAGGATGCTGCGGAGGCCAGGTCCGCAACGCTGGAGGCGCCGGCGCAGACCGTGCCGGCCGACTTCGAGCCGCTTGCCACCGCCAGCGTCTACTCGCGCCACATCGGCCCCTCGTTTGCGCGCAAGGAGACCGACGGCGCGACCTTGATCCAGCCGACCCTGCCGCAAATGTGCAACTCGGGCGGCGTGCTGCACGGCGGCTACATGATGAGCTTCGCCGACTCCGCCGTGACGCGCGCCGCCGGCCTGGTGACGGGGATGGCGCCGACCACCGTGGCCTTCGCCGCCGAGTTCCTGGCCGCCGGCGATCTCTCCGCCCCGGTGACGACGCGGGTTGAGGTGCCGCGCCACGGCAAGTCGCTCGCCTTCCTGCGCGGCGTGCTCGACCAGAACGGCCGCAAGCTTTTGGCTTACTCGACGACGATCAAGCTGCGGGCGCGGCGATAGCTCATGGCCGGAGGCGCGCCACTCATAGGCGCTAACTTTGGTCGAAGACCCAATAAAATCCTCATCCTGAGGAGGCCGCATAGCGGACGTCTCGAAGGATGGGCCACACACGAGCTCGCTGGAAAAGCGGTGTCTCAACACCAAGCCTGTTGCCGCCCCTTCGACGCCACGCCCCGCGTGGCTCCTCCGGGTGAGGTCCCTTTGTAAGTTGGCGCCTACGGGCGCGCGCCCAGCAAACCATGCCCCTGTCCGACGCCCTGCGTTCACGCCTCGTTAAGCCCGCCTTCCCGCGCGCCTCGACCTATGACGCCCAGTGGCTGCTCGACGCGTGGATGGGTCCCAACCCGCTGTGGCTCGCCGAGTGGCTGAGCGAGGTCATGCCGATCCGGGCCGGCATGCGTGTCCTCGACCTCGGCTGCGGCAAGGCCGCGAGTTCGATCTTTCTCGCCAAGGAATTCGGCGCGACCGTATGGGCGGCGGATTTCTGGGTGACGCCGACCGAAAACTTTCAGCGCATCGAGGCCGCCGGCCTCGCCGAGCGCGTCCTGCCGATTTACGCCGAGGCGCACAGCCTGCCCTTCGCCGAAGGTTACTTCGACGCCATCGTGAGCTTCGACGCCTACCACTATTTCGGCACCGACGATCTCTACCTGGGCTCCCTGACCAAAATCCTGCGGCCGGCGGGGCGGCTGGGCATCGTCGTTCCCGGCCTGGTCGAAGAGTTCAGCGACGACTCGCCGCCTGCCTGGCTGCGTCCCTACTGGGAACCGGCGTTCCACAGCTTTCACAGCCCGGTCTGGTGGCGCCGACACTGGACGCGGTCCTGCCAGGTCGACGTCGAGGTCGCCGACAATCCGGCGGACGGCTGGCGCCTGTGGGCGGAGTGGAACGAGGTCTGCACCGAGGTTGGTGCCGGCCTGGAAAACGGCAACGCTGCCGCGCGCGAGGCGGAAATGCTGCGCGTCGACGCGGGGCGGACCTTGGCCTTCACCCGGATGGTCGCCCGGCGGCGCGAACAGACATCGTAAAGATCTCGGCTGCATAGGGGCAACTCAACAGCTTGTGGCGCTCCCCTCGCTTGGCGCTAGAGGCGCGATCTGACCTCTCTCATAAAATTAAAAAGATCCTGTAATGCGCTGATAAATAGTGCTAAATTATGTCTCATTGTAGACACATTCATTTTGGATCCGGAAATGCAGCAGCCTTCAGTACTGCTGGTCGAAGTCGATGCCCATCAGCGCCGGGCCGCCGAGACCATGCTCATCGACCACGATCTCAGTGTCATCGCCGTCGAGAACGGTGCCCAGATGAGACGCCAGGTGTCGCGCGCGATGCCCGACCTCGTGCTGCTGGAAGTCGACCTGCCGGGACAGGAAGACGGCTTTGCCCTGACCCGGTGGCTGCGCGAGAGCAACACCAAGGTCGGGATCATCATGTTGACGGCGTCAAACGATCCTGGCAGCACGGTGCGCGGGCTCGACAGCGGCGCCGACGACTACGTCGCCAAGCCCTACGAGCCGCGCGAGCTTCTGGCACGCTGCAAGAGCGTGCTGCGCCGGTCCGCCAACAAGTCGATGCCGCCGCGCCTGGAGCGCATCCGCATGGGCCGGCATGTGCTCGATCTCCCGGGCTGCCGGCTGATCGACCCCGACGGCGGCGACGTTGCCCTGACCTCGGCCGAGTTCGACATGCTGAAGCTGTTCGCCGAGAATCCCAACCGCGCCCTGTCGCGCGACTGGCTGCTCGAGACGACCAGCCATCGCAGCCGCGATCCATTCGATCGGGCCATCGACCTGCGGGTCACCCGGCTGCGCCGCAAGATCGAGCCGATGCCCGACAAGCCGACGGTCATTCGCACGGTGCGTGGCATCGGCTATATGTTCGTCCCGCCCGCCGAATAGGCTACAAGGGCGGCCTCTCCGGAGCGACGCGCGGGTCGGTCGGGGCCCGTAGTTCAGTGGTTAGAACGAGCCGCTCATAACGGTTATGTCGCAGGTTCGAATCCTGCCGGGCCTACCACCCCGACATCGATGAAGATTAGAGTGGGACTGCACCTGCCCGCGCCTGCCATTCCAGCTCGCTGGCCTCGGCCTCCAGACCGGCAGCGTACTGCATCAGCCGTTGTCGATCGTCTGGATCTGTCAGCCTGGGAGCCCAACTCCTGGCGAGCGCGGCCTTGTCCCGTCTATCGTCGGCAAGACGCTGCAGCTCGATGTTCACGATCATCGCACCGCCCCAAGTATCGTGCGGCGCCGCCAAGGCTTCCCACGGCCTGGCCGCGCCGTTCAGAGGAGCTTCAGCCAAGACGGCGGTCCTTGTCCATCCAAGAATGATGAAGGTGTCGATGGACAATGGTCACCGATGCCGCCGAAGTAGCGGCTTCGAAGGCCTTGCCGGCCTCGCGGTCCCGACCTGCTCGCCTAGCTGAGTGTCATCCCCGCATAGCCGTTGGCCGCGACCTCGTCGCAACGGGCGCGATAGGCTGGTGCGCCGCCCTGATACTGCAGGATGCGCCGCACGTCCCGGCCCTCGACGTTGGAATTGATGCCGGTGAGCCAGGAGTCGACCTGGGCATAAAGCATCCCTTCGGCCAGTCCCTGGACATGATGCGTCCACTCGGCCTCGGCACCGGCCGTCGCCTCGACCCTCGTGATGCCCCGGTCGCGCGCGTCGCGGATCAGGCCGGCCACCCAATCGACGTTCTGCTCGATGCAGCGCGGAATATTGCACCGCGTCGACGCATTGTGCGGGCCGACGATGGTGAGCAGGTTGGGGAATCCCGCCGACATCAGGCCGAGATAGGTCTTTGGCCCCTCTCTCCAATGGTCCTTGAGGCTGCTTCCATCGGGGCCGCGGAACTCGATCCTCTCGAACGCCCCGAGCACGGCATCGAAGCCCGTCGCGTACACGATCATGTCGAAGGCGTGGTCGGTCACGCTGGTCCTGATACCGCTCTCGGTGATGCGGTCGATCGGCGTGCGACGCGTGTCGACCAGACGGACATGCGGCAGGTTGTAGGCCTCGTAGTATCGGGTTTCCTGCGGCACGCGGCGGGTGCCGAAGCCGTGGCACTTGGGGATCAGCATTTCCGCCACCACGGGATCCTTCACGCGCTGGCGGATCTTGCGGGCGACGAAGTCGCTGAACAGGGCATTGGCCTTGGGATCGGTGAGGACGTCGCGAAAATTCGCCATCCAGATGCTGAAGCCCGGCTCGGCGTAGAGCTTCTCCCAGAAGGCTTCGCGCTCCTCGGGCGTCACCTCGAAGGTGCCGCGCGGATCGGTGTTGTGGATGTAGCAGCCCGGCGTGCGCCGCAGCAGCTCGAACATCTGCGGATAGCCCGCCTTGATCGTGCGTTGCTCGTCTTCGGTGATCGGCCGATTGTGCAGCGGCGTGCACCAGTTGGGCGTCCGCTGGAAGACCGTGAGCTCGCCGACCTGCGAGGCAATGGTCTGGATGACCTGCACCCCCGTGGCGCCGGTGCCGATGACCGCGACCTTCCTGCCCGTGAAGTCGACCGGCTCGCTCGGCCAGCGACTGGTATGGAAGGCTTGGCCGCGGAAGCTCTCGACGCCTGGGATGCGCGGCAAGGTGTGAGCTGACAGCGGGCCAATGGCGGTGACCAGGAAGCGCGCGGAGAAGCGCTCGCCTGTGTCCAGCATCACGGTCCATTGCCGCTGGGCGTCGTCGAAGACGGCCGAAACGACGCAGGCGTCGAACTGGATGTCGCGGCGCAGGTCGAACCGGTCGGCGACGTGATTGAGGTAACGCAGCGTCTCCGGCTGGGCGGCGAAATGTTCGCTCCAGTTCCATTCCGCCAGCAGCTCCTCGGAAAAGGAGTAGCCATAGGTATAGCTCTCCGAATCGAAGCGCGCGCCGGGATAGCGATTCCAGTACCAGGTGCCGCCCAGGCCGCCGCCGGTCTCGAAGACCCGGACCGACAGGCCGATCTCGCGCAACCGATAAAGCTGGTAGAGGCCGGCGATGCCCGCGCCGATGACGATCACATCGAAGGGGGCATTTCCGACAGATTTGCCATTATCCACGACCAACGCCATCGAATCCTCTTCCACTGACGTCACCCCACTGGACCTGACAGGCGCTCGATTCTTATCGCAAATGCGCGCCTGTCCTGAAAGGGAGCAGCGACGCTGCCGTTTCGTGTGACGGTCGGCCAGAGTGATAGGGCGGCCTGTCTCCTGATGAGCGAGCACGGTGTCTCGATCCTCGCCCGACCGGGCGAGCGAGAGCCGCGTGCCGAAATGCCAGACGACCGGGAAGCCAAACAAGGCCGGCACGCCTCCGACTGACGGTCGGCGTTTCTTGACATCGGGTCGACACGCCAGCTTCATCGAGGCAGTGAAAGCAGCGGCTTCCATCGCATCCCAATTCAAGTGCCGTGAAACCGGCCGACAACGAAAGCGGACTCGTGGGAGGACAAGGGAGATGGTCGATCGACTGACAAAGCGAAGGCTGCTGGCTGCCACGGCTGGCGGCGTCGCGACCGTGGCGGGCTCGGGCGCGAGCGCCGCCGATCCCTGGCCGGCCAAGACGATCCGCGTGCTGACGCCGTTCGGTGCCGGCGGCTCGATGGACGTGCTGTCGCGGCTGCTCGCGCCGATCGTGTCGGAGCAGCTCGGCCAGCCGGTGGTTGTCGAGAACCGCCCGGGCGCCACCGGCGCGGTGGCGATGGCGTCGGTGCTCTCCGGGCAATTACGCGGACTGGTGCTCAGCCACACCGCGCGGATGCCGGAGTTTCCCGACGTGCCGACCTTCGCCGAAGTGGGCTACGCCGAGGTCATCCGCGTGGCCAATATCAGGCTCGAGTAGCCGCAGGGCGCAACGCCTTCAGTCCGGGGGATGTCGAATGTTTGCCGTATCAAGACGAATGTCGAGCCTGTTGCTGCTGGCGGTCGGGCTGGTTGTCCCGGCGGTCTCCTCCGCCATGGCGCAGACCTATCCCTCACAGCCGATCCGGTTTATCGTCGGTTTCTCGCCGGGCAGCGCCACCGATCTGGTGGCGCGCTACCTGGCCGAGGATCTGCGCCAGCGCCTCGGCCAGCCGGTCATCGTCGAGAATCGCCCGGGCGCCAACGGCAGCATCGCCGCGACGATGGTCGCCCGGGCGGCGCCGGACGGCTACACGATCCTGATCAGCAATGCGAGCACGATGACCACAAACCATCTGCTCTACAAGGACATCAAGTACGATCCGCTGGTCGACCTCGCGCCGGTGGCGATGGTGATCTCCGCCCCGTTCGTGCTCGTGGTCAATCCGAGCAATCCGAAGACCAAGTCCGTCGCGACCTTCGCCGATTTCGTCAAGCTTGCGACGTCCAAGCCGGAGTCGATCGACTATGGCACGGGCGGCATCGGCAATCTCGCCCATCTGTCGTTCGAGCTGCTGGGCACGACCATCGGCGCCCGCATGGTGCACGTGCCGTATGCCGGCGCGGCTCCGGCGCAGGCCGCCCTGCTCTCCGGCCAGATCGACGCCGCGTTCGACACGCCGAACGCCCTGCCGCTGATCCAGTCCGGCAAGCTGAAGGCCCTTGCGGTGTCGACGACGGCTCGCTGGCGCGACCTGCCCGACGTGCCGACGGTCGCCGAGGCGGGCTACCCGAGCTTCGCCACCTCGTTCTGGACCGGCGCGGTCGCCCCCGCCAAAACGTCGCAGCCCGTGATCGACACCCTGTACAAGGCGATCGTGGCGGCGACCGAGGACCCCAAGACCAAGGCGCTGCTGCTCGGCCAGGGCAACATCGAGGTGCTCGACCCGGGCGGCTTCGCCGAGAAGATCGCCCAAGAAGGCGCGCTCAACGCCGAGGTCCTCAAGAAGGCGGGGATCGAGAAGCAGTGACGCAGCGAGGGCACCAGCAGCGTGCGCTGCCTGTGCCCGCAGGACGAGAAACTGTCGGTCCGCTCGAAGGGTGTGCGCTTGCGAGCGCCGCACCTCAGGCGGCTGCGAGATCCACGGACAGCGCTGCGGGAAGCCGCTCCAGTCCGTACACGCGCATCGCCGTGCCGCTGAACAGCGCTGTCTTCTCCGCCGCACCCGCACCGGCGGCCAGGCGCTTGAAGGCGTTCCACAGCACCGCGTAGCTGCACATTCCCTTGTCGACAGGGAAGTTGCTCTCGAACATGCAGCGGCCGGCGCCGAACGACTCGATGCATGTCTCGATGTAGGGTCGCCAGGTGTCGGCCAGCGCCTGCGAACCGGGCGGTTGCGGCCGGCGGTGGAAGTCGAAGCCGGTGACGTACATTGCGAGGCCACCCAGCTTGACCACGACGTTGGGCAAGGCCGCCAGCGCCAGCATGCGCTGCTTCCACTCGGCAAACACCTCGGCCTGCTTAGCCACGAAAGGGCCGATGCCGAGCGGGCCGCCGACATGGTCGACGACGATCGTGAGCTCGGGCACGGCGCGGGCCAGCGCGATCACGTGCGGCAACTGCGTATGATAGCACCACACGTCGAGCGGCAGGCCGTGCCCGGCGAGTCGGCGCGCGCCCTGAGCGAAGGCCGGATTCTCCAGCGGGCCGGGCGGCGGCGCGACCAGGTTGGTCGTGACCTCCGGCGAGGGATGCCAGGCGGTGCGGTTGCGGATGCCGCGGAAGCGCCCGCCGGCCGCGGCGCGGTGCGCGTCGAGCAGCGCGTCGACCTTGTCGCCCACGGTCAAGTCGACCATGCCGATGATGCCGGCGCAGGCGCGCGTCGGCCCGTGGCGGCCGCTCGCGCTCGCGGCAGCGACGCCGGTGACGAACTCGGTCTCCCCCAGCGACCGTTCCTCGACCGGCCCGGCAGCGCGATACATCTCGCCGCACTGCACGAAGATCGTGGCGCGGATGTCGTGGCCGCTGCCTGTATCGGCCAGCAGCTCGGGCAGGAGGTACGAGTCCGCGCCGCGCTGCCACAGGTGATGATGCGGATCGACGATCGGCAGGCCGGGCTCGAGCACCGGTTCCTCGGTCAATCGCAGCCACTCCTCGCGTACGATGATCTGGCGGCCGTGGCCCAGCAACGGATCGGTGACAGCCATCGTCTACTCGATGCGGATGTTGGCGGCCTTCACCATGTCGGCGAAGAACGCGATCTGCTGCTCGCGGAAGGCGGCGAACTCGGCGACCGTGTTGGGCCGCGTGAGCGCCCCCAGCTCGACCAGACGCGCCGCCGTCGCGGGCGCGCGGAACACGGCGTTCATCTCCTCGTTCAGCCGCGTGATCAGCGCCGGGTCGGTGCCGGCCGGGACGAACACGCCGTTCCACTCCCAGGTCTCGAAGCCCGGCAAGGTCTCGGCCATCGCCGGCACGCCAGGCAGCACCTCGACCGGCTTCGGTCCGGTATGGACCATGCAGGTCACCTCCTTGGCCGAGCGCAGCGCCACCGTGCCCGGCACGTTGCCGAACTGCATCGGCACGCGGCCCGCGAACAGATCGTTGCGCGCCGCGCCCATCTCCTTGTAGGGCACGTGATTGATCTTGATGCCGGCGCGCTGGTTCAGGAGCTCGAGCGTGACGTGCTGCACCGTGCCGACGCCGGTCGACGCGCAATCGAGCCCGCCCGGCTTGCTCTTGGCGAGCGCGATCAGCTCGGGCACCGTCTTGGCCTCGAACTTGACGTTGCAATTCAGCGTGTTGGGCGCCTGCATCGACAGGAATACCGGCAACAGCTCGCGCAGCGTGTCGTAGGGCAGCTTGCCGGCGAACAGCGACGGGTTCACAGAGTGCGCGGTGGCGTCGTACAGCAACGTGTAGCCGTCGTTGGGCGCGCGCGCCACGATCTGCGCGGCGACCGTGCCGGCCGCACCCGGCTTGTTGTCGACGGTGAAAGCCTGGCCGAGCTTCTCCGTCAGCGCCGCGCACAGGATGCGGCAGATGACGTCGGCCGTGCCGCCCGGACTGTAGGCATTGACGACGCGCACGCCGCGCGCCGGATAGGCCTGGGCCTGCCCGATCGACGGCGCCGCCAACGCCGCAGCAGCGCCAAGAACGCCGCCCCTGAGCACGCTTCGACGCCGCAGGGTCGGGATACGCATAGTCGGGATACGCACACGCGACATGATCTTCCTCCGATCGCTCACGGCTCTCGCGGCCGCCGGCAAAACTCTGCGGGCGCGAGTCGGCCACCGGCAAGCGCTATCGGCGGCGATCGCCTGCTCTTCGAAACGGCGTCAGGAGCGACGCGACAAGGCCGAATTGTCGAAGGTCCTCCACGCAATGGCGCGCGCCAAGGGCCTGTCACGAAATAGGGGCTCCAGTTGGGACAACACTTCTGTCATCCTGAGCGCAGCGAGGACCTTTGAGGCAGCAATAAAGGTCCCTTGCTGCGCTCCGGATGGCAGCGATTCTGGAGCACCTGTCTCGTCACAGGCCCTAAGCGACGATGCGGAAGGGCAGATTGCCGTCACGTTCGAGCTGCTCGACGAGCTGCTGCTCCCAGGCAAGGTACTGCTTCATCTCGGCCTGGTTGCCCGTTCGCCGCCCGGCCACCCAGACCAGATGATCGATGATCTCCTCGTTCGACGGCACGGCAGGGCTTTCTTCGGTCGGGAGTCCGGCATTCACCCACGCGTCCGTGCCGCCCTCGAGCACGGCGATCCTGGCGTCCGTCAGGTCGCGCAGGTCGACCGACGCCAGCTTGGCCCGTACCGCGTCGGGCGAGGCGAGAACGATGCGCTTGGCCTTGCCGAACCTCGCCACCGCCTTGGCCAGCTGAGGCCGGCATCCCCACCTCGCACCGGGAATGTGTGCCTTGCGATAGCTGAGGCCCGGGCCGACATCGAGCACCGCGGCGTCACCGGCATCGATCAGCGCCTTCAGCTCCCCAGGCGTGACCTGCGATGTTTCGATCGACTCGAGCCCGAGCACCGGCTGCATCGCGGGACCGCGATCGACTGGCCCGGACCCGATTCCGCCTTCGAGCACGTAGACATCCCAGCCCATCTGGGCGAGCCAGTGGGCGGTGGCATCGGCGCGCACGCCGGTATCGTCGGTCAGCACGACCCTGGCGCCCCGCACGCCCATCCACTCGTCGGTGGTCTGGACCAGCTGGCCGCCGGCGATCGACAGCGCACCAGGTACGTGGCCATCGGCGTACTCGCGCCCGTCACGCACGTCGAACAGGAACGTCGTCCGGTTCCCGTCCTGGCGCCACGCGTCCAGGGTCTTGCGGTCGACCGACCCCACGCCGTAGCGGTTCTTCATTTCCGTGGCCCATTGCCGGGCCTGCGCCTGCCCGCCGGCCGAGACCGGTCCGAAGCTCCGGGTGCTGCCGAGCTGCGGCGTGAAGCCCGCCAGCGTCCAGCCCATCGTGCCGTTGCGGAAGGCGACGACCTTGTTCGGTATGCGTGCGTTGAGAAGGGTCTGCGCGCCAATGATGCTTCGCGTGCGGCCCGCGCAGTTCACGACCACGGTGGTGTCGGCATCGGGGGCCAGATCGTGGACCCGATAGACGAGCTCGCCGTTGGGGACGCTGATGCCGCCCGGCAGGCATTGCCGGTGGTGCTCCTCGGGCGTGCGGCCATCCAGCACGACCAGCTTGTCGCCGCGATCCTGCATCGCCTTCAGCTCCTCGGCGGAGATCGACGGCGTGTGGCAGGCGTGCTCGACCAACTCGCCGAACGACTTGCTGACCACGTTGTGTCCCATGAACAGCTCGTATCCGGCAGACTTCCAGGCATCGACGCCGCCGCCCAGCACGGCGATGTCGGAATAGCCGAGCGCAGCGAGACGCTTGGCGGCCCGTTCCGCGACCCCGTCTCCGCCATCCATCAGCACGATGGGCGTCGATCGGCGCGGCACCAGCCGGCCGATCATCGCCTCGAGGGTGGAATAGTGCAGACCAACCGACAGCAATGGATGGGCCATGCCCCGTTGACCATCCTCGCGCACATCGAGGAAAGCGAGCTCGCCGCCATTGCCGTTGATGATGTTGCGCAGTCGCTGCCTGAGGTCCTGAGGAGCGATGGTTTCGTTCGTCACTGCTTTAGTCCTTGAAGTTCAGAGATTGAATCGCTGCGGCCAGTAGAGCCGATTCACCTCGCTGTTCACAATACGCTGCTCGATTCGGGCAGGGCGACGGAAAGCGTGCCGTGATCATCGAGGGCCTGGGCGCAGCTCGGCAGGCCGTCGATCAAGCCCAGCGTTCGGGCTTCCAGAGCCCGGAGCGGATCATGGATTTACCGCAGGGCCTCCTCAGCGGCCGAACGGGTTGGGAATGTGCGGCAGCGGGATGTGGGGGACTGGAATGCTCGGCAGGGTCACGGGCGGCAGGCGCGGCAGCTTGTCGAACACGCCGGGCGGATCGGGGGCCGGGCCGCGCACGGCGGAGAACGACGGCGCCTCGATCGGGCCCCGCGCGGTGACGATCAGGTAAGGCGCCGACGGCACCTCGGCCAGCACGAAGCTGATCGTGGTGTCGGTCGTGGCGCGCGCGAGATCGGTGCGCGTGGCGATGCGGGCCGTGACGCCATTGCCCCGCAGCGTCAGGGGGCGGTCGGTGGCCAGGCCGCTGGCGACATCGATATGGCCGGCCAACACGTTGTCATGGTTGACGTAGCGGTAGAGCACCAGCGAGATCGCATTCAGAAGGTTGCCGACGCCGACACCGCCTCTCTCGCCGAGGGCGCTCATGATGTTGCCCAGGGTCAGGTCGATGGCGCCGCCCGCCGCACCGGTCGCCGCAGAGCCCAGCAGAGCCAGGAACCTGTCGGCGCGCGCCTGCACATGGCCCATGATGTCGGCGCTGCCGGCCAGCGAGCTTCTGAGCTCGGCGACGGTCGTCCCGGCGCCACGCAGGGCAATGCCGGTCGCGTCGAGACGGCCGTCGACGGCGATCCTGATGAAGCTGCCGATCTCGTTGCTGCCCGACCGGCGGCGCAGCATCCGGGCGATGTCGATGCCCCTCGCCTCACCCTTCAGGTCGAAGGAGAGTGACGGCTTGCTGCCGTCGATGACGCCGGACAGTGCGATCGTGCCGCCATTGAGGCCGCCCGTCAAACGCGAGACGGTGAGCACGCCGTCCTTCAATGTCGCGGCGATCTCGGCCGTGCTGAGCGGCACGGCGACTCCGCCGAGGCCGGTCGCGCTCACCTTCAGCGTGCCGTCGACTCTCTGCAACGGGGTGCCGATCGGGTGGGAGCCCGGGGCGATCGCCGCACGCACGGCGCCGCGACGGCCGGCCGCAAGGCCGCTGAAGTCGAGCATGCCGGTCCTGAGGTCCGCGTCGATCACCGGCTTGGCACCGGACAGGTCGACATCGATGATGGTTTCGATCGGCTGCCCGTTGACGCGGACGTTGCCTTTCCACGAAGCCCGTGCGATTGCCCCGCCAGCCTTCGCCTCAGGCGCGGCCAGCGCGCCACTGGCCATCACCTCCCAGCCCATGGCGTCGATGGTGAAGTCCTTCACGGCGAGCTGCGCCCAACTTCCGCTCGCATCGCCGGTCATGCTGAGCGGGCCGACACCGGATGGCGGCTGGCCGACGAGCTTCAGCACCCGATCGATGTCGGGTGCGCGGAACTCGAAGGCGGCGCTGCCCTTTGGCTCCTTTGTCCAGTAGTTGGCGATCGCCGCCCGCAGGTTCACCCGCGCGCCCGCCAGGCTGGCGATCCTGAAGCTGTTGAGGTTGAGCGTACCGGCGGTGCGGGCAGCATCGAGCTCGACGCTCGTGATCGCCTCGCCCTTCCAGTCGATGCGCTCGACCTTGAGCTTCAGTCCGATCGACGGTCCCAGCAGAGCGAGAATCGGCGTGACCTTGTCGACCGGCAGACGGAATCCCGCCTGCCCGCGGTCGGATGGCGGCAGGTAGGGATCGAGGTCGACCGTGCCGAGCTCGATGTGGGTGACGACCGACACCGGCACGGCGAAGGTCACGAGGATGCCGCCGGTGCCCGTGAGATCATCCAGCCCGAAGGCGGCATCGCTCACCGTGATGGTGCCGACCCGCGAGCCCATGCGGCCCTTCATGCTGAGGCGATTGAGCTTGTCGGCAGGAATCGAGGTGACGTCGACATCGAGCCACGCCAGGGTCTCGCGCAGCTTCTGCCCTTCGAGGCTGAAGCCGCCGGACACGGTCGGGCGTGCCGGATCTCCCGACAGGGTGGACGTCGCCTGCACGTCGAGGTCGCCCGGCAGGCTGACGCTGAACTTCGGCACGGCAACGAGACCGCTCTTTGCCTGAAGCTCCAGGACAAGGTTGCGCACCACCTTGCCCCTGTAGATGACCTCGTTGACCTCGAGGGCGAGGTTTGCACTGAAAGCATCCAGCCAGCTCGCGCCAGGCTGTGCCGCGCCCGCAGCCGTGCTCGTGGCCGCAGGCGTGGCGGGTGTGGGTGCTTCCTTCAGACCGTCTAGCAGCGCAAGGGCTGCCAGCCAGCGGTCGAGGTTGAGCCGCGGCGCCGCAAATCTGCCGTCGACCGCGAGGCCTGGCGCCAACGTCAGGGCCAGCGAACCCGTGCCGCTGTCTTCGCCCAGGGCCAGCGTGAAGTCTCTGGCAGCGACGGTCGTCGACGAAGCCTCGACCGAACCGTCGAACCTGAACTTTCCAGCCAGGAGCGGAGGCAGCGGAGGTTGCGGCCGGCCGGTCATCGCGATCAGCGCGCGCGCAAACGCCACGAGGTTGTCCGCCGAGGCGGACGCCTTGCCGCTTAGTCGCGCGTCAGAACCGAGTTCACTCGCAGTACCGGTAAACGAAAGCCGGCCATTGGCCGCCCGCAGGGTGAGGTCGATCGTATGGCCGCCGCCGCCCTTCGTCCCTGCGGCGAGGTCAATCGTCATTGGCACGTCGTTGACGGCGGCTGCTCCGGCCAGGGAGAATGGCCCTGCGACAGAACCGGCCGAAGCGGAGAGATTGGCTTTTGCCGCGACCATGGAGAGATCTGACCGGGCATCCCGGAAAGCCAGCGTGCCATTGTCGATTATCACGCGGGGAAGCGGGATGGCTCTCGATTCAGGCGTCGCGGGAAACAGCCAGTTTGGCTGCCCCGAAGCGTCGATCTGCAGGGCGATCCTGGGTTCGACCAGCGCCACTTCGGCGGGCCGCAATTCGCCGGTCAGGAGGCCGAGCAGCGACAGCCGCACCATGATCGACGTCGCCACGACCATGTCCGTACTGTCGGCACCCGCCACGTTGGAGATCCGAAGGCCATTCAGGGTGACCTCGGGCGTCGGCAACAACCCGAGATGAATCGGCCCGTCGATCGTCACGTCGCGCCCGGTCACCTGCTTCACCTGGGCGATGATCTCAGGCTTGTAGGCATTGGCGTCGACGAAGAAAGGAATCGCCGCGAGGGCTGCGACCAACAGACCAAGGAGGCTGGTGCCGATCAAAAGCTTCCTGCCGATCCTGCGGATCATCCGTTACTCCATTGCCGGTAGTGTGCCAGGAAGCGCCACGCGATCCGCACTCTCTCGACGCTCCGCGAGAGCGTCCTTCAGGTGGAACAGGCAATCCGCAGGAGCAACTCCCCCTGCACAGGCCTGCTCGATGCGGTCGGCAGCATCGGCGATGCCCGCCGCGCCGAATTGAGCCGCCAGCCCTGCCAGCTTGTGGGCATGCTGCCGGATCTCGCGGAGCGGCTGGCCCGCTTCGACAAGCTCCACCAGATCGGCCGTCCGCTTGACGATCTCCTCGCGAGCCTCCTGGATGAGGCTCGCCATCGCGGCATCGAAATCAGGCGGCGGGCTTGCCGATCGTGCGCCGCCGCAGGCCCGGGCGATGGCAGCCCTGAGCTCCGCCGCTGAGATCGGCTTTCGCAGCAGGATGCTTCCGGTCTGCTTGACGCGCTCTACGGCCTCGCGGGCGACGTCGGCCGTCAGGACGATGACGCGCGGCCGCTCCTGTTCCGCCGGCCACTGCTCGAGCAGCGAGAGGCCATCGCCATCGGCGAGCTGGAGGTCGAGCAGCAACAGGTCGAATTTCTGTCCGCGCGTCCGCTCGAGGCCCTGCCCGAGGCTCTCCGCCTCGGTCACGTCATGGCCGTCCAGGGCGAGCAACCGCGCGATGAGCCGCCTGATGTGGGAGGCATCCTCGACGATCAGGATCGAGAGGGCGCGCGCGGCCGCCCCCGGCTCGACCCGCGGCGCGCCCGCAGCATCTCCCTTCGCGGCGACGAAGGAGAGGACGAAGCGCGTCCCGCCGCCCTGGCGATTCTCAGCCGTCAGCGACCCGCCCATGCGCTCGGCGATGCGACGCGACAGCAGGAGGCCGAGACCCAACCCTTTCGAATCCTGGCGGCCAGCCCGGTCGAACGGCTCGAAAAGATGGGCCAGCCGCTCCTCGGGAATGCCCGGCCCGGTGTCCTCGACGGCGAGCGCGATCCGGGCCTTGCCGTCGGGCGCCTCGCTGACGCTCGCGCCTACGACGATGCCGCCGCGGGTGGTGTACTTGACGGCATTCGACAGCACCTGCAGGGTTGCCGCCGCGGCCTGCGTCGCCGCGCGCGACTGGCCAAGGCAGCGGCCGAGCAGGTCGAGCGGCGCCCGATCGCCCCACAAGGCGGCGGCCATGCCGAGACGCACGGCGTCCGGTGCCAGGGTCCGCGCGCGCTGGGTGATGATGTCGTCGATGTTGCTGTTGTCGATGGCGATGACCCGTTGGGGGTCGACACGCTGGGAGGCACCGGCGCCAACAAAGGCTCCCTCGCGATCGAGGGCGAGCGCGATCTGGCAAAGATCGAACGGCAAGCCGCTCGAGTTGGCGCCGAGCCAATCCACGACAGCATGAGCGCGCGCCGGCTCCTCCAGCAGCCCGGTGAGCAGCTCGAGCTGCTGGGCCGAGGCAAGCGGCTCGACATCCACGAAGGACGCGGCGCCCGGATAGACCGTCGAGCCGTCGCCGCGGATGGCGAGGACCAGCTTGAGCAGGCTCGCCTCGCCGCGCTGGCTGCAGGCGTGCACGAAGCCCACCGCCTCGTTGGGCGCGCGATGCCAGTCGTCGACGAAAAGCACGACCGGCAAGGCGAACCCCTCGAGCCACTGCAGCACCCGTGCCAGGGCGTCGATCAGGCGCACCGTGCCTTCGTGGCTCGTCAAGGCCCGGGGGACGGGCGGTGCTTCGCCGCCCGTCACTCCCTCGGCGGCGAAACCTGCGGCCAGCAGCGCGCCGTATTGAATGCCCAGGAGAGCGCGCAGGGAGGCCGCCCCGGAAGCCGGGTCATAGAGACGGCCGAGGGCCGCGTCGACCGCCTGCGACAGCGCGTCGACCACCGGACGCAGGCCGGCGCTCGACGTCTGGTCGGCATACTTGGCGCGTCCGACGATGGGTGCTGCCGGCGCCAGCTCCTGCAGCACCTTCTCCACCAGTGCCGTCTTTCCCACGCCGGACGGGCCCCGCACGACGATCAATCCGGGAGCGCGACGCTCGAGCATCGCGCGCATGAGATGCCTTTCCTTGAGCCGACCCGAGAAGACCGTCATGGCTCCGCAGGTGCCGCAACGAGGCGATAACCGAAGCCCGGCGCCGTCGCGATCAGGCTGTCGCCGTCCAAGTGATCGAGCTTGCGGCGCAACCGGCTCACCAGCACGTCGACCGACCGCAGGTCGGCGTCCAGGGGCGACCGGCTGATGACCGACAGCAGCTCCTGGCGGGAGACGATCTTCGCATCGGCTTGCATCAGGCGGGCCAGGATATCGAACTCGCCCCGCGTCAGGCGGGCGCTCTCGCCACCCCTGCTGACCGTGCGAGCGTCGAGATCGACGATCCACTGCCCCAGGACCTTGCGCCGGCGGCGGTCGCGGCCGGCGCGGCGCATGACGCTGCGGATGCGCGCGGCCAGCTCGCCATAGTGAACCGGCTTCACCAGGTAGTCGTCCGCGCCGAGATCGAGGGCGGCGATCCTGCCCTCGGGATCCGACCGCCGCGTCACGATGATCAGGCCGATGTCCGACTGGTCCCGCAGCTCGCGCGCGAAGCTCAAGCCGTCGACGCCGGGGAGGCCGAGATCGAGCACCACGACATCGAGGCGAGTCTGGCGCAGCAAGGCCCGGCACGCCAGGGCATCGCTTGCCTCGTGAACCCTGTAGCCGGCACCCCGCAGGGAAAGGGCAATCGCCTTGCGGGCCAGGTCCTCATCCTCGACAACGGCGACGTCGTACATGACCGCAAAACGTATCGCGCGGTCGATACCTTTCCAATGGCTCGATGCCGCCATGCCCCCTGGCAGTTAATGCCTCGTTAACCGCGGCTAGCGGAAGGCGGAGGTCAGAGCGCCATAGAGCGTGAGGTGGCCCGACGGTCCGTCGAGCAGAAGGGTCCAGTCCGTGAAATGGCCGGCTTCGGTGCAGCCGTGGCCGCGGCCGTGCAGGATCAGGCTCAGCATCTGACCGGGGCCGGTGAAGGAGCGGAACACCCCGGTTCCGGCGCCGCCGGCATTGCTGGTCAATTGCCATTCCTTGTAGAGCAGCGGGCCGAGTCCGTCGTCGGGCACGCCACTGCGCGGATCGACCTGGAAGATCGAGATGGTGCCGGGCATCGCGAGCGTCAGTGTGGCCAAGCTTCCCGCCTCGCCCCGGAACGAGAACACCAATTGTTTCTCGGTCCGCTCGACCGCCAGCGCGAACTTCGTGCCGAACTCCCGGAACTCGTCCGGCGCATCGGCCTCGCCCGTGGCCAGGGCAGCCTCCGAGTCGAATGTCATGTTGGCGATCTCGCGCAGGCGCGGCTCGCTGATCTGCTCGACCGCGACATAGCGGTAGCCGCGGTTCGAGCAACAGGCCCAGGCCAGCGCCGCATCGGACAGGAGGCATAGCGCCACCAGGGCTGCGACGATGCTGGTCAGGTATCTCATCGGGCGGCCAGGGTGGCGCTCCATTGTGGCAAATTGCCGGTGCCCTCAGAACCGCGAGCGTCTTCTCCTTCTCCCCAAGCTTCGCTGGGGAGAAGGAGAAGAGCGTTGCTAAAAGCCGAAGTCCCAGCCGATCCATTTCGCCAAGCCACGGCCCATCACCTTCTCCAGTTCCTGGTCGTGGTCCCTGAGCCACGGCAGCTCCTCGGTGAAGAACGTCACGCACTGCCGCCAGGTGCAGGGCATCCGCGTGATGTCCGTCCCCCAGAAGAACCGGTCCGGCCCGAAGGCATCGTAGATGCGATGCAGCGGCTCGTGCAGGTTCTTGTACGGATAGGGTTGCGTCGAGTAGGCCGGCGCGCCGGTCGCTTTCACGGCCACGTTAGGCAGCTTCGCGATCGCCAGCAGCTCGTCGAGATGCTCGATCGCGTCGACATCCCTGGTCAGCACTTTCAGGCCGCAATGGTCGATGATCAGCTTCAGCGCCGGATGGGTCTCGGCGATCCAGCGGAACTTCCTCAGGAACACACCTGCCTGCAGCGACACAGGCAAGCCCTCCTTCTCGGCGGCCGGCCAGATCCAGTCGAGCCGGCCGTCGACGATCATCTTCGGCTGCTCGCCATAGAGCAGCGCCCAGCGCAGTCCCATCATGCCGGGCTGGTTGCGCCAGCCCGGGATCAGCCGGACGTTGTCGGGATTCTCCGGCGGGAACTGGCCCATGATGGCGAAGCGATCGGGATATTTCTTCGCCGCCTCGATGGCGAGCGCATTCGAAGTCGGATCCCAGCTCGCCGGCGGATGGATCAGGCCCGCATCGACGCCGACCTCCGCCATCTCGACCAACAGCTCCTCGGCGCTGAGGCTCGGCACCTGGCGATGCCCGCCTCCTGGTGGAATGACGGTCTGCGACCAGATGTGGACCTGGGCATCGATGATCTTCATGAACGCGTCTCCAACCAACTGCTCTTCTGGGCAACCGACGGCTTACCGGGCACCGGGGCGCTACGGCGCGTAGAGGCCCTTCGACGCCGCCATGCTGACGGCGAATGCCTCGATCGCCTCGAGGGTCGGCGTCGGCACGCCGACGCTTTTTGCGAAGGCCACCGGTGCCCGCACGATCGACTCGATCTCCATCGGCCGGCCGAGATCGTAATCCTGCAGGATCGACGGGCGATGCTGGGTATAGACACGCTTGGCGCCGTAACGTGCATCAGGGCTGTCGTCGAGCACGACGCCGTGCGCCGCCGCGACCGCCAGAGCCTCGGCGTGCGCGCGCCGCGCCAGCTGATTGACGATCTCGGTCTTCTGGATGCTGACCGCTTGGCCGAGGATGAGACAGATCGTCGAGCCGGTGAGGTTGGCCATCAGCTTGTGCCAGATGTCGTAGCGAATGTCGGTGGTCGACGGCGAGCCGATGCCGGCGGCCTTCAGCGCCTCGCGCAACGCCTGGACCCGCGGCGTCTGGCGATCGTCGATCTCGCCGACCCACAGCGTGTTGCGTTCGGGTTGCTCGTTCACGATCATGCCCGGTTCGACCACATGGTTGGGCGAGGTGATGGCGCCGCCCAGGGTGCGCGCGTAGCCCACGCTCCTCGCCAGCGCGCCGCCCGGATCGAGGCGCGACAGATCGGGCGCCGGCGGCCGCGACTTGTCGAGGCCCTGGCCGTACCACCAGGGGATGCCGTTCTGGGCGAACACCACGGGCGTGTCGGGACCGAGCAGCGGGCCGACGCCGTCGGCCAGCGCGCCAAGCCCGGTCGCCTTCAGGGTCGAGATCACGGCGTCCTGCGGCCCAAGATCAGCCGGCCGGTCGCTCGCGCGCACCTTGACGATAATCTTCCGGTCGCCGGCGATCAGCGTCAGGCCCCGGGCCTTGATCGCCTCGAGATGGTCGCCGCGAACCACGACAGAAACCTCGTTGCCGGCATCGGCCAGGCGCGCCGCGAAATTGCCCCCGATCGCGCCTGCCCCAAAAACGCAAACACGCATGTACCGCTCTCCCCGTCCTGTCGGCTCGACAGGCGGCGACACCGTGCGGTGCCACGCGCGCGATCGTCAACACCCGCCGACCCGTCGGGAGCGCGCCACTCTCGCTCTTGTTCCTCCTCACTGGGGAGATGTCGGCGTAATCGCCGGCAGGCGCGCGGCTCGCGACGGCGAACGCGCGCGAGGGGCTCCTGACTCCTCCGTCGCGGCATGAGCGCGACACCTCCCCACGAAGCTGGGGAGAAGACTGAGAAGAGTGCCACGGATCAGGGCACTCCCGGCGCATGCCCCGGAGACACGCCACCTCAGGGCGTGACCTTCTGGCAACCCGCGCCCTGCCAGCGATATCCCTGCGCCAGGCTGCCCACCATGGTCCATTCGACGATGCAGCCCTGGCGCACCAGCGTCGGCGGGAAGCCGCCCATCGGCACCCACCAGCCGCCGCCCCAGCCCCAACCCCAGCCGCCCCACCGCATGTACATGGGTGGGATGCCGGGATCGATGTAGGAGGTGTCCCAGCGCCATTGCAGGATCTTGGTGCCGTCCTCAAGCTGATAGGAATTATCGGGGATGCGGCCCATGCTCTTCAGCAGCCCGGCCTCGGACGCGCCGGCCATCTCGCGCAGCTGCTTGTCGAACAGCGCATCGCGCTCGGCCTGCGTGGAACAGCCGGCGAGGCAAAGCACCACGAACAAGGCAAGGAGTCGCCGAGGCATGGAGACCTCCACCATCACCCTTCAACAGAGCGGCTCGGCAAGCGGGCTCAGCCTGACCCATGTCGTAGCAGAATTCATCGCACGGTGCCCCGGCGAACGCCGCGACTCACACAAGCGTGACCTGCCGGTTTGCGCTAACCTGTCAGCCGACTTCCAGATCGCATGGGCGTGCCGCCACCAACCTGCATCCGGCCAATTCTCAGGAGACGACCTTGACTGAACCACAGATTCGACTGACCAGCCTTGCGCACGGCGGCGGGTGTGGCTGCAAGCTCGCGCCCTCCGTGCTGCAGCAGCTCCTCGCCGATCAGCCGACGGTGGCGCCGTTCAAGCAGCTCCTGGTCGGCACCGAGCATTCCGACGATGCCGCGGTCTGGCAGGTCGACGACCAGACCTGCGTGATCGCGACCACCGACTTCTTCATGCCGATGGTCGACGACCCCTACGATTTCGGCCGCATCGCCGCCACCAACGCGATCTCCGACATCTATGCGATGGGCGGCAAGCCGATCATGGCGCTCGCCGTGCTCGGCATGCCGGTCGGCAAAATCTCGACCGAGATGGTGCGCGAGATCCTGAGGGGCGGCGCGGCAGTGTGCGCCACCGCCGGCATCCCGGTGGCGGGTGGTCATTCGATCGACTGCCCCGAGCCGGTCTATGGGCTTGCCGTGATCGGCCTCTGCAAGCCGTCCGAAGTGCGGCGCAATGCCGATGCGCGCGCCGGCGACGCTCTGCTCCTCACCAAGCCGATCGGCGTTGGCATCTATTCCGCGGCCATCAAGCAGAACGCCCTGCCGCCGCACGGCTATCCTGAGATGATCGCGACGACGACGCTTCTGAACAAGGTCGGCAGAGACCTCGCCCGCGATCCCGCAGTCCATGCCATCACCGACATCACCGGCTTCGGAGTGCTTGGCCATGCCTTGGAGATGGCACGCGGCTCGAAGCTCGCGCTCACGATCGAGGTGGCCAAGGTGCCATTGCTCGCCGAGGCCGCGTCGCTGGCTCAGCAGGGCTACGTCACCGGCGCATCGCACCGCAACTGGGCGAGCTACCAGGATCACGTCGCGTTGCCGGCAAGCCTGCCGGAATGGCAGCGCCATCTGCTCAGCGATCCGCAGACGTCGGGCGGCCTGCTGGTCGCCTGCGACGCGACGCGGGCAGAAGAGATTGCCGCCACCATCCGCGCCGCCGCCTATCCCGCGACGGCGATCATCGGACACACCGCGAAAGGCACGCCGGGCATCACTGTCGTCTGAGCGACGGCGTCGCCATTGCCGGCGAAATTGGCGGCTGTCACGCCGGGATTCCAAAGATTTCCTGATGCGGGCGATGCGTGCGGATCCTGCACACGCACCGCCTTGCCTCGGGTCGAAGCCGTCTCACGTCGATGGCTCGACGGTGAAGGTCAGCTTCTGGATCCCGGGCCGCGCCTCGGGCGAGAGGACCAGCTCGACCTTCAGGCGGCCGCGCGCGCAGGCCAGCACGACGTGGCCGGCCAGCGCATGCTCGGGCTCGATTGCCGCGACGGTCGTCGCCCCGCCCAGCCGCTGCTTAAGCTCGGCGAGCTGGGCGTTGCGCAGGTCGGGCGGCGTGTCGAGCAGCAGGTTCACCGCACAGGCATCGGCCACGTCCTCGATCCGGCCGGAGGCGTAGGCCGCAATCACGGCGTCGACGGCGCGGCGAAGCGCCGGCGATGGCGCAGCCGGCGCAGGTTTCGGCGCCGTCCGGTGCCAGATCTCGGCCAGTCGCGGCGTCAGCTTCGACATCGGCGCGTAGGTCCGGTTGCCGAACGCGAACACGCCCCAGCGACGGTCGGGCAGCATCAGCACGTGCGAGCCGTAGCCCGGCAGGCCGCCGGCATGGTGCAGGCGCCGACCGAGCTCGGCATCCGCCGTGCTCACCAGCCCGTAGCCGTAGGCGCTGGGCAGCGGGTCGCCCTTCTCGGGCCGGTAGGGCGGCGCGTGGTAGAGTGCCAGCTCGCGCACGCTGGAACGCCGCACCGGCCCGGCCTCCGGATCGTCGCGCGCCGGCCAGGCCGAAAGCAGGAAAGCGACCCATTGCGCATAATCGGGTGCGATGGTGACGAGGCCACCCATGGCACCGACCTCGCCGTCCGGCTCGAGCCGCTCGCGCGACCAGGCTGCGCCGTCGAGACGATAGCCGAAGGCATAATCGCCGCGCGCCGCGGCGAGCGCGTCGAAGGTGGTGCGGGTCATGCCGAGCGGTGCGAGGAAGGTGCGGCGCAGGTAATGCTGGTACGGCTCGCCGCTCACGTTGGTCAGCACGCGACCAAGCAGCGCATAGCCCAGATTGGAATATTCGAAGGCCAGGCCCGGCGGGCGGGCGAACAGCGTGCCCGTGGCGATCACGGCGTCGAGCTCGGCCGGCGTCATGCCGAGCACGCGGTCGCCCCATGGATCGTCGGTGACGAAGCCCGCGACATGGCACATCAGGTCGCGCGGCGTGACCGGCTTGCTGTCGCTGGTCGCGGGCTTCACCGCGGCGAACTGCGGCACGTACTCGGTGAGCGGCGCATCGAGCACGAGCTTCCCTGCATCGCGCAGCGACAGGATCGCCAGCGAGGTCATGTTCTTGGTCATCGAGGCAATGCGGAAGGCGGTGTCGCGTCCCACCGGACGCCCTGCCTCGCGGTCGGCCAGCCCCAGCGCCGTCACATGGACGAGCCGTCCCTTGTCGACGATGCCCGCGACCAGGCCCGGCAGCTTGTGCTCTTCGGAAAAAGCCGCGCAGGCGGCGTCGATCTCGGCAAACATGGCTGCACCATAGCGGGCCGCGATGGCATGCGTCGTCTCACAATCTCATCGAGATCTCATACCGGGAGCGCGCCCTCCTGCTGGAGTCAGCGCTCGTGGGGCGTCAGCTCGTCCAGTCGTTGCCCGTCCAGCCGTTCTCGTCGTAGTCGGCCAGGCATTGCTCGACGAGCGCTTCCATCGCCTTCAGGCTGCCGCCGCGCTGGGCACCGGTGAGGGCCTGGGCGCGGATATCCTCCCAGCCGCCGGAATAGTTGCGCTCGTAGAGCTCGTGGCGTCCCGCGAACTCGGTGCCGACGGCATCCCACAACAGCTTCATGACCTTGATGCGCTGGCGATGGCCGATGCCGTGCGAGCCGCGCACGTATTTCCGCAGATAGGCGTCGATCTCGGGATTGGCGAAGTCCTTCGCCGAGGACGGCAGGTAGATCAGAGCCGACGACATCGTGCGCTGGACAATGTCGCGGATGCGCGGCCACGAGTCGGGGGCGAAGACGCGGTACGAGACTGCCGCCTGCAGCTCGGGCAGCACGGCGTCGCCCTTCCAGGGCATCGGATTGTGGGCCATGGCGTTCGACAGCGACCAGAACAGATGGCGCCACGCCACCAGCTCGCCCAGCAGCACCTGGTTGGAGCGCACCTCGTCGCCGCCGGTCGCGCGCAGGGCCTTGGCCAGCAGCCCGCCGATCAGGTCGAGCTTCACGCAATAGCGCGTGCAGCCCTGGAACATGCCGCCGTGCAGGAATCCTGTTCCGGGAAAGAAGCTCATCACCCGCGCCGGGTCGCGATAGACGAACACGTCCTCCCAGGGCACGAATACGTTGTCGAGGACGAAGATCGCGTCGTTCTCGTCGAAGCGCGACGACAGCGGGTAATCGAACGGCGAGCCATTGCGCGACGCCGCCGCCTCGTAGGAGGTGCGGCAGATGAGCTTCAGGCCCGGCGCGTTGATCGGCACCATGAACATCAGCGAGAGGTCGAGGTCCTCGGTCGCTGTCTTCGACGACTGGCCCATGAAGTTGTAGTGCGTGAAGGCTGCCGACGTCGCCACCACCTTGGCGCCGGAAACGTAGATGCCGGCCGCCGTCTCCTTCTGCACGCACGCATAGACGTCCTTCACCGCCTCCGCCGGCAGGTGCCGGTCGACCGGCGGATTGACCAGCGCGTGGTTCATGAACGGCACCGCCTCCTGTGCACGCACGTACCAGCGCCGCGCGTTCTCGGCGTAGGGCCCGTAGTAATCCGGCACAGCGCCGAGCGTGTTCGAGAAGGCCGCCTTGTAGTCGGGCGTGCGGCCCATCCAGCCGTAGGACAGGCGCGCCCAGCCGGCGATCGCCTGCTGCGCGGCGATCAGATCCGCACGCGACCGCGGCACGCGGAAATAGCGATGGGTATAGCCGCCCGACCCGGTGTCGGTGGCGCAGGTAAGCAGGTCTTTGGTCTTCGGATCGTGCAGGGCATCGTAAAGCCGGGCGACCGAGCGCACTGCATTGCGGAACGCGGGATGCGTAGTGACGTCGGCCACGCGCTCGCCGTCGATATAGACGGCGCGGCCGTCGCGCAGGCTCGCGATGTACTCGGCGCCGGTGAAGGGCCGCTTGCGGTCGGCAATGAAGTCTTCAGGTTTTTCCATGGCTGCCCCCTCCCGTCTCCGGCTGCGTCTGGACGCCGTCCTGCCGGGATACCAAACTCGCCCGCCACAGAGGAGAACGCCCGATGACCGTCATCGATTCGCAAATCCATGCCTACGAGGCCAACACGCCCAAGCGGCCCTGGCACACCGTGCCGAACTGGCCGCCGCATGTCACCGGCGACGAGATGGTGGCGGCGATGGACAAAGTCGGCGTCGACGGCGCGATCTTCATCTCCGCCTTCTCGATGTACCGCTATGACGCCAGTTACGCAGTGGAAGTGCAGCGCGCCCATCCCGGCCGCTTCGGCATCGTCAAGCCGGTCGACCCGGACGATCCGGCGGTGGCCGACGTCGTGGCCGACTGGAAGAAGACGCCGGGTACGGTCGGCATCCGCATCATGCTGACCCAGGAGGCGGGCCGCGATCCCAACGACCCCGGCCTCGACCGCATCTGCCGCGCTGCCGTCAAGTACGACTTCCCGCTCAACATGCTGTGCTGGGGCAACCTCGCGGCTGGCGCGACCCTGATCGACCGCCATCCCGACACGCGCTTCATCCTCGACCATCTCGGCATCCTGCAGCCGCGCACGCCGCCCGCCCCGGCCGAGCCGTGGGCCGACCTGCCCAAGGTGCTTGATCTCGCCAAGCGCAAGAACGTGGTGATCAAGGTGAGCGGCGCCTGCACGCTCTCAAGGCAGCCCTACCCCTTCCCCGACATCTGGGAGCCGCTGGCCCGCATCTTCGACGCCTGGGGCTTCGAGCGCTGCCTGTGGGGCACCGATTGGACGCGCGCCTTCGCGGTGGTGAATTACGAGCAGGCCGTCGAGCCGTTCGTGAAGACCGACCGACTGAGCGCGAGCGAACGCGCCATGCTGATGGGCGGCGCCTGCGCCAAGGCCTACGGGTGGTCGCCGAAGAAGTAGCGCGGCTGACTCAACGTCTTGGCGACATACGTCGCCAAGGAGAAGCGTCCCGCCGACCGATGGGACGAGCTACACAGGCGTCGGCGTCCAGATACGGATGGTCCCGCTGCGGCCGCGCAGCTCGCGCTCGCCCTGGTCGTGCAGGGCGAGCGGCAGGGTGCCGCCGCCGATCTGGGTCACGACGGCGTCGCCCACCACCAGCGGCGTCTTGAGCTCGCGGGTCAGGCTCTGCAGGCGGCTCGCGACGTTGACCGTGTCGCCGATCACGGTGAAGGACAGGCTGTGCTCGCTGCCGACGTCGCCCAGCACGGCCGGGCCGTAGTTGAGACCAATGCCGATGGCGAGCGGCGGCTCGCCCCTCTGGTTGCGCGCCTCGTTCCAGGCGGCGAGCTCCTTCAGCATCAGGGCGGCGCAGCGCAGCGCGTTCAGCGCGTCGTGCGGGCTTGGCGACGGCAGGCCGAACACGGCGAAGATCGCGTCACCGATGTATTTCTCGACCGTGCCGCCGCAGGCGAAGATCTGGCCCGCCATGCGCTCGTGGAACTCGCGCAGCATGGCCACCACCGCCTCGGGGGCCATGGCTTCGGCCATGCGGGTAAAGCCCACGATGTCGACGAACAGCACGGCTACGGTCTGGCGGCGCACCGGGCCCAGCGGCTCGTCACTGTCGGCCAGCAGGTCGACGATGTTGGGCGAGAAATAGCGCGCCAGGTTGGCGCGCGCCCGCTCGGCGACGGCGCGCTCGCGGTCGAGCCCGCTCACGTAGGCGATGGTCTCCAGCGTCTTGTCGATGGTGAGCTCGAGGTCGGCGAGGTCGACCGGCTTGGTGACGAAGTCGAAGGCGCCGCGGTTCATGGCGGTGCGGATGTTGGCCATGTCGCCGTAGGCCGAAACGATGACGGCGCGCGCCGACGACTTGCGCGCGCGCAGCTCGGCGAGCAGCGTGAGCCCGTCCATCACCGGCATGTTGATGTCGAGCAGCAGCAGGCCGATGTCGGGCTCCTCGGCCAGTACCGCCAGCGCCTCCTCGCCGTGGCGCGCGAAGCGAAACGCGAGGTTGCCCTGGCGGATGCGCTGGCGGAAGCGCTGCTTCAACAGCAGCTCGAAGTCGGGTTCGTCGTCGACGGCGAGTATCTTGGCGGGTTCGCTCACGCTGTCACCCGGGGCGCGATGGGATGGGCAGTTCCTGCAACTGCCGCTTCAGGATCTCGAAATCGACCGGCTTGGTGACGAACTCGCTGGCGCCGAACTCGGCGGCCTGACGCCGGCGCTCGTCATCGCCGTAGGCCGTCACCATGATGATGGGCAGGTCAGCGCGCTGCGCCTTGATCTCGCGCAGGAGCCCCAACCCGTCCATGCCGGGCATGTTGATGTCGGACAGGATCACGATCAGCTCCGGCCGGATGCCGCCGCCCAGCATGTCGAGCGCCTGCTCGGCCGACCGCGCGAAATGGATGACGTAGCGGCCCTGCCGGACCTCGCGGCGGAACTGCTGACGGAACAGCTCGACCACGTCGGCCTCGTCGTCGACTACAAGAATGCTGACGCTCATCACGCTCGCTCGCTGGTGCTGGTTTGGACACGCCGGCGCGGCAGGCGCACCGTGAACTCGGTGAAGCTGCCCGGTTCGCTGTCGACCTCGATCGTGCCGCCATGCTGCTGCGTCACGATATCGTAGCTGATCGACAGGCCGAGCCCGGTGCCCTCGCCGGTCGGCTTGGTGGTGAAGAACGGCTGGAAAAGCTTCTCGCGCACGTCGGGAGGGATGCCGGTGCCGTTGTCGCGCACCCTGACCTCGACCGCGTCGCCGAGATCGCGCGTCGAGACCTTGAGCGTCGGCCGGAAGCCCGGCTGCGTGTCGGCTTTGCGCCGCTTGCCCACGGCATAGAAGCCGTTGCCGAACAAATTCAGGAACACGCGCGTCACGTCCTGCTGCACCAGCTCGATCGGCCGCGCATTCTTCTGCAGGTCGCGCTCGAGGGTGACGTTGAACTCGTTGTCCTGGGCGCGCGCGCCGTGATAGGCAAGGTTCAGCGCCTCCTCCACCAGCGCGTTGATGTCGGACGACGCCCAGTCGCCCGAGCCGCCGCGGCTGTGGCTCAGCATGCTCCTGACGATGCCGTCGGCGCGCTTGCCGTGCTCGGCGATCTTGCCGAGGTTGCCGACCAGCAGCGCCATCGTCTCGTCGACCTCGGCCTGCGTGTCCGCGTCGAGTGTGGCAAATGCCGCGTCGGCGGTCTCCTTGAGCTCGTCCAGAAGCTCGACCGAGAGGGCGGCGAAGTTGTTGACGAAGTTCAGCGGGTTCTTGATCTCGTGCGCGATGCCCGCCGTGAGCTGGCCGAGCGAGGCCATCTTCTCGGACTGGATCAGGTTCGCTTGCGCCGCCTTCAGCCGCTCCAGCGAGTCGCGCAATTCCGTGAACAGCCGGACGTTCTCGATGGCGATCACCGCCTGGGCGGCGAAGGTCTCGAGCAGCGCGATCTGGCGGAGCGACAACAGGCCCGGCTCGGGCTTGCGCAGGACGACACAGCCGATGGCGTTGCCGCCGTGCATCATCGGTGCGGCGGCGGAGGAACGCCACTTGTGCTGCCTGGCCAATTCCTTGACCCCGGCATAACGGGCGGCATCCAGGTCGTCGACGTCGGCGATCTGCAGGGTGCGGCCTTCGAGCAGGGCCTGGCCACTGAAATTGCCGGTAATCGGCCGGCGCAACCCGAGGGTCGCCGTGAGCGTGCCCTGGTGCGCGACGACGATGTTTTCGTCGCCGTCGCGCATCAGGACGAGCGCATCGGGAGCGCCGCAGAACCGCAGTGCCGCCCTGGTGACCGCTTCCAGCACCGGCTGGACGTCGGTCGGCGAACTCGCGATCGCCTTCAGGATGTCGGCGGTGGCGGTCTGCTGCTCCAGCGCATCGCTGAGCTCGCTGAACAGCCGCGCATTCTGGATGGCGATCACCGCCTGGTCGGCGAAGGTCTTCAGCAGCTCGACATCTTCGGGCCGGAAGCCGCCGGGCTCGCGTCGCGTCACATTGACGAAGCCGATCGACTGGCCCTCGATCGCCAGCGACACGGCGAGGCAGGCGCGAAAGCCGCGCAGGCGGGCGATCTCGCGCATGAAGGGCGGGCCGCTCTCGGTGTCGGGGATTTCCGTGACGCTTCTTCCGGCCGCCGCAGGAGCCAGGGTGTCACCCTGTTCCTTGGGGAGAACAGCCATCGCGCGCAACGCCTGGTCGGCCTCTTCGCTGGTCGGCGTAAACGCCTCCAGATGGTAGGCCTCGCCCTCCAGCCGCCATACCGTGGTCGACAGGCCGCCGAGCAACCGCTTGGCGCTCCCGGCGATGGCGTCGAAGGCGGGCTTCATGTCGGCCGGCGAGCTCGCGATGACCTTCAGGATGTCGGCGGTGGCGGTCTGCCGCTCCAGCGATTCGCTGAGTTCGGTGAACAGCCGCACGTTCTCGATGGCGATCACCGCCTGGGCGGCGAAGCTCTCGAGCAGCTCGACTTGCCGCGGCGTGAATGCGCCCGCTTCGGGACGCCGCAGTGAAATGGCGCCGATCGCTACATCGTCGCGCAACAGCGGCGCCGCCAACGCCGAGCGAAAGCCCGCCGCCGCGCCGAGGGCGCGCCCCTCCTGAAAACCGTCCCCTTCGGCCGACTGAAGATCGGCGATCTGCACGACCTTGCTGTCCGCCATAGCCCGGCCGGGAGCCGTCTGGCGGCTCAACCTCCTCGGCCCGCGACGGGCCTCGATCGGGCCCTCGTGCGCGGCGTAGACGGCAACGTCGCCCTCCCGCAGGACGATGAGGGCATCGGGCGCGCCGCAGAATCGCAATGCCGCCTTGACCACGGCGTCGAGCACCGGCTGGACGTTCGTCGGCGACTCCGAGATGGCGCGCAGGATGTCGGCCGTCGCAGTCTGCTGCTCCAGCGCTTCGCGCAGATCGTTGAACAGCCGCACGTTCTCGATGGCGATCACCGCCTGGGCGGCGAAGGTCTCGATCAAGGCGATCTGCTGCGGCGTGAAGCCGCCGGCCTCGACCTTTCGCAGCGCAATGTTGCCGATGGCAATGCCATCGCGAACCATCGGAGTGGCAAGTGCCGCGCGATAGCCGTCCCGGGCTGCGCGCTCGTGCGCCCCGGCAAACTCGACCGGGTCGAGAGCCTCGATGTTTTCGTAGTGAACGGTGCGGCAGTGCCTTATGGCTCTCGCGCTCGCGGAGTCGCCGTCCAGCGGGCGGCGCGCTCCGATGGCGGCGGCCAATGGTCCGGCGTGCGCCTTGCGGACGATTTCATCGCCGTGGCGCAGTGATATGGTCGCATCCGACGCGCCGCAGAAGCGCACGGCGGCCTCGACCAGCGCATCCAGAACTGGCTGCACGTTGGTCGGCGAGCTGGCGATGACCTTCAGGATGTCGGCAGTGGCGGTCTGCCGCTCCAAGGCGGCCTCGGCGGCGTCGCGCGCAGCGGCGATCGCGGCCTCCGCCTGCTTGCGCTCGGTGATGTCGGAATAGATGAGCACCGCGCCACCGTCCGGCACCGGGTTGTTGCGCACCTCGATGATGCGGCCATCGGGCCGCGTCCGCTCGGTCGACCATTGCCGGCTGGCCCGTTCGCGATAGTCGGTGACGGTGCTCTCGGGATCGCCGTCGCCCAGCTCGCCGCGCACCGCCAGCAGGCGGACATAGTCGTCGAGGCCGGGACGGCCGACGATGAACTCGTCCGGGATGTCGAGCATCTCCTGGAAGTTGCGGTTCCATGAGGCGAGCCTCAGATCGGCGTCGAACATGACGACGCCGTCGCCGGTATTGTCCAGGGTGACGCGCAGCTCGGCCTGCCGGTCGCGCAGCTCCTCGAACAGGCGGGCATTCTCGATGGCGATCATCGCCTGGTCGGCGAAGCCGCTTGCCAGCTCGATCTCCTTGTCCGTGAAGGGTGCCACGCGCGCGCGGCAGACGACGAACACGCCGATCACCGTGTCCTCGCGCAGCAGCGGAATGCCGAGCGTGGTGCGGAAGCCGACGACCGACAGGCCGTTCCAGGTGTAGTCGGGATCGGCCAGCACGTCGGGGATATGGATGGTGCGGCGCTCCAGCGCGACGCGGCCGCTGGTGTTGCCGCGGCTCGGCTCGAACGGGTGGGCGCGCATGTAGGCGCGCGCCTCGTCGGACGCGCCGGCCGAGGCGAGCAGATGGTGCAGGTTGCCGTCGTGCCGGAACAGCCAGGCCTGATCGCCGCGGCACAGGCGCGCCACCGTCGCGACCAGCGTGTCGAGGACCGAGCCGAGATCGGTCGAGGAGCGGCTGATGGTGCGCAGCACGTCGCCGGTGGCGGTCTGCTGGTCGAGCGATTCGCGCAGCTCGCCGAGCAGCCGGGCATTCTCCATCGCGATCACCGCCTGGTCGGCGAAGGTGCGCAGCAGGTCGACCTGGCGCTCTGAGAACGACTCGACCCGCTGGCGCGACAGGATGAGGACGCCGACCAGCGCGCCTTCGCGCACCAGCGGGACCCCGACCTGGGTGCGAATCTTGCCGAGTGCGGTGGCGCCGGCCAGCCGGTACTCGGGATCGGCGGCGATGTCGAGGATCTGCACCGGCTGGCCGGCAAGCGCCACGCGCCCGGTGACCGAGCCGCGATCGAGCGAGATGGGCCGCGCCGCCTGGTAGCGTTTGTACTCTTCGGCATCGGCGGCGAACTCGGAGGTGGCGCCGGCCGCCGTCACGACGATGAACACCTCACCGTCGCGCCGTACGATGAAGCCCATCTCGGCCTCGCAGAGGCGGAGCGCCGTGTCGGTGAGCGTCTGCAGGACCGGTGCGAGATCCACGGTCGAGCGGCTGATCGCGGTGAGCACCTCGCCGATCGCGGCTTGGTATTCGCGCGATTGGCGAAGATCATCGGTGCGCTGCTGCAGTTCGCCCGCCAGGCGCGCATTGTCTCGGGCGAGTGCCGCGACTTGGCGACTGAGCTCGTTTACCGCCTGGCTTTCCGCGATGTCAGGCTCCCCTGCCATGGCATTCCCCGGTTGACCCGGCACGACCATAACTAGCGGATCAGCGGGACGCTAGGCCGGCTGGCTTCAGGCGGCGAGCTCCGCCTGCGCCCGCTGCACCTCGACGGCGAGCGGGCCGAGACCGTCCTGGCAGGTCGCGCGATCGCCTGCCTTGGCGGCGCGCTCCAGGGTGGCGGCCGCATCGCCGAGGGCGCGCGCGCCGACGGCGAGGGCGCTGCCCTTGAGCCGATGCGCGGCGGCCGCCAGGGCCGCGAGGTCGCCTGCTGCCATGGCCGTCTCGATGTCGCGGCGCGACTCCGCCGCCGAGAGGCCGAACTTGTCCAGCAGGTCGCGTCGGGCCGCCTCATCGTCTCCGATCCACGGGTCGAGCACGGTTCTGTCGATCGCCGGCGTGGGCGCGTTGTCGCCATGCAGCCAGCGCTGCAAGGTCGCCCGCAGGCGGGCGCGGCTGACCGGCTTGGATAGATAGCCGTCCATGCCGGCCGCACGGCAACGCTCGTCCTCGCCCGCCATCGCGTTTGCCGTCACCGCCACGATCGGCGTGCGCGGCCGGTCCTCGGCCGCCTCGATACGGCGCATCTCGGCGGTCATCTCGAGGCCGTCCATCAGCGGCATGTGAACGTCGGCGAAGACGATGGCATAGCGGGTGCGCTGCCAGGCCTGCAGGCCGGCGAGGCCATCCGGTGCGGAGTCGGACGTCACCCCCAGCGTCCCGAGCTGGCGCACCAGCACCTCGCGGTTGATCGGATGGTCGTCGACCACCAGCACGCGGTTGGCGGCGTGCACGGCCGGTCCGCTGACGCCGCCGGCCGGCCCCGCCGACGCCATCTCCATCGTCGGCAGGTCGACGAGCGGCGAGTCCTCGGGTGCGGCGATCAACGTCAGCGTCACCGTGAAGGTCGAGCCGCTGCCCGGCGAGCTCTCGACGGTGACGTCACCGCCCATCAGCTGCGCCAACCGGCGCACGATCGACAGGCCGAGCCCTGTGCCGCCGTAGCGCCGCATGGTCGAGCTGTCGGCCTGCTGGAACGGCTGGAACAGGCGGGCCTGCTCGGTCTCGCTCATGCCGATGCCGGTGTCGCTCACCGACAGGATGGCGCGCGTGCCGGCCTCGCCCAGGGGCTCGGTGCGGACGCGAATCATGGTGCCGCCGCGATCGGTGAATTTCAGCGCATTGGCCAGCAGGTTGAACAGGATCTGGCGGACTCGTGTCGGGTCGCCGATCAGCACGTCGGTCGAGCCTGGCGCGATCGCCGCTACCAGCGACAGGCCCTTGCGCTCGGCCTGCGGGCGGAAGGTGGCGATGGTGCTCTCGACCAGGCCGGTCAGGCTGAACGGCGTCTGCTCCAGCGCGAGCGCGCCCGCCTCGATCTTGGAGAAGTCGAGCAGGTCGTCGATGATGCGCAGGAGCGCCTGCGCCGATTCGCGCATCGTTGCCACGGTGCGTGCCTGGCTGTCGCGCCCGTGAATGTCACGCTGCCCTTCGGCCTCGAGCACGTCCAGCATGCCCAGCACGCCGTTCATCGGCGTCCGGATCTCGTGGCTCATGGTGGCGAGGAAGGTCGACTTGGCCTGATTGGCGG
Organism: Reyranella sp.; assembly: GCF_044224635.1. Taxonomy (GTDB): domain Bacteria; phylum Pseudomonadota; class Alphaproteobacteria; order Reyranellales; family Reyranellaceae; genus Reyranella. Next base: position 68,137 of record NZ_JBGAKA010000017.1, on the reverse strand, counting down.
CCTCGGCGTCGGCGCGCGATCTCTCGGCGGCGGCCAGCGCCCGCTCGAGCTCGCGCTGGCGGCGGCGCTCCTCGGAGACGTCGCTCACCATCAGCACGGCGCGGCGGTCGGCTTCGTAGCGCATCGACACGCGCGCCCATTTCTGCGGACCGTAGGAGACCACCGCCGGCCGGCCGGCGCGTACCGTCTCGAGCTGGCGCAAGCCCCACTCGACGGGATCGTCGCTGGGCGGCGCGGCGCCGACCTTGCCGGCATGGACCATGGCGTCTCGCAGCGCCGCCCCCGGCGCCACGATCTCGGGCATGTGATGCATGAATCGGCGGTAGGCCTCATTGCACAGGATCAGCCTCTCCTCGCTGTCCAGGAAGGCGATGCCATCATCGATCGCCTCCATGGCGACCAGCAGGCGCTCACGCGCCTGGTCGGCCTCGTCGCGCGCCCGGGTGATCTCGCGCTCCTGCTCGGAGATCTCGGTAACGTCGCGATGGATGGTGAGGACGCGGCCGACCGGCAGTGGCCGGTAGGTCACCTCGACGATGCGGCCGGTCACGGTCCGGCGCCGCTCGGCGGGCTGGCCCGGCATGGTGAATCTGGCGACGCGGCTTGCGATCCAGCCTTCCAGCCCGCCCGGCAGCTTGTCGAGCGGGCCGTAGTCGCCGCGCAGGGCGCGATAGCGGATGATGTCGGCGAAGGTCGGCAGGGCCTTCAGCACCTCGTCGGGCATCTGGTGCAGGTTCGCCATGGCGTTGTTCTGGTAGAGCCAGCGGCCGTCGCCCTCGTAGAGCAGCGCCCCGTCGCTCATGTTGTCGAGCACGGTGCGCATCGTGTCCTCGGCAAAGGCGACGTCGCGCTCCGCCTGCTCGAGGCTCTGCGTCAGGTCGGCGGCGGCAAGATCGCGCGCGATCTGCTCGCGCACCCGGCGGCGTTCGAGCCGGGCGAACATGTTGATGATGATGAAGAAGCCGAAGATGACGGCGGCCAAGCCCAGCGCCTCGCGGCTGCCGTCGCGCCACACCAGCACGCTACCGACGGGCAGCAGCAGGGCGAGACCGGAAAGCAGGAAGGTGCGACCGTCGAGGCCGCGCGACGGCGTCCAGCCGACGATCAGGCAGAGCGCGAAGGTCCACAGGGTGCGCGCATGACTGTCCGGCAGGGTGGCGAACAGGCCGCCCATCAGCCCGTTGGCGAACGAGGTCGGCACGGCGGTGACGGTGTAGAGCCAGCGCCAGCCCGAAAGACCGAAGACGCGAGGGTCGCGCGTGTGCACGACCTGGACGCGCCACGAGCCCCAAACCGAAATCAGGTAGATCAGCGCCGGCAGGGCGAACATCCACCACGGCGCAATGCCGGCATAGAGCGTCGCCGCCGCGCCGCCGAAGATCGGCAGCGCAAGCAGCTTGGGCAGCACCGGGACGGCAACCAGCCGCTCGGTGACCGCCAGCTCGATCCGCTTCGGGTCGATCCCGCCGATGTTCAAGGGATTCATGGCGCCAAAGTGGCGCCCCGACGTATCGACCGCGTGTTGCAGGCCGGCGGCGATTGTATCGTCGATGTCGCAGCCCGCCGGCGGCGATACACCCGCGACACAATCCCTGCCCACAAGTCAAGGCCAGGATCGTCGTTTGCCCATGCGCTGCCTGTGATAGGGTGGCAGACGAGACAAATGGACCAGCGTAAGCACATCGTCGTGGTCGAGGATGAACCGACCCAGCGCCAGATCCTGCTCGATTACCTGACCAGGCAGGGCTATCGCGTCACCGGCGTCGACTCGGGCGCAGGCCTGCGCCGACTGGTCGAGCGCGACCTGCCTGCCCTGGTGCTGCTCGATATCGGCCTGCCCGGCGAGGACGGCTTCACCATCGCCCGCTGGCTGCGCGAGAAGAGCGGCAAGGTCTGCATCATCATGGTGACGGCGGCGAGCGACACGATCGACCGCGTCGTGGGCCTCGAAACCGGTGCCGACGATTACATCCCCAAGCCGTTCGACCCGCGCGAGCTGCTGGCTCGCGTCAAGAGCGTGCTGCGGCGCGCCGATGGCGTGGTCACGACGGTCGCCGGCCCGCGCGTGCGCATGGGACGGCGGGTGCTCGACCTGGAAAAACGGGTCCTGGTCGAGGCCGACGGCTCGGAGGAATCCCTGGCGGCGAGCGAATTCGACCTCTTGCGGCTGTTCGCCGAGAACCCCAACCGGCCGCTGGCGCGCGATTGGCTGCTCGAGACGGTCGGCCATCGCGACATGGACGTCTTCGACCGCGCCATCGACCTCAGGATCACGCGGCTGCGCCGCAAGATCGAGAAGGACGCCGCCCATCCCGAGGCCATCCGCACGGTGCGCGGCGTCGGCTACATGTTCGTCCCGCCGAAGGACTAGCGCCCGCCGGCAGGGGCGTGGGCGACCTGAGGGGTGGCGCTCTCGCCCGCGCAGCGGCGCACGGCGGCAACGGCTGCCCCGCCCGGACCGGCCTGCAGGTCGACCACGGCGGTGGCGTCGAGCGGCCGGGTCCGGCCCATGGTCTCCTGCGTGTAGCGGAAGCGCAGCTCCATGCGCCGGCCGGCTTGCAGCGCATCGAGAAGCTTGCCCGAGAGCAGCGGCACGGTGCCCGCGGTGGCGTCAGCCACGACGACGAAGTCGTCGGCGAACAGGAGCTCCACCGGATGGCGGCCGTTGTCGATCGCGAGCTCGACCTTCGGGTCGTCCTTGAGGTTGGCGACACCTACGGGGGCGAGAGGCCCGTTGCCTGACAGATAGAGCCTGAGCTGCAGGACGGGCGTCTTCGGTCCCTGCTCGCATAGCAGCACCACGCTGTCGATGTTGAGGTCGCTCCGGCTGGGCTCGGTGACGGCGTAGCTCGGGGCGTCGACGTTCTTCTCGACTTCCCAACCGCTGGCCGGCCGGACATTCGGCGCGCCGGCAAGCGAGGGGGCCGCCAGGGCCGAAAGAGTTGCCGAGAAGGCCAGGAGACCTGAGATCAACCGAACCATTGGGTCACCGATCTGCCGATGGGTGGAGCGCCATCGCTCCCGCCGAACGAGCTTGTTTCTAGTAGCCCACCACGTCTCCGCTGTGTCGTATTCAGCAGGAATTGTATCGTGCGTGTTGCGCCCTCCGAGGGATGGCGACACGGCGGCGATGAAGGGGTCTCGTCCGGGCATTCCTCGGGCATGGATCCTCGTCCGGCCGGCGCAAGACCCGCGGCCCCTGCCGCGGCTCCCAATCTCTGCCGGAAGCCACAACCAAACGAGCCGGCCGCGTCGTCGGTTCCCCACGTGCCTGTGGGCAATCGGCCTCTCAGCCGGCGCGCGCCCACCCTGTCCCGACCGCCTCTGAAGCGGACGACACTGTCGTTCGCGGGCGTCCAGCGTCACGCCGGCACGACACGGCAGGACAGCGAAATTCTACCGCCCGCCGCTCACGAGCTGATAGGTGCCGCGCTCGAAAGTGTCGAGGACGGCCAAGGCCTTGGCATCGGCGAATGGCAGGTACTGCATCATGATCACGCCGGCGATGCCGCGATACGGATCGATCCAGAAGAACGTGTTGTTGATGCCGCCCCAGCTCAGGCTGCCCGGCGAGCGCTTGCCGGGCACCCGGTCGACGGTGATGAGGAAACCCAGTCCCCACTTGTCGCGACCGTCGGCGATGAAGGTAAAGTCGGCGCTGCGCGGCAGCGCCGACTTGAGTGCCGGAACCGAGAGCGCACCGATGTGGTTCTGACCCATCAGCCCCACCGTCTCGGCCTTGAGCACGCGTGCCCCGTCGAGCGCGCCACCGTTCAGCAGCATGCGCACGAAGCGGCCGTAGTCGCTGGCAGTCGAGGCGAGGCCGCCACCGCCGACCGGTGCGGCGAGGGTGAGGCCGGGCTGCGGCCTCTGTAGCTCGATCGCACCGTCCATGCGCTCGCCGGCGCGCTGCTGCTGGGCGACCAGGCGCGGCCCCTTCGCCTCCGGCACGTTGTAGGACGTGTCGTCCATCTTGAGCGGCGCGAAGATGTGCTGGCGGAAATAATCCTCCAGCTTCCGGCCGGACAGCACCTCGACCAGCCGACCGACGACATCGGTGCTGGTGCTGTAGTGCCAGCGCTCGCCCGGATCGAACAGCAGCGGGCCGCCGAACGGATACGATTCGCCAGCACGCGGCTTGAAATCGCGCCAGGCCGCGCTGGTGAACGGATAGGCCAGTCCGGAGGTGTGCGCCAGGAAGTGCCTGACGGTCGCCGACCGCGAGGCCGGACGGACCCGGTAGGCGCCGCTTGCCGCATCGAACGACTCGAGGACCTTCAGTCCGCCAAGCTCCGGCAGGTACTTTTCGGCCGGGTCGTCGAGGCCAAGGCGGCCTTGCTCGACGAGCTGCATCAAGGCAACCGACGCGACCGGCTTGGTCATCGAGGCGATGCGAAACAGCGCGTCGGACGCAAGCGGGCGCCCGGTCGCGACGTCGGCCACGCCGAAGGCGCCCTGGTAAAGCACGCGCTCGCGATCGGTGACCAGCGCGACCACGCCGGGCACGTCCTTGCGCTCGACCGCCGCGCGCAGGCTGGCATCGAGGATTGCAGTCGCGGATGAAGTCTGAGTGTTCGCAGCACCGGTCATGATCATGGCGGCGAAGACTGCCCCTGCGGCGAAGGCAATTCCAGCGGTCTTTCGAGTCATGCTTCGGTCCCCGAGAGGAATTGACCCAGATCAATGAACGAGCGTCGAGCCGCCACCCAAAATGGCACTATATGGAGTCGGACATGCGGTTCCACAATTCGGTCGTCGGGTACGGCGCGATCGCCCAATCGCTGCATTGGCTTACGGTCGTCCCGGTCGCAATCGCCTGGATGACGGGTACGTTCGACGACACTTTGCCAAAAGGCGTGGCGCGGGCGGCTGGATCGTTCGTCCACGTCGCCGCCGGCTTGATGATTGTCGTTGCTCTGGCGGCGCGCCTGACAATGTTGCGAGCACGACACCGTCGAACTGGCCTTGCCCCTGCGTCGGCGCGCGGGATCCCGGGCCGCGACACAGACGACACAAATTCTCCGCGACCGCGATACGGCGGAGATACAGCGCGCCTGTACGAAGGCTGCGTCGAAGGAGCAATACCGCTTCCACCCGTTTCGCAACGTCCCTGAGATCAGGGACAAGGGGAGTGTCATGGTGACCATCAATCGTCGTTCGGCTCTGAGGTTCTTCGGTGGCGCCGCCCTTGCGGCTCCGGTCCTGCCCATGCTGCCGCAAACGGCGTTCGCGCAGGAGCTCGTCGTGCCGAACACGCTCGAGAACTTCAAGCGCGGCACGATCCACAGCATGCATCCCGAGCAGCGCAGCTTCACCATCGTCTGGGAAGACCTCGGCCGTGTGAAGATGAAGGCAGCCGACCTGGTCACCAACTTCAACCAGCTCAAGGTCGGCAACGTCGTCGACGTGCACTGGTACGACTACATGGACTTCCTGATCGCCAAGAAGACGCCCGAGACCACCAAGCGCGGTGACGCCATGAAGGCCCAGAACGCGCGCCTGCAGGGCATTCCCGGCGCCCAGGAGCGGATCATCCTGTGGAGCATGGACGGCATGGCCACCAAGCTCGATCCGGCGACCAACACCATCTTTCTGATCTACAAGTCCGGCGGCGAGCCCGACAAGCCGGCGCCGAACAGCGGCGAGGTCATCCAGCTTCCGCCGATCGTCACGCCGGAAGGCAAGGCGGCGATGGCCCAGATCAAGGTCGGCGACGAGCTGACCACCGTGTGGAGCCGCCAGACCGCCATCAAGGCCACCGTCATCCGCTAACCACCGCAACGATCATCCGCTAACGTCGGCCGGCGGAGCAGGTGCTCCGGGACCCCATGTCCCGGAGTGTCCCGCCCCCCGCACGGCCGGTCCACGACACGGGTCACGCCGGGCCTGGTCGGTCATCTCGAGGCTACACATCGCTCACAAGGGGAGAGACACATGTTGAAGAAGATTTTCGCTCTGGTCATCGCCGCGGTCGCGCTCGGCGCCTGCGAGCAGAAGGCACCGCCGCCGCCCGTCGCGCCGGTCTCGTACATGGTGTTCTTCGATCTCGGCAGCACCAAGATCAGCGAGCAGTCGCAGAACACGGTCGCCCAGGCTGCCCAGGTGTTCAAGTCGAGGGCCAATGCCCGCATCGACGTGACCGGCTACGCCGACACCGTGGGCTCGCCCGCCGTCAACATGCAGATCTCGACGGCCCGCGCCAACAAGGTGCGCGACGACCTGATCGCCAACGGCGTGCCAGCCTCCGCCATCACGACCCGGGGCGCCGGCGAAGAGGGCTTGCTGGTTGGCACCGGCCAGGACCAGAAAGAGCCGCGCAACCGCCGCGCCGTGCTGGTCATCACCCAGTAGTCAGACACCGCTCCTCCAATCGATTGGGGATATCTCCCCGATCGATTGGGCATGGCAAACGAGAGACCGGGGTCGCGGCAAGCGACCCCGGTCTTTCTTTTGGGGGGCAACGCTCGGCGCCAAAGTCTTCCTCCCGGTTCTGCCGAGCCGTGTCAGGACCGGGGCATTCGCCTGTGGACACGCCTTTCATTCTCCTCTCCCGCTCAGTTGGGAAGGTGTCACCGTCTTCGGCGACGGAGGGGTCATGAGTCATGATCCCATGCCCCTCCGCCCCGTATGACGGGGCATCACCGCCTATTGCGATGCCGGTGCCCGTTCGAGCGGGACGCACTGAACCGACAAGAGGTCGGGGTGCCAGTTCAGGTGCCGCGTGAGAAAGCGCTTGCGAATGCCGTAGGTGTGGGCGCGGCAGTAGCTGGTTTCGGTCGGGACGGCGGCGGCCACGAGGTCCGGGTAGAACATGCTGCCGTGTGTCCACAGGCTCCACAGCACATTGAACAGCTTGAAGCGCACCCGGTAGTAGACGGCGTCGAGCTCGGTGCAGCCCGGGCTGTGCTCGCACCCGCGCACGGCGTGGACATCCTCGCCGGCATGGCCCTGCAGCTCCTGCGGCGAGCGCAGATAGACCTGCTCCCAGCGGCCGTTGTAGGCGTACCAGCCGGCATCCCACGCGAGCTGTGCCAGCACCGAGGCCATGAACAGGCCGATCACGGTGACCAGCACCATCACGCCGGCGCGCTTGTAGGAGAACACCCGGTCGCCGTACTGGTTGGTGACGGTGACCAGGCGGCCCCACAGGCGCAGGTACCAGCCGAACAGGAAGCGCAGGGCCCGCAGCAGGAACAGCGTGACCGGCCGGCCGATGAGGCGCCACAGCCACGCCACGCCCTCTGCCGCCTGCCCCAGGAAGCGCTGCAGGCTCGCGATGTTGGTCTGCGCCTGGCCCAGCGTGGATCGCGCATGCTCGCGCTCGGCCGAGTGCTTCGCCGCGTCGTGCTCGGCCAGGATCCGCTCGATGCGGTCCTGCGTCTCCTTGCTCATCGAGCGTCCGTGGGGGTCATGCGGCATCCTTCAGCAGCTCGAAGTCGGCGACGAAATCACCGGCCGCGCCGTCGTAGCGGAAATTGACCACCCCGCGCCGCTCGGGATGCTCGAGCAGGCTGTTGACGATGACCGGCTCGAGGTTGGCCTGAAGGTAACCCGGCAGGCCGCGCGCGCCGCTCGTCGGGTCGTACTTGGACTGGCAGAACGCCTTGACGTCCTGCGGCGTCACGTTGACCGTGATCCCCTGCCCGCCGTAGTTCTCGTTGATCGACCTGATCTCGCGGGCGACGATCTTTTCGATCGCGCCGACGCCGAGCCGCTTGTAGCACAGGATGTTTTGCCGCCCGGCGAAACGATTGAGGAATTCCGAGCGATAGCTCTTCTTCAGCTCCTCGATCGCCAGCGCCTCGGCCTGCTCGTCCGACAGCGTCGTGTCGAGGAAATGCGCCTGGCCAATGTTGGTGGTGAAGCCGATATAGGCGTTGGAGAAATCGACCGTGCGGCCCAGGCTGTCGGTCAAGCGGCCGTCCGACAGCACCTGCATGAACACGTCGAACACCCCGGGATGGCCCTTCTCGATCTCGTCGAACAGGCAGACCCGGCGCGGGTTCTTGCGCATGCTGTTGGTCAGGATGCCGCCGGCATCGAAGCCCTCATAGCCGGGCGGAGCGCCGATCAGCTTGGCAACGGCGTGCTTCTCCATGTACTCGCTCATGTCGAAGCGCAGCAGGTCGAGGCCCAGGAGCCGCGCCACCTGCTTCCACGTCTCGGTCTTGCCGACGCCGCTCGGCCCCAGGCACATGAAGGCGACGGGCGCGCTGCGATTGCGCCGGCCGCGCTTGGCCACCTTGATGCCGTTGGAAATCTTGGCGATCGCCGCTTCCTGGTCGAAGATGGAGTCGTTCAGCTCCTGCTCCAGCCGCAACAATTTTACCCGTTCGTCCTCGTTGAGGCGGCTCGCAGGGATGCCGGTGATCTGGCTGAACTCGGTCAGCACCTGGTCGCGACCGAGTTGCAGGCGGTCGTTGATCGCCTTGGCGTTCTGGGCAAAGGCTGCCTTGGCTTCCTCGACGATCTTCGACAGCGCGGCGCGCTTGCCCTCGAGCGCCTGCATCTCGGGCGAGCTGAAACCGCCCTTGCTGGCCATCAGGTTGAACGACGCGCGCTGCGGCGCGGCAGCCGCCGCCGGTGCGGCGGGAGCGGCGGCGCGTTGTTCGGACTCGCGCTTGCCGAGGTCGGCGATGGCGCCGTCGATCCTGGCCAGCTCCTCCTCGCCGTCGCGCTGACGCCGGTTGGCGGTGCGCAACTGGCCTTGCGCCTGCTCCCACTCCTGCAAGGCGCGCGCGAGCTGGTCGGCGAGTGGCTTCGCCTCGTCGGGCTTCGCCGTCGCGATCCTGGCTTGCAACTGGGCGATGTGCGGCGGCCGCTCGTGCGCCTCCAGCCGGTAGCTCGCCAGCGCGCGATCGAGCAGGCTGACGCTGCGCTCGGGCTGCGCGCGATCCATGCCGGCATTGTCGGCGCGGTAGTTGTTGGTGAGCTCGATGGCGGCGTCGACGGCCTCGCCCGCAATCGGGATGCCGTGATCGCCGGTCAGCCGCTCGGCGCCGAACTGCACCATGGCGCGAAGCTGCGCCGGCTCGGGCTCGGCCAGCTCCATGATGGTGAAGGCCTCTTGCACATGCGGATGGCAGCGGAAGATCAGCTCGAGATCGTCGTCACGGCCTTCGAGGATGACCTGCGTCACGCCCTGCTTGATCGCCAGAATCAGCGCATTGATGAAGTGCGTGTTGCCAGTGTTGCGCGCCGATTCGATGAACACCTTGGCGTCGGCCAGCACCAGCACCGAGTCGGGCGTGCGCGACATGCGGCCGAGGATGCTGGCGAACTCGGCGCTGATCTGGCTGTCGTCCTGCAGCGAGAACAGGCAGTCGATGTCGACCCAGAAGAAGCGCTTGCGCACGATGTCGAACGGCGTATTAGGCTCGGCCTTCTGCGCCTGCAGCCCGTGCACCAGCGAGCTGCAGCCGACGCCGCCGGGCCCGTACAACAGCACCGAGTTGGCGTTGCTGCGGATCAGGATCGAGGTCAGACGCCTGAGCGCCGCGTCGCGGCCGACCAGCTTGAAGCCGGGACGCGCCGCCAGCATCTCCGAGCCGGAGATCAGGTACTGGTTCACCATGGGGTACGCCTCGCTCGGGCCGGGGTCAGAGCGATACCGGCTTGACCAGCGGAGCGGCTGAGTCCGCCATGCCCGCCGACCCCTCCTCCGACGGCGCCACGACCTTGGCGCCGGTGTGCTTCTGGATGTCGTCGGCCAGATCGGCGATCTTGGTCTTGAGCTCCTCGGCGCCGATCCGCATCTCGTCGACCGTGCTGCGCGTGATGTCGGTGGCGGTCTTGACCACTTGGCCCCACTCCTCGAGCTCGGCGGCGGCCCGCTCGAGCGCGGTCTGCTCGTCCTTGAGCCCGGTGGCGTTCTGGATGACCTGCTGCTGGGCGATGACGTTGGTGTTCTGCCGCATCTTCAGCAGCACGTCCTCGGCCATTGCCGACGCCTCGCCCAGCGCCGCGTGCGAGACCGAGGTCATCACCGCCGACAGGCGGTCGGCGACGCCGCTGATGCCGCCGGTGCGCAGCTTGCGCGCCTTCTCGCTCTGGCGGTCGGCATTGTCCTTGATGGCGGTGATGCGGATCGACTGCGAGGTCAGGTCGGAGAGCGTCTCGGTGGTGTCGTTCTTCGACGTCACGAGCTCGGCGATGTACTCCTCGAGCTCCTGGCGCCGATTCTCGCGCCGCATCTTCTCGAGCGCGTCATCGGTCTCCGGCGCCGACTGGACCTCGTCGAGCAGCTTGCGGTTGGCCGTGTCGGCCTCGCCCTCGGCGCCGTCCATGATGGTGTAGATGCTGCGCATGGAGGTGTTGGCGTCGCGCAGATTGAAGATCTGGGACTCGAGCTTGCCCATGTGGCTGCGCACCTTGTCGACGCTGCTCACCGAGGTCGAGATGAAGTCGAGCGCCGCCTTCATCAGCTCTTCCTGCCGCTTCTTGTGCTCGTCGGAGCTGAGGTCGAGCAGCTGGCGCAGGTCGGCGATCTCGCTGGCGAACGGCGCCAGCTTCTCGTTGGCGGTCTTCGCCGCCTCGCGTTCGGCGTCGAGCTGGGCGCGCTCCTCGGCGGCCGCCTTGGCGTCGGCGCGCAGACGCTCGATCTCGCGCTCGTTGCGATCGATCTGCCGCTTGGCGTCGGCCTTGATGTCACCGAAGCCGAACAGGCTCTTCTGGGTACGCTGGTAGGCGATGTCGTCGGCGAGCCGCGTCAGCTGGGTCTCGATGCCCTTGAGACGATCGGCGTTGGCCACGATCCTGGTCTGGATCTCGCGCTCGTGCTCGCGATCACGCTCGATCTGGTCGATGGCGTCGAACGAGACGTTGTTGGTGCGCAGGTTGAATAGCGAGGTGAGCACGCGGGTGAGCGGCTCGATCTTCTTGTCGAAGTCGCGCAGCCGGTCGGTGAAGCCGCCGTAGACGGTCTGCAGCAGGCCGAAGGTCTCGTTGTCCTGCAGGGCGATGATCTGGCTCGACATCAGCTCGCGCTGGTAGGACAGGTATTCCTTGAATTCCTCGTAGGCCTTCTCGCGCTGGCGCACCTCCTCCTTGGTGCCGCTGAAGGTGCGCGCCTTGGCGATGGCGCTGCGCTTCTCCTCCGGCCGGCCCTCGGCAAAGACCAGCTGGAAGAACGGGTTCTCCTTGATCTTGGGAAACTTCTCCTCGGCGGCAACCGCCTCCGTCTTCCTTTCCTCCCGCGCCTGTTCGGCCTGACGCATGACGGCATCGGTCAGCACCGACGCGCGACGGGCTTTCTTGCTGGCTGTGGACATCGACGACACCTCCGGAAGGATCGTGGGCCTGTTCGGGAATCAAAGGCTGGCCGGTTCGTGAAAGGATCGCTGACCCGTTCGTGACTGCTCGAGCGACGACTGTTGCCTACGGCGCACGCACTTGGTGGCGAGGGGCCCAGGCGGTCGCTCCGTGCGCGCTACCGGTATCCTCGAAACAAGGCAAAGTGTGGCATGATCCGGTGGAATCGTCGAGGTAACCGCCTCCCCGAGGGGCCTCCCAGATGTGCAGACTCGGGCATTGCAGCCTGGGAATGTGTGGACTCAAGGCTTGCGGAACGGTGCGGTGGCATGGTCGACCTTCTCCCTGATCGCCGTCATGCACAGGTCCGGGCTGGCGTGCTGGCCGGCCAGAAGCTTGCCAAGCTCGACGGGGATGGCGTTGTTCGAGATGTCGACCCAGGCCGGCAATTTGGGCTCGGTGCCCATGGCGTTGTTGATGGTCCACTCGGTCGCAGGGAAGTGGCGCGTCGTGCCCGGCCCGACCTTGGCGGCGGCCAGCACGCGCGGGTCCTTGTAGGTCGAGGCGCGCACCACCGCGCCGCCGCTGCCCAGGACGGCCGAGCGCGCCGCCACGTCCTTGGAACACAGCCATTGCAGGAAGACCCAGGCGGCGTCGGGATTGCGCGAGTATTTCGCCAGGCCGACCGAGGAGCCGCCCTGATGGCCGATGTGCGGAATCTCCGAGAAGCCGGCCGCGTCGGGCGAGCGCAGCCTGGCCTCGCTCGGCGGACGGGCGGCCTGCATCAGGCCGACCACCCTTGAGCCCGGGCCGTCGAAACCGGGAAAGAACTCGCCCCACGACAGCGCCATCGCCGCGTTGCCGCGCGCCAGCGATTGCCATTCGCCATCCCAGGTCCAATCCCTAGCCTCGGCCGGCATGTGCTTGGCCAGCTCGAGCATGTAGGCGAGGCCTTTCAGGCCATCCTCGTCACCGCCGGAGAAGGTCCCGTCTTGGCCGAACACCGAGCCGCCATGCGCCCACAGCCAGGCGGTCCAGTCGCAGTTGAGCGAATAATGGCCGGCCTTGAGCTGGCCGGTGGTGCCGCGGATGCCGCTGCCGCGCTCGGCCGCGTCCAAGGTCTTCACGGCGGCCATGTATTCGGCCATCGTCGTCGGCACCTTGAGACGGTGCTTGTCGAACAGGTCCTTGCGGTACATCAGGATGAAGATCGGGATGTCGAAGGGAATGCCGACCAGCGTGTCCCGGTAGGTCGCGATGTTCTGCATGACCGGCCCGGGGAAGTCGCCCCAGTCGAACGCGGGCAGGGCGAGGTCCTTCTTGCGCTCGTAAAGGTCACGCGGATCGATCGTGTCGCCAATAAAGAGCGGCGCCCACGACTGGTCGAGGTAATAGAGGTCGTAGGCACCTGCCCGATCCTTCACGTCCACGCTGACCTTGTGCAGGACCTGCTCGAGCGGCGCGACCTCGATCTCCACCTCGATGCCGGTGCGCGCCGTGAACTCGTCCCGGGCCAGCGTCCGGGCGACCAGCGTGGGCGGCGTCGGCTCGGAGACGAAGCGGATCTTCGTGCCCTTGAACGGCCGCCCGACATCCTCGAGCCACTTCATCAGCTCGGGCGAGGCGGCCGGCGCCTGCTGCGCGAAGCCTTTCGAGACAAACGGCCGGGGCCCGCCCAGCATGGCCATGGCAAAACCCGAAAGCCCGACCCCGCCGCGCGCCAGCCGGCGCAGAAAGTCGCGCTTGCCGATGCGCCGCTGCGAGAAGGCCCGGGCGGCGGCTGCAACATGGTCCTTGCGATCGCTGTCCTTCATCTTTCGCTCAACGATTGTCCCCTGCTCGTGTGCTCAAATTGCACCCTAACGCGCCCGTCCGACCCGTCAAAGACCGAGGAGATTGGCGGACAGCACTCGAACTGCTGAGCGCGACATTCGGGCGCCACCATTGGGCAGATCGCCGAGAGTAGAATGGCACGACGCTCACACTCCGAAAGATCAGCTCGCAGCAGACAAGGCCATGACCCTTTTCAATGTCTTCCTCGTCATCGTCACCTCGATCGCGGGGTCGGTCATCGGTGTTCCCTACCTCTGGTGGAATGTCATCTTTGCCGAGGGCGGCCTGTTCTCCGTAGAACTGGGCGCCGCCGTGGTCGGCACCGTGGCGTTCTGGGGCAGTGCCTTCACCGCCATCCAGAGACACGACGTGCATTGGCTGTGGCGCGGCGCTGGCGCCGTCGCGGCCACTGTGGTGATTTCCGCGTTGGTCCAGCGGGTGAGACACCGGGCCGGAAAGTAGCTCCGGCGCACTCCGTGATATTGCAAGGCCGCCCGCTCCTTCAGCCCGTCGAGATCCGCACCCGAGCCGCCGTCCGACCGCAAGCGACAGCGCGGCCGCGAGGTCGAGAAACGGCAGGGGCCGCAGGTTAGCGGTCGAGCCAAATGTCCTCGAAGCGCCACCCGTTGTAGATGCTGTTGGTCTGGATGGTGTAGTTCTTGACGTAGGGGTGCCAGCAGCCGGCGGCCATCTGGTTGGAGATGATCGGGCGGGCGATGTCCTCCTGGAGCTGCCGGTCGATCTCCCATACCATCTGCCGGCGCTTCTCCTGGTCGACTTCCTGCGACTGCGCCTCGAACAGCGCCGCCATCTTGGGATTGCAGTAGCCGTCGTAGTTGCGCAGCGAGCCGCAGGCATAGCCTTCGAAGAAGGTGACGTCGGGATCATCGACCGCGCTGCCGCTGTAGTTCATCGCCACGAAGAAATCCTTCTTGAAGACGCGGTTGTAGTAGACCGCGGTGTCGATGATCTCGAGCTCCGCCTCTATCCAGATCTGCTTCAGCTGGTCGATCAGGATCACCGCCGGGTCGCGGAACACGGCGATGTTGCGCGTGCTGACCTTGATCTTGAGCGGCTTGTCCGGCCCATAACCGGCCTCCTTCATCAGGGCGCGGGCCTCCTCGCGCGCCTTGGCGACGTCGCCGTAGCCGACAATCGACCTCAGCATATCCGGCGTCAGCCCCCACTGGCCGTCGGGCGGCGGCAGCATGGCGCCGCTCATCTGCCCCTGCCCCTCGTTGAGGATGTCCATGAATGCCTGGCGATCCACGCTCAGCGCCATGGCGCGGCGGATCCTCGGGTCGTCGAACGGCGGCTTCTCGCGATTGATCATGACGTTGGCGGCGACGCCGGTGCTGCGCATGGTGCACAGGGCGTTCGGCGCATCCTTGCGGATGTTCTTGAGCAGCGGAACCGTCACATCGACCGGCAGGGTCATGTCGAACTTGCCGCTGATGAAGGACAGCATGCGCGTCGAGCGATCGGCGATGATCGTGTACTCGATGCCGTCGAGATACGGCAACCCGGGCTTCCAGTAGTCGGGGTTCTTCACCAGCTTGATGCCCTCATTCATCTTGAACTCGGCGAGCTTGAACGGGCCGGTGCCGATCGGCTTCCGCCGCATCTCCGCGGTCGGGACGTGACACGGGTAGATCGGCGTGTACCCCGAAGCGAGCAGAGCGGGCAGCGCCGGTTGGCGGCGCTTGAGATGGATGGTGACGTCGAAGTCGCTCTCGACCGTCACCTTCTCGAGGTTGCCCCACCAGGCAGAGCGAGGGTTGCGCCGCAGCTTCTCGGGGTCGATCAGGAGATCGAAGGTGCAGGCGACGTCCTTGGCGGTGAACGGCTTGCCGTCATGCCACTTCACACCCTGGCGCAATTTGAAGCTGAGCGCTTTGCCGTCGGCGCTCCACGTCCAGCTCGTGGCGAGATCGGGCACGATGGATTCAAGGCTGTTGCGCGCGACATGCTGGTCGAAAATAACGAGGTTGTTGTAGAGCGCCATGAACGGCATGACGGCCGAGAACGTTGCCTCCTCATGGATCGAGGCGCTGGGCGGCGTATCCATGTGCTCGATCTTCAGCACACCACCGGACTTCTGGGCGAGAACCGGGTTGCTCGCCAAGATGAAAGATGCCACGGCGGCAAGACCGAGGTATCGGATCAGGCTTTTCATTGTTTCCTCCTCGACGCGTTAACGCTTTGCCTCCGCACGCTGGGTACTCCGGATGAATTCTGGGTGCAGAGACGGCCCCTGCGCAAGCTTGGGCATGACTTCATTCACGTGCGAGTGCCCCAGCCCGAGCGCAGCGAGGCGACCTTTCCTTTCTCGGATCTGCGCCCAAAGTCGCCTCAGCCACTATATTCACACGCTCTCCGCGGCGCTCTTCTCATTCTCCTCCCCAGCTTTGCTGGGGAGGTGTCCGCGTCTTCTCGGACGGAGGGGTCGAAAGCCCCACTGAGACTCCTGACCCCTCCGTCTCGGATTACCGAGACACCTCCCCAGCGAAGCTGGGGAGGAGAATGAAAAGTGCGCCACGGCGTGGCGCGTTCCCGGCCTAGACGATCCTGAGGCCGATGGCTGTCGCGATGCCGACCGATGTGGCCCCTAGGGTCAGCATCATGGGCCGCACCTGGCGGTCGGCCCACAGCGTCGCCAGCGCCGGGTTGGCGTCGCCGCCGGAGTCCAGGAGACGTTTGCGCACGCGCTCTTCGCCGCCGGCGGCGCTCACGCGCATGAAGGCGGCCAGGGCGGTGACATGGCCCGTCGCATCGAGAGCGAGGCTCAGTCCGAGGCGGCTGCCGTCCTCGTCGTCGAAGCCACCGCCGGTCCAGTCGGCCAAGGCCGCATCGAGGCTCCGCGCAAGCGGCTCGATCTCAGGGTCGGCGCAGAGGCGCCAGAGGTCGCCGGCGACGCGTGTCGACCGGGCCCAGTAGAATTCGCGACCGCCGTCCCGTGTGAGGCCGAGCATCATCGGTTTGTCGTCGCCGCGCAGCAAAGGCGCGGCGCGCTCGACGCGAGGCGCAGCGAGGCGGCAGAGGACATAGAGCTTGCCGGCGTCGCCCCTGGCGTCGTGGCGGCCTGCCGCCCAGACCGGCCACGGCTCGTCGACCTGCGCCAGCGCTTCGCGCGCAGCCGAGCGCGTGCCGCAGGGCAGGCCGCCGTCGATCGAGCGCAGCAGAGCCAGCGCGCGCGTGAGGCAACGCGCGCCGGACCATTCCGGCGCCGCGGGCTCGGCGGTCCAGAACAGGCCGGGGCGTCCCGGGCGCCATACCAGCTCGACCGGCACGCCGTCGGCGAGCGGGCTGAACTGCCAGGCGACTTCGGGCCAGTCGGTCCTGGTCGTCCAGCTCAGCGCGGCGGCGAGCGCCCGCCGACCGCGCTCCACCGGCTCGGGCGCCTCGCGCTCGAGCGCCGCCAGGGCGCGATCGAGCGCGGCCTGCCCAGCCTCATCAGGAGCGCGACCGAGCGCGACCGTAGTCACATCAGCAGCTCGACCAGCGTGTTGGTCGTGGTCGTCGCCGGGCGTTCGAAGCGGCCGTTGTCGGTCCTGACGAACAGCGCCTTCCAGGTGAACTGCCGCGCCTTGCGGTCGCGGATGGTGATGCGCAGCCGCTTGGGATCGCGGTCGGCGCCGGCGAACTGGATGCGCTCGGTGCGCTCCACGCCGTTGGTCGCGTCGGCATAGGAGACGTCGACGAACACACTGCGCACCACGGCCGGGTCCCACATCGGGATGAGGTCGAGGTCCAAAGCATTGGGGAACGGATCGTCGATCGACACTGCGTTGGCGTTGGTGGTCACCGGCTGGTCGACGATCGGCGGATTGCCGTCCTTCAGATGATGGGTCAGCCGGAAGGTGAAATCGCGCGCGTTGGGCGACGAGGTCCGCACCTTCCAGAATTGCGGCGCGCTGCCCCCCCGCACGGTCAGGGTCTTGCGCGCCTTCCAGCCCGACGGATCGTCGAAGGCGAGGTCGACCTCGATGCGCTCGACCATTTCCGCATCGATTCGGTTGGCGATGATCTGCACCTCGAGGAAGCCGAGATGCTCATGCGGTGTGACCATCAGGGTGCGATCGACCGTGCCGGTCGCCGGGATCTCGTAGCTGAGCTTCTCGCCCTGCCAGCCCGAGCCCTGCTCCGAATCGAAGTGGAACTGCTTGCTGGCACGATAAGCGACATCGAGCGCCGGGCTCATGAAGGTCGAGAAGGTCGCACGAGTCGGCGCGTTGCGGTCGAAGGTCAGGTCCTTGTGGCGCAAGGTCGCCGGATCGTCCGGGTTGCCGTAGTCGACGGCAACCTGGATCGCGTTGAGGCCGATGCGCGCATAGTCCACTGGCGCGTCGACCGTCACCTCGAAGGCTCGGAAGAACGGATCGTCGAGATCGACCTCGACGAAGTGTTTGCTGAAATCGTCGATCTGCCCAAGCATCAGGCCGATGAAGCCTTGCGGCGCATAGGTTCGCTGCACCGCCTCGGTGCGGTCGTAGACCAGCTCGACGGTCTTGCGTTCCTCCTTGCGGATGAACTTGAGCTTGAACGACACCAGCGCCGGCATGCTGGTCGGCACTGGCGCCGTGACCGGCGGAGTCACCGGAGGCGTGACCGGCGGAGTCACGGGCGGAGTCACCGGCGGTGTTACGGGCGGGGTCACCGGTGGCACGACCGGCGGCACGACGGGCGGCGTGATCACCGGAGCCGGACGCAGGATGACGCCCGTCACCGTGACGGCCGGAACCTGCGGCACCACCGGCTGCGTGCCGCCGACCCAGCGGCAGATGACGTAGCGGTCGTCCGGCTGATCCTGCCGGCCGGCCGCCTGCGCATCCGAATGGCCCTTGGCGAGGCTGTTGCGGAACGTCGCGTGGCCCTGCATGCAGGCGCGCGCCACGTCGATGCGCCGGCGCGACAGGTCGAGATCGTGCTGCTCGCGCGCCGGCGGCGGGCCGAGCGGATCGGGATTGAGCACCTCGAAGCTGGCGTTGCCCTCGCAGTCGATGATGCGCGGCGTCGGCAGCGTGTCCAGCCACGCCTGGAAACGCTTCGACCCGGTCGGCGGGCCCGACGGCGCCGGCTGGCCGTCCGGCCCGCTGGCATTGTGGAAGCGCTGGTCGGTGGTGGTGTTGGCCGCGTACTGCGCCTTGATCGTGTTGAAGTTCGCCGCCGCGGGCTTGTCCTTCTCGAAGAACAGCTTGAAGGCCAGCGACGTCTGCGGCGGCGGCCCGCCGCCGCCGGCCGGCCACAGCACGGCGATGGTCTGCGGCGGTGCGCCACCCACGACATTGACGACGATCTTGTTGTCGCGAACCGTCGCCGGTGCGCCGTTGACGGTCGCCGTCCAACCGGCCGGCCCGTCGACGGCGATCTTCTCCTCGTCGGTCGTGCTGCCGGGCTCGAGGCGGATGTTCTGTCCGGCCGGTGGCGGCTCGGGCAGGCGCGTCACCGTGAGCCTCGCCGGCTGGCGCGTCGAGGTTCCGCCCGTGGCGCCGGTGGCACCCGTGGCACCGGTGGCGCCGGTCGAGCCGGTGGCACCGGTCGAGCCGGTGGCACCGGTGCGTCCCCCGCTGGCACCGGTCGGCCCGGTCGGCGTCGGGTTCATCTCGCGGGCGCGCTTCAGCACAGCGTCGAGGCTTTCGGGCTTGGCCATGCGCTTCTCGACGTCATCCGGCGTGATCGACGGCTCGAACCACTTGGAGAGCAGGTTGTCCTTGAAGAAGTCGAGCGCCCACTGCTCCTTCTCGTTCTTGTCCTGCTCGCCGGTGAAATCGATGACCTCGATCTTGATCGCGCCGTCGGCCACCAGCTTCTCGAAGCCGGCATCGATGCCGGCCTTGACCCAGTAGACCTGCGCCTCGAGGCCGGCCGAGAAGTGATTGAAGATGTCCTCGTACTTGGCCGTGATCTTCACGTGCAGCGCCGGCCGCAGGATCGTGTATTTGAGATCGTAGACGACGCCCACCGGCGTGGTGCCCTGCGTGAACGCCTGCTCGAGGATGATCGCGCCTTCCTGGCTCAGGGTCAGCGAGAAGGCCGCGACGTTGTCGCCGGCCAGCGACGGCACCGTGGCGCCGCGAATCGTCTCCACCGCGCGGAAGGTGCCGGGCGGCGCGTTGGCCGGCGCTGCCGTGCCGCCCGATCCTTCGAGATCGAGCGCAATGCAGCGCACCGTGCCTTCGTCGAACGGGATCGCCGACAGGCGCACCGGCCCGCCGCCGCGGCTGCGGCTGGCGAGCTGGGCGCGGATGCTGCGCTCGGTTGCCTCGGGCAACTTGAGATTGGCCTCGAAGGTGCAGAAGCCACCGCCCTTGGCACCGCCGGCCACCGCCGCCGGCCGCCACTTGATCATGGTGAAGGCCGGCCGGCCGTCGAGCGCACGCTTGGCCAGCGCCACCGGCGAGGCGAGGTACCAGAACTGCTTGGGGTCGGCGTGATCGGAGAAGACGGTGACCCCGTCGACGGTGATGGTCGCCGTGCCTATCTGCTGCATGCTCTCTCTCCCGCGCTCTTGTTCGACCGTGACTTAAGGCGACCGGATGCTCAGCGACTGTCGGTGAAGCCCTCGAGGAAGTTCTCGCCCATCCGGTTGTCCTGGCCGACGAGCTGCGGCTGCTGGACGATCGCCGGACTGGCGCCGGGGAAGAGCTGGGTCACGTAACCAGAGACGCGCGTGTTCAGCTCGTCGACCAGCGAACGGTGATCGATCTGGAAGTTGGACTGGTTGACCAGGTCGACAAGCGACTTGGTCATCAGGCCGTTCTTCACCGCCGAGGATGCCGGCCCCTCGTAGGTCAGCTCGTCCGGCCGGCACCCGGAGATCAAGGTCGTCTTGGCCTGCTTGACGGTCGTGAAATTCGGCCCCGGATCGAGGTCGATCCGGTCATGATCGAGGTGGACGTTCTTGACGTTGCCCTCGCAGACGACGCGATCGGTCGGCGACAGAAGCAGGCCGCAGGGGATCAGGCTGGTCATCTGCGCGACGATGCGCTGGACCAGCGTCTGCTCCATGGGAGGCGTCCTCGCCTCTGCCTCGAGGCTCATGCCACCCGAATGGCAACTGTCGAAAACACAGGTGAAATTGACGTGGCTCGGCTGCAGCCCGTCGGAAATGTTGAACAGCTCGTGGTCGGAGATCCATTGCCCCGATGCCGGGATGATCACCTCGTAGAATTGTCCCGGCTTGGTAGGATGCGGCAAACGGCTGCCATGGCCTGCGTAATAGAAGCAGAGCACGTCGCCGGGCTGGGATTGCGTGACGCAGTATCGGAGCGCCTTCAGGATCACCGCCGAATCGGCCTTCAGGTCGAGATAGGTCAGGATGTTGTCGGGCTCGAACAGGAAGGCGTCGACCAGCAGGTGATAAAAGGCGCTCGCATCGCGCACGCACATGGCGAGCGAGTTCACGCCCTGGACCGAGTAATCGTTGATGCCGATGACGACGGCGCGCTTGGTCATGACCTGTCTCTCCTCTTCTGGTCGGTCAGTCCGAAACGGCGATCAGCGTCTCGGTGGAGTCCACGAACTCGCCGGCCCGCATCGCGCCCGTCTTGGGCACCACCGTGACTCGGAAGCGGAACGACTTGGTGGCGCCCTTGGGCAGGCCGACCCGCACCTCGCGGTCGACATCGGTCGGCGCGATGCGGAAGCGTTCGCTGCGCTTGAAGCCGGACGGCGCATCGGAGTAGTCGAAATCGACGAACGCCAGGCGGGTGCGTGCGGCGTCGAGGATCGGGATGAGTTGCAGGCTCAACCCCTCGGGGAACGGATCGTCGATCAGGATCGAGCTGGCCTCGGTCGTTCCGGCTTCGCCGCCGCGCGTCGTGCGATCCTTCATGACGAAGGTCGTGCTGAAGCCGATCGTCCGTGCAGCCGGATTGTCGAGGCGCAGCTTCCAGGCCGCCTGCTTGGCCGCCTCGGTCAAGATCAGCGTCTTCTTCTGCTGCCCGCTGGTCAGCGCCACCTCGACACGCTCGATCTGGCCCCAGTCGATCTTGTTGGCGACGGCGCTGATCGTCCTGACGCCGACATGTTCGAACGGGTTGAGCACGATCGTGCGATCGGTCGTCTCGAACGGCCCGAACTCGTAGCTGAACTTCGATCCTTCGAAGCCCGATGCCGGATCGAAGTGAAACTGCACGGTGTAGCGCAGGCTCTGCACGTCTCCGTCGTTCTGGAACACCGTCCAGCTCTGCTCGGCGGCGTTCTGGCCCTCGAAGCGCAGGTTCTGGCTCTTCACGCCGCCCGGGTCGCCGGGCTTGCCGTAGCTCAGCGCGATCTCGGCGGCGCGAAGGCCGATCGCGGCGAAGTCCGGGATGGTCGATACCTTGATCTCGAACCGGCGGAAAAACGGGTCGTCGAGATCGACCTCGATGAAGTGGCTCTTCTTGTCGAGATCGCCCGCCAGCAGCCCGAAGAAGCCCTGCGGCGCATAGCTGCGCTGGGTGGCCTCGCTGCGCGAGTAGCGGAAGACGAGCTTCTTGCGCTCTTCCTGCTTGATGCCGCGGAAGCGGAAGGAAGTGACCGCCTGGGCACCGCCGCCTTGCGTTGGTGTGGAACCCGACGTGGAGGATGTCGTCGCAGGCGTCGCCGGCATGGATCCCGCAGCGCCGGTCGCACTGCCGCCCGTCGTCGCACCGCCGCCCGTCGCGCCCCCGGCCGTCGCGCCTCCTTTCGTCGCGCCTCCGGTCGCTGCGCCTCCCGCTGGTGGCGCCGTGCCGCCGCTCGTCGTTCCCGCGGTGGCGTTGCCGCCCGTCGTCGCGCCCGCCGGCGTGCCGGGGGGCCGGCCGGCCGTCACCGTCGGCGATACGCCAGCCGCGGCCGAGGAACCGAGCGCCGCTCCGGTCGCGGCACCCGCCGCCTGCCCGGTCGATTCGGTCGGGCTTTCACCCGGCCCGCCGGCGGGAGGCTGAGCCACGCGGCCCGGCTCCGTGCCGCCGCGGCCCGTCCCTGCCGTCGGGCTGTCGGCGACGCTCGCCGGCGGTCCCGGACGCGACACCACCTCATCGTTGGTCGGGCGGCTCGGCACCGGTGTCGGCGGCGGGCGCAGCGCCTCGCCGCGCTTCAGCACCGCATCGAGCCCTTCAGTCTGCGGAATGCCGCCGCGCAACTCGCCTACGGTCAAGGTCGGCGTAAAGTACTGTGCCAGCAGCGACTCCTTGAAGAAGTTCAGCGCCCACGTCTCCTTGCTCTCGCGGTCGGTGGCGCCGATGAAATCGTGCACCTCGATCCTGATCGCGCCGTCCTGCACCAGTTTCTCGAAGCCGGAATCGATGCCGCCGCGCACGAACATCACCTGGCTGTCGACGCTGCCGGCAAACTGCTCGAACACGCGGCTCATGTCGGCGGTGATGGTGACGTCGAGCGCCGGCCGCATGCCGGAGTATTTCAGCTCGTAGATGACGCCGACCGGCATGCCGCCCTGCTTGAACGCCTGCTCGACGATGATCGCGCCTTCCTGGCTCAAGGTCAGGCTGAAGCTCGCGCGATTGACCGCGTCGAGCGATGGCACGGTGGCGCCGAGCGCTTTCTCGACGGCGCGAAAGGCACCGGCCGGCGGCGGCTGGGCGCCGGGGCTGGCCGTCGCGCCGCTGTCGAGATCGAGGGCGATCACGCGCACGCTGCCCTCGTCGAACGGCACCGCGGCGAGCCGCGGCTTGCCGCGCGCCATGGCCGACAGCTTCGAGAGGATGCGCCGCTCGAGCTCGGGGTCGAGCTTCAGGTCGACGCTGAAGGTGAGGAAACCGCCACCCTTGGCGACGCCCGCGGCATCGGCGGCCCGCACCTTGATGAAGGTGAACTCGGCCCGCCCGTCCTCACGCCGTCGCGTGAGCTGCACCGGGCCCGGCAGATACCAGAATTGCCTGGCATCGGCATGATCGGCAAACACCTGGATCCCCTCGATGGTCCAGGCCTGGCTGTTGAGCATCAGCATGGTGCGTGCCTCCCGCTTCCCGGGCCAAGGGCCTGTAACGAAACAAGTGCTCCACTTGTGATGACACTTCTGTCATCCCGAGTGAGGCGCTTGCGAAGCAAGCGCCGTAAGCGAGGGGCCTTTGTTTGGAGCCTCAAAGGTCCCTCGCCGCGCTCGGGATGACAGCGATTCCGCAGCGATGAGTTCGTTGCAAACGACACTAGGGCGCCTTCACAAGCAACTCGTCTTCTTCGGCTTCCCGCCAGTCGGTTTCCTGGGTCATGCCGTTGGTGAACAGGTACTTGGCGCGCCAGCGATAGGCGTTGCGCGCCGCATCGACGTAGTCGAACTCGAAGAGCTTGCGCGCGCCCGGCCCCTCGAAGGTGGCGCGATCGGCGACGTCGATTCCGGCATCGGCGTCCTTGTAGGCGAGATCGACCTCGACGCGCTCGAGCTTGGGCTTGGCAAAATCGAGCGGCGGCAGCACGCCGATGATGCGATGGCCCTTCATGTCGGTGCGCACCAGGATGCGGCTCGCCTCGGTGAAGGATTCGGGGACCTCCATCACCGTGCCGCCCTTGAGGATCGTGGTGACCTTGAACGACACCAGCTTCCTGGTGCGGTCCTTGCGGTCGATCACGAACTTCTTCGGTGCCTTGTCCTCGGGTGAGAAGGCGAGGTTGGCGCTCTCCTCGACATCGTTGGCCTTGTCGACATACTGCAGGTCGACGAAGATCTGCTCGACATCCTCCCAGCGGCCGACCACCGGAACAACCTCGACGCTGAGCCGCAAGGTCCCGAACGGATCGCGGATGTCGACGAGATCGCCGTCACTGGTCTGCCAGCCACTGTCGACATCCTCATGGTTCGCCGCCTGGTGCACGAGCCGGTAGCTGAAGCCGCGGCGGGCCTTGTCGAGGGCGACGAAGGTCCAGCTCTTCGGCCCGCCGTCCTTGGTGACGATCAGCGTGTCGTCGGTCTTGATCTTGTGGGCCGGATCCTCGTAGCGCAGCATGACCTGCACCTGCGGGTACTTCGCCCACGGATAGCTCGGCGAGGCGATCACCGGGATGGTGACGCGCGCGTAGAGCTCGGCCGGCTGCAGCTCCAGCACATCGCCGGCCACCGAGAGCGGTGCCGACGTCACCTCGAGCGGGCGCTCTCCGCCGGCATCGGGCTTGAAGCGCACCGCATACTCGACCTCGACCGGGCGCTTGACCGCGCCGTTCTCGAGGATCGAGGACCATTCCACCGTCGCCTCCTTGCCGGTTTCCTCCAGCACGGCGCTGCGCACCTCGTTGCCGTACTTGAGAGTGGCGTTGACGGAGGTGAGCTCGTCGCGCGCCATCTCGCCGCGATTGATCACGCGGACGCGACGGCGCTCGAACCACGGATCGTCGGCATTGACCTCGAGGATGAAGCGCTTGACGTCGATGCCGTCCTCCAAGGCCCGGAACAGGCCGCTGACCGTTCCTTGCGGGTAGATCGTGCGGACGATGGCGGAGCGTTCGGCGATCTCGACATCGAGCCGGCGCCGGTCGATGCGCTTGTAGTCGGTCTTCTTGTAGCTGAACGTGCCGATGAAGCCGCCGATCCCGCCGGTCGACGCCATCATGGCGGCTTGGCGGCCGAAATCCTGGATCATGTCCGCCGCCCTGTCCCAGCCGTCCGGCCGTTGCTTGTTGGGCGGCAGGCTGGCTGTGAAGAAGGCGTCGGTGATCATCTCCTGAACGCGCTGCCGCGCGCTCTCGAAGCGCTCGTTGACGGCCTTGCTGGCGTCGCCGGCGTCGGGGACGAAATTGTCCGCCTCCATCTTGATGACCTGGCTCTCGACCAGCTTGTCGACCGCCTTGTTGATCTCGGTCGAGGTGAAGAAACTTTCGTGGCCGAAGGTCTCGTCCATCGATTTCTGGACGCGGTCCCAGTCGATGTTCAGGCGCACCGAGAAGGCCGGCCGCAGCCCCGCGAAATCGACGCTGTAGACCACGACGATCGGCGAGATCTCGCCCTTCATCGCCGTCTCCATGATCGCCGTGCCCTGCGGATCGAGCTCGACCGAGAACGCCGCCCCGTTGTCGCCGAACAGCGCGGGCTTGGCGAAATGCTCCATCTTGAGCACGAACCGCTCCTGCGGCGGCGGTGGAGGCGGCGCGCCCGGCCGGGCCGGCGGCGGCGGCGCGGCGCTGTCCTGCCCGAAGATCAGCAGGCGGACGCTGCCGTCGAGCGGCTGGATCGGCACCAGGCGCGGCGTCCGCGGCAGCCGCGCCAGACGGCGCACCTCGCCCGCCACAGCGTCGATCTCGGCCTCGAGCAGGCCGACATGGACGTCGAAGGTGAGGAAGCCGCCGGCGCCGGCGACCAGCGAGCGAT
This sequence comes from Reyranella sp., assembly GCF_044224635.1. Lineage (GTDB taxonomy): Bacteria > Pseudomonadota > Alphaproteobacteria > Reyranellales > Reyranellaceae > Reyranella. Next base: position 42,774 of record NZ_JBGAKA010000017.1, on the reverse strand, counting down.
ACTTGATCAGCTGGATGCGCGGCACCTGCTTGCCCGACGCCGCATCGAGGGTGGTCCTGAGGCGCGGCATCGCCGGCAGGTAGTAGTACTGCTCGGGGTCCTCGTGGTCGCGAAAAACCGACACCCCGTTGATGAAGTAGAATGGCGCTTCCAGGTACAGCATCGCCGGCAACCCTCCAATTGATTGAACAGCTCATGCGCCTTCTCATCTCCTCCCCAGCTTCGCTGGGGAGGTGTCCGCATAACCGCGGACGGAGGGGTCATGAGCTGTGAGACTCTTGACCCCTCCGTCGGCGAAGACGCCGACACCTCCCCAGCAGAGCTGGGGAGGAGAATGAGAGCATGAGGCTCATGGCTACGCCGTCGGTTCGAGCACCAGCGATTCGTCCGACGCGTCGAACGGCGGCGGCTCCTTCTTGGTGCCGTCGTTCAGGAAGAAGCGCGGCGCCACCTTGTAGGTCTTCTTCGACTTGTCCTTGATGTTGACCGACCACTTCATCGGCGCCACGCCCTTGCGCAGCGTGAAGGTGTCGCTCTCGTCGATGCCGTTGGCGCTGTCGACGTAGGAGAGCTTTACGGTGACCAGCTTGAGCAGCCCCCAGTCGAGCAGGTCGGGGATGAGCTCGACCTCGAGTTTCAGCACGTCCTCGCCTTCCAGCACCGTGTTGGAGGTCACGGCCTTCTGCGCGATGGTGGTCGGCGGCCGGCCGTCCTTGTAGACGATGTTGCCGGTGTAGTTCAGCGTGCCGACCTTCTCGCTGATCACCGGGAACGACCAGTCCTCGAAGCGCTTGCCGGCCTTGCTGAAGGCGAATGACTTGGTCTGGCGGTAGCCGTGCTCGGCGTCCTCGTAGATGAAATCGAGAAACAGCGTGTCGATGACGTTGTCGAAATCGCCCTTGGTGCGCACCGAGATCGTGCGCATCGCCGAGAACGGATCGTTGACGTAGAGCGCCTCGCCGTTTGCCGTCTCCTCGGGCACCGCGATCTCGCGGCCGCCCTTCATGAAGTACTTGACCGAGTACTTCCAGGGCTTGGAGCGTGGCTTGAAGATGACCTCGCGGATCTGGTGCTTGAGCTCCTTGGGCGTGATGAGGAACTGCTTCTCGATGTTGACGTCGCCGTCCTGGTAGACGCACTTGACCTGCGCCTGGGTGACTTCCTCGAAGTTGATGTCGCCGACCTCGACGTCGACCTTCCACACGCCGAGATCGCCGATGTTGATCGAGATGTCCGACTTGGCCTTGATCAGAGGCGACTTGAAGACGTTGCTCTCGCCCTTGTAGTTGACGACGTATGAGTATTCGAACTCGCCGGTGCCGCCGTCGTAGAACGCCTCGAAGCGCTCCTGGTCCTCGGGTTTGCGGAAGGTGTAGGTCTCGGAACGGCCGCTGCCGGTCTTGCCCTTGTAGTGCACCTCGACGTTGACGCTGGCGATCGGCAGGTCATTGAAATCGGCGTTGACCATGAAGGCCGCGCTGAACTGCTTGAAGAACGGATCGTCGGCGTCGACCGTGATGGCGTAGTCTTCCCATTTCAGCGCCTTGCCTCCGACCTGGATCTGGCCGAACGCAGGCAGCGGCGCATTGGGGTTGGCCGGCATCTCGATGATCTTCTCGGCGAGGTACTCGACCCGCACCGACGCCGAGCGCTGAACGTCGACGGTGCGGACGATGTCCTCGAAGCCGCGTTCGCGGATCTTCTCGACATCCCGGCTTTCCGGCGGGATGGCTTCCAGCACGTTGCGCTTGATCGCCTCATCGAGCTGCCGGCGCACCGATTCCTCGATGTTGTCGATCATCTTCTGGTGCGCCGCGCCGTCCATGCCGGCCGGCGGCGGCTGCTGGATCCAGTGGACCTTCTGGCTGTCGCTCTTGCGCATCGTCTCGCGAATCTTCTCCTCGTAGTCGTCGTCGCGATAGATGTGGCTCTTCTCCTCGATACGTTGCGAGAAGTGCATGAAGGCAGCCGCGTCCCAGGTTCCGACGAGGTGAGCCTTGGGCAGCTTGGCGGCATAGGAAAGCTCGTAGCCGACCAGCACCAGCCCGGCGCCCTGCGCCTTCATCGCCGCCTCGAACACCGGCGCGCCGAACTCGTTGAGCTCGATGCCGATCGAGACGGCGTTGTTGCCGAACAGCGACGGCGGCGTCGGCACGACGACGCGCTGGACCAGCGCCTTGCCGTCGGAGCCCATGACCTCCACCGTGACCTTGCCCTTGGTGATCAGCGGACGGCCGATGCGCACGTTGGAGGCCTGGCTGCCGGGGATGCCGCGCGCCTTGAGCCGTTCCTCGATGCGCGAGCGGATCGTCTGCTCGTCCTTCTGCGGCAGCGCGAGCTCGGCCTGCATGACCAGCATGCCGCCGCCCTTCACGCCGCCCGGCCGGTCGATCGGGAAGCGGTACTTGATGAACTTGAAGACCGCCTTGCCCTCGCGGATCGCCAGGGTCGGCTCGCCCGGCAGGGCGTAGTATTGCAGCGCATCCTTGTCGTCAGCCCAGTAGGCCGTCTGGCCGACAACGTCCTGGCTATCGAGCTTCAGCATCTTGCAACTCCCTGGTTCTAGGTGTCGTCGATGGGTTCATGTGAGCCAGCCGGTGACATCGGCCTCGAGGCTGAGCGCGATCGGCGCCGCCTCGGTGCGCGTGACCTCCGCCTCGAGATTGGCCGCGCGCCGGTCGCGCTCCGAGCCGGAACCCGATGCGGCGTCGAAGCGCGCCAGAAGCTTCGCCGCCTCCTTGGCGACCTCCTCGCGCGCCTGCGCCTGGAGCGCCTGCGATGCGCCTTCGTCGCACTGCATCGACAGCATGAGCTGGCCGCTCTCGATCGCCGGCTCGATGTCGGTGACGCCGGTGGGATCGCCGGCGAGCTTTGCCGTCGCGGCGCGCGTGGCCGGCAGGTCGATGTCGTAGCGCACCGAGAGCCGGCCCTTGCCGGACTTCATCGCGCTCTTGGCCTGCTTGGCGCGGTCGCCCTGCAGCATGGCCGAGAACGCCGCCGAATGCGGCGGCAGCGCCGACGGCCGCGCGCTCGCCAGCTCGACCGGCGCCGCGCCTTGCACGGTGAGCAGCAGGCTTGCGCCGCGCACGCTGAGATCGGCGGGACGGAGATCGATGTCGGCAGGCTTGCCGCCCGCAGCGGCGGCGATGCCGGCTTTCGCCACCGCCAGCTCAGCCTCGCCGGGCGCCAGGGCGGCGCCCACCGTCAGCATCAACATGTCGCCGACATCCATCACCGTGACCTGCGCGCGGCCGCTGGCGGCGCGCTGCGCCGTCGGCGCGGCGGGCAGATAGCGCCACAGGTCCGGCGTGGCGGGATCGCGCCACACGTTCACGGTGCCGTAGCGCTTGCCGGGCAGGTCGCTCATGCCGCCACCCCTTCCGCAACGAGATCGAGACGCGCCGCGGTCACCGGGGCTGAGAACGCCGCCTGCCCGCGCCAGCGCCAGCGCAGGCCCGGCCGGAACGGATCACGGCAGAACCAGTGGTGCATGCGCGCCGGCGTCGCCGCATTGAAGGCATAGGTCTCGACCTCGGCATCGGAGGACGCGTCCTCGGCCAGCACCTCGATGGCACGCAAGGGCGTGCCGGCGGGCAGCGTCACGGTGATCTCCATCGTGCGCGCGCCGTAGCCCGGGATGTCGGACAGCTCGATGCGCCAGTCGGCGGGCGGGCGCGCCGGCAGCGCCACGCGGTAAGCACCGTCGCGCGAGACCAGCGTCGCGTCCAACCTCGCGTCGGTCGTCGTGATCGGCACGGCCAAGGTTGCCCGCGGCACCGCGACGGTGAGCGTCACCCGGGCCGGGCCGAAGCCGACCTCGAGGTTCGCGATGCCGAGCACGGCCGCCCCCGCCTCGACATCGACGAACTGCAAGGGAAAGTCGCCGGGTCGCAACAGGACCTGCAGGCCGTTGCCCGCCTGCGCCGCGCCGTCGAGGCGCTTGGCGCCGCGACCGTCCGGGGTCGGCCAGAAGGCAAATCCCGTGCAGCTCCAGCTGACCGGCTCGTTGGCCGAGAGCTTCACCCGGCGCACGACGCTGCGACCGTCGAGCGGAAGCTCGAAATCCTCGCGCACCTCGTGCGGCCGCGCCGGCGGACGCGGCGCGAAGACCAGGGTGGCGCCGAGCGCGAGCGGCCCGAAGCACGGCCGCGCGACGCTGGCATCGACGACGATGTCGTGCTGGCCCGATTGCAGCGTGGCGCTGGTCGAGCGCGTCGTCAGCGTCGCCAGCCCACCGGCGGCGGACGCGAGATCGCGCGCCACGGCGAAGGGATCGAGCACGATCGTCAGCGCCCGCGTGGCCATCACCACCTCGCCGATATCGAGCGTGGCGGTTCCGGCGGCGATGCCCGTCTCGGCGAGCACCAGCGCCAGGCCGCCGCCTTGCGACCGCAGAGCGAGCGGCCCCGCGCACAGCCGGGCGCGGATGTGATCGGCCACTGCCTCGCCAATGGCCTGCGCCGGCATGTCCGCCGCAGCGCCAGCCAAGCTCACGCCGACCTTCGACGGATTCTCGATCAGCGCATCGACCAGCATCGCCGGGGTCATCGCCCCATTGGCAAGCGCACGACGCAGACGCGCGACGTCGACTGTCGCCTTGATCGGCAACCGCGCCGCGACGCCTGCCACCTCGACGTCGACCGCGGCCAGCAGCGAGGCCGCGCCGCTCGCCAGCGCGCTCTCCATGATGGCGACGCCTTCGGCCTCGAGCGGCAGCATGAGTCGCGCCACACCGAGCCCCGAGCAGTCGAGTGGCAACGCCGCCGTCAATTGCGGCGGCAAGGCGAGGGCATTCGAGCTCAGGCTCAGCCAGCCGCGCAGGGCCGGCACGATGCGCACCTTTCCATCAGCCGTCGCTCCGTGCGAGGCCAACCGCAGGATCATGTCGAGCCGGCCGTAGCCCTTCCGTCCCGGCATCGGCACCAGCGGCCGGAAAGCGGACAGGTGGAAGGCCGGCCTGCCGTCCGGTTCGGTCGCGACCGTCAGCGCATCGGGCAGGACGAGCGCGATGCCGTCGACCTGGTAGGCCGACCAGGCGGCGCTGCCAGTGCTGCTGCCGACGGCGGCGGGGCCTCCCCAGTCTGGCAAGCCGCGCATGCGTTCACCCGGCCGGCAGCAGGGGAACCAGCAGGTCGGTCGTGTCGCTGCGCCATTCGCTGTCGGCCAGGCGCGCGCTGCGCCGGATGATCTGGCACTTGTAGCGATAGCCGCCGGCGCTGGCGCGGCGCAGCACGATATCGCTGACCGAGCTCGTCAGCTTGACCTCCGCATCCGCCTTCTCCGGCGTCAGCTCGACGCTCGGCCCGCCGTCGAATTGCACGATCACGGCGAACGCCTTGTCGGCCGGATTGCCCGACGGTGCGTCGAACATGCCGGGGAAAAGTTTCACCCGGACCGTGCGCTTGCTCTCGGCCGCGGTATCGGCATCGAGGATAGCGGCCCACAGCTTCTCGCTGTCGAGCAGCGGCTTGACGCCGGAGAGATCGAGCATCGGCTCGATCTCGGCATTGTTCGGCGGTTCCTTCAGCGGCGACACCATCAGCGCCACGCTCTCGCCGGGGGCGAGCTGCATCGGCAGCGTGCCGTCGGCACGTGCCGCCGCGGGCACTTCCATGCCGCGAATCAGCAGCGAGGCATTGAGCGAGGAGATCTGGACCGGACTTTCGACGGCATTGGTGAGGGTGATGCGAAACGCGCCGGCCCGCTCGCCGAGCTCGATGACCGGCTCGAGCAGCTCGCCGTTCATCCGGTCGAAGCGGGCGTCGAGCGGTATCTTGCCGGCCGCGCCGCCGCCGAAATCGCAGCGCACCTCGCCCTTCATGATCGCCACCGCCCCGCCGACCAACGAATCGTAGACCGTCTGGAAATCGCCCATCGGCAAGGTCTCGGAGACGACCAGCGCTGTGCGCACGTCGATCTGCGCCGCCGGCCGCTCGACCAGGCCGCCGCCCGTCGCGCCGGGCAGCACCAGCCAGAAGCTCGCCTTCTCGACCGGCACCGGCTCGAGGCGGATGCGGCTTGCGCGCTCGTCCTCCGGCTTCACGCCGAGCAGGCTGGCCAATGCGTTGCCGGCGGTCGCTCCCGCGTCGCCGCCGCCCAGCAATCCCCCGACCACGCCGCCCACCACGTCGGCGGCTGCCGCGGTCGCTCTCGGATCGCCGCCCAGGAGGCCCCCCAGCACGCCGCCCAGGCTGCCGGCCAGGCCGCCACCCAACTGAGCCGACCGCGGTGTGGGTGCCGGTTGCGGCGCCGGCGAACCCGGCGGCGTCGGCAGGCGCTTGGCGAACTCTCGGCGCGCGGCCTCGAGACGCCGCGTATCGCTCCACGGCGTGGCGACGAACTCGAAGCCGATCATCGGATCGGCCTCCGGCGTCGCGCCGGCGACCACGCGCACCGACATCAGCGGCGTGAACGGGCTCGGTTTGTCGCGGCGCGCCAACCGGAATGCGTCGGGCAGATAGAAGATGCGCGTCGGATCGGCGGCATCCTCCCAGTAGTCGTAGAATCGCCCATCGAACTGCAGCTGACGCGCCACCAATCCGGGCCCGCTGCCACCGTGCGGCACGGCACCGTCGAACAGATAGGGATGGAGCTGCGGGTTGAGGAACAGCGGATCGGGATCGACGGCTTGGGGAAACCCGCGCGTCACCGGCCGGAAGCGGCCGGCCGCCCCGACGATCGGCACGGCGACCCTGACCGAGCGCGTCGCGACGATGCCGCAGCCCGAGCCTGATGTGGTGATCGCCGCCAGCGCCTGGTCGCGTTCGCCCGGGCTGACAAAATTCATCAGGCCGATCACCGCCGACTTGTCCTCGGTCTCGCCGAGCGACGTGAACTCGAGCGTCTTGGTGATCGTGCCGCCGTCCGATTTGGTGAGGCGATAGACGAGCTGCAGCAGCAGATCGTGCTCGAGCTCTGTCGCGGCGGGATCGTTCGCGCCGGCGGGGCGCGTCTTGCCAAGCGCCACGCGTAGCGTCCACTGGCCGGCCTCGCCGGGCGCCATGCGGATCTCGTACTGCTCCGAGCCGGAGACGACGCGGCGCGCGAGCTGATAGGTCGGCAGGTAGTAGCGCGCGGCCCCGCTCGGCGCCTCGAGCAGCTTGTCGGGATCGACCGGGTCGGAGCTCGCCACGGGAAGCGCCAGCTCCTCGCGCGTCGCACCCGATGCGCCGCCGGCATAGGCAAGGCCCTGGCACTTGCGGCACCAGCGCCAGTTGGGCTGGCCTTCGGCATTGGCGTCATTGATCGGCAGCAGATAGTCGCCGCTGCCGCCGTGATTGTGCGGTCCGCCGGCCGGGCATGCGCCCGGCGTCGGCTGGCCGCCAAACGCCAGGCCCTGACAGCGATTGCACCAGCGCCAGTTCGACTGATGGCGCGGCTGCGCCGCCACGTTGGCCTTCAGCACATAGTCGCCGCTCTGGCTGAGATCGTGCGCGCCGCCTTTCGGACAGACGCTCGTCGGGCTGCCGCCGAAGGCGAGCCCCTGGCACTTGCGGCACCAGCGCCAGTTCGATTGCCCGGCAAGGCCTGCGCGATTGATCGCCAGCGTGTAGTTGCCACTGCCGGTGTGATCGTGCTCGCCGCCCGCCGGGCACGATGGACGTGTCGCCGGAACGGGCCTGACGCGAATCGGACGCAGGCGCTCCGACAGGGCGGGATTGAGGACGCGCGCTTCGTCCAGCCGCGCTTGCGGAAACAACCGGGCCTGTCGATTGAGAACGGGTGCGGCGCTGACGACGGACGCGACAGGCCGCGCTTCGGCGACTGGCGCGGCGAGCTTCGACGGTGGCGCGGCGACGGCGGGCCTGGCAGTTGTCGGACGAACGGCCTGGAGGTCGAGAGCCTGGCCGCCGATCCTCGAGAATCGCATATTCCCTGCCATGCCGCCCTCCCGCAGGCCATCCAAGCGGCCCCCGCTGCGACCCCGGTTTCAGAGCTCCTTGATGGATGCGCTTCGTCTCACAGCCATTCCATTTCCACTCGATGCGATGCCTTGCCAATCGAATGGACGAATGAAGCTGCGCTCCGGGTATCCTCGACTCGAACGTCCTCTTGCTTCTGGCGAACCAGGGACGAATGACCCGAAATCGAGTGGGACAGACCGAGATCGAGGAGCAGGACGTTACATGCGCATCCACCTCTCTAAGTCGAGGCGCGGTAATTCTCATGGTGCCTGAAGAGGGTCAATTACCCGAAGTGCATATCTCGACTCGGGATTATCCAGTGCAATTGGCCATGACTTTGCCGTTTTGAAGTGCCATCAACCGAGCGCGTCGCAATCAAGCGACAGAAGCAGGCTCCGCAAGGCACTCGTCGAAGGACCACGTCCCGCCGAACCGCGCGAAGATCGTGCCGGCGTCATTCCTTCCAGGCACCACGGATTGCATCTGCGTCTGAGCGCGCTACGCTCGCGTATTCAGAATGGCGTTTGCACCATTCTATTACTGCCCACGGGGGGACAAGCCTATGATCCACATCGACGCCCAGACGATGTTCGAGGTGGCACCTCGCTTTTCCGGCGAGAATGCCGCCAACCAGGCAGCGATCATCGCCGCCGCCGGCGAGGTATTGCAGGTGACCCTGCAACAGTACGACATCAATACACGCCTCAGGATCGCGCATTTTCTCGGCCAGACCTGCCATGAATCGGCGGGCTTCCGCACCACCGAGGAGTTCGCCAGCGGCGATGCCTACGAGGGCCGGACCGATCTCGGGAACACCCAGCCCGGCGACGGCCGGCGATACAAGGGGCGTGGCCTGCTGCAGCTCACCGGACGGGCCAACTACCGAGAGCTGGGCGGCGTGCTGGGCGTCGATCTCGAGGGCAGACCGGAGCTTGCGGCGCAGCCGGCGCTGTCTCTCCGCATCGCCTGCGAGTACTGGAAGAAACGCAATATCAACAAGCCGTGCGACCAGGACGACCTGATGACGGTCACCCGCCTGATCAACGGCGGTCTCAACGGGCTCGAGGACCGTCGGCTGTATACGAACAATGCCCGACGCGCCTTGGCCCGCATCGAGGGCGTGCAACTCTCGGGCGCGCAGACCGCCAGCGATAAGCGCATCCTGCACCGGGGTTCCAAAGGCGAAGACGTGGCCGAGCTGCAGACCCTGCTGCGCAAGCTCGATTTTGCAGTCGCCATCGATGGCGACTTCGGCGCCGGTACGGAGGTGGCGGTGACGCGCTTCCAGTCCGAGAACCAGCTCGATGCCGACGGCATCGTCGGTGCACAGACTTGGGCCGCGCTCCTGGCGGCAAAGGTTCCGGCCGCCAGAGCGTAGAGCCCGCGGCAAGGGTTGCCCGGCCCCGCGATCGACAGCGGGCCGCCGCTGGGCGAACAGCGCGCCACGACGAGCGGATTGCGCCTGTGGCGCGCGGGTACGGTGACGCGCTACGATTGCGCTTTCAGGCAAGACCGGCAGCGGAGCGACAATCGATGACGACGACCATGACCTTTGCGCTGAGCCCGACGCTTGCGGCGCAGCTTGCGGCCCAGCCCAATTCCTACGTCTTCGCGCTGCAGTACGCAGGGGGTCAGTTCGTGGCCGGCTCGTCGACCGCGCCGCTGGTGAGCAACGGCCAGCCCGGCAACATGACGATCGCCCTGCCGTCCTCGTTCTCGAGTGGCCAAGTCTTCATCCTCGTCCAGCAGAACGGCGACGGCACCCTCGGACAGACGATCAGCACCCTGAACTCGGGCGACGTCAACGCCATCAGCCCGGCCACCGCTCAGCAGTACGGCTACCAGTACCAGCTCGTCGAGGCGACGCTCAGCGGCAGCACCGGCGATCTCGGCGACATCTCGTCGGTCAACACTTTCGCCTTTCCGGTCACCTACTCCGACGTCAACGGTACGCGAGGCTTCGCGCCGGGTTTCGTCGGCAACACGCTCCAAAGCTCGTTGAACGGCATCGCCCCGGGCAGCCTGCAGAGCGGGCTTTCGATCGGCCCTGCGCAGGGCCCCAACATGACGATCAACCCGTGGCCCGCGGCCGATTGGACGGCCTATCTCAATGCGCTTTCCAACGGTTCGTCGAACGCCGCGAAAACCCTGCAGGATATGACGATCGTCACGTACTTCGGGCCGACCGACACGGTGAGCCAGTATGGCGTGTCGTACAACAGCTCGACGCAGTATTTCACGCTGACGCCCAACCTGACGAACGGCGCCACGAACAGCGACTATATTCGAATATCGTACGCCAATCTGTTGAACAGCATCTATGCGCAGAACGGCGCGATCGAAATCTCGACCGACGGCGGCAACACCTGGACCACCTCGACCACCACCACGCCGAACACGGCGGACGGTACGGTGATGAAGTATTTCGTCGCCGGCTTCGATGCCGGATATTGGGGCGGTTCCGGCACCTCGGCCAATCCCAACGATCCCAGCGCATTCGACCTCAACGATACCTGGAACTGGAACTACAACTACGCTTACAATGCCACGTTCAATCCCGTCGGCAGCGCGATCGTATACTCTAATATCCTGGGTAGCGGCCCCGGCACGGCCGGCGGCAACAACCGGTTCTACGATCCATGGGCACAGGCGGTGCAGAATGCCAGCAACACCTACGGCTGGTCGTACGGCGACCTGATCTCCCAGGGCGGAACCAATCCGCAAATCTCGCTGTGGGACACGACAGTGACCCCCAACCAGCAGGTGTCGAACATCGCCGTCACGCTCTATTCCAATAGCGAGACCATCACCGCGAGCGCCGGCTTCATCGGCGTGCCGCCCGCCTATGTCGCCCCGCCCGCGGTCAATCAGGGCTACGCCGCAGGCCTGCCGAACTACTATGCCGTCAACACGTCGACCAGCGGCGTCAACGTCCTCTCCTTCGCCACCTCGTTCGGCCCCGGCAACTCCCATTCGCCCAACAGCACGACGCCGCTGTCGCTCCGGTTCTACTCGCCCAACGACAGCATGGCGGGCGCCGACGGCTTCGTGACGCTGTCGATCACCGGCGTCACCGGTTCGGACTGGGCAGTGCTCGGGGTGCGCGGCGGACCCGGCACCTGGAACCTGCAGACCGTCGGCGCAGCGCCGCCGAATGGCCTTTTCACGATCTACGATCTGCCAGTCACGGCCGGCGGCCAGACCGGCTGGTACCAGATCGTCTTCGGCGGCACGACCTACAACATCTACGCCACGTCGAGCAGCGGCGCCTTCCTGCCGATCGAGGGACCGTCGTCCAATCCGCTGAACTTCGTCGTCGATCACGGGCTGGGCTACGGACCCGGCCAGGGCGTCTCGCAGAACGCTACCGGCCTGTTCGGTTACGCCCTGAACTTCGCGCCGAGCGGCACGATCACATATGACATCAGCGTTTTCAGCCCGCCCGGCACCCAGGTCGGGACCAACGGCATCGACACGTTCGCCGGCTCCGCGGGTGACGATTTCTTCAACGGCGCGCCGGGCAACGACACGCTCAACGGCGGCCCGGGCACGGACACCGCCGTATCATGGTTGCCGTCGAAGAATTTCACCTTGGCCGGATATGCCGGCAGCGCCACCGTGATCTCCCAGGCCCGCTTCGGCACCGACGGAACCGACACGCTGAACAGCATCGAGCATCTTCAGTTTCGCGACACGGTCGTCGATGCGACCACCATTGCCAAGACCGCCCACCTCGACGGCGTGCAGATCAACCAGCTCATCGACCTGTACACCGAGATCGGCCGCGCGCCTGATGCGCTCGGTTTCAGCTATTGGGGCAGCCAGCTGCACGACGGTATGCCGTTGAACGAACTTTACAAGAGCTTCTTCCTGCAGCCCGAGGTCGCGAGCCTCTTTCCCGTCGGCCTGTCCAACCAGGAGTTCGTCACCAAGATCTACGCCAACGTTCTCAGCCGCGCGCCGGACGCCGGCGGGCTGGCATACTGGGTGGCGCAGTTGCAGCAGGGGCAGATCTCGAAGGACAACTTCCTGCTGCCCTTCATCAATGGCGCGCGGGCCAACGCGGGTGCGGTGGCCGATCAGCAGACGCTGGCGAACAAGGAGCTTGTCGGCAGGCACTTCACGCTCGAGCAGGGCCTGACCAACGCCGACTGGGCAAAGACGGTGATGGCGCATGTCGACAGCACCGCCGCCAGCGTCGGCGCCGCCAACGCCCAGACCGACGCATTCGCCGCGATCGCAGGCGCCGAAGCCACGACCGAGCTCATGGTGAAGATCGTGGGCATCGCGTTCGATCAACCGCCGAGCTCGCCTTGAGTGCGCGCTCTTCTCATCCTCCTTCCCAGCGAATCTGGGGAGGAGGATGAGAAGAGCGTTCAGGCGATCGTGACTTGCCTTTGCCACACCTCTGCCCTCATGCCTGTCGATATAGTACCTACACTGACCCAGCACGCCCCTCGATCAAGCCAAGCCGGCAGGAGGAAACGCAATGCCGTTAAGCGCCGCGGCAACCATCATCGTCGCCCCGCTCCAAACGAGCTACCGATACACGATTGTCCTCAAAGACACTGGGACCACTCCAATCGGGGCGTTCTGGTTCTCGTGGATCCCCGGCCAGGGTTACCTGCCCAGCCTGCCGACCTTCTCATCCTCGGCTCAATGGTCGGCGCAGCTCACCGACGGTCCGTTGCCTGGCAACGGCTACAGCATTCTTTGGCAGGCAACCTCCGCGCTGAACGCCCTGCAGCCCGGCCAGGCGGATAGCTTCACCTTCTCCTCGGCCGTTGCGCCCACCGTCCTGTTCGGCAGTTCGACGATCCATCCACCGACCCCGGTAACGACATCCTTCGTCTACTCGGGCGCCGCCTTCAGCGATGCCGGCTTCACGCTGATGGCCACCCAAGAGCCTGCCGCGGTCGCATCGGTGTCGATTGCCTTCGCTGCCTCGACCCGTTCGGAAGGCAATTCGGGCTCGATGCCCTTCACCTTCACGGTGACGCGCTCCGGCGATACCTCGGCGGCCCACAGCGTTGCCTATGCGGTATCCCCCGGAACGGTGTTTCCCGCCGACGCGGACGATTTCACAGGACACGTCTTGCCGTCCGGCACGGTGGTCTTCCTGGCTGGCGAGATCACCAAGACGATCACGGTGAACGTCGCCGGCGACGCCGACCTCGAGGCGTCGGAAAGTTTCAAGGTCACTCTGTCCGCTCCGTCCACCGGACTCAGCGTCGACGCCGCCTCGGCAGACGGGAAGATCCTCAACGACGATTCGGCGCCGCCGGTCTCGACGATCGATGACGCCTATGTCGTCGTCGTCGGCCATTCGCTGACGGTCGGCGCCGAGGCGAGCGTGCTCGTGAACGACGAGGGCGGACCGACCCTGTCGGCGACGCTGGTGAGCGGCCCCAGCCACGGCGACATGGTGCTGGCGGCCAACGGCACCTTCGTCTACACGCCGCACGAGGACTTCGCCGGCATCGACAGCTTCGTCTACCGCGCCAGCAACAACAACGGATTGGCCAACGAGCAAGGCCTGATCTATGTCGTGCCGACGAGCAGTGGTGCCTCGCCGACGCTGGACCTGCTCGCGCTCACCGCTCCCGAGCAGATCGCGGCAACCTACGTGGCCTTCTTCGGTCGCGGCGCCGACGCCGGCGGACACGGCTTCTGGGTCGGCCAGTTCAATGCGAACCTGCCCACCCAGGGGCCAGCCGCGTTGTTCGGCAATATCGCCAGCTCCTTCGGAATCAGTGCCGAGGCGAAGGCGCTCTATCCCTTCCTGGCCGATCCCTTCAACGCAAGCGATGCGCAGATCAGCAGCTTTCTCAATTCGGTCTACAACAACATGTTCAATCGATCGTCCGACGCCGGCGGCCTCGGCTATTGGACGGAACAGATCAAGGTGACGCTGCAGGCCGGACAATTCGTCGGCTCGGTGCTGGTCAACATCATCAGCGGGGCGCAGAACTCGGCGGCTGGACAGGACATCACCACCCTGATGGGCAAGGTGGCGGTGAGCCTCGAATATGTCGAGCAGCAGCAGCAGCTCGGCACGACCTTCACATCGCAAGACGACGGCGCGGAAGCCACGGCGCTCCTCGATGCCGTGACCCACGCTCCTCAGACGGTCCTGGTCGGCATGGCGCAGGCGCATTCACTGGTAGCGGCGGACGTCTGACTCCGCAGCGTGCTTCGCAAGGGTCTACCCGCGGTCGTGCAACGACCGGACGACGAAGCGGGCGCCAGCGACGTCGTCGGGAGAAAAGCTGCCGACGCGCATCTGCTCCTTCACCCGATCGACGAAATCCTCGTCGATGACGCGCCGGTCAAACGTGAGAACGACCGGATACGAGGCGACCAGCCTGTCCCGAAGGAATACATCGACGATCTTCCGGGCCATCCTGATGCCAGTTGCGCGCTACTTGGGCAGGAGCTTGTTGACGTCGGCCGCCATGGCCGCGAGCGCCGCATCGGGTGCCGCCGACTTGTCGATCGCCGTCTGCAGGCGATCCTTGATCGCCTGAATGATCTTCAGGTTGTTGTCTCCGGGGAATGCATACCAGGCCGTCATCAGCGATTGCTGGCTGAGCGACGTCAGATGGTTCGGCTTCTCGGCATAGAAGTCTTTCAGCATCGCCGGGTTGGTCGCCGGCAGGGAGTTGGGCGGCATGTAGCCCGTGCCCTTGACCATGATGGTGGCGCCTTCCGGACCGGTAATGAACTTCATGAAGCGCCAGGCGGCCGCCTGCCTCGCCGGCTCGGTCGCGAACATGAGGGCCGATGCGCCGCCGGTGGGAAGCTTGGGGTTGGGCCCGGGCACCGGGAAGCGCGCCGTGCGCCACTTGAACTTGCCGGCCACGCCCTCGTCGGCCACGCGCAGGAGCGACGTCGATTCGGTCCAGATGCCGAGCTTGCCGCCGAAAAACGCGGCGCGGCTCGAATCGGGTGACAGGTTGGGCATGCCGACGTCGCGCACCATACGGCCCAGCAGCTCGATCGATTTCTTGCCCGGCTCCTTGTCGAAGGCGATCGTCTTTTCGTCCTCGCTCATCATGCGGCCGCCGTGGGAGAACACCAGCGCCTGCCACATCCAGTTCCCGGTGATCGCCCAGGAGTAGAACAGGCCGATATTGTCGTTGCCGAGCGCATTGATCTTGTTGGCGAGATCGAAGACGCCGCCCCAGGTGGTCGGGAAGTTGGCCGGATCGCCGCCTGCCTTCTGCACCAGGTCGTCGTTGATGTAGACGATCGGCGTCGAGACGGCGAACGCCAGCCCGTAGGGCCTTCCACCGTAGGTGCCGAGCGCCATCATCGACGGCGAGAAGCCTTGGCCCTGCCAGTCCTTCTCCTTCTCGATGAAGGGCGTGAGATCGACCGCGATCTTGCGATCGACGAACAGCCGCTGGAGGTTGATCGCCTGCAGCGCCACGTCGGGCAGCTGTTTGGTGATGGCCTGGCGCAGCGCGGTTTGGGCTGCGTCCTCGTACTCCTTGTAGGCCGGCAGGTAGTTGACCGCGAGGTCGGGGTTGGCCTTCTCGAACTCCGTCTTCAGAGTGGCGAAGACCTTGTCGAAGATGAAGCCCAGCGGGTACTGCACGTTGATGGTCGTCCTGGTTTGCGCCGGAGCCGGCCCGCCGCCGACCAGGGCCGTCGCCAGGGCAGCAGCGCTGCCCTTCATGAACTGTCGTCTCATGACGATCTCCCTCTCCTGTTCAACCCTTCATTCCAGTGAAGACGACACCTTCGACGAAGCGGCGCTGGGCGACCAGAAAGGCCAGGACCAGCGGCGCGATGACGATGGTGGCCGCTGCCATAAGCGGGCCGTACGCCGTGCCCTCGCCGTTCAGCTTGAGATGGGCCACGCCGAGCGGCGGTGTATAGAGGCCCTGCTCGCCAACCGCTATCAGCGGCCAGAAATAGTCGTTCCAATGGGCAACCACCGAGAAGATTCCGAAAGCGACCAGCGCCGGGATCGCCGCCGGTGCCATCACCGACCAGACGATGCCGTACTCGCTCATGCCGTCGATGCGGGCGGCGTCGATCAGGTCGTCGGGCACGCCGAGGAAGAACTGGCGCATCAGGAAGATGCCGAACACCGAAATGGTGAAGGGCAGGACCAGGGCGGCGTAGGTGTTCAGGAGCCCGAGCCAGTAGAACAGGATGTAGATCGGCAGCGCCGTTGCCTGGTAGGGGATCATCAGGCAGACCAGCACCGCGCTGAACAAGGTGGTGCGGCCGCGAAAGCGCAGCTTCGCCAGCGCATAGGCCGCCGGCACGTTGACCACAAGCTGCAGGACGAAGATCGCCGCTGTCACGACGACGCCGTTCAGCAGGAAGTGCAGCAGCGGCACCTGGGTCAACGCCTCTTGATAATTCTCGACCGCCGCGACCCGGTGCGGCAGCAGCTGGAACTCCGGCGAGTAGATCTCTTCCTTGGGCTTCAGCGACGTCGCCACCATGACGATGAACGGCGCCAGCATCACCAGGGTGCCGAGGCCCAGCACGAGATGGCGCACGCCGCGCAGCGCGCGCGGCAGGCGATGGCCATTCATGGCGCCAGCCTCGTCATGGCGTGAATCGCCTCATGGTGCGGGCCTCCTTGCCTCGAGGAGGAAGACGCGGATCACCGACAGCGCCAGGATGAACACCAGGAAGACCACGACCAGCGCCGCCGCATAGCCGACTCGAAAGAAGCCGAAGGCCTCGGCATAGATCGTGTGCAACAGGACCTCCGACGCCTTGTTCGGCCCGCCGCCGGTCAGCACCTGCACCGTGTCGAACACCTGGAAGGCGCGGATGGCGGTGATCACCACGGTGAACAGCGTGACCGGCGCCAGCATCGGCCAGGTGACGAGAGCGAAACGCGAAGGGCCGTTGCGGGCGCCGTCGACGGCGGCAGCCTCGTAGAGCTCGGACGGAATGGCGGTGAGGCCGGCCATGAACAGCACCATGTTGAAGCCGACGCTCTGCCAGATGCCGATGCCGCACAGCGTGAACAGCACGAGCTTGCGGTCGTGCAGGAAATCGAGCGGTCTCAGGCCGAGCCATTTCAGGACGAAGTTCACCGCCCCGATGCGCGGATCGAGCATGAAGCCCCAGACGATCGCCATCGCGATCAGGGTTGCCATCACCGGCAGGAAATAGGCCGAGCGGTAAAAGCCGCGCAAGCCATGGTCGGCCTCGATCAGCAGCGCCGCGCCGAGTCCCAGCGCCACCGATGCCGGCACCACGATGGCGACGTAGACCAGCGTGTTGAGGACGGAGATGCGCACCGTGGCGTCCTCGTTCATCTCCTCGTAGTTCGCCAATCCGACGATCGACAGGGATGGTGCGCCGAGCTGGTAGTCGGTGAAGGAGAGCGCAATCAGGCAGAGCAGCGGCCCGATCAGGAACACCAGCATCAGCAGGACCGCCGGCATGGTGAGGAGCAGGACGTTGAGACGCCCGGTGCGGCGCGGTGACGGCTCAGCCATCGCGCGCGATCCTGCGGCCCGCGCTGTCGAACAGCAGCAGATGCTCGGCCGGGAAGCGGATCTGTACGGTCGCGCCGATCTCCGTCGATTCGACGGCAGCCGGATCGCAACGGATGATCGCCGGGCTCGCCATGCCGTGCAGCACAACGTGCAGGAACAGGTCGGAGCCCAGATTCTCGCGAAACACGATCCGTCCCGGGATGCCAGCGCCCATCGTGACGGCGAGCCGCTCGGGCCGGATCGCCGCCTGCAGCCCGGTCCCGATGGGGAGCCCGCTGTCGCGCGCGACCGGCATCCCGAGCACGCCGATCCCGACGGGCGTCGCCACAGCAGGAAAGACGTTGATGCGCGGCATGCCGACGAACTGCGCCACGCGCAGATCGTCGGGATCGTGATAGAGCGTCGCCGGCGACGCGATCTGGCGCAACTGGCCGTCGAGAATCACCGCGACCCGATCGGACATGGTCATCGCCTCGGCCTGATCATGCGTCACGTAGACGAACGTGGCGCCGAGCTCGCGATGGAGCTGAGCCAGCTCGGCGCGCATGTGCACGCGCAGCTCGGCATCGAGGTTGCTGAGCGGCTCGTCCATCAGGAAGGCGCGCGGCTGACGAACCATGGCGCGGGCGAGCGCCACGCGCTGCTTCTGGCCGCCCGAGAGCTGCGCGGGCTTGCGGTCGAGCAGGCTTTCCAGCCGCAAGGTCGCGGCCACGCCGCGCACCGCCTCGGCGATCGACCCGTTGGTGCCGCGCACGGCGGGCAGCACGCCGGCACCGGGCAGGCGCTGCAGGCGCGTCAGCCGGCGCATGCGCAGCGGCACTGCGATGTTCTCGGCTACCGTCAGATGCGGGTAGAGCGCGTACGACTGGAACACCATCGCAATGTCGCGCTTGTCGGGCGCCAGGCCGTCCATCGACACGCCGTCAATGACGACGGTGCCCCCGCTCTGCGGTTCAAGGCCGGCGATGATGCGCAGCAACGTCGACTTGCCGCAGCCCGACGGCCCCAGGACGGTGATGAACTCGCCGGCGCGAACGTCGAGGTCGATGTCGCGCAGCACCGAAACCTCGCCGAACCGCTTGGCGATTGCCGAAAGCACGATCGCGCCCCGGCGCGCGGGCCGTTCCGTCCCTGCCATGCTCGGGCTCACATGCATGGGAATGGCGCGCCCGGATGTACCGCGCGAAGACATCGCGCGCAGCGCGGGCCGCCACGACCAGACCGGCACCAGATGCCGCGGGCTGCCAACAGCACGTCCTCCCCCGCTCGCAACAGGACGGGCAGACGATAACGTGCGCGCTGCGGGTTGAAAAGAACTCATTATTGGATCATTTAGACACTGAGTTTATTTCAAACAGATGTCACGACAGTACCGAGGGGCAGGAATGTCGGGGAAGCAGCGGCTGGCGAACGGGCGGACGGTGGAAGCGGAAGACAAGGCCTCCATCCTGACGCTGATCCGCCAGTCGATGCGCACCCTGCCGCCGACCGCCCGGCGCATCGCGGAGTACGTCGACGGGCACGCCAGCGACGTGATCCGCATGTCGATCACCGAGCTCGCCGAGCACGCGGAGGCGAGCGAGGGCAGCATCGTCGGCCTGTGCCGTCGGCTGGGCATCGACGGCTTCCAGGAATTGAAGATCCTGCTGTCGCGTGATCTCGTCGATCCGGTGCGACTGATCCACGAGGACCTGCGCGAGACCGATTCGGTGGCCGACGTGGCCGAGCACGTGTTCGCGGCCCACATCGCCTCGCTGCAGCAGACTCGCCAGCTGCTGGCGATGCCGGCGCTCACCAGGGCGGTCGAGATCATCCGCAACGCGCGGCGCCTCGAGGTCTACGGCATCGGCAGCTCCGGGCCGATCGCCCAGGACCTCGCCTATCGGCTGCTGCAGCTCGGCCGCGATGCCAAGGTGGTGAGCGATTCGCACATCCAGGCGGTGAGCGCCGCGATGACCGATGCCAGCACGGCGGTCATCACCATCTCGCATTCCGGCAGCACGACGGAGACCGTGCTGGCGACGCGGCTGGCCCGCGACGCCGGCGCGCGCACGATCGGCATCACCCGCATGGGCAAGTCGCCGCTGGCGCGCTATTGCGACATCGTCCTGCACACCATCGCCAACGAGACGCGCTACCGGCCGGAAGCGATGAGCAGCCGCGTCGCCCAGCTCGCGCTCATCGACACGCTGGTGTCGTGCTGCGCGCTGGCCGACGCCAAGCGCTCGGTCGCCAAGCTCGAGCTCAGCGCCCGCATCATCGCCGGCAAGCGCTTCTGATGCACGCGATCATCCTCCAATGCGTGCCATCATCATAGGCGCCGGCCGCGGCAGCCGGCTGATGCCGACGACCGAGAACGCTCCCAAATGCTTCGCGGAGATCCAGGGCAAGCGCATCCTCGACTGGACGGTCGAGGCGCTGAAGGGCGGCGGCTGCACCGAAATCTGCTTCGTCGGCGGCTATCGCATGGAGGCGGTGCGGCACGACTATCCCGAGTTCGTCTTTCGCGCCAACCGCGACTGGCCCGACAACAACATCCTGGTCTCGCTGATGTGCGCTGAGGATCTGATGGACCGGCCCTTCGTCACGGCCTACTCCGATATCCTGTTCACTCCTCAGCTGGTGGCCGGCCTCGTGCAGGCCAGGGACGAGATCGCGCTCGGCGTCGACACCGACTGGCGCGAGCACTACAGGCCGCGCACCCGCCATCCGCCGCACGACGCCGAGAAGGTCATCACGCGCGGCAGCCGGGTCGAGCGCGTCCATCGCGGCATCCCCTACGAGGACGCCACCGGCGAGTTCATCGGCGTGGCCAAGTTCGGCAGCGAGGGCGCGCGCCGGCTGCGCGAATTCTACCACCAGCGCATGGCGAAGTTCTGGGACCGGCCTTACCGCGAGGCAGCGCTGTTCCAGAAGGCGTACCTGATCCACCTGTTCCAGGACATGATCGAGCACGGCATCGCCTTCGGCCACGTCGACACGCCCGGCAAGTACCGCGAGATCGACACCCAGGAAGACATGGACCTCGCCCAGACGCTGTGGCGGCCCTGATATGGCGCCCCGGACATGATGGCCCTGACATGACGATCCTGACATGACGGGCCGCTCCCTGCCGCTGTTCCCGGCGTCGGTCGTCGGCTCGATCCCGCGCCCCCTGGTGGTGCGCGAGCTGATCGAGAAGCCGCACTGGGACGCCGTCGATTCCGCGACCATGGATGCCGCCATCCGCTTTGTCGTGGCAATGCAGGAGCGGGCCGGGCTCGACGTCGTGAATGACGGCGAATGGCGGCGCCGCTCCTATATCGGCGTCATCGCCGAGCTGGCGCACGGCTTCACGTTGGAAACCAATCCCGCCGACGGCCGGCCGTGGACGGTGGTGACCGAGAGGCTGACGCCCAAGCCGGCCGGCTTCGTCGCTGCCGAGGCGGCCTTCGTGAAGCAGGTCGCCACCGTCGCCACCAAGATCACGCTGCCCGCCCCCGCCCTGCTCGGCGAGCGCCTATGGGATGCCGAGCGCTCGCGCAAGGCCTATCCTACCTGCGAGGATTTCGTGCGCGCCTGCGTGGCGCCGCTGCGGGCCGAGATCGCGCTGCTCCGAGACATCGGCGTCGAGATCGTGCAGATCGACGATCCGCATCTCTGCCTGTTCGTCGATCGCGACGTCCGCGCGCGCTACGACGATCCGGACCGCGCCGCCGACTTCGCCGTCGACATGATCAACGCCACGGTCGCGGGCTTTGCCGGCGTGAAGTTCGCCGTGCATCTCTGCCGGCGGGCCGGCGCCCGCGTGCGCGGCGAGAAGCACCATGCCGGCACCTACGGCCCGATCCTGGCCCAGCTCAATCGCCTCGCGGTGCAGCATCTCACGATGGAATTCACGGCCGCCGGCGCCGACGATCTCGAAAGTCTCGGTCGCCTGCGCGAGGATTTCGAGCTCGGCCTCGGCGTCGTCGACGTGACTCCGGGTGTACCGGAAGCCGCCCCGGTAATCGCCGCCCGCGTCGAGCGCGCGCTCACGCGGATCGACGGGCGGCGCATCACCCTCAACCCCGATTGCGGCTTCGCCCCCGGCTCCGCCGCCAGGGTCGACACCGACGAGGTCTATCTCAAGCTCAAGGCCGAAGCCCAAGCCGCGCGGCTGCTGCGCGAGAGGTATGGCTGACCCATTCTCCTCCCCAGCTTCGCTGGGGAGGTGTCGCGTCATACGCGACGGAGGGGTCAGGAGTCTCAGTGGGGCTTTCGACCCCTCCGTCGGCGATTACGCCGACACCTCCCCAGCGAAGCTGGGGAGGAGAAAGGGAGCGAGTCACAGCAGGAACGTATTCGTCCGATCGAGATAATCATGCATATGCACGATCATCTGGTCCTCCTCGAGCAGCACCACGCCGTAGGCTGGCGGCTCGTGGCTGCCCATGATGCGGCCCTCGACCACGAAATCGAGCGCCACCTGGTGGCTGGTCGCGCGCAGGGTCGAGATAGGGATGCCGCGCCAGCTTCCCGCCACCGGCCGATGCAAATGGCCGAAGAACAGGTGGCGGATGTTCTTGCGGCCCGCGATCGCCTGGCTGAAGAAGCGCGGCTCCAGCAGCGAGATGTCGTCCATGCGCTTCAGCCTGACCCTGAACGGCGGATGATGCATGAAGATGATCGCCGGCTGATCGCCGGTGCGGGCCAGCGTGTCGCTGAGCCAGGCGGCGCGCGCCTCGCAGAAGGTGCCCCACGGCTTGCCGGGCTCGTTGGTGTCGAGGCAGACGCCCAGCACGCCCTCGCCCATGTCGAAGGTGAACTGGATGAACCCGTTGGCATCGACGCGGGCGTCGGGAAAGGTCGCGCGGAAACCGGCGCGGTCGTCGTGGTTGCCGACCAGAAGGTGGTAGGGCATGGCCAGCTTGTCGAGCTCGCGTTTCAGCGCCTGGTAGGCCGGCAGCTCCCCCTTGTGGGCGAGATCGCCGGTCAGGATCGCAAAGGCGGCGTCGGCATGATGCTTGTTGACGTCGGCGACGCAGAGCGCGAGCCGATCGAGTGGATTGAGGCCGTAGAGCAGAGTGCCGGGCGGCACGAAGTGCGTGTCGGTGATATGGATGAACTTCTGCATTGCCCCCGCTCCAGGATCGGCCTTTGGTACCATTCCGCTTTGCCACAATTGGCAGCATAAGACTCTTTATTCTTCCGTGGACGGTGCCCCGACGCGCGGCCTATATCGGTCTGCAACAATACTGTCATATCGGGGGAAATCGATGGGTCTGCTTCGTCGCGCGACGCTCGCATTGGCTGGAGTCGTCGCGGGTTCGATCGTCAGTCTCGCCGCCGCCTCGGCTGCCGATCTCAACGTCTACACGATCTGGCCCGAGAACTACGCCCGCCCGATGTTCCAGGAGTTCGAGAAGCAGACCGGCATCAAGGTCAACTTCCTGCGCTTCTCCTCCGGCGAGGCCCTGGCGCGCGTCATCGCCGAGAAGAACAATCCGCGCATCGATGTCCTGTTCGGCGGACCGGTGGAAACATTCGCGGCCGGCATCAAGGAGGGCATCTTCGAGCCCTACAAGTCGCCATCGTTCGCCAAGCTGCCGGCGCGCTTCAAGCACGCTGACGGCCAGTGGACGGCGATCGCCGACGATCCGCTGGTGTTCATGACCAACGCGGCATTCCTCAAGGCCAACAACCTGCAGCCGCCGGCCTCGTGGAACGACCTGCTGAACCCGGCCTACAAGAACGGCCTGCAGATGGCCGATGCGCGGACGTCGGGCACGGCGGTGACGCGCATCTTCTCCGTCCTCGAGGTCAACGAGCGCAACGAGGACAAGGCCTTCGCGTACCTGAAGAAGCTGCGCCAGAACGTGCAGGTCTATACCAAGAGCGGCGGCGGCGGCACCTTGCCGGTCGGCCTCGGCCAGGCTGCCGGCGGCATCTTCTTCATCGTCGACGCGCTCGAGACCAAGGCCAAGGGCTACGATGTCGTCGTCAGCTTTCCCAAGGAGGGCATCGGCACCTCGGCCGAAGCAATCGCGCTGATCAAGGGTGCGAAGAATCCCGAGTCGGCCAAGAAGCTGATCGACTTCGCCACCAGCCCGGCCATGCAGTCCAAGCTCGCCGAGCACAAGGTGAACTTCGTTCCGGCCAACCCCGAGGTGAAGACCGATCCGGCGCTGGCCGAGGTGTTGAAGGGCGCCAGGATCTTTCCGATCGACGACGACTACGCCGGCGCCAATCGCAAGCGCATCATCGAGCGTTGGGTGAAGGAGATCCTGCCGGCCCAGTGACGGCCGTGACCAGGACACGGTCGGCGGCGCCGTGGCGCCGCCTCGCCGGCGATCCGGCCTTGCTGACGGCGGTCGCCGCGATCTGGTGCCTGCTGCTGCTCTTCGTGCTGTTCCCGCTGGCCCATCTGCTGGAGCGCGCCTTCGTCGACGACGGCGCGCTCACGCTCGAGCCCCTGTTGTCGGCCGTGCTGGATCCCAGCCACCAGGCGGCGTTCGTCAACAGCCTGGTGCTGGCCGCCGCCGTCGGTGCGCTTGGAACCGCGCTCGGCCTCGTCTTCGCCCTGACGGCGGTTCGGTCGGGGCTCGGCCGGCACTGGCTGACCCTGCTCGATGCGGCGGCGCTGCTGCCGCTGGTGTCGCCGCCCTTCACGACCTCGATCGCGATCATCTTCTCGTTCGGGCCCAGGGGCCTGATCACCCACGACCTGCTCGGCCTCACCAACGTCTCGGCCTACGGCTTCTGGAGCACGACGCTCGCCGAGACCCTGACCTACTTCCCGATCGCCTATCTCACCCTGCGGCCGATCCTGGCGGCGATCGACCCCAACCTCGAGGAGATGGCCTTCAGCCTCGGCAGCTCGCGTTGGCGCATTTTCCGGACCGTGACCCTGCCGCTCTGCGTGCCGGGCTTCGCCAATGCGTTCCTGTTGCTGTTCGCGGCCTCGCTCGCGGATTTCGCGACCCCCCTCATCCTCGCCGGCAATGCCTTCCCGGTGCTGCCGACCCAGGCCTACCTGCAGATCACCGGCTTGTTCGATTTCAAGGGCGGCGCCGTCCTGTCCCTGATGCTGCTGCTGCCGGCCGTCGTGATCTTCCTGCTGCAGCGCTACTGGGTCGGCCAACGCAGCTACGTCACCGTCAGCGGCAAGGTGGGCCAGCGCTCGCGCTCGCGCGCCATCGCCCGCTGGACGATCTGGCTGCTGGTGGCAGCCTGCCTCGCCGTGACGGCCATCATCGTCTACTTCTACGCGCTGCTGGTCGTGGCCTCTCTGGTCACGGCATTCGGCGCCAACAACAGCTTCACCTGGCACCACTACCACGTGATCTTCACCGAGGGCCTGCCGGCCATCCGGGACACGCTGATCATCGCCGCCATCGGCATGCCGATCGGCGGCCTGTACGGCGTGCTCGTGGGCTACCTCGTCGCGCGGCGGCGCTTTCCCGGCCGTCACGCCATCGAGCTGGTCGCGATGATCAACTACGCCCTTCCCGGCACGATCGTCGGCATCGCCTACCTGATCGCCTTCAACGACCCGCCGATCGCCCTGACCGGCGGCGCCCTGATCATCATCGCCTGCTACGTCTTTCGCTACAGCCCGACCGGCATCCGCGCCACGGTGGCCCTGCTGCAGCAGATCGACCGCAGCCTCGAGGACGCCTCGGCAAGCCTCGGCGCCGGCACGTCCGAAACCTTTCGCCGCGTCATGCTGCCCCTGATCGCACCGGCCTTCTTCGCCGGCCTGGGCGTGGTCTTCATCCGCTCGATGACGGCGATCAGCGCCACGATCTTCCTGGTGTCCATCAGCTGGACGCTGATCACGGTGCGCATCCTGGAGAACATGACCGAGCTCGCGCTCGGCCCGGCCGCGGCCTTCTCGGTGCTCGTGATCGTGGTCGTCTTCATCGTTGTCGGTGGCCTCAGCGCCGTGCTGGCGCGGCTGCGCACGCCGGCCGCCGGCGGCGCGGCGCGCTCCTTCCTCGGAGGTTAGCCCAGGTGTCCGTCGGCATTCGCCTCGAGCACGTCTCCAAGCGCTTCGATCACAGCGTCAAGGGCGAGGTCTACGCCGTGCGCGAGGTCAGCCTGTCGGTCGAGGACGGCCAGCTCGTCACCCTGCTCGGGCCCTCCGGCTGCGGCAAGTCGACGACGCTCCGCATGATCGCGGGTTTTGAGGAACCCGACGCCGGCGCGATCCTGATCGACGGCCGCGACGTGACGCACGTGCTGCCGAATCGCCGCGGCATCGGCTTCGTGTTCCAGAACTACGCGCTGTTTCCCCACCTCTCGGTGTTCGAGAACGTCGCCTACGGGCTGCGCGTGCAGGGCCGCGACGAACGCGCGATCGTCCAGGCAGTCGGCACCGTGCTCGATCTCGTCGGCCTCGCCGGCTACGAGCGTCAGCAGCCGCACCAGCTTTCCGGCGGCGAGCAGCAGCGCGTCGCCCTGGCCCGCGCCGTCGTGTTCGAGCCCAAGGTCCTGCTGTTCGACGAGCCGCTCAGCAACCTCGATGCCAAGCTCCGGCTCGAGATGCGCGAGCAGATCCGCGCCTTGCAGAAGAGGATCGGCATCACGACGGTGTACGTGACGCACGACCAGGAAGAGGCGATGGCGATCTCCGATCGAATCGCCGTCATGGACCGCGGCTCGGTCGTCCAGGAAGGCAGCGCGCGCGACCTCTACTATCGGCCGCGGACCGAGTTCGTCGCCCGCTTCATCGGCCGGACGAACGTCCTGAAGGCTCGCGTGCTGTCGTCGAGCCAGGTCGAGACCGAAGGAATGTCGATCGCGTTCGCGTCGGGCCGGCAGCCGGGCGACATGATGAGCCTGGTCGTGCGCCCGGAGATGATCGCGCTGCGAGCCGGCGGCGGTCCGGGCCCCAACGGCCGCATCGTCCAGGTGACATTCCTGGGCGAGAAGACCGACTATCAAGTCGCGTTCGGCGGCACCATGCTGCAAGTCGTGATGAGCGGCCTGGCAAGCGCGGCCCTTCAACCCGACACGGCCGTGACGATCGACTTCAACGTCGACGGCTTCCACATCCTCGAGCAGGACTAGCGCGCGATTTTCCTACGTTGAAGCGCCATCCCTCAGGCCGACGTCCGAGCTTCTGTCGTCCTGAGCGCAGCGAAGAACCTCGCCGCCGCCTGCAATGGGAGCACTTTGAAGCTCCTGGCGATGAGATCCTTCGCTGCGCTCACGATGACAGAATGGATACCGAGTCGGTTCAACAAAAAACCAATCACGCTCTAGCGTGAATCGGCCACTCCCAGCGGCACCGGCACCTGATCCCACGAGACGACATGAAGTCCCGGCCAGAGCGTCGACCAGCGTTCGATCTTCGCCTCGTAGACCTGACGCGAGATCTGCTTCTTGTTCGGCCGCACGATCAGGCCCAGCAGATCGGCGAGGCCGAATGGAGCCACGAGCGCGAGCCCGTTCGCACCGGGCTGCACGCCGACCGATGTGGCGGTCGTCGGAAAGGTCGAGATGGCATCGGCGGTCGAGACGTAGGGCGCGAGCGGCTGGCCGAGCTTGGCCTCGTACCAAAGATGGACGCGTGCCTCGTTCTTGACGTCGATCCAGACGGGCAAGTCCGAAAAGAGCGCTCTCACTCTTGCCGACTGCGTCGCCTCCGCTGCATCCGACAGATCGTCGCCATCGAAATAGACGATATCGATATCGGCGATGCCGTGCTGCGGCGGCAAGCCCAAGCCGTCGTTCCAGACGGTCTGCGCGATCGCGCCGGCAACCAGCCAGGCATCGGGCAGGCCGACGTGCGTCCATCTGGCGATCACGGCGGACAGCAGCGGGCTGCTTTGGATCACGGCGTACAGTCGCTCCGCCTGAATCATCGCATCTGCCGGCAAGATCTTCACCCTGCAGTCAGTCTACGACAGCACCGGAACCTTTCGCCAGTGGCGTCCATTTCGTGATCTCGCTCGCGAGGAAGCGCGACGCGTCGTCGGGCGTGCCCTGGCGCGTATCGACGCTATCCTTCGCCTTGGCGACGGCGTCGGCACCGAGAATGCCGCCGGCGCCGGCCTTGTTGTCGACGATGATCTGCTGACCGAGCGCCGCGGCCATGGACGGTGCGATCAGGCGACCAACCAGGTCGGTGGTGCCGCCCGGAGCGAACGGCACGACGAGACGGATCGGCCGCGTCGGCCATTTGTCCTGGGCCGACAAAGTTGCCGGATGGAGCGCGGCCGCGGTGGCAGCCAGCACGGTACGACGGCGCATCAGGATGCTCCCGCCAGGGGCAGCGACAGGAGCGCCCACCAGGGCAGCACCAGCATCACCACCACGATCGTCAGCACGAGCATGCCGAGCCCGAGGCGGCGCACGTCGGCGGTGGCGAAGTAGCCGCTTTCGTAGGCCAGCAGGTTGGCGACGGTCTGCACCGGATAGAGGATCACGGCATCGACGGCGAGCGTCGCCACCAGGCCGCAGAGCAGCGGGTTGAGCCCGGCCGCCGTTGCGATGGTGATCGCGATCGGGATCAAGAGCGCCATGCAGGCCGCGAGGTTGGTGATGGCGAGGTGCACGACGGCGACCGCCACGATCAACAGCGCCAACAGGACGAGCGGCGCGGCCGACAAACCGGCCAGGTGGCCGACCAGCAGCTCGCCGAGCCAGGCCGCCGCGCCGCTCTCGGTCATCGCCCGGGCAAGCGAAATCGAAGCGCCCACGGTGAGGATCAGGCTCCAGGACAGCTTGGCCTCGAAGACCTTCCAGGTCAGCACGCCGAAGGGTGGGCACAGCAGTGCGATGGCAGCGATCAGCGCCGGGATCGCGGGCGAGAGGTGATGCCACGAATCGCTGAGCCACAGCACCGCGGTCAGGGCGAGCACCACGAGAGTCCTGGTCTCGGCCGTCGACAGCGGCACGGCCGGCGGCACGGCGGCAGCCGCGACCGGCGGCTCGAACCTGCCGACCATGAGGCGGAGATAGAGACCGCCCAGCAGGATCAGGGCGTAGTACGGCACCGCCATCAGGCCGAACCAATGCAGCCAGGAGAAGCCCCCGAGCAGCGTCGCCGCCGCGATCGACGCGATGCCACCGGTCAGCAGCGCCGACGAGGCGAGCGGGTTCAGCATGCCGAGCGCCAGCATGAGGGCGCGACCGACGCGGCCTCCCTTGTCGATGCCCATGCCGTCGAGCGCCTCGCGATAGGCCGGGATCAGGATGGCGTTGCGCGTGATCGCCGACGGCACGAGAAAGGCCAGCGCCGGCAGCGAGACGATCATCTGCGCGTAGAGTCGCGTCGGGTTGCCGCGTGCGCTGAGCGTCAGGAAGCGCGCCGCGCGCTGTGCCAGGCCACTCGCTTCGACGGCAGCGCCCATGGCCGCCGCGCCGATCAGGAAGAACGCGACCTCCGACGTGAAGCCGTGCAGCGCCGCCGGCAGGGTCATGCCCGGCGTGATGGCCAGCAGCACGATGACGAGCAGAGCGGTGACGCCGAGCGCAACCGCCTCGGTGATCCACAGGATGGTGCCCGCGGCAGCGACACCCAGCGCTGCCAACGCCGGCAGGCCAAGCCCGGCCTGCGCCGGCACGAGGCGTGCCCCGAGGTAGGCCAGCAGCGCGACCAGGAGCCAGAGTTCCTTCCTCATGTCGCCGGACTCGCCAGTTGATAGAGACAGTCGCCGCGGCGCGCCCAGCCCGGGAAGCGACGACAGAGCACCATGCCGGCGCGGTCGAACGTCACGATCTGCCGCCGTCGAGCGGCGAGACGCGCCGGCCCGCCATGACGGCGGGATAGTTCGCCGCCGTGAGCACGATGAGGCGGCCCCGTAACGCTGCTACATCGAGCGAGCGCACGAGCTTCATCAGGGCGATCTGGCCTTCGTGCTCATCGCCATGATTGCCGGCCACCAGCAGGACACTCGGCCCGCTGCCGCCCACCGCCACGGTGATGGGAATGGGAATCCAGCCATAGGCCGAGTCGTGCGTGGAGTGCGGCAGCTTGAGGTAGCCGTGGCGCAGGCCCGGCGCATCGAGATCCACGGTCGAGGCGATGCGCGAAGTTGCGGCCGCCGCCGGGATCACGGCGCCACCTCGGCATAGGCCCAGTCGAGCCAGCCGAACAGGGCGCGCAGGTCTGCCGTCTCGACGGTCGCGCCGGCCCAAAGACGCAGGCCGGGCGGCGCGTGGCGATAGGCCTCGATGTCGAAGGCTGCCCCTTCGGCCTCGAGCAATGCCGCGAGCCGGCGGGCGATTGCGGCCTGGTCGGCGCTTTCGAGGCGCGCGACCGCCGGATCGGCGATGCGCAGGCAGACCGAGGTGCACGAGCGATGGGCCTTGTCGACGGCGAGAAAGGCAGGCCAGCCGGCGCGCGCCACCCACTCTTCGATCGCCGCGAGATTGGCCTCGGCGCGGGTAATCAGCGCCGGTAGCCCGCCGATATCCGCCGCCCAGCGTAAGGCGTCGAGATGATCCTCGACCGCAAGCATCGACGGCGTGTTGATGGTCTCGCCGCGAAAGATGCCCTCGGCGAGCGCGCCGTCCTGCGTCAGTCGGAAGATCTTCGGCATCGGCCACGCCGGCGTGTGGCTCAGCAGGCGTTCGATGGCGCGCGGGCTCAATGCGATCATGCCGTGCTGGGCCTCGCCCCCGAGCGCCTTCTGCCACGACCAGGTCGTGACATCGAGCTTGTCCCAGGGCAGCGCCATGGCGAAGGCGGCGGAGGTGGCGTCGCAGATCGTGAGGCCGCTTCGGTCGGCTGCGATCCACCCGCCGTCGGGCACGCGAACCCCCGAGGTCGTGCCGTTCCAGGCGAACACGATGTCGCGCTCGGCCGACACCGCGGTGAGGTCGGGCAGGCAACCGTAGGGCGCCGCCAGGCAGCGCTCATCGGCAAGCCTCAATTGGCTTATGATGTCCTGCGCCCACTGTTCGCCAAAGCTCTCCCAGGCCAGGACGTCGACGCCGCGCGGTCCGAGCAGCGACCACAGCACCATCTCGACGGCGCCGGTGTCCGACGCCGGCACGATGGCCACGCGGTAATCGGCGGGAATGTCGAGCACGCTGCGCGATCGCTCGATCACCTCGGCGAGCCGCGCCTTGCCGGCGGCGGAACGATGGGAGCGCCCCACCAGCGCGGCGGCGAGCCCCTCCGGCCGCCAGCCGGGGCGCTTGGCGCAGGGTCCGGAGGAGAAGCACGGATTGCGCGGCCGGGCTGTGGGTCTTCGAATGCTCATCGCCGCACAGAGGACGACAATTGGAGGCAGGCGACAAACGATCTAAGCTCACCGCATCTGTGAGCTTTCATCACAAAGAGGGTGCATGGCGCGACGTCGGCTTCCCCCGTTGAAGGCCTTGCCGGTTTTCGAGCAGGCGGCGCGGCTGCTGAGCTTCAGCGCGGCCGCGCACGAGCTGAACCTCACCCACGGCGCGATCAGCCGGCAGATAAAATCGCTCGAAGCGCATCTCGGCGCAGAACTGTTCCGTCGCTCGACCCGGCGGCTCGAGCTGACGGAAGCCGGCAACGCAATGCTGCCGGCGGTACGCACGGCGCTCGACATCATCGAGAGCAGCGCCGCGCGGCTGACCGGCGCCACCCAGCGCGGCCCCCTGGTGGTGGCGTGCCTGCCGACCTTCATGATGCGCTGGCTGATCCCGCGCCTCTACGATTTCAACGCGCGCCATCCGGCGATCGACGTTCGGCTCTCGGCATCGTCGGGCCCCGTCAACTTTGCGCGCGAGGAGATCGACATCGCGATCCGCATCGGCAACCCGCCGTGGCCGGCCGGCATCGAAGCCCGCCCCTTCATGGACGAGGAGATCGGACCGGTGTGCAGTCCCGACTTTGCGGCCAGGCACCCGCTCCGCCGGCCCGCCGATCTGCACGACCTGCCGCTCCTGCACACTGAGACGCGGATTGACGCCTGGGCGGACTGGCTGAAGCGTCGCCGGACGCCAAACATCGACGCCGGCCGCGGACGGCGCTTCGAGCATTTCTATTTCCTGCTGGCGGCGGCGGTCGGCGGGCTGGGCGTCGCCATGGCGCCGCGTCCCCTGGTCGACGAGGACCTGCAACTCGGCCGCTTGGTCGCCCCGTTCGGCTTTACGCCCAGCGGCCGCCGCTATTGCCTGACCTACCCGGCAACCCTGGCGAAGGCCCGGAAGGTCAGCACGTTCAGCAATTGGGTCGTCCGAGCCACCCGATCCTCGTCTCCTCCAGCATGAAATCATGGCATTTCTGCCCAGAATCGGGCAAAAATGTCTCTTCTCCAAGCCCCGGTTGCTAGGAATTCATGTGAATGGAGCCGAGTTGGCCGATTTGGACGAGCTCGTAGAATACCTCGCCCGAACATCGCCACTGGACCGCGGCGAGGCCCGGCGCCTCGTCGACGAGGTCGTGTCGTTCCTGATCGAGCAGCCGGATGCCTTCGTCCGGCGGCGGCATCTGGCGCTCCAGCGCCAGGGTCTCGCCAATGCGGCGATCTTCGCCCGTCTCCAGGTGGAGCTGGCGCAGCGGCGCTTCCCGGCCCCGGCCTACACCACGCGGCAGTTGCGCCGCATCATCTACGGCTAGGAACCCACCATGTGCGGCATCGTCGGCTATATCGGCAAGCGCCAGGCGGCGCCCATCCTGATGGAAGGCCTGCATCGCCTCGAATATCGCGGCTACGATTCGGCCGGCATCGCGATCGGCCACAAGGGCGTGCTCAAGCTCGCCAAGCGCAAGGGCAAGGTCCGCGAGCTCGAGGAGCTGAAGCCGCAGCGCTTCAAGGGCATGCTGGGCGTCGCCCACACGAGGTGGGCAACCAGCGGCGAGCCGAGCGACCGCAACGCCCATCCCCATTGCGACGCCAGCGGCCGCTATGCTGTCGTGCACAATGGCATCATCGAGAATGCTGCTGCGCTCAAGGCGCAGCTCACGGCGCGCGGCATCGTCTTCAGCTCGGAGACCGATACCGAGGTCGTCGCCCACCTGATCGCGCTGATGGACGATGGCTCACCGCTCGAGACCGTCGTCAGTGCCGTGCTGCGGCTCGTCGTCGGCACCTATGGCCTGGCGGTCATCGATGCCGAGCGCGCCGACCAGCTCGTGGTGGCGCGCAACGGCAGCCCGATCGTGCTCGGCATCGGCGACAAGGAGATGCTGTTCGCGTCGGATGCGGCGGCCTTCGTGCGCCACGCCGCGAGCATCGTTCACCTCGACGACGGCGAGCTCGCCACCGTGCGCGCCGACGGCTACGAGACACGCCGGCTCGACGGCACCAGCACAGTCAAGACGCCGTCCACCCTGGAATGGAAGGACGAGGCCTACGACAAGGGCGCCTTCCGGCACTACATGCACAAGGAGATCGCCGACCAGCCCGAGGCGGTGCGGCGAACCCTGAGCGGCCGCCTCGACCCCCGCTTCCAGACCACGCACCTCGGCGGCATCGAGCTCGCGGCGCGCGATCTGCTGGACGTGCATCGAATCCGCATCCTGGGCTGCGGCGCCGCCTACCTCGCCGGGGTGGCCGGCGCCCACCTGATCGAGCAGCTCGCGCGCATCCCGAGCCAGGCCGAGCAGGCGTCCGAGTTCCGCTACCGCAACCCGGTGATCGAGAAGGACACGCTCTACATCGCCGTCAGCCAGTCGGGCGAGACGTTCGACACCCTGGCCGCCGTGCAGGAGATCAAGCGCAAGGGCGGCCGGGTGCTCGGCATCGTCAATGTCGTCGGCAGCACGATCGCGCGCGAATGCGGCCGCGGCATCTACCTGCGGGCCGGCCCGGAGATCGCCGTGGTGTCGACCAAGACCTTCACCTGCAGCGTCGTGGCCCTCGCCCTGCTCGCCATCAATCTCGGCCGCCTGCGCGACCTCTCGCATGCCGGCGGCGCCCGCCTGCTGGGCGCGCTGGAAGCCCTGCCCGACCACATTGCCGCGATCCTCGCCCGGGAAGACGAGATCGCCGTGCTGGCGCAACGCTTCGCCACGGCCCAGCACGCCTTCTATCTCGGCCGGGCAGCGGGCTATGCGATCGCCCAGGAGGGCGCGCTGAAGCTGAAGGAGATCAGCTATCTCCACGCCGAGGCCTATCCGGCCTCCGAGCTGAAGCACGGGCCGCTGGCGCTGATCACGCCCGAGACGCCCAGCGTCATCGTGCTGCCGCACGACGACCTGATGGCCAAGAACCTCTCGACGATCGACGAGATCAAGGCCCGCGGCGGACCGGTCATCGCCGTGACCCATCCGGGCGACGCTCCTGCCGCCGTCGATGGATCGTTCGTGGTGCCCAAACTCGCGCCCGAGCTCGATCCCCTGCTGCTCAACATCCCGCTGCAGTTGCTGGCGTATCACGTCGCCATGGCACGGGGCTGCGACATCGACCAGCCGCGCAACCTCGCCAAGTCCGTCACGGTCGAGTGACCGGCGAGGGCCCACAGCCGCGCTCTTGACCCTCCTCCCCAGCGAAGCTGGGGAGGAAAATGAAGAGCGGCCCCACCCCGCGATCCCGCCTCGGCTATGCGTCCGGGGGCACGTCGGACTCTACTAATGGCGTGCCGATGGGGTAAGCTGGAGGTCGCATGGCCAGCTTGTCACCGTCCGATCAGGTGGCGCCCGACCTGACGGCCCTGTCGGAGGCCCAGCGTGAGGGGCGCCCGTCCCGTTTGCGCAGGGCGTTGCGCCACAGCCTGCCAGTGGCCGGTGTCGTGGTTGCGGTGGTTCTGGTCGCGGGCATGGCCTATTCGGCCTACGAGCGCAATCGCCGGGGCGCCGCCATCCTGGGCAACGACCTGATCACGGCGATCGACCAGCGGGTCGCCGTTCAGATGCAGTCCTACTTTGCTCCGGCCGTGCAGTTCCTCGAGCTGGCCGACGCAGCCGGGGCCGGGCGCAGCGTGCCCAGCGGCGCCCAGGAGGTCCGGCGATTCGCCCGGCATGCACTGGGCACCGTCACCGCCGCCACCGCCTTCAGCTACGCCGATCCCGAGGGCAATTTCCTGTTCGTGGTCCGCAACGACAAAGGCGGCTTCGACACCAAGACGATCGAGCGTCAGGGCGACAAGCGGACCGTCAGCTGGACCCGGCGCGATGCCCAGGGAAACGTGGTCGGGGTCGAGACCGATCCGGCCGACACGTTCGATCCCCGGACACGCCCCTGGTACCAGGGCGCGGAGCGCACGAAGAAGCCGTATTGGAGCGAGACCTATCTCTTCTTCACCTTGAAGAAGCCCGGCATCACCCTGTCGATTCCGCACTTCGACGCCGAAGGCAGGCTGCAGACGGTGATGGGCATCGACATCGAGCTCGCCAACCTGTGCAGCTTCCTGAAACAGCTCGACATCGGGCAAAGAGGCAAGGCGCTCATCCTCGACAAGAGCGGGCGCATCGTCGCCTACCCGAGCGACGACTGGCTGCCAGCCGAGCGGCCCGACGCCAAGGCGCCGATGCTCGACGAGCTCGGCGACCCCTTGATGACCCGGATCTTCAATCACCTGCGCGTTTCCGGCTTCGGCCGCCAGGTGCTGACATTCGGCGACCAGCACATCATCGTCTCGTCGGAGCCCGTGAGCATGGTCACCGACCGCAACTGGGTGGTCGTGATCGTCGTTCCCGAGACCGACTTCGTGGGCTTCGTCGCCGACAGCGCCTATGCCACGCTGTTCATGTCGGGGCTGGTCGTGCTGATCGTTGCCGGGCTGTCGGGCCTGCTGGCCTGGCGCAGCGTCGCCGCCGACCGCACGGTCACCGCGGCCGCCGCGCGCCAGCAGGCGCTCGAGGCGCGAAACCGCACCTTCGTCGAGCTGGCGCGCACCAGCGGCCCGACCGATGGCTCGCAGGACGAGAGCCTGGAAAGCGCGCTCGAGACCGCCGCCACCGCCTGCGCCGGCAAGCGGGTCGCGGTATGGCGCCTCAACAGCGACCGCACCACGCTGTTGTGCGAGGATTGCTTCGACCGCGCCGTGAACGACCATACCAGCGGCATGGAGCTGCATCGCGACCAGATGCCAGACCTGTTCGCCGCGCTGGGCAACGGTGAGCCGATCGACGCCGAGGATGCCAGCCAGGGGCGCACGGCCGACCTGTTCGTCGCCTACCTGAAGCCGCTGAACACCACCAGCATCTACATCGTGCCGATCCTCTCCAACGGCCGCTTGAGCGGCATGATCACGGTCGAGGATCCGGCGCGCGGCGAGCATGCCGCCAGCATGGTGGCATTCTGCGATGCGCTGGCCGTGGTGCTGGCGCTGCGCTACGCCGCCGCCGCCCCGCCGGTGCCTGTCGCGGCGCGCGCCGCAGCCGCCGCAGCGGCCGGCGGCTCGGCCGGCGGGGCCTCGGTCGAAAGCTTCGCCACCCGCGAATCGCGGCTCGAGCAGACCCTGATGCTGGCGAACGCCTCGCTCGACGATCTCGAGGACAATGCGATCGAGCGGGCGACGATCGCCGTGCTGAAGCTGCCGATGTGGACCACGGTGGCCAAGCGCCCGGCATCGTGCGAGGAAAGCACGGCGATGGAGGCGATCGTCAACGAGCTCAAGCGCTCGATCGAGAGCAGCGGGCTTACTTACGCGGCGATGCTCGACGACCAGCTCGTGCTAGCAGCCTTCTCCGGCGACAAGACGGCGGTCACCGCCTCGGCGCGCTGCGTGGCGACGGCGATGCTCGACCTGCGCGACCGCCTGCTCGAGCTCGAGGGACGTTGGAACATCAACCTCGATTTCAGCTTCGCCATCGATATCGGCACGGTCATGAGCATGACGGTCGCCACCGAGCCGCCGAGCCGGCATCTGTGGGGCGGCGCGATCGGCGTCGCCAAGGTGCTGTCGACCAGCACCGCCCGGCGCACCATCGCCGCCTCGGAAACCGCCTACGAGCTGCTCGCCGACCGCTTCCTGTTCCGGCCGCGCGGCACCTACTTCCTGCCCGAGACCGGCGACATGCGCACCTTCGTCCTGGTGGACCGCCTGTGATGGCGGGAACGGAGCGCCGCGACCTCCCGCTGGTGCGACGCGGCCTGGCGGCGCTGGGCGGCGCCACGATCCTGCTGATCCATCGCCTGCTACTCTATCTGTCGCTGGCCGCCACCGTCGTCGCGGTGTCGCTGCGCCGCGGCACCTGGCACGGGCCGGTGCGCGTCGAGTTCAAGCGCGTGCTGCATGAGGTGACGGTGCGCTCGTTCGCCACCGCGGTGGCGACCGGCCTGCTGGTCGGCTTCGCGCTGGTGTCGCAGGCGGTCTACTGGCTGGCCCAGACCGGCACGACCGGCTTGGTCGGCCAGGTCATCGTCGTCCTGCTGGTGCGCGAGTTCGTACCCATCCTGGTCGGCCTGATCCTGTTTGGTCGCGCCGGGACGGCGACCTTGATCGAGCTCGGCGAGGCGCGCGCCCGCGGCTGGCTGCGCCAGCTCGAGATCCAGGGGCTCGATCCGCTGATGCTGCTGATCGTGCCGCGCGCCTTCGCCTTTGCGCTGGGTGCCTTCTGCCTCGCCACCATCCTGCTGCTGTCGACCCTGCTGACCGGCTACGTGATGGCCAACGGGCTCGGGCTGATCTCCTACTCGATCTGGGATTTCAGCGATCTCGTGCTGCGCGCCATGAAGATCAACGACTTCATCCTGCCGCCGTTGAAATGCATCACCATCGGGTTCGTCGTGGCGCTGGCCTGCTGCTCGACCGGGCTGGCGCGGCGCGACCAGGCCGACGAGCTGCAGCGCCTGGTGCCACGCGGCTTCGTGCGTTCGGCGCTCGCGATCTTCGTGGTCAACAGCCTCTACGACCTCGTGCCGTGAGAGGGTGGTAGGCTGACATGGCGCTCCGGCCCACCCGTTCTGTCCTGTCGCTGCGCGGCGTCGCCCTGGCCGAGCGCCAGCTCTCGACGACGCCGATCCGGCTCGACCTCGAGCTGCCGCGCCGTACCGTCGCCCTGGTCGAGGTCGACGACGACGCCGACGCCGCCGAGCTGGTCGACCTCTGCGTCGGGCTGGCCGACCCCTATGCCGGCGAGGTGCAGTTCCTCGGCGTCAACTGGACGACGCGCAATCCGCGCGAGCGCATGCATCGACGGCGCCGCATCGGCGCGGTCGTGCAGAGTGACGTCTGGCCGAGCCACATGTCGGTGCTCGACGCGGTTCTGCTGGCCGGCGCCTACCATTTCGAGCGGCCGCGCGAGGAGATGATCGACCATGCCACCCAGCTTGCGCGGCTGTTCGGCCTGCCCGGCCTGCCGTCGGGACGCAGCGAGACCACCCCGCGTCGCGCCCTGGTGCGGGCGGCCTGCGTGCGCGGCCTGCTGGGCGAGCCCGACCTGATCGTGGTCCACGACCCGGCGCTCGAGCACACGCCCGACCTCGCCGTGCCGATGGCGCAGGCCATCCTGGCAGCGCGCGACCGCGGCGCCGCGGTGCTATGGATTACCGGCAGCCTGGCGGCCCAGGCCACGCAGTTCGTCGAGGCGGAGCAGGTGCTCCGGCTGGCCGAGCACGGGCTGGCGCAAGGACGGAGGGCGCGATGAAGCGTTCGATCTTCGGTGTCTTCCAGTTCGACGAGCTCGTCGGGGCCGTGGTGCTGGCCTGCCTCGGCGTGTTCATCGGCGTGCTGATCAACGCGGGCTTCCTCAAGGACTGGTTCCAGCCGTCCTTCACGCTGCGCATCCTGCTGCCCGACGAAGGCGTCGCGGGCCTGGCGCCCGGCGCCGAGGTGCAGGTGCTGGGCACCCGCGCCGGCGAGGTCCGCCGCATCGTCATCGACCCCAACCAGCGCATGCATGCGGTCGCCCGCGTCGAGGACCAGATGCGCCCGTTCATCCGGCGCGACTCGGTGGTCTCGATCCGCCGCCAGTTCGGCGTAGCGGGTGCGGCCTTCATCGACATCACGCGCGGCGCCGGCCCCGAGCTCGACTGGTCCTATGCCGTGATCGCCGCCTCGAGCGACCGCGCGCCGACCGATACGCTGGGCCAGATGATCGACGAGCTGCGCGCCAAGATCATTCCGCTGATCGACGACGTCAACAAGGCGGTGCAGGCCTTCACCGCGGTCGCCCATCGCGCCGTCGATCCGGCCGGCCCGCTCGAGCAGACGCTGACCACGGCCGCCACCGTCGTGCGCAAGATCGAGGGTCCGCTCGAGCAGACGATGACCTCGGCCGCCAACGTCGCCCGCAAGGTCGACAGCGGCGAAGGGGTCGCCGGCCGCCTCATCTCCAGCGACAAGATGGCCAACGAGGTCGAAGCCGCCCTGGTGAGCGTGCGCGAGCTCGCCGCCCAGCTCGAGCGCACGTCGAAGGACCCGCGCATCGCCCAGATCCTGGTGAAGACCGATTCGATCCTGACGTCGCTGCAGCAGACCACGCGCAATCTCGCCAACACCACGCCGCGCATCGCCGAGAACGTCGCCGTCACAACCGAAGCCTTGCCGAGCACCCTGCTGCAGGCCCAGATCGCCGCGCACGAGCTCGAGCTGCTGCTCGGCCAGTTGCGCCGTCATTGGCTGCTCGGCGGCTCCAACGCCCCGCCCGCCCCGGCCAGCCGGCGGGCGCCGGCGATCGAGGTGCGCCCATGATCGAGTGGCGCCCATGATCGAGTGGCGATCGTGATCGAGAGGCAATCATGACCGGGGCGAGATCGTGAATCTGCGCCTGCTGGCACCGATGGCGGCGATCGCTCTCGCGGCGTGCGGCGGCAGCCCGGCCGATCCCGGGCCGCCGCCCGACGCCAAGCTCGACCAGGCCAACCGCGCCGGCAGCCAGGCGCTGTCGATGGACATGCCGAGCCTGGCGGTGCGCCAATACAAGACCGCCCTGCAGCGCGCCTACGAGCGCGACGACGCCGGCGCCATCGCCGACGTGTCGTACAATCTGGCGCTGGCGCAAATGCGGGCAGGCGATGCCAAGGCCGCGATCACCACGGTGCGCGACGCCCAGCGCGACCTCGAGCTCAGGCGCCTGCCGGTGCCGGCCGAGCTGTTCCTCGTGCTGGCGGCAGCGTCCTATCGCGCCGGCGATCTTGCCGCCGCCGACAGCGCGGCCCAGGAAGCCTCGAGCCGAACCTCGAGCGACAGCGACACCGCTCCGCGCGCCTGGTTCATCCGCGGCCTGGTGGCGGCGCAGCGCGGCGACGGCCCTGCACTTGCCCAGGCGATCGCCGCCCTGCCGACCTCGAGGCAGGCCGACATGCAAGCCGACCGAGAGGAGCTGGAAGGCCGCGCCGCCCTGCTCGGCAACCGTCCGGCCGACGCTCTCGTCCTGCTTCAGCGCGCCGCCGCCAATCGCCAGCAGGCGCTCGACTATCGCGGCATGGTGCGCGCCCTGGCGTCGGCCGCCGACGCCGCCCAACGCTCCGGCCAGGCACCCGAGGCCGCCGACCTGCTGCTGCGGGCCGGCCGCAGCGCCTTGCTCCAGGGCGACACCGCTACTGCTCAGCCGCTCCTGCGGCAGGCCGAGGAGGTGGCCCGGCAGACCGGCCAGAGCGGCATCGTCGAGGAGGTCGCCCGGCTGCGCCGGGCCGCTGCGGAGCGCCCGGCGGCGCGGTGATCGCGAGTACCGGCAAACCCTCATGGTCTTCCGGACCGCGCGCGTCTCGCCTGCCGGCGAGAAGCGCAGGCGTCGCGGGAGGGGAACGACAACTCAAGGAACGCCGCCGTTCGTTCTCATCGCTGGGGAGCCTGCGGGACGGCTCGCGCGTTCTGCAAGCCCATCAGCGAAAGGAATCCTTGTGCCGAGCTCGTCGCCCCGCAGATCGCGCCTGTCCGAAGGCCTGCCCTATCCTCTCGGCGCGACCTGGGATGGGCTGGGCGTGAACTTCGCCCTGTTTTCGGCGCACGCAACGAAGGTCGAGCTGTGCCTGTTCGAGGACAGCGGCAGGCGCGAGGTAGAGCGTCTTGCCCTGCCGGAGTACACAGACGAGGTCTGGCATGGTTACCTGCCCGACGCGCGGCCGGGCACGGTCTATGGCTATCGCGTACACGGGCCATACGATCCTGCGGCCGGGCACCGCTTCAATCCCAACAAGCTTCTGCTCGATCCGTACGGGCGGCAGATGATCGGCCGCATCGACTGGAATCCGGCGCTGTTCGGCTACCAGGTCGAGACCGGCGATCTAAGCTTCTTTGCCCCGGCGCGGCGTTACGCGGCCAACGCGGATTTCGCATTTGCCGAAGGGTCGACCAGCGATCCCGGCATTCGCGCCGTGCGGCTCATTCAGATGCGCAACTTCCTGGCCACGCTGTTGCTCAGCCGCGGCACGCCAATGCTGCTGGGTGGCGACGAGTTCGGGCGGAGCCAGGGCGGAAACAACAACAGCTACTGCCAAGACAACGAAATCTCCTGGCACGATTGGGAAGGCATCGGCCCGGAAGGCCGCGCCCAGGCCGAGTTCGTGCGCAAGCTCCTGATGATACGCCGGGCGCTGCCCATGCTAAGGCGCGGCCGGTTCCTGACCGGCACCTATGACGAGGAGATCGGTGTCAAGGACGTGAGCTGGCTTATGCCGCAAGGCGTGGAAATGACGGCAGAGAACTGGCAAGACCCCCATGGCCGGTGCCTTGGCATCCTGCTCGACGGACGGGCGCAGGAAACCGGCATCCGCAGAGTGGGCGACGATTCGACCTTGCTGATCGTCGTCAATGCCCACACCGAGATCGTGCCCTTTGTGCTGCCCGCAGCAACGGGCGGCAGCCGTTGGGTCAAGCTCCTGGATACGCACACGCCGGAACACAAGGAATTGCAGCGCGCTTCCTTCGGCAAGGAGTTCGCGGTGCCGGGACGAGCACTGCTCCTGTTCGTGCTCGAGCCCGAGCGTACGCCACAACGGTCGACCGCGGCGGAGCGCTCCTATCAGCGCGTCGTGCAGGCGGTCGAGGAGGCCGCCCTCAAGGCGGTGCGTTTCGGTTTCGAGTGAGGCGCAGGCCCGGCCTTGTCGTCATTTGACCATGGACCACAGGCCGCTGCGCCGCGACGATGCCATGCGACCGACCAGAAAGCCGACAATCAGAAGATTGAGGATGTTGAAGCCCACCCCGGAGGCGAAGGCCGGCGCGTAATATCCGAAGTGATCGTAGAGGCTGCCGGCGAACCAGCTGCCGAAGGCCATGCCGCTCATCGCCGTGAACAGGGTCAACGGAATGCGCCACGACGCCTCGGCCGCCGGGAACAGCTCGCGGATCGCCACCGAGTAGGCGGGGATGATGCCGCTGAATCCCAGCCCGAAGACGGTGGCCACGGCGAACAGGCCGACCTCGTCCTGGGTGAGCAGGAAGCAGGCGATGGCGATCGCCTGGCAAGTCGAGCCGGCGAGCACGGTGCGCAGGCCGCCGATCCGGTCGGCGAGCGCACCCCACGCTTGGCGCGACAGGAAGGCCGCCGCCAGCATGACCGACAGCATCGCGGCGCCATGGGTCGGGCGTATGCCGATGTCGCCGCAGAAAGCGACCAGATGGCCTTGCGGGATCGACATCGGGATGCAGCAGGAGAAACCCGCCAAGCAGAGCAGGGCCTGCGCGAGATTGGGCGGCAGGCCGGCAACGCGCCGACTCGGCGCGTCGGCTGCGTGCCCGGGCACGGCGGATGCGGTGACGGGCGCCGGCCTGAGGAGAAACGTCATCGGCACGACGACGACGAGCACCACGGCGGCAAAGGCCAGCATCACCCATTGCCAGCCGACCTGGGCGATGCCCTGCTCGATCAGCGATGGCCACACGACGCCGGCAACGTATTGGCCCGACGAGATGAGCGCGACCGCCGAGCCGCGGCGGCGATAGAACCAGCGGGTGACATAGACCAGGAGCGGCGGATAGACGGCGCCGTTGCCGAGCAGGCCGACCATCAGCCCGTGGCCGACATAGACGGCCCACACCGACCCGGTCGACGACAGCGCCAGGCCGCCGGCGATCATGACGGCGCCGAACATCACCGTGGTGCGCAGCCCGATGCGATCGGCCAGCCAGCCCATCAGGATGCCGCCGGCCCCTGTGCCGACCCACACCAAGGACCCGGCAAGGGCGATCACCGAGCGATCGGTGCCGAGCGCCTCCTGCATGGTCCGCATGCCGACGATGATCAGGAGCGGCGAGCCGTAGGACACCGAGAGGAGCGCAAGCGCGATCCACGCCACCCGCCACGCGTCAGGGCTGTCGACCCCGGCCTGCTGGTCCGCGGCGACGCGGCTCTGCGATCCATCCATGCCCGTGCTCCCTCGCCGCGCCTTGCGACCGGGAGGCGGGGCGCGTTCGTCGGCGAGCTTCGACTCGGCGCCGCGCCAGGGGAAGGATTCGTTTCACATGCGCGGCATGCAATTTCACCCGGCCGCGCGCGACTCACACGAGCGCTCTTTCATTTTCCTCCCCCAGCTTCGCTGGCTAACTTGAGCACAGATGTTGCGCTGCGAGATGGTAACCATCAGCGATAGCGTAGAAGCGTTCGAGTCCGTCGCGCATAGTGATGGGGCCATTTGATTTGTCACTTTGGTATCCGGTCCATCCGC